>CAVYKN010000001.1:0-124008 GCA_963769115.1 uncultured Acidimicrobiales bacterium
CCCCCGGCGACGAGCACGGCGCCGATGACCAGATCCGCTTCGGCCACGGTCCGCTCCACCGTGCCCCGGTTCGACGCCAACGTCATGATGCGGCCCTTGTTGATCTGGTCGACCCAGCGCAACCGGTCGAGGTTCTTGTCGAGCAGGAAGACCTCGGCCTCCATGCCCGCCGCGATCCAGGCCGCGTTCCACCCGACGTTGCCCGCGCCCAGCACCACGACGCGCGCGGGTCGGACACCGGGAGCGCCACCCATCAGCACGCCTCGGCCGCCGTTGTGCCGCTCCAGGAACTGCGCCCCCATCTGCGGCGCCAGCCGACCGGCCACCTCGGACATCGGCGCTAGGAGGGGCAGCGAGCCGTCGGCCTTCTCGACCGTCTCGTAGGCGATGCCGGTCGTCCCCGCGCCGAGGAGCGCCTTGGCCACCTCGGGGTAGGCGGCGAGGTGGAGGTACGTGAACAGCGTGAGGTCCGAGCGCAGGTACGTCAGCTCCTCTCCCTGCGGCTCCTTGACCTTGACGACCATCTGCTTGGACCACGCGTCGGCCGCGGTGGGGACGATCGTCGCCCCGGCCCGCTCGAAGTCCGCGTCCGGGACGGCGGAGTCGACGCCCGCGCCGGCCTCGACGAAGACCTCCACACCGTGGCGTTCGAGCTCGCGCACGCCGTCGGGGGTCAGCGCCACGCGGTGCTCGGCCGTCTTCGTCTCCTTCGGCACCCCGACCGTGAGGGTCCCTCGTGCTGTCATCGCCGGCTGTCCTCCCGTGGCTCGATCCCCGCTGTCAATGCGCGCCCCATGCGTAGGTCTGCTTGACGAGGCTGAGGTAGATGAACGTCTCGGTCGAGCGGACCGCCGGCACCGAGCGGATGCGGTTGGTCAGCGCGAGGAGCGCGGCGTCGTCCTCCACGACCACCTCGCACAGCACGTCGAACGAGCCCGCCGTGACGACGAGGTAGTCGATGTCGGCGAAGGCCTCGAGCTCGTCGGCCACCGCGCTGGTGTCGCCCTCCACACGAAGGCCGATGAGCGCCATCCGGCGCAGACCGAGCGAGAGCGGGTCGGTCACGGCGACGACCTGCATGGCCCCGGTGTCGATCAGCCGCTGCACACGCTGGCGGACCGCGGCCTCGGAGAGGCCCACGGCCGAGGCCAAGCGGGTGTAGGGGAGGCGGCCGTCGAACTGGAGCTGCTCGATGATCGCCCGGTCGGTGTCGTCGAGGCCGTGTCCGTCGTGGCTGGGCCCGTTGTGGCTGGGACCGTTCCGCCGGTGGGACGAGCGGCGAGGCGGGTCAGCGCTCATCGCCACGGACTCTCGCGCCGCGACCGCCCACCCGGCAAGGAAGGCGTCATGAAGGGCTTGCCCCGACGCGCGGGGCGAGCGCTAGCGTCCGCCTGCACATGCCAAGTACCACCCGCCATCCGAGCCGCAACCCTCCTCGCGTCGCCCTGGCTCCCGAAGGCGCCCCCGAGTGGCTGCAGACCGCCATCATCGAGGGAGGCGGCCACCTGGTCCCTGTCGACAAGGCGGAGGCGCTGATCTGGGCCAACCCCCGTGACCCCGCCGGCCTGGCTGATGCCCTCCACGACGCTCCGGACCTCCGTTGGGTCCAGCTGCCCTTCGCCGGGGTGGAGGAGTACGTGCACCTCATCGACGACGAGCGCCTCTGGACCTGTGGCAAGGGCGTCTACGCCGAGCCGGTCGCGGAGCTGGCGCTGACGCTGGCCGTGTCCGGGCTGCGGGGCCTCGGCACGTACGCCCGTGCCGACAAGTGGGAGGGGCCACAGGGCCGCAACCTCCTGGGCGGCCGGGTGACGATCCTCGGCGGCGGCGGGATCACGGAGTCGCTCCTGCGGCTGCTGCAACCCTTCGACTGCCACGTCACCGTGGTCCGCAACCGGGTGCAACCCATGGACGGCGCCGACGACGTGCTCGAGGCCGACCGCTACTACGACGCGCTCCCGGGCGCCGACGCGGTGTTCCTCGCGCTCGGCGCTCACGCCCGAGACGATCGGCATCATCAGCGCCGACGAGCTGTCCCTCATGGAGCGCCACGCCTGGTTGATCAACGTCGCTCGCGGCGCCCACGTCGTCACGGACGACCTCGTGGTCGCGCTGCGCTCGGGCACCATCGGCGGAGCCGGTCTCGACGTCACCGAACCGGAGCCGCTCCCTGCGGGCCATCCGCTGTTCGGGCTGCCGAACTGCTTCATCACCCCGCACGTCGGCAACACGCCCGAGATGGCCAAGCCGCTGCTGGCGGCCCGCATCACCGCCAACGTCCGCCGCTTCGCCGAGGGCGAGGAGCTGATCGGGCCGGTGGAGCCCGAGCTCGGTTACTGATCGGGCCGCCGGTGGAGAGCCCGCTGGAGGAGCCGTTCCCGGCCCTCCCGCCGATCGACGCCGCCAGGCTGGTGGGCCTCCTGGCCGACGACGACCGGCGACGCGTGGTGGCGGCGTTGGTACTCGGCGCGGTGGACACGGACGCCGTGGTGGAGGCGTCATCGCTCACTGTCGCCCGGGCCGGACGCGCCCTGGCCCGGCTCGCGGACGCCGGGCTGGTCGAGCGGGGGAGCGACGGCACGCTCGTGCTCCTGGAGCAGGCGTTCGCCGCCGCGGCTCGGGCCGGAGCGGGCGGCGGTGGGGCCGGCGGAGAAGCCTCTAGCCGGGCCGTCGCGGCGGGTCCGGTGGGGCCGACCGACGAGGCCACGCTGGTCCTGAGCAGGTTCGTGAGGGACGGCCGGCTGATGTCGATCCCGAGCAGCCACACGAAGCGCCTCGTCGTCCTCGAGCTCCTGGCCCAGGAGTTCGAGCCCGGCCGCCGCTACAGCGAGTCGATGGTCAACCTGCTGCTCGGCCGCTGGCACCCGGACACCGCGGCCCTTCGCCGCTACCTGGTCGACGAGGGGTTCCTGGACCGCGCTGGAGGGGAGTACTGGCGGGCCGGCGGGCCGGTCCCTCTCTGAGCACCGGGCGGGGTCGCCGGTCTACGGTCCGCACATCGCCACGTTGTACGAGCGTCTCGGGGTCGATCCGGGTGCCAGCCAGGCGGACATCCGCGCCGCCTACCGGCGCCTGGCCCAGCGTGTCCATCCGGACCGGGGTGGGCCGGGCTCCGAGGCCGCCATGGCCGCGGTCAACGAAGCGTGGCGGGTGCTCGGCGATCCGGCGCGCCGGGCGAACTACGACGCCTCGCTCCGGCCACGCGCGGTCGTCGTCGGCGCGCCCGCGTCGACGGTGCCTCGTCCCGCGCCCGTCGCAGAGGCGGAGGAGGGCCGGTCCTTCTTCGCCGTGGCCCTGCCGTGGATGCTCGTGCTCGGGGTGCTGGGCGGCATCTTCCTCTTCACCGCCTACGCGCGCGACGGGCTGGGTGGCGGCTCCGGCACCACCGTGCCCGGGGAGAGCGTGGACGGCGTCGTCGGCATCGGCTCGTGCATCGTCCTCGACTCCCGGGCCCGGGCCGTCGAGACGACGTGTGGCGGTCCGCACATCGGCGTGACGGAGGCCATCGTGGCCGCCCGGGCCGCGTGCCCGCTCGGCACCGAGGGCTACTACAGCCTCGACGGCGTCCGCCTGGTCTGCATCAGCCGGGACTGACCGTTCCAGGCTGACGCCAAGGCTGGCCTCCCTTCCCGGCGCGGCGGCCATCAGAGGGATCTGCGGACCGGTCCCGCTGCCCCCGCGGCGGATCTCTGAGGAGATCGCGCCGATCCCGGCGCGTTCGACTCCGACCTCCGCCGGGTGCATCCGTCCGTGGCACAAGCGATGTGGTCGGCGCGGGGTCCGGGCCCGGGGCGGCCGGGACCTCGGTGGTAGGGTTTCAGGCCGCTGAGGGCGATTAGCTCAGTTGGAAGAGCGCCACGTTCACACCGTGGAGGTCATGGGATCGAGGCCCGTATCGCCCACGGATCTACTAGGACTTTCGCGTTAGACCGGTCCAGCCCAAAGTGGATAGGGGACCCCTGGGCTTCCCGCGGCCACCGTCTGGACCCCAACGCGGTCCAGCGCGCCCAGACTCTGTGCACCAGCTGCCCTGTGCGCCGTGACTGTGCCACGGACGCGCTGCGGTCTGCCTACTGGCCCCTGGGGGTGGTGGCTGGCGTGGTGGTAGGTGGGGGTCGCGGCGCGGAGCACGTCACGCGCCGTGACCTAGAAGCCGCGCTGGCTTAGGGCCGTCCTCTGGCCCCAGGACCGCAACGGGCACCCTGAATCCATCGCAGACCGTCGCACGCAGCAGACGGGCACACAGGCAGCGTGGGGACGACCGCAGGGCCACCATGCGAACGTCCGTACGCATCTGCTAGACCGCAGGGAAGGCAGGACCACAACCTGAATCCCCCACGAAGGAGAGTCCTGCCATGCCCCTTTCTCCCGGCACCCCAGGCGTCCAGGCTGCAGCCATGGCTGGTGTAGCGAAGCCGGTCCGTGGTGCCGTCTGGAACGCTGACCCTGCCACCGTCCAGCGGCACGCCGCGGAAGCACCCCAGCTGTGGGACGCCATACGTGCCCTGGTGGACACCGTGGACGAGCAGTTCCCACCGTTCGGGTAGGACCAGTCCAGCGCCTTAGCTGGCGTCGTTCAAGAGTCAGAGCGCCTCGGGTGGACCGCGACCGTTCGCGTGGCCACGATCACCAGGTCGCCTGTCGGTCTCTTCGGGGTGCGATACCGTAGGCGGAATGTGCCAGAGTTGTGTGACCCAGGCCGAGCAGGCGTTGACGACCACACTGGTAGTTGCCGCGCTCGCACGGGAGCCGGTACACCGGGCGCTCTCGCGGCTGGGGCTCGTTGCGGAATCGGATCTGGTGGCTCGCGACGTGCGAACCGTGGCGTTTCTTCGGGCCCTTGATCTCGATCCGGTCGCTGTGCTCGATGCTGAGACGGTGGCGGCCGCGGATTGCTGGACCTACGCGGACAGCCCTGCTGCTCGTTTTCGTGCTCGGAAGCGAGCTTCGGCCCTACCCATAGGGTCCCAAAGTTTGCTGAGCGCCATATAGACGCTCGCCAGAAGCGCTACCGCCACGGGAAGCACGATCCACGGGTTCACGTTCGGAAGGCTGCGGGCCTGGATCCACCACGGCGCGGTCCAAGACCAATCAAAGGGATAGCCTCGACGTGACTGTCCGTCGATTACTGGCGTTGCGATGAGATGGGCCCAAGTGAACCAAGCGACCATGCGAGCGATCCCGAAGAAGAAGGTCGCTCGATACAGAGCGAGCAGGGCTCGCTCGGGCATCACACGGCCAAGTTGAGCCCAGCCGTGCGCGTCTGGCGGCACGACATTTTGGCGCCAGAAGTCGCGGGTGAGCACACGCCATCCCGCCAGTACGACGAGCAGCCAGAACAGATCCATGACGAAGCCGAAGCTCGAGTAGTACGCGGCTGCGTCAAGGTATTTGCCGCCGCCTTTGGTGGCAGCATACGCCCAGATCTCTAAAGTCCAATTCATCGTGTAGAAGGGGAAGAGCAGCATCGTGCCAACACTGTCGCTCACATCAGTGAGGACGTGCGCGGCGAATCCCAAGACATAGCCGACAGTGAAGGCGCGGTTTCGTCGCCAGAGCCACAGCAACAAGGCCACTACGATTCCAAAACCTAACGTGTGAGTGAAGCCCATGCCCGGCCAACCACGGTGCCATTGCTCGGGCACCGATGACCCATAGTGACGGCCGTTGATGGTGATGCCGTACACCCAGAACTTCGAGAGGAAGTCTGGCGTGAAATCGCCCAGCCAGATCCCGAAGAAGCTGACCCTTCCCATCCATCGCTTGGGCAGGTGCGCCTGTATCGCGTAGATCTCGAACTGATGCGCGGCCCAGCTCATGGGTCGGTCGCTCGGCCAGCCCGGCGCTGCAACACATCCCAGGCGATTGGCCCGAACCACACCGTGGCCACGAGCCACAGAGGACCGACGAACCAAGTAAGGAGCCACTTCTGCCAGATCCCGGCCAAGGCATAGGTCACAAAGGCGATCGCATACCACACCGCTGCCTCACGACCCGACAGTCGTCGCTCGCCCAGATGATCGACGTCAACCGGACTTACCGCCATGTGCCCCTCCGCTTTTCGGTCCGGGGCACCTACCCAGGGGCTGACGCGCCTACGCGCACCCACCCCACGACGCGCCTACGCGCATCCACCCCTCCCGCGCCTACACGCGTGCCCCCAGCCTACGCGTATCCACCCCACACCGTGAGGCAGCGCGTCTAGCCGGTTCCTGACGCGGTTATTAGGGGACCCCATAGGGGACCCCAACTGTGCGTACAGCGTGGGATTCGCTGGAACGGGTGCGAGACAAAATGCCTAGTAGTTCGCATCGCATCAGACAGCATGGGACGGCTGGCTGACGTTCACACCGTGGAGGTAATGGGATCGAGGCCCGTATCGCCCACGGAGATGGTCTATGGCGGGTGCTCAGGCCGGTTCGTAGGTGGCGATGAGCACGCCGGTCGTCGTGGTGACGCACTCGACCAGACGCAGAGGCGTGTGCTCGCTGCCGTCCGTGAACAACCGCCGGCCGGTGCCCAGCACGAGCGGGTGGATCAACACGACGAACCGGTCGACCAGGCCGTGGCGGAGGAGCGTCTGGACGAGCTCACCGCTGCCGAGCACGGTGAGGTCGGCGTCGCCCCGCCGCAGCTCCTCCACCGCGGCGGCGACATCACCCTCGAGCAGCGTCGCGTTCCACCCGAGCGGTGCCCTCAGCGTGCGTGATGCCACGTACTTCGGCATCGGGTTGATGTGGGCGGCGACCGGGTTGCTGTCGCCCTGCGGCTCCCACGACGCCGCGAGGTCCTCGAACGTGCGCCGACCGAGGAGCAGCGCGCCGCCGGAGGCCATGCCGGCGCCGAGCTTCTCGCCCATGACCTCATCGCCGTAAGGCGGCTCCCAGCCCCCGAACGGGAAGCCGTCGCGGGGATCCTCGTCGGCGCGACCGGGCGCCTGCATCACGCCGTCCAGCGTGACGTGGTCGAGAACAGTGACGATGGCCATGGCGGATCTCCTCCTGCCCCACAGTGAGGACGACCAGAGCGGGCCGCACTCATCGCCAGCTGCTCAGTGCTTCTTCGCGGTGGCCTTCCCGCCCTTGCGTCCGGCGGCCTTGTGCTGGGCCGTCGTGCCGCCCTGGTTGCTCTTGCCGCTGCCGGAGTGCGATGCCTTCCCGCCGTGCTCCGAGGCCTTGGGCGAGTTGGCGATCTTGGCAGCCCGCTCCTTGGACATGCCCTTGTCCTTCAGGGCCTCGTACTGCTTCTCGTTCTTGACGTTGGCCGACTTCGACGGCATCACTCCTCCTTCTGGTCGCAGTGGGCGCGGGGTACCCGCCGGCGGGCACCGCTACACGCCCACGGCCGGCGATGCCCGAACGAGAATGGCCCGCATGGAGATCGGTCTCTTCGCCATCAACTACGGGACGTGTGCGGACCCCGAGGCGGCCGTGCGCGTCGCCCGGCACGCGGAGGCGGCCGGGTTCGATTCCGTGTGGACGGGCGAGCACCTCGTGCTCCCGACCACGCCCCCCGAGGGCTTCACCATCCCGGCGACCCTCCCGTTCCTCGACACGCTCGTCGCGCTCACCCTCGTCGCCGCCCACACGTCCACGATCAAGGTGGCCAGCGGCATCATCGAGCTGCCGCTGCACCACCCGGTGTCCCTCGCCAAGCAGCTGGCCAGCGTCGACCAGGTCGCGCGGGGCCGCCTGATCGTCGGGATCGGCGCCGGCTACCTCGAGCCCGAGTTCGCGGCGATGGGGGTGGGCCTGGACGAGCGCGCCGGCCGCATGGATGAGCACCTCGACGCCATGCGTGCGCTCTGGACGATGGACGAGCCGGAGTACCACGGCCGCTACGTCGACTTCGCCGGCGTCGACGCCCTCCCCCGGCCGACCGCTCCGGGTGGGCCGCCCGTCGTCATCGGTGGGGTGAGTGCGCCGGCACGTCGGCGGGCCGTCACGAAGGCGAACGGCTGGTACGTGTTCAACGCCAACCGGGAACGGGCTCGCGAGGCGGTCGACGCGATCCGGGCCGACCTCGACCGCTACGAGCGTCCGGCCGAGCTCGGCCGACTCGAGTTGACGATCACGCCGTCCGGGCGCTTCGACGCCGAGGCGGCCGAGTACTACGAGGGCCTGGGCATCGATCGACTCGTGCTGCTGCCACGCGCCGACGAGCCCGGCTCCAGCCGCCACGATCCGGTCCCCGCCGACGCCATCCTGCGCATGATCGACACGGTGGCCACCACGGTGCTCGGGCGGTAGGCGAGAGCGGCACGCCGGGACCTTGCGCCCTTGCCGCCCGTGGCCTGCGGGTGTCCCATTGGGTCATGACCGATGATCTCCATGTTCACCACTGCCCCTACTGCGAGCTCGGCTTCCTGTTGGCCAACGAGGTCAAGGACCACGTGGTGCACGACCATCCCGAGCACGCGGCTTCCTTCGCCCTGGTCGAGGTGCACGAGCTCCCGTCGGGGCGTTGACGGGACCTTCGGCACTGGTGCGGAGGACCGGCGGCGGTCAGGCTCGTCCCATGGATACCTCTGAGTTCGCCGCCGGTCCGGAAGCCGAGGTGTGGGTCGAGGACCTCGAGCCGCAGGTCTGCTGGCGTCTCCTGGCGCGCCGCCCCGTCGGCCGCGTCGGGTTCATCGTGGATGGGACCCCGGTCGTCCTTCCGGTCAACTACCACGTCGACGGGACAAGCATCGTGTTCCGCACCGGGCGCAGTTCGCTGCTCGAGACGCTCTGTCACGGCGCTCGGGTCTGCTTCGAGCTCGACGAGGTGGACGCGCTCGTCGAGACCGGCTGGAGCGTCCTGGTCAAGGGTGGCGCCGCCGAGGTGACCGATCCGGTCGAGCTGGACGACGTCACTCGGCTGCCGTTGCACCCGTGGGCGCCCGGACCGAAGGACCACTGGATCCGCATCGAGGCGAAAGAGGTGACCGGGCGATCCATCAGCCGCCGGCGGCACGACACCGACGGTCGCCTCATCCCCTACATGCCCCCCGACTGAATCTGGGCGGACTGAGCTGGCCACCATGATCCTGGTGACGAGCATCGCCCTCATGGCGGTGGGAGCCGTCCTAGGCGCCCGCCGTCAGCGCCGCTACAGCTAGCCGAACCGGTTTGTCCCGGGCGCCGCCCGGGCCGATGACAGGACCGCGGCCCGATGCCCGCGGGACGGCACGCGCCCGACGATGCAGGGCGTGTCCGCGCGCCTGCCACCGATCGACGAGTGCCGCGAGCGGACGCTGTCGCCGGGCGCCGAGTGGGCGTGGTACGTGGTCGCCGGCGTCACCTACATCGCCGCCGGCAGCGCGCACAAGGCGCTCCTCACCTGGCTGGTGGGGCCGGCCTGGGTGGTGGCCACGCTGTGGTTCGGGCCGGTGGTGTTCGACGTCGCGGCCGGAGCCATCGACGCGCCGTCCACCGGGGGCGCCCGCGGCGGCCCTGGCGGAGGCCGCCGTGAGCTGGGCCGCCCACCAGTTCGAGGTGTACCTGGTGCATGCCCACCTCCCGCGCCGGATGCGGGGTGGCGTGAGCTTCTGGGCGGTGGCGGCCGGCGACTTCATCCCCGACTTCCTGTCCAAGTTCTGGGTCTACGGGTTCACCATCGGCGAACGGCACTACGGCGCGTCGGTCCCGCACCAGTGGCACCGGGGCTGGCCGGGCATGGGCATCACGCACACCGTCACCTTCGGCTTGGTGGTTGCCGCGTTCGTGTGGCTGTGCCGCCACAACCGCGCCGTGACCGTGGGGGTCGCGCTCGGGTGCGTCGTGCACGTCGTGACCGATCTCGGTGACACCGCCGGCGTCATGCTGCTGTTCCCGTTCAGCACGGCGTCGTTCACCTTGCAACTGTGGGCGTACGGCGCCACGTCGGAGGGCGGGAAGTACCTGGACGCGGCGGCGTACTACAGCAGCTTCGGCATGGTCGCTGATGTGGTCTGGCTGGTCGCGCTGCTGTGCTCGTGGCGGGCGCTGACCCGGGACCACTGGCGCGCCGAGGTCGTCCCCGCCGAACCCGGTCTGTGGCGGCGGCTCGGAACCGTGATGCCGGAGCGGGCGCTCGTGGCGCTCTACCGCGGGCTGTTCTTCTTCGGCCTGTGCCGGATGATCGCGTGGACGCTGTGGGCGCACGTCCTCGCCGCCCCCGGCGTGGGGGGCCCGCTCGACCTCTCCGCCGGCGGGCCGTGGTGGATCGAGTCCCGCTCGCTCCGGCCCGTGCCCACCTGGGTGGTGCTGCCGACGGCGGCCGCCGTGCTCGCGGCGGTGTACGGCGCGGCCATCGCCCTCTGGGAGCCGATGGGGCGCGCCGAGGCCCGGTGCCGTGCCCGCCGTGCCGGCCGTATCCCGGCCCGGCAGGCGGCGCCCGATTAGCGTTCGATCGTGGCCCAGCAGTGCGAGCGTCCGGCGTGCGCCGAACCGGCGGTCGTGGCCTACGGCTTCGATCCGGCCCGGGCGGTGGCCTGGCTGGAGCCCTACGTGGCCGGCGGCGCCGGAGCCGGCGTGCACCACGGTCGCCTGTGTCGCCGCCACGCCGACGCCATGGTGGTGCCGCAGGGGTGGTGGCTGGAGGATCGTCGCTCGGCCGAGCACCTGTTCGCCACGGCACCGGCCGCGCGCGAGCGGCCCACCCGCCGGCCTTCCCGCCCGGCCCGGGCCGGGGGCGAGGTCGTGCCGTTGCCGCTCCCGACCACCGCTGAGGCGCCGGTGGTCCTGGAGGAGGTGGCGCCCGACGAGGAACCGGTGGACGCCACTCCGCCGGCGGCGTGGACACCGGCCTTCGTGGTCGACGACGACCTCGACGGTCTGCTCAACGCCACCTCGCCCCTCCTGAGCCGGGCGTTCGGTCAGGTGAAGGGTTCAGGGACTCGCCAACGCGCGCCCGGGGCCTGAGCGCAGCGCCGCCCGCCATACTGCGTTCGTGGACCTCACCGCCTCGATGGAGGCGCCCTGCCCGCCGGAGGAGCTCTTCGCCTGGGTCGACGACCTGGCTCGCTACCCGTCCTGGCTGGGAATCGTCGAGCGGGCCGTGGCGCTGCCGGCGGCCGGCGGGGACGCGGCCGGCAGGGAGGCGGACGCGCCGGCATGGTCGGTCGATCTGCGGGGACGGCTCGGCCCGTTCGCCCGCTCCAAGCGCCTCCGCATGGTCAGGACCGAACTGGTGGAGCCGTCGTTGGCCGTGTTCGAGCGCCGCGAGACCGATGGGCGCCACCACTCCCACTGGATGCTCCGGGCCGAGGTGAGCCGGCGACCGGCGGGGAGCGCCCTGCTGATGCGGCTGCACTACGGCGGCGGGCTGTGGGGCCCGGTCCTCGAGCGGCTGCTGTCCGAGGAGGTCGAGCGGGGCCGGGACCGTCTCCTCGGCCTCGTCAGCGCCACCTGACGATCCGACGCGCCCGCCTGGAAGCGGGCGACCTCAGCGGGCCCAGGCGGTCAGCCGGCCGTCGGGCCGGCGTTCGATGGCGAGGGGGAGCCCGAACGCGTCGGTGAGCACCGAGCCGGTGAGCGTGTCCTCCAGCAGGCCCATCGCCACGACCTCGCCCTCCCGGAGCACGAGCAGGTGGTCGAACCCGGGCGGGATCTCCTCCACGTGGTGCGTCACCATGACAGTGGGCGGGGCGGTGGGGTCGCGGGCCAGCTCGCTGAGCGCGGTCACCGTGGCCTCCCGGCCGCCGAGATCAAGTCGGGCGGTGGGCTCGTCCAGCAGGAGGAGACCTGGCTCGCTGAGCAGGGCGCGGGCCAGCAGGACCCGCTGGCGCTCACCCGACGAGAGGGTGCCGATCGTGCGGTCGGCGTAGCTCTCCACACCCATCCGCGCCAGCGCCTTCAGGGCCGCGGCGCGGTCGTCGTCGGTGTAGCGGTGCCACCACGGCTCGAGCGCGGCGTACCGCGCCGTCATCACCGCGTCGAGGGCGCTGAGCTGCGGTCGGAGCTGGTCCGCCAGGGCCGCCGACGCGAAGCCGATCCGCTGCCGGACGGTGCGGACGTCGCAGCGCCCGAGCGTCTCGCCGAGCACCTCGACCGTGCCGTTGCTCGGGTGCAGGTAGAGCCCTGCGATCTGGATGAGTGTGGTCTTGCCGCTGCCGTTGGCGCCCAGGACGATCCACCGCTCGCCCTCGCCGACCTGCCAGTCGAGCGGAGCGAGGATGGTCCTGCCCTCGCGGACCAGGCGGACCCCGGTCAGACGGAGAGGAGTCGGACTCTGGGGCGGCATGGTCCCGGAGACGGTAGCGGTCGGGGTGGGGTACTGTCGGGAAGCGCACGCGGAGTCGGGGCTGCCCTTGGGGGAGCGCGTCCCGAGCGTGACCGTAAACAAACCGCAACAATCGGTAGCCTCACGGCCCGTCATGCCGTTTCGTCGCGCCCGTCTGTCCGTGCTCGCCACGGTGCTCGCCCTCGGCGCGCTCCTGGCCACGGTGGCGCCCGCGGTCCTGGGCGGGGTGAGCCGAGCGGCCGCGCAGTCGGCCGACGAGGACGAGCGTGCGGCGCAGCAAGCGGCACGCGAGATCCTGAAGGCCCGTCAGCAGGCCGACGTCGCGGCCCAGGCCTTCGCCGACGCCGAGTCCGAAGTGGCGCGGACCGAGGACGAGCTGGCCAGGGTCACCGCGCAGCAGGCCGTCGTCGAAGCCCAGGTCGCGCAGCTGCGGCAGTCGGTCCAGCAGCTCGCCGTCCTGCGCTACGTGCAGGGCGGGTTCGACGCCGGCGGGTTCATCCTGGGCGGCGGGGTGGGCGACCAGCTCCAGGCCGATCAGTACGCGGAGACCGCCGCCCAGGCCAGCGCGCAGGACGTCGAGGCGTACGAGGCGACCGTGGAGGACCTCGAACGGACGAAGGCGCTGCTCGAGACGGCCAAGCGCCAGTCCCAAGAAGCGGCGGAGAACCTGGCCGTCACTGCGCAAGCAGCTCGACAAGAAGATCGTGGCGCTCCAGCGGACCGAGCAGAAGCGCAAGAAGGACGCCGCGGTGCGCCGCGCGCTGGAGGCCGCGCTGGCCGAGCGGCGCCGCCAGGCTCGGGCGGCTGCCGTCAAGGCGGCCGCTGAACAGGCTGCCCGGGCGGCGTCGTCCGGCGGCGGGGGCGGCAATTCGGCACCGGCTCGCATCTACATGGGCTCGGGCATGTACTGCCCTCTGGCCGGGTCGTTCAGCTTCGTGGACACGTGGGGTGCGGCCCGCAGCGGGGGCCGGCGCCACCAGGGCGTCGACCTGATCAGTCCACGCGGCACGCCGTCGGTGGCGGTCGTGTCCGGGACGATCCGCATCTCCCGCAACCGGCTGGGCGGCAACGCGCTGTGGCTGAACGGATCGGACGGCAACACCTACTACTACGCGCACTTCGATCGCTACGGGAACACCGGGACCGTCAACGCCGGCGACGTGATCGGCTACGTGGGCGACACCGGCAACGCCCGAGGGACCCCTCACCTCCACTTCGAGATCCATCCTGGGGGAGGGTCGGCGGTCAACCCCTACCCGGCGACTCGCGGCGCCTGCGGGTGAGCACCTCACGGGCGGACGTGGCCGAAGGCCTCGCCACCGTGCTGGGTGGAGCGGAGATCCTCGACCTGCGGCAGCTCTCGGGTGGCGCGTCGCGCGAGACCTGGTCGTTCGCGGCCCGTGCCGCGGACGACCAGCGAGAGTCGTTGATCCTGCAACGACAGCGGCCGGGCAGCGAACGGGACATGGCGGTCGAGGTCGCGGTGCTGCGGGTCGCTCGCAGTGCGGGTGTGCCCGTGGCCGAGGTGGTGGCCAGCGGCCCTGGGGACGACGCCCTTGGCGCCGCCTACATGGTCGTGCGGCGCGTCGACGGCGAGACGATCGCCCGCAAGATCCTGCGCGACGAGGAGTTCGCCAAGGCCCGCACCGTCCTGCCCGGCCAGCTGGGACGCGCGCTGGCCGCGCTCCACCAGCTCCCGCCCGCCGCGGTGCCGGAGCTGACGTCCGTGGACCAGGTGCAGCAGTATCGGGAGGCCCTCGATCTCCTGGGTGAGCCCCACCCCGCCTTCGAGCTGGCGTTCCGCTGGCTGGCCGATCGCCGGCCGCCTCCGGCCGGCGAGGCCATCGTCCACGGCGACTTCCGCCTCGGCAACGTCATCGTCGACGGCGACGGGCTGGCTGCGGTGCTGGACTGGGAGCTGGCCCACGTCGGGGATCCGATGGAGGACCTCGGCTGGCTGTGCGTGAAGGCGTGGCGCTTCGGTGGCCGCGGGCCGGTCGCCGGCCTGGGCGAGTACCGGGATCTCTTCGACGCGTACAGCGGGGCGTCGGGCCGGCAAGTCGATCCCGAGGTCGTCCGGTGGTGGGAGGTGCTTGGGCACCCTCAAGTGGGGGATCATGTGCATCATGCAGGCCAGCGCCCACCTCACCGGCGCCTCCCGCAGCCATGAGCTGGCGGCCATCGGCCGCCGGGTGTGCGAGAACGAGCACGACCTGCTCGCGCTCATGGGTGAGCGATGACAGCACCGCACGATGTGCCCACCGCCGTCCAGCTCGTGGAGGCTGTCCGGGAGTGGCTGGAGCGCGACGTGGCGCCAGAGGCCGACGGTCGGCTCCGGTTCCACGCCCGGGTGGCCGTCAACATGCTGGCCATCGTGGAGCGCGAGTTGGTGCTCGGCCCCGACCAGGCCGAGGCCCACGTCGAGCGCCTGGCCCGGCTCGGAGTGGCCGACGACGCCGAGCTGGCGCGACGCATCCGCTCGGGCGAGCTGGACGACCGGTTGGACGAGGTCAAGGCGGTCGTCGCGGCGTCCGTACGGGACAAGCTGGCCGTCGCCAACCCCCGCTACCTCGACGCCCCCTGAGTGGCGTGTGCCAGGCTGCGCCGCATGCCTGAGACCAGCATCCCCGTCGAGCACCTGTTGACGATCACCGCCGTCACGGAGACGGCGGGCCTGATCGCCAACGGTCCGCAAGGGACGCGCCTCGTCATCGGCGTCACCGGCGGCACCTTCGAGGGGCCCCGCCTCAACGGCACCGTCAAGGGCCCGGGCGGTGACTGGGTGACGCTGCGGGCCGACGGCTCGGGCCGCCTGGACGTGCGGCTCCTCCTCGAGACGGACGACGGGGCCCTGATCCTCATGCAGTACAACGGGATCTTCACCGACGGAGCGACCCGCATCCGCTCGGCCCCGCTGTTCGAGACCGGCGACGAGCGCTATGCGTGGCTCAACAGCGTGCAGGCGATCGGCTTGGGAAGCGTCGGCGACGGCGACGTCAGCTACGACGTGTACCAGGTGCTGTGAGCTCGATGGGCTGACCTGCCGCGAGCTGACCGCAGGCGGCGTCGATGTCGGTGCCGCGGTTCCGGCGGACGGTTGCGTTGACCCCGCGGGCCACCAGCAGTTGCCGGAACAGCTGCACGCCGGCCGGCGCCGTGCCCTTCGTCGGCCAGCCGGGGGTCGGGTTGAGGGGGATGAGGTTCACGTGGGGCGGTAGCGGCAGGCTGCGGCAGAGGGCGGCCAGCTCGTCCGCATCGCTGACCCGGTCGTTGACCCCGTCGATCAACGCCCACTCGAAGCTCAGGCGCCGTCCCTTGGCCTCGAGGTAGCGCGCACACGCGGCCATCAGGACGTTCAGCGGGTAGCGGCGGTTCACCGGCACCAGCTCGTCGCGAAGGGTGTCGTTCGCGGCATGCAGCGACACCGCGAGGTTGACGGGCAGTGCGGCGGCGGCCAGGCGGTCGATCCCCGGGACCAGCCCGACGGTGGAGATCGTCAGGTGGCGGGCCGACAGGCCGAGGTCGTCGTGGAGCCGCTCGACCGCGGCCCAGACACGGTCGAGGTTGGCCAACGGCTCGCCCATGCCCATGAAGACGACGTTGGACAGCCGCCGGCCACCGGCGCGGGCCTCCCGTGCCGCCTCCACCACCTGTTCGACGATCTCTCCGACGGCCAGGTGCCGGGTGAAGCCGGCCTGGCCGGTGGCGCAGAACCCGCACGCCATGGCGCATCCGGCCTGCGTGGAGACGCAGACCGTCGCCCGCTCCGGATACAGCATCAAGACCGACTCCACGAAGACGCCGTCGGCCAGACGCCACAGCGCCTTGCGCGTCGTGCCACCGTCGCCGAGCTGCTCCGTCACGAGCGTGAGCGCCGCCGGCAGCCGGCCGCCCAGCTCGTCGCGCAACGACCTGGGCAGGGTGGTGAGGTCGTCGAGCGGTGAGAGCTGCGCGTACAGCCCGTCCCACACCTGGTCGACGCGGTAGCGGGGTTGGTCGGCGAGGAGCTCGCCGAGCTCGCTCCGCGTGACGCCGTACCGGGTGCGCGCCGCCAGCGGCCCTCTGTCCGCAGGGGCCACAGAAGAGGCTGTGGAAGGGGTCACGCCTGGATGTCGCCGGTGTAGGCCCGGTCGGTGCGGTGCACGGTGAACCCGAGCGACTCGTACAGCGAGACGGCCGCCGTGTTGTCGTTGTCCACGTACAGCATGCCGACCGTGATCCCCGCGCCCGCGAGGTGGTCCAGTCCCGCGACCGTGAGCTTCCGGCCGAGGCCCAGGCCGTGGAAGTCGGGGTCGACGGCGATGACGTAGATCTCGCCCAACGGCGGGTCGTGCGCGGTGTGCACCTTCGTCCAGCAGAAGCCGGCCAGCCGCCCGTCGCGCTCGTGGAGGAGGAAGCCGTCGGGATCGAACCAGGGCTCCTTCTCCCGGGCCCGCAGCGTGTCGACGCTCCAACCGCCCTGCTCGGGGTGGGCGTGGAAGGCCCGGTTGTTGACCTCCAGCCACGCCTGCTCGTCCTTGCCCACGCGGAAGGGGCGGGTGGACAGGCCAGTCGCGACGTTCAACGGCAGTGCACGTCGCATCTGCAGCAAGGTCCGGCCTGGGGCGAGCCCGACCTCGCTGGCCAGGGCGTCGTGCGCGGCGGTGGGCTCGAACACCCACCAGTGGACGTGTCCACCACCGCTGTCGGCGATCACGCTGACCGCGGCGTCGAGCAGCTCGGGACCGATGGTCGCCATCTCGTAGCGGTGGTGGGGATCGACCACGAGCTCCAGCGCCCAGGAATTGTTGCCCCTGGAGACCTGGGCATATGCGACAGGGTGGTCGTGTCCGGGCTCCCACGCCACGA
Organism: uncultured Acidimicrobiales bacterium; assembly: GCA_963769115.1. Lineage (GTDB taxonomy): Bacteria > Actinomycetota > Acidimicrobiia > Acidimicrobiales > Ilumatobacteraceae > DASTFY01. The sequence continues at coordinate 17,053 of CAVYKN010000001.1, forward strand.
GGCCGGCGAAGCCCGGCCGGCCTCCTTCCACCAGGTCCAGCCAGGCGTGGTCGTCCAGCGGGCGATGACCGTCGGCTCGCTCCGCGGCGGCCAACAGCCCGGAGACCTCGGCGATGTCGGTCGGCGTCATCTGGCGCTTGATCTCCAGGCACCGCACGGTCCCGCAGGCTACCGGGGACGTAGCCTGCGGCTCCGATGCCCGCGGCAGCCACCTCCGACGGTGCGGCGCGCCGGCCGCGGTCACCCAAGGGACGAGCCCGGGAGGTGGCGAGGCGCCTGGCGCTCGAGTACCCGGAAGCGAAGTGCGAGCTCGATCACGAGGACCCCTTCCAGCTCCTGGCCGCGACCATCCTCTCGGCGCAGACGACGGACGTCCGCGTGAACATGGTGACCCCGAAGCTCTTCGCGCGGTACCCGACGCCCGAGGCGCTGGCCGGTGCCTCGCTCCCGGAGCTCGAGGACATCGTCCGGTCGACCGGCTTCTACGCCAACAAGTCACGCAGCCTGGTGGGCATGGCGCAGGCGCTGGTCGAGCGCTTCGACGGCCAGGTGCCGACCCGACTGGACGATCTCGTCACCTTGCCGGGCGTGGGCCGCAAGACCGCCAACGTCGTGCGCAGCGTGGCCTTCGACCTCCCCGGCCTCCCGGTCGACACCCACGTCGGCCGGTTGAGCCGCCGGCTCGGGCTCACCACCGACCAAGACCCCGTGAAGGTCGAGCACACCTTGAACTCCTACCTGCCGGCGGCAGAGCGCGGTCGGTTCAGCCTGCGGATGATCCTCCACGGCCGGCGGGTGTGCGACGCCCGCTCACCGCGCTGTGAGGTGTGCGTCCTGGCCGACATCTGCCCGTCGTCGCGGGTGCCGACGGGCCGAAAGCCCCGTCGCCCCCTCGGCGGACCGCTGAAGTCGTGAGAAACGCAGAAAGTGGTGAGAGGGCTTGCACGCTTGGTTGAATGCGGTACCATTTCTCCACCAACCAGGTTCCCGCCACCTGGTTTGAGAGCGATGCCGGGATCCGCCGCCTGGCGTCGCGGCAGAGCGACGGCCCCGCGAGGGGCCGTCGCCGCCGTTTTGCCACCCTTTCAGGTGAGCAACCGCTCGGCCCGGGCCAGCTGACGGCCGGCGCTGCGCAGGGACCGCTCGGCCTCGAACAGCGCCCGGCCCAGGTCTTCGCGTGCCGAGGCGTCGCAGTCCTGGGCGAGCCCGAGGACGCGGGCCTGGAGCTCTTCGACCAGGGTGCGGATGGTGGCGACCTCGGCGGCGTGACGGGCCATGCCGGCCAGTCTCACACCGTCGGTCGGCGAGGAACCCTTTCGGTCGCCTCCAGGTGCCGTCGGTAGCCTCCCGGGCGCCGATGCTCTCGCGCCTCGATCTCCGCGCCGCCGCCACCGGTGGTCCTCTGCCGGTCACGTCACGCGCGCTCGCGGAGCTGCTGCCGAGGCCCGTGCTCGACGAGGGTGGTCCCGTCGCCGCGGTGCGGGACATCCTGGCGAAGGTGCGGCGCGAAGGCGACCGGGCCGTGCTCGACCTCACCGAGCGCTTCGACGGCGTGCGCATGGACAGCCTGGCCGTACCCGCCGCCGAGCTGAAGGCCGCGCTGACCCGCATCTCCGACGAGCTGCGGGAGGCCTTGGAGGTGGCGGCGGACAACATCGAGACCTATCACCGGGCCCAGGTGCCGCCCGACGCGTCGCTCCGGCAGGCCGGCGTGGAGATCCGGACGCGCACGGTGCCGGTGGATCGCGCCGGGTGCTACGTGCCGGGCGGGCGGGCCCGATATCCGTCGACCGTGCTCATGACGGCGGTCGTCGCCAAGGTGGCCGGCGTCCCTCAGGTCGTCCTCGCCACGCCGCCGGCCGCCGACGGCTCCATCCCCGATTCCACGCTGGCCGCCGCCGCGCTGGCCGGGGTAGACGAGGTGTACCGGATGGGCGGCGCGCAGGCCGTGGCCGCGCTGGCGTACGGCACGGAGACGATCGACCCGGTCGACGTCATCGTCGGGCCCGGCAACGCCTACGTCGCCATCGCCAAGCGCGAGGTCGCGCAGGAAGGCCTGGTCGGCGTGCCGTCCTCCTTCGCCGGTCCCAGCGAGGTCGTCGTGGTCGCCGACGGATCGGTGGAAGCGGACTTCGCCGCCATCGACGTCATCGTGCAGGCCGAGCACGGTCCGGACGGACTGGCCTGGCTGATCTCGTGGGAGCCCGCGGTAGTCGATGCCGTCGACGCCGCCATCGAACGGCTGGTGGCGGGCAACCCCCGCCGGCGTGACATCGAAGCGACGTTCGCCGGCGGTGGTCATGCGGTGCTCGTCGACTCCCCGGCCGATGCCATCGCGGTGAGCAACGCCATCGCGCCGGAGCACTTGGAGCTCATGGTCGCCGATCCCGAGGCCCTGCTTCCTCTCGTACGCCACGCCGGAGCGGTCTTCACCGGCGCCTGGTCGCCGGCCAGCGTGGGCGACTACGTCGCCGGCCCGTCGCACGTCCTCCCGACGTTCGGCTCGGCCCGCTTCGGTGAGGCGCTCACCGTGGCGGACTTCACCAAGCACGTGCACGTCATCCACGTCGACGAAGCCGGGCTCCGGTCGCTCGGCGCGCACGTCGTGGCGTTGGCCGAGGAGGAAGGCCTGCCCGCCCACGCCGATTCCATCCGGTTGCGGCTGGGGGTCGGCAGGTGACCCGGGTGCCGGTGCGCGACGACCTCCAGGCGCTGGAGGGCTACCACTCCCCGCAGGTTTCGGTCGCTGTCAGGTTGAACACCAACGAGTCGCCCGAGCCGCCGCCCGCAGCCTGGCGCGACGCACTGGCCGCCGAGCTCGCCCGTGTCGAGTGGCACCGCTATCCGGACCGGTCGGCCCGCGACCTGCGGGACGCCATCGGCGCGCTGCACGGCGTGCCGGCCGAGCAGGTCTTCGCGGCCAACGGCTCCAACGAGGTCCTCCAGACGTTGCTGCTCACGTTCGCGGGCCCGGGCCGGACCGTGGCCACGTTCGAGCCGACCTACCAGCTGCACGCCCACATCGCCCGGCTGACCGGCGCGACCGTCGTCGAGGGCGAACGGCTGGCTGACTTCACCCTCGACCTCCCGGCGGCGACGCGGGTGCTGGCCGAGAGCCGTCCCGCGGTGACTTTTCTGTGCTCGCCGAACAACCCGACCGGGCTGGTCGAGCCCGAGGCCACCGTGCGGGCGTTGCTGGACGAGGTGCCGGGGCTGCTCGTCGTCGACGAGGCCTACGCGCAGTTCGCGCCATGGTCGGCGCTGTCCCTGGTCGAGGAGGACCGTCCGCTCGTCGTGACCCGCACCTTCTCCAAGACCTGGTCGATGGCCGCCGCCCGGCTGGGCTACCTGGTCGGGCCGGCCTGGCTGGTCACGGAGCTGGAGAAGGTGGCGCTCCCGTACCACCTCGACACCACCAAGCAGATCGGCGGGCGCCTCGCCCTGGGCTTCGTGGCAGAGATGGAGACCCGGGTGAAGCAGGTGGTGGCCGAGCGGGAGCGGATCACGAGGGCCTTGAAGGAGCTGCCCGTCGAGACGTGGCCGTCGGGCGCCAACTTCATCCTCTTCCGGCCCCGCGAGCGCGACGGCCGGGCGGTGTGGCAGGGGTTGCTCGACCGCTCGGTGCTGGTGCGGGACTGCTCGGGCTGGCCGCGACTGTCGGGCTGCCTGCGGGTGACCGTCGGGACGCCGGCCGAGAACGACGCGTTCGTCGCCGCGCTCGCCGACGTGTTGGCGGGCGACGGAGGGGGATCGGCATGACCGCCCGCACCGCGACCCGCCAGCGCGTCACCAAGGAGACGGCCATCGAGCTGTTCCTCGACCTCGACGGCCGGGGCGACACAGCCATCAGCACAGGTCTGCCGTTCTACGACCACATGCTCGACCAACTCGGCCGCCACGGCGGGTTCGACCTCACGGTCAAGGCCGAGGGCGACCTGCACATCGACAGTCACCACACGGTCGAGGACGTCGCCATCGCTCTGGGCGAGGCCTTCCGGGAGGCGCTCGGTGACAAGGCCGGCGTCCGCCGGTTCGCCAGCGGCCTGTACCCGCTCGACGAGGCATTGGTGGAGGTGGCCCTCGATCTCTCCGGCCGGCCCTACGTGGTGTGGGAGGTCGAGCTGCCGGAGTGCCTCCCGCTCGGCAATCCGCCCTTCGACCCGCAGCTGGCCGAGCACGCCGTGCACAGCTTCGCCACCGCGGCCGGCATCACCCTGCACGTGACGCTGCGCCGCGGCCGCAACGTCCACCACATCATCGAGGCGACGTTCAAAGGGCTGGCGCGCTGCCTGCGCGACGCCGTGCGCGTCGAGGGCGCCGGGGTCCCGTCGACCAAGGGGGTGCTGTGACGAGCGACGGCCGGCCGCGCCCGCTGGTGGCGGTGCTGGACTACGGGATCGGCAACCTGCGCTCGGCCGAGAAGGCGCTGACCCACGTGGGGGCCGACGCTCGGCTCACGGCCGACCACGGACTCATCGCCGCCGCCGACGCTGTGGTGCTACCGGGCGTGGGTGCGTTCGGCCGGTGCATGGAGGCGCTGCGAGGTGCGGGGCTGGAAGAGCCGGCGCTCGCCGCCGTCGACTCCGGGCGGCCGTTCCTCGGCATCTGCATCGGCATGCAGATGCTCTTCGAGTCGTCCGAGGAGGACCCCACCGTGAACGGGCTCGGCGTGCTGCCCGGGCGGGTGGTGTGGATCCCCTCCGGCGTGAAGCGTCCACAGATGCAGTGGAATCGGCTCGATCTCCGCGCGACCGGGGAGCCGCTGTTCGAGGGGCTGGGCGAACGACCGTGGGTGTACTTCGTGCACTCGCTCCACGGTGTGCCGCACGATCCTGCCCACGTCGTCGCCACCTGCGAGTACGGCAGCACCCTCAACGCCGCCTTCCGCCGGGACAACGTCTTCGCGGTGCAGTTCCACCCGGAGAAGTCCGGACGCGAGGGCCTGGCCCTCCTCGCCAACTTCGCCGCGGTGGCCGCCGGCGCGCTCACGACCTGACGGCAGGCCCGTGGATCTGTACCCGGCCATCGACCTTCGGGCCGGTCGCGCCGTCCGCCTCCTCCGGGGGGACTACGACCAGGAGACGGTCTACGGCGACGACCCCGTCGCGCTGGCCGAAGGTTTCGCCGCCGCCGGTGCATCCTGGATCCACGTGGTCGACCTCGACGCCGCTCGCAGCGGCGACCCGGTCAACCGGCCGGTGGTGGAGGCGATCACGGCCGCCGTGGCCGGGCGGGCGCGGGTGCAGGCCGGCGGTGGTGTGCGCAGCGTGAAAGACGCGGGTGCGCTCGCCGCCGCAGGCGTGGCGAGGGTCGTCATGGGCTCCGCGGCTCTGGAAGCGCCGGAGGTGGTCAGCGCCGTCGCCGAGGTCGTGCCTGTCGCGGTCGGGCTCGATCATCGCGGTGGCGAGCTGGCCGTGCACGGCTGGACCGCGGGCAGCGGGCGCCGGCTGGCCGACGTGCTCGGTGACTTCCCGGCGGCCGAGGCGTTCGTCGTGACGGACATCTCGCGCGACGGTGCGCTCATCGGGCCCGACCGTGAGGGACTGGCTGCGGTGGCGGCCGTGGCGCCCTGCCCGGTCATCGCTTCCGGTGGGGTGTCGTCGCTCGCGGACCTGGAGGCACTGGCGATGGTGCCAGGGCTGGCGGGGGTCATCGTGGGCAAGGCCATCTACGAGGGACGGTTCGACGTGGCGGCCGGCCTGCGCGCCCTGGCCGGGACAAGGTCGTGAGGTCGCGATGAGGGTCGCCCGCGTCATCCCGTGCCTCGACGTGACCGCGGGCCGGGTGGTGAAGGGCGTCAACTTCGTGGGCCTGCGCGACGCCGGTGATCCCGTGGAGCTGGCCGCCCGCTACGACGCCGAGGGCGCGGACGAACTGGTCTTCCTCGACATCACCGCGTCCTCGGACGGTCGCGACACCATGGTCGACGTCGTGGCCCGGACGGCCGAGCAGGTGTTCATCCCGTTCACGGTCGGCGGTGGGATCCGAGGGGTCGAGGACGCCCGCCTGATGCTGCGGTCGGGCGCCGACAAGGTCAGCGTCAACACGTCGGCCGTGGAGCGGCCCGAGCTGATCGGCGAGATCAGCGCCGAGTTCGGGGCGCAGTGCGTCGTGTGCGCCATCGACGCCCGGCGGGTCGCGGGCGAGCACTCAGCCTGGGAGGTGTTCGTGCACGGCGGCCGGACACCGACCGGCCGGGACGCGCTGGCGTGGGCGGTGGAGGCCGAACAGCGGGGCGCCGGCGAGATCCTCCTCACGTCCATGGACCGTGACGGCACCAAGGCCGGCTACGACCTGGAGCTCACCCGCGCCGTAGCCGACGCAGTCGGGATCCCGGTCATCGCCAGCGGGGGAGTGGGCACGCTGGAGCACCTCGTCGAGGGGGTACGCGCCGGCGGAGCGGACGCCGTGCTGGCGGCCTCGATCTTCCACTTCGACGAGCACGAGATCGCTGCCGCCAAGGCGATGATGGCCGCAGCCGGCATCGAAGTGCGTCCGGTCTGACGCCATCAGGCGGTACCGTCGCCCCTTGTGGCCCCTACCCATGAGCTCGGCCCGGACGAGAAGCTCCCCATCCAGATGCTGAACGACCGCCTGCTCGTGCGCATCCCCCGTGAGGACGGCGAGCGCCGCTCGTCGGGGGGCATCCTCATCCCGGCGACCGCGCAGGTGGCGAAGCGCCTGGTGTGGGCCGAGGTCGTGGGCAAGGGGCAGAACGTCCGCATGGTCCAGATGGGGGATCGCGTGCTGTTCAGCCCGGACGACCGGTACGAGGTGGAGGTCCAGGGCGAGGACTACCTCATCCTCCGCGAGCGGGACATCCACGCCGTCGCCGCGTCGCGCGTGGAGGGATCGACGGGGTTGTACCTGTGATCGCCGCCACCGCCGACCAGCTCGACGCCGTCGTGTTCGACGCCGACGGTCTCGTGCCGGCCATCGTCCAGGAGGCAGGCACGGGACAGGTGCTGATGATGGCGTGGATGAGCCCGGAGTCGCTGCAGCTGACGCTGGACGAGGGCCGGACCGTGTTCTGGTCCCGCAGCCGCGAGGAGCTGTGGCGCAAGGGCGAGACCTCGGGCGAGGTCCAGCGGGTCAAGGAGGCCTTCTACGACTGCGACGGCGACACGCTGCTGTTCGTGGTCGAGCAGGAGGGCCAGGGCGCCTGTCACACGGGCGCCCACTCGTGCTTCTTCCGCGCCTTCGGGAGCTGACCGCCGGTGGTGGCGTTGCGCATCCGCCCCACCCGGGAGGAGTTCACCGCCCTGGCGGCCAGCCACACGGTCATCCCCGTCTGGACCGAGCTGCTGGCCGACCTGGAGACGCCGGTGGCCGCGTACGCCAAGGTGGTCGGTGACGGGGCAGGGTTCCTCCTGGAGTCCGTGGAGCACGGCGAGCGGTGGAGCCGGTTCTCGTTCGTGGGGCGGGCCCCGGTGGCGACCCTCGTGCTGCGGAACGGTCGGGTCGAAGCGGAGGGCGCGCTGCCCGATGGCGTGCCACGCGACAAGGGCATCCTCGCCGCGCTCGAGGTGGTGCTGGACCGCTACCGAGCGCCGCGCCTGCCGGACCTCCCGCCCCTCCAGAGCGGTGTGGTCGGCTATCTCGGGTACGACGTCGTGCGGGAGGTCGAGCGCCTGCCATCGGCGCCGCCCGACGATCGGGGGCTGCCGGACGCCGTGATGAGCGTCATCGGCTCCCTGGTCGCCTTCGACCACTGGCGCCAGCGGGCCTACCTCATCGACAGCGTGCCGGTCCTGGGTCTCGACGCCGCCGAACTGGATGCCGCGTACGACGGCGCCGCGCGCCGGGTGGAGGCCTTGTCGCTCGATCTGGCCCGGCCGCTGAGCTACTCGGCCGTCGCGCCGCCGGACCCCGGCGAGCCGCTGCCACCGGTCAGCTCCACCATGCCCGGCGGCCTGTACCAGCAGGCGGTGCAGGTGGCGAAGGAGCACATCCGGGCCGGCGACATCTTCCAGGTGGTGCTCGCCCAGCGCTACGACCTGGAGCTCGACGCCGACCCTTACGACGTGTACCGGGTGCTGCGGCAGGTCAACCCCAGCCCCTACATGTACTTCCTCCGCCATCCGGAGATCACCATCGTCGGGTCCTCGCCCGAGCCGATGGTGCAGCTGCTGGGAGGGCGGGTGATCTCCCGGCCCATCGCCGGCACCCGCCGTAGGGGGCGGACCGACGAGGACGACCGGCGCCTGGCCGGCGAGCTGCGGGAGAACCCCAAGGAGGTGGCCGAGCACGTCATGCTCGTCGACCTGGCCCGCAACGACGTCGGCCGCATCGCCCGCTTCGGCACCATGCACGTGGACGAGCTGCTGACCCTCGAGCGCTACAGCCATGTGATGCACCTCACGTCCCAGGTGTCCGGCGACCTGGTCGACGGGCGGGGTCCGATCGACGTCCTGCGCGCCACGCTGCCTGCCGGCACCGTCAGCGGCGCGCCGAAGGTACGGGCCATGGAGATCATCGACGACCTCGAGCCCGTCAAGCGGGGGCCCTACGCCGGGGTGGTCGGGTACATCGACTTCTCCGGCAACCTCGACACGGCCATCGCCATCCGCACCATGTTCGTCGGGCCGCACGGCGCATCGCTTCAGGCAGGCGCGGGCATCGTCGCCGACTCCATCCCCGACGACGAGGACCTCGAGTGCCGGAACAAGGCGGCGGCGTTGCTGGCTGCGGTGCCGGCGGCGCGGCGGATGACGCTCAAGCGGGCCGAGGACGGAACGCCGGCGTGACGGTCACTTTCTGGTGCGCGACGACCCGGGACGCCGTCCGCGTCACAGGCAAGGACGCGGTGTCGTACCTGCAGTCGCAACTCAGCCAGGAACTGGGTCCGCTGCCTGTCGGCTCGTCCGCGTGGTCGTTGCTCCTGCAACCGAACGGACGGGTCGACGCGCTGCTGCGCGTGCGGCGGACGGGTGACGAGGAGCTGGTCGTCGACGCCGACCGTGGATGGGGGGAAGCGGTGCTGGCGCGCCTCCAGCGCTTCCGCATCCGGGTCGCAGCGGAGCTGCAGCCCGCGGAGCTCGCGGTCATCGCCGTGCGCGGTGACGGTTTGGCCATGCCGCCCGGTGCCGAGCCCGCGTGGTGGGGCCCGGAGCACGGGTTCGACCTGCTCGACGCCGAGGCTGGCCCTCCGGCCGGCGTCGCCGCCGGCGATGAGGCTGCGCTCGAGGTCGCCCGCGTTGCCGCCGGCTGGCCGGCGATGGGACGGGAGATCACCGAGCAGACCATCCCGGCCGAGCTCGGTCCGCTCCTCGACCTGGCCGTCAGCTTCACCAAGGGTTGCTATCCCGGCCAGGAGCTGGTGGAGCGCATGAACTCCCGGGGGGCGTCGGCACCGCGGGCGGTCCGCCGGCTGGAGGCGGAGGGCGGGACCCTGTCGATCGACGACGTCGTGACCTTCGAAGGGCGTGAGGTCGGCACCGTGACGAGCGCCGCCGCCGGTGCTGCTCTGGCGATCGTCAACCGCGCCGTCGAGCCCGGGACCCAGGTCTCGGTGGCCGGCACGCCGGCCCGGGTCCTCCCGCTCCACTGACCCTCATGACGCTCGGGAGACGGGCGTCATGAGGGCCACCGGTACAGTGCCGGCAGTGGCCACCTACCTGGACCGCATCCTCGACGTGCACCGGTCCCGGGCCGCCGACGACCCGCGACCCCTCGCCGCCCTCGTCGAGTCCGCGGGCCGCTGCGCGCCGGCCCGACCGTTCGCCGGCTCCCTGCGCCGGGTGACTGGAGCGGGCGGGCCCGGAGCGCTGGCCGTCATCGCCGAGATCAAGCGCCGGTCGCCGTCCAAGGGTGACCTCAACCCCGACCTCGATCCCGAGGCGGTGGCCAGGGCGTACGAGGACGGGGGCGCGGCCGCGCTCTCCGTGCTGACCGACCGGGAGTTCTTCGGCGGCTCCCCGGCCGATCTGGCCGCCGCCCGCGACGCCGCCACACTGCCGGTGCTTCGCAAGGACTTCACGGTGAGCGCTCACGACGTCTGCGACGCCCGGCTGATGGGCGCCGACTGCGTCCTGCTGATCGTCGCCGCGCTGACCCAGCCGGAGCTGGTCGAGCTCCACCGGCTGGCGCGCGACATCGGCCTCGACGCGCTCGTCGAGGTGCACGACGAGCCGGAGCTCGAGCGGGCTCTCGCCGTCGGCGCGGACCTGATCGGTGTCAACCAGCGGGACCTGGTCACGTTCGAGGTGGACCAGCGCCGAGCAGCCCGGATGGCGCCCCTCATCCCCGACGGTGCGGTACGGGTAGCGGAGTCGGGCGTCCGGGGACCAGCCGACGCGCGCGAATTGCACGACGCCGGCTACCACGCCGTTCTGGTAGGAGAGGGACTCGTGACGGCCGCGGATCCCGCCTCCGCCGTCCGGGGGATGGTCCAGATGACAGAGCTGACAGGAGGCTCGTGATGCGCTTCAACCTCGCGGCCGAGAAGATGCCGACGGCGTGGTTCAACGCCCTGCCGCGGCTGCCGGAGCCGCTCCAGCCCCCGTTGCACCCCGTCACCCGGGAGCCGGTCGGTCCTGACGACCTCGCCCCGCTGTTCCCCATGACGCTGATCGAGCAGGAGATGACCGGGGCGCCGTGGATCGACATCCCCGGCGAGGTCCTCGACGTCCTGCGCCTGTGGCGCCCGACGCCGCTCGTCCGGGCCAGCCGGCTGGAGCGGGCGCTCGGCACGCCGGCCCGCATCTACTACAAGGACGAGTCGGGCAGTCCCGCCGGGTCGCACAAGCCCAACACCGCCGTGCCCCAGGCCTTCTACAACAAGCAGGCCGGGATCTCACGGCTGACGACCGAGACCGGCGCCGGGCAGTGGGGCACCGCGCTCGCGTTCGCCTGCGCTCAGTACGACATCGACTGCAAGGTGTACATGGTCCGGACGAGCTTCGAGACGAAGCCGTACCGCCGGGTGATCATGGAGACGTGGGGCGCCGAGTGCGTGCCCTCGCCGGTCGACGATCCGGAATCTCCGGGCTCGCTCGGCCTGGCCATCTCCGACGCCGTGCGCGACGCCGTCTCCCGCGAGGACACCCACTACTCACTGGGCTCGGTGCTCAACCACGTCCTGTTGCACCAGACGATCATCGGTCTGGAGGCCCGGGAGCAGCTGGCCATGGCGGGCGAGACCCGTCCGGATGTCGTCATCGCGCCGTGCGGGGGCGGATCCAACCTGGGTGGCCTCGCTCTGCCCTTCCTGGAGGACGCCGAGGTGCGGCTGGTGGCGGTGGAGCCGTCGAGCTGCCCCACGCTGACCGAAGGCCGCTTCGAGTACGACTTCGGCGACACCGCGGGCATGACCCCGCTCATGCCGATGTACACGCTCGGGCACGACTTCATGCCGCCGAGCATCCACGCCGGCGGGCTCCGGTACCACGGGGATTCGCCGATCATCAGCCTGCTGGTGAAGACCGGCCGCATGGAGGCCATCGCCTATCCGCAGGGCAAGGTCTTCGAGGCGGCGAAGCTCTTCGCCAACGCCGAGGGCAAGGTCGCGGCACCCGAGGCCGGGCACGGCATCCGGGCCGCCATCGACGAGGCCTTGGCGGCCAAGGAGATGGGCGAGGAGAAGGTCATCCTCTTCAACTACTGCGGACACGGCTTCCTCGATCTCCAGGCCTACGACGACTTCAACCACGGCCGCCTGGTCGACGCCTGACGGGCTGGGGGCGACGACCGGGTGTTCATCAAGATCTGCGGGATCACGAACGAAGACGACGCGCTCTTGGCCGTGGCGCTCGGCGCCGATGCAGTCGGCTTCATCTTTGCGCCCTCACCCCGTCAGATCGCCCCGCAGCGGGTCTTCGACATCACGCGGCGGCTGCCGCCCGAGATCCTGACCGTCGGCGTCTTCCGCGACGAGGCGCCGTCCCGCGTGGCCGAGCTCGTGCGGACGTCGGGCGTGAAGGCCGCGCAGCTGAGTGGGCACGAGACCCCGGAGGTCACCCGGGCCGTCAAGGATCAGGTCCGCTTCGTCATCCAGGCCTTCCCGGCGGGTTCGCCGGGCCTGGCGCGGGCGGCCGAGCACGGGGCCGACGTCATCATGGTCGACTCGCCGAGCCCGGGCTCGGGCCTCGTCTTCGACTGGGGTCTGGTCGACGAGGCGCCGCAGGATGCACGCATCCTGCTGGCCGGCGGGCTCACGGCGGAGAACGTGACGACCGCGATCTACCGCGTCGGTCCTTGGGGCGTGGACGTCGCGACCGGCGTCGAGAAGGAGCCCGGACGGAAGGACCCGGTGAAGATGAAGGCGTTCATCGAGGCGGCGCGGTCAGCGGCGCCGACGCCGTACCGCGGTCCGGACAAGCTGCCCTACGACTGGGCCGACGAGTGATCCTGGAGGAGCCGGTCGAGGGACGCTTCGGCGACTTCGGCGGGCGGTTCGTCCCGGAGACCCTGGTGCCGGCCTGCGAGGAGCTGGAGGCGGCGTTCCGCGAAGCCTGGGTCGATACCGCCTTCCGGGCCGAGCTCGCCACGGCCCTGCGCGACTACGCCGGCCGGCCGTCGCCGCTGACCGAGTGCCACCGCCTCGGCGAGCGGCTCGGGCTGCGGCTCCTGCTCAAGCGGGAGGACCTCAACCACACCGGCTCCCACAAGATCAACAACGTCCTCGGCCAGGCGCTGCTGGCGCAGCGGATGGGCAAGACCCGTCTGGTGGCGGAGACCGGCGCCGGCCAGCACGGCGTCGCCACCGCGACCGCCGCCGCGCTCCTGGGTATGGAGTGCAAGGTCTACATGGGGGCGGTCGACGTCGACCGGCAGGCGCTCAACGTGTTCCGCATGCGCCTCCTGGGCTCGGAGGTCGAGTCCGTGGAATCGGGGAGTCGCACGCTGAAGGACGCGGTGAACGAGGCCATGCGGGACTGGGTGGCGACCGTGGGCAACACCCACTACTGCCTCGGCTCGGTCATGGGCCCCCATCCGTATCCGTGGATGGTGCGCGAGTTCCACCGCGTGCTCGGCGACGAGGCGCGCACGCAGTGCGACGAGCGGCTCGGCGGTCCTCCGGACGTGGTCGTCGCCTGCGTCGGCGGTGGCTCCAACGCCATGGGCATCTTCTCGGGATTCATCGACACGCCGGCCGCTCTCGTCGGCGTCGAGCCGGCCGGTGGCGCTGCCATCGGGCGCGGGGTGCCCGGGGTGGTCCACGGCATGAAGAGCTACCTGCTGCAGGACGAGGAGGGGCAGGTGCTGGAGGCCCAGTCGATCTCGGCCGGGCTCGACTACCCCGGCGTGGGTCCGGAGCACAGCTACCTGGCCAGCATCGGCCGCGCCCGCTACGAGGCCGTGACGGACGCCGAGGTCGTCGAGGCCTTCCAGCTCCTGTCGCGGACCGAGGGCATCATCCCCGCGCTGGAACCGGCCCACGCCATCGCGTGGGTGGCCCGCGCCGCGCCGGAGCTCCAGGGGCGCACCGTGCTCGTCAACCTGTCCGGGCGGGGCGACAAGGACGTCGCCCAGATGATGGACCTGTTGGAGCCGTGACGGCCGAGACGAACGGCCGGAACGGCCGGTTGGAGTCGACCCTCCGCGCCCGACGAGACGCGGGGCGCAAGCTGCTCGTCCCCTACGTCACCGGCGGGCTGCCCGGTTGGCGCGAGGCCATCGGCGCGGCCGCGGCGGCGGGCGCTGACGCGGTCGAGGTGGGGATCCCGTTCTCCGACCCGGTCATGGACGGCCCGATCATCCAGGAGGCCTCACAGCGGGCGCTGGCGGCCGGCGTCACGCCGACCGGCGTGCTCGAGGAGCTGGCCGAGCTCGACGCCGGCATCCCGGTGGCGGTGATGACGTACTACAACCCGGTCTTCCGCGCCGGCCACGGTCGCTTCGCGGGAGCGCTGCAACGGGCCGGGGTCAGCGGCGCCATCGTGCCCGACCTGCCGCTCGAGGAGTCGGCGCCGTGGTGCGAGGCGGCCGACGAGGCCGGCATCGAGACGGTCATGCTGGCGGCGCCGACCGCGCCCGATGACCGGCTGCCCCGCATCTGCGAACGGGCGCGGGGGTTCGTGTACTCCGTCGGCCTGCTCGGGGTGACGGGTGAGCGGGCCAGCCTGGCGGCCACCGCCACCGACCTCGCGGGCCGGCTCAAGGCCATCACCGACCGACCCGTCCTGGTGGGCGTGGGCGTCTCGAACGCCGCGCAGGCTCGAGAGGCGTCGCGAGTGGCGGACGGCGTCATTCAAGGGGCGTCGGTCGTCCGCCGCCTGATGGACGGCGGGCCGGAGGCCGTGGGCGAGTACGTGGCGGAGGTTCGGGCGGCGCTCGACGAGATTACTGGCGAGATTTCGTACTAAATCGTCATCCGGGCCGCGGTGGGGGACCGTAGACGGGGCGAGAGGGCGGGACCACCGCCCTCGCCCCGGGTTCTTCCCCGGGAATGACGCCATGAAGGAGACCACCATGACCTCTCGCGCCCGTCTGGCCCTCGTGCTCCCTGTCGCCGCGCTCGTCCTCACCGCCGCCTGCGGCAGCGACGACGACTCCGGCGCCGACACCACCACCCCCGCCGCAGCCGAGGCCCCGGCCACCGAGGCCCCGCCGATGAGCGAGGCGCCGATGAGCGAGGCACCTGCCATGAGCGAGGCACCGGGGACCGACGCCGCCGCGGCCGGGACCATCGTCGACGTGGCCGCGTCGAACCCGGACTTCTCCACCCTCGTGACGGCCGTCCAGGCCGCGGGGCTGGCCGAGACGCTGTCGGGCGAGGGTCCGTTCACCGTCTTCGCCCCGACCAACGACGCCTTCGCCGCCGTCCCCGCCGAGGTGCTCGACAAGCTCCTGGCCGACAAGGAGGCGTTGACCAAGGTGCTCACGTACCACGTGCTGCCGGGTCAGGTCATGGCCGCCGACGTCACTCCCGGGGACGCGACGACCCTGGAGGGTTCCACCGTGACCATCAGCGACGACGCCGGCACACTGAAGATCGGTGACGCCGCCATCGTGGCCACCGACGTGGCGGCGTCGAACGGCGTCATCCACGTGATCGACGCCGTGCTGGTCCCACCGACGGTCGACCTCACCGGCCTCTGATCGCCGGCGAGCGTCGAGCAATGCGAGCGGGCCTGCGGGCCCGCTCGCAGCGCGACGCCGGTACCGTCTGCTCCCGTGCCCGGCGACCACTGCGACCTCTGCGAGGCCGCTCGCATCACCCCCTGGTTCCACGAGGACGAGCTCTGCTGGATCGCGGAGTGCGAGATCTGCGCCGTCCCGATGGTCGTCTGGCGAGCCCATGACCCGGATCCCCCGGCCGAGGTGAAGGCGGAGCTCCACGCCCGGCTGGCCGCCGTCGTCGAGGCCCACTTCGAGTTCGACCACTACGTCGACGACAACATGCGGAACATCCCGGACCACTACCACGCCCACGCCCGGCCCCGCGGAGGCTTCTTCGGGCACGGTCTGAGCAGGCGCTGATCACGCAGCGCACCCTTCGACCCACCACAAGTGGTCAGGCGTATGACGATCCGCTGACGACACGCGTCAAGCGCCCGCAGCCCCTCCCCGCGGGATCCCCTCGAGTGCTATCAACGTCAGCACAGGAAGCACAGCAATGTGCCAGCGGGAACCACCGGGGTAGGTGTTTGGGCGGGACGAGCACCTACCCCGGCTTTGGTACCGCTACGGTCGAGCCCCATGCTGACCCCCGGCGATTCGGCTCCCGCTTTCTCCCTTCCCGACCAGGACGGCACCGTGCGCACGCTGTCCGAGTTCAAGGGGCGACCGGTCCTCGTCTACTTCTACCCGCGCGCTGACACCCCCGGCTGCACGACCCAGGCCTGCGGGCTGCGTGACGTTGCCGGCGAGGTCGGCGACGCCGCCATCATCGGCATCAGCCCCGACAAGCCGGCCGCGCAGAAGCGCTTCGACACCAAGTACTCGCTGGGCTTCCCGCTGCTCTCTGATCCCGACCACGCCGTGGCGGAGGCCTTCGACGTGTGGCGGGAGAAGAAGATGTACGGGCGGACCAGCATGGGCATCCTGCGCTCGGCGTTCCTCATCGACGGCAAGGGCAAGGTGCAGGAGGCCTGGTACAAGATCAGCCCGAAGGACACCCCGACCAACCTGCTCGCCGCTCTGGCCGGGTGACGCCATGACCGGGTCGGGCTTCCCCGAGCCGGCGGCGGTGCTCCCGCACCGGCCGCCGTTCCTGTTCGTGGACGAGGTGGTGGAGCTGGTGCCGGGAGAGCGGGTGGTGGCCCGCTGGCACCTGACCGGCGACGAGTGGTTCTTCTCGGGTCACTTCCCCGGCCGTCCCACCCTGCCAGGCGTCCTCATGTGCGAGGCCATCGCCCAGGCCGGCGCGCTCGCTGTCCTCCTCGACGACCGCTACGCCGGGAAGCTGCCGCTGTTCGGCGGCCTGGACGGCGCCCGGTTCCGCCGCCAGGTCGGCCCGGGGGACACCTTGACCCTCGAGGTCGAGTTCGGGCGGCTGTCGGCCCGGGCCGGCAAGGGCTCGGGCCGGGCCCGCCTGGGGGACCAGGTCGCCTGTGAGTGCGACCTGATGTTCGTCCTCGTCGACGCCTGAACTCGCTGGGTTCGGTCGGGCTGGGTCCGCCCAGCCGCCCGTGTCGCCCGTCCGCGGATGTTGCAGCAGCAACCATGCACGCAACCGTGCGGTTTTCGGCACGTGAGGTGCACACCTCGTGGACCTGCCGTCTGGTGAGCCCTGCGAGGCGCCCGCGTCGAACATGACAGTTGCGTTACGGCGCGCTACGGTGGCCGGAGCGGGCCCCGATGACGGGGAGAAGGCGATGCGGAACCGGCGGCGTTCGATCATGCGACCGTTCGGGGCGATGGCCGCCGGGCTGATGGCGGTGGTCGCCGCGGCGTGCGTGCCTCCCGGTGGCGCCGGCCCGAACCTGCCGCCGGGGACGCCCGGTGGCGCCGTGTCGTGCCCGATGCTGCCGGCCGACAACATCTGGAACACGAGGGTGGACACGCTCCCTCTCGATCCGTCGTCGGCGGCCTACGTGGCCACCATCGGCGCCAGCGCCACGATGCACGCCGACTTCGGCTCCGGGCTGTGGAACGGCGGTCCGATCGGCATCCCGTACGTGGTCGTGAACGCCGGCCAGCCCAAGGTGGCGGTCCAGTTCCGCGTCGCCGGAGAGAGCGATCCGGGCCCGTACCCGATCCCGCCCAACGCACCGATCGAGGGTGGGTCCGGCTCCAGCGGCGATCGCCACGTGCTCGTCGTCGACAAGGGAACCTGCCGGCTCTACGAGCTGTTCAGCGCCTACCCGAACGGCAACGGAACGTGGCGGGCGTACAGCGGCGCGGTGTTCGACCTGCGGTCGAACGCGCTGCGGCCGGACACCTGGACCTCGGCTGACGCCGCCGGCTTCCCGATCCTGCCCGGCCTCGTGCGCTACGACGAGGTCGCCTCGGGCGTCATCCGCCACGCCATCCGCTTCACCGCACCCCAGACCCGGGATGCCCACGTGTGGCCGGCCACGCACGATGCCTCCTCACTGACCGGCGCGCAGTACCCGCCGATGGGACAGCGCTTCCGGCTCAAGGCCGGCTTCGACGAGAGCTCGTACTCACCGCAGGTGCAGGTGCATCCTCCGGGCCATGAAGACGTACGGCATCGTGCTGGCGGACAACGGCTCACCCTGGTTCATCAGCGGCGCGCCGGACGCCCGCTGGAACAACACCGTGCTGCACGAGCTGCACCGCGTTCCGGGCTCGGCGTTCGAAGCCGTCGACGTCCGCGGCCTACAGGTGGCGCCCCGCTCGGGGCAGGCCCGCCAGTCCTGACGCCGGGTCAGACGGTCCCTGTCAGGCGGGGCCGGGGCCGATGATGACGGTCCCGTTGTGGCCGCCGAATCCGAAGCTGTTCGAGATCGTCGGCCCCGGCTCCCAGGGCCGGGGCTCGCCGATCACGACGTCGGCGGTGATGGCCGGATCGACCTCGGTCGTGCCGGCGGTGGGCGGGATGAGGGCCTTCTCGAACGACAGCAGGACGGCGGCCGCCTCCAGCGCACCCGCTCCTCCGAGCGCGTGGCCGGTGACGCCCTTGATCGAGGTCATGGGCGGGCCAGGGGTGCCGAACACCTTGGCCACGGCCTCCGCCTCGGCGGCGTCGTTGAGCGGCGTCGAGGTCCCGTGGGCGTTGATCTGGCGGATGTCCGCGGGGGTCAACTCGGCGTCGGCGAGTGCCTGCTCGATGCAGGCCACGGCGCCGCTGCCCCCGGGCGAGGGGGCGGTGATGTGGTAGGCGTCGGCCGTGCTGCCCGCGCCCAGCACTTCACCCACGATGGTGGCGCCCCGCTCGACGGCGCGGTCCCACTCCTCGAGCACGAACATGGCCGCGCCCTCGCCGAGGACGAAGCCGTCCCGCGTGGTGTCGAACGGCTTGCTGGTGCCTGAGGTCGACAGCGCGGTCATGTTGGCGAAGCCGGCCAGCGCGGTGATCGTGTCGGCCGACTCCGCGCCGCCGCTCACCACGACGTCGCAACGGTCCCAGGCGATCTGGCGGGCCCCGTAGCCCAGCGCGTGGGTCGATGCCGCACACGCCGTGCAGATGGTCTCGCACGGACCCTGGAAGCCGTGGCGCAGCGAGATCGCGGCGCCGCAGGCGTTGGCCATCATCATCGGCACGAGGAAGGGCGACACCCGCCGTTCGCCCTTCTCCATTCGCACTTCGACCTGGCCCTCGAGCGTGTGCAGGCCCCCGACCCCGGTGCCGACGATGACGCCGATGCGGCTGGGGTCGGCGCCGGTGTCACCGGCCTGTTCGAGCGCCTCGGCCGCGGCCGCCATGGCGAACTGCTGGACCCGGTCGGCGCGGCGGGCCTCTTTGGGGTTGTCGAACCAGGGGCTCGGGTCCCAGTCGGCGAGGCGCGTCGAGGTCCCACCGGTGGTGCCCGGACCGAGGAGCCCTTGCCAGAAGGCCTCCTTGCCGACGCCGCACGGCGCCAGCACGCCGTAGCCGGTGATGGCGACGCGGCGGCCGCCGCGACCCCTCATCCGATCTTGGCCACGACCAGGTCGTAGGCCTGGCCGACGGTCTCGATCCCCTCGAGGTCCTCCTCCGGCACCTCGATGTTGAACTC
Source organism: uncultured Acidimicrobiales bacterium (assembly GCA_963769115.1). Classification (GTDB taxonomy): domain Bacteria; phylum Actinomycetota; class Acidimicrobiia; order Acidimicrobiales; family Ilumatobacteraceae; genus DASTFY01. Next base: position 36,120 of record CAVYKN010000001.1, read on the forward strand.
CTCCTCGAGAGCCATGACGAGCTCGACGAGATCCAGGCTGTCGGCGTCGAGGTCGTCACCGAACTTGGCCTCGGGCACCACCTTGCCGGCGTCCACGGAGAGCACCTCGACGGCGCAGTTGCGGAAACGGCCAAACAGCTCTTCGTCCACGGGAACTCCTTGTGAGGGATGGTCGGGGATCAGTGTCCCATGCCCAGGCCGCCATCGACAGGGATGACGGCGCCGGTGATGTACCCGGCCTCGGGCGAGGCCAGGAAGGCGACGGTGGCGGCGATCTCGTCGGTGGTGCCGAACCGGCCGAGCGGGACGGCGGCCGTCAGCTCGGCCAGGCGCTTCTCGCCCAGGGCAGCGGTCATGTCGGTCTCGATCGGCCCCGGTGCCACGACATTGATGGTGATGCCCCGCGACGCCAGCTCGCGCGCCAGCGAGCGGGCCAGGCCGACGAGGCCGGCCTTCGACGCGGCGTAGTTCGCCTGGCCGGCGGAGCCCAGGAGCGCCACGACCGACGACATGAAGATCATCCGGCCCTTGCGGGCCCGCAGCATCCCCTGCGTGGCGCGCTTGGCGACGCGGTACGCGGCGGTGAGGTTGGCGTCGATGACCGAGGTGAAGTCGTCCTCGCTCATGCGCAGCAGCAGGCCGTCGTTGGTCACGCCGGCGTTCGACACCAGCACCTCGACCGGCCCGTACTGCTCCTCGACGGTGTTGAACGCCGCCTCCACCGACTCGCCGGAGGTGACGTCGCAGGCCACGCTGAACACGTCGTCCGGCGCCGGCGACGAGAGGTAGGTGACGGCGACCTTGTCGCCCTGGTCGACGAAGCGGCGGGCGCAGGCCAAGCCGATGCCGCGCGACCCTCCCGTCACGAGGACGACCCGGCTCATGCCGGCACCTCTCGGGGGCTGCGCCCGCGGACCCCATCGCCCGCCGGCTCGCTCCCGCTCGCTCGCCGGGCCGGCCTGCGCTCGCTCTGCTCGCTCACGCCTTGACCCCTCCCCAACGGAGCACGGCGCTGGCGGCGGTCATGCCGGCGCCGAAGCCGACGAGCAGGAGGAGGTCGCCCTCCTTGACCCGGCCGTTGTCGAGGGCGTCGACGAGGGCCAGCGGGATGGAGGCCGACGACGTGTTGCCGGTGGTCTGGAGCACCGTCGCCGCCTTCTCGATCGGGATGCCGAGACGCTGGCAGGCGGCGTCGATGATCCGGATGTTGGCCTGGTGGGGCACGACCAGCGCGAGGTCATCGGCCGTCACCCCTGCGTTGGCCATGGCCTTCTCGCCCGAGTCGACCATGATGCGCACGGCCCGGCGGAACACCTCCCGGCCGTCCATCTTCAGGCAGCCGCCGATCTCCGCGTAGAGGAACCGCTCGGCCGTGCCGTCGGCGTCGAGGTCCCACCCGAGGAGCTGACCCGGGCCATCCGAGCGCTCGAGCACCACGGCGCCCGAGCCGTCCGCGAACAGGATGGCCGTGTTGCGGTCCTCCCAGTCGGTGATGCGGGCGAGGGTGTCGGTGCCGATCAGCATCACCTTGTCGGACCCCATGGTGATGAGGCCGTGGGCGAGCACCAGCCCGTAGACGAAGCCGGAGCAGGCGGCGTTGACGTCGAACGCGCCGCAGCGCAGGCCGAGCTCGGTCTGCACCGTGGGCGCCGTCGCGGGGACGGCACGGTCGGGCGTGGTGGTCGCCAGGATGAGCGCATCGATCTCGCCCGGCTCCAGCCCCGCCATCTCCATGGCCTTGCGCCCGGACTCCGCCGACAGCCCCGCCGTCGTGCCGCCCACCCGACGCTCGCGGATGCCGGTGCGCTCGCGGATCCACTCGTCGCTGGTGTCCATCATCCCGGCCAGGTCGTCGTTGGTCAGGATCTTGGGCGGGAGCGCGGTGCCCCAACCGGTGATGACGGCGCCGGCCGCGTTGGGCGGGATGGCGGGCATGTCAGCTCGACCTCAGCCAGGCGATGGGTTGGCGGGCCGTGACCCGCTCTCCCGTCATGGCGATGTAGCTCTGCAGCACGCCGTCGAAGGGCGAGCGCACCTCTTGCTCGGCCACGCGGCCGAGCACCTCGCCGACACTGACCACGCTTCCTCCTTCGAGCCCTCCGACGGGCGTGAAGATCCCGGCCGCGGGACTGACCACCAGCCGCTCGATGGCCGACAGGTGCTCGCCCTCGTGCGGGACCGGGGTGTTGGCGGCGCGGGCGTCGATGAAGTCGAGCAGCTTGTCGAGCTCGTCGGGCGTGGCGATCGACAGGGTGCGGGCGGCGTCCACCGTCCGCTTGGTCATGCCGGTGAGCACGCCGCCCGGCCCGAGCTCGACGTAGTCCGTCACGCCAGCGCCGGACAGCGCCAGCAGGCAGTGCTTCCAGCGGACCGGGCTGGAGAGCTGCGCCGACAAGAGGCTCGCCCACTCGCCCCCCCGGTTGTGGGGGAGCGCGTCGACGTTGGAGACGATCGGGACGTCGGTGTCGCGCGGGTTGGCCTCGGCGATGGCCTTGCGGAGGCGGTCCCGGGCGGGGGTCATGTACGGCGTGTGGAACGCGCCGGACACCGGCAGCGGCATGACCTTCTTGGCCCCGAGCTCCTTCGAGACCGCTCCTGCCGCGCTCACGCCCTCGGCGGACCCGGCGATCACCACCTGACCGGGCGCGTTGAAGTTGGCCACCCACACGTCGTCGTCCGCTCGGCGGCAGGCGATCTCCACGTCGTCGTCGTCCAGTCCGAGCACGGCGGCCATGGTGCCGGGGTTGTCGGCGCCGGCTTCGTGCATCGCCTCGGCCCGCTCGCACACGAGGCGCACACCGTCGTCGAAGGCCAGCGCCCCGGTGGCCGCGAGGGCCGTGTACTCGCCGAGGCTGTGCCCGGCGCAGAAGCTCGGTTCGAGGCCCATGCGTTCGACGGCGTCCAGCACCATCAGGCTGGTGACGAACGTGCAGAGCTGGGCGTTGCGGGTGTCCTTCAGCTCGTCGGCGTCGGCGTCGAGCAGCAGGCGGCCGACGTCGCGGTCGGCGTGGGCCGTCGCCTCCTCGACCAGCTCCCAGCTCTCGTGGTCGGCCCACGGCCGGCCCATGCCGGGGCGCTGCGAGCCCTGGCCGGGGAACGTGAACGCGAGCATGGTGGTTCGAGGCTAGACCGTTCCCTGTCGAGGGCCTGACTACCGCGCGGTAGCCACCGCGGGCCGGTCGGCGCCCCTCGCCATCCGTGTCACGTGATTCAGCGCCTGCCGCCGATCCGCACGACATCGATGGCCGCGGCCGCGTTCGTCCGGACCCGGTGTCGGGTCCGCGGTGCTTGACCGGGGCCTCGGCGGTCGTGATCATGCGGCGGTGCGCTCGCCGGTCCGCTGGTTCGTCGGTCCGCCGCCGCACGAGGTCGGCGAGGAACCGGATCCCAGGTTCTCCTACGCCAACGAGCGCACCTTCCTGGCCTGGAACCGGACGGCTCTGGCACTCATCTCCGTCGGCCTGGCCGTCACGAACCTCCTGCCGCCCTTCGATCTGCCGTTCGGACGCAGGTTGATCGGGTTGCCGCTGATCGCGCTCGGCGCGTTCGTCGCGCTCGCGTCGCTGCGGGAGTGGGCCGCCAACCAACGGGCCATGCGTCTCGGCCTGCCGCTGCCGGTCGCCCGTCTCCCGCTGCTGGTGAGCGTCGTGATCGGCATCGTGGCCGTCGTGGCCCTGCTGGTGGCGACGGTGAGCACGTCGTGACCGCCTACCGTCCGCACCCCGGGGCGTCCGTCGAGCGCACGCGGCTGGCCTGGCAGCGCTCGGGGTTGTCACTGGTGGCCTGCGGGCTGCTGATCGCCCGCGGCGTGCCCGTCGACGGTGGGGTCGGCGGGCGGCCGTCGCTCGGCCTCGTGGTGCTGCTCCTCGGCTTGGCGGCCTGGGCGGTCGGACTACGTCAGGAGCGAGTCCGGGCCAAGCGCATCGGCACGCCGCGAGACGCCGCTGTGATGTCGGATCTGGCCCCTGTCGCCATCGGGACCTTCCTCATCGGCGTGGCCGGGTTCGCCGTCGGCCTGTTGTTCCCGTCGTGACGATGTTCGTTCCAGCAGGAACGATCAGCCGAAGCGCCATTTGCCCGCTGTCTGGACGCCTTCCCTTCCAGCCCACCCGGCCGAGCGCCACGCCATGACGACGGTCGGAGCGACGGTGGTGAGGGGGCCGTACTCGGCGATGGTGTAGGTCCAGTCGTACTTGGCGTCGTAGCGCTGGATGAGCCCGGGCGCCTCGGTGGTGCCCGCGACGGTGCCCTCCACGATCACCACCTCGGTCCCGCTGTCGAGGTGCACGGTGACCGAAGGCTCGGCGGTGATCTGCCGGTTGACGACCGGGCTGCCGATGCTCAGGTGCAGCCGGTGGTCGACCCAGACACCCCAGACGGGCCGAGGGTGCGGATGGCCGAGGCCACGTGGGATCACCCAGTAGGTCCCGGCGGCTCCGAGTTGCTCGTCGACCCACGTCCAGTCGAGCGGGGAGCTCTCGGTGAAGGTGCCGTAGAGCGACAGTGGCTCAGCGGTCGGGGGCTGCAGGTCCGGCACGCGCGCAGTCTCCCACGGTGGATCCGCCGGCCTTCGGATCGGTTTGACAGGCGCCGGTACCATGGACGCTCCGACCGGCCCGAGTGGCGGAATGGCAGACGCGGCGGACTCAAAATCCGCTGTCCGCAAGGACGTGTGGGTTCGACTCCCACCTCGGGCACAAGGTCTGAGCAGGACCGCAGCCTTTCCCGGCCTAGCCGTTGCGCCGGATGGATTCCGCACCCGGCGTTGTGGGACACCCCTCGCCTGTTGGGGTGACGTGCCTAGGGTCTGTCCACATGGGGATCACGCTGCGGCAGGTGGACGTGGGTGGGCTCAGCATGCGGATCGCGGAGGACGGTCCGTCTGGCGGGCCGGTCGTGCTGCTGTGCCACGGCTTCCCGGAGAGCTGGTACTCGTGGCGCCACCAGTTGCCTGCTCTCGCTGACGCCGGCTATCACGCGGTCGCGCCCGACATGCGCGGCTACGGCGGCACCGACGCTCCTGTCGATCCGCACGCGTATACGCAGCTCCACACGCTGGGGGACGTCGTGGGTCTCCTCGACGTGCTCGGCGCGAAAGAGGCGGCGATCGTCGGACATGACTGGGGCAGCCCGGTCGCGTGGACGTCGGCGCTGCTGCGACCGGACCGCTTCTGCGCTGTCGTCAGCCTGGCCGTGCCGTGGGCTCCACGAGCCGCGATGTCGACGACTGCGTTGCTGCGGATGATCTTTGCCGACCAGTGGTTCTACTTCCTGTACTTCCAGGAGCCGGGACGAGCGGAGACGGAGCTCGACGCGAACGTCGAGGCGTTCCTGCGCGGATTCGCCTGGTCGCTCAGCGGCGACGCTGAACTCGAGGTGCTCCAGGGCCTGTCGGGCGGCCCGATCACCGGCACGATGCTCGAGCACCTCGTGCAACCGGACGCGCTGCCCGACTGGCTCACCGCGGACGACCTCGCCTACTACATGAGTGAGTTCACACGCACGGGCTTCCGGGGTGGGTTGTCGTGGTACCGGAGTGCCGACGCGACCTGGGAGCTCACCCGGGGCTTCGACGATCTCCGCATCCACCGGCCGGCGCTCTTCGTCGCCGGTGAGCGCGAGCCAGTTCTGGCGATGATGCCCGGAGCGGCGGATGCGATGACGGAGACCGTGCCGGGGCTGCGCGACGTGGTCATGCTTCCCGGCTGCGGCCACTGGACCCAGCAGGAGCGGCCGGCCGAAGTGAACGAGGCCCTGCTCGGCTTCCTGTCGGACACGTTCCCGGCCTGAGCACCTCCCCTCAGGACGGGCGAGGGCTGTCCCTACATCGAGCGTCTCGCCGACGTCGACATCGACGTGTGTGCGCGAGCTCATCCATCGGGAGCGAACCGGTTTGCACCACGGCGCCCGTCTTACGACGCCGAGGTCTCGTCGGGCCCCTCGTATTCGTCGTGCAGCTTCCACCACGAGTAGGGCGGGTCCTGTGGGTAGCCGTTGGGTGAGTCCTCCCATTGCTCTTGGCGTCCGAGCGGGGTGATGTCGAGCAGGCTCCATACGTTGCCGATGGCGTCGGCGGCGCGGCCGTTCGTGAAATAGGTGCGGTAGGTGCGGTCGTCGGCGCGGATGAAGACGTTGAGCCCGAAGTACTCGTCGACGCCGAAATTCGCCGAGAAGTCGTCGACGGTGCTGTACCAGGGCATGTCCCACCCCATCCGTGACTTGTAGTGCTCGATGGCGTCGATGGGCGCGGGCGAGACGAGCACGAACGTCGTGTCGCGCTCGTTGAGGTGAGCGAGGTGGCCGACGTTGTCGATGAACATCGCGCACCCCGAGCAGCCGCCGTCAGGCCAGTTCTCCACGCCCGGCTCGAAGAAGGCCCGGTACACGATCAGTTGGGTCCTGCCGTCGAACAGGTCGGCCAGCCTCAGCTCGCCGTTGGGTCCGACGAACCGGTAGTCCTTGTCGATCTCGACCCACGGCAGCCGGCGTCGCTCGGCGGCCAGCTCGTCGCGAACCTTCGTCGCCGCCTTCTCCTTCTCCAGCAGCGCGTCGCGTGTCAGCTGCCATTCCTCGGGCGAGACCACCGGTGGTGTGTCCATGCCGCTCGTATCGATGCCTGTCGTCGTCATGTCGTTTCGCTCCTCTTCGTCAGCGCCGTCAGCGCTTCGTGGGTTCTCGTCACCGGTCCGCGTCGATCAGGTCGCCTGCTCGACGAGGTGGTCGAGCGCCTCGCTCCTGGACCAGACCGCGCATTTCGCTGAGACCGCGCGTCGCACGACGGTAGATGCACCCGGTGCCGACGTGCCCGGGCTCGCCGCCAACGCGATCACCGACCACCTGGCGATGATGACCTCGCCGGGATGGGCGGCACCGGCTCGGTCGCGGGCGTGATGGTGTGAGTGAGTTCGATGCTCATTCGACAGTCATTCCGCGGTTCGGGTAGAAGGACCAGATGGATACCGGTGCCGCGCGTGCGATCGTCGACGCCAATTCGTACATGACACTCGCGACCGCGGATGCCGACGGTGCACCCTGGGCGTCGCCGGTCTGGTTCGCGCACGAGCAGTACGAGACGTTCCTCTGGATGTCGGAGCCCGGCGCGCGCCACTCGCGCAATATCGCCGCGCGACGCGAGATCGCGATCGTGATATTCGATTCGACGGTGTCGCCCCGCCAACGAAACGCCGTCTACGTCGAAGCAGCCGCCGCCATCGTGCCCGACACAGAACTGGCGGACGCAGTAGCCGTCTACGCCGCGCGTTCCGTCGCGCGCGGGCTGCAGACGCTGGCACACGAAGAGGTCAGCGGCGACGCGCCCTGGCGTCTGTATCGCGCCCGCGCAACCGCGGTGTACGTACTCGAGGACGAGCACGATCGCCGCGTCGCCGTGCAGCTCGCGCGTTGATCACGCGGACGCGGGTTGGTCGTCCGGGCCGGCGTGACAGGCAGGCCGCGGGGTGCTTCGGCAGCGGACTGGCCCAGGTGGTGGAGCTGGTTCGTCAAAGGTAACTCTTCGCCAGCTCGAACGGCGAGCGCTCACTCGAGACGAACACCTGACGCAACAAAGGTTCGAACTCCTCGAGTGGCAACGATTCGTACGACGGATCGAAGCTCTCCGAGTCGTAGAGGTCGGCGAACTCGGCCGCGTCTTCGTAGTAAGGATGGTCAAGGTAGGCGTCGCGCATGTCGGGGTCGATGCCGATGTGGCGTCCGAAATGGTTGAACTGGAACACCGTGTGGTGCTCGACGATCCACGCGATCCTCTCCGACACGTAGGGGCGGAGGATCGAGGCCGCGACCGCGGCGTGGTTGCGCGGCCCGACGAGGTCACCGACGTCATGGAGCAACGCGGCCACGACGTACTCGACAGGGCGTCCGTGGCGTAGCGCCCGAGAACCTGCCTGCAGCGAGTGCTCGAGACCGTTGACCGTGTAGAAGTCCCCGTTCTCCAGGAACCGCAGGGCACCGAGCAGGCGGTCCGGCAGCTCCTCGAAGAGCTTCGTGTTGGGCCTCGTGGCGATGATCGCCCAATCATCGGCCGTCGTGTCTTGTATTCGTTTGAACGTCAGTTGTCGTTCCGTCATGAATCGCTCCCTCGTCGACTGCGCATCACATGCTGGGCCGGTGTTCCTCGCTGGTGCAACGGCGCCACGGCCGTGCCGTCGCCGATGGCGGCGACGCCCAACACTGGTGCCGCGACGAGGTCGCGGACGGTCCGCTGCTGGACCCGCTCCGGGTCTGGATGCTCAACGGGACGGGGGGCCATCGCGGAGCACGTCGCGCACGTGGTCCGACGACACCCGCCCCGGTTCGAACTCCGAGAGGCACCACGTGGCACCCGCCTGCTGCCACGGGTGCGGATCGCCGCCCACCGGGTGGCCGACGACGAAGTCGTACGCTGTCGTCGGATCCTGTCGGAACGCTGTGACCTTGGCGACGACCTCGGCGAGCTGGTCGGGATGCTCGAGGTTGGCGGGGAAGAAGCCGTCGTACCGGGCGGCTCGCCGCATCGGCCTGGTGTTGCCGGGAAAGCCAGCGATCCACACCGGGACGCCGGGTCGCTGCACCGGCCGCGGCAAGAACTGGATGTCGTCGACCGTGTAGTGGTCGCCGTGGTGGTGAACCGGCTTACCGCTCCAGGCGGTGGTGAGGATCTCCAGTGCCTCGTCGAGCATCTGGCCCCGGGCCCTGTCGTTGAGCTGCTCGCCGGTCTTCGAGAACTCGCGGGCGAACCGGTCTTCGCCGATTCCGACGCCGAGGGTGAGGCGGCCGCCGCTGAGCTGGTCCAGGGTCGCGGTCTCGCGGGCGACCTTGACCGGTCGGCGTCGTGGCAGCGGTGTGACCATGGGGCCGAGACGCAGCCGCTGGGTCGCCGCCGCGATCGCGGCGAGCGTGATCCACGAGTCGGCAACTCGGCGCACGGGCGCGTCCCAGCGCAGCTGGTCCCAGACGAAGAACCCATGCCAGCCCGCCTCCTCGGCCTCGGCTGCCAGCCGGGCGCAGACCGTCGGGTCGGAGAGCTCATCGAACAGCGGCAGCCAGAGCGCCGACCGGGCGGCAGGCTTCGACTGTGCTGTGACGGCTTCCATGTTCAACGCACCAGCCTTCGCGAAGAGCTCTCCAGCGGGATCGTTGACTCCTCGGGACAGCGAAGCGCGTCGCCGGTCGACATGCGCCTCGGCACGATTGACCGCATGGACGCGGTCATCTCAATGTTCGCCGACAGCGTGCGCGCTGAACAACTAGCCGGCGACATCTCCCACGGCGTCGATCCCGATCATGTCGCCGTCATCCTGTAGCGAATCCGCTGTCCGCAAGGACGTGTGGGTTCGTCTCCCACCTCGGGCATTGATGAAAGCCCTGCTCAGAAGGCTCGCGCTTCAATGAGCAGCCGCCTCACACGCGGCGGCAAGGAAGAGCTCGATCGGTACGTCCAGCGACACGTTCTGGTAGCTCTGTGTCCCGTTTGCGGTGGTGATCCGCCTGTTCAGGGGGCATGGCTGGCCCGAGAGTCAGTAGGGCGACGGCGTGCAGCGCTTGTTCACGGTCCGCCGCGCCAGTGGTCGATCCTGTGGTAGTCGGGTTGGAACCCGTGGTCGATGCCCCACAGGATGGCGGCCGAGCGGCGAGTCACACCGATCTTGCGATAGGCGGAGCGGATGTAGGTCTTGACGGTGTTGATGCTGAGGTACATCACCTGGGTGATCTCGATGTTGGATTTGCCTTGCGTGATGAGCGCGAGGACTTCCGCTTCTCGATCGGTGAGGCCCTCGGTTCGCCCGGGCCAGTCGAGCCCGACTGCTGATCTCGACCGCGGCGGCGGGTCACTGACGACGATCTTCCCGTCGGCGATGGATTCGATGGCGATCACGAGCTCCTGGGCAGGGAGCGTCTTGGAGAGGTAGCCGCTGGCGCCCTTGGCCATCGCACTCTCGACGAGTGCCGGGTGGAAGTTCCAGGTGTAGACCGCCACGTGGCGGGCGTGCGGGTTGTCGACGAGGACGGCGATGTCGTCATGGTCGGCCTCGGGTTGAGCGAAGGAGTCGTACAGCACGACGTCGACCTCGTCGTTCACGGGCCGGTTGGCGTCCAGCTCGGCGACGACGATCCGATCCCGGTACGCGTCGAACAGATGGGCCAGCCCGATCACGACGACGTCGTAGTCGTTGACCAACGCGACCCTTACGGGCGCCGCCTTCGGCATCACGCTGCCGAACTGTAATCACCCCTCGGGGTGTACCCGACCGCCCGAACAGGTGGTTACGTGAACCGTGGTCGCCACCGTCGGCGATCCGCTCAACGCCTTGGAGGATCTCATGATCACACTCCTGTGGATTCTCGCCGTGATCCTGGTCATCGCCGGCGTCATCACCGCGATTCGCGGGCAGGTTCTGCTCGGCATCGCGCTGATCGTCGTCGGCTTCCTCGTCGGTCCCGGCGGCGCCAGCGTCTTCACATGATCCGATGTGGGCGGCAAACCGGACTGGCACCACACCGTCCCAGGTGCAGGAACCACGCTCGCCTGCTCCTCGTGATTGGGGACCTGGACGCGGTCACGGCGCCTCGTCTGGCCCGGCGACTCGCCAACCATCGGTCCATCCGCGTCTTGGATCTGTCCGGGGTCACCTTCATCGACGCCGCCGGCCTCCGGGCGATCGTCGAGGCCACGCGGTCCGATCCGAACCTCGCCATTCGTGCGCCGTCAGCCTGCGTCCGCCGGCTGTGCAACATCGCCGGCTTCGACAACATCACAGGCGTTGCTGCAGCGGAGCGGACGGCTCTGCCAAGACGCCTATCGGGAGGCTGGCAACCGCGTGGCGCGTGCGTTTCGACTGACTTTCCTCCGGGTAGCGCCACGACCCGTAGGCCGCACACGCCTCGGGTCTGCACGGAAGAACGGATCCCTGATGGGCAAGAAGAAGATCGAGCAGGGGCTGCGCGACGCTGGATTGCGCAAGAAGCATGCACGGCGGATGGCCAAGGGCGCCGACAAGGCCCGAGCAGGTGACCGCGCGGCACGCAAACTCGTCGAGCAACACTCCGCCGCCCTCCGAGCCAGCGTTTCGGCGGTCGTGAGTCACGCCAAACCGCCGAGGTCGAGGTTCACGAAGAAGGCGTCGGCGAAGAAGTCGTCGACCAAGAGGAGCTCCGCCAAGCGGGCGCCGGCGCGGCGATCAACCTCCAAGTCGACTGCGCGGAGGTCAGCTCGCTAGTCCGCAAGGACGTGGGTTTCGACTTGCAGCTCGGGCACCGCCATCTGCCCTGCTGTGGATGTCCGGTCAGTTGCCGGTCTCGTCGACGGGGGCGTGCACCGGCTTCGATTCGGGGGAACCCCGTTGACGCAGCATGATGCTCAGCACCACGATCGACCCGACGGCGAGGAACTCGCTCTGCCAGTTCTGGAAGCTCTGGAACCAGAACTCGCTGCTCCGCACGAACTCCCACGCCCCGACGGGCTGGGCGCCGTGCGCTTGCTGCTCGGCGCTGTACTCGCGCGCCCCACCGAGCGCGTGACCCACGATCGACCCGACGAAGAGCACGACGAACGCCGCCAGGAGGCTGTTCTCGTACAGCTTCAACCAGACGCCGCCGCGCCGTACGGGCCACGGGGCGTCGGGATCGTCCCGATGGGATCGCGGGTCCTCGTCGGACGGTCCGCCTTCCTCGGGCTTCGACTCTGCTGAGCCCTTCTGGACGAGGAAGGCGGTCAACAGCACGAAGGCCGCCATCTGCAGGAACTCGCTCTCCCAGTTCTCGAACGTGGCCTCGACGAAGTGCCCCGTGGTCAGATACGACAGGTAGCCGACGGTAGGTTCGCCGTGCTGTTGCTGATCGGCGTCATAGGACCGCCAGCCCGTCACGCTCTGAGCGACCAGGAACACGGCGAAGAGCCCGAAGCAGGCGAAGGCCAGCTTGCTGTTCCGGATCCAGCTCGACCCGCCCCGCTGCCGTGACTCTGGCTGTGCGGAGGTCGCCACGGGCGGAACGTACCCGAACTGCGTCACCGACGGTCCGGCCCTCTTCGCAGGACCTCACGTCCTATGAGGGCAAGGTCGTGGTCGGCATGGTGTTGGCGTATGTAGAGGCTGAGGTCGGCCACGCGTCGAGCGTGGCCGGCGTCGAGCGCCAGCGGGGAAGCGCCCAGCGCCCGGCCACACCGGTCGATGATGCCGACGATCGTCCGCTCGACCAGGTGGCGGACCGTCAGCGCCCGGACCAGGCCGGTCCGGTGTTGATCCCCTGGATCGTCGTCGATCTCCGTCGCCGCAACCTTCAACGTCGCCCGGAGATTCCATGAGGCGGCGTGGACCGCGCCCACGTGGGTGAGGGCGACGGGGTCGTGCGCATGTGTCGCCCGCATCAGGTCGTCCGCCAGCCCCTCCGCGCCGCCCGCCCATGCCGCCGCGACACCGACCGATCCGTGCCAGAACCCAGGGCGGTCCGTGTAGAACCCCGGAGGGCCGATCGCGTCCGAGGCGGGCACCTCGACATCGTCGAAGCGAACCGTCCACGTCGTCGTGTCGGCGAGGGCGGGTGTGGCCCAGGTCGAGGCATCGGGCTGCACGCCTGGCGCAGCCAGATCGACGACGAAGAGGCGGGAGGCGCCGTCGCTGCTGGCGGTCACCAGCGCCCCGTCGAGCAACCCGGCGCCGGAGCACCAGGCCCGCTGACCCCGCAACACCCAGCCATCGCGAGTGCGGCGGGCCTCGATCCGGCTTCCGTCGAAATCTGCCGCCCACACTCCCAGGAGACGACGATCGTTCGCGCCCGTGCCACCGGCTTCTCGGAGGATGGCGACGGCATCGAGGTGGGCTTCGGCCAGCCGTCCCAGTGCGACGTCCTCGCGGCTCAGCGCCATGAGGGCATCGAAGCGGTGCCAGGTCTGCCCCGACCCCGGCAACGGCACTTCGAGGGCACCGGTATCGAGCAGCTCCCGCAGGCGCGCAGCGTGGGGATGTTGCGTCATACGACCTGGGGCGCGGCCAGTTCGAGCAACCAGTCGGCGAACCCGCCGCTCACGCGGCTGTCGGTGCGGCTGCTCGTCGTGACGCGGAGCCATCGCGGCGAGACCGTCCGCAGGCCGAGTTCCCGGAGCGAGCTCCATAGGTGGTGCTCCTCGCCGGTGGCCAGTGAGGGCCAACCGCCGGCAGCGACGTATGCGTCCGCTCGCACACCGAGGTTGGCTGCGTGGACGTGGGAGTGCTCCTCGTCGAGAGGTCCCTCGTAGATGGCGGCGAACCGCTCGGCCACGACGGGTGGATGGCCGGCGAAGGAGTCGACGTCGATCACGCCGGCCGCCGCCATGGCCCCCGCGGCCGCACATCGCAGGTGACGTTCGAGCCAATCGGGAGGAACGACGGTGTCGGCATCCGTCGACGCCAACCAGACGCGGTCCGACGGCACCGCGACCAGGAGCTTCAGGAGCCGGGTGACGCCGAGGGCGCGGGCCGCGCCGGCGCTCCCGACGGCCACCTCGATGACCTCGCCGTCGTCGTCCAGGGAATCGCGTGCGATCGAAGCGGTGTCATCGACGCAGGAGTCGGCGACGACGATGATGTGCGTCGCCAGCGGGAGCCGACCTGCCGATTGCTGCAGCGCGGTGATGCAGGCGGCGATCCGAGCCGCCTCGTTCCGTGCCGGGACCACGACGCCGACCCGCCAGGTCATGACCGTTCCCAGACATCGAGCCGGAAGGCCGGCTCCTCGTAGGCGCCGAGCAGAGTGAGGCGGTCCGCCTGGCGCAGATGCTCGTGCACCTCGTCGCCGCTCAACACGTGCGCGTCACTGTGGCCCCGCCAGTGCACGGCGATCAACGTGCCTCGAGGTTCCAAGCAGGCCACCGCGCGATCTCGCACGACGCAGAGCTCCGGTACCTCGAAGTAGTAGCCGAGCTCGCTGAGGACGACGAGGTCGAACGTGCCGTCGGGCCAGTCGTCCGGCAGCTCTCCCGGACCCAGCTGGACGTTGTCGAGTTCCTGGCACCGGCGCCGGGCCTCGGCCAGCGCCGTCCGAGCGGGCTCCGAGGCGTACACGTGGGTGCACCGTGCCGCCAATCGCCGAGTGAGCTCTCCGATGGAGCACGCGGGCTCGAACGCACGCCGATAGTGCCGCTGGGGCAGGGCGGCCACGGTGAGGTCGTAGCGCCGCTGCTCGTACTCGCTGACGGCGAAGCCCCACGGATCGGGGTCACCGCGATAGAGCCGCTCGAAGTCCTCGATGGCGACGTGGGTCAACTGAACAGCACCTCGAACGATCCGGTCGAGCGCCGCAACCCGTGGGGTGTCAGGTCGGATTGGGCGCGTGCGTCACAGATGCCTCGGCCAGTGGGTGGCGAAACGTCCGGTACGACTTGGATGTCAGCGGGACGACAGGCGCCGCACCCTTCATGGGCACCCGGAGAGCCCTCGGGTTCGGCGCTGCGCTGTCAGCCCCGCTGGACGCTGACCACGATGTCGTCGGGCTGGACGGAGCGCCAGCGGGCGTCGTCGAAGGCGATGCGCTCGCCGTCGCGAACGATCGCGAGCGGGAGCTCACCCGGCGCGGCCTGCACCGGGCCTCCGACCTCGGTCGCGGAGACGGGTCGCTCGGCGATCTCTAGGGGAGAGGGTGCTCACGCTCCCGGACTGCCCGGTCGTCTCGACGCCACGGCTACCATCGCCGTCGTGGCCGAGTTCCTCACCGATGTCGAGACGATCCGCGCACGCGCCCGTGCCGAGGTCGAGAAGGGCCCCATCACCGACGCCTACACGGCTGATCGCGAGCGGGTGGTCGAGGTCCTCAACGAAGCACTCGCGACGGAGATCGTCTGCGTGCTGCGCTACAAGCGCCACTACTACATGGCGTCCGGCATCGACTCCGGCGGGGCAGCGGCCGAGTTCCTCCAGCACGCCACCGAGGAGCAGCTCCACGCCGATCAGCTGGCCGCCAGGATCACGCAGCTCCAGGGCGAACCGAACTTCAGCCCCGAGGGCCTGGCGTCACGCTCGCACTCGGAGTACGTCGAAGGCGACAGCCTGACCGACATGCTCCGCGAGGACCTGGTGGCCGAGCGGGTCGCCATCGCCAGCTACCAGGAGATCATCCGGTGGTTGGGCGACAGCGACCCCACGACGCGCGTCCTGCTCGAGAGCATTCTCGCCACCGAGGAAGAGCACGCCGACGACCTGCTGAACCTGCTGCAGCGTTCCTGACCGCCGCCGGCCGCGTTACTCGGGCGCTTCCTTGGGCAGCGGGACGGACAGGTACCGACGCGTCTCCTCCTGCCAGGTGACGATGTGGGCTGCGGCGACCTCCTGGCCGAGCGCGGTCGTCAGCTTCGTGGCCAAGTCCTCGTGAGCGGTGACGTCGAGGAAGGCTTTGACGTCCGCGAACCCCAGGCCGACGAGCGCCTCCCGCACCGCCCGGGGCAGGGTGGGCAGTGCCAGCAGGTCGGCTTTGGCCAGGAGCACCTCGAGATCGACATCGAGGTCCAGCGCGACGAGCGCGGCTCGACCGCCGCCGCTCTGCGCGGCCCGCACCAGGTCCTCCACCGAGTAGATGCGCAACCCGGCCAGCTTCCGGATCGCGTCGGCCGAGAGCTCCTCCAGGACGACGAGCGGCTGGTCGGGCACGTCGACCGGCCGCGCCGCGGCGCCGAGCACGGGCTTCACCCGCATGTGGACCCGACCGACGGCGCGATCGGTCGCCGTCGAGCTGTCGAGCACGGTGGTCCTCACCTGCCCGAGTTGATCGACGCGCAGGTCGACGGGAAACTCCAGGTCGATCTCGTCGAGCACGTAGGCGCCCATCGAGCTCGGATAGCGGGACAGCTCGTGCTGGACCCGGTCGACGGTGGTGGCCAGGTTCTCGCCGAGCTCGTGGAGCCCTACCTCGGTCGACCGTGCGCCCAACGGCGCGGCGATCTCGAGCACGACGACGGCCGTTCCGTTCGGCGTCCATGTGAGGGTTGGGTTGAGGGTGGCGACGAGGCGGTCGTCGCTGTAGATCCGGAAGATCAGCGATGGCATCGTCGATCCGGTCGATCCGGTCGGCCCGGCCAGGCGCTCCAGGGTCGGTCCGGCGTACGGGAACGGCGCGAGGGGCCTGCCGAGGTCGGGTCGGCGCAGCAACCGCTCGGCCACGGGCGTGGGCGCCGGGACGCTCAACTGGAAACTGCCGTCGCCCGAGGTATCGGCCGCGACCCCGATGTTCCCCCCATCGCGGGGAAGGCGATCCCACGCCTCCACCCGCAGACCGGGCAGCCCGGCGTGGCTGGCGGTGTCCAGCACGCGACCGGAGACGACGAAGGACCGGGGGGCGACGCCGTCGGCGTCGACCTCGACAAAGGTCATCGCCTCACCCAGCGCCGACCACGCGACATCGAGGTTGTCGGTCTGGGACATGAGCTTCGAGCCGTCGTACACCCGAACGGCGACCCTCGGCGCCTCGGTCGCGGAACCGGCGGCGAACGCGACCGCGAAGCGCCCTTCGGGATCGGTGATGCCGGCGCCGAGCATCGATCCGAACCCACTCGCCCAGACCTCGACTCTGAGCCCAGCCACTCCGAGGCGGGTCCGGCGGTCCAGAGCTTGGCCGTCGAGGCGGTAGGTGGACGGGAGCTGCTCCGCCGGTGCGAGCACGACGGACACGTCGCGCAACGTCCCTCCGCTCCAGGCCGGGTCGGCGTCCATCGATGCGACGGCCACGCCTCGTCGTGTCGCCCGCAGCGTGGGCAGCGGCAGCGGATCGAGTACTCGGGGGAACGTGATGCTGAACTCGCCCGAGGCCGAGGTCTCCGCAGACGTGGCCACCGGGTTCGGCCAGAGCAGCGCCCGGTCGAGAAGCTCGACCACGACGCCGTCCACGCCGGTCCCGGTGCCGCGCTCGGTCACCCGTCCCGTCACCTCCATGGCGTCGGCCTCCGCCACCTCCACGTCCGTCTCCAGCACGAGATCCATCCACTCGAGCGGTCCCGGACTCACGAGCGTGATGCCGTTCGCCACCAGCGAGAGCCACAGGACCGGGCTGGAGCGGCCGGGGTCGTAGAGAAAGGTGAACCGTCCGCCCCGCCCGGTCACGGCCTCCTGCACTCCGTGGACGCCCGAGCCGTCGCGCGCGCCGATGGTGACGCCCGCGACCGGTTTGCCGGCCAAGAGGGCCCGGGCGAAGAGGCGCCGGCGCTCGGCGAACGGCTCGACGACCTCGATCGTCATCGACAGGCGGAGCCCCGGGAGGACGGCGTCTTGGACGTGCACCAGTCGGTCGTCGATCCAGCCGCGGACAATGGCGGCGGTGCCGCGCGCCGGGGCATCGACGGGTAGCTCGAAGACGCCGCCGTCATCCGTGACCGCCTCGACTGATCCCAGCGCTCCCAGGTCCACGTCGACGCGGAGGCCGGCGACGGGCTTCCCCCCGGTGTCGAGCGCTGTCCCCCTCACTGCCATGGCTGCCCCCCGACGAGCATCAGCTCGTGTCGGGAGCGACAACGGCCGCCGAGTCGGTCGGGACGGGAAGCGCGGGGGCGGGATCGTCGCCGCCCTGCGGCGAGTACAGGTAGCGGAGGGTGACACTGATCCGCGCCGCTCCGCCCGCAGTGGCGGCCATGCTCGTGCGTTCACCGGCGGCCTGCTTGCCCCGCACTCCCAGGGCCGCGGTCAGGCTCAGCTGCACGATCGACCACGTCAGGACGGTGGGTGGGACACCCGTGTCGTCGAAGGCGTCGAAGCTGTCCCGGCCGCGCTCGTCCAGGAGGAGCTGCGCGTCGACCAGACCTCGGGCGGCTCGGCCGAACAGCTCGGGCATCTCGGTGGCCGGCATGGCGCTACCGCGGCTGCGGGATCTCGAGGTGGTAGCCGGGATCCTTGGGGGGCGTCAGGAAGAAGGCGACGCGGGAGTCGCTGCGCACCGCCTGCTCGAAGCCATGGCGGTCGGTGATCGAGCTCGGCGCGATGTCGAAGACGTTGAGCTTCCTCGGATCGGAGGCGTGCCGCGAGACCGTGGTGGGTCCGAGCTCGCGGACCTTCTCCTCCATCGCCAGCTTGGTCTGGTCCGGGGTCTTCCCGGCCCGCTTGGCGGCGATGTACACGTCGATCACCTTGTCGCCGGCCGCGGCGTAGAGGCCCTTCTGCGACTCGGCGCCGTGCCGCTCGCAGTTGTCGTACATCACCCTGGCCTGGTCCTTCGGGGACCGCGAGGTGCTCGAGACCAGGACCCGCTTGAGCTTCGACGTTCGCAGGATGTCGCGGAGGACGCCGAGCGAGTACGGCGTGACGTCCTCGGCCACCGCTCGCTCCGCGAACGCGACCTCGGGCGAGCTCTCCGCCGCGGTCGCCGTCGGTGTCGATCGCGGCCGGACCTCGCCTCCGGCGAGGTCCTTGAGGCACACGGACCGGTCGCGGTGAGGCGTTGTAGAGCACGGCGGCGGCATCGTTGAGGAAGCGTACGAAGCGGTCGCAGTGCTTGCCGGTGCCGATCGGATACTGCCGCAGCTTCCACCTGTTCTCGGCGCTGTCCTGATGCTTGAGGCGGCCGGCGTTGTACGCGGCGGCGACGAGCGGCGGGATCGAGGCCCGTGAGCCGGGCCTGGGCGGCGATGTAGGCGGTGCCGGCCTCGATCGAGTTGGCGGCCTGGAGGAGCCAGGCGCGGTCGACGGTCAGCCTGCATGGCCTCCCGGGCCGTCGAGATCAATGTCTGCATCAGACCGATGCTCACCCGCTGCGGGGTCGCCTCGTCGCTCTCGTAGTTCGGCTCGAGGCGCACGGCGTCGGCCCGTGCCGGCCGACTCCGTGCAGATGGTGGCGACGATCAGCTCGCACGGCACGCGGCGGGCGCGCGCCGTGCGGTTGATCGCCTCGCCGAAACGCGTCCCAGACGGCCGCGGACGGTCCGCGGCTCTCCCTTCGTGCGTTCGATGCCCGAGCCGTCGATCTCCACACCGGTCGCCAGCAGCCGCCAGCGGACGCTGTTCTCGAAAGCCATGCCACTCCGAGAGGCTCACCTCGGTCAGAGCCACGATGCCGACGGACTGGCTGACGAGCCCGAAGGACACGCGGACCATGGCTCTGCACGGGGTTCGCCGGGTCGTACGCCGCCCCGCTGCGGGTGATCTCGATGGCCATCCTGCCCGTCGCGTCCGTTTTTCCGCTCGAGGTGTAGTTCAGGGTGGGCTCGCTGATGTTGACGGCCAGTGGCTTGTCCGCATCCATCGGGGATCCATCGGTCTTCTGCAGCGACGCAGGTGAGGCTCACCTTCTGCCCTATGACCGGCTTGGTGGGGTCGTTACCCTCGTGGAGCTCCACCTTCGCCCCGACCAGGAGCTGCATCCGCGGACCCTTCTGCAGCACGAAGGGCCGTGGGCAGCTGGACGTCCGGCCGCGGCTCCAGCGTTGCTTCCATGTGGAGCTTGCCGGCGGCCACGTCCTGCCCGTAGGACGTGTCCACGTTCGTGCCCGTGTTGCTGTACGACATGCCGGCCGTTCCGCTGGCCGACGCGCCGAGGATGCCGGCCTGGCCGGAGATGCGGGCGTCCGCAGAGAAGGCCTTCTGCTGGATGTTGAAGCCGCTGCGGGAGTTGAACTCCTGCACGTTCATGTCGGCCTCGAGGTACACGCGGCTCCACTGGTACGCGGTCGGCATGAGGTAGTTGGTGAGCGGGAGCGACTGGATGTGGACGACGCCCTTGTCCATCGTCCCGTCGTCGTCCTTGATCTGCTGCTCGAACACGGCGACGGTGTTGATCGAGGTCTCCGACAGCGCCTTGGCGGTCGTCACGAGGGTCTTGTCCAGCTCCGCTTGCGCGGCGGCGACCGCCAAGCCGACGCTCTTCACGAACTCTCCGAAGGCGACTCCGCCGCCCGACAGCTCGTCGGTGACGTTCGACTCGCCGGCCGGCGCTCCGACGTCAGCGACCGCGGCGCCGTCGGCCGCGGCCATGTCGCCGATCTTGTCCACTGCCGCGGTCGCCGTGTCAAGGGCGCCGGCGACCTGCGCTCGGGTCACGGCCGCTCCGGCCACGCCGTCCGCGGGAGCGGTGGCCCGCCTCGGAGCTCGCGTGGCGGCCTTCTTCGCGCTTCGAGCCATCGATGGACTCCTCTCCTCAGCGACCGGCCCGGCAGGTCGTGCCGCGCGGTCGATCCCCGATGCCCTCATGGACGATAGAGCGCGTGGCGGACCTCTAGATACGGGACCACGCGTCATCACGGCCGCGCGAGGCGCGACGTGACGTATCAAACGTCCACCTCACGGCTCCTCTCCTCGGTGGCGCGGGGCGCGCCGCCTTCGAGAAGGAGGCACCCGATGGGTCGTCATTGCTCTTGCAACGAGCCGGCGCACGACGCCGAGGAGCTCAGCTTCGGCGAGGACGGTGAGCTCCTCCCCGCTCCCGGCTCGCCCGTCCTGGTGCGACCGCCGTTCTTCGGTCCGTGCCCGATCGGGTCGCTGAACGGCTCCTGGCTCTTGGAGGTCGTGCCGTCGACGATCTTCTCGCCGCTCGTGCGCGGACCGATGCGCATCGAGGTGGGCCCGTCGTCGCTGCGGGCGTCGGGCGACATCTACTCCGTGAGACGGTTCTTCCCGTGGCGGATCGAGCTGATCCCCCCGGTGATCGCGCCCATGCCGAACCCGACCCCGATCCCGACGCCGCTTCCGGATGCCGGCGACACGTCCGAGGACTTCGTCGTGTTCCCGACCCCGCCGCCGTGGTACCCGAGCTTCCCGAAGTCGCAGTACTCCTGGTACTTCCGCTCCAACGGCGTGACCTACGTCAACGGTGTCCTCACCATCCAGATCGTCCGCCATCTCTGGAACGCGGCCACGCAGGACTTCGTGTCCACGGACCAGGGCACGCTCACGCTGACGTGCCGCCAGAACCTGATCGCCATCCCCCTGAACCCGCTGCAGATGGAGGGCACCCTGAGCATCGGGGGTTCGGTCTCGACGGTGAAGGCCACCAAGACATCGCCCTTCTTCCGGGGCTGCCGGGTCGAGGTCGACGCCATGGTGAACCGCACGTTCCCGGCGGCGGCCGTGACGGGCTCCGGGGCGACGGTCACGTTCCAGTCCGTCTACGCGGCAGCCGGTTGGGACGTCAGGGTCACCACCGACCAGATCAACATCCCCGACGACGCCAGCCTCACCAACGCCGAGCTCCAGCAGCTCCTGACGACGCACCGCCAGGGGTTCACGGGTGACGACTGGCGGCTCTGGCTGCTCGTCGGCTCGACCCAGGGGACGCTGTTCGGCGTCATGTTCGACGACGACACCGTTCCCCGTGAGGGCGCCGTGGGGTTCGCGGACGCCACGCTCAACAACGATCCGCGCATCGCCCCGAACGCGCAGAACCAGGCGCTCAACAACGTGCCCACGGCCTTCATGCGAACGCTCGTGCACGAGGCGGGCCACGCGTTCAACCTCTTCCACCCGAAGCACGACGTGCACCAGCCCGCCATCGGGACGGAGATCATGAACCAGACCGGCGACGTGATCGGCTTCGCCAGCTCGACGAACACCTATCCGGGGAACGCCTCGTTCGCGTTCTCCCAGCACGACAGGACATCGCTCATCCACGCTCCCGATCCTCAGGTCCGGCCGGGCTGGAAGAACTTCGGCTGGGGGCACGGCAGCCTGTCCGCCGGACTGCCCGCGCCGGTCGACGTGAGCGGCCTCGCCTCCGGCGACAGCGCCGACGGCCTCGACCTCAGCATCCGCATGCCCGGCCAAGCCTTCGTCGGCGAGTACCTCACGGCCGAGGTGACGCTGACCAACACCGGCGACAGCCCGCGGCAGGTCACGTCGCTGCTGACCCTGGCCGAGGGCGATCTGGTCTTCCTGCGCACCACGCCCAACGGTGAGGTCGACCACGTGCTCGACATCACCGTGGGCTGCGGCCCGCGACCGATGGTGCTGCTACAGCCGGGGGAGTCGATCAGCAACCATGTGCAGGTGTTCTTCACCAATCAAGGCGTGACGTTCGCGAGCCCGGGCCGCCACACGGTCGTCGCGCAGCTCGAGGTGGACGCCGTGACCACGGCGGTATCGGTCCCGGCGACCGTCGACGTCCGCATGGCGACCTCGGAGGACGAGCTCAGCATCTCCGCCAAGTCGCTCACCAAGGGCGTGGGGAAGGCGCTGGCCCTCGGTGACTTCGCCTCCGACGAAGACGCTCGCGCCGTCCTGACGGAGCTGGCCGAGTCGCATGCCGACACCGACACCGGCGCGGCGAGCGCCCTCGTGATGGCGAACTCCCTGGCCCGGTCGTTCACGGACTACCGCGCCGAGCGCACGCGCAGCGCGACGCCTCGTGAGGCGCAGCGCTTCCTCGACCTCGCCATCCAGGGCCGTTCGGCGACACGGGCGGTCGAGCTGGCGGTCACGGTGGCCAGCCCGACCGAGAAGGATGCTCCTGTGGTCGCCAACACCCTGACCCGTCTGCGCCGCGGCAAGCCCAAGCCGAGAGCGCGGTCCGCGGCCGCCAACGATCTCGCCGCAGCGGAGCGGATCGCCGAGGACTTCGCCCAACCGCAGGCCCGCTGAGTGGCCGACGGATCCCTGGCCGGCCTCCGGCTCGCCGTCACCGCCGCCGCGGAGCTGCCGCTCGACGAGTGCCTCGTCGGCGTGGTGACGATGGAGGCCGGGGAGCAGGCGGTCACGGTGAGCAGCAGGCTCAACCTCATCGAGGGCGACCTGACCGTCGATGTCGCCGGACCGGCCGGGTACACCGCGAGGTGTGCCTGGCCGTGGCCGGTCGACGCCCTGTCCCGCTCGACCGAGCTCGCCCCGGGCCAGCGCCTCCTCGGCGCGATCCCACTCCTGGCGACCGACACCAGCGCGCCGCTCTTCCCGGCTGTGGGGGACTACTCGGTCGTGGCGTCGTTCACCGCCACCCCGGACGTGACGCTGCGGAGCCCGCCGGTGACCGTGCGACGGACGGCTCCTGGTTCCCAGGAGCGCGCCGGCGCGCTGCGCGAGCGGGACGTGCTGCAGAGTCTCCTCAGCGCGTCGGTGCTGGGCGACGCCGGCCCGGGGTTGGCCCTGCTCGACGAGGCGGACACCGTGACGACGCGGGCCCTGTCCGCGCTGGCCCAGGACCGGCTCGACCAGCTCGTCTCTTCGCTGGACGCGGGTGACAGCCGTTCGGCAGCCGCCGCCGTCACCGCGGTGGCCGCGGTCTTGCCGCCCGGCGTCTCCGACGGAGACCCGCGCCGGGTCCCGGTCGAGGATCTGCTCGACGAAGGCAGTGACGAGGCTCGGCTCTTCCGCGGGTTTCCGGACCCGACCTGACGCCGTCCTGACGGTCACCTGACGGGGCGCAACTTCCTACGCTCCACACCCGATGCAACAACTGGCGGAACTGGTGCGCGACCTCCCCGTGGTCGACCTCCAACCCGACGACGTCCTCGTCGAGGAGGGGCAACGCACGAGTGCAGTGTTCGTGCTCGATCACGGCGCGCTGGCCGTCACTCGCGGCGGGATGGCGATCGCCGAGATCACGACGCCGGGCGCGTTCGTCGGTGAGATCGCGGCGCTGGTCGGCGGCGACCACTCGGCCACGGTCACCGCGACGGCGCCGAGCCGGTTGTGGAGGGCCGACGACGGTGCGGCGTTCCTGCGTTCATCGCCCGACCTCGCCATCATGGTGGCCATCGAGGTCGCGCACCGGTTGCAGGGCCTCGTGGCCTACCTCGCCGACCTCAAGCGGCAGTACGACGGCGCGCCGGGCCTCGACATGGTCGACGGTGTCCTGAACCGCTTGGCGCAGCAGGCCCGCAAGCCGGTGCAGCCGGGTTCCGTCCGGGAACCCGATCCCCTGTACTGAGCGTCCGAGACCGTCCCGCCGCCGTGCGCCTCCTGCTCGCCTCCGACCTGCACTACACGTTGCGTCAGCTCGACTGGCTGGTGGAAGCGGCGGCGGAGGTGGACGTCGTCGTGCTCGCCGGGGATCACCTCGACGTGTCGTCGTCGGTGCCGTTGGACACCCAGATCGTCGTCGTCGAGACGTACCTCGAGTTGCTCGCCGGACGCACGACGGTGGTCGCCTGCTCCGGAAACCACGACCTGACCGAGGTCGACGCAGGCGGTGAACGCGCTGCGCCATGGCTGGCCGCGGCGCGCCGCCTCGGTGTGCTCGTGGATGGGGACAGCAGGGAGCTCGACGACGCGCTCGTCACCGTCTGCCCCTGGTGGGACGGCCCGATGCAGCGCGAAGCCGTCGCTCGTCAGCTGGCGCGGGACGCCGCCCAGCCGCACCACCGGTGGATCTGGATCTACCACTGGCCCCCGGCGGGTTCGGCGACGACGTGGACAGGGCGAACCTTCTATGGCGACGGAGACCTGGCCGGCTGGATCGAAGAGCATCGTCCGGACATCGTGCTGAGCGGTCACGTGCACCAGCCGCCCTTCGTGGCCGAGGGATCGTGGATCGACCGCGTCGGTTCGACGTGGGTGTTCAACCCCGGTCGCCAGATCGGTCCGGAGCCGAGCCACGTCGTCATCGACCTGGACGAGGGCGTTGCGACGTGGAGCTCCATGCTCGGCGTCGAGCGCCAGGAGCTCTCCGGCGAGCCTGTGCGTCCCCGCGCGCTGTTCTCGTAGCGCCCGGCGCACCGCCGTCTCTGCGCCCGTCGAGGGGCGCACGCGTGCTCACTAGAGTCGCCGGGCACGAAAATGCGGCGGCCACGCCCCACTGCCCGTAGCGCGGCCAGAACGGAGCGATCGTGATCCACCCCAGCCCACTCCCGGACGTGGACATCCCCGACCGGTTGCTCACCGACTTCGTCCTGGGTCACGCCGCCGGCAGGGCGGACAGACCCGCCCTCATCGACGGTCCGACGGGGCGGGTTGTGAGCTACGGACAGCTCGACGACGCCGTGCGGCGTCTGGCCGGCGGTCTCGTGGCCCGGGGCTTCGGACCCGGTCAGGTACTGGCGCTGATGGCGCCGAACGTGCCGGAGTACGCCGTCGTCTTCCATGCCGTCGCCATGGCCGGTGGCGCCATCACGACGATCAACCCGACCTACACGGAGCGGGAGGTCCACCACCAACTCGTGGACGCCGGAGCGTCGCTGCTCGTGACCGTCCCGGCGACGCTGGAAGTGGCCGCGGCGGCCGCCGAACGCACGGCCATCACCGCGACCGCGGTCATGGGATCCGCTGAAGGAGTCGATTCGCTCGAGGAGTGGTACGGCGAGCCGCTGGCCGAGCAGGTGGCCGTTTCCGGCGAGGCCGTCGTCGCCCTGCCGTACTCGTCGGGCACCACGGGCCTGTCGAAGGGCGTGATGCTCACGCACCGCAACCTGGTCGCCAACATCGCCCAGATCATCACGCCGGGCGACTTCCTCGAGGACGACGTCATCATCGCCGTCCTGCCCTTCTTCCACATCTACGGGATGCAGGTGCTCATGAACACCGGCCTCTCGGTCGGGGCCTCGATCGTCACGATGCCGCGCTTCGACCTGCCTCAGTTCCTCCAGCTCCACCAGGACTACGGCATCACGAGGACGTTCGTGGCGCCTCCCATCGTCGTGGCGCTGGCGAAGCACCCGGCGGTGGGGGACTACGACCTCAGCTCGATACGCCAGGTCTTCTCCGGAGCGGCGCCGTTGTCGGCCGAGCTGGCCGAGGAGGCGGGCGGGCGGCTCGGCTGCGAGGTCGTGCAGGGCTACGGCATGACCGAGGCGTCCCCGGTGACCCACATGACCCCGGCGGGGGGCTACAAGCCCGGGTCGGTCGGGGTGACCGTCCCCAACACCGCGACCAGGATCGTCGATCCGCTCACCGGCGAGAACCTCGGCGTGGGCAGCGACGGAGAGGTCTGGGTGCAGGGCCCGCAGGTCATGCAGGGGTACCTCAACAACCCCGAGGCCACCGCCGCCACGATCGACGATGACGGCTGGCTCCACACCGGCGACATCGGCCACCTGGACGAGGACGGCCACCTGTACGTCGTCGACCGCCTCAAGGAGCTCATCAAGTACAAGGGCTTCCAGGTGGCGCCGGCCGAGTTGGAGGGGATCCTGCTCACCCACCCGGCCGTCGCCGACGCGGCCGTGGTCGGGCTGCCCGACGACGAGGCCGGCGAGATCCCGGTCGGCTACGTCGTGCTCAAGCCCGACCAGTCGGCCTCGGCGCGACGAGGTCCAGGAGTTCGTGGCCGGCCAGGTGGCCAGCTACAAGCAGCTCCGCGAGGTCGTCCTCATCGACGCGGTGCCGAAATCGCCGTCCGGCAAGATCCTCCGCCGCGTGCTCAAGGAGCAGGCCACCTCCTCGTAGCGTGCTCGTCGCGGGCCAGCCGCCGGGCCGGCCGCGACTTTCTTGCCGTTCTGCGTCATACCCAGGGACGACGCCCGTTCCTCAGGTGTGACGAGCTTGGCCCCGCCCTGCGCCGACCCGACGGTCGACGTGCCCTCTGCCTCCGTGGTCGAGCGGCCGCGCCTGCGCATGGTCGCGCTCGTGCCCGCGCACGACGAGGCGGCCGGCATCGGCGCCACGATCGAGGCCCTCCTGGCCCAGACCCGGCTGCTCGACGAGATCGTCGTCATCGGCGACAACTGCACGGACGACACCGTGGCCATCGCCCGCCGCTACCCCGTGACGGTGATCGAGACGGCCGGCAACCAGCACCGCAAGTCGGGTGCCCTGAACATGGCCTGGCGCCGCTTCGCCACCGACGCCGACATCGTCGTGACCGTCGACGCCGACACCGAGCTCGACGCCAACGCCGTGGCCGACTGGGAGGCCGAGTTCCAGGCCGATCCGAGCCTCGGTGGGTCGACCGCCAAGTTCACGATGCGTCCCGGCAAGGGGATGCTCCTGCGCTGGCAGCGCTTCGAGTTCGCGACGTCCGTCGACGTCGCCCTGCGGCGGGGCTCGACCTCGGTGCTGGCCGGCGCCGGCGCGGCCCTCCGCAACGAGGCGCTGCGCAACGTCATGGAGCGGGGCGACCGCGAGGGTCCGTGGACCTACGCCTCGACCGTCGAGGACTTCGAGCTCACGCACCGGCTGCGGGAGCTGGGCTGGGCCTGCCGCACCAGCCCGACGATCCGCGCCTTCACCGATCCGATGCCCAGCGTCTCGGCCCTGTGGGGCCAGCGGCTGAAGTGGTCGTCGGGGACCGCCGAGGACCTCATGAGCTTCGGCCTCACGCGGCTGACCTTCCTGGCCTGGTGCCAGCAGGCGGCCGGCATGCTCGCCGTCATGACCCGGATCCTCTGGGTGGTGGTGACCATCTGGGCCTTCATGCTCGGCGCCGGTGGCTTCAACCCGCTGTGGCTGCTGCTCCCGGCCATCACGATCACGCTGTCCGTCAAGCGCGCGGTGCGCATCCCGCACCGGGACTGGCGCGACATCGCCCTCGCCGCCCTCGTGGTGCCCCAGGAGGTCTACTCCTGGCTCCAGGTGGGCTGGTTCGCCTCGTCCTGGTGGCGGGTGCTGGCAGCGCGGGTGACGCGCCGCCGCCCCGACTACTGGGCCGTCCAATACCGCGCCGAGAGGGGGTGACGAAGAATGAACTACTCCTCCACCCTCAGCGCAGGCGCCGCGACCGGCGCCGCCGGAGCGGCCGGCGCCATGCTGCCGGCCACGGGCTTCGGAACAGCTGCCACGTTGCTGCTCGCCCTCAGCCTGATCGGCGCCGGCGCAGCCCTGGTGTCGCTGGTGCGCCGCCCGGCCACCGCGAAGCCCTGAGAACCCGGCGCTTCGCGCCCTGATCGATGGCCGGAGGGCGTCCCCCCGCCCTCCGGCCATCAGACAACCAACCGCCAACCCCGCTTCACGAAGGAAAGAGATGTCCAAGAAGGCCCTCGTGCCCCTGCTGACCGGTGCGACCATCACCCTGCTCGCCCTGCCGATCGCCGGCACACTGCGAGCCAGCGCGCGCTCCGAGGAGCGTCCGGCGGCGGCCGAGAAGAGCTGCGACGCCTATGTGGCACTGACCTTCGACGACGGCCCGACCCCCCTCACCGCTGACCTGCTCGACGTCCTGGCCGACCACGGTGCCCGCGCCACGATGTTCAACGTCGGCACGGCCATCGAGGATCACCCGGAGATGGTGCAAGAGCAACTGGACGCCGGGCACGCGGTCGAGAACCACACGCGGACCCACGCCGACCTCACCACCCTGACGCCCGAACAGGTCGCCGAGGAGATCACCACGACCAACGCCGACCTGCGCGACGCCGGCGCCGACCCGCAGTGGTTCCGGCCGCCCTACGGCTACACGGACGAGCGGGTCAAGGCGGCTGTGGCGGCCGCGGGGCTCCAAGAGGTCATCTGGACGACCGACACCTTCGACTGGAAGGAGAGCAGCCCGCAGCAGCTGCTCGACCGGGCGCTCGCCGTCGAGCCGGGCGGGATCATCCTCATGCACGACGGCCAGCAAGGCACGATCGACTCCCTGCCCGCCATCCTGGATGGGCTGGCGGAGCGCGGCCTGTGCTTCGGCCAGATCCTTCCCGACACGGCCGATCACTGGCCGGCCGAGTGGGCCGCCAACACCTACAAGGCCGTGGCCGGCCCCTGGGAGGACGAGGGCTGAGGGTCATCGATCAGGCCCGGTCCGGCGTCGACCGACGGCGGCCAGGGGCCGCATGTGGTCTGTGCCTCCCCGTCTCCGGGCCAGGGCGGGATGGTGACGCCGATCGCAACCAGGGCTTCGTCATCCGTGGCCCGGAACTGGAAGTCCGTGCCGACCGGGATGGACAACGAAGTCCCGGGCATCAGATCGACGATCTCCTCTGCGGTCCCGAGCGACGCCACATCTGACCTCGACCGGACACCACGTACCAGAGCTCCGAGACCGTGCGGTGCCGCACGGCTACCGCGACCGCACCGGCGGCCAGCGTGAAGCGGGCCATCGAGGCCTCGGGCAGGCCGGCGAGGACGTCGACGACGGAGCCGTCCGGAGCGAGGACCGCCAGGCCTTGATCCGCGCCGACCGTCGCGAACGGGGGCGGTGCGTCCACCATCTCAGCCTGGCACGCGCCCCGGTGCAGCTAGATCCGTCGGTCGGGACAGCGAACTCTGAGCACTTCGCGCTCGTTGGTGGCGCGTTCGTCTCAGAGCTCGATCCGGGGAGTGCGAGGCCTCGGTCGGGGTCGGCCAGCTGGTGGAGGGCGAGATTCAGCCGGCTGTCGGCGCCCGGTAGGCGGTGGCCGCCGGCTTGACGGGCCGGGCCAGCCAGAGCGGACGCCGCAGCCCACCCGGACCAGGGCCGGGCCGGGCCTTGGCCAGCCACTCCCGGTACACCTCGGTCGAGCGGGCCGTGTCCACGACGACGTCGCCGTACTGGTCGCCGGGCTGCGCCGGCCCCACCGTCACCCGCTGCAGCCAGCAGTGCATCCCCGAGACAGGGTCCGGTTGCACGGGGAAGGTCAGGTTCTGGTGGACGCCGGCGTCCGACCACCACACCCGCTCGGAGTCCGGATCGTCCGACGCGAACGGCGCGACCGCAGCCCTGCTGGCGCAGCGCCCACCGCTGGCCCGCCCCGCCCGCCCCGTCCGTCGCGCCACCGTAGGCCTGACCGTCCGGGCCGGTGATCCCGACCCGCCCGGACGACCACCGCTGCGCGCCGCGGGTGTCGTCGAGCCGCCACCGGCCCATGTGGTGGGAGGCGCCGACCACTCCCGGCCGGATGCCCTCGGTGCGCCAGGCCCGGATGACGAACCAGCCCAGCCGGGTGCTGACCCGCACGAGGCCGTCGACCTCGATCCCGAGCTTCTCGGCGTCGCTCGGGTGGATCCAGAGCGGGTGACCGTGGCTGATCTCGTTGAGCCACTTCGAGTTGCCGCCGCGGGTGTGGATCATCGTCGGTAGACGGAACGTCGGTATCAGGATCCGCTCGCCGGCCAGGAAGTCGAGGTCCTCCCAGTGGACGTGGGACGGGATCCACGTCGGCACCGCGTACTCCGGCCAGCCCCAGTCCCGCAGCATCTCGGAGTACAGCTCCAGCTTCCGCGACGGCGTGGGGAAGCCGGCCCGGACCACGCCGTCGATCTCGACGCCCACCGAGCCGTCGCCGATGAACGGCATGTGGCCGCCGATGTCCTCGAGGTCGTCGTGGCGGCCGGCCGTGCCGGGCACGCGGTACACGCCGTCGTCCTCGCGCACCGCGCCGGCGGTCTCCAGCTCTTGCTCGGGGACCATCCGCTCGTGGAGCTCGTACTGGTCACCCGGCAGCTCGAAGGCGCCGTGGCGGCGCATGTACTGGAGCGGGCTGAGGCCCTCGGCGGCCGCCGCCTCTGGGAGACCGGGCACGGAGTGGGTGAACAGGTGCTCGTAGTACTCGTCCACGGAGATGGGATGCCCTGGGCGCTCCGGCGACTCGAAGTGGCTGCGGATGCCGAGCGAGCCGTCGGGATCGATGTGGAACGCGAGGTCGATCCACCACTCGTTCTCCTCCCAGACCTCGCCGGGGTTGACCTGCCAGGTGCGGTCGACGGTCCGACCCTGCTGCTCGGCGAACACCTTGAACACCGGCTGGCGGAAGCCGATCCACCGGCCGGTGTGGGTCTCGTAGGAGGCGACGTCGTGCCGTTCGGCGCCGACCCCCATGGGGAGGACGTAGTCCGCGAACCAGGCCGTCTCCGACCAGGAAGGGGTGAGGGCGACGTGGCAGCCGACGAGCTCCTCGTCGGTCAGGACCTCCAGCCACGAGAACCCGTCCGGGTTCGTCCAGACCGGGTTGTAGACCCGGGTGAAGTAGGTGTCGAGGCGGCCGCGGCCCTCCTTCAGGAAGTGGGGGAGGAGCATCGACAGCTCGTGGTGGGCGAGCGGGTACTCGGCCGGCCAGGTGATGTCGTTCCACTGGTCGTGGGGATGGACGGGCTTGGGCGGCACGGGGATGAACTTGTTCCAGCCGTTCGGGCTGGTGCCGCCGGTGCGTGCCGATCGAGCCGGTGAGCACGTTGAGCAGCCAGAGGCAGCGGGCCGTCTGCCACCCTCCCTCGTTGCCGGCGCCCGACGCCCGCCAGGTGTGCGACGAGAACCTCCCGAGCGCGCTCCCGATGAGCTCGCCGATGCGGCGGATCTGGGCGGCATCGAGGCCGCACAGCTGCGCGGCCCGCTCGGGCGTGTAGTCGGCGTAGAGGTCGAGCAGCGCGGGGCCGACGGACGCGAACTCGACGGGCAGGTCCGGTCTGGTCTCACGGAGGAACGTCTCCCAGTTCACCCAGCGGCGAACGAACTCCCGGTCCCAGGTCCCCGCCTCGAGCAGCAGGCGGGCCAGCGCCAGCAGCAGCACGGGCTCGGTGCCGGGCCAGGCCGGCAGCCAGTGGTCGACCATGGACGCGGTGTTGGACAGCCGTGGATCGACGCAGATGACCTTCGCGCCCCGCTGTTGTCCCTCGATGATGCGCTGCGCGTGGGGGTTGAAGTAGTGGCCGGCCTCCAGGTGCGAGGAGATGAGGAAGATGACGTCGGCGTTGGCGTGGTCCGGTGACGGGCGGTCGAAGCCCATCCACGCCGCGTAGCCGACGCGGGCTCCCGACGAGCAGATGTTGGTGTGGGAGTTGTGCGCG
Organism: uncultured Acidimicrobiales bacterium; assembly: GCA_963769115.1. Taxonomy (GTDB): domain Bacteria; phylum Actinomycetota; class Acidimicrobiia; order Acidimicrobiales; family Ilumatobacteraceae; genus DASTFY01. The sequence continues at coordinate 67,610 of CAVYKN010000001.1, forward strand.
TCGAGCCCCCACGCGTGCAGCACCCGCTCGATGAAGCTGTCGTCGCCCGGCCGGCCGACGTGGTACATGACCTCCCGGCCCCGGCCCTCGCGGATGGCCGTCCCGATGCGCCCGCCGATCTCGGCCAGGGCCTGGTCCCACGTGATGCGCTCCCACTCGCCGCCGCCCCGCCGGCCGGCCCGCTTGAGCGGGTACAGGATGCGCTCGGGGTCGTAGACCTGGTTGAGGGTGGCCGGGCCCTTGGCGCAGTTGCGGCCCCGGCTGGCCGGGTGGTGCGGGTTGCCCTCGAGCCGGTCGATGCGCCCGGTGTCCTTGTCGACGTAGGCCAGCAGGCCGCAGCACGCCTCGCAGTTGAAGCACGTCGTCGGGATGAGCGAGAACCGCCGGCGGGTGCGGCGGCCGTGCGCCCACTCCTGGGCGTCGTACTCCTCCCAGTCGTCCCAGCGCTCGGGCGGGGGATAGCTCGTGAGGTCCGGCGTGGTCACGAGAGCGGCACCGCCTGACCTGCCCGCACGAAGGCGTCCTCGTAGGAGTACAGCCCGGCCAGGACGGTGACCCCCGCGGCGACCGTGAGGGCTGTGCCGACCGTGGCGTCCGCCCCGAGCAGGCCGACCACGGCCAGCACCAGCGGCACCACCATCCCGACCCCGACCCCGACGGCCCAGAACGCGACGGCGTGCTCGCCACGCGTCATCACCGCGAGGGCCAGCTCGACCGCCGCGGTGCCCCGGGACGTGAGCTCGATGGCGAGGAGGGCGAGCAGGCCGGCCGTGCCGCCGGCCAGCGCCCACAGAAGGGTGGTGGTGATGTCGCCGCCGGTGTCGAAGAGCGGGGCCAGGACCAGGAGCGCGCCCGCGCCGGCCGCCACGGCCTGGGCCAGCAGCACGGGGAGCAGCAGCGGCGTCTGCCAGAGGTCCCGTCCCTCGCACTGGCCGAACAGGAAGGCGGTGTAGCCGGCGGAGCCTGCGGCGAGGAGGGCCGCGGGGAGCGCGACCGCCTGCACCACGCCGGGCCGGTCCAGCAGACCGCCGATCAGCCACACCGTCGCCAACGCGCCGTAGGCGAGGAGGATGAAGGCGCCCCGCACGAGCCACGATCGCCACTGCGGGCGGAGGAAGATCAAGTGGAAGCGGCGGGGCTGACGCAGGTCGGCGACGAGGAGGGCGCCGGTCACCGCGGCCAGCACGAGGGCGACGACGGGCGCCGCGATGCCGACCAGGCCGCGCTCGTCGGCGTGGCCGGTGACCACCAGCAGCGCTCCGACCAGCAGCGCTCCTGCCGACACCGCCTTGGTGGCCAGGTAGGCGGCCACCTTGGCCTTCCACGGCGGTGGGTGCTCGGTCGTGTAGGCGGTGCGGGCGACCACCTCGGCTCCGGCGTGCCGCTTCGATCCCCGGCGCAGGGCCGGCCGGGTCGGGTGGCCCGGTCGGGTGTCGGCCCAGATCATCCCGTCGGCGGCGATCTCCGTGCGGAGGGGATCGAGCGCGGCCTCGTCGGCGCCCTTGTAGAAGACCTTCGGCTGCGTGCCCTGCTCGGGGGCCCGCACCATCGTGCCGTGGCGGGCGAGCATCATGGCGATGCGCGACGCTCGGGTCGTCCAGGTCTCCGGCCACGATCGACTGCGTCGGGCACACGATGACGCAACTCGGCTCCAGGCTCTGCTCCACGCGATGCGCGCAGAAGTTGCACTTGTGGGCGGTCTGGGTCTCGGGGTTGATGTAGATGGCGTCGTACGGGCACGCGTTCATGCACGACTTGCAGCCGATGCACCGTGAGTCGTCGAAGTCGATGATCCCGTCGGACCGGCGGAACAGCGCGGTGGTCGGGCAGATCGTGACGCACGGCGCGTTGTCACAGTGGTTGCAGCGCAGCACCGAGTAGAAGCGGCGGGCGTCGGGGAAGGTGCCCTTCTCGATGTACTTGACCCACGTCCGGTTCACACCGAGCGGGACGTCGTGCTCCGCCTTGCAGGCCACGGTGCAGGCGTGGCAACCGATGCACGTGTCCTGGTCGATGAGGAAACCGAAGCGGGTCACGGGACCCGCACCCTACGACGGCGCGGCGGGTGCCGCCTCGGGTCAGGCGGGGCCCGTGGAGAGCGTCACCGTGGCGCTGCGCGGCGTGCCGGAGGCGTCGGTCCAGTCCACCGTCACCTCGTCGCCGGGCTGGAAGCCGTGGAGCCCGGCGCTGAGCCCGTCGCCCGAGTCGACCGGCTCGCCGTCGATGCCGGTGATGACGTCCCCGGCCTGCAGGCCGGCATCGGCCGCCGGGGTCCCGTCGAGGACGCCGGAGATCACCGCGCCACCCACGCCGGACGCTTCCGCGTTGGCCCCCTCGATCGTGACACCGAGGAAGCCGCGGATCCCGATCTGCACCGTGTCGGTGCCGTCGCCGGCAGCGGATCTGCTCGGCGACGGCCTCGGCGGTGTCGATGGCCACCGCGTAGCTCTCGCGGTCCTGGCTGGGGAACTGCCGCCCGCCGTCGGCCGCGGTGCTGATGCCGATGACCTCGCCGTCGGCGTTGAACATCGGGCCACCGGAGTCGCCCGGCGCCAGAGCGGCGTCGGTCTCGATGAGACCGCTCATGCGGTCGAACTCGCCGGTGCCGGGGTCGCCGACGGTGATCGACTCGTCGGTGCCGGTCACCGTGCCCTCCGAGACGCTGGGCGCGTCGCCGGTGCCGGTGGAGTTGCCGAGGGCGACGATGGAGTCACCGAGCTCGACGCTCGACGAGTCGCCGAGCGTCACGGTGGCCAGCCCGGACACGTCCTCGAGCTGCAACAGCGCCACGTCCCGCGTGTCATCGCTGCCGAGCACCGTGGCGTCGTAGGTCTCCCCGGTGGAGACGATGGTGACGACGATGCTGCCCGCGCCGTCGATGACGTGCGCGTTGGTCAGCACCTGACCGTCGCCGGTGATGACCATCCCGGTCCCGGCGGCGCGACCGTCCTCGTAGGCCAGCCGGGTGTCGATGTCGACCAGCCCGCGATAGAGCTCGCTGAGCGCGGCACCACCCTCGGTCTCGGGAGCGATGGAGACCTGGGGGGCGATGGGAGCGCTGACCGGTGCCGGTGTCGCTGTCCCGCAGGATGGTGGCGGTGGGGACGGCGACGGCGAAGCCGACCGCGGCGGCGCCGATGACGAGGGCCGCCCGGGCCCACGTCCGCGAACGTCTCCGCGGCGGCGTGTCGTCGTCGTCCGGCCCGGCCAGCCCGGCAGGAGGGGCGCCCAGGTAGGGGCTGCCGGTCGGTGGGCCCCAGACAGGGTCCGCCGACGGCGGGGGTCCGTCGCGGTGATCGCCGTACTCGGTCATGGTCCGTCCTCGGGGGTGGGTTGCGGCCAGTCAACTCCCCGGGTGTAAGAGCGCGCTGGGCGCAACGTGAGAACTCGGTGAGGACATGATACCCCTAGGGGGTATACTGCCCACATGTCCACCCAGCCTGGCTATCACGACAGCAAGGACGACGTGCCTGAAGCGCCTGCGTCGCATCGAGGGGCAGGTGCGGGGGCTCCAGCGCATGGTCGAAGAGGACACGTACTGCATCGACGTGCTCACCCAGGTGTCCGCAGCCACGAAGGCCCTGCAGAGCGTCGCTGTCGGGCTCCTCGACGAGCACCTCCGGCACTGCGTCACCGGCGCCGTCGCCCACGGCGGGGAGGCCGAGGCCGACCGCCTCGTGACGGAGGCGAGCCGAGCCATCGAGCGCTTGGTCAAGAGCTGATGGCCGGCCACTCGCGCCGGCGGGCCGGACCGGCAGCGAAGCTGATCGCGTTCGCGGTCGTGCTCGCGGCCTCCTTCGGCGTAGGGGCCGCCCTGGGAGGCGCGCTGCCCGAGCTGGGTCCGTCGTCCGATCCCACCCCGTCGGTGCCGGCCGAGCCCGCCCGCGAAGGGGGGCACCAGCCGTGAGCACCCGGTCGCCCGCGGACACCCACGTCGACCTGACGCTGACCGGCATGACGTGCTCGTCCTGCGCCCACCGCATCGAGAAGAGCCTCAACCGGCTCGACGGGGTGACGGCCAGCGTCAACTTCGCCACCGAGAAGGCTGCCGTGGACTTCGATCCCGGTCGCGTGGCGCCCGACGAGCTGGTCACCGCCGTGGAGTCCGTCGGGTACGGCGCCCACCTCCCGAGGGAGGCCGGGCGGGCGGCGGCGCCTGGTGGCGAGCCGGTCGCGGACGATCAGGACGCCGAGCCGGCCGAGCTGATCGCCCTCCGCCAGCGGTTGGTGCTCTCCATCGTGCTGACCGTGCCCGTGCTGCTGATGGCGATGGTCCCGGCGCTGCAGTTCACCAACTGGCAGTGGCTGTCGCTGACGCTCGCCGCCCCCGTCGCCACCTGGGGCGCCTGGCCGTTCCACCGGGCGGCGTGGGCCAACCTGCGCCACGGCGCTGCGACCATGGACACCCTCATCTCCGTCGGCGTCCTTGCTGCCTTCGGCTGGTCCTTGTGGGCGCTCTTCTGGGGCGACGCCGGAACGCCGGGCATGACCATGCCCTTCTCCCTCACGCTGTCCGACGGGGAGGGAGTCGACCAGCTCTACCTCGAGGTCGGCGTCAGCGGTCACGGTGCTCCTGCTGACCGGGCGGTATCTGGAGGCACGGGCCAAGCGCCGCGCCGGCGCCGCGCTCCGGGCGCTCCTCGACCTGGGAGCGAAGGACGTGGCCGTGCTCGACGCCGACGGGACCGAGCGACGCCGGCCGATCGGCGAGCTCGCCGTCGGCGACCGCTTCGTGGTGCGCCCGGGGGAGAAGGTGGCCACGGATGGCGTCGTGGAGCAGGGCACGTCGGCGGTGGACGAGTCGATGGTCACCGGTGAGAGCGTGCCGGTCGAGGTCGGGCCGGGGGACCACGTCGTGGGCGCCACGGTCAACGCCGGTGGGCGGTTGGTCGTGCGGGCCAGCCGGGTCGGCGCGGACACCCAGCTGGCGCAGATGGCCCGCCTCGTCGAGCAGGCGCAGACGGGCAAGGCTCCGGTCCAGCACCTGGCCGACCGGGTCTCGGCCGTCTTCGTACCCGCGGTGCTGGCGCTGGCCGCCGCCACCCTCGGCTTCTGGCTGGCGAACACCGGCGACGCCACCTACGCCTTCACCGCCGCGGTCGCGGTCCTCATCATCGCCTGCCCCTGCGCCCTCGGACTGGCCACACCGACCGCCCTCATGGTCGGGACCGGCCGGGGCGCGCAGCTCGGCATCCTCATCAAGGGGCCGGAGGTGCTGGAGTCGACCCGCCAGGTCGACACCGTGGTGCTGGACAAGACGGGCACGGTCACGACAGGCGCCATGGCACTGGTGGACGTCGTCACCGTCGATGATGTCGCCCGCCACGACGCCTTGCGCCTCGTCGGTGCCGTCGAAGCGGCGTCCGAGCACCCGATCGCCCGGGCGGTGGCAGCCGGTGCCGCCGCCGAGGTCGGTTCACTGCCGGGCGTCGAGAGCTTCTCCAGCCGGGCCGGGCTCGGCGTGGAGGGAGTCGTCGACGGCTACGCGGTCGTCGCCGGCCGGCCCGCTCTGCTCGCCGATTGGGGCTTGGCGCTCCCGGACGACCTGGAGCGACGGCGCCAGGAGGAGGAGGCGTCAGGCCGGACGGTCATCGCCGCCGGCTGGGACGGACGCGCCACCGCTCTGTTCGTCGTGTCGGACACCGTGAAGGACGGGAGCGCCGAGGCGGTGTCGCGGCTGGTCGATCTCGGGCTGCACCCCGTGCTCCTCACGGGGGACAATCGGGCCACCGCTCGCAGCGTGGCCGCGCAGATCGGCATCGCGCCCGACGACGTCGTGTCCGAGGTCCTCCCCGCCGACAAGGTCGACGTGGTGAAGCGGCTCCAGAGTGAGGGTCGGGTCGTGGCGATGGTCGGTGACGGCGTGAACGACGCCGCGGCCCTGGCCCAGGCCGACCTCGGCATCGCCATGGGCACGGGCACCGACGTGGCCATCGAGGCCAGCGATCTCACGCTGGTGCGTGGTGACCTGCGGGGAGCCGCCGACGCCATCCGCCTGGCCCGACGCACGCTCTCCACCATCAAGGGCAACCTGTTCTGGGCCTTCGCCTACAACGTGGCCGCCCTGCCCATCGCTGCGTCCGGGTACCTCAACCCGATCGTGGCCGGCGCGGCCATGGCCTTCTCGTCCGTCTTCGTGGTCACCAACAGCCTCCGCCTGCGCCGCTTCCAGCCGCTCGCCTGACGGCGATAGCCGCGCCTGGGCCCGCTCCGGCCGAGGTGTGCACGGATCTGTGCGAAACCGCACAGATCCGTGCATGCTTGCAAGTGGAACGACCCCGAGGTCTCACATGGCCGTGTCACGGACCGAATCGACGAGCTGGCCGCCCCCCGGCCGGTAGGCGAGACAGAGGATGGTGCGGTCGCCGACGTCCCAGCCCTCGGCCGGGGCCAGAGGTAGCTCAGCTCGAGCGAGGACTCGAGGTAGGGACGACCGACCCATCGCTCGAACGCCTCGATGCACTCGACGTCCGCATGGGCGATCATCGCATCGTCACCGGGGAACGGCGTCCGCGTCGCCGGCCGGATAGCCGGACCTGACCGACGACCTCCTCGTCGTGTGACTCGGTGCAGGGGACGACGTTGACGGCGAGCACCTCGTGACCTCCTCGGTCGATCCGACCAGCCGGCGGATCCTCGAAGCAGTCGCCGAGCGCAAGATCGAGCGACGATCACCGATCGGCTCGCCGGCTCGGACCTCGGGGAGGATCCGGACGGCCGCTCCTCGTCGGTCGAGAGGTCATCGGCGGCGGCGAAGCCGGCGAAGGTGAGACCAAAGACTCCGATGGCGAGGGTCGGTGCCGAGCCAGACCGCGTGCTCCCACGGCTGGCTGACCGCCTGGTGAGCCCGGTCGCCCGCTGCTCCTGGCTCTCGGTCACGCGGGTGACGACGACGATGGCCAGGGCCGAGCCGATGAGCGTACAGCCGTCGGCCACGCAGGCGGCGGATCGGCGACGACTTGGCGGCCGATGGGTCAGCCGTTGTCCGGAGAACGACGGAACGAGAGCAGCCCGCCCAAGATCCAGAGCCCCCACCACCGTGGAGGAGCGGCGTGACCGACCGCCGGCGCCAGTCGTCGTCGGCGAGTCCGTCCGGGCTGGAGCCCCGCCAGACGTCGTTCATGATCTGCTTCGGCCGCACGAGGTTGAGGAACGGCACGAACCACGCCGCCGACGGCCCATCCGGCGTGAACCGCAGGTCTTGGCACCGAGCGCCGGGAGGTTCCGGTAGGCGCGGCTGGTCCAGGCGATGAGGAACCCGAAGGCGATGAGGAAGACGACCGCGATCCAGCAACGCCATGGCACCGACCCGGTGATCGCTGGCCTCGAGCTGGGCCAGGCGTGACGAGGTTGGCGTCGGACTGGAGCCGGTCGATCAGGCGTGCCGCCTGGGCATTGGCGGCGGCGTCCGCACCGGCGACGAGCGATGGACGCGACCAGGAGCCAGCGAACGCACCGTGGCCAGACCGCGTGATGACCGGTAGGACCGCACGGGGCGGCACTGGAGGGCTCGGTACGAAGGGCGGGGGCGGCAGCGGCGCGCCAGCCGGCGACGGCCGGGCCCACGTCGAGGTGCGGGGCCGGACCGGGTGGCGGGGGCAGGGGCGTGTTCATGGCGCCTCAGGCTGAAGCCGTCGACGCGCCTTGCAGGGAACGGTCGATCTCGGCTGCTGATTCATGACGTGCCTGTGACCTCCATCTGTCGCCGATGAGCGCTTCGCGCCATCGGGCCTGGGCGCCGCGACCGCTAGGATCTGCCGGGATCCGGGCGGTTCGGAGAGGGCGCCTGCCGTCTCGACAGCCCGCGCGTACACAGCTGCAAATGCACGGATTGCGAGAGCCCGGTTCGCGATCACGGGCAGTCGCGAGCCGGACCTGGCGAGAGGTGGTCCGGACGACGACGGCGATCGTCAGGACGCTGAAGATCATCTGGCCGACGCCACACCAGGCGAGGAACGAACAATCCGGACTTCTCATCCGCTCGGTTCCTCGGCCTCGAGGCCGAGGAACGGCGTGGGCAGCCAGAGCACGATCCAGAAGAACCACCACCAGTGGAGCAGATTCGACACCGGTCGCCCGTCCCATGCGTCTGCGGGCTGGGGCTCCGGACTCGCCGGCCCGCCAGATGTCGTTGACGATCTGCTTCGGTCGCACGAGGTTGACCACCGGCACAAACCACCCGCCGAGAGCCCAACCCTCGCCGAAGCGGAGCTCGTGGAAGCCGAGGGGGCGCAGGTTCCCGTAGAGGCGCCGCGTCCAGACCGCCAGGAGACCGACGCCGATGACGTCGATCAGTTGGACGGCCCGGGCGAGAGCGGTTCGCTGAGCGTCGATCGCGGCCAGCCGGTCGGGCGCGATCGATCCTGGCTCGGCGAGCGCCTCACTCGCCATGACTCATCTCGTCGAGAACCGCGGCCGTCGCCGACCGCATGGCCACGCACAAGCCGATGGCCATGGCGAGAACGACCAGCACGCGCCGAACAGGACGGGAGACCGGTATCCAGGCCCTGGGGGCGGCGCGGCGGCTCGGCGGGGTGCCGGGCGGGGGCCAGGGCGACTACGTTCACGGGTCGAGCTCCCTCCGCTCGACGGAGGCGACGTCGATCACGGGGTCGCCAGACCGAGGGCGATGCGCATCTCCTCGAGGCGGGCCTGCGCGCCGGACCGGCGCTGCGACTGCTCGATCTCCAGCATCTGGAGGTCGAGCGGGTCCGACGATGCGGCCGTCAGCTCTGCCCTGCCCTCGGCCCGGGCGAGCCTGGCTTCGATCTTGCGCTCCACTTCGGCGAGCGTGGGGACCAGCTCACCCGCCGGCCCGGAGATCTGGTCCAGCGCGGCGTTGATCGACTCCTGCATCTTCGCCTGGTCCAGCGTGGACAGCAGCCGCTCCCGGTCGGCCACGCTGCCGGCGGAGCTGCTCGGCGTTCGCGGCGACGGCCGCCTTCGCCCGTTCGGTGGCCAGCGCGGCATCGCGGAGCTGCTCCTCGGCGGCGCGGATGTCCCGCTCGCGGTCGAGGACGCGCTCGGCGAAGGCCTCGGCCGCCCGCACCAGCTCGGCCGACTTCGCCGGATCGCCTCCGCGTGACTGGTGGTCAGCGAGCCGCAGCGCCTGGCGGGCCGAGCCGTCGGCCCGTTCGTGCTCGGCCGCCAGACGGTCGAGCTGGCGCTGCAGCTGCTTCTGGTGGGCGACGACGATGGCCGCCCGCTCGGTGAGCCGGGCATGGTTGGCGCGGGCCTCGGCCAGCGCCTGGGCCAGCTGGATCTTCGGGTCGGCCCGCTCGTCGTGCGCGTGCTCGGCCTTGGCGCTGAAATAGCGCCACCGGCGGACCAGGGCGCGCCACATCGTCGGTCGTCCGGAGCTGTGTTCGGTCACCATGGGCGCCACGGTCGCGCCCGGCCCGGTCCGCCCGGAATGGCGTGGACGACGCTTCTCGATGCCCCGGCGGGCAGCCCGTTGTGACTCGCCGGACAGCCCGGCGCGCCTCGACCGGGCGCGGTCAGGACTAGGACAGGTCCTTCAGGGACACCGCGCCGGTCTGGATCGCCTCGTTGGCGAGCAGCACCCGGCGGGACACGCCGGCGTCGGCGCGGAGGCCGAACTTGTCGTAGAGGCGATCGAGGTGCTGCTTCACCGCGGAGTCCGTCACGTACAGCGCTTCGGCGATGCGCGCACCGACGAGGGCGAGGTGAAGGCCTGCCCGGAGAGCACCGGGCGGCAAAGCTCGACCAGGACCCGCTGTTCCCCGGCCGTGCGCGCCGGGGCGGCCCGCAGCGGCTCGGTCGTACGTCGCCGCGGGCCCCGGGGTCCCGCATGATCAAGCCGTGTGCGGCCGATGATGACCTCGTCCCGGTCGGACAACGTGCGGGGCGCGAACAGCCGCTCGCCGTTGACCCTGGTGCCGTTCGTCGAACCGACATCGGTGATGCACCACGCCGGGCCGATGTGCTCCAGCACGGCGTGGACGCGTGAGACGGCCGGATCGTCGTCGATGGGCAGGTCGTTGGTCGAGCTCTTGCCGATGGAGAGCCGCCCCCGCGACTCGTCCAGCACGACCAGATCGTGGCCCGTCGGCCCGAATCGCTCCAACGTCGCCATGACCCCTCCGCGGCCATCGTAGCCCTGACGTTCCCACCGGCATCCGTGTCCGCAGGCTGTCCGTCCGGACAGATCCGGCTTCCCTCGCGGCCATCGAGGTCCGCCGCCGGCGCCATTGGTCGCATCCGAAGTCTCCAGCACGATGCGGATGTGGCTCAGTACACTCAGCGCAAATCGGGAGGGGTGGCGCCATGGCGGTAGCGGACGTCGCGTCTGCGTCGTCGGAGCCGACGGTCAGCGTCTCGACGCGCCGCCAGCCACGACGGCTGCCCTGGCTCACCACGCCGGGTTGGTTCCGGCTGGCAGCCGTGGTGCTCCTGGCCGGTCTGGTCGCCCTTGCCGTCGTGTCGGTAGGCGCCGCGCTCGGGCGTGGCGATGCCACCGACGCCGTCAGGGACGACGCCACCCCGCTGCTCGTGGGCGCCGAGGACCTGTACGTCGCGTCGGCCGACGCCGATGCCGCAGCTTCGACCGCGTTCCTCGCGCGCCGGGCTCGAACCCGAGGAGCTACGGGCCCGCTACCTGGACGACCTGGAGACCGCAGGCGCGGAGCTGGCGCTCATCGCGGCGCGGACCGCGCTGACTCGGCGGCGTCGAGCGAAGCCGTGGGCCGGATCGCCCAGGAGCTGCCGGTGTACGCCGGCCAGGTCGAGTCGGCCCGCACGAACAACCGGTTGGACCATCCGCTCGGCGCGGCCTACCTGCGCAGGGCCTCCGACTCGATGCGCAACTCGATGCTCCCCGCCGCCACCAGCATCTACGAGGAGGCCGCCCGCCGCCTCTACGACGCGTACGACGAGGGCACGTCGACCCGCGACCGTGTGACCGTCCTGGCGGTCGGGGGCACGGTCCTCGTGCTCCTCGTCGCCGCCCAGGTGCTCGTGGCCCTCCGGACGCGCCGCGTCCTCAACCTCGGTCTGGTCGGTGCCACGGTGATCGTCGCCGCCCTCGGCGCCCGGGCTCTGCTGGCGCTCGACGCGCAGGAGCAGGCGCTGTCGCGTTCGCAGCGGGAGGGTTCCGACCAGCTCATCGTGCTCTCGACGGCCCGCATCCTGGCGCTGCGCTCCCTCAGCGACGAGAACCTCCACCTGATCGAGCGGGGCACCGATCCGTGCCCACCGGGAGGACTTCGAGCTCGTGACAGCTCACGTGGGTGGGACGGACGGTCTGCTCGATGACGCGACGGAGCTGGCCGAACGCACGGGCTCGACGGCGGCGATCGAGCGCATCCGTGGGCTGTGGGACGACTACCTCGCCGTGAACGACCGGGTGCGCCAGCTCGACGACGCCGGCACCTACCTACCCGCCGTCGCGGTGGCCGTCACCGACGAGGCCGGCGCCGCGGCCCGTCTCGACGCGGCACTCGACGCGGAGATCGACGCCGCTCGCGACCGGCTGGACGCCGGGGCGGCCGCGGCGGGAGGCCACGTCCGGTGGCTGACGGTCTCCGTGCTCGCCGCGATCGCCTTGGCCGCGGTCCTCGTCGTCGTCGGTATCTGGGTGCGGATGAAGGAGTACCGGTGATGGTCCGCAGAGGATTGCCGCGATGGCGGGCGCTCGTCGCTCTCGCGCTTCCCGTCGTCGCCCTGGTGGCCTGCACGGCCGCCCCGACGAGCGACGCGGCGCTCGACAGCCTCGATGAGCTCCCGCAGCCACCGACGACACCGGCCGTGACCGATGCCGAGGCGCCCGGACCCCCGTCGGCGGCGGAGGCGGCGTGCGATGCCGAGGGCCCCACCGCCAGCTACCGGCCGGATCCGGGTCCACTTCCACTCCCGGGCGAGATGCCCGAGGGCACGGCGATGCGCGAGATCCAGGAGCGCGGCCGGCTCATCGTCGGTGTCGACGAGAACACGAAGGGCTTCTCGTCCCGGAGCCCGAACTCCGGCGACATCGAAGGCTTCGAGGTCGACATCGCCTACGAGATCGCCAAACGCATCTTCGGGCCCCTCGATCGGGATCTCATCCTCCAGACCAAGCCGGTGATCACGGACGAGAAGACGAAGGTCGTCCAGGACAAGGACGTCGACCTCACCGTCAGTGCCATCACCATGAGCTGCGGACGCTGGGCGGACGTCGCGTTCAGCAGCGAGTACTACACCGCGGTCCAGCAGTTCCTGGTCCGCGAGGACTCCGACATCGAGACCGCGGCCGACCTGGCGGGGAAGAAGGTCTGCGTGACCGCCGGCTCGTCGTCGATCAGGCTGTTGGAGGAGCACGTGCCCGAGGCCGAGCGCCACGAGGTGGGCGCCCGCACCGAGTGCCTCCTCGCGCTGCAGGAGGGCGAGGTCGACGCCTACTTCGGGCACGACTCCTTCCTCTACGGCATGCTCACCCAGGACCCGACCGTCGAGGTCAGGCGCGGCATCATCCCGGAGACCGAGACACGCTCGAACTACGGGATCGCGATCTCGCACGACCGGCCCGAGCTGGTGCGCTTCGTCAACGCGGTGCTCGAGGAGCTGCGGGTCGACGGGACGTGGGCGGAGCTCCACGATCAGTTGGAGACAGAGCTCGGCATCCCCGACGCCGGCCCGCCGCCGGCGAACTACCGGGAGGGTTGAGATGGACCTCGCCGACCTCGACCGTGCGCTGGACCATCTCCGGAGGGCCACCGAACGGGCCGGCGCGAACCTGCTCGAGCTCGACCAGTCGTCCAGCCGGGCGCTCCTCGCCGCCGCCCGGCTCGAGGGTCTGAGCGCGAAGCGGTGGGCCGAAGCCGAAGGGGCGTTGGCCGGGCTGTTCCAGTCGTACGCCGCGCTGTCCGGCGTCGTCGACGCCGCCGCGGCGGCCAGGGGATCGGGATCGTTCGTCGCGGCCGCCCGTCGGGCGCAGGTCGAGCAGCTCGTGCTGGGGCCGTCCGTCGAGCTGCCCGAGCGGGCCGTGCCCATGGCCGAGCGTGACCTCGTGTCGGGATCGCGGGTGCTCCACCGCTGCACACCGGACGAGCTGCTGGCGTCGATGGCCCAGCCGTTCGCGCTCGCCCGCTCGGTGATCGTGACCGCCGCCGAGGCCTGGGAGGCGGGTGGACCGCTGGTGCAGTCGGTGCGCGCCCGGCTGGTCGACGTGTCCGAGGACGGCGATCTCGGCGGCGCCCCGGATGGGCGGGCAGCGCTCGAACGACGGCTCGACGCGATCGAGCACCGCCTACTGGCTGATCCGCTCGCCTTCGATCTCGCTGAGGTCGAGGCCCTCGGCGCGGAGGTCGATGGTGTGGTCGCGACAGCCGACGGCGCCCGGCGTGTTCGTGACGACTTCGAGACCGACCTGGCGGCTGCGCATGCCCGGCTCGCCGAGCTCGGTCGGTCCACCACGGACGTCCTCCGGGCGCACGAGGACGCCGGCGCCCGCGTTGTCGACGTACCCCCGCCGCCGGCCATCCCGCTCGAAGCCCTCGATGGCGAACTGGACCGGATTGCCGCGCTCGCCGCCGTGGGTGACTGGATGTCCGTCCAAGCCGAGCTGGTGGGCTGGAACCGGCGCCTCGACCAGCACCGCCACGATGTCGATCAGCACCGCACGGGGTTGGACGACCTCCTGGAACACCGGAGGCAGTTGCGGGGACGGCTCGATGCCTACACCGCCAAGTCCGCCGCGCTGGGTTGCGTCGAGGACGAGCTCCTGGAGCAGCTCCGGCGCCAGGCCGAGGGCCTTCTCTACGACGCGCCGATCGACCTCGTGCGGGCGGAGGCTGGCTTGCGGCGCTACCAGGAGGCCCTGGACACGGTGCTTGGCCAGCGGTCGGAGCGGGCGCGATGAACTGCGCACGCTCGGGCTGCTCGGGCACGATCGTCGACGGCTACTGCGACGACTGCGGCATGGCGCCTCGCCCCGAGTCGACGAGCGGCACGGAGGTGCTCGGCGCCCGGCCGGGCCCGGCGCCGTCCGAGCCGGTGAGCCGGCGCACGGCCGGCGCGACCGGCCCGAGCGGCGCGACCGGCTCGACGCGCCGCCACCGGCTGGGCCGTGGGCTGGTCAACGTGCCGCCCGTGCCGGCTCGGGACCCGGCGACCGCGATCATGGCCGAGGCGCACGTGCCCGAGCAGCGGCGCTTCTGCGGCGAGTGCAACGAGCCGGTCGGCCGCAGCCGGGACGGCATGGCCGGGCGACCCGAGGGCTTCTGCCGCAGTTGCCGCAACCCGTTCTCGTTCGTCGCCAAGCTGGCGGCCGGGCACCTCGTGGCCGGGCAGTACGAGGTGGCGGGATGCCTGGCCCACGGCGGTCTCGGCTGGATCTACCTGGCCAAGGACCGGAAGGTGGCCGACCGCTGGGTGGTGCTGAAGGGCCTCATCAACACCGATGACGAGGACGCCCTGGCCGCGGCGCTGGCCGAGCGGCGCTTCCTGGCGCAGGTCGAGCACCCCGACATCGTGAAGATCCACAACTTCGTGGAGCACGACGGTGACGGCTACATCGTCATGGAGTACGTCAACGGCTACAGCCTGCGCAGCCTGCTGGAGGCGCGACGGGCGGCGGCGGGCGACCGCCCCGATCCGATGCCCGTCGACCAGGCCATCGCCTACACGCTCGAGATCCTCCCCGCGCTCGGGCACCTGCACGACCTCGGCCTCCTCTTCTGCGACTTCAAGCCGGACAACGTCATCCGCACCCCCGAATCGGTGAAGCTCATCGACCTCGGCGGCGTGTACCGCATGGACGACGCCACCAGCCCGATCTACGGCACCCCGGGCTACCAGGCACCCGAGATCGCCCGCACCGGCCCGACCGTGCCCTCCGACCTCTTCACGGTGGCACGAACGCTCATGGTGCTGTGCTGCGACTTCCGGGGGTACCGGGGCACGTACCAGTACACGCTCCCGCCGGCGGGAGAGGTGCCTCTCTTCGTCGAGCACGACTCGCTCTACCGCTTCCTCGAGCGGGCGACGGCCGCCGATCCCGACGCTCGGTTCCAGAGCGCCGACGAGATGGCCGCGCAGCTCGAGGGCGTGCTGCGCGAGGTGGCGTCGAAGTTGCGCGGGACGCCGACCGCGGGGACCAGCACCTGCTTCACGGGGGAGAGCGGACGGTCCGCGTCGACCTCTGGCTGGCGCAGCCTGCCGGTGCCCCTCGTCAGTCCCGACGATCCCGAGGCCGCGGTCGTCGTGACGCTCGGGGCGATGGAGCCGGAGGCGGTCGTCGAGGCGCTCGGTGAGCTGGCCGACCGGGGCGTCGAGGTCGAGCTGCGGCGTGTCCGCGCGCTGATCGACCTCGGCCGGCTCGACGAGGCGAACCGTGTGCTGGACGAGGTCGACGCGCCGATGCGCCTCGCGGGATCCAGGCCGGACTGGCGCATCGGCTGGTACCGGGGCGTGGCGGCCCTGGCCGCCGGCGCGCCGGACGATGCGGCCCGTGAGCTGGACCAGGTCTACCGGTACCTGCCCGGCGAGCTGGCGCCCAAGCTGGCCCTGGCTCACGCCGCGGAGCAGGCCGGCGACCACGCGATGGCCGCGGCCTGGTTCGACATCGTGAGCAGCGTCGATCCCGGCTTGACGTCTGCAGTGTTCGGCCTCGCCCGTGCCCGCTCGGCGATGGGGGACCGGAGGGGAGCGGTGGCGGCGTACGAGCGGATCCCGCACTCATCCGGCGCCTACCAGGCTGCGCAGATCGCGGAGGTCGACCTCCTGCTCACCGACGACGGGGCCGGCGCCGACCTGGCCGACGTGCGTCGGGCCGCGGCGATCGTGGAAGGCCTGTCGCTCGATCAGGTGCAGCACGACCGCCTCACCGTCGACATCCTCGAGGCAGCCCACGACGCGGTCAGCCGCAACGGAACGGCCATCGACCCCGCGCAGCCGGTCCTCGGCCACGCGCTCACCGACCGCTCCCTGCGCCTGGGCCTCGAAGCCGCGTACCGCGCTGCCGCCCGCCACGCTCCCACGAGCGCGGAGCGCATCGCCCTCGTGGACCAGGCCAACCGGGTGCGGCCCTGGTCGTGGTGGGTGAGGAGCGGTCGATGAACATCGACCTGCTGCTCAGCTGTCCGGAGTGTGGCGCGGCCGGTCTGGCCGGCGACACGTTCTGCGAAGCCTGCGGGGCCGCCATCGCCGCCGACCGCGACGCGGCTCGCCACCACGTGGAGATCGACGCGGGGACCGCGGCCGGCGTCACCGACCGGGGCCTGGTGCATCGGCGCAACGACGACGCGGTCCACGTGCGGGCCGAACGAGAGTGGGCGGTGCTCGCGGTGTGCGACGGGGTGTCCGCATCGACCGGTCCGGACGTGGCCGCGCAGGTCGCCGTCGAGGAGCTCGGCCGGTGCGTCGAGAGAGGCGCGGCAACAGCGCGCCGCGGAGCCGAACCGTGCCTGGGACCCGGCTGGTCTCGTGCGCGACGCGGTCGCCCGGGCGGCCGCTGCCGTCGTCGCCGTCCCGTGGCAGGACGACGGGAGCCGGGACGCACCGTCGTGCACGGTCGTGCTGGCGGTGTGGGACGGCCGACACCTGACCGTCGGGTGGCTCGGTGACTCACGCGCCTACTGGGTCGACGCTGATGGTGCCGGCAGCTCACGGTCGATCACTCGTGGGCCGAGGAGCAGGTCGGCTCGGGCCAGCTCAGCCGCGAGCTGGCCGAGGCCGACAGCCGGGCGCACGCCATCACCCGCTGGTTGGGGGCCGACGCACCCCCGGACCCCTGCCCGGTCACGTCCCTGCGACCACGACGGCCTGGCCGCCTCATCGTGTGCACGGACGGCCTCTGGAACTACACGCCGACGGCGGACGAACTCGGCGGGCTCGTCGTCACCCAGGACTCCGCGGCACCGCTGGCGGTGGCGCGGTCCCTGGTCCGCCACGCCGTGTCCCTCGGTGGGCACGACAACGTGACCGTCGCCGTCGCCGACATCGTGCCCCCGCTCGCGACATCCCTGGAGGAAGCATGAGCACCTTCGACGCGCAGACCTTTCAGAACGAGTACCTCCCGCGCGATGGCTCCGAGGTCAACGCCATCGTCACCGTGACCTGCCGCGGTGGCGGGGGCGGCGCGGTCGTCCCGATCCCGCAGCAGCGGGCCGAGGTGATCATCGTCGACGTCTCGGGCTCGATGCTCCACCCGCGAGGGAAGCTGAAGGCGGCCCGCAACGCGACGATCGCGGCGATCGACTGCCTGCCGGACGGGACGCTCTTCGGCGTGATCGCCGGTTCCGAGCGTGGCCCGCCGCGTCTACCCGACCGAGGACAAGCTCGTGATGGCCTCGGAGTCGACGCGCGAAGCGGCCAAGGCGAGCGTGGCCGTTCTCGATGCCATCGGAGGCACCGCGATCGGCCGGTGGTTGATGGAGGCCTACAACTGGCTGGCGGCGTACCCGAACGCCATCCGCCACGTCCTCCTCCTCACGGACGGTCGCAACGAGGGCGAGACGCCCGAGTACCTCGGTGCCGCCATCGACCTCTGCCGCGGCGTCTTCCAGTGCGACTGCCGAGGGATCGGCACGGACTGGGAGGTGGCCGAGCTGCGGAGGGTGTCGTCGGCATTGCTCGGCTCCGTCGACATCGTGGCCCGGCCCGGAGGACCTCGAAGCCGACTTCCGGGCCGTGATCCACTCGGCCCTGGGCCGCGCCGTCGGCGACGTCAAGCTGCGGGTGCGGACGCCACGCGGCTCGGTCGTCACGCTGGTGCAGCAGGTCGCTCCGACCATCGAGGACCTCACCGATCGGGGCGTGCGCGTCGACGAGCTGACGGTCGACTACCCGACCGGCGCGTGGGCCGACGAGCGGCGGGACTACCACCTGCGCATCGACGTGCCGCCCGGAGCCCCTGGCGACGAGATGCTGGCGGGACGGGTGAGCCTGGTGGTCGACGGCGAGGCACAGGCTCCGTCACCGATCCGGGCGGTGTGGACCGACGACGTGGCCTTGTCGACGCGGATCAATCCCGAGGTCGCCCACTACACGGGCCAGGCCGAGCTGGCGAAGGCCATCGAGACAGGCCTCGAGGCGCGCCGGGCCGGCGACGATGACGTCGGCCACCTCGCAACTCGGCCGGGCCGCCCAGCTCGCCGCGGAGAGCGGGAACGACGGCACCCTCCGGCTGCTGGCCGCCGTGGTCGACATCACCGATGCGACGGCCGGGACGGTCAGGCTCAAGCGCAACATCGACGCGGCCGACGAGATGGCGCTCGACACCCGCTCCACGAAGACGGTGCGTGTGAGGCCGGAGTGAACGACGCGGATCCCGACGACCCCGACGAGTCGACGGCGACGACGAATCAGCCGTCCGGGACGGAGCTCCTGGCGTCGGGGGTCGGCCCGTCGCCGGCTCCGGCCGTCTGTCCCGCCTGCTCCGCGCCCCGCCCCGCCGAGGGTCGCTTCTGCGAACGCTGCGGCTCCGACCTCGACGCTGCTCCAGCACCCGTAGCGGAGCACTGGGTCGCCGAGGTGCTGGCCGACCGGCAGGTCTACGACCGCGTCGCGCCTAGCGGTCTCGTGTTCCCGGAGGGCCGGGAGGCCGTCGTCGTCGCTCTCGATGGCCCGGAGCTGCTGATCGGTCGCCGCCACGAGGGTCGCGGCATCGAGCCTGCCATCGACCTCTCCGGCCCCCTCGCCGATCCGGCGGCATCGCACCGCCACGCCCTGCTGGCGCGGCTCGACGACGGTGGCTACGCGGTCACCGACCTCGGCTCGACCAACGGGACCCAGCTCAACGACGGCCGGGTCACGCTCGAGCCCGGCCGGGCCCACCGGCTGGTCGACGGCGACCGGATCCACGTCGGCGCGTGGACCACGATCACCGTCCGGCGCCTGCAGTAGGGGGCCTCCCGTCCGAGGTGTGCACGGATCTGTGCGAGATCCGCGCAGATCCGTGCATGGTTGCAAGTGGAACGATCCTGAGGTCAGCGAGGGTCGGCGCTCGTGGCGGCGATCAGGGTGGTCGGGCCGTCCTGGCCGGGGATGTCCACGACCTCGAGCTGGTAACGATCGGGGACCAGCGTGGCCTGGCCCTCCGCGCCTTCGGGGAACGGTGGCTGCTCGGACGAGAGGCCGAGCTGCGAGGCCAGGTCGGCCTGCTGACTCGAGGAGGCGGCCGGGTTGACCGTGCGCACGAGCACGGCGAAGGCGTCCTGGAACTGAGCGTTCTGCTGCGGCTGCTGGGACTCGTCGGCCAGCGGGAGCCAGGCCAGCACGACGTGGGAGACGAACCCGCCGTCGCCGGTGATCGCGGCCAGGCGGAGGTTGCCGCCGAGGTTGGCCACGTTGACGGCACGGTCGAGGACGGTCATCGGCGTCCACGAGGTGATCTGGGCCACCGAGCTGCCCTGCGCCGTCGCGTTCCAGGCGCTCTGCAGGTCGTCCAGGCTGGCGAACAGGGAGCCCGGCGGCCGGCCGGTGTCGGGCGGCTCAGTGGGCGGTGCTTCGGTCGGCGGGGGTTCCGTCGGCGGCGGTTCGGTGGTCGGGGGTTCGGTGGGTGGCGGTTCGGTCGTCGGCGGCGTGGTCGTGGTCGGCGTCGTCGTCGTGGTGGTCGTGGTGGTCGGCGGCACCGTTGTCGGCGGCACCGTCGTGGTGGTCGTCGTCGCCGGCACGGTGGTGGGCGGCACCGTCGTGGTGGTGGCCGGCACGGTCGTGGTCGTCGCGATCGTCGTCGTGGTCTCGGCCACCGTCGTGGTCGTCTCGGCCACCGGTCGTTGGTCGGTCTCGGGCAGCGTCACGGATGGTGGTCGTGCTCGCCGCCGCCTCCTCGTCGGCGAGCTCCTCGGCCAGCTCCTCCAGGAGCTCCTCGGTCTCCTCCTCGCTCTCCGAAGAGCTGTCGTCGCTGCGGCTGATCAGCACGCCCACGAAGACCGCCAGGAGGACGATGGCGACGGGCACGGCGATCTTCACCCAGATCGGCGAGGCCAGGAAGCGGGCCCACAGTCCCGTTCCGCCGGACTTCGGGGTGTACGGGGGGAGTCCGGAGCCTCCAACGTCGCTCATGGCGACACACTGCCATCCCGGTGCCGTGCGATGACGGACAACTCGCTACCAGCGCCCTCCCCGGTTGATCAGCTCCAGCAGGAACGGGTTGGTCATGCGCTCGTGGCCGATGCTCGTCGTCGGCCCGTGGCCGGGCAGCACCTGGGTCTCGTCGTCGAGCGGCAGGATGCGTTCCGGCCATCGAGATCATCAGCTGGTCCATGGATCCGCCCGGCAGATCGGTGCGCCCGATGGAGCCCGCGAACAGGTGGTCGCCGGAGAACAGCACGGGCGGATGCCCGTCGATCTCCAGCCCGAAGCACACCGAGCCCTGTGTGTGGCCAGGGGTGTGGATGGCCGTGAAGGTCATGCCGCACCCGCGGATCCTCTCGCCGTCGTCGATGCCGTAGATGACCTCCGGCGGTCGGACGTCGAGCCCTTCGAGGTAGGCGCCGAATGACCCGCTGGTCCCGACGGGGTCGAGCAGCATGTGCCGGTCGCCGTCGTGGATGCGCACCTCGATCTCGTCGCCGTGCTCCAGGCCGTGCACGAGCGAACCGACGCCGCCGATGTGGTCGATGTGGCCGTGGGTGTTGAAGAGCGCGGCGAGGCGGAGGCCGTGGTGCTCCAGCCGGCCGATGATCGCCTCCGGGTCGGGCGGGGCGTCGATGAGGACGCACTCGCCACCGGGACCGTCGGGCGCGACCAGCCAGCAGTTGGTCTGCGCCAGCCAGAGAGGGAGGCCTTCGATCAGCATGGACACAGCACTAGGGGACGGAGGCCTGCTCGGGCAAGGTGGGACGCAGCCGGTAGAGGCGGTTGCCGGCCACGACATCGACGAGGCGGTAGCGGGTGGCGAGCGCCGGGCGACCTCGCCGTCAGGGTCGAAGCTGAGCGGCCCGTGGCCACGACGACGGCGGCCGGTGGGTCGGGCCCGGTGATCAGCCGCTCGGGCGGTCGCCGGCGGCACCCGTCGAAGTCTCGCAGCGGCGCGAACCACATGTGGCGGAAGGGCGACGCGCCGGTCGGCGTACCAGTGGATGGCGGCGTTGGTCCACAGCACGGCGACCCGCTCGTCGGGTTCGGTGATCGCGGCCACGGCGTCCGCCACCTCGTCGGCCGCGACGTAGCGGCGGTCGGCCGAGGTCAGCTCGGACACCCGGTCGGCCGTGCGGGCGGTGTAGGCCGGGAGCGAGTAGGCGAGCGGCACGAGCAGCGCGGCCGCGCCCAGCGCCCACGCTGCCGGCGCCCGCCGCGTCGCCAGCGTCGAGGTCCAGCCCGAGCGCGGCGAGCAGCGCGAGCGGGGCGGCCACCTGCATCCAGTAGTGGGGATGGAAGACGCCGCCGGCGGCGACGCCCGACCATCGACGCGAGCAGCCACACGAGCGGCAGGGTCAGCGGCGCCGGCGTCGCCGCGGCCGCGAAGCCGAGTGAGGGCGAGCGGCACGAGCACGCCGAGGTCGCGGCGGAACGGCCCGAGCGACTGGAAGAACTCGCGCCCGGTGCGTGTCGTAGGGCCCGTGGATGAGCGAGTCCATTGGTGCTGCGATGGCCGACCATCGCGAACCACCAGTCGTCGAAGCCGACGGTCGCAGCCCGTGCAGGAAGGCGAGGACGACGCGGCACGGCCGCCCCGCCGGCGAAGACGAGCGAGGTCGCGGCACGGGGTTGCGGCGCCGGCGCCAGGCAGTCGGCGAGCACGAGCGCCGCCGACCGCCACGAGCGCCGTCGACCGCCGCCTGCTTCGTCAGCACGCCGGCGCGCGGCGGCGACGCCGGCCAGGACCAGCAGCCAGCGGTCGTCGCTGGACCGACCACCAGGCGCCGAGCGCGACCGCGCTCGCCGTGGCGGCCATGGCGAGGAGCTCGCCATTGGCCGTGAAGCCCTCGAGGTGCGGCGCCGGCGACAGCACTGCGAACAGCAGCGCGGCCACGACGGCCGCCCGTCGCCCGGCGAGGGCCCACGCCGCGGCGGCGACGGCCACGGTGACGATCGACGCCGCCACCATCGCCAGCACGCGGGCCATCGGTCCCCAGCCCGAGGCGGCGACGACCCGGTAGGCGAGGAGCAGCCCCTGTGGCCGCTCGATCCAGGCGTGGTCGCCGTACAGCTGCTCCCCGCGGGCCCAGAGCCGCGCCACCTGCGCGTACCCGGCCTCGTCGGTGACGAGGGGGACGGTCAGGAAGCGGAGGCGGAGGACCAGGCCGACGACGACGGCGAGGCCGATGCCGGCGAACGTCGCGTCCCGGCTGAGGGTGACGCGGTTCCTGGCCGCGGTCGATCCGAGTTCAGGACGGACGCCAGCCGCTGCGCCGTCGGATGGTGCCGCAGCTCCTCCAGACCCGCCGGGAGCGGTAGGCACCAGTTGGGCCACTCGTCCACCGTACCGGGCAGGTTCGGACGGGCCAGGTTGCAGACGGCATCGTCGAGCTGGGCCAGCACCAGCCGCGTCGGCGCCGCCGAGAGCGCGGCGTACGCGGCGACCACGGTGTCGGGGACGCTGACCGCGTCGGGCGTCAGGGCCTTGAGGCGGGCGAGGATGCGGGAGCCGTCGAAGCGGCGGCCCAGCCGACGCACCGCGGCCGAGTCGGCGCCCGTCGCCACCCCGGCCGCCGTGGGCAGATCGTGGGTGGTGAGCGCCGTCAAGGTCTCGGCTTCGTACTCGTCCGGGCCCACGTCCTCGAACCAGCCCAGCGTGGTGCCGAGGATGCCGCGGCCCCGCAGTTCGGCCCGCACCTCGGGCTCCACCGTGCCGAGGTCCTCGCCGATGACGAACGCGCCCTGGCGGCTGGCCTCGACGGCCACGATGTCGAGCATCTCGGGCGCCGGGAACCGCACGTAGGCGCCGCCGTCGGGCCCCGCCCCGGGCGGCAGCCAGAACTGGCGGAACAGACCCATCACGTGGTCGATGCGGAGCCCGCCGGCGTGGACGAGCACCGCTCGCACCGCGTCCCGGAACGGCTCGAAGCCGGCCGCCCGCAGCTTCCACGGCACGTACGGCGGCAACCCCCAGTCCTGACCCTCCGGCCCGAGCTCGTCGGGCGGCGCCCCGATCCGGCAGGTCAGGGCCAGCAGGTCCTGGTCGTACCAGGCGTCGAAGCCACCGCCGTCGAAGCCGACGGCCAGATCCTGCAGGACGGCGACCGGACCTTCCGAGGCCACGCGCAACTGCTCGTCCACCAACCACTGGCACCAGGCGTGGAAGCGCAGCCGGTCCTCGCCCCGACGGCCAGCGCCCGGTCGGCGACGGCGCGACCCGCGGGGTGCTTCAGCTCGGAGGGCCAGGTCCACCACGAGGGACCGTGGACCTCGGCCAGGGCGCAGTAGCGCGTCCAGTGCTCGAGCGCCGGGCCCTGTGCGGCGAGCCAGCGCCGGAACGGCTCGCCGCCGGCATCGGCGCCGAGCGCGTCGAAGATCCGCTCCAGCAGGGTCAGCTTGAGGGCCATCACCTCGTTCCGGTCGAGTCGCGCCGCGCCGGTCAGCGCCCGGCCGGCGGCGTCCGCGGCGGCGAGGTCCTCCGCCACCAGCGTGGCCCCGGGGACGTCGGCGAGGCGGAGGTAGAGCACGTTCCGGAAGCGCCGGCTGGCGGGGTAGTACGGGCTCGGCTGCTGGGGGAGCGTCGGCAGGTTGGCGTGCAGCGGGTTGACGAGGACGGCGCCGCCGCCGAGCGACCCGGTCCACCGGACGAGCTCCTTCAGGTCGCCCAGATCGCCCGTCCCCCACGTCCAGTCGGAGTGGAGCGCGTAGAGCTGGGCCGACCAACCCCAGACCGCGCGGCGGGTCGGGGCAGGATCGAGGGGCGACGACCAGCCGGGTGGCCGGGCCGCCGTCGGTGGGCAGGAGCTGGTGGTACCCGACGGGGAGGTCGGGCGGGAGCTGGGCCAGCGCGGGGAGCTGCGTACCGTCCTCGAGGAGCACCTCGCACAGGGACTGCAGGTGGTGGGCCTCGCCGTGGCGGATCGACCAGTAGGGCACCCACGGCGGCCCATCGCCCTCGGCCCCCATGGCGTCGAGGAGCGCCCGGCGGACCTCGTCGTCCGTGTTGTGCCAATCGCCGGCGACGTCCCAGTAGCCGTCGGTGACTCCCCAGGCGTCCATCGGGCCCCTGTCTACACTGCGGCCGATGGCGAAGTGGCTGGTCGAGCGCCGGCTCTCGGGCGTCGGCCAGCGGCTGCGATCCCTGCGGGAGGAGCTGGCCATCATCGACGAGCAATTGGCGCAGCTCGACGACGAGGCCGACGACGCCCGCATCCGCTCGCTGGTCTCGGAGACGCCATTGGCCGAGCGTGAGCACCACGACGCCGAGCGGCACGCGGCGGCGATGGCGGCCCGCCGCCAGGAGGTGCTGGCGTCGATCGCCGAGCTCGAGCAACGCCAGGACGCCCTCCTCGACGAGCTGATGGCCTGACCCGACGGGCGGCCGGCGGGGTCGGTCTCTGACGCAGGCCCGTGCTTCAATGGTCGCCGTGGGATTGCGCGTGCTCATCGCCGAGGACGAGGCCATCATCCGGCTCGATCTGCGGGAGACCCTGGAAGAGGAGGGCTACGAGGTCGTCGCGGAGACGGGGCGGGGCGACGAGGCCATCGATCTGGCGCGGGAGCTCCGGCCCGACCTGGCCGTGCTGGACATCGGCATGCCGGGCATGGACGGCCTGGAGGCGGCGCGCCTCATGGTCGGCGAGCAGGTGTGCGGCGTCCTCATCCTCACCGCGTTCAGCCAGCGTGAGCTCATCGAGCAGGCCCGCGACGCGGGCGCGCTGGCCTACCTCGTGAAGCCGTTCCAGAAGAGCGACCTGGTGCCCGCGCTGGAGCTGGCGCACGCCCGCCACACCGAGCTGCAGGCGCTCGGGGGCGAGGTCCGCACGCTCGAAGAGCGGCTGGAGGCCCGCAAGCTCATCGACCGCGCCAAGGGCCGGCTCATGGACGTCAACGGGTTGACGGAGTCCGACGCGTTCTCGTTCATCCAGAAGCGGGCGATGAACGATCGGGTCCGGATGAAGGACGTGGCCCAGCTCGTGCTCGACGGCGATCTGCTGCCCTGACCGGTCCTCGTCCCGTGCCCAAGATCCTCCTCCTCGACGGCAACTCGCTGACCTATCGGGCGTTCTTCGCCCTGCCGACCGACATGGCCACGGCCGGCGGCCAGGTGACGAACGCCGTCTTCGGCTTCACGTCGATGCTGATCAACCTGGTCAAGGACCACCAGCCGGACTCGATCGTCGCCGCCTTCGACCGCCCCGAGAAGACCTTCCGGCACGAGGCGGTTCCCACCTACAAGGGCAACCGGGACGAGGCCCCGGACATCCTGCGCCAGCAGATGGGGCTGGTGCGCGAGGTGGTCGACGCGCTCGGTGTCGTCGCCGTGGACCTGGCCGGGTTCGAGGCCGACGACATCATCGCCACGCTGGCCGAGCAGGCCAAGGCCCGCGGCGACGACGTCGTCATCGTCACCGGCGACCGCGACACGTACCAGCTCGTCGAGGACCCTCACGTGAAGGTGCTGTACAACCGGCGGGGCGTGTCGGACTACGCGTTCTACGACGAGGCCGGCATCCAGGAGCGCACGGGGGTGCCGCCCGCCCTCTACCCGCAGTACGCCGCGCTGCGCGGCGATCCCAGCGACAACCTCCCTGGCGTGCCCGGGGTGGGGGAGAAGACCGCAGCCAAGCTCATCACCACCTACGGCGGGATCGACGGCATCTACGAGAACCTCGACGCGCAGACCCCCAAGCTGCGGGCGTCGCTGGCCGAGCACGAGGAGCGGGTGCGGGAGAACGCCCGGGTCATGGTGCTGCTCCGCGATGTGCCGATCGAGGTCGATCTCGACGCCGCGGTGCTGGAGCCGAAGATGGCCGAGGTCAAGCGGCTGTTCGAGTTCCTCGAGTTCCGCTCGCTGCTGGACCGGTTGAACGAGGCGCTCGGCGCCAAGGCCGTCGGCGTCGCCAGCGCGACAGGCGAGGTGGTCGAGGCCGAGGTCGTCCGCGTCGGTGGCGTCGCCGAGGCCGAGTCGCTGCTCGGCAAGCTCGACCAGTTCGATGTGGCGCCCGCGTGGGCCGGCGTCGCCGGTCGCAGTGCCCTGACCGGTCTGGCCGTCGTGCTCGACAGCTCCGCCGGCGAGGTGGCGTGGCTGTCGGCGGACGTGGTCGCCGACGGCTCGATCCTCGCCGCGCTGGCCGACGGCCGGCCGCTCCGGGCCCACCAGTCGAAGCCGCTGCTGCGGGCGCTGGCCGCGCTCGGAGACGAGCGTGCCCGCGCTGGCCATGGACACCGCCATCGCCGCCTACCTGCTCGATCCCGCAGAGACCCGTTACGGCGTCGGCGACCTGCTGGAGCGCTACACCGGCGACCGTCTGCCCGAGGAGGGCGCGCCGGCCGGCCAGCTCGACTTCGGTGAGGAGGAGGGAGCGGACGAGGCGCAGGTGGCGGCCCGCGAGGCGCTGGCCGTCAGCCGGCTGGCGCCGGCGCTCTCGGCCGCGCTCGAGGCGCAGGGCATGGCCGCCCTCTACGTGGACATCGAGAACCCGCTGGTGCGGGTGCTGGCCCGCATGGAGGACGCGGGCATCGCCGTCGACCGCGCCGAGCTCGAGGCCCTCAACACCCGGCTGACCGCGGAGCTGCCGCCGGCTCGCCGACCGGCTGCGGGAGGTCGTCGGGCGGGACTTCAACCTCAACTCGCCCGTCCAGCTCCGCCAGATCCTCTACGAGGAGCGGGGTCTCAGCTCCACGAAGCGCACCAAGACCGGGCTGTCCACCGACGCCGCGACGCTGGAGAAGCTGCGCGACGAGTGGCCCGAGTTCATCGAACCCCTGCTGCAGTACCGGGAGGTGGAGAAGCTGCGCTCCACCTACGGCGAGGGGCTCCTGGCCGAGGTGGCGGCCGACGGACGGATCCACGCCACCTTCAACCAGACGGTCGCCCGGACGGGACGGTTGTCGTCGGACCAGCCCAACCTGCACAACATCCCGGTCCGCTCGGACGAGGGCCGGCAGTTCCGGCGCGCCTTCGTCGCCGCGCCCGGCTGCACGCTGCTGGTGGCGGACTACAACCAGATCGAGCTGCGCTGCATCGCCCACCTCGCCGAGGACCCGGGCCTGGTCGCCGCCTTCACCGCCGGGGAGGACATCCACACCGCCACCGCGTCCCGTGTGTTCGGGGTCGAGCCCGGCGACGTCACGGTCAAGATGCGCTCGACGGCCAAGATGGTCAGCTACGGCCTCGCCTACGGCATGGAGGCCTACGGGCTGGGGCAGCGGCTCAACATCGCCACCGACGAGGCGGCCGTCATCCTCAACGCCTACTTCGACGCCTTCCCCAACGTGCGCGCCTACATGGAGCGCACGGTGAAGGAGGCCCGCATGCGGGGCTACACGGAGACGCTGTTCGGCCGCCGCCGTCCGATCCCGGAGCTGTCGAACTCGAACTTCCGCATCCGCCAGGCCGGCGAGCGCCAGGCCATGAACGCCGGCATCCAGGGGCTGGCGGCGGACATCTTCAAGGTCGCGCTGGTCCGGCTCGACCAGGCCCTCGAGGCCGGCGGCTACGCGCAGCCGGCTCGTGCTCCAGGTGCACGACGAGGTGCTGCTGGAGGTGCCCGAGGACGAGCAGGCGACCGTGTCGACGCTCACCGTCGACACCATGCGCGGCGCCGCCGAGCTCCGGGTGCCGCTCGAGGTCAACGTGGCCTCCGGCCCCACCTGGGCCGACGCCAAGGGGTGAGCACGCCGGACCCGCCTGCATCGGACCTGGCGGTGCCGAGCCCGCCTGAGCCCGGCCACTGGTTCGAGCCGGCCGCGGACCGCATGGGCCCGTCGTACCTCCGCTACGCGCACACGAAGGGGACGGTGCAGGAGGTCGATCACCTCGTCGAGGCGCTGGGGCTGGCACCGGGGATGCGGGTGCTCGACGTCGGCTGCGGACCCGGCCGCCACGCCCACGAGCTCGCCCGCCGGGGCATCGCCTGCCACGGGATCGACATCAGCGCCCGCTTCGTCGAGCTGGCGCGGGACGGCGCGCCGGCCGGCGCCACGTTCGAGCGCGCCGACGCCCGCGCCCTCGCAGTACGACGCCGAGTTCGACGCCGTCATCGCGCTGTGCCAGGGCGCGTTCGGCATGTCTCGCGATCCGGCGTGACGACGAGGCGATCCTGGCCGGGATGGCCCGCGCGCTGCGACCAGGCGGGAGGCTGGCCATGACGGCCTTCAACGCCTACTTCGCCGTCCGCTACCACACGGCGGCCGACTTCGATGCCGGCACGGGCGTCGCCCACGAGGTGACGGAGATCCACGACGAGCACGGCGCGACCGGCCACGATCGATCTCTGGACCGGGTGCTACACGCCGTCGGGAGCTGCGCCTCCTGGCGGGGGCCGCGGGACTGGTCGTGGAGCGCATCAGCTCGGTCGAGCCCGGGGCCTACGGCGACGAGCCACCGACCATCGAACGGCCCGAGCTGCTGCTGGTCGCCCGCCGGCCGGTGGACGGTCAGGCGTCCGGCGCGTAGGGGTCGCGCATGGCGGCCGCGCAGGCGCCCGGGTTCGCGCGCGCCCACGCGTCGACCTCGGCCGCCGGCGAGCCCGTGCCGCCCCGCCGCCAGGCATCGAGGTAGGGCTGCGGCCAGACGACGCCCCGCCGGACCGACCACTCCTTGCCCGGGCACGGCGGCGAGATGCCGAGGTGGACGTGGCAGGCGCCGGCCCGGCCCGTGCGGCCCATGGTGCCGACCGACGGCCCCGGCGCCGATCGGCTGGCCCGGGGAGAGGCCGGCGGCCACGGTGTCCAGATGGGCCAGGTAGTAGCGCACGCCGTCGGCGCCGAGGATGCTCACGTAGCGGCCGCCCCGGTGGGCGGGGTTGTCGGTCGCCGGGTCGTAGAGGTCCACCGTGCGCACCTCGAGCACCCGGCCGTCGACCGGTGACACCAGCGGGGTGCCGCACCCCGGCGAGGCGAAGATGTCGGCGGCCGGGTAGTCGTGATGGCTGCCCACCCCGCCGTAGCCGACGTTGACCCCGGGCGCGACGGGGACGGTGTAGCGATAGGGCGAGCTCCCGCTGCCGGGCGGTGCGCACGCTGTTGCGGCCAGCGTCATGACGATGGCCACGAGTCCGGTTCGCACGACACCAGTTTGGACGCTGAAGGACCGGCGGAGGCCCGGTGGTAGCCTGGGCAACCTTCGTCGCGCCCTCGCGGCCGGCCGAGCGTCCATCCACCACGACTCCTGTCCACCCGAAAGCGACACTGTTCCTTGTCCGACATCACCTCCCCCGCCACCGAAGACGACCTGCCGTTCGGCACGTTCGACGACGAGGGCAACTACCTCCCCCGCCAGATCGTCGAGGACGATCTCGGTCAGAGCTTCGAGGACGCCATCGCCGGCACCCTCGTCGACGTCGAAGACGGCCAGATCGTCAACGGGACGGTGGTGAAGATCGACAAGGACGAGGTCCTGCTCGACATCGGCTACAAGTCCGAGGGCGTCATCCCTTCGCGTGAGCTGTCCATCCGCAACGACGTCAACCCCTTCGACGTGGTGAAGATGGGTGAGGAGCTCGAGGCCCTGGTCCTCACCAAGGAGGACAAGGAGGGCCGGCTGCTGCTCTCCAAGAAGCGGGCGCAGTACGAGCGGGCCTGGGGCACGATCGAGAAGATCAAGGAGTCCGAGGGCGTCGTCGAGGGCCCGGTCATCGAGGTCGTCAAGGGCGGCCTCATCATGGACATCGGCCTGCGTGGGTTCCTGCCCGCCTCGCTGGTGGAGCTGCGCCGTGTGCGTGACCTGCAGCCGTACGTCGGGCGGGTCCTCCAGGCCAAGATCATCGAGCTCGACAAGAACCGCAACAACGTCGTGCTGTCCCGCCGCGGCTACCTCGAGGAGACGCAGAAGGAACAGCGCGAGGACTTCCTCGCCAACCTCAAGCCGGGCGACGTCCGCACGGGCGTGGTGTCCTCGGTCGTGTCGTTCGGAGCGTTCGTCGACCTCGGCGGCATGGACGGTCTCATCCACGTGTCCGAGCTGTCGTGGAAGCACGTCGACCATCCCGGTTCGGTGGTGTCCGTGGGCGACGAGGTCAGCATCAAGGTGCTCGACGTCGACCACGAACGCGAGCGCATCAGCCTCTCGCTGAAGGCGACGCAGCAGGATCCGTGGCAGGAGTTCGCCGGGAGCCACCGCGTGGGCGAGCTGGTCTACGGCCGGGTCACCAAGCTGGTGCCCTTCGGCGGCTTCGTCCAGGTCGGCGACGGCATCGAGGGTCTGGTGCACATCTCCGAGATGTCGGCCCACCACGTCGAGTCGCCGGAGCAGGTCGTCACGCCCGGCGAGGAGCTGTGGGTCAAGATCATCGATCTCGACCTGGCCCGCCGGCGGATCAGCCTCTCGATCAAGCAGGCCGCCGAGGGTGGCGAGCTGGCCGAGGAGTACCGGGAGCACTTCGGCATCGACGAGCAGGGCAACTACACCGTCACCGACGACGCCGAGCGCGAAGCGGCCTGGGCCGAGTACTTCGAGGAGCTCGGTGAAGGTGGCGAGGAGATCCCGCCCGGCGATTCGCTTCCGCCCGTGCAACAGGAAGCTGCGGCCGAATCACAGGAGGCTGCGACCGAGCCGCAGGAGCCTGCGGCCGAGCCGCAGGAGCCTGCGGCCGAGCCGCAGGAGGCTGCGCCCGCCGAGGCCGCGGCTGAGGCCCGACCGACCCGACGCCGACGCCGCCACCGACCAGGCCTGACGCCACCCACCGACCGCGCCGGCCGTGATCCTCGTCGGGCTGACCGGCGGCATCGGCTCCGGCAAGTCGACCGTGTCGGCGCTGCTGGCCGCGCGCGGCGCGGTCATCGTCGACGCCGACGCCATCACCCGCGAGCTGCAGCGGCCGGGCCAGCCGGTGCTGGCCGCCATCGCCGAGCGCTTCGGCCCCGGCGTCCTCCTTCCAGATGGCGAGCTCGACCGTCCGGCCCTGGCGACCATCGTGTTCGGAGACGCGGACGCGCTGAAGGAGCTCAACGCCATCGTCCACCCAGCCGTCGGGGCAGAGATCGCCCGGCGCATCGAGGCCGCCGCCGGGACGGACGCGGTGGTCGTGCTCGACATCCCGCTCCTGGCCGAGAACCCTCGGAAGGGCCTGGCCGGGACCATCGTGGTCGATACTCCCGTCGAGGTTGCGGTCGACCGGCTGGTTCGCCTGCGGGGGATGGACGAGGCGGACGCCCGGGCCCGCATCGCCCGCCAGGCCACCCGCGAGGAGCGGGCGGCCGGCGCCGACCGCATCATCGACAACAACGGCGACCTGATCGCGCTGGAAGCCCAGGTCGAAGAGCTCTGGTCCTGGCTCCAGACCCTGCCGCACGCTGAGCGATAGCGCGGCGCCAGGTTTCTGGCCGGCGTGCCAGGATGCAGGGCCGGCGGGCTGCCGATGGGGGCAGCCTCGAGTGAGGAGCGCGCAGCACATGCACGAGGTCCGGGGAGTGGTGGCCAAGGCCAAGGGCGAGCCCGTCAGCATCGAGACGGTGCTCGTGCCCGACCCTGGCCCGGGGGAAGCGCTCGTCGCCATCAAGGCCTGCGGGGTGTGCCACACGGACCTGCACTACCGGGAGGGTGGCATCAACGACGACTTCCCGTTCCTGCTCGGCCACGAGGCGGCCGGCATCGTCGAAGCGGTGGGGTCGGACGTGACGGACGTGGCCCCCGGCGACTACGTGATCCTCAACTGGCGGGCCGTGTGCGGGCAGTGCCGGAGCTGCCGCAAGGGCAAGCCGTGGTACTGCTTCTCGACCTTCAACGCCACGCAGAAGATGACGCTGGCCGACGGCACCGTCCTCAGCCCGGCCCTCGGGATCGGCGCCTTCGCCGACAAGACGCTGGTGGCCGCCGGTCAGTGCACCAAGGTCGATCCCAGCGCGCCCGCCACGGCCGCCGGCCTGCTCGGCTGCGGGGTGATGGCCGGGCTCGGTGCCGCCATCAACACAGGTGGCGTCGGGCGCGGTGACTCGGTGGCGGTGTTCGGGTGCGGAGGTGTCGGCAACGCCGCCATCGCCGGCGCCCGCCTGGCCGGCGCCTCGACGATCATCGCCGTCGACATCGATGACAAGAAGCTGGCCTGGGCCGAGGACTTCGGCGCCACCCACACCGTCAACTCCACGAAGGAGGACCCCGTGGAGGCCATCAAGGCCGCCACGGGCGGCAACGGTGCCGACGTCTGCATCGAGGCCATCGGTCTCCCGCAGACCTACCGGCAGGCTTTCGACGCCCGCGATCTGGCCGGCACCGTCGTGCTGGTCGGCGTGCCCCGCCCGGACATGACGATCGAGCTGCCCTTCATCGAGGTCTTCGGACGCGGCGGGGCGCTCAAGTCCAGCTGGTACGGCGACTGCCTGCCCAGCCGTGACTTCCCGATGCTGATCGACCTCTACCTGCAGGGCCGGCTCAACCTGGACGGCTTCGTCTCGGAGACCATCGCCCTCGACGACGTCGAAGAGGCCTTCCACAAGATGGAGCAGGGCGAGGTCCTGCGCTCCGTCGTGGTCATGTAGCGCCTGGATCGAGCACCCAGGATGTAGCGCGGCCCGAACACAGGTTCGGCCTGTAACACCCCACCGGTAGCATCGAACACGATGTCCGCCCCGCTCAAGGTCCACTCCGATTTCGCTCCCGCCGGGGACCAGCCGGCGGCCATCGCCAAGCTGGCGGAGGGCGTCCAGCGGGGGGACCGCTTCCAGACGCTGCTCGGCATCACCGGCTCGGGCAAGAGCGCCACCATCGCCTGGACGGTCGAGGCGGTGCAGCGCCCCACGCTCATCCTCGCCCCCAACAAGAGCCTCGCCGCGCAGCTCGCCACGGAGATGAAGGAGTTCTTCCCGGAGAACCGGGTCGAGTACTTCGTCAGCTACTACGACTACTACCAGCCCGAGGCGTACATCGCCTCGAGCGACACGTACATCGAGAAGGACTCGTCGATCAACGACGAGATCGACCGCTTGCGCCACTCGGCCACCGCCGCCCTCCTCACCCGCCGTGACACCATCGTGGTCGCCTCGGTCTCCTGCATCTACGGCATGGGCGATCCCGCCGAGTACCGGGGCCAGCTGCTGGAGCTGCACACCGGCGTCGACTACGACCAACGGTCGATCCTGCGCCGCCTCGTCGACCTCCAGTACGACCGCAACGACATGACGCTCGGCCGGGGCAAGTTCCGCGTGCGGGGCGACACCATCGAGGTGCACCCCGCGTACGACGAGACCGTGCTGCGGGTCGAGATGTTCGGCGACACGGTGGAGCGGCTCACCATCGTCGACCCGCTCACCGGCGAGCAGCTCAACGAGCTGACCGAGGTGATCGTCTTCCCCGCCACGCACTACGTCGCCGGCGACGAGCGCATGCGCAAGGCCATCGTCGGCATCGAGGCCGAGCTCCAGGACCGCCTGGCCTACTTCGAGCGGGAGGGCAAGCTCCTCGAGGCGCAGCGCCTGCGGATGCGTACCCAGTACGACCTGGAGATGATCCAGGAGGTCGGGTACTGCAACGGCATCGAGAACTACTCGATGCACATCGACGGCCGCACGTTCGGGGAGCCACCGTTCACGCTGCTCGACTACTTCCCGGAGGACTGGCTGCTCGTCATCGACGAGAGCCACGTGGCCGTGCCTCAGCTCCACGGTCAGTACGAGGGGGACCGCAGCCGCAAGGACCAGCTCGTCGAGCACGGCTTCCGGTTGCCGAGCGCCCGGGACAACCGCCCGCTGCGGTTCGAGGAGGTCATGGAGCGGCTCAACCAGGTGGTCTTCCTGTCGGCGACGCCCAGCGCGTACGAGCTGCGGGTGAGCGACCAGGTGGTCGAGCAGATCGTGCGGCCCACCGGTCTGGTCGATCCCGAGGTCATCGTCAAGCCGACCAAGGGCCAGATCGACGACCTGATCGAGCAGGTCAACGACCGCGTGCTCAAGGGCGACCGCGTGCTGGTCACGACGCTGACCAAGAAGATGGCCGAGGACCTGACGGACTACCTGCTGGAGCAGGGGCTGCGGGTCCGCTACCTGCACTCCAACATCGACACCATCCAACGCATCGAGATCCTCCGCGCGCTGCGGCTGGGCGAGTTCGACGTCCTGGTCGGCATCAACCTGCTGCGGGAGGGGCTCGACCTTCCCGAGGTGTCCCTCGTCGCCATCCTGGACGCCGACAAGGAGGGCTTCCTCCGGTCGCAGACGAGTCTCATCCAGACGATCGGCCGGGCGGCCCGCAACGTCGACGGACAGGTCGTGATGTACGCGGACAGGGTGACGGACTCGATGCAGCACGCGCTCGACGAGACCAACCGCCGGCGCGCGCTGCAGGTCGCCTACAACGCCGAGCACGGCATCGATCCCCAGACCATCCGCAAGGCCGTCACGGACATCCTGAGCCTGCTGCGGCCGGACGACACCGCTCCGGTCCCCGGCAAGGACCGGCGCCGCCAGCGGGAGCGGGACAAGGTGCGCCGGGACCTGGCCGACATGCCGCAGACGGAACTGGTGCGGCTCATCCAGACCCTCGAGGACGAGATGCACGACGCCGCGGCCGAGCTGCGGTTCGAGTACGCGGCCCGTCTCCGGGACGAGGTCAACGAGCTGCGCCGGGAGCTCCGCGAGGCGGGCTGAGGACGGCAGGGACATGCGAGGATCGAACACCCGTTCGGAGCTGAGCAACTACACTGGACACCGTGGGATCCGCTCACCCGTTCGAGCGTCGGCGCTCGGACCACCGTCGGTAGGGTCGAGGCGAGATGTCCGACTCCATCGTCGTGCGGGGTGCCCGCGAGCACAACCTGAAGAACATCAGCGTCGAGCTGCCGCGCGAGAAGCTCATCGTGTTCACCGGCCTCTCGGGTTCCGGCAAGTCCTCGCTGGCCTTCGACACCATCTACGCGGAGGGTCAACGCCGCTACGTCGAGTCCCTCAGTGCTTACGCCCGCCAGTTCCTGGGCCAGATGGACAAGCCGGACGTGGACTTCATCGAGGGCCTGTCGCCGGCCATCTCGATCGACCAGAAGTCGGCCTCCCGCAACCCCCGCTCGACGGTCGGCACCATCACCGAGGTCTACGACTACCTCCGCCTGCTGTGGGCCCGCATCGGCCTCCCGCACTGCCCGGAGCACGGCGTACGGCTGGAGCGGCAGAGCCCGCAGCAGATCGTCGACCGCCTGGCCGAGCTGCCCGACGGCACCCGGTTCCAGGTCCTGGCGCCGGTGGTGCGGGGCCGGAAGGGCGAGTACGACACGCTCCTGCAGGACCTGTCCGCCCAGGGCTTCGTGCGGGCCCGGATCGACGGGGACACCGTCGACATCTCGGAGTTCCTGAAGGACGGCGACCGCCTCGCCCGCTACGAGCAGCACACGATCGAGGTCGTGGTCGACCGTCTCGTGCGGCGGGAGGGGATCGAGCGCCGCCTGACCGACTCGGTCGAGACGGCGCTGAAGCTGGCCGAGGGCGTGGTGGAGATCGAGATCGTCCCCCGGGCGGGCGAGG
Organism: uncultured Acidimicrobiales bacterium; assembly: GCA_963769115.1. Taxonomy (GTDB): domain Bacteria; phylum Actinomycetota; class Acidimicrobiia; order Acidimicrobiales; family Ilumatobacteraceae; genus DASTFY01. The sequence goes on from CAVYKN010000001.1 coordinate 103,079, forward strand.
ACGGCGCCGAGGGGGAGAGCGAGACGCTGACGTTCAGCCAGCACCTGGCCTGCCCGGTCGGCGGCGAGTCCTACGAGGAGCTGGCCCCCCGGAACTTCTCCTTCAACTCCCCGTACGGCGCCTGCGTGCAGTGCGACGGCCTCGGCACCACGTTCGAGGTGGACGCGGAGCTGGTCGTCCCCAACCCCGACCTGTCGGTGAGCGAAGGCGCCATCGCGCCGTGGAGCACCGCCCGCACGCAGTACTTCAGCCGCATGTTGGAGGCCGTGGCCGACGCCAACGACATCGACATGGCCAAGCCGTGGGGAAAGCTGACCAAGGCGCAGCAGCAGGTGCTCCTGTACGGCACCAAGGGTCAGGTCACGGTCAAGTACAAGAACCGCTACGGCCGGTCGCGGCAGTACTCGACCAGCTACGAGGGCATCATCCCGTTCCTCAAGCGCCGACATGCCGACTCGGAGAGCGACTGGAGCCGGGAGCAGGTCGAGACCTACATGCGGGAGGTCCCGTGCCCCGCCTGCGACGGTGCCCGCCTCAAGCCGTCCTCGTTGGCCGTCACCATCGGTGGCCGGAGCATCTCGTCCGTCTGCGACCTGTCGATCGGCGAGTCGGCCTCCTTCCTGCTCGGCCTCGAGCTGACCGAGCGGGAGCGGATGATCGCCGAGCGGGTCATCAAGGAGATCAACGCCCGCATGAGCTTCCTGCTCGACGTGGGCCTCGACTACCTCACGCTGTCGCGATCGGCGGGCACGCTCGCCGGGGGCGAGGCGCAGCGCATCCGGCTGGCGTCACAGATCGGATCGGGGCTGGTCGGCGTGCTCTACGTGCTGGACGAGCCGTCGATCGGCCTGCACCAGCGGGACAACCAGCGGCTGATCGACACCCTCCACCGCCTGCGCGACCTCGGCAACACGGTGCTCGTCGTCGAGCACGACGAGGAGACGATCCGGGCGGCCGACTGGATCGTCGACATCGGACCGGGCGCCGGCGAGCACGGCGGCGCCGTCACCTACTCCGGCGCCGTCCCCGGCATCCTCAAGAAGAAGGACTCGATCACCGGGCAGTACCTCTCCGGGAAGCGGACCATCCCGGTGCCCGCCGTCCGGCGCCCGCCCGGCGAGGAGTGGCTGGTCATCCGGGAGCGCGCGAGCACAACCTGAAGGACATCGACGTCCAGCTGCCGCTGGGCACGTTCATCTCCGTGACCGGGGTCTCGGGCTCGGGGAAGTCGACCCTCGTGCGCGACATCCTGCTGCCCGCGCTGATGCAGAAGATCTACAAGTCCAAGCAGGCGCCCGGCCGCCACAAGACCGTGGAGGGCATCGGCTTCCTGGACAAGGTGATCGACATGGACCAGTCGCCCATCGGGCGCACGCCCGCGGTCCAACCCCGCCACCTACACGGGCGTGTTCGACCACATCCGCAAGCTGTTCGCCCAGACCGCCGAGGCCAAGATCCGCGGCTACCTGCCCGGTCGGTTCAGCTTCAACGTGTCCGGCGGGCGCTGCGAGGCGTGCGCCGGTGACGGCACCATCAAGATCGAGATGCACTTCCTTCCCGACGTCTACGTGCCGTGCGAGGTGTGCAAGGGCGCCCGGTACAACCGGGACACGCTGGACATCACGTTCAAGGGCAAGAACATCGCCGAGGTGCTGGACATGCCGTGCGAGGAGGCGATGACCTTCTTCGCCAACCAGCCGGTCATCGGCCGCCACATGCAGACCATCGTCGACGTGGGACTCGGGTACGTGCGGCTGGGGCAGCCGGCGCCGACGTTGTCAGGCGGCGAGGCGCAGCGGGTCAAGCTGTCGAGCGAGCTGGCCAAGCGCTCGACCGGTCACACCATCTACCTGTTGGACGAGCCGACGACCGGCCTCCACTTCGAGGACGTGCGTCGCCTGCTCACCGTGCTCTCCCGCCTCGTCGACCAGGGCAACACGGTGCTGGTGATCGAGCACAACCTGGACGTCATCAAGACCGCGGACTGGCTGATCGATCTCGGTCCGCTGGGCGGGTCGGGGGGCGGCACCGTCGTCGCCGAAGGCCCGCCCGAGCAGGTGGCCACCGTCGAGGACAGCTTCACCGGCCAGTTCCTCGAGCGCGTCCTCCCGCCGGCCTGACGTCCGCGTCGCGGGAACTGTGAGCTGAACGCGCCGCCCGGCCGGGCCTCGCTCCATCCGCCGCATCTGTACCGAATCGATATCGAATCGGTACAGATGGGCGTAGTGGGCGGAACTGTGAGCTGAACGCGCTGTAGACGGCGCGTTCAGGACGAACTTCCGGCGCGGCGAATCGACGTCGAATCGGCGGCGTCAAGAAACCTTGACGAATTTCCGGACGGACGTGTCCCTGGTGGGTGCCCGACAGCCCGGCCCGGGCCGGCCCGGCTCAGGTGATCGACAGCATGCGGTCGAGGGCGACCCGGGCCCACTCCGCGGTGTCGTCATCGACCACGATGCGGTTGACGACGCGGCCCTCCACCAGGTTCTCCAGCACCCAGCACAGGTGCGGGGCGTCGATGCGGAACATGGTCGAGCACGGGCAGATCAACGGGTCGAGCGACACCACCGTCTTGTCGGGCGACTCGTCGTTCAGCCGGTTGACGAGGTGGATCTCCGTCCCCACGCCGATCACGGAGCCGGCCGGTGCGGCCTCCACGGCACGGATGATGAAGTCCGTCGAACCCACCTGGTCGGCCAGGGCGCACACCTCGTGGGCGCACTCCGGGTGGACGACCACGATGCCGTCCGGATGGGCGGCCCGGAACTCGGCCACGTGCGACGGCTGGAACCGCTGGTGCACCGAGCAGTGGCCCTTCCAGAGCAGGAACGTCGTGGCCTTCAGGTCGGCCTCCGACAGGCCGCCCATCTCCAACCGAGGGTTCCAGACCCGCATGTCGTCCAGCGAGTAGCCCATGGCCACGCCGGTGTTGCGGCCGAGGTGCTGGTCGGGGAAGAACAGGACCTGCTGCCCGCCCGCGCCGCCCTCCGAGCGGGGCCGGAAGACCCAGTCGAGCACGGCCCGGGCGTTCGTCGAGGTGCACACGGCGCCGCCGTGCCGCCCCACGAACGCCTTGAGCGCCGCCGAGGAGTTCATGTAGGTGACGGGCACGACGCCCTCGATGTCGACGACGCCCTCCAGCACCTCCCAGGCCTCCTCGACGGAGTCGATGTCGGCCAGGTCGGCCATCGAGCACCCGGCGTTGAGGTCGGGCAGGATCACCTGCTGCTCGGGCGTGGTGAGGATGTCGGCCGACTCGGCCATGAAGTGCACGCCGCAGAACACGATGAAGTCGGCCTGCGGGCGCTCCTTGGCGAGGACCGACAGCCGGAACGAGTCGCCGCGGGCGTCGGCCCAGCGCATCACCTCGTCCCGCTGGTAGTGGTGGCCGAGGATGTAGAGCCGGTCGCCGAGCGAGGCCTTGGCGGCCTCGATCCTCGCCGCCAGCTCCTCGGCGGATGCCGCCGTGTAGCTCTCCGGCAGAGCCGACTGCAGTCGCACCACCATCGCGGCCAGCATACGGCGCACCCTGACCCACCCCGCCCCTAGCCTCCGAAGTGTGGTGCAGCGACCGCCCGCCGGCACGATCCCGGACACTCCCGGCTCCTACCAGTTCAAGGACGCCGCGGGCCGGGTCATCTACGTCGGCAAGGCCGCGAACCTGCGCTCGCGGGTGGGCAGCTACTTCCAGGATCCGGCGGGGCTGCATCCGCGCACCGCCCAGATGGTGGCCACGGCGGCCACGGTCGAGTGGATGCAGGTGCGCAACGAGGTCGAGGCGCTCATGCTCGAGTACAGCCTCATCAAGCAGCACAGTCCCCGGTTCAACGTGCGCCTGCGGGACGACAAGAGCTACCCGTTCCTGGCCATCACCCTGGACGAAGAGTGGCCACGCGCCATGGTCGTCCGGGGCCGCAAGCGCAAGGGCGTCCGCTACTTCGGGCCGTACGCCCACGCCTACGCCATCCGGGACACGCTCGACCTGCTGCTGCGCAGCTTCCCCATCCGCACCTGTTCGCCGAGCAAGTACCACCAGCACCACCGGCTCGGCCGGCCGTGCCTCCTCTTCCACATCGAGAAGTGCTCGGGACCGTGCGTCGGCGAGATCGACCACCCCGGGTACGACGCGCTGGTCCAAGAGCTGATCGACTTCCTCGACGGGGACACCGACGCCGTCGTCAGGCGCCTCAATCATGAGATGCGATCCGCCGCCGACGAGCAGGAGTACGAGCGGGCGGCCCGCGTGCGGGACCGGCTGGCGGCGGTGCAGAAGGCCATCGCCAAGCAGCAGATGGTGGCCGACAGCAACGAGGACCTCGACGTCATCGGCATCGCACAGGATGACCTGGAAGCGGCCGTCCAGATCTTCTACGTGCGACGGGGGCGGGTCGTGGGCCGGAAGGGGTTCATCCTCGACAAGGTCGAGGAGCTCGACGACCACGGCCTCGCCGCCCGGATCCTCGAGGAGCTGTACGGCGACGAACCCCCTCTCGGCGTGCCGAAGCAGGTGCTGCTCCCGTTCGCCCCCGAGGCGCAGGAGGTCTACGAGGAGTGGCTGGCCATCCAGCGTCACTCCCGCGTCGACATCCGCGTGCCCCAACGGGGCGACAAGCGCGGCCTGCTGGACACGGTCACCCGCAACGCGCAGGAGGAGTTCACCCGGCACCGCCTGCGCCGGGCCACGGACCACAACAGCCGGGCCCGGGCCATCAACGAGCTCCAGGACCTGCTGGCGCTCCCCGAAGCGCCGCTGCGCATCGAGTGCTACGACATGGCCCACCTCCAGGGCACCGATTACGTCGGGTCGATGGTGGTGATGGAGGACGGCCTGCCCAAGAAGAGCGACTACCGCCGCTTCAAGGTCAAGGACGTCCCCGGCAACGACGACTACGCGGCGATGGAAGAGGTCCTGACCCGTCGCCTCACGGCCTACCTGACCGAGCGCGACCGGCCGGTCGGGGAGCGGGGCGAACGCCCTGGCCGGTTCTCATACCCGCCGCAGCTGCTCGTCGTCGACGGCGGCAAGGGTCAGTTGGCGGTGGCCGAGCGCGTCGTGCGGGAACTGGGCCTCGAGGCGGAGATCCCGGTCGCCTCGCTGGCCAAGCGGTTCGAGCAGGTGTACGTGCCCGGGCGGGCGGAGCCGGTCGACGTGCCCCGCCAGTCCGAGGCGCTCTTCATGCTGCAGCGCCTCCGGGACGAGGCCCACCGCTTCGCCAACACCTTCCACCGGGACCTCCGGGCCAAGCGGATGACGACCAGCGCGCTGGACGGCATCCCCGGGCTGGGGCCGACCCGGCAGAAGCGGCTGCTGAAGGAGCTGGGCGGCGTGGGGGGCGTGAAGAAGGCCAGCCTCGAGCAGCTCACCGCCCTGCCCTGGCTCCCGGACAGGGTGGCCGACGCGGTCCACGCCAAGCTCCATGGCTGACGATCTCTGGGAGACCAACGCCGGCTGGTGGATCGAGGGGTTCACCGACGGCGCCGACCCGGAGTACGAGGAACAGATCCTTCCCCTCGCCGCCGAGCACCTGTCCGGGGCCAGACGGGTGCTGGACGTGGGCTGCGGCGACGGCCAGGTCGCCCGGCTGGCGCAACGGCTCGGGGCGGAGACGGTGGCCGGCGTCGACCCGACCTGGAACCAGATCACCGTGGCGGTCGCTCGCGGCGGCGGACCGTCCTACGCGCGGGCTGACGCGGCGGCGCTGCCGTTCGCGGACGGCTCGTTCGACGCCGTCGTCGCCTGCCTCGTGTTCGAGCACATCCGCTCGGTCGACGAGGCGATCGCCGAGGTGGCCAGGGTTCTCCGGGCGGACGGGTCGTTCCTGTTCTTCCTCAACCACCCCCTCCTGCAGACGCCGGGCAGCGGCTGGATCGACGACCAGGTGCTCGATCCACCAGAGCAGTACTGGCGCATCGGCCCCTACCTGGTGGAGGACGAGTCGGTGGAGGAGGTGGAGAAGGACGTCTTCATCCCCTTCATCCACCGGCCGCTCAGCCGGTACGTCAACGCGCTGGCGGCCCACGGCCTCGTTGTGGTCCACATGGAGGAGCCGCCGCCGCCCGCCGGCTTCCTGGCCCGGGCTACCGAGTACCCGGACGCCTCCAGCATCCCCCGCCTGCTGCTGCTCCACCTGCACAAGCAGGGGTGAGAGGTCCGGCCGCCCGGAAGGACCCCCCGGTACGCTGGCCGCATGGCCGACATCGTGATGATCACGGGCCTGTCGGGGGCGGGTCGCACGAACGCCGCCGCCGACCTGGAGGACCAGGGTTGGTACGTCGTCGACAACCTGCCGACGTCCCTGGTCCGGACCATCGTGGACCTGGCCAGCGTGCCCGGGAGCGCCATCGAGCAGCTGGCGCTCGTGGTGGGCACCAGCCCCCACCAGGCCGACATCCTCGACGCCGTCGACGGCCTTCGCCAGAGCGGGCACCGCGTGCGCATCGTCTACCTGGAGGCCACCACCCCGGAGCTGGTGAAGCGCTACGGCAGCACCCGTCGTCGCCATCCGCTGGGAGAGGACATGTCTCTCCTCGAGGCCATCGACCGCGAGCGGGAGCTGCTCGAGCCCGTCAAGGCCATGGCCGACGTCGTCATCGACACCACCGGCCTGACCATCCACCAGCTCAAGAGCCGGCTGACCGAGCTGTTCGCCGTGGACGCCCCGGCCGCCGGGATGCAGACGGCGGTCGTCTCGTTCGGGTACAAGCACGGCCTCCCGCTCGACGTGGACATCGTCCTCGACTGCCGGTTCCTGCCCAATCCGTTCTGGGAGGAGGAGCTCCGCCCGCTCACCGGCCTCGACGAACCTGTGCGCGGCTACGTCCTCGGGCAGCCGGAGGCGGGCCCGTTCATCGACCGGGTGGACGACCTCCTGGCGCTGCTGGTGCCGGCGTTCGAGAAGGAGGGCAAGAGCTACCTGACGATCGCCTTCGGGTGCACGGGCGGGCAGCACCGCAGCGTCACGGTGGCGGAGGAGGTGGCGGCCCGCCTGCGGCGGCGCGGGGTCGAGCTGCGGGTGCAGCACCGCGACCTGCCCGGGTAGGGTCCGCCGCGGATCGACAAGGGCAGGAGGAGACCAGGCATGACGGTACGCGTAGGCGTCAACGGGTTCGGTCGGATCGGGCGCAACTTCTTCCGGGCGGCCAAGAAGTCCGGAGCGGACATCGACTTCGTGGCCGTGAACGACCTCGGCTCGCGTGGCCACCATGGCCCACCTGCTCAAGTACGACTCGGTGCTGGGCGTGCTGCCCTACGACATCGCCGCCACCGATGAAGGCATCTCCGTGGACGGCGACGTCCTGAAGGTGCTGTCCGTCCGCGATCCGAAGGAGCTCCCGTGGGGTGATCTCGGGGTGGACGTGGTCATCGAGTCCACCGGCTTCTTCACCGATCGGGACAAGGCCGCCGCTCACCTCGACGCCGGCGCCAAGCTGGTGATCATCTCGGCGCCCGGCAAGGGAGCCGACGCCACGTTCGTCTACGGGGTGAACCACGAGGACTTCGACCCTGCGAAGGACAAGGTCGTCTCCAACGCCTCGTGCACGACCAACTGCTTCGTGCCCCTGGTCAAGGTGCTGGACGACGCCTTCGGCGTCGAGAAGGGCCTGATGACCACCGTCCACGCCTACACCGGCGACCAGATGCTGGTGGACGGCCCCCACAGCGACCTGCGCCGGGCGCGGGGCGCGGCCATCAACATCATCCCCACGTCGACCGGGGCCGCCCGCGCCACGTCACTCGTCCTCGAGTCCATGAAGGGCAAGCTCGACGGGTCGTCGTTGCGGGTGCCCGTTCCCACGGGTTCCATCACCGACTTCAACGCCGTGCTGTCGCGGGAGGCATCCGTTGACGAGATCAACGCTGCCTACAAGGCCGCCGCCGACGGACCGCTCAAGGGCGTGCTCGAGTACACCGACGTGCCCATCGTGTCGTCGGACATCGTGACGAACCCGCACAGCTGCATCTTCGACAGCGACCTCACGATGTCGCTCGGGAACCTGGTGAAGGTGCTGGGCTGGTACGACAACGAGTGGGGCTATTCCAACCGGCTCGTGGACTTCACCGCCTACGCCGGTCCCAAACTGGCTGGGTGACGCCGGGTGAGCCGGCTCCCGCTGTTGGAGGACCTGCCGCCGGTCGAGGGCCGGCGGGTGCTCGTCCGCACCGACTTCAACGTTCCGCTCGACGACGGGCGGATCACCGACGACTTCCGCATCCGCGCCGCGCTCCCGACCATCACCTGGCTCCAGGAGCGCGGGGCCACGGTGGTCTGTGCCAGCCACCTCGGCCGGCCGAAGGGCCAGCCGAACCCGAAGTACTCCATGGATCCCGTCCGGGCCCGCCTGGCCGAGCTGGCGCCCGGCGCCGAGCTGCTGGACAACCTGCGCTTCGATCCGGGCGAGGAGGGCAACGATCCCGCCTTCGTGACCAGGCTGGTCGAGGGCATGGACGCCTATGTGGACGACGCGTTCGGCGCCGCCCATCGCGCCCACGCCTCCATCGTCGGTCCGCCCCGGACGCTGCCGTCGGCCGCCGGCCGCCTGCTGGCCCGGGAGGTCGAGGTCCTCTCCGGGCTCCGTGAGAACCCCCGCCGGCCATTCGTGGCCGTCCTCGGCGGCGCCAAGGTCAGCGACAAGCTGGGCGTCATCGATGCCCTGCTCGCGGTCGTCGACGTGCTGGTCATCGGCGGGGGGATGTGCTTCACGTTCCTCGCCGCGCGCGGCAACCCCATCGGCGACTCCCTGTGCGAGGAGGACCAGATCGACCGGTGCCGGACGCTGCTCGACGGCGCCAAGCCGATCCACCTGCCCGAGGACATCGTCGGTCTCGACCCCTCCGGCCAGGTCGCCAACTACGGCGTGCGCCTGCCGCCCGGGGCGAAGGGGCTCGACATCGGCCCGGGATCGGCCGCGGCCTTCGCCGACGTCATCCTCGACGCCGGCACGGTGTTCTGGAACGGGCCGATGGGCATGTTCGAGGACCCCCGGTTCGCCGCCGGCACCCGGACCGTGGCCGAGGCCATCGCCGAGACGAAGGCGTTCACCGTCGTCGGTGGCGGGGACTCCGCCGCCGCGCTGGCCGAGTTCGGGCTGGCCGACCAGGTCGACCACGTGTCCACGGGCGGGGGAGCGTCGCTGGAGCTGCTCGAGCTGGGCGACCTGCCCGGGCTCGCTGCCCTGAGGGAGGCCCCGAACGCCCCATGACTGACACCGGCCCCGGCGGCAGCGCCGGCTCCAGCGACCGCCGGCCGCTCATCAGCGGCAACTGGAAGATGCACCTCAACCACTTCGAGGCCATCCAGACCGTCCAGAAGCTGGCCTACCTGCTAGGTGCGGACGACGTCGAGCACGTCGACGTCAGCGTCCACCCGCCGTTCACGGACATCCGCTCGGTGCAGACCCTGATCGATGCCGACGACATCCCGATCGCGCTCGGCGCACAGCACTGCCACTGGGAGGAGAAGGGCGCCTTCACGGGCGAGGTCGCCCCGGTCTTCCTGGCCAAGCTCAACGTGCGCTACGTGATCACGGGTCACAGCGAGCGCCGGGAGCTCTTCGGCGAGACCGACGAGATGGTGGCCCGCAAGACCACGGCCATCCAGGCGATGGGCATGACCCCCATCGTCTGCGTGGGTGAGACGCTGGAGGAACGGGAGGCCGGCCGGACCGAGGCCAAGGTCCTCGACCAGGTGGCGTCGGCGCTCGCCGGCCGGACCGCTGAGCAGGTCGGATCGCTCGTCATCGCCTACGAGCCGATCTGGGCCATCGGCACGGGCCGCACGGCGACGGCGGCCGACGCCCAGGCCGTCATCGGGGCCATCAGGGGCAAGGTGGCCGAGGTGACCGGCCACGCCGCGGCGGCGGCCGTGCGCATCCAGTACGGAGGGTCGGTCAAGGCGGCCAACATCGCCGAGCTCATGGCGGAGCCCGACATCGATGGCGCCCTGGTCGGTGGGGCCAGCCTCGATCCGGAGGAGTTCGCCCGCATCGTCCAGTTCCCCAAGCACGGCCCGGCCTGACGGGCGGCCTGACCGGCCCGGCCCGCCGCAGGGGCGCCCCCGCCAGGCGGCTGAAACATCTCGTTCAAGATCGACCGTTCGGGAACAGCCTGACTACCGATTGGTAACCGCCGTGCTAAATTGCGCTGAGTCCATGAGCCGATACGTCGAAGGGGAGGTGAGGTGATTGGACCCACTGCGGTCGAACGCCGGCATTCAGGTCGGGCGGTTCCCGTCGTGGTGAGTGCGTGCCCCACAAGGGGTGCAGAACCAGGCCCACGCCGCTTGCGCGGCCCGGGCGGCCCTCCCGCACCACACGAACCCAGGAGGTCAAGTACGTGAGAAGAACCCCGAGGAGCGCCAAGTTCGTGGCGTTGCTCGCCGGCACCGCTCTCATTGCCGCAGCATGCGGCAGCGATGACGATTCCGGCAGCGGCGACACGACGGCGGCGACCGAGGCGCCCGCCACAGAGGCGCCCAGCAGCGAGGCGCCCGCCGGCAGCGACGCGCCCACCACCGGTGGGGAGGCGCCCGCCGGCGGCATGACCGTGACCTACAACCTCAACCCGGACGCGGTCTGGGACGATGGCACGCCCATCACGTCGGCAGATCTTGAGTGCACCTACAAGGCGTCGCTCAACACGCCGGGGTCGATCAGAACCGCGGGCTACGACGTGATCGCCTCGGTCGACGCGTCGGACCCGGCGACATTCGTCGTCACGTTCGAGCAGCCGTACGCGGCGTACAAGAGCCTCTGGAGCGACAACGGCATCATCAAGGCCGATGCCGTGGCCAACTGCGACGACATCTCCGGCGACTTCCAGGACATGATCCCGTTCTCGGGCCAGCCCTGGAAGATGGAGTCCTGGAGCCCCGACCAGCTGGTGCTCGTGCCGAACGAGAGCTACTGGGTCGAGGAGGACAAGCCCGTCGCCACCCGCGCCGTCATGGTGCCGAAGGCCGACAGCGACACCGAGATCAACTCGCTGAAGTCGGGCGAGGTCGGCATGATCTTCCCGCAGGCCTTCGCCGGCATCACCGACGCGCTGAACGACCCGAACATCAAGTTCACGCCGGGCTACGGGACCAACTACGAGGACCTGTGGCTCCAGCAGGCGACCGGGCCGTTCGCCGATCCGATCTTCCGCAAGGCCTTCGCGAAGTCGGTCGACCGTGAGCTGATCCTGAAGTCCATCTACGACCCGATCTTCCCGGGCTCCGAGCTGCTGAACTGCGGCCTGTGGGTCCCGACGGTCGGCCCGTGGTGCGACAACACCCAGTTCGCGGACTTCTACGACCCGGCCGGCGCCGAGGCGCTGCTCACCGAGAACGGCTGGGCCAAGGGCGCCGACGGCTACTGGGCCAAGGACGGCACCGTCCCCACGATCCGTTGGACGATCAACACCGGCAACAAGCGCCGTGAGGACACCCAGGCCCTGATGCTGCCGATCTTGCAACCAGGCCGGCTTCAAGGTCGTCGCGGACAACACGGACGCCGACACGCTGTTCCAGAAGCGGCTCCCCGCGCTGGACTACGACCTCGGCATGTTCATCCAGACGGCTGCGCCGGATCCCACGGTGACCAGCATCATGCACTGCGACCAGGTCCCCTCGGCCGAGAACAACAACCAGGGCAACAGCACCACCGGCTGGTGCAACGAGGAGGCCTCGGCGCTCATGACCCAGTCGGACCAGGAGGTCGACGAGACCGCTCGGGCCGATCTGATCCACCAGATCGGTCAGGCGATGGTCGACGACGCAGTGGTGCTGCCGCTGTTCCAGTTCCCGAACATCGCGGCCTGGCGCACCGATCAGCTCAGTGGGCCGATCGACGCGGACGCCGCGAACTACCGCAGCGCCTTCAACAACCTCAACAAGTGGGAGCCGGCCGGCGGCGACATCCTCATCGGCGCCGAGCAGTGGCCCGACTGCCTCAACCCGGTGACTGAGTGCGCGAACTCGTCGTGGGAGTTCTGGACCGCCAACGTGCCCGTCCTCCCGGGGGTGTTCGTCACGACCGCCGACGGCAACTACGAAGTCACGGCAGTCGTGATCGGAGGAGCCAACGGTCACACTGGGCTGACTTCGTCAGTAGAGTCTGACCAAACGGTGACGGTGCGGGGCCGGCGACGCCGGCCCCGCACCCCACCACGGGGGAAGGAGGGTGGATGCTCCGCTTCACAGGCCGACGGTTGCTGTGGGCCATCCCCACGCTGCTCATCATCAGCTTCCTGGTCTTCGCCGCGCTGCGGGCCGGCACTGATCCGGTCGCGAGCTACGTGCGGGTCAACCCCCGGGCCACACCGGAGAAGATCCAGCAGTACAGGGAGGCCAACGGCCTCGTCGGGAGCATGCCGGAGCAGTACTTCCGCTGGGCCGGCCACTTCATCACGGGGAACTGGGGGAACTCGATCAAGGGCAACCGGCCGGTGTGGCCGGAGATGAAGAACGCCCTCGCCAACACCTTGGTGCTCGGGATCGTGGCCACGATCGTCGGCGTCAGCATCGGTCTGGCCATCGGCATCCTCGCCGCGCTCCGCCCCTACTCCAAGTTCGACACCGCAGCCACCACGGGGGCCTTCGTCGGGTTCTCGATCCCGCCGTTCGTGTCGGCGGTGCTGCTGCAACTGATCTTCGCGGTGTACCTCACCAAGTGGCTGGGACTCTCGAAGCCGTTCCTGCCCACCTCCGGCGTCTACCCGCCTGGCCAGCAGGGCTTCGACCCCGTCCTTCGTGCCAAACACCTCATCCTGCCCGTCACGGTCGTCGCCATCCAGACGATCGCCGTCTACAGCCGCTACATGCGCACCCAGCTCATGGAGGTCAAGAGCTCGGACTACATGCGCACGGCGCGGTCGAAGGGGATCTCCGAGCGGGCGGTGATCGTCAAGCACGGGCTGCGCAACGCGCTGATCCCCATCATCACGGTGGCCGCCATCGACATCGGCGCCATCATCGGCGGCCTGATCATCACCGAGCGCATCTTCGAGTACAAGGGGATGGGGGACTTCTTCCTGACGGCGCTCAGCAACGGTGACTTCCCACAGCTCATGCCGTGGCTGGTGATCGTGGTCATCTCGGTGATCCTGTTCAACCTGCTGGCCGACGTCTCGTACGCCACGCTCGACCCGAGGATCCGCCTTGAGTGACCTCGCCCTCACCTCGCTGGAGCCGGCTCCGGACCCCATGGCGGCCGAGTCGGATCTGGCCGAAGGCATCTCCAGCTCGTCCCGCTCACCGGCCCAGCTCGCGGTCCGGCGGTTCCTACGTCACAAGGCGGCAGTGACCGGGAGCATCGTGCTGCTCATCATCACGGCGGCCGTGCTGCTCGCCCCGTGGATCGCTCCCTACGGCGAGACCGAGCTCGTCGGCGACCCGCGGACCGAGAGCATCGCCTTCCTGCGTCCGCAGTCCGCGTACTGGTTCGGGACCGACTCGATCGGCCGTGACATGTACTCGCTGATCCTCTGGGGCGGCCGGGTGTCGCTGTTCATCGGCGTGGCGGTTGCCTTCTCGGCCGCCATCATCGGCACCCTCATTGGCGCCTTCGCCGGTTTCAAGGGCGGCAAGTTCGATGACTTCCTCATGCGAGCAACCGACCTGTTCCTGGCCTTCCCGTTGCTGGTCGCCCTGCTGGTGATCCGGCAGCTCCCTGAGAAGCAGGCGTGGGCTCGCACCGCGTTCGGCGAGACGACCTCCATCCGCCTCACGATCACGCTGCTGGTGATCGTCTCGTGGATGGCGACGGCCCGCATCGTGCGGGGACAGGTCCTCTCCTTGAAGGAGAAGGAGTTCATCGAGGCCGCCCGGGCGCTCGGCGCCACGAACTGGCGGATCATCTCGCGGCACCTCATCCCCAACTGCATCGGACCGATCATCGTCGCCGCGACGTTCACGGTCGCCGCGGCCATCATCACCGAGTCGACCCTGTCGTTCTTCGGCTTCGGCGTGCAGCCTCCCCATGTGAGCTGGGGCAACCTGCTGGCCGGCTCGAAGTCCTACATCGGCCAGGGCAAGTGGTGGTTGATCGTGTTCCCCAGCCTGGCCCTCCTGTTCACGGTCTTGGCCATCAACTTCATCGGTGACGGCCTGCGGGACGCCTTCGATCCCAAGCAGGCCAAGGAGAAGGCGGCCTGATGGCCACACCGGTGTTCGAGGTGCGGGACCTCAAGGTCTCGTTCCCCACCGACGATGGTCCGGTGCAGGCGGTACGGGGCGTCGACCTGTCCGTGAACGAGGGCGAGCTGGTCGGGGTGGTCGGCGAGTCCGGGTCGGGGAAGTCCGTCACCTTCCTCGCGGTCATGGGACTGCTGCCGCAATCGGCGCAGATCACCGGCTCGGCCGTGGTCCGGGGTCAGGAGCTGATCGGTGTCGACAAGAAGATCCAGCGCCGGGTGCGGGGGCAGCGGCTGGCCATCATCTTCCAGGACCCGCTGTCGGCGCTGAACCCGGTCCACCGGGTGGGGGACCAGATCGCCGAGATGATCCAGGCCCACCAGGACCTCAACGACAACCAGGCCAACCTGCGCGCGATCGAGCTCCTGGACCTCGTCGGCATCCCGCAGCCCAAGACCCGGGCCCGGCAATACCCGCACGAGTACTCGGGTGGCATGCGCCAGCGGGCGATGATCGCCATGGCGGTGGCCAACGATCCCGAGGTGCTCATCGCCGACGAGCCCACCACCGCCCTCGATGTCACCGTGCAGGCTCAGATCCTCGAGGTCATCCAGCGGGTGCAGCGGGAGCTCGGCACGGCCATCGTGTTCATCACGCACGACCTGGGGGTCATCGCCCGCGTGGCCGACCGCGTGCAGGTCATGTACGCCGGCCGGGTGGTCGAGCGGGGTTCGGTCCACGAGCTGTTCGACCACTCCACCCACCCCTACACGCGTGGGCTGCTCCAGTCGCTGCCGGGCCTCGGGCGCGAGCGGCTCACCCCCATCCCCGGCGCGCCCCCCAACATGCTCCGGCCGCCGTCAGGCTGCGCGTTCCGGCCCCGGTGCCCGTACGCCGAGGAGCAGTGCGCGGGCGATCTGCCCGAGTTGCGTCAGGTGGGCGATCTGGAGACGGCCTGCGTGCGGGTTGACGAGCTGCTGAGTGGAGGCGTGCTTTGACGGCGGTGATGGGAGCGGCGAGCGGGCCTGTGCTCGAGGTCACGGACCTGGTCAAGAACTTCTCGGTGAAGTCGTTGGAAGGCGTGCGAGCCGTCAGGTCGACGGTGCAGGCGGTGTCCGGCGTGTCGTTCAGCGTGGAGGGCGGGCAGACGCTCGGACTGGTGGGAGAGTCCGGTTCCGGCAAGTCGACGGTCGGCCGGTGCCTCTTGCGCCTGATCGAGCCGACCTCGGGGTCGGTCAAGTTCAAGGGTCAGGAGCTCACGACGCTCGATCAGAAGGCGATGCGGGGCCTGCGCAGTGAGCTGCAGATCGTGTTCCAGGACCCGTACGCGTCGCTCGATCCGCGCATGACCATCGGCTCCGTCATCACCGAGCCGTTCAAGATCCACAAGATCAAGGGCAACCACAAGGAGAAGGTGGCCGAGCTCCTGCGTCTGGTCGGCCTCTCGCCCGACCACGCCCGCCGCTTCCCGCACGAGTTCTCCGGTGGCCAGCGCCAGCGGATCGGCGTGGCCCGGGCCCTCGCCCTCGAACCCGTCGCTGATCGTGCTGGACGAGCCCGTCTCCGCCTTGGACGTGTCCATCCAGGCCGGCGTCGTCAACCTGCTCCAAGACCTGCAGGACCGGCTCGGGCTGTCGTACCTCTTCATCGCCCACGACCTCTCGGTGGTCCGCCACATCTCGAACGTGGTGGCGGTCATGTACCTCGGGAAGCTGGTCGAGATGGCGCCGGCCGAGGAGATCTACACCGCCGCCGCCCACCCGTACACGCAGGCCCTGCTGTCGGCCATCCCCGAGCCCGACCCCATCGTGGAGCGGCAGCGGCAGCGGATCGTGCTCATGGGTGACCCGCCCAGCCCCATCAACCCGCCCAGCGGCTGCCGGTTCCGCACCCGGTGCTGGAAGGCGCAGGACCTGTGCGCCGAGCAGGAGCCGCTGCTGGTGGACCGTGGCCAGGGGCACCCTGTGGCCTGCCACTTCCCGGAGATCGTCGAGGGCCTCGCCATCGACGTCGAGGAGGCCCACGCGGTCGCCGAGGGGGTCGACGTCCACCAGCTGAGCGCGCCGGCGCCGATCATCGTCGCCGGATTCCTCCCCGGAACCCGTGATCGAAGACGACCCCGTGGAGACTGCGGCCGGCGGATAGGCTGGTCCGCCGTGCGTACGGTCGTCACCTTCATGACCTCGGTGGTCTTCGTCGTCACCTTCATCGGGATGGTGGTCGGCATCCTGCTGCACAGCGGGCGCGGTGGCGGCCTCTCGGACATGTTCGGCGGGGCCGGTGGAGCCGCTCTCGGCTCGACCGCCGCCGAGCGCAACCTCAACCGGATCACGTTCATCCTGGTCCTGGCCTGGAGCTTCAGCGTCATCGGGCTGGGCCTGCTCCTGTCCGCCTGAGGGCGACCCTCGGGCGTTGCCGCGGCCGCTGGCCGGGGCGTATCGTGACTCGTTCACCAGACCACGTCGGAGTGGCGGAATAGGCAGACGCGCCAGGTTGAGGGCCTGGTGCCCGAATAGGGCGTGGGGGTTCAAGTCCCCCCTCCGACACCGATTGACCAGGGCATAGGCCCTGGTCATCGTGCTTCTCGGCTTGGCGGGCGTGCCCGGCAGAGTTGTCGGTCTCCACGCATCGGCCGCACGCCGCACCGCTCCTCTCCCCGACGGGGCTCGCGTGGCGATCGGGGGCTCCACATGAGAGCCCCCGATCGCACGGTGGGGGTTGGTCAGGCCTGACCAGCGCCGAGATCGACGACCGGCGAGATGAGCCCGAAGACCGCGCCGTCGACCTGGACGCGGTCATTGCCGGCCAGCGTGTTGAGCCGAAGACTGTCGGTGGCTTCGCTGCCGGTGATGCGCGTCTCGGGTTCGACGCCCTTCACGTCAACGCCGCCATCTTGCGTGGCCACCTTGACCCGGTCGTCGTTCGCCGTGCCGTTGACCGTCAGGACATCGACTGCGCCGTCCGCGCCACCGAGGTCGACGTCAGTCCGCTCGAAGTCGGTGCCGGACATGTCGTCGATACGGATGGTGTCGACGCCACCGAGCGCGTCCAGATCGAGTCTCTCGACTCCGTCCATGTCCATGTTGATGTTGCCCTGGTCTCGGTGGAACAGCGACCGGGACCCGTTCGTTGTCAGGAACATGTTCTCCAGTGCGATCGATGCACCGTTGAAGTCGAGGGTGTCGACGCCGAGTTGGCCCTCGACGATGTCGCTGCCGTCACCCGGATCCCAGGTGAAGCTGTCGGTCCCGTTGCCCAGATAGGCGGTGTCGTTACCTCTGTTGCCGTCGACCGAATCCGCACCGTTGCCGCCATAGAACACCTCGACACCGTCGCCGCCGTTCATCGTGTCGTTGCCGTTGCCGCCATCCACCGTGAGCGCTTCATCGGGGAAGGCACCGTTGACCTGGTCGATACGGAACTGGTCGTCGCCGGCCCGCAAGAGCACGTCGATGCGGCTGAACGTCGCTCGGTCAAGGCTGAAATCAGCGGTGCCATCGTCCCCGAAGTCGACCTCGAGGACGCCGGGCGCACCGGCTTGGAGTCGGAGGGCGAGCAGCTCGCTCGCCTGGGTGGCGGTGACGGTGAGTGTGTCGTTCGCGACCGAGGCGGACGGCACCTGTGCCGCCGAGGCCGGACCGGCCATCACCACGGCCGCGAGGCTGAGGGTCACGGCTGCGCCGCTGGCCTGCCCAACTCGCCGCGCGCGTGTGTCTCGGATGGTGGAGATCATCGAAATCCCTTCGTCAGACGCCGGCTTGGGGGGACCAGCATGTACCGACGGGTACGGAGCCCGGCGTGGTTCGGTTCTCGGCGACGCTCTGAGGGTTGGGCGACGGTTCGACGGCGTTCGCAGCGGGCTCGCCGGTGACGAGTGTCGACCAGGGCTCGCGACCGACAACGCAGACTTCGTGCGCATGATGCCGAACGACGTGCGCGCTCAGGTGGAGCCGAGGGCGGATGGCCTGGAGGCCGCCAGCGACACTGCCACCGACGGCCTCGTTGCATCCGCAACTAACCCGACAGCAGTCGGCGCTACATGGCAACGCTCAGGAGGCAAGGGGGAGCACGGCACGGATGACGGGCGACAGGGCCACACGCCCCCTCCGACACGCCGTTTCCCCACGGTCACCAGGGGGCGGTGCGCCCGGCGCAAATCCCTTGCGCTCGCAACCGTGGGCGGGATGGTCACTTCCACCGCATCCACGCCCTGCGTCCAAGCCGATGGCGTCGTACAACGCCTGGCGGGCTTCGGGGAGTCGCGGCCTGCATCGCCCGGGCGAAGTGGTCGGCCTGCTCCCCGAACCACTCCGCCATCGCCGCAACTCGGCTTGCCCATGGCCGCGACCGGGTGGCGTCGAGCAGGCCACGCTCCGCTGACGCCCGCTCGGCACGCACTTCCGCGATCCAGCTGCCCACCACCACCGGATCGGCCCCAACGTCGAGCGCCGCCCGGCAGCGGGCCAACTTACGTCCGCCTCGCACGGGCCCGTGCCGCTCAGCCTGGCTACGATCACCGGGTCCGGTTCGTGGCTGCTCCGGCCAAACCCCGGATCGTCGCTGCGGCGTGCTCCGCATCGAACAGCGTGGCCAGCCACCCGTCGATCGTCGCGGCAACCCGCTGCTCGGAGACCGCCGCTGATCGGGGGTGGCTCCGGTCCAGGGCCGACAAGCCTTGGTGCGGCGCGGCTGCCTAGACGACCTCGTCAGCGACTTCCGGGTGCTGACGATGCGCGAGCACGCCAGGGTGATCTCGTCGCGACCGAGGGCTGCACACGAAGCCCTCAACGGCTGCGTCGCCCACCGGTCAGACCGGGACGAGCACCCGGTCCAGGTAGGGACCGCGAAGCCGCCCGCAGGCCCCGTCGCACGCTCACCTCGGGGCGAGGAGGACGACTTCGATGCCGCCCTTGAACACCCTTCGGTCGATCTCCTGATACTCCGCGCTCAGAGGCGCTAGGACCTCCGGCACGTGTTCGGTGTTGACGTGGTGCAGACCGACGACCACCCAGACCCTTCCCGTCGGGTCGGCCATCAATCCACTGACATCCTCCCGATCGAAGGACAGGAACGTCTGCTCGCCGGTCTCGTACCCTCCCCACGGGTCAGCGGGGTAGACGGGCTCAGGGAGGGTCACCGCTTGGTCTGACCGCCGGTAGTACTCGAAGAACAGGCGCACCGAGTCGTTGGCGAACAGGATGCGGTCGCTCGGCCTAGCCTCGTCGAACACGTAGGAGGACGCGGCTCGCCAGTCCTCCTCGCCGCCGTCCGAGTACCAGTGCGCGAGGCCGTAGACCCCTGCGCCGAGGACGACGGCGAGCGGGGCCAACCGTCGCCAGCCCGTGAGCCCACGGGTGTGTCCAGCGCGTCGTCCAGACCGACCGCTCCCCAGATGAGGATGCCCACGAGGCTGAACAGCAGGTAGCGGCCGCTGAGTGGGCTGAACGGGCTGAGGACCACGAGCACGACGGTCGGGAGCACCGACCACGACGCGAGTAGCCCGAGCGCCCAAGCCTCGCGGCTGTGCCGGCCGGCTCGCCATGTGCGGAGCGTGACACGGACCACGAAGTACGACATCACCGCGAACGCCACGAGCCCGATCAGCCCGGCTCGCCCGGTCAGCGTGAACAGGACGTCGCGGTAGACGCCGAGACGGGTGCGGGAGACGCCGAACTGCCTCTCGTTGTGGGTGTAGATCAGCAGTGCTAACGGGATCGCCGCTACCCCGACGATCGCTCCGGCCCGCAGCCGGCGCCGGACGAGCCTGTGGCCGGCGGGTAGGAACCAGAGGGATACGAGGTGGCAGGCGACGAGGAGTACGCCCAGAATGTGCGAGTAGGTAAGCAGCGTGCAGCAGGCGGCCCACGCGACGAGGGTGGCCCGCCGGGGTTCGTCGACGTCCATGGCGAAGAACAAGGTGGCCAGGCCGGCGAGCAACATGGAGAGGGCATACGTCCGGTCGTACTCCGCGTGCGCGGCGACGGCGCCATTCACGACGAGCAGCAAGCTCGCCAGCACGCCCGCACGAGGGGACGCCAGGCGCCACCCGATCGCGCCGACGACGGGTACAAGCGCGATGAGGCAGAGCGCCGACAGCGAGCGCAAGACGCCTTCGGACTCGCCGAACACGGTGAGGGCCCGTAGGAGGAACGCGTGGATCAAGCCGTCCGCCTCGCGGACGTAGGTCAGGCTGACGAGGGACCGCCACGGCCGCAGGACGGTCGAGGCGGGGAGAGCCTCGTCCAGGAACAGGCTCTTCGAGCCGATCTGCCAGAACCAGAGGATGGCGCCGACCACCGTGACAGCGCCGATGGCGACCTTCCCCCGCAGCACGCCCCGGGGTCGCCTCGGAGAGTCTCGTGGCGGACCGCACTCGGGCTGGTCCGTCACCGAGGTGGGGATCTGGCTCATTCGTCCGCACTCCTCGGCGCCCACCCGGCCGCTCATCGCCCCCCGCTTCCCCTGGTCTCGCTCGCCGCGCGGACGGGGCGGGTTGTCCGCGGCACTGACAACGCGGACTTCGGACCGCCCCGCGTGGTGGGCAGGAAACTAACAGGACACTCACAGGTGCTTACCGCCAGGGGCGAGGGTCACCGTCCCGTTTGCTGCTTCGCCCCCAGGCCACGACCACGGAACGTGCGCCTCCCATCACGCTCGGCTGTCACCGACGTAAGGTGGCCATCCGCCTCGCCGTACCCGGCTATTGCGAGCGTTGGGTCGCGTTCGGCGGAGGATCACCGCACCGCACGAACGGGAGGTCTTGATCGCCCCCAGAAGGCGTCGCCGTTGTCCTTGGCCGCCACCGGTGCGTTCAGATCG
>CAVYKN010000002.1:0-127629 GCA_963769115.1 uncultured Acidimicrobiales bacterium
AGGGTGGTCTGTACGACTTCGACCGTTCCGTGATCTACCGCACGTCGAGCGTCTTCGCTCTGCGCATGGGGGCCGTGTTCATGATCTCGGCGGGCACCATTTGGCTGCGTACGCACCTCTTGCGGCCGTGGGCCGTGCTGGTCACCTACGGGCTGGCACTCTTCCAGCTGCTGGGTGTCAGCTACAGCCTCTGGGTCACGCTGATCCTGCCCGCATGGGTGCTGCTGATCAGCCTCGTGTTCCTGATCGCGAGTCCGCACGAACAGGCAGTCGTGACGGCCGCCCGGTCGCTCTCGTTCCGGCACCGCTCGCGCCGGTGCCGGGTGGACGAGGCCGATGGACCTCTCGGTCCGGGCCGTGACGGGTTTGAGGCTCGAGCTCCTCGACCAGCGCGTGGCCACCTGGGAGGTTCGTGAGCCGGACAATCACTCGGTACGGATGATGACCGATCGCGACCACGGCGCGATGGTGTCTGTGTAGCTCCCGAACGGCGGGAGCGAGGTCTGCGGCAGACCCGGAAGGAGCGCTCATGAGCGACATCGACATCGACGAGATGGGTCCGGTGGACTACCTCGTGGTGGAGTTTCCGGCGGGGAAGAGCAACTTCACCGGCGAGATGGCAGCCGAGTTGGCCTCCCTCGTCAACGCCGGCACCGTCCGGCTGCTCGACCTGCTGATCGTTCACAAGGCCGATGACGGCACCTTTGAAGCGTTCGAGATCGACGACTTGGACGAGGTCGACGAACTCCGCGCCTTGGAGGGACAGATCGCCGAGATCCTGGCCGCCGAGGACGTCGCCCACCTTGCGGAGGCGATGGAGAACGGCAGCACGGCCGGGGTGCTCGTGTGGGAAAACACGTGGGCGGCGCCGTTCGCCTCAGCGGCGCGCCGCACCGGTGGCCAACTGGTCGCCACCGGACGTATTCCGATCCAGGCCATCCTCGCCTCCCTGGAGGCCGAGAACGACACAATGACCGAAGGAGTATGAACATGCCGCTTCGACCAGCACGCGCCGCCCGGCGTGGCGTAATCGGCCGCCCCGTCGCCAGGACCGCAGCGGTGGTCGGCACCGCAGCCGTGGTGTCCCACGGAGTCAACCGTCGCCACGACCGGCGTGACGATCGACGCGACGACCGCCAAGACCGCCGGGGTCGCTGACCAGCCGGCCGGCCAGCCCAGGCCAACAACGTCGACCTAAACTCCCGGCAGCCCATCGACTTGTGGGCAGGCGCGACCGGTGGCGTCACTGTGCCGTCCATGTAGCGCTTTGGGCGAGGCAACGATCACCCGGAAAGCCATAAACCCTCGATCTGGTCGCCATCCGGCGTGGGTTGGCGCAACGTCGTGGCCAGCCGCTCGCTCACTCCACGGTCGGCGATCGGTTGCGCCGCCAAGGAACAACTCCCTCCAGCTCGACCTCCATGGAGAAGCTGAGGAACGTTCGAACCAGCACGATGAGCCCAAGCGTCAATGCGCTTTCGACGGTTGGGTCAATCGTGACCGTCATAACGATGTCGGCGATGATGAGGACCTCTAGTCCGAGCAAGACCGACCGGCCGATGCCTCGACGAGCGGCTTGGTACGCCGACTGCCGGGCGCCTCTGCGCAGTCCGGCACTCGCATGGACAAATGCGAGGATCGACCCGACCGTGAGAATGACCACTCCGGTCACCTCAAACGCCCTGACGACGATTTCCATCGACTCCTCAAAGTTCATCGACAGTCAGCCCTCCGTCGTTGCGCCTGGCGTCCAAACCACGGTGTGCCGTGGATCCTGGGCGGTTGCCGTCCCTCGCCGCGCCAGCGGTGATGCCCGTGGCCCTGAGACCTCGGGATGTAAGTCGAACGTCGCGAGGATCCGCTCGTGTGACGCGAGTGTCCCTCGCCAACCGTGGCGCACTCGTGCCAGGCCGTCAACCTGTGGCTCGCGGCCTCCGGCTCGGCGTCGGCGCCGAGGCTCATCGCGAACGAGACAACCGGGCCTGCGATGATCCGGCGTCGCTTTCCGATACGTCGGGAATCGGCGGCTAGCGACGGAGTCGCCGGACTTGTACTGGGTGTAGAGAGCGTTCCCGACGGGCTCGCCCTTGGCCTGATGGCCGGCGTCAACCCCGTGTATGGGTTGTACGCCTATCTGGTCGGCACCTTCGCTGGCGCGCTGGCAACTAGCTCATCGTTCATGGCGGTCCAGGCCACCGGCGCCATGGCCATCATCGTCGCCGACGTCGACGCGGTCCACGACGCGAATGACCCGGCGCGTGTGCTGTTCACGCTGTCCTTCGTCACCGGGGTCTTGATGATCGTCGCCGGTGTGCTGCGACTCGGCTCGGTCCTGCGGTTCGTGTCCAACGCCGTGATGGTCGGCTTCGTGAACGCCGTCGGTGTCAACATCATGCTCGGCCAGCTCGGCAACTTCACTGGCTACGAGGGCCAAGGCGCGAACCGCGTCGGCCGTGCCGTCGACACATTGCTGCACCCCGGCCGCCTGGACGGGCGATCCGTGGCGGTCGGGATCGCAACGATCGCGCTCATCGTCATCCTCGAGCGGACACCGCTCGGCCCGCTTGGCTTGGTCGTAGCCATCGTGGCCACGTCGGCTGCCGTCGTGGCGCTGGGGTGGGACGGGGTCGCGCAACTGGCCGACTTGGCCGAGGTGCCCCGCTCACTTCCAGGTCCGGTGCTGCCCGACATCAGCCTGGTCGTGCCTCTGGCCGTTCCGGCGATCTCATTGGCCTTCGTCGGTCTCGTTCAAGGGGCGGCCATCTCGGCCAACTTCCCGAACCCTGACGGCACCTACCCCGATGTTTCGCGGGACTTCATCGGCCAAGGCACCGCCAACGTCGCCTGTGGGGTGTTCCAGGGCATGCCGGTGGGCGGGTCGATGTCCGCGTCGTCGCTGATCAAGTCGGCCGGTGCCAAGAGCCGCCAGGCGCTGGTGTTCGCCGCTGTAGTGATGGCCGTCGTCATCCTGTTGTTCAGCTCAGCGGTGTCGGAGGTCGCGCTGCCCGCCCTCGCCGGACTCATCATGCTGGTCGGATACCGGACGATCAAACCCCACGACCTCCGCTCCGTGGCCAAGACGGGTCCGGTCCAAGCAGCCGTGCTCTCCGTGACGTTCGTGCTGACGCTGGTCATCCCGCTCCAGTACGCGGTTGTCGTGGGCGTCGCGCTGTCGGTCATCCTCCACGTGATCAGCCAGTCGAACCAGGTCGAGGTGAGGTGGCGTGTCTACGGCGACGACGGCTCTGTCCGCGAGGCTGACCCGCCTCCGGTGGTGCCCTCCGAAACCGTGCTGGTGCTGCAGCCGTACGGCAGCTTGTTCTTCGCCTCGGCCTCGAGCTTCGAAGCCGCCTTGCCCGCCGTGGAGGCGACTTCACGCAACTCGGTTGTGATCCTCCGCCTCCGGGGCCGGACCGACCTGGGCGGAACCTTCATGGACGTCCTGCGCAGATACGCACGGTCGTTGCTGGAGGTCGGCAGCAAGCTGGTCATCGTCTCCGCGGACGAACGAGTCATCGATCAACTCGCCGCCACGCGGGTTGTCGACGTCGTCCACCGCGAGAACATCTACCCCGGCGACGAATGGGTGGGCCGAACGGTGCGGCGCGCCCACGCCGACGCACTCCGGTGGATCGATGAGGGCCGGCAGAAATGACACGCCGATCGGCTACCAGCGCCCCCGCAGTGATTCCGGACGATGGCTTAGTGGGGCCTCGTCCATCTCGCCGTCGGTGACAAGGCCGGTCTCGATCAAGGAGAGTCGAGGAGGTGCTCCTCATGCTCGCTCCGCTCGTCGGATCGGCGCGAATCGTGTCGGCTGGGTCAACGATCGCACGAGCCGAGTCACCCGAAGTGGGTGACGACAGCCATCGGTCAGCGGTCGATGATGAACGAATGAGACGCTGCCCGGTTCGGCAGCCGTATCGAGCGCGTCCGGGAGTAGGAGTTCCCGGCGACGCCGATAGATCACGGATGTGGAGAACACCGAGGAGAACGTGGTCGTGGACTATGCGCAGAGGCTGCGGCTGTTGGCGCTGAACGACGCATCCCTCGCCGAGGACCATCCGGGCGTGCTCGGAGCCGGGTCACCGGTGCTCGACGCCAAAACGCTGGCGCTCGTACGCTTGGCCGCACTGGTGGGAGTTGGCGGCGCGGTCCCCTCATACTCGGCGCTTGCCGATGCCGCGATAGGGCAAGGTGCGACGGTCGCCGAGATCGTCGACGTGCTGGTCGACGTCATCACCGTTGTTGGCCTCCCCCGAGTCGTGGCGGAGGCACCGAAGCTCGCCTTGGCGGTCGGCTACGACACGGACGAGGCGTTCGAAGCACGATCCGGACCGTGACCGTCCCTTAGCCGCCCAGCACGCCGGCCGCGGTGGCGCGTCGCACGGCTTCGTCGCGCGACGAGACCGCGAGCTTGCGGTAGATCGCGTGGACGTGGGTGGCCACCGTGTTGCGCGAGATATAGAGCCGATCAGCGATCTGAGCGAATGTGAGGTGCGTCTGCAGGTAGGGAAGCACACGCAGTTCCGCGTGCGTGAGGGGCGACGCGCCCAACCCTGCAGCCGGTACTACGGACACCCTGGCACGCAGTCGCTCCGTCTCTTGCACGAGCGTTCCGAGCGCTGGCCGGTGCCGCAGGATGTCGTCGACCTCCCGTAGCAGGTGGTGGGCGGTCGTCGGCTCGCTGAGGGCGAGATACACGGAAGCGAGCTGCAGCCGGAGCCTTACCGCGACGTTCGGCACCATGTAGGTGGCCATAACCCGCCGGGGCATCGCGCGCCCGAGCTCGCGTTGCGCCCCGGAGACGTCACCGCGAGAAACGCGAGCCGGGCGGCCGCGGCGTAGACCAGGAGGGCCGACGCGTACTCCTCGAGTCCCGCGGCCTCGATGACGTCGCGCGCGACACGCACGTGCTCGACGGCGCCATCCGAGTCCCCGCGGTCAAGGGCCAGCAGCGCGAGCTCGGATTGAGAGGCCACGAGGATGTTGCGGATGCCCAGCAGGGTGCACACCGTCGACGCGTCCTCGAACAGGTCGCGGGCCTCCTCGACGTCGCCAAGCATGAGGTGGGCTTCGGCGAGCAACCACAGAACGTTCGGCCGCCGTGGACTCCATGGCGGCTCCTCTTCCAGTGCGATTGTCGCATCGGCCAACATCGCCTGGGGGCCGTTCGGGCACATCAGCGCTCGCAGCATCGCCCTGGCGGACTCGAATGACGCGGAGCCATCCCGCGGTGGCAGGTCGAACGAGGCGGCGTCCACCATCGCCGCCCACCGCTCCGACCCCACGATGTCGCCTGTGAGCACGGATGCCACGCAGGCGTTCACCGCCAACGGCGGCCAAGTTGCGATGGTGTCGTCGCCCAACGTGGCAAGCCAACGCTGCAGCGTCGACAGACGGCCGGTGTTGTAGAGCGGCTGCGACAGCTCGGACGCCAGCCGCGCCGCCCGGGCCCGCTCGGCGGTTCTCAGCAAGTGCTCGACCGCGATCAGCGCCGACCCGTTGGACTCGTGCCAGTCGGCCGCCCGCCTGTGCAGGACTTCGACCATGTCGGGTTCGCGGCGCCGCAGCTCGGCCAGCAGGAACTCCCGGAACAAGGCGTGATAGCGATACCACCCCCCATGCCGGTCCAGCGGAACCACGAACAGACTCGACGCCTCCAGCCGCCGCAGCCGCTCCGCCGAGTCAGAGGTCCCGAGGACCGCGTCGCACAGCGGACCACCGAGCTGATCGAGCACCGCCGTGCGCCGCAGGAACTGCTGCACGTCGTCGGGCTGGTTCGCCAACGACTCGCGGTACAGATAGTCGGCCACGTAGCGGTCGTCACCGGACACCGTCAGCGCTGATGAGCCGCTCTCGGCCGCGAGCTGTGCCGCCAGGTACAGGCCCGCCGGCCAACCTTCGGTTCGCGCGGTCACCTCGGCGGCGGCCTCGGGGGTCAGACTGACCTGCGCCCGCGAGAAGATCTGCTGCGCCCCGGCAACGTCGAGCGCCAGATCCCTGGCGTCGAGGGCCAGCGCATCACCCGACACCCGCAGCCTCGGCAGGTGGGGCTGCTCCCAGCGACTGGCGGTGACGAGCTGTGACCCGTCAGGGATCCTCGCCATCACCAACCCCAACACGTCGTGACAGTCGGGAGACCGCAGCTCGTGAAGGTCGTCCAGCAGCAGCACGAACGGCACCGGACACGCGCTGAACGCCGTCGCCAGTCGCGGCGCGGCACGGCCCAGCACCGACGGGCCGACCCCACGCACCTCGACGCGCAGATCGCCACGCCCCGGGTCGATCCGTGCGTACGCGGAGGCCAACAGGACCAGCAGGGCCATCGGGTCGTCGTCGAACCGGTCAAACGACACGCCAGCAACCGGACGATCCTCACAGTCCGCCCACTCCGCCAACAGGGTCGACTTGCCGTAGCCCGCCGGCGCCGTGATCCCGACGACGCGGCAGCCACTTGACCGAGCCCGCTGGATCAGGTCGACGCGGCTGACGAGCCCGGCCCGAGGCCGCGGCACCCTCAGCTTCGCGTTCAGCAGCAGGTCGCCCAGATCAGGAGCCGGCGACGGGGGACCCTGACCCTCTGACCCACCGACCCGGCTCGGCCTGGACAACCGAGGCGTCGTCATGGACTCCATTCCGTCACTCGAGCGTCCTGACCTGCCCTACTCAACAACTCGCGTCAGGTCCTCCGCTCCGTCACGATAGTGCGCCCAACATCGCCTAATGGAAGGTTGCGCACCCGCGGCGCGTTCTCCGGCAACTGTGTTCAGCCACGTTCGCCTCAAGTTCACTCCGATGACACGTTGCCATCGGACGGATTCGATGCTGAGATCACTCGACGCGATTCGGCCGCTGTGGCCGTCGGATGTACCACACGAGCCGCTACCGAGCCGGCTCGGGCTCAGCCCGCCTCGGGGTGGCCGGTACGGGTCGCCGGTCCCAGCGGCCGACCCGCGTAAGTCCTAGCGATCGATGTGTCGTCGGGCCGGAGGAGAGGACCCGTTACCGTCGACGTGTGTATGGCTGACGACAGCGGTGGCGCACGAGAGAGCTGCAGCGGCCTTGATCTCAGCCCACGTGGGCTGCGCCTTCGCGAGACGATGGACTGACGCCCCGACCCGGTGCCGCTCGGTTGCACCTGGCCGATGAGCAGGCCGCTCACGGGTTGGTGGCGGCCTGCTATTGACCGGGCTCGACCGGGACCGGCGGCGGTGCCAGCCCGGGGCAGGCCCAGTCGTGGGAGGGCCGCCACTGATCGTCCGGCGCCAGACGACCTCGCCGTCGGCCGGGTAGGCCCTGGTATCGACCGAGCCCATACGGAACGACCCTCCCTCGAGCGCGACCATCGTCATGCCGGCAACGTACCCGTCCCACCGGTGCGTGAGCGGTGAGCGCTCACCGCTCGGATCGAAACACTCGGATGGAGCAGGAATCGAGGTATGACGAGTCACTGGCAGTAGAACCAGCCCCCAGATCGGGGGAGGCAGCAGCACGGCACGTCCGTCGACACCCTGCTCGGGGGCGCCGCTCTCGCCCTGCTCGGGAGCGTCGCTCGCGCGTTCTGCGAACCCGTGCGGGTCGTCGTAGTGATCGTCGGCGGACATCGTGGACGCCAGTTGACCGGCTGGCGCGGCACGAGGCGCGCGACGGCGGCGAATCACTTGAAGTAGGTGATGACCCGCGGGGAGCCGAGCCTCACGATGGGTTGTACCGGCCGAAGGCTTTCGGTATTCGGCCGTCGCGGAGCGCGCCGACATGAGAGAGGTGTCGACGACCTCCCAGAGGTGCACGACGATGATCATGCCGATCCCAGCGGGCGACCAGCGCCTCAAACCGCCGGGTCGCATCGATCCTTGCCGGCAGGGCCGCATCACTCAGGTCGGGCGATTGTGACTCGGGATCACCCTCCGGCGGGTGGCGACATCGGCAAGCCGGGGCGCCTGATGGGGTCCTCGAAATTTGTCGACGTCCGGCTGATCGCCGAGCATCCCTCACACGATCGCGAGCCGGGATCACCTGTTACAGGTGATGACAGCGGACCACGTGCGGCGCATCCTGGGGTTGTGCTCCCTACGTGCGGCGAACTGGTGAAGCCGAGTGGACAGTGGGCATTGCGAGGCCAAGGCGTAGGCCGGGACCCTCCGGAGGTGCCCCTCGCTACGTCGATGCAGCTCGACGCCGACGGCCCGGGCGGTGCGGGCAGTCCAGCCGGCCTCGACCAACACGCGACCATGGTGCGCGTTGCCCGGCCCTTGTGATCGACTCTGCGCTCGCCCGCTTGAGACTCCGCGGGGATCGCCGATGAACGTGGGGACCACGGCGTCGGGCCTCCGCTACGAGGCGTGGAACGGGAGCGGCCCTGTCGGTCATCTTTGCCCGGGAGAACGTCCGGAAAGCTGGACATTTCAAGGAGGGTTCAATGACTCAAGATCATCTCATGATTGACTTTCCGATCCGAGGTCCCGCCAACGCCAAGGCGCTCACCGAGGAGCTGCCGCCGTTGATGCCCGATCTGGCGAAAGTGCAAGATGACCTCGGTACCGTGCATTTCTCACGTTTCATGGTCGAGGGAGACGAGAAGCTGCTCTTTCTTTCGGATATTGACGGCAAGCGTGCGCAGCATGTTGAGCGGCTGGTGGAGAGTGCCGGGCCGCTGTTTGACGCCATTCTTGACCACGTGGATGACCCTCCGGCGACGCCGGTAGATCGTCACCGTGAGGAGGTTGTCACATGGCTGCTGCATCATGTCCGCGAGCCTGAGGATATGTACTTCGCGTACGAGGATGCTTCGGTTCAGGAGATCAAGGCGTGTGCGCGTGAGGCGGGTTTCACAGGTAACACTTTGCAGAGTCCCTTGTTGACGTACATGACCATCGAGTCACGTCTGCAAGGTTTCGCTTTGAAGTGGGACACGAGGGATATCAAGGACAGGGGTCACGAGGCGAACGACTCGATTGGAACGCTGCACGTCTCTCATTGGGTGCGCTTTGAGAAGGACCATGTCGGGCTCTTTACGGTTTACGACGGTGACTTCCACAAGTACATCTACGATTTCGCGGACAAGACTGCGTTCGCATTTGATGCCATCTTTCCACATGTGGTTGGCGCACCGCCAACCCCGGTAGCGCGGAACGCCGAGGCATTTTATCAGTGGGCCCTGGACTATAACTATCCGCCGATCGGGTTCTACAGCGCCTATCCAGGCCTCTCGGTTCAGGACATCCGAGCCCTGCTGGCCGACCGCAAGCCATAATCGGCCACCTGATACCTCCCTGAACCGTCTCGGAGAAGCGGCGTGCGGCCGGTAGCTCTCCGTCATAGGCGACGGCACGGTGCTTACCGCGCCGCATGCGCTACCACGCGCGCGCCGTGACGGCGCTCAGGCGTCCGCAACGTCCGGTTAGTCCACGCTCGCGCTCGAGGTCGGCACCGGCTGCGCGCATAGTGGCGCTGCGAGGGCGTCATGTCGGCCAGCGCCGCGGCCAGCTCGAGGTCGGTCGTGTCGTCGTCCACGTCGAGGCGCGCCAGCCAGCTGAGGTAGTAGCGCAGCGTCGTGCTGCTCAAACCGGCCGCCTTCCAGTGGTAGCTGAACGCCGCCAGCTGATCCTGATCCGCCATGTCTGCCATCCCGTCGTCTGAGCCAGTGGTGCCTCAGTCGACCCGCGACGGTTTGGCAGGTTCGCAGCCCCAACGGGATTCGAACCCCGTGCCGCCACCTTGAGAGGGTGCTGACTTCGAGGACCGAGTTCACTGTACACAGCAGTGCGCAATACGGTGCACATGAGTGTACAGAGGGCTAGCCCCGAGTCTTCCTCCTGGCGCGGAGGCGGGGCCTAGTGTTCCCGGCTGATGTCGTGCCACGCCTGTGGCGAACCGCTGCCCCCGAAGAGCCGGTTTTGTCCCGGGTGTGGGATGCCGGTTCCGCCCCGGGGCGAGACGGCTCGTCGCAAGATCGTGACGGTGATGTTCGCTGACGTGGTCGGGTCGACAGCGCTGGGTGAGCGGACCGAGCCCGAGGTGCTGCAGCGGATGATGACGGCGCACGCGGTGTTGGCGCGCGAGATCATCGAGAGCAACGGTGGCCTCGTTGAGAAGTTCATCGGGGATGCCGTGATGGCAGTCTTTGGCCTACCGACCGCCCGCGAAGACGATGCACTCCGCGCGGTCCGGGTGGCCGTCGAGCTCCGGGCGCGCACCCGTCTACCGCTTCGTATCGGTGTGAACTCTGGAGAGGTGCTCGTCGCTCCGGCGACGGTTGGTCTGGGCATGCTGTCGGCTGATGCCTTGAACACGGCGGCGCGGCTCGAACAGCTCGCCGCTCCCGAGGAGATCCTGGTTGGCGAGTTGACGTATCGGCTCGTGCGCGACCACGTCCGGGCCGAGGCGCTGGATGGTCTCCAGGCGCGCGGCAAACAAGCGTCGCTGACCGCGTACCGCCTGATCGGAGTCGGCGCTCCATCGGAGGACAGCCGGGCCGCCCACTGGCGGGTTGTGGGCCGCGACGATGAGTTGAGCCGCTTACGAGCATTTCTTGATTCAGCGTCGGACGAGCCTGGCTGCGAGCTCCAATGCGTCGTTGGCTTGCCGGGCATCGGGAAGACGCGGTTGGTCGACGAGTTAATCGGATCCATACCGTCAGAGAGCTTGCTCTACGGCCGATGCTTGCCCTATGGGCAGCCGAGCGCGTTCTGGCCGATCGCCCAGGCCGTGCGGGCCAGGGCCGGAGTGACCGACGACTCGTCGACCGAGTTCGCACTCCATCAACTCCGCCGGCTCGTCGCGTCGGTGCGCGAGCCCGAACAATTCGTCCAAACAGTGGCCGCCAGCCTCGGCATGGGTTCGATGCTCGATCGGTTCGAAGACGGATTCTGGGCTCTGCGCCAGCTCCTCGAACACCTCGCCAGGCTGGCCCCAGTGGTCTTGGTGCTCGATGATCTCCAATGGGCTGACGCCGAGCTGCTCGATTTCATCGACTACTTGGTCGAACGGTTCAGCGGTGAATCGTTGCGCGTCCTGGCGCTCGCCCGACCCGAGTTGCTGTCGCGTCGGCCCGCGTGGTCGGGCGACGCGCTCAAGCTCGAGCCGCTGCCGAATGGCGCGCTGACCGAGCTCGTCAGCCAAATTCTCGGTCACGACGACGTGCCTCCGATCGTTCTCGAGTACATCGTGAGCGCCTCCGGTGGCAGCCCACTGTTCGCACGCGAGCTGAGCCGCATGCTGGTCGAGGACGGGGTGTTGTGGCGATCCGGCACCAGTTGGGTGGTTGACCACGGCCGCCTCGCCGTTGCGGTGCCTCCTCCCACCATCTCGGCGGTCCTGAGTGCGCGACTCGATCAGCTGGACCCGGCGGCGCGGAGGGTGCTCGCCGCCGCGTCGGTCGTCGGTGAATCGTTCGGCCGACGGGCCGTCTCCGCAATGGTCGAACCAGGTACGGCGGTGGCTCACCACCTTCACCAATTGATCGTGAACGAGTTCGTTCGGCCGGACGCGGCAGAGTTCACCGGCGACGATGGCTACCGCTTCGGACACCTTCTCGTACGCGACGCCGTGTATGCGTCGATCCCAAAGTCCGAACGCGCCGGTCTGCACGAGTCCTTCGCTGACTGGCTGAGCAAGGTGATCGCTGACCGCCAGACCGAGTTCGATGCCATCATCGCCCACCACTATGACCAGACCCACCGCTACCTCACCGAACTCGGCGAGGCCGAACGGGGATCACCGAGCGCGCGGCGAGCGGCTGCATGGTTGTCTCAGGTAGGACAGCGCGCCTGGCGGTTGAACGACGCGGCGTCGGCCGCCGAGCGGTTCGCTCGGGCCGTCTCATTGCTGCCACCGGCAGATCCGGCAGTGTTCGGCTGGTTCTACGAGTGCCTCGACGCGCTGGGCAACAGCGGGGACTTCGTTCTCGCTCGATCTTTGCTCGACGAAGCTGAGTCGGCCAGCGACGCCGATGACATGATGGCGCAGGCCTGGCTCGAACTCGCTCGTGTTGGCTATTGGACCGGAGCGGCATCGGAGGATGTCCAAGCGTGGGCTTGCGCGGCGCGAGAGTCGGCGCTCGCGGCCTACGGCGCGTTCGAGCGGATCGGTGAACGTCGTGGACAGCTGTTCGCGAGCACCGCGCTCGCACACGCGGCCGGGCAACTGTGCCATCTCGGCGAGGCTTCGGTCGCCTTTCGCGATGCCGCCCGGCTCGCCCGCGAGCTCGGAGACGACGCCGTCGCCTATAGGTTGGAAGGGAGCGCGCTCTGGTCGGCCGCTGACGGTCCCGCCAGCCTGGACGACGTGAGCGCCGGTCTCGTCGCTCTTGGGCCGCCTCCTGTCGGGCGCAGAGAACTGGCGAAAACCGTTGATGGCCTTCTCGCCGAAGTCGATTCGTTGGCCGGACGGCAAGCCGAGGCAAGTGCCTCATTTGCCAAAGCCGCCATGGCCCGCGTCGAGGGCGGCGACACATTGGGTCGTGGGTATACGGCCGTGAACGCGGCGACGGCCGCACTGCGGGCCGGCAATCCGGACGAGGCGCGCACGCTCCTGGAAGTCGTGGATGACGATCTCGCTCGCATCGGCGAACGAGGTATCCGATCGTCCGTCACCGCCCTCCTCGCTCGGGCACTGGCGGCCAGCAATCAACCTGAGGACGCGCTCCGCCTTGCGGACACGGCCGAGACGTTGGCCGCCAGTGACCTGCTCACTGCGATCCACGCTGAACGGGCGTGTGCCGCAGCCTTCAGTGCCCTGGGCCAGTTCGAAGCCGCCGAAGCAGCAGCGCGGAAAGCCCACAAGGCGGTCTGCCAGACAGACATGGTGGTCGACCATGCAGAAGTACTGCTGGAGCTCGCCGACATACTTCGCTTGCAAGAACGGCCTGCTGATGCGCTCGCATTCATCACCGAGGCCAGGACTCTGGCCGGCGCGAAGAAGTCAGCCTGGCTCGACGCTCAAGTCGCTGCCGCCAACGCCCGGATGCCGTGAGCAGCGTCTCCAGGCGAACTCCGAGTTCCGGTGCACTAAGCGAGGCGCGGCAACACCGTAGAGGTCGTCGCCGGTCCGCTAGACACCCGCCGCCAGGACCAAGCGCCACCCTCGGCGTCGACCTCCATAGGTCACTGTTGCCTGCGGGCGCCGCAACGACAGTGTTCATGGCGGCGACGAGTTGGAAGCGGGCCGGGTACTGCACCGACGCCCACGCCCGGGTGACCGCACGACACCTTCCTCCAAGGGCTGGCGTGGCCCGTCGAGCACCGCAGGTTTGAACTCGCCGAGCTTGTCCAGGAAGCGGACGCCTCCAAACCCGAGCGCAACTCCTACATTCCACCCACGGACCAGCGCAACGCTCATGTTCCCAGAGCCGTCCGCGCTGCGCTCTCTTCGGGTTGGACCGAGCGCGGAGCCGTGGGACGTGTGCGCGGTCGCGATCGTGGCGACCGTGTGGGCGACGGGCATGCGCATCGGCGAGGCCCACGCGCTGCGATGGGAGGACGCGGCCACCACGCCGGCCATGCTGGTTCGTGCCCAAGCCTGCACGAGTAGGCTTCTGGAGGCGATGCTCTGTTCGAGGTGTGCGACCGAGAACGACTCCGGGCGGAGGTTCTGCGCTGAGTGCGGGGCCGCGCTTGCGTTGGCGTGCCCGGTTTGCGGCGGAGCGAACGCACCGGGCGCGAAGTTCTGCGGCGATTGCGGCTCGTCGCTCGCTCTCGAACCGGTTCCGGCCGCCCCGGCGGCTGCGGAGAACACGCCGACGGCGTCCGTCGCGGAGCGCCGGTTTGTTTCAGTGCTCTTCGCCGACCTGGTTGGTTTCACGACGTTGTCGGAGTCGCGCGAACGCGGAGGAGGTGCGCGAACTCCTCTCGCGGTACTTCGATTGTTGTCGGCGCCTGATCTCGCTCTACGGCGGCACCGTGGAGAAGTTCATCGGCGACGCGGTGATGGCGGTCTGGGGGACGCCGGTGGCACAGGAAGACGACGCCGAGCGCTCCGTGCGGGCGGCGCTCGATCTGGTCGCAGCCGTCTCGGCGCTCGGCGACGAGGTGGGGGTGCCGCAGCTGCGGGCCCGTGTCGGCGTGCTGGCAGGCGTGGCCGCGGTGTCGCTCGGCGCGGTGGGCGAGGGAATGGTCGCCGGCGATCTCGTCAATACGGCCTCGCGGATCCAGGCGGCTGCCGAGCCCGGCAGCGTCCTGGTCGGCGAGGCGACCAGGCGCGCGAGCCAGGCGGCGATCGAGTATTCCGAGGCGGGGATGCACGAGCTGAAGGGGAAGGCGAAGCCAGTTCCGCTCTTCCGCGCGCTGCGGGTCACCGGGGGGCGCAAGGGCGCACTCAAAGGTGAGGGCCTGGAGGCGCCGTTCGTGGGCCGTGAGCACGAGCTCAGGCTGCTGAAGGAGCTCTTCCACGCTTCGGCCGAGGAGCGGAAGGCGCACCTGGTCTCGGTCGTCGGGATCGCTGGGATCGGCAAGTCGCGCTTGGGCTGGGAGCTCTACAAGTACATCGACGGCCTGGCCGAGCAGATCCTCTGGCACCGCGGCCGGTGTCTCGCCTACGGCGAGGGCGTCACCTACTGGGCCCTGGCGGAGATGGTGCGGATGCGCGCCGAGATCGCCGAGGGCGAAGAGCCAGAATCGGCGCGGACGAAGCTGTGCTCGATTTTGGAGCAGTGGGTGACCAACCGCGAGGAGCGGATGTGGATCGAGCCCCGGCTCGCGAAGCTGCTTGGACTCGCCGAAGGGCAGGCGAGCGAGCGGGAGGATCTCTTTGCTGCCTGGCGGCTGTTTTTCGAGCGCCTAGCCGAGCAGCATCCGCTGGTGCTCATGTTCGAGGACATGCAGTGGGCGGACAGCGCGCTGCTCGAGTTCGTCGAGTACCTGCTCGAGTGGTCGCGCTCCCATCCGATCTTCGCCGTAACGCTCGCTCGCCCGGAGCTGCAGGAGCGGCGGCCAAGCTGGGGTGCCGGCAGGCGCAACTTCACTGCGCTCTCGCTCGAGCCGCTCTCGCCGGCTGCAATCGGGGCTTTGCTCGACGGCCTCGTCCCCGGTCTCCCGGAGGAGGTGCGGCCGCAGATCCTGGCACGGGCCGAGGGGGTGCCACTCTACGCGGTCGAAACGGTGCGAATGCTGCTCGACCGGGGGCTGCTCGACGCGCGACGGCGACCGCTACCGGCCGAGTGGGCCCATCGAGGCGCTCGAGGTCCCCGAGACGCTGCAGGCGCTCGTCGCCGCCCGTCTCGACGGGCTCGCCTCCGAGGAGCGGAGCTTGCTCCAGGACGCCTCCGTGCTCGGCAAGAGCTTTACGAAGCAGGCGCTCACGGCGCTGAACGGCGCCAGCGAGGAACGGGTCGAGTCGCTGCTTTCGTCGCTCGTCCGCAAGGAGGTGCTGACGCTCCAGGCCGACCCTCGCTCGCCCGAGCGCGGCCAGTACGCCTTTCTCCAGGACCTGCTCCGCCAGGTCGCCTACGACACCCTCGCCCGCCGCGAGCGCAAGCGCCGCCATCTGGCCGCGGCCGAGTTCCTCGAGCGGAGTTGGCGGCCGGCCGAGGAGGAGATCGCCGGAATCGTCGCTGCTCACTATGTCGCTGCGATCGAGGCCGCGTCCCAGGCCGACGACGTGCCCCAGATCGCCACCAAGGCGCGGCTAATGCTCGCGCAAGCAGGCGAGCGCGCCGCCTCGCTGGCTGCTCCGACCGAGGCCCAACGCTATTTCGAGCAGGCCGCCGCACTCGCCGGGGAGCGGCTCGATGAGGCGGCGCTGCGGGAACTGGCCGGCGAGATGGCCTGGATGGGCGGGAACGCCGAGAATGCACGGGAGCAGCTCGGCCGGGCGCTCGTGCTGTTCGAGGCTGACGGCCGTACGCATCCGGCCGCGCGCGTCTCCGCTCGGCTTGGCGAGGTCAACTGGCAGACGGGCGAGCTCGAGCAGGCACTGGCTCAGATGGAGAGAGCATTCACCGACCTCGCGGCCGAGGAGCCCGACGCCGACTACGCCGCGCTCGCCGCCCAGCTCGGCCGCTTGCACCTCCACCGGGGCGAGTTCGACCAGGCCGAAGCGCGTATCGCCACTGCGCTCACGCTCGCGGAGACGCTGTGGCTACCGGAGATCCTCTGCCAGGCGCTGAACACGGCAGGATTCGTCGCGCTATGGCGGGAGCGTCCGGAGACGGCGCTTGCGCTCGTGACGCATGCGCTCGAACTAGCTCTCGAGCACAACCTCTCATCCGTTGCCCTGCGGAGCCTCTTCAACCTCGCCGAGATACTCCGCGGTGGCGACCGCTACGAGGAGGCACTCGCCCGCTACGAGCAGGGCCTGGCGCTCGCACGCAAGGTCGGAAACCGCCTCTTCGAGAGCTGGCTCTTGACGAACTCGGCGGAGCCGCTGCTGCTTATGGGCCGCTGGCATGACGCCGCCGCCCGGCTGAGTGAGGTGCCCGAAGCCGATCTCAGCGGACTGGCTGCGCTGGCCCTCGTCATTACGCGGGCGGAGCTCGAGAGCGCCCGCGGACGACTTGGAGAGGCGGAACAGGTCCTCGCATTTGGCGCCGAGTTCGAGCTCTCGGCAGACGTGCAAGAGCGGCTGACCTACGCCGCGGCGAAAGCAACCTTCCTCCAGGCCAAGGGCGAGCATGCGGAGGCGCTGGCCGCGGCCGAGGAGGCGATCGAAGCGCTCGACCGGCTCGGCTGGCGCAGTCAGGCGGCGAGGATGGGACTCGTCACCGGGATCGAGGCTGCCTTCGAGCTCGGCGATCTCGAGCGGGCCGAGCAGCTGATCGCCTCGATCGAGGCGCGTCCGCCGGGTGCCGTTCCCCGCTACTTGAAGGGGCAGGCTAAGCGTTTGCGAGCACGGCTGCTCGGCGCGCGCTGCGACCAGCGCAACGAGGCCGAGCGGCAGCTGAAGTCGGCCGCAGCGAGCTTCCGCGAGCTCGGACTCCCGTTCTGGGCCGCCGTTACCGAGCTTGAACTCGGCGAGTGGCTCGCCTCGCACGCGCGAGCCGAAGAAGCGTCCACGCTCCTCGCCGCGGCGTGCGACACCTTCGAGCGGCTGCAAGCGACGCCATGGCTCCAGCGGGCAGAGGCGGCCCGTACTGACGCCGCGAGAAGCATCCCTCACTCTCATTGACGACCGTTCGCGAGCTGCACCGCAGAAGGCGCGACGCTCGACTTGCTGTTCGCCGCCGCGGTGACTCTTGCCGCCGCCTGCGGGTCCGATCACGACGGGAACGGCGCCGACACAACTGCATCCGCCGCTACCTCGATCACCGCCGAGGCGAGCCCGACGACCACAGCGGTCGCGACGGTCGTTGCACCATCGAGCCGGACCGGGCAATCGGTGCTCACAGCGAGCAGAGGTTGGTCGAGTGCCTGTACGTTCGCTACACGTGACAACCGTCCTCATTCTCTTCCGAGTTGCCAACTTTGACGAGTGGCGACCCCGATACGACAACGCGTTGGAAAGGACCATTGGCGTCAAGTCCGCGCAGGTCTTGCGTGGTCAGGACGACCCCGACCTGGTCGTCATCGCTGAGGTATTTGAATCGCGAGAGGCGGCCAGGGCCGCCCTATCCGTTCCGGGCCTGCAGGACGAGATGGCCGCAGACGGCGTCGATCTGTCGTCCGTGCGAGTCGAGTTCCTCGACGACGCGGGTCATATCGAACGTTGAACAACTCTCAGTCGGAGGCGCTCCGATCTGATGCCGATCGGCACGCGCGGCCGGGCCGCCGCCTCGGCCTGGTCGCCGGCCGGCCGGCGGACCTGCGACGGGCCGGACGGATCGTTCGGTGCATATTCGCTACACCAACCTGCTCCGCTACGTCGATGTCGACGGCCACGACGCTGGCCTGGCGCTCATCCAGCAGGGATTGGTCGTGGCTCGTTACGACAGCCGTGACGGCTACGGCGCACATCCCCGTGAAGCGACTTACGTGTGGACCGACGGGGCCACGCCCCCGAAAGTGACCGCAGCCCCGCCACCTCCGCCCCCGGCGGCGCTAACCGATGGCGGCATTGACCCCCGCTTCGGCACGTGCAGGGAGGCCAAAGCCAACGGCTACGGCAACTATGTGGCAGGCGTCGACCCCGAGTACGACTGGTACCGCGACGCTGACTCCGACGGCGTGGCCGTCAGGACAGAGGGCCTGCTCCTCGACTATTCGCTCGCTCTCTAACGCCGGGACGGCTCAGGGCACCCTGGGCTCGAACTCGTCCGTCGAGCTCGGCAAGTTCCAGCCTGCGGTGCTCGACGGGCTCCGCCAGCCCGTTGGAGGAAGGTGTCGTGCGGTCACCCCGGCGTTGGCGTCGGTGCAGCACCCGGCCCGCTGCCAACTCGTCGCCGCCATGAAACCCGGTCGTTGCCGGCGCCAGCAGGCAACAGTGACGGGTTCCGCGCGGGCCAACTCGACCTCGGCCAGCACGTTGTTGACCTGCAGGGTTCGCTCGGCGCGGCTGATCTCCACGACTCTCGACTCGCGCAGGCGTGGCGGAACTATTCCGCGCCGACCGGCAGAAAGGCCCACCAGCACGCCTGCCATCGCGCAAACGCTGCAGCACATCGCGGATGGGCTCTGAGGACACGCGCTGCAGCCGTCGGGCCTCCTCGACAGCGAGATCAGCGGCCAGCGCCCTCGTGTACCGCGACACCATCGCCGATGTCCTCCATCCGCAGATCACTTGCAGCGAGGCCTGCGAGCCGCCCTGCCGCAACCAGTGGACGGCGTAGCCGCGGCGCAAGGCGTGAGGTGGCACGCCCACGAGTTTCGTGACGTCGCGCTGCAGCGTGCGCGCGATGAATGGGAAGACCCGCGTGTCGCAACCCCCGCGCACATCTGCGCGGAGTCTCCACGCCCACAGCCGTTCGACGGCCACCCCGTCCAGCGCCGCCAGCCGGAACGACCGAGCCTTCGAGCTGGTCACCCGCACCAGCCCGCTCTCAAGGTCGACGTCCGACCATCGGAGCGTGGCGGCCTCCCCCACCCGCATGCCCGTCGACCACAGCAAGGCCACGACTGCGGCCGCGCGCACGTCCCACGGCGGGGCGTCTTCGCCAGTGCCCGCCAGCGCGGTCTGGACGAGCTCGGCCGCAGCCGTCGGCTGGGGCCGCTCGACCTGCTTCGGGGTCTTGAGAGTCTTGCCCAGCCCCGTGCCCCGCCAGCGCCCCCACGCTCGGGCAGCCCGCAGCGCGTAGTGGCGCTGCGACTGCGTCATATCGGCCAGCCGCGCCGCCAGTTCCTGGTCGGTCATCGAGTCGTCCACGTCGAGCCGACGCAACCAGCTGACGTAGTACCTCAACGTCGTCTCGCTCAGCCCTGCCGCGCGCCAGTGGAACTGGAACGCCCGCAGCTCTTGTTCTTCCGCCATGCCCGTGCCCGTCCGATCCGTCTGAGTCCGATGTTCCTCAGTCAGTCGGCCCGCACGGTGCGACAGGCTCAGCAGCCCCAACGGGATTCGAACCCGTGCCGCCACCTTGAGAGGGTGGTGTCCTAGGCCACTAGACGATGGGGCCAGTAGCGGCTGGCCAATCTACCAGGGGGCATCAGGGCGACCAACCGGCCTCGCACGCACGTGGAGGCCGGCCGGCGCAAGCTCGGGGGAGAGGACTCGAACCCCTAAAAGCAGGACCAGAACCTGCTGTGTTGCCAATTACACCACCCCCGAAAGGGCATCGGGCATGGTAGCGGCGCCGACCGTCGGGCCGCACCCTCATCCGGGTCCCGCCGGCGTCCGGGCCGCGGCGGCGAGACGTTCGGCAAGCTCGCCGCACCGCCTGCGGAGCACGGCCGGCCGGCGGATGCGGAAGGGAACGCCCAGGCGCGCCACGTGGAGCGCCAACAGGTCGAGGTCATCGGCACCGGTGGACAGGACGGTGAGGTCGTCACCGAGGGACTCCAGCACCGCCACCGTCGGCGGGACGAGCGCGGCGACCCTGTGCAGCGGCGCGTCCAGCTCGACGACGGCCTGGTATCGGTAGGGAGCCACGGTGATGGCCCGCCGGACGAGCTCCACAGGATCCGGCGGATCCGACAGCACGAAGCGGTGACCCGTCGTACGGGCGTCAGAGACACGATCGAGGCGGAACGTGCGCCAGGCATCGCGGTCGATGTCGCGCGCCGCCAGGTACCACCGACGTCCCGCGCTCACGACCCGCAACGGTTCCAACCGCCGTTCGGAACGACGGTTGTGGGCATCGCGGTATGTGATCAGCAGGGTCTCACGCTCCCGGCAGGCGCGGGTCAACACGCTCAGCACCGCCGGCCGCACCTGTTCGGCCGGGTCCGTCGCGCTGCTCAGGCGGGTGGTCGTGGCAAGGACTGCGCCGATCTGGTCTCCGGCCCGGGCCGGGAGCATCTGCTCGAGCCGGGCGAGGATGGCTTCGACGGTGCCGCTCCCCGCAGCCATCGATCCGCCAGCAGCGGCGCGCAGGCAGGCAGCCAAGACCACGGCCTCCTCGTCGTCCAGGGTCAGTGGTGGCAGCGCCCGACCGGCCCGCCCGAGCCGGTAACCGCCGGCGACGCCGAGGTCGGCATCGATCGCATATCCCAGGTCGCGGAGCCGCTCGACGTCCCGGCGCACGGTACGGATCGTGACGCCGAGGTGCTCGGCCAGCGCCGGGCCGGTCCACGTGCCGCCCGCCTGCAGCGCCGCCAGCAGCCGCAGGAGGCGTTCGGTCGTTTGGGCCATGAAGATGAGTCTGGTCCGAATGAGGCGTGTTCCTGTCCTCATTCGGACCTACGTTGCCGTCATGGAACTCGACTGGAACCGCGACCTCGTGGAGCAGCTCGACTGGCACTGGCAGGAGCACGTCCGTCCCCGCCTCGAGGGCCTGACCGACGAGGAGTACCTCTGGGAACCGGTCCCCGGCTGCTGGAGCCTGCGACCGAGAGCGGAGGCGACCAGCCCCATGGCCGCCGGCGCCGGCGATGTCGTGGCCGACTTCGCCTTCCCCGAGCCCCAACCGCCCCCCTTCACCACGATCGCCTGGCGGATGGGTCACATCGCCATCGGGGTGCTCGGGACGCGGGCCGCCAACCACTTCGGCGACGGTGGCGTCGAGTACGAGACCACCGACTGGCCGCTCACCGCGGCAGGCGGACTCGAGCTGCTCGACCGCCACTACGAGGCGTGGATCACCGGCGTGCGCGGGCTCGGCGAGGCCGGGCTGGCCCGGCTCTGCGGTCCGGCCGAAGGGCCGTTCAGCGAGCACACGCTGGCGGCGCTCGTCCTCCACATCAACCGGGAGGCGATCCACCACGGCGCGGAGGTCCTGCTGCTGCGCGACCTGTATGCCCACTCGATGTCGCCGGCGTCGTCAGGGGCAGAAGGGGCATGAGCCGGCGGCTCACCGGGTACGACCCATTCCACGATCCAAGGAGGTAGGCACATGGCCATCCGCTTCCAGGTCACGTTCGACTGCGCAGACCCGAACAAGCTCGCCCACTTCTGGGCCGAGCTGCTCGGCTACGAACTCGATCCGCCGCCGCCCGGCTACGACTCGTGGGAGGCGTGGCTCATCGAGCAGGGCGTTCCGGAGAGCGACTGGAACATGGCCAGCGCGGTGTCGGACCCCGATGGGCAGGGTCCGCGGATCTTCTTCCAGCGCGTCCCTGAGCCCAAGGAACGCAAGAACCGTCTGCACCTCGACGTGAACGCCGGCGGCGGGCGGGCCACGCCGGAGGAGGAGCGACGCACTGCGGTCGACGCGGCCGTCGAGCGGGCCATCGGCCTCGGGGCCACCAAGGTCCGCTACGTCGAGGAGCGAGGCGAGCGGCACTACGTCATGCAGGACATCGAAGGCAACGAGTTCTGCCTGCAGTAGCCATCCCTGCTACACCCTCTACGTACACTTGTTCGTATGGAGTTGGCGGAGGTTCACGAACTGGTGGAGGCGGTGGGCGGGTTGGATCCCGCCTGCCGCGACCGTGGGGTGTTGGCGGAAGTGGTGGCATCTTCCGCTCGGTTGCGAGCCTGGCTCGACGGCCGTGATGCGGCCGTCGCCGCCCAGGTGGAGCAGGTGTCGTCGTACCCGGAGAAGGTCTTGGCCGACGCGTCCCGCACGACCCTGAAAGACGCTGAACGCACGATGAAGCGAGCCCAGACCACCCGGGTGCTTCCGCAGTTGGGTGAGGCGCTGGCCGATGGCGCCGTGTCGGGCGCGCATGTCGATGTGGCTGGCCGGGCGTTGGGCGAGTTGGAACCGCGTCAACGCGACGCGTTGGTCGAGCGGGCCGGCTGGCTGGTCGGGG
This sequence comes from uncultured Acidimicrobiales bacterium, assembly GCA_963769115.1. Taxonomy (GTDB): domain Bacteria; phylum Actinomycetota; class Acidimicrobiia; order Acidimicrobiales; family Ilumatobacteraceae; genus DASTFY01. Next base: position 22,221 of record CAVYKN010000002.1, read on the forward strand.
TTGCTGAACGTTCCACTGCGGACGAGTTCCGCCTGGCTCTCAACGCTGAGGTGCGCCGCATCCAAGCCGATGACGGCATGGCCCGGCTGGAGCGCCAACGGCGGGCGACGAGGTTGCGGACCTGGGTCGACCACCGGGACGGGATGTGGTGCCTGGCCGGGCGGTTCGACCCCGAGACCGGTGTGCACCTGCACGGCCGCCTGGAAGCAGCGCTGAGCGAGCTCTTCGCAGACCAGGTGCCCGACGGCTGTCCGTCGGATCCATGCGAGAAGCAGGACCACCTGCGGGCCAAAGCGCTGGTGGCGTTACTCGACGGGCAGGTGCGCGGTGTCGGGCGACCTGAGATCACGGTCGTCGTGGACATCACCCAGACCGAGCTCACCGGCACACCGGTGGTTGATTGGGGGATCCCCGTGGAGGTGCCCCTGGCGGTGCTGCAGGACCTCGCCGGTACCGCCGACGTGCACCCGGTGCTTGTGGCCGGCGGGATCGTGTGGCACGCGCCCGGAACGCTGAACCTCGGCCGATCAAGCCGGATCGCCAACCAGGCCCAACGCCGAGCGCTGCGGGGGCTGTACGCCACCTGCGGCATCCCGGGCTGCGCCGTGAAGTACGACCGCTGCAAACTGCACCACATCGTCCCATGGGACCCAAACGGGCCGACGGACCTCCACAATCTGCTCCCACTTTGTGAACGCCATCACCACTGCGTCCACGACAAGGGATGGGTGATCACCGTCGGGCAACGCCGGCAACTGACCGTCAAGACCCCGGACGGCCAGGTCATGAGCACCGGACCACCGGGTCGCCGGGCAGCCTGAGGGCGGTCAGCCGGTCAACCGCTCAGCCGGTGAGGCGGAGGAGCCGGCGGTAGCCGATGAAGCGCGCCACGCCGACACCGGCCGCTTCGCGGAACATCCGCTTCCACTCGGACCAGCCGTCGACCGGGCTGGTGAGCGTGGGCGACGCGAATGCGTCGAGGCCGAGCTCGCGCGCCGTCTCGCGGGCCCGCAGCGAGTGGTACGGATCCGACACCACCAGCACCCGTTCCAGGCCCCGGTTGCGAAGGATCCGGGCCGTGGCGGCCAGGGACTCCCACGTCGACGTGCCCTGCACCTCGCGCAGGATGGCCGAGTCGGGTACACCTCGGGCGATCAGGTACTCGGCCGCCGCGGTGGCCTCCGTGTACCGGTCACCTTCCTGCTTCCCGCCCGTCACCACGATGTGCGGCGCCAGGCCCGCCCGCCAGAGCTCCAGAGCATGATCGAGGCGGGCGGCGAGCACCGGCGACGGCCGCCCGTCGTACTGCGCAGCGCCGAGGACGACGATGGCGTCAGCCGGTCGGGCCTCGTCGTTGCGGGCGCTCCGCCACACCTGGAAGAGGTTGAACACGTAGTAGAGCGTGACGAGGCCGAGCAGGGCCAGCAGCCCGACGACCAGCCGGCGCCGGCGGCGGGGCCGGCGCGCGCGGCCGGCCGGGGAGGCCGCGACCCCCGGCGCGCCCGGCGCGTCCCTGCCGGGCGGGTCCGGGCCTGGCGCGGGCCCCGTGACCGGGACCTGCTCAGAGCCGGGCGTGGGCGGCGCGTAAGCGTCCAAGGGTGCGCTCCCGGCCGAGGAGCTCCAACGATTCGAACAGCGGCGGGCCGACCGTCCGCCCGGTGACGGCCACCCGGACCGGTGCCTGTGCCTTGGCCAGCTTGAGACCGCGCGACTCCCCGACGTGGGTCAGCGTCGACTTCAGCTCGTCCGCCGACCACGGCACGGTCTCGAAGGCGGACATGGTGTCGACGAGCACGTCGCCCGCCCCGTCCTTCATCGCCTTCGACCATGACGCCTCGTCCTCGGGCGGCTCGTCCATGAAGAGGAAGTCGACGTACGCGGGCACCTCGGCCAGCGTGGAGACCCGCTGCTGGACGAGCGGCGCGAGCGCAGCGAACACTTCGGGGTCGAACCGGTCGGACGACCAGGGCGCGTGTTCGCCGGTCAGCCACGGCTGGCAGGCGGCGATGAACTCGTCCACCGGCATGGCCCGCAGGTACTCGCCGTTGAAGGCGGTCAGCTTCTTCACGTCGAAGTACGCCGGCGAGGGAACCACGTCCTCCAGGCGGAACTCGGCCACGACCCGCTCCCACGGCACGATCTCGCTGTCGCCGCTCGGCGACCACCCCAGCGTCATGAGGTAGTTGCGCATCGCGTCGGCGAGGTAGCCCTCCTCGCGGTACTGCTCCAGCGCCACCTTGTCGCGCCGCTTCGACAGCTTCTGCCGGCGCTCGTTGACCAGCAGCGGCACGTGGGCCCACGCCGGCGGCGCCGCACCCATCGCGGACCACAGGAGCTGCTGCTTGGGGGTGTTCGCCAGATGCTCCTCGCCGCGGACGACGAGCGTGATCGCCATCGTCATGTCGTCCACGACGTTGGCCAGCAGGAACACCGGCGTGCCATTGCCACGAAGGATGACGAAGTCCTCGATGGCGTCGTGATCGAACGTCGGCGTGCCGCGGATGAGGTCGATCACCACCGTCCGGCCGGGCCGCGGCACCCGGAAGCGCAACGCCCGCCCGTCGGCCGACTCCAGGCCGCGGTCCCGGCAGTGGCCGTCGTAGCCCTGGCGGCCCGTGCCGGCGTTGCGGGCGTCGATCTCGTCGCGGCTGCAATCGCAGTAGTAGGCGTCGCCCTGCTCGTGGAGCCGCAGGCCGGCAGCACGGTGCTCCTCGGCGTGGCGCGACTGGAAGTACGGACCCTCGAAGGCCGGGTGATCGGTCGTGATGCCCAGCCAGGCCATGGCGTCGAGGATCCCCTGCGTCCACTCGTCGCGGTTGCGCTCGGCATCGGTGTCCTCGATGCGGAGGACGAAGGTGCCCTCGTGCTGCAGGGCCAGCGCCCAGTTGAACAGCGCCGAGCGGCCCGACCCGACGTGGAAGTAGCCCGTGGGCGACGGGGCGAAGCGCACGCGCAGGGGCCGGTCGGTCACGGAGCGAGGCTACTGGCGCGTTGCTTTCGCATTGCGGCGCCGATCGGCGACGATCAGCCCGCAGAGGGCACGTCCCCGCAGTGGGTCGTCGCAGCGCACCCCCGCTATGGTGGGGTGATGGCCGACGGCCGAACCCGTCCCCCGGCCGACGCACCCCCGATGCTCCTCACGTTCCTGGAGCAGCGGGCGATGGGCGAGGTGGGCGCATTCCTCGCGGCGACCCCGCTCCTGCGGATGGTCGGTCGCGGGGACCGTCACCCGGTGCTGGTGCTCCCCGGTTTCACGGCGTCGGACCGTTCGACGGAGGTTCTTCGCTGGTACCTGCGCAGCCTGGGCTACTGGACCCACGGCTGGCAGCTCGGCCGCAACTACGGCCCCAACGGCTACATCATCTCCGGCCTCGGCAGCCGGCTGGCGGAGTTGCACGAGCGGCACGGGCGCCCCGTGACCCTCATCGGCCAGAGCCTCGGCGGGATGTACGCGCGGCACATGGCGCGGCGAGCGCCGGAGCTGGTGCGGGCGGTCATCACCCTGGGCAGCCCGTTCCGGACACAACCCGGCGACCACAGCGCCGTCGAGCACCTCTGGCGGATCAGCACGGTCCGCAGCCGACCGCAGCTCCGCCGCCTCGTGTCCGACGAGGACGAGCTGCCGCTCTCGGTGCCCGCCACAGCCATCTACAGCCGGACGGACGGCATCGTGAACTGGCGCCTCTGCATCGAGAGCGAGGGACCCCTTCGCGAGAGCGTCGAGGTCCGATCGAGCCACTCCGGCATGGCCGTCAACCCGAGCGTGCTGTACGCCATCGCCGATCGCCTGGCCCAGCGCGAAGGCGAATGGAAGCCGTTCCGGGCCCCGATCGCGCTGCGGGCGCTCTACCCGCCCGCGGCCACGTACCACACCGCGGCCTGAGTCACTCCCCCGGCCCGGGTCAGGCTTCCGCGTTCTCCGCGTCCTCCGCGTCCTCCGCCGCCTCGTCGGCTTGATGCGTCACCACGACGACGGGGCACGGCGCGTGCTGCAGCACCTCGGTGCCCACCGAGCCCAGCACCCGCTTGCGGAGCGCGTGGTGCCGGCCGCGGCCGATGACCAGCATGTCGGCGCCCTCGGCGGCCTCGCACAGGACGGCGGCGGGCACGCCCTCGGTGACGACCGGGTTGATCGTGACCCCGTCCGCCTCGCTCGCTACCGCGGCCAGCGCCGTCTCCAGCTCCTCCTCGACGTCGACCGCCTGGTCGGCCCGCGGGTGCAGGGGCACCGTCGCTCCCGGCACGACCACGTACGGGTAGTTCCACGCGTCGATGGCGTCGATGGTGGCGCCCCGTAGCCGGGCCTCCCCGATCGCCCACCGCAGCGCAGCGAGCGCGCTCTCTGAACCGTCGATGCCGACCACGATCCGCGTCATGCCGGCCACCGTACCGGCCGCCGGTCAGTGGCCTGCAGCCGCCACCAGCACCAGGTTGCGGAGCTGGCGCAGTGCGACCGACAACGTCGTGAGGTCGAACGTGTTGCCGGTCCTGATCTCCATGAAGACCTCGCGCACGCGCCGGACGCTCTGCTCGTTGGCCGTCAGCCAGTGCGCCACCAGCTCGGCCGGCGGCGTGAAGACGTCGCCCGCCCGCAGCGCGTCGTTGGTCAGATCGCGCAGGGTGGTCATGAGGTCGTCGCGCTGCGCGGCCCGGGCATGGCTCTGCCACCGGTCGGATCGGGGCAGCTTCCCGACGCGGTCCCAGAGCCAGGCGACGTCCAGCCCCTCGAACAGGCCCCAGTAGACGGCGGCGGCGTCCAGGGGGCTCCTGCCCCTGGCCTGCGCCACCTCGACCACGTCCCAGCCGGTGTGCAGCAGCGGCCACACGGCCGCCGCCTCGGCCAGGTCCGGCGGGACGCCGTCCTCGAGCGCGCTGTCGACAGCCCTGGCCATCGCCTCCCCCATGGCCCCGTGGACGACGCCGCGCAGCCCGCCGGCGAGCTCCTCGAAGCCGGGACCGAACGCGGCGACCGTGGACGCGAGCTCCAGCGGCGGCCGGCGGTGGCGGAGCAGCCACAGCACCCCGCGCTCCACCATCCGGCGCAGACCGAGGAACAGCTCGAACTGCACGTCGACGCTGATGGTCGGATCGAGCTTGTCGATCCGGCTCCACCAGCGGGCCAGCCCGTGCACGTCGGCGGCCACCACGTGGACACGGGTGATGTCGGCCACGCCGGCGCCGGTCTCGTCGGTCATGCGGAAGTCGAACGACGTCCCCGCGAAGTTGACCATCTCGTTCGTGAGCATCGTCGTGACGATCTCCCGCCGCAGGCGGTGCCCGCCCATGACCTCGGCGTAGCGCTCTCGCAGCGCACTGGGGAAGTAGCGCACCAGCTCCCGCTGGACGTACGGGTCGTCGGGCAGGTCCGAGGCCAGCACGACGGCGGCGTTGGTGTCCTTGGTGTAGGCCAGCAGGACCGCGAACTCCGGCGTGGTGAGGCCGAGCCCCGCGCTGGCCCGCTCGGACAGCTGCTTGTCCGTGGGCAGGAACTCGAGGGTCCGGTTGAGAAGGCCCTCGGCCTCCAGGGAACGGAGGTAGCGGGCGTGGACGTCGACCATCGGCCCCGCTTGCCGGCGGGCGATGGCCAGCGCCAGCGTCTGGGCCTCGTTGTCCTCCAGCACCAGCTCGGCCACCTCGTCGGTCATCGAGGCCAGCAGCTCGTTGCGCTGCTTCACCGTCAAGTCGCCGGCCACCACCTGGGCGTCGAGCAGGATCTTGATGTTGACCTCGTGGTCGGAGCAGTCCACACCGGCCGAGTTGTCGATGGCGTCCGTGTTGATGAGCACGCCCGCCAGCGCGGCCTCGACCCTCCCCCGTTGGGTGAGGCCGAGGTTTCCGCCCTCGACGACCATCGCGCAGCGGAGGTCGGCACCGTTGACGCGGATGGCGTCGTTGGCGCGGTCGCCCACCTCGGCGTTGGTCTCCGTCGACGCCTTGACGTACGTGCCGATGCCCCCGTTCCACAGCAGGTCGACGGGCGCGCGGAGGATGGCGCTCAGGAGCTCGTTCGGCGTCAGGGCGCTGGCGTCGATGTCCAGCACCTTGCGCACCGGATCGGACAGCGGGATCGACTTGGCCGACCGGGGCCACACCCCGCCGCCGGGCGAGATGAGATCGCGGTCGTAGTCGTCCCAGCTGGAACGAGGAAGCTCGAACAGCCGCTTCCGCTCGTCGAAGGCGGGACCGGCCGGCGGATCGGGGTCCAGGAAGACGTGCCGGTGGTCGAACGCCGCCAGCAGCCGGACGAACCGGCTGCGCAGGAGGCCGTTGCCGAACACGTCACCGGACATGTCCCCGATCCCGACGACGGTCAGCGGGTCGTCGTCCGCGTTCCGCCCCAGCGCGCGAGCGTGGCTGCGGGCGCTCTCCCAGGCGCCGCGGGCGGTGATGCCCATGGCCTTGTGGTCGTATCCGGCGCTGCCCCCGGACGCGAACGCGTCCCCCAGCCAGAAGCGGTAGCTGATGGCCACATCGTTGGCGAGGTCGGAGAAGGTGGCCGTGCCCTTGTCGGCCGCCACGACGAGGTAGGGGTCGTCGCCGTCGTGACGGACGACCGAGGGCGGTGGGACCACCTGACCGTCGACGACGTTGTCGGTGATGTCGAGCAGGCCGGCGACGAACTCGCGGTAGCAGGCCGCCACCTCGCGGCGGAGGTCGTCGGGGTCGGTCATCCGCTCACGCCGCTTCACGACGAAGCCACCCTTGGCCCCGATGGGGATGATGACGGCGTTCTTCACCATCTGGGCCTTCATCAGGCCGAGCACCTCGGTGCGGAAGTCCTCCCGCCGGTCACTCCAGCGCAGCCCGCCGCGGGCGACGGGCCCGCCCCGCAGGTGCACGCCTTCGACCCGGGGCGAGTACACCCAGATCTCGAACATCGGACGCGGCAGCGGCAGATCGGGGATCTTCTCGGGGTCGAACTTGAACGACAGCACCGGACGGGAGCCGGAGGTGGGGTCACCATCGAGCGCCGGCCGGTAGGCGTTGGTGCGGGTCGTGGCCTCGATGAGCGTCAGGAACGAGCGGAGGATGCGGTCCTCGTCGAGGCTGGGCACGGCGTCGAGCTGCGCCGTGATGGAGGCCGTGATGGCCGCCAGGTCCGCCTGCCGCACCGGGCTGTCGCCGGAGGCGGCGTCCGTGTCGGTGGCGGGATCGAAGCGGGCCTCGAACAGCCGGACCAGCTCGCCCACGATCGGGCCGTGACGGGCGAGCGTGGCCTCCACGTAGGTCTGGCTGAACGAGAGACCGACCTGACGGAGGTACTTGGCGTAGGCGCGGAGGATGTCGACCTGACGGGCGCTCAGCCCACCCACGAGCACGAGCTCGTTCAGCCCATCGCTCTCCAGCTGGCCCCGGAAGAGCGCTCCGAACGTGGCGCAGAACTCGTCCCGCACCGCCCGCTCGTCGATGCGCTCGGGCTCCTCCACCCGCAGCCCGATGTCGTACCGCCACACGCTGGAACCATCGACGCGGATCTCGTGCGGGCGCTCGTCCACGACGGTGACGCCGAGGTCCTCCAGCAGGGGCAGGACCTCGGAAAGCACCAGCGGATCGCCGGGACGCATCAGCGTGAACCGGACCTCCTCGGGCGGCGCGCCGAGAGGCCGGTGCAGCGCGGTGATCAGGTCGGCGCCCGCTTCGATCTCCAACAGCCGGCTCACGTCGGCCGCGGCGACGGCGGGCGGATAGGCGTCGCGGTAGTCCGCCGGGAAGGCGTCGGCGAAATGGGCCAGAGCGGCCAGGCCCGCGTCCTCGCCGAGCTCGCCGACGAGCGCGGCTCCGAGCTCGTCCGCCCAGTCGGCCACGATGGCGCTGAGGCGCTTCTCCACCTCGGCGATGACCGGCTGGTAAACCTCGGTCCCGAGCGCCACCCGGACGTACAGGCGAGCCAGCGCGCCCATGCCGATGAGCACGTCGTGCTCGGTGCCCGTCCCGCCGTACATCTCGCGCAGCGCCCTGGCGATCTGCTCCGCCCGGTCCGTCGAGTAGCGGTCCCTCGGCAGGTACACCAGGCAGGACACGAAGCGGCCGTAGTCGTCCCGCCGCTCGAAGAGCCGCACCTGGCGCCGGTCCTGCAGCTCGAGGATCCCGGACGTGATGGTGAACAGCTCGTCGGCGTCGATCTGGAAGAGCTCGTTGCGCGGGTAGGTCTCCAGGATCTGGCGCAGCGCCCGGCCGCTGTGGCTCTCCGGTGCGAACCCGGCCCGATCGAGCACCTCGGCGGCCTTCTCCCGCAGCAGAGGGATGTCGAGCACGCTGTCGCGGTAGACGTCGGAGTTGTAGAGCCCGAGGAAGCGGCGCTCGCCGACAACCCGGCCGTCGCGATCGAACCGCTTGACGCCGATGTAGGCCAGGTAGTCGGCCCGCAAGATCGTGCTGCGGCTGTTGGCCGTGGTCAGCATGAGCACGGCGGGCGAGAACACCATCCGCCGCGCCCCGGGCGTGAGCTCGGTCATCCGGTGCGGGTCTTCCGTGCGCCGGCCGTCCCGGAGGAGGCCGAGCCCGGTGCCGGGCACGGCCGCGATCACCTCGTCCTCCCCGCCAGCCGGGAGGGTGAAGTCGTACTCGCGGTAGCCGAGGAACACGAGGTGGTCGTCACTGAGCCAGCGGAGGAACTGCGCGGCGCGGCTCGACTCCCCCGCCCCCAGCGGGAGCACCGTGTGCTCGAGCTCGTGGGCGAGCTGATCACACCGGTCGCGCATCGACCGCCAGTCCGCCACCGCCACCCGCACGTCGTCGAGAGCGTTCAGCAGCCGCTGCCGCAGCGCTTCCTGCCGTGCCCCGTCGCACCGGTCGACCTCGAGGTGGATCCACGCCTCGTCGGCCGTCCCCTCCTCGAGCCCTACGTAGCGGTCGCCCTCCCGGACCACCCGCAGCATGGGGTGGATGACCAGGTGGATGCCGAGCCCCATGGCCGTCATCACCATGCGCACGGAGTCGACCAGGAAGGGCATGTCGTCGGTGACGACCTGCACGACGGTGTGGGGCGACTGCCAGCCGGCGGCGACGAGGTCGGGGTTGAAGACCTGCACCTTGGCCTCACCGGGGGCCCGCTGCTCGCCCAGGCGGAGGTGGGCGAGGGCAGCACCGAGGAGGTCACGTGGCTCGCGCGCCTTGAGGTCGGTCAGCGACAGGTGCTGGAAGTAACGGGTCAGGAAGCTGTCGCAGCGGAGCTGGAGCTGCGGCGTGAGCTGCTGGTGGGCCAGCTCCAGCACCGGGCTCAGCGGGCGAGCGCCGTCGGGCGCCGAGCCCTCTCCCATGACCAGTCCCCTTTCCCGGTGCTCACGATGTCCCGGCGCCGTTGACGGGATGTCGATCCTCGCGGAGGACGGGGCTGATGTTACTGATGCCCCTGGCAGACGGCGTGCTGCGTCCGCCCGGGGGCCCCTCAGTCGGCGATTCAGTCGGCGATGCCGGCCTCGGCCACGACCGTGTGCGGCGACAGGCGCACGAGGAGCTCCCCGGCGACGGCGTTGCGCCGGCCGAACTCCTCGCCGCGATCGGCACCCATGTAGCGGGTACCGATGCGGATGGACCACGGGAGCATCTCTTCCAGGTCCTCGCTGATCGTCACCTCGCCTCGCGCCAGCACGAAGGAGAAGGGCGGACGCTCGTCATCGACGAGCAGGGCGACTCGCGGGTCGCGACGCATCGCCTTCCCCTTGGCGGAGCCGCTGCCCGTCATGAACACGAAGGTCCCGTCGGTGTCCAGCACGAACCACACCGGGACGACCGCCGGACTCCCGTCCTGGCGGACCGTGGCCAGCTTGCCCGTGCGCGTACCTTCGGAGACGAAGCTGTGCCACTCGTCCTGCGTCATCGACCGGGCCATGGTCGGATCAGCGCACGAGTTGGCGCTCGGGCGCGATGCGGAGGATCACCCGCTCGCTCTGGATCGTCGGGGCGTAGTCGGCACCCGTGTACTTCTGGGCGAGGCGGTCGATCATGGCCCGGGCCTCCGGACCCGTCTCCGTCCCGGCCAGCCGGCCCCGCACCTCGGCGTAGTGATACGGGTTTCCGCTGTCCCAGATGGTCACCGTCACCCGGGGATCGGCCTGCAACGACCTGTACTTGGCACGGTGCACCTCGGTGTTCATGAGCACGTGCTCGTCGTCGGCGTCGACCCACATGACCTGGGTGGCGACGGCGCCGTTGGGCAGGTGGAAGGAGATCATCGCGAAGTTCTTCCCCTGCGCGAGCTCCTTGATGACGGGTTCCAGCATGGGTGGGAGGCTAGGTCGCCGCCGGCTCGGCCAACTCCGCGGCGAAGAACTCCAGCGCGGTCTTCGTCTTGGTCTGCTGGTCGCCGCCGGTCTGGATGCCGCGCCCGCGGATGAAGGCGCGCGCATCGAGGGCCGTGGCGGCGAGCTCCGTCGGGGCGCACTTGGTCGACAGCTCGAGGATCCGGCTCCCGTCGGGGTAGAGCCACAGCTCCGTCACGAACCGGCCGCGGGCGAAGTCCGGCCGGTTGAGCACCGCCTTCAGGACGAAGATCGGTCCCAGGATGCTCAGTGAATCGAGCTTGATGCCGTTCGGCGCGTGCTGCTTGTAGAACGCCCGCTGCTCCTTGGTGAACACCTTGCGGATCGGCACGCCTTCGTGCACCACTGACCAGACAGGCTGGGGGGTGGGCTTGGACTTGAGCGAGGCCGAGCACACGTAACCACCGGGCATGGCGTCCACCTCGACGCCGAATGCGGGTGACGCCCGCAGCTCGGCGGGCATCTCGTTCGGCACGACCGGACGGAGCTTCACCACCGAGTCGTCGCCCTTGCCCTGCACCCGCCGGGCCCGCACGACGACACCGGCCTTGTTGAGCGCGAGGTCGGGCGTGTCGAAGAAGAACACCTGGCGAATCTGGGAGTCGAGAGGATCGATCTCGAGCGCCGCGATCGTCGAGCGTTGGTCGGACTCCGGGATCGTCAACTTCAACTCGACGCTGTCCGCGTCGCGCACGAGCTCCATGAGCTCGAGCAGCTCGGCACTGACGAGCATGTTCGCCTTGGCCATCGCCCCTCCTTGGTCGGGCCCGATCTTGGCACCGATCTCGCCAAGCATCGATGTGGCTGTCGCGGTGGCCACGTTCGGGGAGCGACCGGCCACCGAGCGTGCACGGACGGCCCATCGGGGTTCGCAGGCGCGATGCAGTGGCCCGGCTCTCCGGACGGCGGCAAGGGGCATGGCTACCGTGACGGCCATCTTGGCGGGCGGAACCAGTGCTACGCGGTGGCCGTACGCGGCCCCGGCGAACCATCGACGACTGACGCGCGCGGCGCCGGCGGCCCTGGTGGTCGCGCTCATCGGCCTGCAGGTCTGGGCGATGGCCGGGTACCACGACGACTGGCCGTTCGCGGCCAACGCCATGTTCGCCTTCCCCCGCTCTCCCTCGGAACCGACCTACGAGCTGCGCACCCACGTCGAGGTCGACGGGCAGTGGCGGCCGCTCGATCCCGTCTCCGATCTGGGTGTCAACGACCCGGAGCACTTCCGGCGGATGTTCTTCAGCGTCTACTACGGCTCGACCGACGAGGACTTCCCCCAGCGGGCGTTCTCCAACGACGACCGGGCCCACTTCGAGGCCCGGCTGACGACCTTCTGCCGGGCCGTCGCCCAATCGCTGGCCCACCGTGGCGAGACGGCGACGGCGATGAGGCTCGAGCTGCGCGAGCTCCGCCGGGAGGACGGCACCTGGGTCGCGACCCGTAGCGAACCGGTCGGCGCCTGCGACCCCATCGACTCGACGTTCAGGTCGGCGGGACGATGACGGCCCGAGCGCTGAGCCTGTGGCGCCGGCAGTGGCTCGACCGGACGACTGGCCATCACTACGGCGTCTTCCGGATCCTGTTCGTGGGCGGGTTCTTCCTCGCTCCGTTCCTGCTGCCGCTGCAGGCCACCCGGGTCGACGTCCAGACGCGCCCTGTCGGCCGGCACCGAGCCGTACACGCACCCGGTGCTCCTCCTGCGCCTCGTCCACCTTCCGCTGGCCGCCGACACCTGGCTCGGGTGGCTCATGGTCGGCCTGGCGCTCACGGCGACCATCGGGATCGCCACCCGGCTCTCGCTCGTCGGTGTCGCCGTGCTGCACCTGTACCTGGGGTCGACCGCCAACTCGTACGGTTTCATCGCCCACGACACCACCGTCCCGGCCATCGTCCTGATCGTCCTCGCCGCCTGTCCTGGGGTCACCACGCTCTCGATCGACGCCTGGCTGCGGTCGCGGGGGCGGCCGGACGCGGACTGGACCGGCCACCGCGCCCGCGTGCCGGTCTGGCCGGCCCGCCTGGTGCTCGTCGTGCTGGCTCTGGCGTACTTCTCGTCCGGCTACGCCAAGCTGCACGAGTCCGGACCGAACTGGGCCGACGGCTCGACGTTGCAGGCCTACCTGACCGATCCGCAACCGGCGCCATTCCTGCTGGCCGACCCCGACCCGGACGCCGGCTCGTTCCGCGACTCGGTCGGTCTCGAGAGCTTCTCGTACAGCAGCGGCCGACCTCGTGACTTCGCCGTCGCACTCTCCGACCACCGAGCGCTGGCGGCGGTCCTCGCCCTCACGACACTCGCGTGGGAGCTCACGTTCCCGCTCGTGCTGCTCTTCCGGCGCCTGCTGTTCCCGTACCTGGCCATAGGAGTCGTCTTCCACGCCACGGTCGCGGTGGCCCTGGGGCTGACCAGCTTCTACACGTACCCGCTGACGTACCTGATGTTCGTCGACTGGAACGGCCTGTGGGACCGGCTTCTCGCCCGGGTGCGACGGTCCCGCCATCCGGCACTCATCGGGTCATCAGTCGGTCGGGGCTGAGGGACTCACGGAGCGGACCCCGGCGTAGGTCGCGAACTCAGCGGTGCTCGTCGTCTCGAGGACGAGGATCGTGAGTCCGCCAGGCGTCGTGCTGTTGTGGGTGACGCGCATGCCGACGGCTGGGCCGTCCGCTGGGAAGAGTCGCCTTGGGTTCCTATCCAAGCAGGCGCTTCGCGATGACGATGCGCTGGATCTGGTTGGTGCCCTCGTAGATCTGGGTGATCTTGGCGTCGCGCATCATCCGCTCGACCGGGAACTCGGTCGTGTACCCGTAGCCGCCGAGGAGTTGGACCGCGTCGGTCGTCACCTGCATGGCGACGTCGGAGGCGAAGCACTTGGCCATGGCGCCCGCGATCGACAGCTGGCCGTCCGGATCGCCCTCGTCCACCAGCGCGCAGGCCCGGTACACCAGGCCTCGGGCGGCCTCGATGCGCATGGCGGCGTCGGCCACCATCCACTGCAGGCCCTGGTTGTCGGCCAGGGGGCGGCCGAACGTCCGCCGCTCCTTCATGTAGCCGACGGCGTAGTCGAGCGCGCCCTGGGCGATGCCCACGGCCTGGGCGCCGATCGTCGGCCGGCTGCGGTCGAGCGTGTGCATGGCGTACCGGAAGCCCTGACCCTCTTCTCCGATGAGGTTGGCGACCGGCACCCGCACGTCGTCGAGCACGATCTGCGCCGTGGGCGATCCCCGCACGCCCATCTTGTGCTCCAGCTTGGCCACCTGGACGCCCCAGTCGGCCTCCACCACGAAGGCGCTGATGCCACGATGGCCGGCTGACGGGTCGGTCTTGGCGAACACCGTGTACAGGTCGGAGATGCCGCCGTTGGTGATCCAGACCTTGGACCCCGACAGGACGTAATGGTCACCGTCCCGCACGGCCCGCGTGGTCATGGAGGCCACGTCGGAGCCGGCGTCGGCCTCGGACAGGCAGTAGCTGGCCTGGCTCTCGCCGGCCGCGATGCGGGTGACGTACCGGGCCTTGAGGTCGTCCGACCCGAAGTTGAGGACGGGCAGCATGCCCAGCTTCGAGATCAGGAAGATGAGGCTGGCCGAGGCGTCCACGCGGGCGAGCTCCTCGGCGACGATGGCCTGGGTGACCAGGTCCGCGTCGGCCCCGCCGTACTCCTCGGGGTACGAGAGCGAGGTCAGCTCCATCGACCGCAGGGCCTCGAACGCCGGCCACGAGTACTCGCCCGTCCGGTCGGTCTCGGCGGCCAGGGGGGCCAGCTTGTCCTCGGCGAACTGGCGGACGACGGCCCGGAACTCGTGCTGCTCCGGGGTGAGGCTCATCGGCTGCATCGGCCCCAGTCTGCTCCCTCGGGCTGCCGAGCGGACAGCCTGCTGGCTCAGATGGCTGTCACGGTCCACGGTAGGATCAGCCGGGCCCCAATGGGAAACGGGCGGGGGACAGGGCGTCCGGGGCCACGCCCCGCGCCGCCAGCTCGGCCGGAAGGCCGCTGCCCGTGAGCAGGCCGGTGAGGCAACGGGCCATGGCCGGTGCGGTCTGGATGCCGTAGCCGCCCTGGCCGGCCAGCCAGAACAGTCCGGCGCAGCCTGGGTCCTCGCCGACGACCGGGACGCCGTCGGGGGCGAACGTGCGCAGGCCGGCCCAGGTGCTGACCACCGACCGCAGGCCCAACGTCGTGGCCTCGTTGACGCGCTCGATCCCGAGGGCGACGTCCGCCTCCTCGGGCCGCGCGTCGCACGGCGCGCTGGGCGTCTCGTCGGCCGGCGACACGAGCACGTTCGGGCCCTCGGGCTTGAAGTACCACGAGTGGGCGGCGTCGGACACCAGCGGCCCCTCGGCGTCGAGCCCGGAGCCGGCCGGGACGCGGCACACGGCGATCGTGCGGCGAAGGGCCCGCAACCCGACCGGGCGGGCGCCGGCCAGCACCGCCAGCTCGTCGCACCACGCGCCCGCGGCGAGGACGACGGCACCCGTCCTGACCTCGCCCGCCGCCCAGCCCACCCGCCATCCGGCACCGTCCGGTCGCACGGTGAGTACCTGCGCCGAGCGGACCACCGACCCGCCCGCCTGCACCAGGCCGCGCAGGTAGCCCTGGTGGAGGCCGAGCACGTCGATGGCGGCGGCGTCGGGCTCGAGGGCCGCGGCGGCGACGTAGTCCTTCGACAGGGCGGGGCAGCGTTCGAGCGCCTCGTCCGCGGGCAGCGGCTCGCAGTGTCGGCACCTCGGACACGAGGTGGTCGAGCAGGCGCAGTTGCTCCTCCGGCGCCACCCAGAGGGCGGATCGCGGTTCCAGCAGCGGCGCGGTACCGAACCGCTCCGGCGCGGCGTCGTAGTCGGCCCGGCTGGCGGCCGTCAGCGCCCGGACCGTGGGTGGTCCGTAGCTCTCCAGGAAGACCGCGGCCGACCGGCCCGTGGTGTGGTGCGCGAGCTGCTCCTCCTGCTCCAGCAGCACCACCGAGCGCCCCGCCACCGCCAGCTCGCAGGCCGCCGAGACCCCGGCGATCCCTCCCCCAACCACGGCGACATCGACCGCGACATCGACCGTGTGCCGCGCCGCCGCGCTCAAGCGCCGAGCAGGTCCCGCCAGGAGGCGGGATACGCGCTCACCACCTCGCCGTGGGGACGGCGCAACGTCTCCTCGGGGACGCCACCGGCGATGGCCCGGGCCTCGGCGTAGTGGACCACGTGACGGACACCCTCGAACAGCGGCTTGCGGAGGGTCACCAGCTCGGCGGGTGGCGACGGGTCGAGGAAGCCCCAGACCGTGAACGCCACCGTGAAATCGTGGATGGTCGGCGCCCGGCCGAAGATCGACGCCCGCCGCAGTGCCACCCCGAGACATCCTTGGATGGCGTCGTCGGCCGCCTCACCTTGTTGCAGCTGCAAACGGTCCCGGAACCGCTCGGCGAGAAGCAGCCCGTACCCCTGGTCTGGGCCCTGGTAGCCGAGCTGCGGCCCGGCCGGCTGGCGACCGGTCACCTCCGCCGGACGGTCGGCCTTCCACACCCCGGGGACGTGGTCGGGCGATTCGTACGAGCGGGGCTTGTCGACCGGCGAAATGGGGACGAACTGGGGCGCGGCCATGACCCTTGTTCTACTCGGCCGGAGAGCGCGCGCCGGCGTGGATCAGTCCGTAGACGATCGAGTCGGCCAGCGCCTGCCACGAGGCCTCGATGATGTTGCCGGACACACCGATGGTGGTCCACGAGCGCTCTCCGTCGGAGGCATCGATCAGCACCCGCGTGACCGCGCCGGTCGCCGTCGCCCCGTCGAGGATCCGGACCTTGTAGTCCGTCAGGTGCACCCGCGCCAGCTCCGGGTAGTAGGCGCTGACCGCGGCCCGCAGGGCGGTGTCGATGGCGTTGACCGGGCCGTTGCCCTCCGCGGTGTGGACGTAGCGATGCGCGTCGGGCCGCCCGTCGCCCGGGACCCAGACCTTCACCGTCGCCTCGGTCGTGAACTCTCCGTTGGGCAGCTCGTCCGTGATGACGCGCATCGACTCCACCCGGAAGAACTCGTTCTCCCAGCCGTCGGCGCGACGCATGAGGAGCTCCAGCGAGGCGTCGGCCGCCTCGAAGTGGTAGCCCTCGTGCTCGAGGCGCTTGAGGTCGTCGATCACCTGGCTGACGGCGGCGCCGTCCATGTCCAGCCCGATCTCTTCGGCCTTCAGCTTGATGGTGGCCCGGCCGGCCATCTCGCTGACGACGAACCTCGTCCCGTTGCCCACGGACTCCGGATCGACGTGTTCGTACGCGTCCTTGCGCTTGGCGATGGCCGAGACGTGGAGGCCGGCCTTGTGCGCGAACGCGGACGCGCCGACGTACGGTGCCTGCGGGTTGAGCGGCCGGTTGACCAGCTCGGCGATGTGGTGGCTCACCCCGGTCAGCAGCGGCAGGCGACCTTCGGGCAGCGTGGCGAACCCCATCTTCAGGCTGAGGTTGGGGATGACCGTCGTGAGGTTGCAGTTGCCGGTGCGCTCCCCCAGCCCGTTGATCGTGCCTTGGACCTGGCGGGCGCCCGCCTTGACCGCGGCGATGGCGTTGGCCACCGCGCAGCCCGTGTCGTCGTGGGTGTGGATGGCGATGGTTGCATCGTCACGGAAGTGGGCCTTCACGGCGGTGACGATCTGTTCGACCTCGAACGGCAGCGAGCCGCCGTTGGTGTCGCAGAGGACCAGGTGGGTCGCGCCCTTCTCGGCCGCGGCCTCGAGCACCCGGAGCGCGAACTCGGGGTTGCGCTTGTAGCCATCGAAGAAGTGCTCGGCGTCGAACAGCACCCGCAGACCGTTGCCGACCAGGAACTCGACGCTGTCGCTGACCATCGCCTCGCCCTCGGCCAACGAGGTCCCCAGGGTGTCGGTCACGTGGTAGTCCCAGCTCTTGCCCACGATGCAGACGGCCGACGTCCCGGCCTCCACGAGGTTGCGCAGCGTGGCGTCGTCGTCAACCTTGCCCTTCGCCCGCCGGGTAGACCCGAACGCGACGAGCGTCGAGGTGCCGAGACGTAGCTCACCGGCGGCCCGCCGGAAGAACTCCTCGTCCTTCGGGTTGGCGCCCGGCCAGCCGCCCTCGATGTAGTGCACGCCGAGCTGATCGAGCTGCTCGGCGATGCGCAGCTTGTCCTCGACGGTGACCGATACACCCTCGAGCTGGCACCCGTCCCGGAGGGTCGTGTCGAAGATCTCGACGTGACCCACGTGCTCGACGTCAGCCGACATGTTCACACCAGTCCTTGTACTTGTCCTCCTGCGCGCGCACGGCACGGCCGAACACCTCGGCCACGGCCCGGGTCATCGGACCGGGGCAGGGCAGCAGACGATCGTCGACGGAATTGACTGCGCTGACTTCGGCCGCGGTGCCGCACACGAACATCTCCTCGGCGATGTAGAGGTCGCTCCGGGCGAGGTTGTCGATCCGCACGTCGAAGCCGAGGTCACGGGCGATGGTCGTCACCGAGCCCTGGGTGATCCCCTCGAGCGCGCCGGCGGAGAGCGGCGGGGTGATGAGGATGCCATTGCGCGCTGCGAAGATGTTCTCGCCGGTGCACTCAGCCACGAGGCCGTTGGGCGCCAGCATGATCGCTTCGTCGTACCCGGCCTTGAGCGCCTCGACCTTGGCGAGCGACGAGTTGGCGTAGTTGCCCGTCGTCTTCGACGCCGGCGGCATGGTGTTGTGGTCGTGCCGCGTCCAGGAGCTGACCTTCATCCGGACGCCCTTCGTCACGGCGTCATCGCCCAGGTACGCGCCCCACGGCCAGCAGGCGATGGCGACGTCGACCGAGCAGGGCAGCGTGTTGAGCCCCATCTCGCCGTAGCCGTAGTAGGCGATCGGCCGGACGTAGCAGCCGGGGAGGCCGGTCGAGGCGACGGTGTCCTTCGTGGCCTGGATCATCTCCTCCACCGTGTAGGGGATGTCCATCCCGACGATCTTCGCCGAGTTGAAGAGGCGGACGATGTGGTCGGTGAGGCGGAACACGGCCGGGCCGTCCGCCGTCTCGTAGGCGCGGATCCCCTCGAAGACACCGGTCCCGTAGTGGAGGGTGTGCGTCAGTACGTGGATGCGCGCGCTCTCCCAGTCGACGAGGTCCCCGTTCATCCAGATCTTGGGAGTGGGCGTGATCGCCATGGTCTCCTCCGGCGGTGTTGATCCCGGCTGTGTGGTCCTGACTGTGTGGTCCTGACTGTGTGGTCCTGATAACGATGAAAGCCGCCCCCGGAGGGACGGCTTTGCAGCGCACGACGGGACCCGGCGTGCGCTAGACGATGATGAGTACCTGGGGCAGGCGGCTGGCCATCGGGGAGGAAGTCTCGTCGGACGGGGCTCGCAACGTCAAGGCGCGCCCGGTGCCGGCATCCGCCATCGGCCCGTTGCGCGGCTGCCATGCCCGGCGTACCATCGAACTCATGTTCGTAGAACTGGTGTTCGCCTTCTGCAGTGCCGGTAGGTCAGGCCTGAGCGGCCTTGGCGCGCCGGGCCAGCTCGTCCCCGACCTCCTCGGTGGTCCCGGCGAGGGGCTCGGCACAGGCCGCCCGCACCCGCTCCGCCGCCTCACCCTCGTCGAGGAACTCGAGCATGTGGGCCATGGAGAGCACGGCGGCCGTGGGGTTCGCCTTGCCGGTGCCGACGATGTCGGGGGCCGAACCGTGGACGGGCTCGAACATCGAGGGCCCCGTGCGGGCGGGGTTGAGGTTGGCGCTCGAGGCGAGACCGATGCCGCCGCTCACCGCGCCGCCCAGGTCGGTGAGGATGTCGCCGAAGAGGTTGTCGGTGACGACGACGTCGTACCGGTGGGGGTCCTGGACGAGGTAGATGCAGGCCGCGTCGACGTGGTTGTACGCGGTGCCGACGTCCGGATAGGCGGCGGCCACCTCGTCGAAGGTCCGTTGCCAGAGGTCACCGGCGAACGTGAGCACGTTGGTCTTGTGCACGAGCGTGAGGTGCCGCCTCGGCCGGGCCATCGCCAGGTCGAACGCGTAGCGCACGCAGCGCTCCACGCCCATCCGCGTGTTGACGCTGCCCTGGGTGGCCACCTCGTACGGGGTCCCCTTGCGCAGCAGGCCGCCCTCCCCGACGTACGGGCCTTCGGTGTTCTCGCGGATGACGACGAAGTCGTGGGGGCGGTCCTGACCGGGGCCGGTGCCCTGGAACGGCCGCTGATTCACGTACAGGTCGAGCTCGAAGCGCATCTTGAGCAGCAGCCCCCGCTCGATCACGCCGGGCGGGACCTCGGGGGTGCCGACGGCGCCCAGCAGGATGGCGTCGAAGGACCGCAGCTCGTCCAGCACCTCGTCCGGGAGGACCGTGCCGTCACGCAGGTAGCGGGAGCCGCCCAGGTCGAACTCAGTGGTGTCGAGGTCGACGCCCGAGGCGGCAGCGACCTTCAGGGCCTCGGCGGTCACCTCGGGGCCGATGCCGTCCCCTCCGACCACAGCGATCCGGTGCGTCATGCCCGGGCACGATACGCAGGCCGGCGATGAGCGGCGGCCGCCCGGGCGGGTCGGGGGGTGGCGGTCGCAACCCCCAGCACCGGTGGGCATCGGTGGCGATAGCCTCCGCGGGCATGGCGCAGACGCACCAGCTGTCCCGCCGCGCGTACGAGCGGTTGCAGGCCGAGCACGACGACCTGACGACTCGCGGCCGCATCGAGATCGCGCAGGCCATCGAGCGGGCGCGCGAGATGGGCGATCTCTCCGAGAACGGCGACTACCACGCCGCCAAGGACCAGCAGGGGCACATGGAGGGTCGCATCCGCGCCCTCGAGGCCATCCTGGAGAACGCCGAGATCGTCGACGACGCCGTGGAGGGCATCGTGTCCGCCGGCTCCATCGTCACCATCCGCTACGAGGGTGACGACGACGACCTGGCCGAGACCTATCTGGTCGGCCACATCGAGGAGAAGGCCGAGCACGACGTCATCTCACCGACCTCACCGTTGGGCGCCGCTCTCGTGGGCAAGCGAGCCGGTGACGAGATCGAGTACGACGCCCCGGGTGGCGTGCTCAAGGTGCACATCCTGAAGGCCACGTCCTGACGCCTGTCACGATCTGAGCTGGTCGCACCCCCCGATGACCGAGCCCACCGACGAGAAGGTCGCACCGGCGACCCCGGACCTGCCGCCGGGCCGGAAGATGGAGCTGCCGGGGCGGGGCACCACGTTCATCCGGGAGGTGGCCGGACCGCCCGGAGCCCCGACCGTGCTCCTCCTGCATGGCTGGACGGCGACCGCGGACCTCAACTGGTTCACATCGTTCTCTGCGCTCGGGCGCCGGTTCCGGGTGCTGGCCATCGACCATCGTGGCCACGGTCAGGGCATCCGCACGTCGGAGGTCTTCCGTCTGCGCGACTGCGCCGACGACAGCATCGCGCTGGCCGACGAGCTCGGCATCGAGCGGGTCATCCCCGTCGGCTACTCCATGGGCGGGCCGATCGCGCAGCTGATGTGGCGGCGGCACCGGGACCGGGTCGACGGCCTCGTGCTGTGCGCCACCGCCAACCGCTTCTCCACCACCCGCGACGAGCGGTTGGCCTTCGCCGGCATGGCCGCCCTGGCGCGGGCCGCGCGCATGACGCCGAGCGTGCTGCGCGACCGCCTGTCGGGCGTCTACCTGACCCGCCGGTCCGGTCGCTACGACACGTGGGCGATGGAGCAGGTGGGGCGCCACGACTGGACCAAGATCCTGGAGGCGGGGCGGGCGATCGGGCGCTTCTCGTCCCGCGAGTGGATCGGCGAGATCGACGTGCCGACCGCGCTCTTGCTCACCATGCGGGACCACGTCGTCCCGCTGGCCCGCCAGATCCGCCTGTTCGAATCCCTCCCGGGAGCGAAGGCGTACCGGATCGACGGGGATCACGACGCCTGCGTCGCCAACGCGGCCCGCTTCGTCCCGACCCTCGTCACCGCCTGCACGTACGTGGCCGAGCGGGCCCGCCTCACCACCACGAGGTGACCGCGCCAGAGGTCCTCTCGGGCCGGCGCACGCGCCGCTGGACGGCGGCGCTCGTCGCCATCCTCGCGGCCACCGCGGCGTGCTTCGCGCTCGTCGCCCGCCGACGCCGCGCCGCGGCCGGAGCAGAACGTTCCGGAGCCGAGAACAGTCTGCGGCACGGGTCCCGGCGGGCCCGCAACGCCGAGCTGGCCCGGCTCGGCGCGCGCGTCGGACGTACCTACGCGTCCACCGCTGCCCGCAAACTGTTCGCGTCGGCCGAACGGGCCGAGGCGCTCGATCGCCAGCGGGAGCTGCGCACGGCCGAGGACGTGGCCGCCAGCCTCGGGCAGATGAAGGGCGCCCTGATGAAGCTCGGGCAGATGGCGAGCTACCTCGACGACGGCCTGCCCGAACCGCTGCGGCTGGCGCTCGGTGACCTCCTGGCCAGCGCGCCGCCGATGAGCCCCGAGCTGGCGGCCGGCGTGGTTCGCCGGGAGCTGGGCGCGACGCCGGACGAGCGTCTTCCTCGAGTGGGATCCCGAGCCCATCGCCGCGGCGTCGATCGGCCAGGTGCACCGGGCGCTGTGGTGGGACCCGGACCAGGAGGTGGAGCGGGCCGTCGCCGTCAAGGTCCAGTATCCCGGGGTCGCCGACGCCATCCGCGCCGACCTGGCCAACGCCGATCTGCTGGGCTCGATGATGAGCCAGCTCTTCAAGGGGCTCGACCCCGCGCCGATGGTGGCCGAGATCCAGGCCCGGATCGGCGAGGAGCTCGACTACCGCGTCGAGGCCGCCAACCAGCAGGCCTTCGCCGACTTCTACGAAGGCCATCCGTTCATCCACGTCCCTGCCGTGATCGCCCCGATGTCGACGGGACGGGTACTGACCACCGACCTGGCCGCCGGCGCGGGATGGGACGAACTGCTCACCTGGAGCCAGGCGGAGAAGGACCTGGCCGCAGAGGCGATCTTCCGCTTCGTCTTCCGCAGCCTGTACCGGTTCCACGCCTTCAACGGCGACCCTCACCCGGGCAACTACGTGTTCCGTCCCGGCGGGCAGGTCACCTTCCTCGACTTCGGGCTGGTCAAGCACTTCGACGACACGGCCATGGAGACCTTCCAGTCGATGATCGGCTCCGCGGTGCTCGAACCCGACCACGCCCGCTTCCGCGACGCGGTCGAAGGGGCCGGGCTGCTCCGGCGGGGCGCGCCCGTGAGCACCGAGGAGGTCGGCCGCTACTTCGAGCACTTCTACGAGGCCGTGCGGACGGACCAGACCATCACCTGGACGACGGCCTACGCGTCGGCCACCGTCCGGCGGACGTTCGATCGCAACTCCCCGATCGCGCAGTACGCGACCGTGCCCGCGGACTTCGTCATCATCCAGCGCATCAACCTCGGTCTCTACGCCATCCTCGGCCACCTCGGCGCCACGGCCAACTACCGCAAGATCGCCGAGGAGCTGTGGCCGATGGTCAGTGGCCCTCCCTCGACGCCGATGGGCGAAGCAGAGGCAGCCTGGTTGGCGAGTCGGTCAGCGCCCCTCGCCGGTCAGTCCTTTCAGTCCTCGTCTCGGTCCTCGTCGGGCTCCATGGCGTAGGCGCCGAGGCATCGCCGTGGAGGGGGAAGGTCCGACGGGACGGCAGGACGTGCCGGACCGCTGGATCAATCTCTGCGCCCGGTCAGGACCAGGCGCAGGCCGAGCGCGACCATCACCAGGCCACCTGCTCCACCCATCAGCTCGATCCGCCGCGGGGACCCCTCGAACCAGCTCCGGACCGTGCCGGCGGCCACGCCGTAGGCACCATCGGACAGCAGCGCCAGCAGGCAGAACAGCAGCCCGAGCACGAGGAGCTGGAGGGTCGGGTGCCCGGCCTCGGGCCGGACGAACTGCGGCAGGACAGCCAGGAAGAACAGCGTCGTCTTGGGATTGGTGACGCCGACCAGGAACCCGTCCCGGACGAGCTGCGGCGTGGTCCGGACGGGCGCGGCGGTCCCGGCGGCGATGGCCGCCGACAACGAGCGCCGGTCCCGCCAGGCCCGCACCCCGAGGAAGACGAGGTACGCGCCGCCGATCAGCTTCATGGCCGTGAAGACGGCGCTGGACGTCGCCACGATTGCGCCCAACCCCGCCGCCACGGCGACGACCTGGACGCAGGCGCCGAGCGTGTTGCCGGCCACGGTGGCCACGGCCGCCAGACGTCCGTAGGCGACGCCGCGGCTCACCACGAACAGCACGCTGGGGCCGGGGACGATGAGGAGCGCCTCGGCCGACAGGAGGAAGGCGACGATCTGCGACGACGACACGGGTGGCCACGGTAGGCGCCGGCCCGCGGTCGCGCCCTGCGACTTCCCGGACCGGGAGGTTCTCGTGCCCGGTACGATCCGGCGTGCGGGTCCGGCGGATGGTGGCGGCGCTGGTGGTGGTGGCGCTCGGTGGTTCCATCCCGGCCGTGGTGCGCCCCGCAGCGCAGCACCGACTGTCCGCTGCCCGGTGTGCCGGAGCCGCTGCGGCACGGTTCGCGGCCTCTCGACCGCCGACCGGGCGGGCGGGCCATCGACTCGCCTTCGAGCTGCACCGCGCCGGCGGCAGCCGAGTCGCCCGAGGGACATCGTCGCCGTCGAGGGCGGCGGGTACACGACGTCTCGAGCCGCGACTACTACTCGAGCTGTCGAGCGCTCCGACACGCACCAGCTGCTGCTGGTCGACACGCGGCACCGGCACTCGGCGGTCGTCGACTGCCGGACTGCAGTCGTACGAGGGCGACTACTCCCGCAACGTGCGGACGTGCAGCCGCGCTCGGCGCCGACAACGACGTCTGGGGCACCGCGTTCGCCGTCGAGGACATGGTGGCCGTGCTCGACCACCTCGACATCGACCGCGTCGACATGTACGGCGACTCCTACGGCAGCTTCTTCCGCAGGCCTTCGCCGTGCGCCACCCCGAACGGGTCCGCACGATCGTGCTCGACGCCACGTACCCGGTCGCCGACCAGGACCCGTGGTACCCCGACATGACCCGCGCCATCGCCGACTCCTTCCGCACCGTCTGCGGGCGCGACCCGGGTTGCGCGGCGCTCGGCGGCGACCCGGTCGAGCGCTGCGCCGCCTGGCCGACGAGCTGGCCGAGGAGCCGCTGACCGGGCGGGCGCCCACGGCGACGGCGACGTGCAGGAGGTGACGATCGACGCGCCGATGCTGTCGTCGCTCGCCGCCGGCCACTTCAGCACGAGCGTCTACCGCGAGCTCGACGCCGCCGGACGCGCCTACCTGGACGACGGCGATCCGGCCCGCTCCTGCGCATCGCGTCCGAGCAGAACGTGCCCGGCGACGCCGGCGACCTCGCCGACTCCTCGGAGGGCTGTACGCCGCGGTCATCTGCAACGACTACCCGCAGCTCTGGGACATCACCTCACCCCTCGGCACCCGCGCCGGCCCAGTTCGAGGAGGCCGTGGCCGAGCTGAAGGCGACCACGCCGGACGTGTTCGCCCCCTTCACCATCGACGAGTGGCTGGCCTCGCCCTGGACGGAGTTCGAGAGCTGCATCGGCTGGCACCCGCCGTCCACCTGGGTCCCGCGCGTCCCCGAGCCGCCCGTCCACCCCGACGTCCCGGCGCTCGTGCTGGTGGGCGACTCGACACGATCACGTCACCCGAGGGCTCGCGCATCGTGGCCGACAACTTCCCCGCTCGACGTACGTCGAGGTCGCCAACATGACCCACGTGACGGCGCTGGCCGACTTCCCGCGGTGCGCGTCGGACATCGCCGTGCGCTTCGTGGAGACCGGCGGCGATGCCGGCGACACGTCGTGCGCGGCCGAGTACCAGGAGGTGCGCACGGTCGAGGAGTTCCCCGAGCGCCTGCAGGACGTGACGCCGGCCCGGGGCGGGCATCGACCGCACGGCCAAGGTCGTCACGGCCGCCGTCCAGACCGTCGGCGACATGATCGCCCTGGTGGTCGATGTACGGCGAAGCCGGCGTCGGCCTGCGCGGTGGCACCTTCACCACGACCGGCCTCGACGACGTGAGCTTCGAGATGGACGGCCTCCGCTGGGTCGACGATCTCCGCGTGAGCGGGCGGGTGCGCTGGGACCGTGCGACCGGCGAGGCCTCCGCGACCCTGCGGCTCTCGGGAGCGGCCGGCGGTTCGCTGGAGGCCACCTGGAACGACTGGGATACCCGGGCCGAGGCCCACGTGACGGGCCGCGTCGGCGGCCGCGCCGTCGACGCGGTGGTGCCCGCTCCCTAGCAGCGCCCAGCCATCTGACGCGACCCCGCGTGGGATCCTGGGCGCGTGAGCGAACGCGCCGGAGCGGCCGCCGGACCGCAGGACCGTGATGACAGCCTGCGGGCGGACGTACGTCGGATCACCACCCTGCTCGGCCAGACGCTCGCCCGACAGGAGGGACCCGAGCTCCTGGACCTGGTCGAGCACGTACGCCTCCTCGTGCGCCGCGACCCGGTCGCGGTGGCCGACCGGGTGCGCGAAGTGAGCGGTGTCACGGCCGCCCGGCTGGTCCGCGCCTTCGACACCTACTTCCACCTCGCGAACGTGGTGGAGCAGGTCCATCGCGGCCGCGAGCTGCGCCGGCGACGGGCGGAGGACGGCGGCTGGCTGGACCGCGCCGCGGCGCTCCTCGCCGGACGGGACGTGAGCCAGGCCGAGCTCGAGCGGGTGGCCACACGTCTGGAGGTACGACCGGTCTTCACCGCCCACCCGACGGAGGCGGCCCGCCGATCGACGCTGACCAAGCTGCGGTCGATCGCCGACGTGCTCGACGCCGAGGCGGCGGAAGCGGCCCTCGCCCCCGGGCCGGGGCTCAGCGACCGCACGGATCGGCTGCTGGCCGAGATCATCGACCTGCTCTGGCTGACCGACGAGCTCAGGCGGGAGCGGCCGGAGCCGATCGACGAGGCCCGCAACCTCGTCTACCACCTGGAGGATGCCGCCCGGTCGACCGTGCCCGTCGTGCTGACCGATCTGGCGGCGATGTTCGCCCGGTTCGGGGTCGATCTCCCGGTCACCTCCGCCCCGCTCCGGTTCGGCACGTGGACGGGCGGCGACCGTGACGGCAACCCCAACGTGACGGCCGAGGTCACGATGCAGGTGCTGACGCTGCAGCACGAGCAGGGGATCCGGGTCGCCGAACGGTTCCTCGAGGCGCTCGTGGAGGAGCTGAGCGTGTCGTCCCGGGTCGCCGGCGCGTCGGCCGAGCTGCTGGAATCGCTCGCCCGCGACCTGGACCGGCTCCCGGAGGTAGATCCCCGCTACCGCCGCATCAACGTCGAGGAGCCGTACCGGCTCAAGATCTCGTGCATCCGCGCCAAGCTGGCCCGCACCCGGGCCCGCCTGGCCGCCGGCGCCAGTGGACGACACGATCCCGGCACCGACTACCTCGGCGCCGCGGGCCTGGTCGAGGACCTCGAGGTCCTGCGCCGATCGCTCATCGAGCACCACGGCGAGCTGGTGGCCAGCGGTCGGCTGTCCACGCTGGTGCGGACGGTGAGCGCCATGGGCCTCCACCTCGCGACCATGGACGTGCGCGAGCACGCGGCCGCCCACCACCTCGCGCTGGCCGCGATGGTCGACCGGCTCGGTGAGACCGATCTTCCGTACGGTGAGCTCGACGCGCCGCAGCGCACCGCCTGGCTGGTGCGCGAGCTCGGCGGCCGTCGTCCGCTGGCCGGTGCCTTCGCACCCCTGGCTGGGCGGCCGGCCGAGGTCTTCGAGGTCTTCAACACCATCCGGCGGGCGCAGGCCCGCTTCGGCGCCGGCGTCGTCGAGTCCTACATCATCTCGATGACCGAAGGCGTCGACGACGTGCTCGCCGCGGTCGTGCTGGCCCGGGAGGCCGGGCTGGTCGACGTCCACGCCGGAACAGCACGCGTCGGCTTCGTGCCCCTGCTCGAGCAGGTGCGCGAGCTCCACAACGCCGGCCCGCTGCTCGACGAGCTGCTCTCCGTGCCCGAGTACCGGACGGTCGTCGCCGCCCGGGGCGGGGTGCAGGAGGTGATGCTCGGCTACTCGGACTCCAACAAGGACGCCGGGATCACCACCAGTCAGTGGGAGATCCACCGCGCCCAGCGGGCCCTGCGGGACGTGGCTGCCCGCCACGGCGTCCGGCTGCGCCTCTTCCACGGTCGGGGCGGCACGGTCGGCCGCGGCGGCGGACCGACCCACGACGCCATCCTCGCCCAACCCTGGAGCACGCTCGACGGGGCGATCAAGGTGACGGAGCAGGGCGAGGTCATCAGCGACAAGTACCTGCTCCCCGCGCTGGCCCGCGAGAACCTGGAGCTGACGGTGGCCGCCGTCGTACAGGCCGCGGTGCTGCACACGGCCCCCCGCCAGCCGGACACCGACCTGGCCCGGTGGGGAGTCGCCATGGACGCGGTGAGCGAAGCGGCGGCCCGCAGCTACCGGGGGCTGGTCGACCACCCCGACCTGCCGCGCTACTTCTGGTCGACGACCCCGACCGAGCTGCTGGGAGCGCTCAACCTGGGCTCCCGCCCGGCCCGCCGACCGGACGGCGACGGTGGCCTGGCCGGGCTCCGGGCCATCCCGTGGGTGTTCGGCTGGACGCAGTCCCGCCAGATCGTGCCCGGGTGGTTCGGCGTCGGCGCCGGCCTGGCCGCCGCCAGGGAGGCCGGGCTGGGCGACGTGCTCGACGACATGCGCGAGCGCTGGCACTTCTTCGCCACCTTCGTCTCCAACGTCGAGATGACCCTCATGAAGTCCGACCTCGGGATCGCCCGGCGGTACGTCGAGCGGCTGGGGGAACCGGACCTCTGGCCGCTGTTCGAGCTCATCACGGCCGAGCACGACCGGACCGTCGCCGAGGTCCTGCGCTTGACCGGCGAGGCCCAACTCCTGGATGCCAACCCCCTCCTCCAGCGGACCCTCGGGGTGCGGGACCTCTACCTGGAGCCGCTCCATCACCTGCAGATCGAGCTGCTCGTGCGCCGCCGGGAGGGCGAGGACGATCCGGAGCTCGCACGGGCCCTCCTGCTCACGGTCAACGGCATCGCCGCCGGCCTGCGCAACACGGGGTAGCGAAGATGGCCCGGGCGGACGGTGCACCCGTCGACGTCCTCGTCGTGGGCGACATCGCCACGGACGTCCTGGTGCTCGCCGACGGTCCGCGCGCCGCGGGGACCGATACGCCCTCCCGGATCGAGGAGCGCGACGGCGGGCAGGGGGCCAACCAGGCTCGCTGGCTGGCGGCCGAGGGCGTCCACGCCGGCCTCGCAGCGCGGGTCGGCCGGGCGGGCCGGGCTCGGTGGGAACGGTCGCTGCGGGCCGGCGGCGTCGTCCCGTTCCTGACCGGTGATGCGGCCCGGCCGACCGGGCGGATCGTCGTGCTGGTCGACCCGGTCACCGGCGAGCGCGACATGTTCAGCGATCGCGGGGCCGGTGCCGCGCTCACAGCGCGCGATCTGGCCCGAGGCCTGACGTCCACCCGCCGGTGGGTGCACGTGTCCGGCTACGCCCTGTTCGGTGAGCACGGCACGGCCGTGATGGGCGCGGTCCGACGCTCCGCCGAGGCCCGCGGGCTCGGCATCTCCGTCGACCCGGCATCGAGCGCCGACCTCTCGCGCTTCGGCGTCGAGCGGTTCCTCGCCCTGGTCAGCGGGGTCGACCTGCTGCTCCCCAACCTGGACGAGGCTCGCCTGTTGACGGGCGCCACCGCTGGAGACGCCGGGACAGCGGCCGCCGCACTGCTCGAGGTCGCCCGCACCGTGGTGGTGACGGACGGCGCAGCAGGAGCTGTCTCAGCGTCGACATCGCGATCGCCATCGACGCCGACGCGGCAAGGCGCGCACCGTGAGCGCCGTCGAGGTCGACCGCGTCGTCGACACCACGGGCGCGGGCGACGCGTTCGCGGCCGGCTACCTGGCCGCGCTCCTCGACGGCTCCGACGCCGCGGCATGCCTCAGCCGCGGCAGCCGCGCCGCGGCTCGGGCGGTGGGCACGGTCGGTGCCCAGCCGCCCTGACCGTGGGCGCCTGTGTCCGCCGGCTCAGCCGGCGTTCTGCCAGAGCCCGAGCAGGTTGCCCTCACAGTCGGTGAAGTAGGCCGCGAACCCCATGTCCCCGACCGGCATCTTCTTCTCCACCGTCGAGCCTCCACGGGACTCGATCGTGGCCAGCGTGGCGTCGATGTCGTCGACGTCGATGGTGATGATCGGGGTGGCGATGTTGGCCTGGCGGGCGAACATCCCGCCGCCGATGTAGCCCGGCTCCGTCGGCCCTTGGTCACCCGACGGACCGGTGGAAGCGATGTGGTAGTCGAGCTCGGGGATGCCCTGGATCTGCCAGCCGAACACGTCCTGGTAGAAGCTGGTGGCCCGATCGACATCGTCGTAGGGGACCTCGAAGTGCACGACTTTTCCAGCCATCTCATACCTCCTGGGAATGGATCTCTCGGACACGGACGTCGATGCGACGCCACTCAGGGATCGTAGGCAGAGGGGTGTGTCACCCTTCCTCGACGCCGGTGCTGGATTCGAGCAGCCGCCGGGCGCGGCGCCCGAGATCACCGAGATCGACCCTCCCCGCGTCGGCCGCATCGGCGAGGCGGCGGGCCAGGTCCAGGGCGTCGGCCACGATCGGCGCCTGCACGGCCGCCTCCTCACCCATGTCCTGCAGGATGGTCCGCTCGGTGCGGGAGGCGACGATCGGGGACGCCATCCCCTCCACCCAGACCCTGGTGCGGCGGCCCTCACCCCGTTCATCGCCCCGCAACGGCTCCAGCGCGTAGATCTTGTCGGCCCGGGCGAACTTGCCGAAGCCCAGGAACACCATGCGGGGACCGGTCGTCATGACCCAAGTATCTCCGACGGGTGTCGCACAGCTCTGAGCCGCCGCGCTCGTCCAGGTGCGCGATGCATCGGCTCAGGTGAATCTGAAGTCGGCCGTGCGAACGGTGCCATCATCGAGCCGGAGGACGAACCGCCGGCACGTGCCGCTCCACCCCCTCTGGGTCTTCCAGACGTAGGTGTACGTCTGCGACGCCGTGTCGTACTGCAGGCCGCTCCCGCCTGCGCTCACCGTCTCCTCGATCGGGTCCGTCGGCGCGCCTCCGGCGCAGGGGATCGCCGCCGACGTCGGCGAGCCCGAGGCGAGGATGTCCAGGCCACGGTCCCCGCCGAGCTGGAACCTGACCGGGACGGCCTGCCCCGCCCTGACCTGGTTCAGCACGCCCCCACTGTCGACCGGTGGGAGGAACCCGGTGAAGGTCCAGACGTCGTCGAAGTCGATCAGCGTCACCGACGGATCATGGTCGGACTGCTGGTCGAAGAACTCGGCGTTGATGTGCACCGGATCGAAGAACGGATCGGCGATGTTGAGCCCGTTGCTGACGAGGATCTGGTCGAGCACCTGCGAGTTGCCCTCGAACACGTAGCTGTAGCGCTCGTTGGGCGGCAACGTGTCCATCAGGTTGTGCAGCACGCCGCCCTTCAGGATCGAGACCGTCTCGGAGAAGTCGAAGTCGTTGATGTCGCCGAGCACGACGATGTTGGCGGCGCCGTCGACGGCCAGGATCGAGTCCACGAAGGTGTTGACGACCTGCGCCTGCTGATGCCGCTGCACCTCGGTGACGCGCGTCGGGCGGCTGGAAGCGACCGAACAGCGGGTCGTCGCCACCCTTGGAGTTGAAGTGGTTGACGATCACGAACACGGTCTCACCCCGGTAGGTGAACTCGCCGACCAGCGGCTTGCGGCTGGTGTTCCAGGCGCGTGTTGTCCGGATCGATCCGACCCGGGCTGAACCGACAGCACGGGTCCGGGGTTGACGGTGGTGGCCGTCGTCGACGTTCCACCCGGACGGTCGACGAACGCGAGGCCGCGGTCGGTGCGGTACAGGAAGCCGACGCGGATGTTGCCGCCCGGCTCGCCGCCGTCGGCGTTGTTGACGGGGTTGATCTGGCGCCACTGGTACGCCGGGCCTCCCGCAGCGGCGATCGCCGCGACGAGCTGGTCCAGCGTGACGTTGGCGTCGACCACGCCGTTGTTGGTGGCTCCGCTGTTGTCCTGGATCTCCTCCAGCGCGATCACGTCGGGCGACCGGAGGTGGTTCACGATCTGGTCGGCGAGCGCGTCGAACTTCGACGGCGGGTCAGTCGGCCTGAGGTTCTCGACGTTGAACGTCGCCACGGCGAGCACGCCGGCCGCGGGTGCCGTCGTGACCTCCTGGGCGAGCCCGTTGTCGACCCGGGTGAGCGCCTGTGTGACGTTGAGCTTGAAGTTGCCGAAGCTGTAGTCGAGCACGCCGACTGCCGGCGCCGGTGAACCCGTCGCCGACGTGCGACGACGGGCATGGCAGTCGTTGCCGACCACCGTGTCGTCGAGGATCACCCGCTCCGGGTTGAAGTCCGTCGGGCGGATGAGGACCCCACCGCGTGGCGGTCCGAACGGACGCGTTCGCCCCGCCGTCGACGACGACAGGGATCTCGCCGAACCCGCTCGTCGGCCCGACCGCGATCGGGTTGTTCACCTGGACCCGCATGCGCTTCGAGGCTCTCGTAGAAGTCGATGCCGTCGCTCGCCGGATCGAACACCCCGCTCGTCTCGACGTCCCGGTGGCGTCGTCCTCGATCACCTGCGTCGGCGGGACCCGTCCGCCGGCTGCCGATCACCGTCGGCGGCGGGCAACGGGTTGCCGCTCGACTGCACGATGATCGACGGCCCGGTGATCTCGGTGGTCGTCAGGTTCGTCGATGCGGCTCCGCCGGGTCGGAACTCGCTGACCGCGCCGCTGACCTTGACGGCGTCACCCACCTGCCACGGTTGGCGCCGAGCGACGTGAAGACGAAGATCGCCTCGGACGTGGCGACGTCGCTGTCGGCGGCCGGATCCTGGAGGTAGAAGCCGTTGCGTCAGCTTGGCGGTGACGATGCCGGTGGTCGTGACGGCGCTGCCGGCGAGACTCGACGCGATGGGTCGCCCCCTGGATGTCGTGGATCGGTGATCGGCCGCGGCCTCGGTCGTGAAGGTCACGACGCGGTCCGCCGCCATCGTGTCCGGGTGGGTCGTCCACGTCCTGGTCCGACACCTGATCGGCCCGGACCGTGAGGGTGCACGACTCCGCGAGACGCGAAGTCGACCGTCGGATCGAGCGTGAAGGTCGTCGGTCCCCCGCTGGTGACGACCGCATGGGCGCCGCTCGTCGCGCAGGTCAGGTCGAACGCCGTCGCGCGAGACGGTCACGGGCTCGCTGAACGTGACCGTCACGTTGGCGTTCACGGTGACACCCACGGCGCCGTTGACCGGGTCCGTCGTGGTGACATCTGGCGCGGCGTCACCTCCGCCGCAGGGGTCGGGATGGCTGCCGAGCCCGTCGAAGGTGTCGATGGCGAAGGGGTCCCACTCGATCGACGGATCGAACGCATCGCCGCCGTTCGCGTCGCCGGCGCAGATCGTGCTCTTCCGACGCAGCGTGTTGTCGGCCGTGGTGGTGCCCCACTCCGTGCCCGGGTCGAATCCGATCTGACCGATGACATCGAGCACGGCCGATCCCTTGCGGAGCACGACGGCGTCGTCACCGTTGAACCAGCCGGCGCCGTTCGTCTGGTCGGCCTGGGCCAGGATCGCGGCGGCGGCCGAGGACTGGGCCACGACGTAGACGTCGCCGGCAGCGACGGTGCCGGTGAGGTTGATGGTCAGCCCCGCCGAGGCGCTGCCGTTGAAGAACATCTGGACGTTGTAGCCACCGGTGCTGAGGTTCACCGCGGCCCCGGTCCCGTTGAAGATCTCGAGCGCCTTGTTGTTGCTACTGCCCTCGATGTACTCCGAGAAGAAGAGGTCATCCGCGACCGCATGGGCGGGCCGCGAGAACCCGATGGGCACGGCGAGCCCGAGAAGTCCGGCGACCAGCACGAAGCGACGCACAGCAACCACGAGAGTCCCCCCTCTCAGTCGGTCGTCCGAGCGTACCAGGGGTACAATCGCCCGCTTCAGGTCAGCTGAGCAGGAGGTGTGCCGTGCCGGCGAATGGCAGCGCGGAGTGGAAGGGGGATCTTCCGACGGGGTCGGGGACCTTCACGGCGGGCGACAGCATCAGCGGTGGCTACACCTTCAAGTCCCGCTTCGAGGACGGCCCGGGATCGAACCCGGAGCAGCTCATCGCGGCCGCTCACGCCTCCTGCTTCTCGATGGCGTTCGCCAACATGCTCGCGGAAGCGGGCTTCACGCCGGAGTCGATCCGAACCGACGCCACGGTGACCTTGCGCAGGGTCGACGGCGCTCCCACCATCGCGGAGATCGCTCTGGTCACCGAGGGTCGGGTGCCCGGGATCGATGAGGCGGCCTTCGCCGAGCACGCCGCAGCCGCCAAGGCCGGGTGTCCTGTGAGCAGGGCCCTGGCGTCCGTACCCGAGATCACCCTCGAGGCCAGGCTGGTCCAGTAGACGTCCTCGGCCTGGGTGTAGGAGTTGCGGGTCCTGGAGCGATGAAGGGGTTGGTCCCCCAACCCGAGAGGAAGAGCGCGATGCCTTCGTCGATCACCACCACGCCGACCGCCACCCCACCGATCGCCAGCGAGGTCACGCCGTACCTCGCGGTGTCGGACGGCACTGCCGCCCTCGAGTGGTACGGCCGGGCCTTCGGCGCCGAGGAGCAGTTCCGCGTCGTCGGCGACGACGGGCGGCTGGGCCACGCGGAGTTCACGATCGGAGCGGCGCGGTTCATGCTGTCCGACGAGTACCCCGAGATCGGTGTCGCCTCGCCGACGACGCTCGGCGGGGCCGGAGCGGCGCTGCACCTGTCGGTCAGCGACGTCGACACGCTCTTCGCCCGGGCCGTCGACGCCGGAGCGACCACCCTGTCGGCGCCCGCTGACCAACCGCATGGCGCCCGCCACGGCACCCTGCTCGACCCGTTCGGGCACCGGTGGATGCTGTCGCAGCAACTCGAGGAGTTCGACGTCGACACCTACCGCGACCGTTCCGAGGGGAGCGGCTTCGAGGTCGTCGGTGCCGGGCCCGACGAAGCGATCACCGTGGCCGACCGGCCGGGCACGGGCGGCGGCATCTGGGCCGGCGCCTTCTACGAGGACGCGCTGGCCGGCATCCGCTTCCTGGTCGACGTGCTGGGATTCGAGGAGCAGCTCGTAGTCACCGGCCCCGACGAGCGGACCGTCGTCCACAGCCAGCTCCGGTGGCCCGAGGGCGGTGTGGTCCAGGCCGGCACCTACGACCCCGCCAACGAGTTCAGCCGCCCGCCGGGATCGCAGGCGCTGTACGTCGTGACCGCCGACCCGCACGCGGTCTGGGAGCGTTGTCGGGCCGCGGGAGTGACCGTCGTGCGCGAGCCGGAGGCGCCCGACTACGACCCAGACGGCATGGGCTTCGCCATCCGGGACCCCGAGCAGAACATCTGGTCGTTCGGGTCCTACGGCCTCGGCGAGGGCTGACCCGGTTCCGCGGGCCGGACAGCACGCTGGCGCCCTCGACAGGATTCGAACCTGTGGCCTACTGCTCCGGAGGCAGTCGCTCTATCCCCTGAGCTACGAGGGCGGGAGAAGCCAAGGATAGCGAGAGACGCCCGACCGGAGGGCGGCCGAAGGAACCGGAGAGGACCTCACCACCTCCTGGGCCACAATGGCAGCTCCATGACCGACCCGCTCCGCATCGCCAGTGAGGCGCTCGCGCCGGCCTTCGCGGCCGTCGCGGGGCATGCGGTGGACCCCGTCGTCCGGCCGTCCGACCGTGCCGACGCGCAGGCGAACGGCGCGCTCGCCCTGGCCAAGACGCTCGGTCGGGCCCCACGTGAGGTCGCCGAAGCCGTGCTCGGGGCGCTCGACGGCACCATGGACGACGTCGCCTCCCTCGAGGTCGCCGGGCCCGGCTTCCTCAACATCACCTTCTCCGACGAATTCCTCGCCCGCGGGCTCGTGGCTGTCGCCGTCGACGAACGGCTCGGCATCCCGCTGGCGACGGAGCCCGAGACGGTGGTCGTCGACTACTCCCACCCCAACGTGGCGAAGGAGATGCACGTCGGGCACCTGCGGACGACGATCATCGGCGACGCCCTGACCCGCATGCTTGCGTTCGTCGGGCACACGGTCATCCGCGAGAACCACATCGGCGACTGGGGCACGCCGTTCGGCATGCTGATCGAGCACCTGCTCGACCTCGGCGAGGACAAGGCGGCGCACGAGCTCTCCGTCGGCGACCTCAACGGCTTCTACCGCGGCGCCCGCAGCGCCTTCGACGCCGATCCGGCCTTCCAGGAGCGGGCCCGGGCGCGGGTCGTCGCTCTCCAGAGCGGGGATGCCGAGACACTG
Source organism: uncultured Acidimicrobiales bacterium (assembly GCA_963769115.1). Lineage (GTDB taxonomy): Bacteria > Actinomycetota > Acidimicrobiia > Acidimicrobiales > Ilumatobacteraceae > DASTFY01. The sequence goes on from CAVYKN010000002.1 coordinate 57,700, forward strand.
CGGCTCTGGCACGTGCTGGTCGACGAGAGCACCCGCTACTTCGACGCCGTCTACGACCGGCTCGGTGTCCTCCTGGAGCCGGACGATCTCATGGGCGAGAGCGCGTACAACGAGCTCCTTCCCGAGGTGGTGCGCCGCCTCGACGACGCCCACCTGCTGAAGATCTCGGACGGCGCGGCCGTCGTGTTCCCGCCCGGCTACACCAACCGCCACGGCGAGCCCCTGCCGCTCATCGTCCGCAAGACCGACGGCGGCTACGGGTACGCGGCCACGGATCTCGCCACGGTCATCGACCGGGTCGAGCGGCTCGATGCGACGTTGCTGCTGTACGTCGTGGGCGCCCCCCAGGCGCAACACCTCCAGATGGTGTGGGCCGTGGCCGAGGAGGCCGGATGGCTCCGCCCACCGGCCCGAGCGGTGCACGTCACGTTCGGCAACGTCCTGGGTGCCGACCGCAAGATGCTCAAGAGCCGCGCCGGTCACAGCGTGAAGCTGGTCGACCTGCTGGACGAGGCCGTGCAGCGGGCCGAGGAGGCCATCGCCGAGAAGAACCCCGAGCTGCCGCCCGAGGAGCGGTCGGCCGTCGCCCGCGTCGTGGGCATCGGCGCGGTGAAGTACGCCGACCTGTCGACGGACCGCATCAAGGACTACGTCTTCGACTGGGAGCGGATGCTGTCCTTCGACGGCGACACCGCGCCCTACCTCCAGTACGCGCACGCCCGCATCTGCTCGATCTTCCGTCGGGCCGGGATCGACCGGGCGGCGGCGCGGCAGGTGCAGCCCGTGCTCGGCGAGCCCGAAGAGCGGGCACTCTCACTCCGGCTGCTCGGCTACGACGCCGCCGTGGCCGACACCCTCGAGCGGTACAGCCCGCACCGGCTGACCGCCTACCTGTTCGACCTCGCCCTGGACTTCACCGCCTTCTACGAGGCCTGCCCCGTGCTGCGGGCGCCCGACGAGACGACCCGCGACAGCCGCCTGGCCCTGGCCGACCTCACCGCCCGGGTCCTCGCGCACGGGCTGGGTCTGCTGGGCATCGACGTCCCCGAGCGCATGTGAGCCGGGCGTGACCGCGCTGCCCCGGGATCTCCTGCCCGACAGCGCCTCGGTGGGGGACGCCGGTCAGCTCCTCGTCGGAGGCGTCGACGTGGCCGACCTGGCGGCCGAGTACGGCACGCCGCTGTTCGTGTACGACGAGGACCACCTGCGGGCCCGCTGCCGTGAGGCCGTCGACTCCTTCGGCGACGGGAACGTTGTCTATGCAACCAAGGCCTTCCTCTGCGTGGCCATGGCGAGGCTCGCCCACGAGGAAGGGCTCCTCCTCGACGTCGCCACCGGCGGCGAGCTGCACGTGGCCCTCGCCGCCGGGGTCCCGCCCGAGCACCTCGTGTTCCACGGCAACAACAAGTCCGACGACGAGCTCCGTCGCGCGCTCGATGCCGGGGTCGGTCTCCTCGTCGTCGACAGCTTCGACGAGCTGGACCGGCTCGAGCGCCTTCACCAGGACGGCCGGCCGGCACCGGACATCCAGCTTCGGATCACGCCCGGCGTCGAGGCGCACACCCACGAGTTCGTGCGCACCGGCCAGGAGGACTCGAAGTTCGGCTTCGGGCTGCCGAGCGGCGCCGCGGCCGCGGCGGCCGAGCGGGCCATGGCGTCCTCCGCCGTCAACCTGGTCGGCTTCCACGCCCACGTCGGCTCCCAGGTGTTCGCCGCCGACAACTTCGCCCGCGTCGCCGAGGTGATGACCGAGTTCGCCCGACCGTTCGCACTCCCGACGCTGACTCTCGGTGGCGGCCTCGGCGTCGCCTACGTCGAGGGCGAGTCCGCCCCGTCCATCACCGAGTGGGCCCGCGTGCTGCACAAGGCCGTGGAGGAAGCGGGTTTCGAGGGCCGCCTGCTCGTCGAGCCCGGTCGGTCCATCGTGGCGTCGGCCGCGGTGACGCTGTACACGGTGGGCACGATCAAGGACATCCCGGGCGTCCGCACGTACGTGGCCGTGGACGGCGGGATGAGCGACAACCCGCGCCCGGTGCTCTACGGCAGCGGCTACGAGACCTTCCTCCCCCGCGCGGTCGATGCCGACCGCACGCGGCCCGTGCGGGTGGTGGGCAAGCACTGCGAGAGCGGCGATCTGCTGGTCCGTGACGGTTGGGTGCCCGGCGACGTCTCCGTCGGCGACCTGCTGGCCACCCCCGTCACCGGGGCATACGGGCACTCAATGGGCAGCAACTACAACAAGGTGCCCCGGCCCGCTGTCGTCTTCGTGGCGGGCGGCCGTACCCGGCTCGCCGTTCGGAGGGAGACCTATGACGACCTGCTCCGCTTCGATGTCCAGTAGGCACGATGTTCCGTAGCGTCATCGACCGGCTCACCGGCCGGAAGGCGGCGGCGGTCAAGGCGGGGAAGGCGGGCGAGGCGGTCAAGATCCCCGGTGACGGTCTGCAGGTCGTCTACTCCCCCGACCTCGACGGCCAGCCCGACCCCGGCGAGGTGGTGTGGGCCTGGATCCCCTACGAGGACGATCCCTCGCAGGGCAAGGACCGGCCGGCCGTCGTGATCGGCCTGGACGGGGCCGACCTCGTGCTCGTGCCGTTGACGACGAAGCGCCACCCGGGCCGCGACGACGAGGTCGAGGTCGGCTCGGGCGGGTGGGATCGCAGCCAGCGGAGCAGCTACGCCAAGATCGACGACGTCCTTCGGGTGGCACCGGCGGGCGTGCGCCGGGAGGGCGCCATCCTCGACCGCGCCCGTTTCGACCGGCTGGTCGCTGCCGTCCAGGCCTACGAGCGGTCCCACCCTCCCCGCTGACGGAACGGTCGACGGGAATGGTCGACGGGAACCGCTGAGGGCGGGCGGGGCGGCGGGCGATACCCTCGCTCGCCGTGAGCGAGGCCGTGAGCCAGACAGCGGGCCCGGTCGTGCGCGTCGGCGTGCTGGGGTGCGGCAACGTGGGCGCGGCGCTCGTGCAACTGATCGACCGGCAGCGCAAGGTCGTCGAGTCCCGCACCGGCCTGCAACTCGAGGTGGCGCGGGTGGCGGTCCGCAACCTGGCCCGGGAGCGCGACGTCGAGCTGGCCGAAGGGCTCCTGACGCGGGACAGCCACGCCCTGGTCGAGGACCCGGACATCGACGTGATCGTCGAGGTGATCGGCGGCATCGAGCCGGCGCGCGAGCTCATCCTCACGGCCCTGCGCCACGGCAAGCCGGTGGTCACCGCCAACAAGGAGCTCCTGGCCAACGTGGGGACGGAGCTCTTCACCGCGGCCGACGAGAACGGGCAGGACCTCCTGTTCGAGGCGGCGGTGGGCGGCGGCATCCCGCTGGTGCGGGCGCTGCGGGAGAGCCTGCGGGGCGAGCCGGTGCGCCGGGTGCTCGGCATCGTCAACGGCACCACGAACTACATCCTCACGAAGATGGCCGAGGAAGGCGCCGACTACGGCGACGCGCTGAGCGAGGCCCAGCGGTTGGGCTACGCCGAGCGGGACCCGACGGCCGACGTCGAGGGCTTCGACGCCGGGGCCAAGGCGGCCATCATCGCCAGCATCGCCTTCGGGGCCAGGGTGGTGGCGGGCGACGTCTACCACGAGGGCATCAGCCGGATCACCGCCGCCGACATCGCCAGCGCGCAGCGGCTCGGCTACGTCGTCAAGCTCCTCGCCATCTGCGAGCAGGATCCGGGCAGCGGCGCCGTCGCCGTGCGCGTCCACCCGGTGATGCTCCCTGCCCAGCATCCGCTGGCCAGCGTCCGCGACAGCTACAACGCGGTCTTCGTCGAGGGCGACGCCGTCGGTTCGCTGATGTTCTACGGTCGGGGAGCGGGCGGCATGCCGACGGCGAGCGCCGTGCTCGGCGATCTCATCGACGCCGCCATCAACCGCCAGAAGGGCACCCACGCCTCACTGGGCACGTTCGGCCGGGTCCCCATCAGGGCCATCGACGAGACCACCGCCGAGTACCACGTGGTCCTCGAGGTGCTCGACCGTCCCGGCGTGCTCCACGCCGTCACGGGTGTGTTCGCCCGGCACGACGTGAGCATCCGCACCGCCGAGCAGGAAGGTCTGGGCGACGACGCCCGGCTCGTGTTCATCACCCACGCCGCCCAGGAGGCCGCCGTCCAGGCCACGCTGCGGGAGCTCCGGGACCTGGACGTGGTGCGGCAGGTGGGCGGGTTCCTGCGGGTCATCGGCGCCTGAGCGGGCGATGCGCTACGTCTCGACGCGTGGCAGCGCCCCCGAGCTCGGGTTCGCCGACACGCTCCTGACCGGCCTGGCCACCGACGGCGGGCTCTACGTCCCGGCGGAGTGGCCCCGCCTGCCGGTGCTCGACCCCCAGGCCGGATATGCCGCCAACGCCGCCGCCGTCATGGCGCCCTACGTGGGCGACGACGTGCCGCCGGCGGTGCTGGCCGACGTGTGCGCGGCGGCCTACGCGACGTTCCGCCATCCCGCCGTGTGCCCGCTCGTCCAGATCGGGGACGACGAGTGGCTGCTCGAGCTGTTCCACGGACCCACGCTGGCCTTCAAGGACATGGCGCTCCAGGTGGTGGGCCGGCTGTTCGACCACGTGCTGGGAGCGCGGGGCGAACGGGTGACGATCGTCGGAGCCACCAGCGGCGACACCGGCAGCGCGGCGATCGACGCCGTGGCCGGGCGGCACAACGTCGACATCGTGATGCTCTACCCGCTGGGCCGGGTCAGCGAGGTCCAGCGCCTGCAGATGACGACCAGCGACGCGCCCAACGTCCACGCCGTGGCGGTCGAGGGGACGTTCGACGACTGCCAGGACCTCGTGAAGGCCATGTTCAACGACTCGGCCTTCCGGCAACGCCACCAGCTCTCCGCGGTGAACTCCATCAACTGGGCCCGCGTGATGGCCCAGATCGTTTACTACGCAACAACAGTCGCGCTCCTCGGTGACCGACGCGTGTCGTTCGCGGTGCCGACCGGGAACTTCGGCAACGTGCTGGCCGGCTGGATCGCCCGGGAGACCGGAGCTCCGATCGACCGTCTCATCGTCGGTTCCAACCGCAACGACATCCTCACCCGCTTCTTCGATACCCGCACCATGGCGATCACCGACGTCGTGCCGACACTGAGCCCCAGCATGGACATCCAGGTCTCGTCGAACTTCGAGCGGCTGCTGTTCGAGATGAACGGTCGGGACGGCGGCCTGACGGCCGAGCAGCTCCACCAGCTCAGGGCGGTCGGACGGCTGGCCGTCGAGGAGGACCAGCAGGCCCGCTGGCTCACCCCGGTCTTCCGGGCCGCCCGGCTCGACGACGAGGAGACCATTGCCGTGATGCGCTCGGTGCACGCGGAGACGGGCCTGCTGGTCGATCCCCACACCGCGGTCGGCATCGGCGCGGCCCGGGTCTGCCGGGAGCCGGGCGCGGCCACGGTCGCCCTCGCCACCGCCCACCCGGCCAAGTTCGGCGAGGCCGTCGAGCGCGCCACCGGCGTGCGCCCCGCGCTGCCGGACCACCTGGCGGACCTCCATGACCGGCCGGAGCGCACGGAACGTGTCGCCGCGGACCTGGCGGCCGTCGAGGCGGTGGTCGAGCGGGTCACGTCGCCGCGGGCCTGACCGGATCGTTGCGTCCGGCGGCCACCGGTCGCTACAGTGCGCCTCGCTCGGATCCCCGAGCGGGCAGCCTCACCGGAGATCTCCCTCCGAGTCTCTTGTGGTTCTCCGTCCCCGACGGTGATCGTGCTGTCCATCCCCACTTTGCTGGCCGCGGGAAGGCTGGGGTGGGTCTCACCCCTCCGTCGGCCAGGCGAATGGTCGCGAGCTCGCGTTGGCGTCCGTCGTCGACGCCGAGAACCACGAAAGCAGGTGCGCCATGAGCGCGGAGACCCTCGAACGCTCGGTCCTCGAAGGCAAGGACCGTGACCAGCTCATCGCCATCGCGTCGGCGCTCGGGCTGAAGGCGCTCTCGCGGGCGAAGAAGGGCGACATCATCGACCGCATCCTGGAACAGACCGGCAGCCCCAACGGCGGCGGCAGGAACGTTGGAGGCGGGGGCGACGGCAACGGGGCGACCAACGGTGCGCCACCCGCGGCGGCGAGACGGCCGGCGACACCGACGGTCCCGATCCCGACGGCTCCGAGCCACTGGCCGACTGGGAGCTCGAGCTCCGGGGACAGGACGACGACGGACCCGACGACATCGAGACCGAAGCGAGCGCGCCGTCGCGCACCGAGCCGGCCGAGGCTGCCGCCACCGGGCGCGATTTCTCCGCGCCCGCCGGGCCGAGCGCGGAGCCGTACGGGGACCGCGGCGATGGCGACGGCGAGGGTCCGGGCGGCGGGCGACGCCGGCGCCGGCGGCGGCGCAAGGGCGGCGGCCCGGAGGAGGGGCCGCAGGGCGTCGACCGCGGCGATGGCCGCGAGCAGTCGCGTGAGCCGCGCCCGGTTGACGACGTCTCCGCCGGCGAGCCGGTGGAGGTGGCCGGCTACCTCGACCTCCGTGACGAGGGGTACGGCTTCCTGCGCGTCAACGGCTACCTGCCGAGCCGCGACGACGTCTACGTGTCCGTGAAGCAGACCCGCCAGTACGGCCTGCGCAGGGGGGACCACGTCACCGGGCTGTCCGCGTCTGGCCGGTCGCAACGAGAAGAACCCGGCGCTGCTCCAGCTGCTGACGGTCAACGGCGGCGACCCGGAGGAGATGCGGCAGCGCCCCCGGTTCGAGGACCTCACACCGCTCTTCCCGGACGAGAAGCTGCGCCTGGAGGACCCGGTCGACTCCGGGAACATGACGGCGCGGATCATCGATCTCATCGCACCGATCGGCAAGGGGCAGCGGGGCCTGATCGTGTCGCCGCCCAAGGCCGGCAAGACCTTCGTGATGAAGACGATCGCCACCGCCATCGAGCGCAACAACCCTGAGGTGAAGCTGATCGTGCTGCTCATCGACGAGCGGCCCGAAGAGGTCACCGACATGCGGCGCACGGTCCAGGGGGAGGTCATCGCCTCGACGTTCGACCGCCCGAGCGACGAGCACACCCACCTGGCCGAGCTGGCCATCGAGAAGGCCAAGCGCCTGGTCGAGGCCGGCCACGACGTCGTGGTGATCCTCGACGGCATCACCAGGCTGAGCCGGGCCTACAACCTGGCCGCGCCGGCCACCGGGCGCATCATGTCCGGCGGCATCGACGCCGGCGCCCTGTACCCGCCGAAGAAGTTCTTCGGCGCCGCCCGCAACATCGAGGAGGGTGGCTCCCTGACGATCCTCGCCACGGCGCTGGTGGAGACGAACTCCCGCATGGACGACGCCATCTTCGAGGAGTTCAAGGGCACCGGGAACATGGAGCTGCGGCTCGACCGCAAGCTGGCCGAGCGCCGCATCTTCCCCGCCATCGACGTCGACGCCTCCAGCACCCGCCACGAGGAGCTGCTGTTCGACCGCAAGCAGCTGCAGCAGGTGTGGAAGTTGCGCCGGGTCCTGTCCGGGCTGGCCGCCGACGGCAACGCCGCTCCCGGCCTGGAGCTGCTGATGGACCGCCTCAAGACGTTCCGCAGCAACGACGAGTTCCTGGCCGAGATCGCCAAGCAACCGACCATGTGATCGGCCGGTAGGCTGATCTGCCCGACACCCTGCCCTCCGGGAGCCCTTCGCGATGAAAACCGGCATCCATCCGACCTACGAGACCGTGACGGTGCGCTGCTCGTGCGGCGCCACCTTCGAGACCCGCTCGACCAAGGGCAGCGAGATCCACGCCGACCTGTGCAGCGAGTGCCACCCGTTCTTCACCGGCAAGCAGAAGCTCGTGGACTCCGGCGGTCGGGTGGAGCGCTTCCAGCGGCGGTACGGCGAGCGCAAGCCGGCCAAGGGCAAGCAGGCCAAGTAGCCGCCATCGCCGAGCGGCGCGCCGCGCTGGCGGCGCTGAAGCTGCAGGCCCTCGTGCGGGACCACGGCGGGCCGACCGACGGTGTGCCCCGCCCGTATGCCGGCGGCGCCGCCCTTCTGGCTCCCGGCGAGACGTGGATCCTGCTGGAGGACGACCCGGCGCGAGGCCTGGGCGGAGCCCTGGCCTGGGCTGATCAGCAGCAGGAGGCGCAGACGACGCTCTGCACGTCGTGGCCGACCGCGAGACGGGGCTCCTGGCCCGTCGCGCCGCCGCGTTCGCGTCCGCGCCGAAGGTGTGGCAGGCGAATGGCCGGGAGCTCGTGCCCGCCGTGGCGACGCCGCGGCCGGCCGGCTCCCGTCCTGCCCGATGCGGCCCGGGCGCTGATCCCTCTGATCGAGGCCGCCGGTGCCGAGCCGGTCGAGGAGCACGGCGTGCTGACCGGCGAGGTTGGGGGCCTCGAGGTCTGCCGAGTCGTCGCGGCCGACGTCCCCGGAGGCATGCGCCTCGACGTCGGCATCGGCCCGCACGACCGGGAGGCCTTCCGCCTCATGCACGGCGAGGACGTGGCCGGCGACGAGCTGGTCGAGGCGCTGGCCGACGTCGTGCGGACGGTGGGCGCCCACCGCCGGCCGAGCGCTCCCGCGCACCCGCTGAACCGCATCGCTCGCGAGCGCGCCCTTCGCCACGAGCTCATCCGCCGGCCCGAGCTCGTCGGCCTGGCCGAGCTGGCGGCCGCGCCGCCGCCCGTCCCCCGCACGAACGTGAAGGACGCCGTGCCCTGCGTCGCCATCGGCAGGACGTCCGACGGTGACGAGGTGGTCGTGGTCTGCTCCGCCGGGGTCGATCTGGATGCCGTGCCCTTCGCCGCCGACGCCCGGGAGGCGCTCGGCGGGGCGGCCACCCCGCTGGTCCTCGCCGTGCCGGTGGCGGACGCGCATCCCGTCACGCTCCGCCTGGCGGCAAAGCTCGTCCACCCGGCCACCGTCATCCCGGTCTCGTAGCCTGCCCCCGTGCTGGAGCGCCTACAGGACCTGGAGGGGGAGTACGACGCCGTCGAGGCGCAGCTCGCCGACCCCGCCGTCCTGTCCGACCACGAGCAGCTCCGCCGGGTGTCCAAGCGGCACAAGGACCTGACCCCTGTCGTCGACGCCTACCGCCGCTACCTCGCCCTCCAGTCCGACCTGGAAGCGGCCCGGGAGCTGCAGACCGAGGCCAGCGGTGACGAGCGAGAGCTGGCCCGCGCCGAGGTGCTGGCCGCCGAGACCGAGCTGGCCGACCTGGAGGAGCAGCTCAAGGTCCTGCTCATCCCCGCCGACCCGAACGACGGCAAGAACGTCATCGTCGAGATCCGGGGCGCCGAGGGAGGCGAGGAGGCCAACCTCTTCGCCCGCGACCTCTTCGAGATGTACAAGGCCTACGCCGTCCGCATGGGCTGGCCGGTCGAGGTGCTCTCCGTCGCCCCCTCCGATCTGGGCGGGCTCAACCAGGTGACGTTCCTGGTGAAGGGCGACTCGGCGTGGCCCCACCTGAAGTTCGAGGGCGGTCCGCACCGGGTCCAGCGGGTGCCGGTGACGGAGAGCTCCGGCCGCATCCACACGTCGTCGGCGACGGTGCTCGTGCTGCCCGAGGCCGAGGAGGTCGATGTCGAGATCGACCCCAACGACCTCCAGATCGACGTGTACCGCTCGTCCGGCCCCGGCGGGCAAGGGGTCAACACCACCGATTCGGCCGTGCGGATCACCCACAAGCCGAGCGGCATCACCGTCGCCATGCAGGACGAGCGCAGCCAGCTCCAGAACCGGGCCCGGGCCATGACCGTGCTGCGGGCCCGCCTGCTCAAGGTCAAGCAGGAGGAGCACGCCGAGGCGCTCTCGGCCGAGCGGCGGTCCCAGGTCGGCGGGGGCGGTCGCAGCGAGAAGATCCGGACCTACAACTTCAAGGAGAACCGGGTCTCGGACCACCGCATCGGTCTCACCCTCTACAAGTTGCAGCTCGTCCTGGCCGGCGAGCTGGACGAGGTCGTCGACGCGCTGATGGCCGACGAACGGGCCCGCCAGCTCGCCGCTCCCGAACCGGCGTGACCACGTGGCGCCGGCTCCTCGCCGCGACGGCGGAGGAGCTCGGCGACGAGGGAGAGGCCCGCTGGCTGTGCCAGGAGGCCAGTGGCCTGGAGGGCGCGGAGTGGGTGCTCGGGCTCGACGAGCCCGCCACGCAGCTGGCCGTCGCCCGGCTCGACGCCATGGTGGCCCGGCGGCGGAACGGCGAACCGCTCCAGTACGTGCTCGGGCACTGGGCCTTCCGTCGGCTCGACCTGCTCGTCGACCGCCGGGTGCTGATCCCCCGGCCGGAGACGGAGCTGGTCGCCGAGGTCGCCCTCGAACTGGCCGCCGGACAGCCGGATCCCCTGGTGATCGCCGACCTCGGGACGGGCTCCGGCGCCATCGCCCTCGCGCTGGCCGACGAGCTGTTCCCGCGCCCGGTGACGATCTGGGCCTGCGAGGCCGCCGAGCCCGCCCTCGATGTGGCGCGCGCCAACCTGGCCGGCGTGGGCCGGGCGGGCACGACCGTGCGGATGGCCTGGGGCTCGTGGTTCGACGCCCTGCCGGCGGAGCTGGCCGGCGGGCTGGCACTCGTCGTGAGCAACCCGCCCTACCTGGCCGAGGACGACCCCGCCGTCGAGGCGTCGGTCCGGGACTGGGAGCCGGCCGGAGCGCTGTTCGCCGGCGCGGACGGTCTCGACGCGCTGCGCGAGATCATCGCCGGCGCGCCGGCCTGGCTGCGCCCGGGCGGCGCGCTGGTCTGCGAGATCGGCGCCGACCAGGGCGCGGCCGTGTCGGTCCTGGCCGGGCACGCCGGCCTCGTCGACATCGAGGTCCGCCCAGATCTCGCCGGCCTCGACCGCATCCTGGTGGCGGTCCGCCCCTGACCGTTCAGGCGCGGAGCCCGCGGAGCAGGGCGGCGATGGTGGCTTCGAAGTGGGCGGCCCGGTCAGGCACGAAGCCCATGCCGGCCAGCTCCAGGCTCACCAGGCCGTGGCAGGTGGCCCAGATGCCCTCGGCCACGGCGACCGGATCGTGCTCGGCCAGCTCGCCGGTGTCGATGCCCCTGCGCACGGCCTCGACCAGCACGCCGAAGGCGGCCGCGGCGTCGAGCTTGCAGCGGTCGGTGGGCATGAACTCGGGGATGGCGCGGGAGAACATCACGGCGTAGGCGGCCGGCGAGGCGAGGGCGAAGTCGCGGTAGCGACGGCAGCCCTCGGCCAGGTCCCCGATGGGGTCGTCGGTCACGGGAACGGCGGCGAGGACCTGCTCGAGCCGGTCGAAGCCGTCGACGAACAGGGCCTCCACCAGGCCCTGCTTGCCCCCGAAGCGGGAGTAGACACCCATGGGCGACACGCCCGCCTCGGCGGCGACGCGGCGGACCGAGAGCGCCTCGGGGCCCTCGCCCGTCAGGAGACGGGCGGCCGCGTCGAGGAGGGACTGGCCCACCTCGTCGCTGGCCGTCCGGCGCCGGGCGGGCGGCTGGGGAGTGACAGGAGTCATGTGGAACACCGTTATTTCAACGTTCTAGAGTGTCCAGTGTAACACCGTTCCACAAGCCCTCCCGGAAGGAACACAGCCCGATGGACGCAGCCACCATCCACCGCCGGCGCTGGGCGATCCTCGCCGTCCTCTGCCTCAGCCTCTTCGTCATCGTCGTCGACAACACCATCGTCAACGTCGCCCTGCCGACCATCAGCCGGGAGCTCGGGGCCAGCACCAGCCAGCTCCAGTGGATCGTCGATGCGTACTCACTGGTGTTCGCCGGGCTCCTGCTGGCGGCCGGCAGCCTCGGGGACCGGTTCGGCCGGAAGGGCGCGTTGCAGGTCGGGATGGTCGCCTTCGCCGTGACCTCGGTCCTGGCCGGCCTGGCACAGACGCCTGGGCAGCTCATCGCCGCGCGCGCAGCCATGGGCGTGGGTGCGGCGCTCATCTTCCCGGCCACGCTGGCCATCCTCACCAACGTCTTCACCGATCCTTCTGAACGGGCCAAGGCCATCGGCGCCTGGGCCGGCGTCACCGGCCTGGCCGTCGCTCTCGGTCCGCTGACCGGCGGCTGGATCCTCGAGCACTACGCGTGGGGCGCCATCTTCCTCGTCAACCTTCCCATCGCCGCCGTCGCGCTCCTGCTGGGCCGCGTCCTCGTGCCGACCTCGCGGGACCCGGGAGCACCCCGGCTGGATCCTGTCGGGCTCGTGCTGTCCGTCGTCGGCGTCGTCACCCTGGTCTGGGCCACCATCGAGGCCCCGTCCTACGGCTGGACCTCCACCACCATCCTGGGCGCGTACCTCTTCGGCGTCGTCGTGATGGCCTCCTTCATCACCTGGGAGCGCCGCAGCACCCACCCGATGCTCGACGTGCGGATCTTCAGGAATGCCCGGTTCTCCGCGGCCAGCCTCGCCGTGGCCTTCGCCTTCTTCGCCCTCTTCGGCTTCATCTTCCTCATCACGCAGTACTTCCAGATCGTCCGCGGCTACGACACCCTGTCGGCCGGCGTGCACACGCTCCCCTTCGCGGTGGCCGTCGGGATCACGTCACCGCTGTCCGCCCGCCTGGCCCTGCGCATCGGCACCAAGGCCGTCGTCGCCGGCGGGCTGGCCCTCATGGGCGCCGGATTCCTCGTGGCCTCGACCAACGGGGTGGACACGCCGTACTGGGGCCCGGTGGTGATCGCCATGGTCCTCATCGCCGCCGGCCTGGGCCTGGCCACCGCACCCGCCACCGAGTCCATCATGGGCGCGCTGCCGCCCGAGAAGGCCGGGGTGGGGTCGGCCGTCAACGACACGACCCGGGAGCTCGGCGGCACGCTCGGCGTGGCCGTGCTGGGCTCCGTGTTCTCCTCGGTCTACGGACCGGGCCTGGTCGACAAGCTGGGCGGGCTCCCCATCCCCGCCCCGGCGCTCGAGGCGGCCAAGGAGTCCGTGGGGGCCACGCTGGTGGTCGCCGAGCGGGCGACGGCGCAGGCAGGGCCGCAGGCCGGGCAGGTCGTCTTGGACGCGGCGCGCACGACGTTCGTGGACGGGCTGGGAGCGGCATCGCTCGTGGCTGCGGCCGTCGTGTTCGCCGGCGCCGTCCTCGCCGCGCTGTTCCTGCCCGCCCGGGCCCGATCGGCCGGCCACGCCGAGGTCGACGAGGTCGACGAGGTCGAGCAGGCTGACCACACCACGGACCTGGCCGGCGTCAGGTGAGGCCGAGTGACTCCCGCAGGAAGTCGAGCTGCAGCAGGAGCAGGTTCTCGGCCACGACCTCCTGCGGGGTCATGTGGGTGACGCCCGACAGCGGGAGCACGCGGTGCGGGCGCCCGGCGGCCAGGAGTGCCGACGACAGCTGCAGCGTGTGGGCGGCCACGACGTTGTCGTCGGCCAGGCCGTGGATCAGCAGCAGCGGGCGGGTCGGGCGCCCTTCCGCAGCGGCCCGGGCGACCTCGGCGACGAGCGACGTGCGGTCGTAGACCTCGGGCTCGGCCTGGGGCGTGCCCAGGTAGCGCTCGGTGTAGTGCGTGTCGTACAGCCGCCAGTCGGCCACCGGCGCTCCGGCGATGGCGGCGTGGAAGATGTCCGGCCGGCGGAGCACCGCCAGCCCGGCCAGGTAGCCGCCGAAGCTCCACCCGCGGATGGCCACGCGGGAGAGATCGAGCTGCGGGTGCTGCTCGGCGACGGACTGGAGGGCGTCGATCTGGTCCTCCAGGACAGGCGAGGCCAGGTCCAGGTGGACGGCCCGCTCCCAGCCACTCCCTCGGCCGGGCGTGCCGCGGCCGTCAGCCACGACGACCGCGAAACCTTGGTCGGCGAACCACTGCGACGTGTAGTACGCCGAGCGGGCGGCCAGGACCCGTTGCGCATGGGGGCCGCCGTAGGGATCGAGCAACACGGGGAGCGAGCCGGCCTCCCCGTCCCGGCCCTGCTCGGGCAGGAGCACCGCGGTGGCGATCTCGCGGCGCCCGGTCCGCAGGAGGGAGACCCGCGGGCGGACCAGCGCCGCCTCGGCGTGGTTGGCGATCTCCGGTCCACCCAGCACCCGGGTGACGCTGCGCTCACCGTCCAACGTGGACGACCGGACGACCACCGTCTTGCCGCCGCCCCAGCCGGTGTGCACGCCGGGCTCCACGACGAGCGGCTCGGTGGTGGCACCGTCGCTGAACCGCCAGAGACCCACACTCGTTGCATCTGCAACCGGGTTGGCGGTGAAGAGCAACGAATGGCCGACGACGCCCACGATGGACCGCACCTGCAGCTCGGGCGGGGTCAGCGGCACGCTGGCGGCGACCAGCCGTCGCGCGCCTTCGTGGTCGGCCGCCATGACGACGCGGCCGTCGTCGAGCACCGCGGGCGCGCCGTGCACGAGCTCCACCCAGGTCTCGTCGCTGTCCTCGAACAGCACGGCGGTCCGGATCGCCTCGTCTTCACCGACGGCGGCGGCCAGGACCTGCAGGTGACGCTGGTCCCGGCTCTGCACCGTCGAGCACGATGCGCTCGGGTTCCGGCCACTGCACGTCGGCCAGGTACGGGAACGCGGCGCGGTCCCACTCGACCTCACGGCGGGTGCCGTCGAGGGCGAGCACCCAGAGCGTCACCTCGGCGTTGTCCGTCCCGGACGCCGGATAGGCGTGCTCCTGCGGCGCCTGGTCCGGCCGGGCCGGATCGCTGATCCACCAGCGGGCCACGGCGGAGGTGTCGACCCGCGTGGCGGCGATGGCCGAACCGTCGGGCGCCCACCAGTAGCCCCGGCCGCGGTCCATCTCCTCGGCCGCCACGAAGTCCGCCGAGCCCCACGTGACGTGCTCGCTGTCCTCGCCGGCCAGCACCCGGCTGGTGCCGTCCAGCTCGGCCACGCACAGGTTCCGGCCGCTGACGTAGGCCAGGCGGCGGGCCGAGCGGCTCGGGCCGTGGATCGAACACCGGACCGTCCACCACGAGCTCCCGGGCGGCCCCCGAGAGGAGCCCGGCCACGAACAGGCGGCCGGACAGGGCGAACGCGGCCACCGTCACCATCCGGTCGGTGGCGTAGGCCACCACCCCGCCGGCCCCTTCCCGCGCCCGCTCGCGGCGGGCCCGCTCCTCGGGCGGCAGGTCGCCCTCGTCCCCGGCCAGGAGGGCGCGGGGATCGGCGACGAGGCGCTCCTCGCCGACCACCGGCGGACCGTCGAGTGCCGGCTCGACCTCGAGGACCCACAGGCAGTTGACGGGATCGCTGCCGCCCTGCGAGCGCGCGAAGACCACGCGCCGCCCCTCGGGCGACACGGTGACGTTCCTCGGCTCGCCCAGCGTGAGGCGCTGGGTCCGGGCGTACTGGCGGGGGAAGCTGTCCGTGCTGTCCGTCACCGCGTCGGTCACGGCTCGACCAGGATCTTGACGTGCTCGTCCGGGTGGGCGAGGTCGCTGAACGCCTGCGGGACCCCGTCGATGTCGACCGTGCTCGTCACGAGCGGATCGAGGTCCACCTTCCCCTCGGCGATGGCGAGGAGCGACCCCGCGAACTCATGGGGCTCGTAGCCCAGCACGAACTGGATCGCCAGCTCCTTGAAGATGCCGATGGCCGGCCGCACGGAGTCCGTCTCGAGGCACACCCCGACGACCGTGATGCGGGTGCCCTTCGGGGCCATGCGCATGCAGGCTTCGAGCATGCCGGGCACGCCGACCGCCTCGAAGATGACCACCGGCCGGATCCCGTCGACCCGCCGCCAGGCGGCCATCACGTGCTCCTGCCCAGGGTCGACGACCTCGTGCGCGCCGAGGTGCTCGGCCAAGCGGCGGCGGGCCGGCGAGTAGTCCGAGGCGACGATGGGCCCCACGCCGCGGGCGGCGAGATCGGCGATGACGGCCAGGCCGACCGGTCCACAACCGAGCACGACCGCGGCGTCGGAGCTGCCGATCCCGCTCTTGGCCACCGCGTGGGCGCCGACGGCCAGCGGCTCCGTGAGCGCCGCGGCGCGGGCCGGCAGGCCGCTCGGCACCTTCAGGGCCAGGAGGTCGTTCACCACGAGGAGCTCGCCGTAGCCACCCGGGTACCGGTTGGAGTAGCCGATGGCGTGGACGCCGGTGGCGTCGAAGGCCCCGGGCATCGACACGACCACGTCGCCCACGGCCAGGTTCTCGCAGCCGGGCCCGAGCTCCACCACCTCGCAGCAGAACTCGTGCCCCATGACGACCGGCTGTTCGGCCTCGAACGGCTGCGGGGACAGCGGATCGGGCGGGTTCTCGGCCGCCAGCTCGTCACGCAGGGCGAGCTGCTCGGCGCCGTGCTGGAGCACGTGGAGGTCGCTGCCGCAGATCCCGCAGGCGAGCACACGGGTCAGGGCCTGACCGGACTGGGGGACCGGATCCGGCAGATCGTCGACGGACAGCTCCCAGTTGCGCATCACGGCGGCTCGCATGGGCGGCGAGCGTAGGTGTTGCTACGCGGAACGAGCCGATCGCGTCGAGGATCACCCGGAAGGCCTGGTGCTGGTCCACGCTCATCAGCACCTCGGTGGTGGCCTCGGGCCGGCCGGCCAGCTCCTTGAGCGGACGGAGGTCGACCACCGTCATGCCGCGGGTGTGGGTGCCGTCCGTCTCCACAGTCACATGGGTGAGCCGCCGCGTGAACAGCTCGGGATGGGTGAGGGCCAGGACGGCGCACACGTCGTGGATGGGCGCACCCACGAAGTCGTCGTGGCGGGCCACGTAGGTCGCGGCGAAGAACCCGAGGAGCTGGCCCAGCAGCGGACCGAGGCGGTTGGGCATGGCCCGCAGCTCGGCCAGCCGCTCGGGCGTCGTCTGGAGCCCGTGGGTCAGGTGGAGGCCGGCCTGGATCACCCGTGCGCCGCAGCCGAAGACGATGGCCGCAGCCTCCGGGTCCGCCCAGATGTTGAACTCGGCCACCGGCGTCCGGTTGCCCACGGCGGCGCTGCCGCCCATGAGCGAGATGCCGGCGATCCGATCGACGAGGTCGGGAGCCCGCCGCAGCGCGAGGGCGATGTTGGTCAGCGGGCCGGTCGGCACCAGCCAGACGCCCTCGCGGGCCCGGGCCGTCTCGACGATGAAGGCGACGGCGTCGTCCCCCGCCTCGGTGCGGACGGGCTCGGGCAGGTCGGCGCCGTCGAGACCGCTCTCACCGTGGACGTAGGCGGCGTGCTTCGGCTCAGCGAGCAGCGGCCGGGCCGCGCCGCGGTGCACGGGCGCGGGGTGCCCGAGCAGATCGAGCAGGACGAGCGCGTTGCGGGTCGTGCGCTCGACGGGCGCGTTGCCGGCCACCGTCGTCACCCCCAACAGGTCGGCATGGCGAGCCGCCACCACGAGCGCGATGGCGTCGTCGTGCCCGGGGTCGCAGTCGACGATGACGGGAAGAGCCATGGCGTGAGCCAGAGTCGCTCAGAGCCGGACGGTGCCGTCGACGTCGAGCGCGACCGGGCGCCCGACCCACTCGCCGGCGCACAGGGCACTCACCGTGTCGCCGTCGGCGCTCGTCCCCCACGCCCGCCGGCCGTCGTCGAGAAGGCAGCTGGTGAAGGCAAGGTCCGGCCGGCCCTCCCGATCGTGCATGACGGTGTAGGCCTCGATCACGGCAGGACCGGCGGCGTCGGCCGGTGGAGCGAGCTCCCGCTGCGGGCCGGCGTCGACCTCGGCCTGCGGCTCGGCGTGACGGAAGCCGTTCGCCGGCGGTCGGGTGCCGTACACGCCGAACGAGTGCTTGGTGACGTAGCCCCCGTTGGCCCACACGAGGCCGAGCGCGCCGGGGCGCTCGCGCAGCTCGCCCACGACGGTGGCGATGGCGTGCATGACGTAGTTGTTCCAGGGACCACCGGCGAAGGACAGCCCTCCCGTGCGCGTGAGCTGCCGGTCGCCGTTCAGGCCCAGGGACGCGGCGCCCAGCTGCACCGCCGACGGGAAGCAGGAATAGAGGTCCACCAGCTCGATGTCATCGATCCCGACGCCGGCCAGGTCGAGCGCGGCCCGCCCTCCGGCGCGCACGGCGGGCGTCTCGCTGAACGACCACCGGTTGGAGACGAAGGGGTGCTCGTGGCAGTCGGCGCCCGAGTGGGGGAAGACCCACCGGTCCTCGGGCACGCCGAGGGACCGTGCCCGCCCGGCCGAGCACATGAGCAGCGCCGCGGCCTGGTCGACGTCGTTGTTGGAGTTCATGTACTTGGGGTACGGCAGCCCGATCATGCGGTTGGACGGGCCCGGGGTGCGGATCTCCGCCGCCGACTTCGGCTCCTGGATCCACGCGTAGGGGTTGCCGGCGGCGACGGCGGAGAAGCCGGCCCACAGCTCGCTGACCCGGACCTGGTGCGCCTCGACGCTCTCGCCAGCCGCCGCTCGCAACGCGGTCTCGAACATGGGGTAGAGCTGCACCGGCATCACCAGCCCCCGGGCCAGCTCCTCCGGTGAGCTCATCACCAGGTCATGGCCGATGATGCGGTCCGGCTCGGTGCCCTCCGGCAGCTTGGGCCACTCCAGCACGGCATCGGCCTTGCGGGCCCGCATCCGGGTCCTCCAGGCCTCCGCCCCGGTGAGGATGGCAAGGTCCAGCTCGCCGCGCTGGATCTCCCCCGCCGTCACGTTGACCAACGTCTGCGGGCTGTTGCCCCCGGGCGTCGACAACGCGGTCTCACGCGGTTCGAGCGACAGGCGCTCGGCCACGAAGCGGGCGGGATCGCGGTACCGCCAGGACAGGAGGCTGACGACGCGGATGCTGTCCGCGGCGGGAACGCCCGTCAGGCCCGCGTCCTCGGACGCCCGCTCCACCGCTTCCGCCATCAGTGCCGCCGGCTCCAGGGCGTCTTCGAGACCCTCGGCGCGGTGGGTGACCTGGCCGGCGCCGATCAGGACCGGGGTGCGGTCGTCGAGGTGTCGGGGGGCGACTCGGGACACGAGGTCGAGGCTAGGGGACGCTCAGGTGCGGAGCCGGCCCCGCGGCCAGAGCACCTGGCCGTCACAACGGGCCACCACCAGCCCGCCGTCGCGGACGTTGCCCTTCACGTCTGCGGCGATCCGGTCCGTGCGAGGGGCGGCGAGCGGCACGCCCGCCATCAGCGGATAGGCGCCGACGGGCGTGGTCCCGTGCAGCGGGAACAACGTCACCCACGGGCGGCGACGGTTCCACCATCGGGGACGGGTCGCGTCGACCGCGGCCTCCATGGCGAAGGCGGGCGCCGCACCGGAAGCCGTGCGCCGGCAGCGATGGACCCACCACCAACCCATGCCGATCGTCAGCAGCCCGCCGAAGAGGATGGCGCTCCACCAGAGCGCCGGCGACGCGGCGTCGTACCGCTCCTCCTCGAGCAGGACACGCCCGTCGTCGTACAACACGACGACCGACTGGCCAGGTGTGTACGCCTCGGAGTCGAGCACCGGTGCCCGCCCCAAGCGCGGTCCGATCGCCGAGGTCGACCAGCACCGTCACGTGCTGACGCCAGCTGCCCTCGTCCCGCCGGTTGTCCACGATGGTGGCCGGGAGCCGGGCAGATCCCTGCTCGAACGCGCGTGACTCCCTGGCGTTCGCCGCGGTCAGGGCGAGCCCTGCCGCCGCCAGGAGCACCAGGGGCGCGCCGATGGCCAGCCGGACGAGGAGGTGGCGGCGGAGTGGGCTCAGACGCGCTGGTCCGCGGGCGCCGGAGCCGGCGAGGACGCGGCCGGGAGCACGGCGGGAGCCGGGCGCAGGGAGCGGGCCACGTCACGATCCCAGCGGTGCTGGCGGTGCTGGCGCCACACGAGCACCGCCGCGCCGACGAACACGACGCGCGAAGGCGAGCGCGATGGTGCGACCGCGGGTGGCCGAGTGCAGCGTGTCGATCAGCCCGATGCCCACGCCGCCGAGGGCGCTGGCCAGCGCCAGCAGCGGCGCCCCGGCCCATCCACTGATGAGCCCGACGATGGCGGCGCCGGCGGCGATCAGCGCAGCTCCACCGAGCAACAGCACCCAGAGCCGGTGCTCGGGGCACAGGGCATCGCTCGACATGATCCCGGCGAACACGGCGGCCATCCCGCCGGCCAGCCAGAACCAGATGGTTCGGCCACGGCTCGGGCCCCGGCCGGGTCCCTCGTGCTCGGTCCAGGCCAGGACCTCGCTCTCACGCCATTCGGGTGTCACCATGCCCAGACGCTACCCCTCGGCCTCCAACCATGCCGGACGGGACGCCTCGTACTCGGTGATCTCGTCGGCCGCGCCCAGCGTGATGCCGATGTCGTCCAGCCCGTCGAGGAACCGCTGCTGCGTCGAGGGATCGAGCGGGAACGGTGCGACCAACCCGAGCGCGGGTGCCTCCACCGTCAGCCGTTCCATGTCCACGGTCAGCTCGAGGCCGGGATCGGCCTCGATGGCGTCGTGGAGCCGGGCCACCACGTCGGCATCGAGCACGACGGGGACCAGGCCGTTCTTCGTGCAGTTGTTCCGGAAGATGTCCGAGAACCGGGGGGAGATCACGGCGTCGAAGCCGTAGTCCAGGAGGGCCCACACGGCGTGCTCGCGACTGGAACCGGTCCCGAAGTTCTCGCCGGCCACGAGGATGCGGGCACCGGCGTAGCGCTCGTCGTTGAGCACGAACCCGCGGTCGTCCCGCCACGAGGCGAACAGCCCGGCGCCGAACCCGGTGCGCTCGACCCGCTTCAACCACTCGGCGGGGATGATCTGGTCGGTGTCGACATCCGAGCGGCGCAGAGGCACCGCGGTGCCCGCACAGATCCGGACGGCCTTCACGACGACACCGCCAGATCGGCCGGCGTGGCGAAGTGGCCGGCGACGGCGGTGGCGGCGGCGACCGCGGGCGACACCAGGTGGGTGCGGCCGCCCTTGCCCTGACGGCCCTCGAAGTTCCGGTTGGACGTGCTGGCCGAGCGCTCACCGGAGCTGAGCTTGTCCGGGTTCATGGCCAGGCACATCGAGCATCCCGGCTCCCGCCAGTCGGCGCCGGCGGCCCGGAACACCCGATCGAGCCCCTCGGCCTCGGCCTGCGCCTTCACCGCGTGGCTGCCGGGGACGACCATCACCCGCGGGACGGTGACCCGCCGGCCGTCGAGCACCGCGGCCGCGGCCCGCAGGTCCTCGATGCGGGAGTTCGTGCACGATCCGATGAACACCGTGTCGGGCCGGATCTCGCGCATGGGGGTCCCGGCCGTCAGCCCCATGTAGGTCAGGGCGCGGGCCGCCGCGTCGCGCTCGTTCGGCTCGGCGTACTCGTCGGGATCGGGCACGGCGTCGTCGATGCTCGTCACCTGGCCGGGGTTGGTGCCCCAGCTGACCTGGGGACGGAGCTCCCCGGCGTCGATCGTGACCTGCTTGTCCCAGGCGGCGTCCGGGTCGGACCGGAGGGTCCGCCAGTGCTCGACCGCCTCGTCCCACCGCCGGCCCGACGGCGCGTGCGCCCGGCCCTCCAGGTAGGCGAACGTCGTGTCGTCCGGGGCCACGAGCCCGGCCCGGGCCCCGGCCTCGATCGACATGTTGCAGACCGTCATCCGGCCCTCCATGGACAGCGAGCGGATGGCCTCGCCGCGGTACTCGATGACGTGGCCGATCCCGCCGCCGGTCCCGATGCGGCCGATGATGGCCAGGATCACGTCCTTGGCGGTGACGTCGGGCGGCAGCTCGCCTTCGACGTCGATGGCCATCCAGCCCGGCCTCACCTGCGGGAGGGTCTGGGTGGCCAGCACGTGCTCGACCTCGGAAGTGCCGATGCCGAAGGCCAGGGCGCCGAACGCGCCGTGCGTCGCGGTGTGGGAGTCGCCGCAGACGATCGTCATGCCGGGCAACGTGCGTCCCTGCTCGGGACCGATGACGTGGACGATGCCCTGACGGGCGTCGCCCATCGGGTAGAGCGTGATGTCGAACTCGGCCGCGTTGGCCCTCATGACCTCGACCTGCCGGGCCGAGATGGGATCGGCGATCGGCTGGTCGATGTCGGCCGTGGGGACGTTGTGATCCTCGGTGGCGATGGTGAGATCAGGGCGCCGGATGCGCCGGCCGGCCAGGCGAAGCCCGTCGAAGGCCTGCGGGCTGGTCACCTCGTGGACGAGGTGCAGGTCGATGTAGAGCAGGTCCGGCTCGCCGGGCGCCTGGCGCACGACGTGGGCGTCCCACACCTTCTGGGGCAGGGTGAGCCCGCTCATCGCTCCCATCCAGTGAGACAGTAGACTCGCTCCATGGGACCAAGGCTAGCGGACGGCCAGGACGACCGGACCGGTGACCGCGCCGGGGTCGTGGATCGGGTGGTCGCCATCCTCGACGCGCTCGAGCCCGGGCCGGCCGCCCTCTCCTCGCTCGTCGCGGCCACCGGGCTGCCCCGGGCCACGGCGCACCGGCTGGCCGTGGCGCTCGGAAGGCACGGTCTGGTGTCACGTGACGACGAAGGCCGCTTCGTGTTGGGGCTCCGGCTGATCGCCCTCGGCCATGCCGCGGCGGACGCCCGCCCGCTGCGGATGCTGGCCCGCCAAGCGCTCGAGGAGCTGCGCGACCAGACCGGCGAGTCCGTGCAGCTCTACGTGATCGAGCCCGGCAACGGAGGGCAGGAGCGGCGGTGCATCCTGTCGCTCCAGTCGCCGCACGGGCTGCGCTGGATCGTCCCGGAGGGCGCCCTCCTGCCGCTCGACCGTGGCTCCGCCGGCCACGTGCTCGCGGGAGGTGCGGGCGCGCGGGCTGCGGGGGCCTGGGTGGCGTCGGTCGAGGAGCGGGAGCCGGGGGTGGCCTCGGTGAGCGCGCCGGTCCGGGCGCCCGACGGCGAGGTCCTCGCCGCGGTGAGCGTGTCCGGGCCGGTCGAGCGCCTCAGCCGCCGCCCCGGCGAGCGCTTCGGACCCGCCGTGGTGGCCGCGGCCAAGGCCATCGAGGGCCAACTTTCCGAATAGGGGTAGCTGGGGCACTCACTACCGGCCATGAGCGAACCGGATGCCCTCATGGCCACCACCCTCGCGCTGGAGTCCTGCCAGCACCGCCTCGGCTGGGATCAGCCCGCCCGCCTCTTCGGCATCGCCCCCGACCACACCTGGGTGCTGGTGGACGAGGGCGACCCCTACGACATCGTCGAGCTGTTCGGCCTGCTCCCCGGCGAGTCCTTCATCGCCATCGCCCTGGTGGTCGAGGGATGGGGCAGCCCGCCCGGGCGGGCCCGTCCCAGCCGCCATCCGCGGCGGGAGCGGCTGCGGGTGACGGTCTCCGTCGCCCGCGACGGCTCACACGTCTCGCTGCTGCGCCGCCGGGGCGGCGAGACCGAGGTCGTTCCGGGCGGGGGTGGCGAGCTGATGGGTCAGCTCCTCACCATCTGGGAGCGGGTGGCAGCGACGGAGAACTGAGTGTCGCTGTCGTCAGTGGTGGTGCGCGGCACGGTGCTGGGCGAGGACGTCCTCGCCGAAGTCACCGTCCGGGTCACGCCAGACGGCGTGCACGTGGTTCACGTTGCGTTGAGTGTTGTCGTACTCGACCAGAAGCCGCGGCCCTTGGATCCGGTAGTAGTGCGGCTCGCCCGGCTCCAGGCCGCCGGCCCAGGCGAAGCCGAACGCGTCCAGCCGATCACCCGCGTACTTCTCGGCCTCGGCGTCGGCAAGCGCGTCGGGCACCCGCTCGACGTACACCGCCAGCACGGCCCGCAGGAGCTCCTGTTGGAGCCCGGTCATCGCGCTTGCCGCGAGCCCCTTGGGCGTCGCCAGCGTGAGCCGGAACGCGTCGAGATCCCCGGGCCGCAGGCCGAGCGCTTCCTCGGACCGGCGCTGCGTGTCGTCCAGCCGGGCCCGGAAGGCGCCGTCCGGGTCGCGCCAGATGTCGCTCAGCGGGAGCGGCGTGTCGCCCTCGCCCAGGCGTGGCCGGTTGCCGCCGGCCACGTCCGTCGGGGCCACGGGCGAGATCAGGGCGGTGGCGAGCTGCCCCTCGTCGAGGGCGCGGACCAACTCACGACCGAGGTCCTCGGCGCCCGCCAGCGGCCGTAGAGGATGGGGACCGAGCAACGGGGACGATGCGGGATCGGCCCCCAGGAAGCTCGGTGTGCAGGCATGGGCCTCGCCGTCGATCACGGTGTGGTGGAGCGAGACGTGGTGGCCCCCCAACCGCCAGGACCAGGTCCCGGACGCGGGGTCGCCGAAGACCCGCAGGTAGTAACGGCCCGGATCGCGGCCACGCTCGCGGCCGGGGAAGGTCGCCCGCCAGCCCTCCGTCAGATCGAGGATGTTCTCGAGGCCCATGATCGTGGCCACGGTCCCGTACCCGGCCGCCGACAGCCCGGACGCCACCAATTGCAGCGCGAGGCGCTGCTGCGCCGGGGCCAGGTCGGCGAGCGCCACGCCACCGTGGTCCGTCGGCGTGTAGTACCAGCGGGTCCGCTCGTCGTCGGACGGGAAGGGCCACGCGGCCGCTGCCTGGCGTTCGCCATCGAGGGTGGCGAGCAGCGCGAGCGCGGCGTCGGCCATCCGCGCGGCCAGCTCACGGCGGCTGCCGGTCATGGCAGCGAACGTACTCGGACCCTCCGGGCGTCGGAACCGAAGCGCGGCGAGCGATGATCGGTCATGGCCACCGAGGAGGACGTCCGCCGCATCGCGCTCTCGCTACCCGAGACGTTCGAGAAGGCGTCGTACGGGACGCCGGGCTTCCGCGTGAAGCACAGAGCAACGACCGGTTCGACGCAGCGTCCTGGCTCGACCGAGACGGCCTGAGGACGAAGCCGATCAGGGCGCTCCCTTGCGGAGGTCCCACGAAGCCGTCGTCTGCTTCTGGCCGTCCGACACGTCGAACTGGATGCGTCCGAAGCTCAACGTGATCTCGTCCTCAGGGCCCTCGCCGCCACCGGCGCTGGCCGAGTAGGCGCCCACCACCACGTCGGTCAGCTGGACCACCATCACGTCCGTCGGCTTCTCGCCGGCGCGCTGCACCGACAGCACGGCGCTGCGGAGCCGGCTCCCCTGGGCGCAGGCCTGCATCAGCGGGGGCGACGCCCGGCTGGACCGCGCCACGACGGTCAGGCCGTCGAACGTGGCCTTCCCGGTCGCGGCCCCGGTGCCGGTGGCCGGCGATCCCCCGACCGAGGCCAGGCCCCACGAGAACGCCGTGACCACGATCTCGTCGGCGTGGCGGGCATCGGTGGAATCCCCGGGGATGCCGTCGAGTCGCAGGTAGATGCTGACCTCGGCCATCAGGTCAGCCGCTCGAGAGCGACGACCGGGATCTCCCTGGTGGTGTTGCGGGCGTACTCGCCGAAGTTGGGCATCAACGTGGCCTGCGCGTCGTACAGGCGGGCCCGCTCCTCCCCGGCGGTGACGACGGCCCGGGCCGAGAACGTCTCCTCGCCCACCTCGACCACGACCTCCGGGTTGGCGACCAGGTTGCGGTACCAGTCGGGATGCGTGGGCGCACCGGCCTTGGAGGCGATGATGACGAGCCGCTCACCGTCCCGGGTGTAGACGACGGGGGTGGTACGAGCCTTCCCCGACTTCGCACCGGTCGTGGTGAGGAGCATCATCGGCGCTCCCTCGAACGGGCCGCCCACGCGTCCCTGGTTGGCCCGGAACTCCTCGATCACTCCGCGGTTGAACTCCCTCGCTGCGTCGGGCGAGACGTCGGACACGGGTTGATCGGCTCTCAGGCGGGGGCCGGGACGTCGTCCCCGACCGCATCCTTGGCCTTGTCAATGAAATCGCTCACCGAGGTCTCCTTGGTTGGTCAGCCGGACTCGGGTGCCCCGGGGCGACGCTAGAGGGTGCGGCCCCACTACTCAACAGTCGGCAGCTCAGGTTGCGAGCGACACAAGGAGGCCAGGGTCGACCACCCGGCGGGTGGCGTCGTCGAGCTCAGCGCTGCTCGTCGTCGTCGTCGAGTGGCACGTCCCGACGTTGGTCGAGGGTGTCGGCTTCGGGCAGGTCGAGCCCCAGGCCCGGAGCGTCGGCGAGAGAGTCCGGCGGCTCGAGCTCGTCCGTCGCCGCTTCGATGTCGACGTCGTCCGGCTCGACCTCGATCTCGGCTGCCTCGTCCCGTTGCACGGTCAGACGAGCCAGGGATCGCGCAAGTCGTAGTACGTGTCGACCTCGAGCAGCTCGGCCATCTGCGTCATTGCTGCCTGCATCGCCGGCGACGGCGGCGCGGCCTCGGCCTCCCGGGCGGCCGCTTCCGACACGAAGTAGACGACGCTCGTGTACGTCGCGTCGGGATGGACGATCTCCACCTCACCGAGCACGTCCGGACGCTCGCCGGCGAGCAGGTTCACCGACTCCGCGGAGAAGACGCGAGCAGCCTCGACGTCGTGCAACCGGCCTTCCATCACCTGCACGAAGCCGGCCTGGTCGAGATCGCCCCGTTCGTTGACCGTGACGTCGTCGCTCTCCCGGAACTCCGCCGGACCGTCGAGGCAGGCCTCGAACTCGGTCCACCACGCGCCCTGCTCGGGCCGGCCGGAGTTGGCCGTGGCCGCCTCGCGCGATGTGAAGCGGGCCAGATCGACGAGCGTGCCGTCGTCGGTGATCCCGATCGTGGCGCCCAGGAAGCCCTCGGCTCCCGGCCGGAGCTCGGCCATCCACCGCTCCGACAGCCGCTGGACGCCCTCCCGATCCTTGACCTTCGCCTTGATGAGCTGGATGAACACAGGCCCTCCTCTCGCCCCGTCCGTCATCGTCGCGCCGCGACGAGCGGGACGGAAGCCCTGCGAGAAGGAGGCTCAGGCGTCCGTCGACACCAGGCGGCGGCGCGTCCTGCGCTCGCGGGCCGGCGCGGTCGCCTTCTCCTGGCTCATGAGGTACTGCAGGAACGCGATGCTGAGACAGGCCACGGCCACGCTGACGGTGACGAGGCCGAGACCCATCCAACCGATCATGCGCATCGTGCCCCGGCCGGGGCCCCGGTAGTCGAACTGCTTGGCCCACAGCAGCAGGCCTCCCGCCCCGCCGAGCAGACTGGCTATGAGGGAGCCGATGGTTGCGTGCTTGATGTGCGACACCGATGTCACCGCCATTCTCGTCGTGTCACCGAACTGCGACCTGGTGGCGGCCTCCCCGCCGAAGGCCGCCACCGAAGGCATTGTCCCGCCGGTCACCCCGCCTTGGCCCGCACGGGTGCCCGTCCGGCGCCCGGTCGGGCGAGAACGCCCTCGAAGTCAGACGGACGGTGGTGCTGGTCTGACGCCCGGTGGCCCGGCCCTGGACCCCGGCGCGTCCCGACCGAACCAGGCTCAGGAAGGCAGAACGGCCGGCTACTCGCCGACCGCCATGCCGCCGGCGTAGTCCGGCGCGGCGACCGTTGCCGGGACCGGCCGGGCTTGCTGGGCCTTGGCCGCCGGCAGCAGCAGCCAGCGCAGCACGAACAACCCGATCACGGCCATCACGGCACCGCCGGCGAAGGCGCCCTGGTCGCCGAACAAACGGGCCAGCGGGCCGAGGAAGAGCCCACCGACCACGGTACCGACCTCGAAGAACATCGTGAACGTGGCCAGCACGCGGGTCCGGTCGATTGCACTCGCCGAGTTCACCGCGAACGCCATCAGGGACGGGTACAGCAGAGCGGTGCCGATCGACAACACGATCGTGCCGAGGTACACGCCCGCCGGCTGGTCCAGGAAGGTGAGCAACAGCAGGCCGATGGCCAGCGCCGCCAACGCACGGGTCACTGCCACACCCAGACCCATGCGCTCGGGCAGGCGGGCGCCCAGCAGACGGATCAGCAGGCAGAGCACGCTGTAGACGACGAACGGGCCGCTGACCGGCATGCCGAGGTCCTCGGCGTGCGTGGGGAGGAAGGCGCTGAACGCCGCGAAGCTGCCGACGCCGCAGGCCAGCACCAGACCGGGGAGGACGGCGGCCCGGTGGAACCCCCGCCGAGCCTCATCCGGCGCGGCCACGGCCACGCCCGCCACCCGGTTGGGGGCGGCCAGGGCGATCAGGGCCGCCAGGACGCAGGCCAGCGCGGCCACCAGGAACACGGCCTCGTAGCGACCGTCCCCGAGGACGATCTCGCCGAGGACCGGCCCGAAGCCCAGCCCGCCGAACACGGCCAGCGAGAAGTAGCTCGCGCCCTCGGCCCGGCGGTCCGCCGGGGACAGATCGGCGATGAGGGTGGCGGCACCCACGAAGAGCGCGGCCTCGCCGACGCCGGAGATCGCACGGAGGGGCAACAGCGTCGCGATCGACGACACGAAGGCCGTCGCGGCCACCGCGGCTGCGGCCAGCAATGAGCCGCCGATCATGAGCGTCCGACGGCCGAAGCGGTCTCCGATCAGAGCGATGATCGGGCGGGCGGCGATGGCCGCGATGGAGAACACCGCCAGGTTGACGCCGATGGCCAGCCCGTCCCCGCCCAGCTCGTTCTCGATGAACCGCGGCATCACCGACACCGCTATCCCCACGAACACGAAGAACGCGAGCGTCGCCGCGGTGACGATCACGAACGGCGCCGTGACCAGCCGAGGGCGCGGTGGAGCGGTCACGGAAGCCATGATGGGCCATCAACGCCGGTCGGGCCCGGTCCATTCCCCCCTTCGTCGGCCGGACCGATGTCACAGGCAACCTGACATCTCGGCACCATTCGGCGGCCGAACGCCGCCGGCCTTGCTGGAGGAATCGCATGACCACCCTGGATCGGAGCGCCGTCGACAACCTGCTCACACGGGCCCGCCGCGAGGTCGACGACGGTCTGTTGCCCTCGTGTCAGCTGGCGCTGGCTCTCGAGGGAGAGATCGTCGTGTCCGAGACGTACGGCGACGCCACGCCGGCCACCTGCTACGGCGTCTATTCCACGACCAAGGCCCTGGTCGCGGGCGCGGTGTGGGCCGTGATGGGTGACGGTCTCCTCGATCCGGCCCAGCGGGTGGCCGAGCTGATCCCGGAGTTCGCCACGAACGGCAAGGAGGTCATCACCCTGGAGCAGGTGCTCCTCCACACCGCCGGCTTCCCGCACGCCCCGATGCTCGTCACCAAGGGTGACACCAGCGCCGGCCGGTGCGAGGCGTTCGCGCGCTGGCGGCTCAACTGGGAACCCGGGACCCGCTTCGAGTACCACGCCTCGTCGGCCCACTGGGTGCTGGCCGAGCTGCTCGAGCGGGTCACCGGCGAGGACTTCCGCGATGTGGTGGAGGCGAGGGTCACCAGACCGGCCGGCATCCCCCGGGCCCTCGGCCTGGAGTCCGGCACCTACCCGTTCGCCGAGGTCGTCACCGTCGGCGAAGCGGCGACACCCCAGGAGATCGAGGCCGTGTTCGGCATCCCAGAGCTCCCGGTCACCGAGGTCACGCCCGAGGCGCTCCTCGCCTTCAACGACCCGGCCGTGCGGCGCGTGGGGATGCCGGGCGGCGGCGCGGTGATGCGGGCGGAGGACCTCGCGCTCTTCTACCAGGCCGTCCTCCACAACCCGGGTGGGATGTGGAAACCAGAGGTGCTGGCCGACGTCACGGAGAACGTCCGCAACCACTTCCCTGATCCGCTCACCGGCGTGCCCGTCAACCGCACGCTGGGACTGATCCAGGCCGGCGACGATGGCCGCTCCCACTACCGGGGCATGGGGCGCACCGTCTCGCCGCGGGCCGTGGGCCACAACGGCGCCGGCGGTCAGATCGCCTGGGCCGACCCCGCCACCGGGCTCTCCTTCGCGTACGTCACCAACGGGCTCGACCAGCACATCCTGCGAGAGCCCCGTCGCACCACGGCGCTGGCCAGCCTCGCCGCCGTCTGCGCCACGACCTGAGGATCGAACCTCCGGATCAAGAGGGGTCGTCGAGGCGGGCCACGTCCACGGCGACGGTCAGCTCCTGCCGCGCGATCAGGACGTCGCCGGCTTGGGCTCCCGGGGCAGGCCGAGCACCCGCTCACCGACGATGTTGCGCTGGATCTCCGCCGTACCGCCCCAGATCGTCTCGGACCGGGAGAAGAAGAACGCCGACACCATCGAGCTGACCGGGTAGGCCTCCCGGCCGCGGTGGCGCTGGTTGCCGGGCCACGACGTCCCCTCGGGCCCGACCGTCGACAGGAGCGACTCCGCGCCGTAGATGTCGACCGCCACCTCCATGGCATCGCGGTGCATCTCCGACCAGAACATCTTGTTCGTCGCCCCCAACGCGCCGACGCCCGGGTCCTTGCGCCCCTGCACGGCGGCGCTCAGGCTGCGGAGCCCGTTGATGCGCAGGATCTGGATCTTCGTGTAGTAGCCGGTGAGCGCCTGGCGCAGCAGGGGATCCGTCAGCCGTCCCCGCTGCCGGGCGGCGTCGACCATCAGCGAGAACTCCTCCTCGAAGCGCCGGTAGCCGGTCGTGGCGGACATGCCCCGCTCGTGGGCCAGCGTCGTGTTGGCGACCACCCACCCGTTGTTGACCCCGCCCACCACGTTGTCCTTGGGGCAGCGGGCGCCGTCGAAGAAGACCTCGTTGAACTCCGCCGTGCCGTCGGGCTGGGTGATCGGCCGCACCTCGATCCCCGGCTGCTTCATGGGGACGAGCAGGTACGAGATGCCGTGGTGCTTGGCGGCGTCGGGATCCGTGCGCGCCAGCAGGAAGATGTAGTCGGCGTGCTGCGCCTGCGTCGTCCAGACCTTCTGACCGGTGATCACCCACTCCTCGCCGTCGAGCACCGCGGTCGTCTTCAGGCTGGCCAGGTCCGAGCCGCTGTTCGGCTCGCTGAAGCCCTGGCACCAGCGCATCTCGCCCCGCAGGATCTTGGGCAGGAACTCAGTCTTCTGCTCCTCGGTCCCCCACTGCAGGATGGTCGGACCGACCAGCGTGTCGCCGAAGAAGTCGGCCCGGAGCGGCGCCTTGGCGCGTGCGAACTCCTCGGCGAGGACGACGTTCTCCATGATCGAGAGGTTCTTGCCGCCGTACTCCTCGGGCCAGCTGGCGCAGATCCAGCCGCCCTCGTACAGGCGCTTGGGCCAGTCCTCGTTGAACGCCCGCCGCCCCTCGGGGCTCAGCTCGAAGCCCGTGTCGAACCAGCCGTCGGGGAGGTTGTCCTCCAGCCACGACCTGATCTCCTTGCGGAACGCTTCGGCTTCGGGCGGGTAGGTGAGCTCCATGCCCATATCTTGACCCGCCGGTCAAGGCCAGTCGAGCCGGCACGTCGAGCCGCCCGTGCCGCTGTGCGGCCGATGGGCGATGTGCAGTGCCAGACTCCGGGCATGGCGCTCCACCCGCAGGCCCAGGAGGTGCTCGAGGCGATGGCCGCCCTCGGCGAGCCGCCGGTCCACGAGGACACCCCGACCCAGGCCCGGGCCCGACGGGAAGCCCGCATCCGCCCGCCCACCGAGGAGATCCACGAGCGGCGCGATGTCGATGCCGGCGGCGTCCCCGGCCGTCTCTACCGGCCGTCGGACGACAGCGGGCTCGGGTTGCTCGTGTTCTTCCACGGCGGCGGCTGGGTGCTCGGCTCGCTCGACGGTCACGACAACGTCTGCCGGGCCCTCGCCAACCGGTCCGGCGCGGCCGTGCTGTCGGTCGGCTACCGGCTCGCCCCCGAGCACCCGTTCCCCGCCGCGCTGGACGATGCGGTGACGGCGACGCGCTGGGCCCACACCCACGCCGAGGCGCTCGGCGCCGATCCCGACCGTCTGGCCATCGGCGGCGACTCGGCCGGCGCCAACCTGGCCGCGGTCGTGGCCCAGCTCGGGGTGGCCCCGCTGCGGTTCCAGCTCCTCGTCTACCCGGTGACCGACGCGCGCTGTACCGCGCCGAGCCATGACGAGCACGCGGAGGGCTACCTCCTCACCTCCAAGGCCATGAGCTGGTTCGTCGACCAGTACCTGTCGGGCGGGCAGGCCGCGCCCGACGATCCGCGTGTTTCCCCGCTGCTCGCCGACCTCGCCCTCGTCGCGTCCGCGCCCGCGGCCTGGGTGGCGACCGCCGAGTACGACCCGCTCCGCGACGACGGCACGTTCTACGCCGATCGCCTCCGGGAGGCCGGGGTCGAGGTGACCCTCGTCCACTACGACTGCATGATGCACGGCTTCGTCTCCATGGCCGACCTCGTCGACGACGGTCAGGTGGCGCTGACCGCGGCGGGCGAGGCGCTGGCCGCGGCGCTGGCCTGACGACCCGGCCCGACGGACAGCAGCCCCGACCGTGGATCCGGGGCCGCTGCGCGACGGCTTGACGGTGCTCGCGGGCGTGGCGACCGGGATGATGTCGGGAGCGTTCGGCGTGGGCGGGGCGGTGATCTCGACGCCGGCCATCCGCCTGCTGGGCGCCTCCGCCGCGGTGGCCGTCGGCACCACGCTCCCCTCGATCGTTCCCGGTGCCGTCAGCGGCGCCGCCCGCTACCAGCCGCAGGGACTCATCGACTGGTCGCTGGTGGCGGCGACGGTCCCGACGGGGATCGTCGCTGCGGTGGCCGGCGCGGAGCTGGCGCACGTGCTGCCGGGCGGCGGTCATCCCCTCATGGTGATGACGGCGCTCCTCCTGCTGTGGAGCGCGATCCGGCTCATCCGGGACCGGCCGTCGCGGCCACGGCCCCGTCCTGCCGTGCCGCCGACCGGTGGCCGCCGCCTCGTCGCCACCGGCGGGATCGGCGCCGCTGCCGGCCTGCTGTCCGGCCTGCTGGGGATCGGCGGCGGCGTGCTGATGGTGCCGGGCTTCCAGGGCCTCCTCGGCGTGCCCATCAAGCGGGCGATCGCCACGTCGCTCGTCTGCGTGGGCTGCTTCGCCGTGCCGGGGACGATCACGCACTCGCTCAACGGCTCGATCGACTGGCGGTTCGCGTTCTGGCTGGCCGTGGGCGTCGTGCCCGGCGCGGCGCTGGGCGCCATCGTGGCCATCCGCGCCGACGACCACCGGCTGCGGGTGGCGTTCGGGTCGTTCCTGGTCGTCGTCGCCGTCGCCTACGGGGCCGGCGAGGTGGCGGCGCTGCTTTGAGCGACGGGGCTCTGAGGCGCAGAGGCCAGGACGAGCGCCCGCTGGAAGACGGCGTCCAGCATGTCCTCGGTGAGCCGGCCCGTGAACGTGTTCTGCTGGCTGGGGTGGAACGAGCACAGCACGACCCGGCCGTCGGGCAGCGGTGCCTCGACGCCGTGGCCGAAGCGCGGCCGCGGCCGCAGCCCGACGATCCCGCCAGC
The DNA here is from genome assembly GCA_963769115.1 of uncultured Acidimicrobiales bacterium. Lineage (GTDB taxonomy): Bacteria > Actinomycetota > Acidimicrobiia > Acidimicrobiales > Ilumatobacteraceae > DASTFY01. The sequence goes on from CAVYKN010000002.1 coordinate 90,554, forward strand.
GCCTCGTAGGCGAACGCGCCGAGCGCGACGTAGACGCGGGCGTCGCGCAGGGCGGCGAGCTCGCGTTCCAGGAACGGCCGGCAGGTCTCCCGCTCGGCCGGCGTCGGCTTGTTGGCCGGCGGCGCGCAACGCACCGCAGCGGTGATGTAGGCGCCCGTCAGCTCCTGGCCGTCGTCGCGGTGGGTGCTGACCGGGAAGCGGGCGAGACCGGCCCGGTGGAGCGCCCGGTAGAGCCACTCGCCCGACCGGTCGCCGGTGAACACCCGCCCGGTCCGGTTGGCGCCGTGGGCGGCCGGGGCCAGGCCCACCAGGACGATCCCGGCCGCGGGGGTCGCCGAAACCGGGCACGGCGCGGCCCCAGTAGGTCTCGTCCCGGAACGCGGCCCGCTTCTCCCTGGCCACCTGCTCGCGCCACTCCACGAGCCGGGGACAGGCCCGGCAGGCCACGATCTCGGCCGTCACCCGATCGAGGGCACCATCGAGCACGGGTCCGACCCTACGGCCGGCGGTAGGTTGGGCGCCCGACCATGCCGCGTGCCAAGCCCACTCCGCCCACCCTCGTCCTCCTCGTCCGCCACGGTCAGACCCCGACCACGGGCAAGCACCTGCCGGGGCGGGCGCCGGGGCTCCACCTCAGCGAAGAGGGCCAGCGCCAGGCCGAGCTGGCGGCCAAGCGCATCGGCGAGCTCAAGAAGGTCGATGCCGTCTATGCCTCGCCCCTCGAACGGGCCCAGGAGACGGCGGCCCCGATCGCGGCCACTTGCGGGCTCGAGGTGCAGGTCGAACCCGGCCTGCTGGAGTGCGACTTCGGCGACTGGACCGGCGAGGAGCTGAAGGGCCTCATGAAGCGTCCCGAGTGGCGCCAGGTGCAGAGCTACCCGAGCGGCTTCCGCTTCCCGGAGGGCGAGAGCTTCTCCGGCATGCAGGTGCGCATCACGGACTGCCTGGCCGAGCTGCGGGCGCGCCATCCTGGCGGCGTGCTGGTGGCGGTCTCGCACGCCGATCCCATCAAGGCGGCGGTCACCCACGCCATGGGCGCGCACCTCGACCTCTTCCAGCGCACGGTCATCTCCACCTGCTCGATCACGGCCATCGCCTACGGCGACGGCGGGCCCGTCGTCCTGACCGTGAACTCCACCGGCGGCTCGCTGGCCGAGCTGCGGCCCTCCTGACCCGATGCGGACCGCGCCATGAGCATGAGCCCCAGCTTCGACCTCGGCGCTGTCGACGCGTTCACGGCCGGGACCGTCGGGGCTCCCGGCCAGCGGGTCTTCTACCTCCAGGCCCGCGCCGACGGTCAGGTGGTCACCGTCAAGTGCGAGAAGCAGCAGGTGGCGGCGCTCGGCCAGTACCTGGAGCGGTTGCTGCAGGATCTGCCGGCGCCCGGCGACGGCCCCCTCCCCACGGCGCTGGAGCTGCTCGAACCCGTCGACGCCGTCTGGGTGGCGGGCCAGCTGGCCGTGGCGTGGGAAGCCGACGCCGACCGCTTCGTGGTGGTCGTCGAGGAGCTCGACCCGGACGCGGTCGAGGGCGATGACGACGACGCACGACGAGGACGACGACGACAGCTCCGCCGGTGTCGGGCCCGATCCCATCGACTGGCTGGTCACGTTCGACCGCGGCCGGCTGCGGGTCGAGCTGTCCCGCGGGCAGGCCCTGGCCTTCGCGGCGCGGGCGGTCGAGCTGGTCGCGGCCGGGCGCCCGTCCTGCCGCTTCTGCGGCCTGCCCATCGACCCCGACGGCCATCCGTGCCCACGGATGAACTGAGGTGAACTGATGGCCGGCGCCTCGCCGGACCGCGCCGCGCTCAGCCTGCTGGAGTGCGGCGAGGCCGAGGTGCAAGGCCGGATGCCGTGGAGCTCCAACGCCACGTTCCTGGCCACGATCACCGACGGTGCCCGGACCTGCCAGGCGGTGTACAAGCCGGGACGGGGCGAGCGGCCGCTGTGGGACTTCCCGCACGGGCTCTACCGCCGCGAGCTGGCCGCCTACCACCTGTCGGAGGCGCTCGGCTGGGGCCTCGTGCCGCCCACCGTCATCCGGGACGGACCGCTCGGCGAGGGGTCGTTCCAGCTCTTCATCGAGGCCGACTTCGAGCAGCACTACTTCACGCTCCACGAGGCGCGGCCCGATCTGCACGCGCAGCTCCGGACGGTGTGCGCGTTCGACATCGTCGCCAACAACACCGACCGCAAGAGCGGCCACGTGCTGCTCGGTCCCGGCGACCGGATCTGGGGAGTGGATCAGGGCCTGTGCTTCTCCGCCGACTTCAAGCTGCGCACCGTCATCTGGGAGTTCGGCGGCGAGCCCGTGCCGGAGGGCCTGCTCCACGGCATCGAACGCCTGGCGACGACCGTCCCGCTCGACCTCGCGGCGCTGCTCGACGACGAGGAGATCGACGCGCTGCAGCACCGGGCGCGCCTCCTGGTGCGCAACCCGAGGTTCCCGGTCGACTCCAGCGGCCGCCGCTACCCCTGGCCCGTCATCTAGTCCTACGGACGCGCGGCGCGCCTCGACAAGGTCGGCCGGGAGAGGAGCGTCGTGATCGCGGCGAAGGATCGCAGCGATGCCGTCCCGTCGCCGTACGGCGAAGGCAGGTTCTGCAGCCGGTTGAGCAGCTGCGGGCCCTGACCCAGGAGCTGCGCGATCCAGGCGCCGACCAGCGGCCCCGGGGGGACGAGCTGCGCGAACGTGCCCAGGATCTCGGGCCGCTCGGTGGAGTTCCGGACCACCAGCACCGGTCGCTTCAGCACGCTGGCCTCCTCCTGCACGCCGCCGGAGTCCGACACGAGGAGCGCCGAGCTGGCCGCCAGGCTCAGGAACTCGATGTAGCCGACGGGCGCCAGGACCTGGACCTTGGCCAGGAGGCCGGACAGGCCGTTGTCCTCGATCGAAGCCCGGGTGCGGGGATGCAGGGGCAGGAGGACCGGCAGATCGCAGCGGCCGAGCTCGGACAGGATCATGCCGAGCACCTCCGGGTCGTCCACGTTCTCCGGGCGATGCAGGGTCGACAGCACGTAGCGCCCGGGCTCCAGCCCGTGCCGGGCGAGGGCGGCATGCTGCTCCGGCACCGGCGGCAGGAGATCCAGCACGGCGTCCACCACGGTGTTGCCGGTGAGGATCACCCGGTCTCCGCCGATGCCCTCGGCGGCCAGGTTCGCCCGGTTGGTCTCCGTCGGCGCGAGGCACAGGTCGGCCAGGTGGTCGACGACGATGCGGTTGTGCTCCTCGGGCATGGCCCGGTCGAAGCTGCGCAGTCCGGACTCCACGTGGATGAGGGGGATGCCGCTGGCGTTGGCGGCGAGGGCGCCGGCCAGCGCGGCGTTCGTATCGCCGTGCACCACGACCACCTCGGGCGGGTCGGCGTTGAAGTGCTCCTCGAGGAGAAGGGTGGCGTCACCGATCTGGGAGCCGCGCCGCCGGCCACCGACCTCGAGATGCAACGACGGTGCGCCGAGGCCGAGCTCCCGCAGGAACTGACCACTCAGGTCGTCGTCGAAGTGCTGGCCGGTGTGGATCATCCGGCCCCTGTCGCCCAGCAGCTTGAGCAACGGCATCATCTTGATCATCTCGGGACGGGTCCCGAGGACGACCGCGATGCTCCGCTCCCTCAGTAGTCCTTCCATCTGCCGCCCTCCCGCTCGATCCCGCTGATGCCTCTTCGATGCCTCTTCGATACCGTGCCGAGGGTAACGGAGGGTGGTCATCGGTGGTCCGGCCGGTCCCGCCGAGCCCTGGCCAGAGCGGTTCTGCCCACGCTCGGTCGCCGATCGCGCTGCCCTGCGTGGTCACGTCATCACCCATTGGGACGGCGATCGTTGCACTTGCGAACGATCGCGACGAGGACGTGATCTCCCCTCGGCGGCGGAGAGGCACCCGTCTACCCTGACCCCCGTCAATTGTGCGGTCGAGGGACGGCGCTCCGCAGCGGAGGCGACGAGCGGCCCTCACGAACAGGAAGCGGGCATTGTGACGACTCCCCTACCCTCGGATCAGGACGCGAGCGGGCGCTCATTCGGCGACGAAGAGCTCGAGGCCCTGGCGGAGGTCCTGCGCAGCGGGACCCTGACGGCGACCAAGGGCGCCTTCACCAAGCAACTCGAGACCACGTTCGCCGAGCGGGTCGGCGTGCGCCACGCCGCTGCCTGCGCGTCGGGCAGCGCCGCCCTCCACACGGCGGTCGCCGCGCTCGACACCGAGCCCGGCGAGGAGATCATCACGACGTCGGTCACCGACATGGGCGCCATCAGCGCCATCCTCTACCAGGGCGCCATCCCGGTCTTCGCCGACGTGGATCCCGTGACACTCAACGTCACCGCGGACACCATCGCCGACCGCATCTCGGACCGGACGAAGGGCATCATCGTCACCCATCTCTTCGGGAACCCGTGCGAGATGGACGAGATCATGGCCCTGGCCGACGCCAAGGGCATCCCGGTCATCGAGGACGCCGCCCAGGCGTATGGCGCCGTCTCCCAGGGCCGTCCGATCGGCTCGATGGGCGCCATCGGGTGCTTCAGCGCCCAGCAGGGCAAGCACATCACGTCCGGTGAGGGCGGCATCGTCGTCACCAACGACGACGCCTACAACCGCCGGATGCGGGTGTTCATCAACAAGGCCTGGCCCTACGGCGAGGCCAACCCGGACCACGAGTTCCTGGCCCCGAACTACCGGATCACCGAGCTGCAGAGCGCGGTCCTCCTGGCCCAGCTCCCGAAGCTGGCCGGGCACGTGCAGGTGCGCATCGAGAACGCCGACCGCCTGAGCAAGCTGCTGGCCGACGTTCCCGGCATCAGCACGCCGGTGGTGGCCGAGGGCGACATCTGCTCGTACTGGCGCTACGCCGTCCGGGTGGATTCCGAGGTGCTGCCCGGCGGCCCCGCGGAGCTGGCCCGCCGCCTCAAGTTCTACGACATCGCCTCGGCGCCCCGGTACATCAACAAGCCGGCGTTCCGCTGCAAGGTCATCGCCGAGCAGGTCACCTTCGGCACGAGCCACTGGCCCTACGACCTGGCCCGGCCCGAGGCCATCGATTACTCGGCCGACCGCTTCCCCGGCACGTTCGGCGGGCTCGACCAGGTGCTGGTCCTCGGCTGGAACGAGAAGATGACCGACGAGCACGTCGACTTCCTCGCCCGCAGCATCGCCGCGGCCATGGCCGGCGAGGACGTGGAGGGATGAGCGAGCGACAGGCGACCCGCCTGGCTGTCATCGGGGCCGGCGGCATCGCCGGCGCGTACGTGGACATCGTCGGTGGTACGGACGAGCTCGAAGCAGTCGCCGTGGCCGACGTCCGGCTCCCCGCCGCTTCGGCGCTGGCCGAGAAGATGGGCTGCGCGGCCGTGGAGACGGCCGAAGAGGTCCTGGCCTTCGAGCCCGACGCGGTGGTGCTCTGCACCCCGCCCGTCACCCATCCTGAGATGGCGCAGCTCTTCTTCGGCCACGGCGTCGCCGTGCTGTCGGAGAAGCCGCTCGCCGTCGATCGGCACGCGGCCACCGCCATGGCGACCGCGGCCGCCGACGCCGGCCTGCTGCTGGGCATGGCCACCAAGTTCCGGTTCTGCGACGACGTCGTCGCCGCCCGTGACCTGCTGGCCGAGGGCTCGCTCGGGCGCCTGCGCCTGGTCGAGAACGCCTTCACCTCGCGGGTGGACATGGGCTCGCGCTGGAACAGCGACCCCGCCATCAGCGGCGGTGGCGTCATCGTGGACAACGGGACGCACTCCGTGGACCTCGTCCGCTTCGTGGCCGGCGCGGTGGCCGAGGTCCTGGCCGTGGAGTCGGCCCGGCCGGAGGGCTTCGTCGTCGAGGACACCGTCACGCTGCACCTGCGCACCGAGGACGACGTGGACGCCACGGTCGACCTCTCGTGGAGCATCGACAAGTCCCTTTCGGACTTCCTCCACCTCTACGGCACCGACGGCGAGGTCCGCGTGGGCTGGCGGGAGTCCGCCTGGCGTCGCTACGGGCAGGACTGGCAGGTCATCGGCCCCGGCTATGCCAAGGTCCCGGCCATGAGCGGTGCGGTCGTGCAGTTCGCCCGGGCCCTCCGGGGCGAGGAGGAGCTGGCGGTCACGCCCGCCGACGGCATCGCCGCGGCCCAGGTGGTGGACGCCTGCTACGAGTCGCTCAGGCAAGGCGCCTGGGTCAAGATCGCCGACCTGCAGCCGTGAGCGCGGGGACGTTGAGCACGGGCACGCCGGCCCGCATCCACCCGACCGCGCTGGTCGAGGAGGGCGTGGAGATCGGCGAGGGCTCGTCCATCTGGGACGCCGTCCACGTGCGGGGCCCCGGCACCACGATCGGCCGGGACTGCATCGTGGGTGAGAAGTCGTACATCGCCTACGGCGTCACCATCGGCGACCGGGTGAAGATCAATGCCTTCGTCTACGTCTGCACCGCCGTCACCATCGAGGACGGCGTCATGCTCTCGGCGGGCACGACCTTCACCAACGACCGTTACCCGCGGGCGACGACGCCGGACCTGTCCGAGCTGCGCCCGTCCGATCCGGACGACGACACGCTCGCCACCATCGTGCGGGCCGGCACCACCGTCGGCGCCCGGGCCCTCATCGGCCCCGGCCTGGAGCTGGGCCGCTTCTCGATGGTCGGCATGGGCGCCGTGGTCACCAAGTCCGTCCCCGACTTCCACCTCGTGGCCGGCTTCCCGGCCCGGACGATCGCAGCCGTCGGCCGCGACGGGCATCCCATCGCGCGAGCGGTGGACGGTGTCCTTCCCGACCTGGACAGCGTGGCCTGTCCCCGCACCGGCCTGCGCTACCGCATCGCCGACCAGGTCGTCACCGAGCTGGACCCGCCGGGCTGATGACCGACTCAGCCGTCATCGGCGCCGGCGTCCTCGGCCTGGCCATCGCCCACCGGCTGAAGGCGCGCGGCGACAACGTCACCGTCTTCGAGGCCTCCCCCAACCTGGGCGGTCTGGCCAGCGCCTGGCAGCTCGGCGACGTCACCTGGGACCGGCACTACCACGTCACACTGGCCTCCGACGCCAACACCCGCGCCATGCTGCGGGCCATCGGTCTCGAGGACGAGCTGACCTGGGTGCAGACCCAGAGCGGCTTCTACGCCGGCCCGGAGGTAGGCCTGCGGCCGTTCTCCGACGCCGTCGACTTCCTCCGCCTGCCCACGCTCAACCTCGTCGACAAGGGCCGTCTCGGCGCCACCATCCTGGCCGGGGCCCGGCAGCCCGACGGCGAGAAGATGGAGCAGATCCCGGTCCAGGACTGGCTCACCAAGTGGTCCGGCAAGCGGACGTTCGAGCGCTTCTGGCTCCCGCTGCTGCGGGCCAAGCTGGGCGACGAGTGGCGCTACGCATCGGCCGCGTTCATCTGGGCGACCATCCAGCGGCTCTACGCCGCCCGGCGCAGCGGCCTCAAGGTCGAGCAGTTCGGGTACGTCCAGGGTGGCGGGTACGCCCGCATCTTCGACGTCTTCGAGCGGCACCTGACGTCCGCCGGGGTCAAGATCAACGCCGGCGTGGCCGTGCGCGAGGTGCGCCAGGTGCCCGAGGCCGAAGGTGGCGACGGTGGTCACCGCCTGGAGCTGCTGATGGACGACGGCGCGGCCACCTTCGACAACGTCGTGGTGACCACGGCGTCCACGCTCGCCGCCGATCTGTGCCCTGGGCTCACCGACGCCGAGCAGGAGCGGCTGCGGGCCGTCCGCTACATGGGCGTGATCTGCGCGTCGCTGCTCCTCCCCGAGAAGCTGTCGCCGTACTACCTGACGTACCTCACCGACCCGGCCTCGCCGTTCACGGCGGTGGTCGAGATGACGTCCTTCGTCGACCCGGCCGAGGTCGGTGGCTGGACGCTCGTCTACCTGCCCAAGTACACGCCGCCGGACGATCCGCTCTTCGACGCCGACGACGCGGCCGTGCAGGCCGAGTTCCTGCCCTACCTGCAGGGGCTCCATCCCCACGTCCGCACCGAGGACGTGGCGGCCTTCCGGGTCTCGCGGGTGCGGCGGGTGTTCGCGGTGCCGACGCTCGGCTACTCGGCGTCGATGCCGCCGACGACCACGTCGATCCCCGGCCTCCAGCTCATCGGGTCGGCCAACCTCCCGTTCGCCACCCTCAACGTCAACGACACGCTCTCGCTCGTGGAGAAGCTCCGATGAACAAGCCGATGGCCTCGCTGTCGCTCGACCTCGACAACCTGTGGTCGTACCAGATGACCCACGGCGACGAGGGCTGGGACCGCTACGACAGCTACCTCGACACGGTCGTGCCGCTCATGCTCAAGGAGCTCGAGCAGCTCGGCCTGCGCATCACGGTCTTCGTGGTCGGCCAGGACGCCGCCATCGAGGCCAACGGGCCGGCGCTCAAGTCGATCGCCGAGGCCGGTCACGAGATCGCCAACCACTCCTTCCGGCACCAGCCCTGGTTGCACCGCTACTCCGAGCAGGAGCTGGCCGAGGAGTTCGACCGGGCCGAGCAGGCCATCGAGGCCGCCACCGGGCAGCGCACCGTGGGCTTCCGTGGTCCCGGCTACAGCCTGTCGCCCACCGTCCTCCAGCTGCTGGTCGACCGGGGCTACGAGTACGACTGCTCGACCCTTCCCACGCTGATCGGGCCGCTGGCCCGCAAGTACTACTTCCGCTCGGCCAAGCTCGACGCCGCCCAGCGCGAGGAGCGCCGCTACCTGTTCGGGAGCTGGAAGGAGGGCCTGCGCCCCCTCAAGCCCTACTGGTGGCAGGTCGGATCGTCGCGGATGCTGGAGATCCCGGTGAGTGTCGTGCCGGGCGCCCGGGTGCCGTTCCATGTCAGCTACGCGCTGTACCTGGCCGGCTTCTCGCCGGCGATGGCGGAGCGCTACTTCGCCACCGGCCTGCGGGCCTGCCGCGTGGCCGGGGTGGAGCCGAGCATCCTGCTCCACCCGCTCGACCTGCTCGGCGCCGACGACGTCGACGCGCTGGGCTTCTTCCCGGGCATGGGCATGACGGGCGCGGCCAAGCGCGAGGTGCTGCGGGGCTGCCTCGAGCGCCTGCGGGACGGCTTCCAGGTCGTGCCCATGCGCGAGCACGCCGCCGCGATCGCCAAGCGGCCCGGGACTCAAGACCAAGTCCAGCCTCACGGCGAGCCCAGCCGGCCAGCCCGCAGCCTGACTCGCGGCCACTCGCCACTTGTCGGCCGGCCGCTCAGGCGGCACGCCGACCGGGTGGTCCGGTGGTCATGACTTGGCCGTCCGGGGTCGCGACCGTCAACTCCCGGTGTTGCCCGAGGGTGATCACCCCGGTCCGGCCCGGCGCGGCCGGGGCGACAAGGTCGCCGAGGCGTCTGGCCATCGAGCTCGCCGGTCTCGGTCGTCCTCGTCCGGTCCGTGAACGTGTTCACGTAGCGTTGCGACGGTCATGCCCTCGAGCCCGATACACAAGCTTCCTTTGTCCGTCGATGCGCACGACGGGACAAGCGTCGTGGTGACGCGGTGACGAGCGAGACGGCATCACCTCCGTCGGCACCTGCGGGACCGCTCGAGCTCCTCAAGAGTCGGAGCTACGTCGGGCTGCTCGTCTTGGGCGCAGTCGTCGGAATCGTGGTGGCCGCGGCGGCGTACTTCTTCCTGAAGGGCGTGGCCGAGGCGCAGGAGTACCTCTTCACAACCCTTCCCGATGATCTCGGGTTCGACGGGGCACCGGTGTGGTGGCCGCTTCCGCTCCTCGCGCTGGGCGGATTGGTGGTCGGTCTCACGATCCGCTACCTGCCCGGAACCGGCGGGCACGCTCCCGCCGAGGGATTCAAGCCCTCCGGTGCAGTCCCTCCGGTCGAGCTTCCCGGCATCATCATCGCGGCCTTCGCCACCCTCAGCTGCGGGGCGGTGCTCGGGCCCGAAGCTCCGCTCATCGCCATCGGCAGCGGAATGGGCGTCCTGGCGGTGCATCTGGTCCGCCGGAACGCTCCGCAAAGGGCGAGCGTGGTGATCGCGGCCGCAGGCAGTTTCGCGGCGATCAGCACACTCTTCGGCTCTCCGCTCACCGGAGCCTTCCTGCTCATGGAGGTGTCCGGGCTCGGGGGCGCGATGCTCGGCGTCGTGCTCGTACCGGGCCTGCTCGCCGCGGGCGTGGGCTCGCTCATCTTCATCGGGCTGAACTCATGGACCGGCTTCGGTGACTTCTCGCTCGAGGTCCCCGACATTCCGACGTTCACGACGCCGGACGTCGCCGAGTTCTTCTGGGCGGTCGGGATCGGGATCGCCGCTGCCGTCCTCGGAAGCGGCATCCGACGTTGGCCCTGCTGCTCCAGCCTGTCGTCGAGCGCAGAATGGTGTTGCTGACCCCGGTGGCAGGACTGGCGGTCGCCGGCCTGGCGATCGTCTTCGGTGAGTGGTCCGATGAGAGCGCCTCGCAGGTCCTCTTCTCCGGGCAGACCGCGCTTCCGGGGCTCATCCAGCAAGCGGAGAGTTGGACGGTCGGCGCGCTCGTGCTGCTCGTCGTCTGCAAGAGCCTGGCCTACGGCGTTTCGCTCAGCGCCTTCCGAGGCGGCCCGACCTTCCCCGGCATGTACATCGGCGCGGTCGGCGGCATCGCCCTTTCCCACCTTCCCGGTTTGCCGATGATCGCTGGGGTTGCGATGGGCATCGGGGCGATGACCGTGGCCATGTTGGGCTTTCCGCTGACGTCGGTGCTGATCGTCGCCGTCCTCCTGCAAGCCGACGCAATCGCCCTGACGCCGCTCGTGATCGTCGCCGTCGTCGTCTCCTACGTCACATCCGCACGTCTCGGGCCGTCCGAGCCGTGAACAGAGCGCGAGTGTGGACTTCCTTCGCTGCCGGCATCCGCTGCGCGCGTTCGTCGCGTCGCCATCGGCCGCACCGGAACATCCACCTATGAGACCTCGCCCGGAAGCCGTGAGAGCACGACTGCGTCGAGCCGCTCGCCCTCGTTCTCCCAGTAGGCGCGGAGGAGCCCCTCGCGGCGAAAGCCCGCGCTGTTCGCGAGTCGCAGCGCCGGGACGTTCTCCGGCGCGACGAACACCTGGAGGCGGCCGAGGCCGAGCGTCTCGATCGCCCACTCCGCCAGCAGGCGCAACGCCTCGGTGGCGACCCCGCGGCCACGGGCCGCCGGAACGACACCGCAGCCGAGCTCACCCACCCGATGTTCGCCGAGCACAGCCACCACCTCACCGAGGTAGGCGTCGTCTAGGTGGTCGGCGATGACGAGATGCAGCATTCCGCCCTCGCGGCGGCACTCCTCGAAGTAGTCCGCCACACCCGCGCCGTCGGCGGCCGGCAGCGTCGGCACCCAGACGGCTGTCGCCGCGATCCTGACCGAGCTGGAACGCCGCATCGAAGTCCTCGGCTCGGAACGGGCGCAGAGTGAAAGTCGTTCCGGCGAGTGGGGGTTCCGGGTAGGGGATGGGCGCGTCATAGGGGATGTCTGCTTCAGAGGGAACGGCTGCGTCAATGGGCGCATCCTACGAGGCGCAGGTTCATCCCGATGAGGTGATGCGGCGCCGGTCGGCCTGTTGCAGAGTCAACACAGGTGGATCCCCTTCACGGCCAACAAGCCGCTCCCGGTGACGTAGGCTCTCGATCGTCACGGTGACGCCGTGATGGTCGAATGACACAAGGGACGAGAAACCGACATGATGAGACGAAGAAGGCCTCTCCGGCGTGCAGCCGTTGTCGGCGGTGTCGCCATGGCGGCACACCACGCCGGCACGAAGTCTGCGCAGGCGCAAGCAGCCGAGCAGGATCAAAACCAGCAGATCGCCGACCTCCAGGCGCAACAGGCCCAGCCCCAACAGGCGCCGCCGCCTCCGGCGGCCGCGGCCCCTGCGGCCGGCGGCACGGACATGGTCACCCAGCTCGAGAACCTGAAGAAGCTCCTCGATGAGGGTGTGCTCACTCAGGCCGAGTTCGACATGGAGAAGCAAAAGCTGCTGGCGAGCTCGTGAGCGGAGAGGACAGGACGATGACCATAGGTCCCGTACAGATGATGGTGCTCGGCTTTGCCGAGCCGAACTTCACCGGCAAGATCGCTGCCGAGCTCGACCGCCTGCGCAAGCACGAGTTCGTCAAGATCGTCGACGCGCTCGTCGTACAGAAGGACGACGACGGCAACGTCACCGCGCTGCAGGTCAGCGACCTCAGCCAGGACGAGGCGATGGAGATGGGCGCGATCGCCGGCGCCTTGATCGGCTTCGGCTACGGCGACGAGGAGGCAGTCGAAGCCGGAGCTGAGCTGGGAGCTGCCGCGATGGAGGACGGCCACCTGATCCCCGAGGAGGAGGCGTGGTACGTCGCCGACTCGATCCCGAATGGATCCGTTGCAGCCATCATCCTGCTCGAGCATCTGTGGGCGATCCCGCTCCGTGATGCGATCGTCGGTGCCGGTGGCATCGCGCTCGCCGACGAGTGGATCCACCCCAGCGACCTGGTCGGAATCGGCGTCGCTGCGGCAGCCGAATAGGACGAGTTCAAGACTCGGGGTGGCCGCCTTTTCGGCGGCCACCCCGGCACCGCCCGACCGAAGCGCCCGACGGTGTGACGCGGGCTCGCGTCAGCGCAGCAGAGCGTCGAGCGTGGCTGGCAAAGGGCAGCTGAAGACCGCGATGGGCTAGCGCAGTTCAGCTGGCGCGGCGTCGGGCCCGCAGGACGACGTCGTCGACGTGGTGCGAAGCAGAGGCGGCCCCGGCCGGGCGTGGTCGCTTCTCGTGAACCTCGATCTCCCATGCCGGTGAGTCGGCGAGCGCAGCCGCGAAGTCATCGACGCGTACGTACGCGTCTGGATCGAACGGCCGGCTGTGGGCCGCCGTGTCGATCGGCGCCCGCATCGGCTCGAGATCGTGGCCCACGACGAGCAGCGTGCCACCCGGGGCAACCGCGTTCAGCAGGTTGTGAACGCCGCGGCCATCGGGTGTGCGAGGGATCGATGCGTACTGCGCCGACACGAGTTCGAACGCCGCGGTCTCGTATGCATCGAGTGCGTTCGCGTCCGCGTGATGGCGCTCGACAACCAGATCGCGACGCTTGGCCTCGCCATCGACCCGGTCCAGCGCGCGCTGCGAGATGTCACTCGCCGTCACGTTCCAACCCTGCTCGGCCAGCCAGAGCGCGTCGCCGCCCTCGCCGGCTCCGACGTCGAGTGCGCGGCCAGGCGCGAGGCCGCTGATCTCCTTCACGAGTGTGCCGTTCGGGTTCCCACTCCACATCTGGGCGCCCACGTACCGACGATCCCAGTCGGCCTCGTTGGCCGATGGCCGAGCTGCAGCTCGGATGTCATCGTCGGCGAGACTGAAGCTGATCATGGCGCCGACCCGGCTGCCGTCGGCGGCGGCCTGCAACACCTGCTGGCTCGGATCGGTCACGTTGCCGGCCGCGTAGAGGCCCGGTACGGCCGTCGCCCCCGTCGCGTCCGTCTCCACGAAGTCCCCGAGACCGGTCGGGTGCACCGCTGCTCGGAGACCGAGCGCCGCGAACGGTTCGATGCGCACCTTGAACCTGGGGCTGACCACGACCGTGTCGGCGTCGATGCGGGCGTGGTCCGCCAACTCGACCGCTGCGACGTTCTCATCGGCACCCATGACGATGCGGCTCACTTGTCCGTGCACGACGTCCACGCCGCCGGCGCGCAGGGCATCGAGCTCGGCGTCGTCCACGCCGACAGGATCATGGAGCACGACGGTGAGCTGGGCGCTCAGCTGGCGGAACAGCGGAGCGGTGTGGAGCCCCCTCGGGTGGGTGACGATCTGGACGATGCGCCGGTCGCGGACCTCGTAGCCGTGGCAGAACGGACAGTGGATGACGTCGCGGCCCCAGTGGTCCGCGAGGCCGTCGATGTCCGGGAGCTCGTCCACCAGGCCGGTGGCGGCAAGGACCCGACGCGCGACGACGGTGTGACCGCCGACGAGCTCCACGCGGAAACGGTCGTCGTCGATGCGGGTCACACCACTCACGCGGCCAGCGAGGATCTCGCCGCCGTAGCTGCGGACCTCCTCACGACCGACGGCGATCAGCTCTGACGGTGGAAGCCCTTCATGACCGAGGTAGCTGTGCATGTGCTCGGCGGGGGCGTTTCGCGGCTCGCCGGCGTCGACGACGATCACGGATCGGCGCTGACGCCCGAGTTGGAGCGCGGCGGCCAGGCCGGCGGCCGATCCTCCGACGACGGCAACGTCGCAGTGCCGCTCGACGGTGAGTGAGGCGTGGTTCGTCATGGCATCGACGATAGGGTCCGTCCCAGAAGGTGCACGAGCTCTTGCGATATTCGCAAGAAGCGGTGAAGGACCGATGGCCGAGCTCAACGGAATCGAACAGGTCGTTCGCACCCGGCTGCGAAGTCTTCGGCAAACGCTGGGTCTGTCTCTCGACGAGCTCGGCGCACGTACCAACCTCAGCCCCTCCACCATCAGCAGGGTCGAGACCGGCAAGCGCACGATCAGCCTCGACATCCTGCTACCACTGGCTGCGGCCCTCCAGGTCGACCTCGACGCACTTCTCGACGTGCGCAGCGACGACGACGTGGTCATCCGCCCGGTGCCGAACAGCGCCGGCGGGCGCACAACCTGGATGCTGAGCCGACCCACGGGCAGCACGATCGCCATCAAGATGCGACTCGAACCGACCCGCACCGCCGCCGAGCAGCGCGTCCACCCCGGTCACGACTGGTTCTTCGTCATGGAAGGACGGGTGCGCCTGTCGCTCGGCGAACGCGAGCTCACCGTCGAAACAGGCGAGGCCGCCGAGTTCGCCACGATGACGCCGCACGCCATCGAAGCCGTCGGCGGCCCGGCCGAGCTCATCATGATCTTCGACCGCGACGGCCAGCGCGCCCACGTCCATCATCGAGCAAACCGCGGCCGCCCTGAGTGGCATAGGCGCAGGTAGGCGGTATGATGACGGGTGGCGTGAGCCTCGGCGGAGGCTCCCAAGGACACAGGGTTCGGCGGCAGAGATGAACGAAGCGGAGATCGAGCGGTTTTGGGCTGCGCATCCCTGCGGCGACGCGCTCGTCGGGGGCCTGGACGACCGCTTCGGCGGTGACCACGAGACGTTCTTCCGGTCGTACGACCAGTGGCGCTACGAGCTGGAGTACCACATCCCCGCGTGCCTGGACGACATGGACGTCAGCGGCCGTCGCGTCCTCGAGATCGGCCTGGGCCAGGGTGCCGAGGCCGAGCAGCTCATCCGCCGCGGCGCCCGTTGGTCCGGGTTGGACCTGACCAGCACCTCCGTCGTCCGGGTACGGCGACGGCTGGAGGTCCGCAACCTCCCCAACGAGGACGTGCGCGCCGGGAGCGTGGTTGACATCCCGTGGCCCGACAACACGTTCGACATCGTGTTCAGCCACGGCGTGCTCCACCATGTGCCCGACATCCTCGCCGCGCAGGCCGAGATCCACCGCGTGCTGAAGCCGGGCGGGAAGCTCGTCGTGATGCTGTACGCCCGCCGCTCGCTCAACTACCTGGTGTCGATCGCGGGCCTGCGGCGCCTGGCCATCCTCGCCGCCTACCCGTTCGCCCGCCTCGGTCTGATCCACCCGAAGGGCATGCTGGGGCAGCACCTGCGCCAGGCCCGCCAGGCCGGGCTGCGTGAGTACCTGCGGCTCGGGCGGTTCACCCACCACAGCACGGACGGGCCGGAGAGCCCCTTCTCCCGCGTCTACGACCTGGACGACGTCCGCCGCGACTTCCCATCGTTCCGGGTTGAGCACAGCTTCAAGCGGTTCATGCACGCTCCCCCGCTCCCCGTCCACAAGCTGCCGGGTGGGTCACTGATGGGCTGGCACCTGTGGGTGGACCTCAGGCCCCGGGCGCTCGACCGCTCGAGCGCGTCGACTCAGAGCTCGAACGCGCAGCTCAGCGCCTGACCCGGCGCCAGCACCCCGGTGCCGGCCAGCAGCGGCGCCGGCACCTTCGTCCCGAACCCGGGCGAGTACCAGCCACACGGCGGATCCTCCTGCCCGCGGATGACCTGCCAGGTCAGTGCCGGATCGAGGTGCAGGATCGCTCCCCGCTCGCTCCCCGGCCAGCGCAGCTCCGCGGTGTGGCCGTCGAGCCGGCAGGTGACGTCGGGACCGAGGGGAAGGCTGAGCCGGACCGGGTGCGATGACCCGTCGACGAGCTCGTCGGCTAGTTCGTCGACGATGGTCAACCGCGACGCCTCGCGGTCGAGCTCGACACGCCGGCGGTGCCGCACGCGGTTCGTCCCGTCGGGAGTAGCCGTCGTGCTCGGCGACCCAGCGGGCCACGGGCGTGCCGTCGAGCCCGACGGTCTCGAGCAGCCACGTGTTCGCGTGGCGGGTCCAGAGGAACGGTCCACCGGACTCCGACTGGTCACGACCGTCGACCTCCAGCGTGGCGTGCCCTGCCGTTCCGCGGAAGTAGGCCCTCCACGCGGGCTCGCCGTGGTAGCAGTACGTCCCAGGGTCGGCGACGATCTCGACACCGTCGACGCGGAGCTCGATGGCCAGCGCGTCGGCGTGTGCGTGAGCCGCGATCGACAGGAAGCCGTGAGGACCGGCGTCGCCGCGGCACCAGATCTCCCGCCCTTCGGACGACCGCCCCCGCACGATGACCATCCCAGCGTCGCCGAGCACGCTCGGCCGCTCCACCGGGCGCGGACGCTCCGGCCGCAGGCGACCCTCGAGGACAGACCCGAGGAGCTGGGTTCGGACGTCGGCCCCGGGCAGCGACGGCCACCAGGGCAGCGCGCCGGCCGCCTCCGCGCCCGTCGTGAGCAGTGAGGCCCACCGGTTGGCGTCGGCCCCGTCGACCACCAGCCCGATCCCGTCGTCGCCGTCGCCCTGGCGCGGCGGTTGGAACCGGACGTCGACGATGGCGGCCAGTGCGTCGGTCATGCGCACGATGGGGTCTCCGAGACCGGCCGGTACAGGCTGGCCTGCGCACACCAGCTCGGCCGCGGCCACGAGGGCCAGCTCGAGGACGAGGCCGTGGTAGTCGCTGGCCAGCTCGCGGTTGAGGCCGGACGGGAACGTCTGTGCCGCCATCTCGTCCTGCAGCAGCTCCAGGGCGTCAGCGGCCCACCGCCCGCTGGACGGAAGCCACGGGAAGGCCGTGGCGGCGACGAACTGCCCGGCGGCCTCGGCGATCACGTGGTTGTTGGCCGACGACCCGGTGCTGACGAGCGCGGCCAGGTAGCGGTGATGGGCGTCGAGCTGAGCGTGGAACGCCGGGTTGCGCTCGAAGAGGTCCACCACCGGAGACCAGGCGTCCAGCAGGCGTCGGACCCAGGTCCACGAGATCAGCCGGATGCCCAGCTCGATCCCGCTGGTCCAGTGCACCCCGGTCAGGAACGGGTTGACGGCCCACCAGTCCCGGAGGTGCTCCTCCACCCGCCGGGCGTAGACCTCCTCGCCGGTCACGTGGTAGGCGGCGGCCAGGATCGTGAGGTGGTGGTGCCGCGAGAGCTCCCAGATCTGCTTGATGGTCCCGACCTGGTCCTCGTCGCGGTACGGGATCGAGAAGGCGTAGCTGCGGTCGGGGGCCCGCCGGCCGGTGATCGGGTCCCGGAACCAGTCGGGCGCGACGAGGTCCTCCCGCACCACGCCGAGGACCTCGAAGGAGCCGGCGAGGATCTCGTCGGCGCGGGCCACGAGGCTCTTCAGGGCGGCCGGGTCGACCGCCTGCTCGTCGAACGGCTCCAGCTTCCCGCGGAACGTGGCACCGGGAGCAACGGAAGCGACGACCCGAGGCTCCGGCGTCCAGGAGCGACGCCAGGCCTTCTTGACGGCCTGGTGCCGGACGCGGTGAGCCATCTCGGCCGGCGACATCGCCATCAGCCGGCGGGCGTACCAGCCCGCCTTCACGACAGGCGCGAGCCGAGCTTGACCGTGTCGCCCCGGGCGACGCTCTCGCTCACGGCCAGGGTGGCGTCGGTGACGGCGAAGAGGGCTTCGGGCGTGATCGGCATCGCGCCGCCCGTCCGCACCGCCTGGACGAAGGCCTCGAGCTCGGCCTTCTGGCCCTTGTCGACCGACAGGCCCGCCCGCCAGCGGCGCTTGCGCCGGCCGGCCCACAGGGAGGCCGAGCGGAAGTTGTCCAGCCGGGCCGCCTTGCCCCCGCCGAGCAGGTCCACCGTCTCCTTGGGGAAGCGCTTGTTGGCCGTGGTCACGTAGCTCACGGTACCGACCGAGCCGTCGTCGAAGCCGATCGTGATCTGCAGGTCGTCCACGCCTCCGCAGCTCGTGGCGTGCACCGACGTCGGCAGGGCGTCGAACCACCAGGCCAGCGTGTCGATGAAGTGGCCACCCTCGCCGCAGAAGCGCGTGCCCTCGGCGCTGGCATCGGCGTACCAGCTCGACGGGTCGACCGTGCCGGCGTTGACCAGGTACCGGGCCAGGCCCGGGCCGCCCGTCGTGCCGAAGCGCTGCTTGAGCGTCGTGAGGAGCGGCGAGAAGCGGCGGTTGAAGCCGACCTGCAGGCGGCCGTTGCCGGTCTCGGCGACGGTGGCCATGACGGCCTCGAGCTGCTCCTGCGAGATGGCGAGGGGCTTCTCGACGAAGACCGCCTTGCCGGCCCGCAGCGCCTCACAGGCCATGGACGCATGGGACTGGTGCCGGGTGGCGATGACGACGGCGTCGATGGACTCGTCGGCGAGCAGCGCCCGGTAGTCGGTCCCCGCGGTCTCGAAGCCGAAGCGGCGCTGCGCCGTCATGCAGGAGAGCGAGCTGGCCGTGGCCACGTGGGCCAGGGCGACGTCCTCCCGGTCCTTCAGGTGCGGGAGCAGCATCGTCGAGGCGTAGTTGCCGGCGCCGATGAAGCCGATCCGCACCGGCTTCGTGGCCGGCCCGGACGGCGTCGAGCTGGTTTCGGCCTGGACCGGCCGGGACCGGACGACCGTGCGGGTCAGCGACACGTCCGTCGGGTACTCGAACAGGAAGCCGATGCCCCGGAGCTCACCCTTGTCGAGCTGCTCATAGGTCTGTGCCGCGGTGTCGAACGGGGTGACGGCCGAGATCAGCCGGTCCAGCTCGATCTGGCCCTGAGCGAGCAGGTCCACGAAGCAGGCCAGGTTGCGGCCCTCGGTCCAGCGCACGTAGCCGACGGGATAGTCGACCCCCTGCTCCTCGTAGATCGGGTCGTAGCGACCGGGCCCGTACGAGCGGGAGAACCGGACGTCGAGCTCCTTCTCGTAGTACGCGTTCCAGGGGAGGTCGAGCGAGCACTTGCCGATGTCGATCACCCGGCCGCGATCGCGGGCCAGGCGGGCCGCCAGCTCGACCGGGGTGTTGGTGTCGCCGCCGGCGCTCAGGAAGATGGCGTCGGCGCCGAAGCCGCCCGTGAGCTCGGCCAGGGCAGCGACGACCCGCTCGAGGTCCGCGCCCTCGGGACCGGCCGCGCACACGGCACCCTGCTCCTCGGCCAGCGCGCAGCGCTCCGGGGAGATGTCGATGCCCACCACGCGCACGCCGTTGGCCCGCAGGAGCTGCACGAGGAGCTGGCCGATGAGGCCCAGGCCGATCACGCACGCGACCTCGCCGAGCGCCATGTCGGCCTGGCGCAGGCCCTGCATGGCGATGGCGCCGACCGTGGTGAAGGCAGCGTGCCGGGGATCGACCTCGTCGGGGACCGGCACGCACAGGTTGACGGGGACCCAGTTGACCTCGGCGTGGAGGGCGTACTGGTTGCCGGCGCAGGCCACGCGCTGGCCGACGGCGAAGCCGGTCACGCCGGCGCCCACCTCGATGACCGTCCCGCAGAGCGAATAGCCGAGGGGGGTGTAGGCGTCGAGGCGATTCATCACCTTCTTGAACGTCGCCTCGGGTCCCTGCTGGGCCAGCGTGTCCAGCACGCTGCGGACCTGGTCGGGCCGGGCCCGCACCTTGCCCAGCAGCGAGAGCTTGGCCTCGCCCACCTTCATCAGCTCGGTGCCGCTCGAGATCAACGAATATTCGGTGCGGACCAGCACACCACCCGGCCGGCAGGCGGGGACGGGCGCGTCGACGAGCGTCAGCTCACCGGTCTTGTAGTTCTGCGCGATCTGCTTCATCGGGGGTGTCCAGGTTCCTCAGGGGATCGATGTGCGGGTCGCCACGTCCACCGACGCATCCGACGAAGGGCGCCCACGGGGGTGTCGCGGCCGAGCTGGCGCATCCACTCCTCGAGGGTGAGGAGGTGCCAGATCTCCTTCGAGCGGTCGGCGGCGCCCGAGCGGTCGCTGCGGATGAGCTGCTCCAGGGTCTCGCGCCGGATGTAGCCGTCGTTGACGAGGACGCCGTTGGGCAGCAGGTCGTCGACCATCTCGGCCAGGTCCCGACGGACCCAGGCCCGGAGCGGCACGGAGAACAGACCCTTCGGCCGGTTGACGATCTGGTCGGGCAGGATGCCGGCGGCGGCCCGCTTCAGGATGTCCTTCCTGCTGCGGCCGTTGATCTTCTGGGCGCCCGTGGCCCGGAACGCGGCCCGTGCCACTTCGATGTCGACGTACGGGACCCGCACCTCGGTGGAAGCGGCCATGCTCGAGCGGTCCGTGTAGGTCAGGTTGAGGCCGACCAGGAACAGCTGCAGATCCGTCATGCACATGCGGTTGACGGGATCGTCGAAGCCGGTCGAGTTGTAGATGCGGGCGTGCTCGTCGACCAGGGTCTGGACGTGCGGGGCCAGGTGGGGCTGCAGGAGGTCCTGCAGCTCGGCCGGCTCGTACTGCGTGTAGCTCCGCCGGAAGGCGGGCTCCTCGGCCAGGGAGGCGAAGGACACGAAGCGCTTGGCGAATCGGACGGAGCGCAGCCCGCGCGACCCGACGGCGACCGGCAGCTTGTCCACCGCGCCTTCGAGCGCGGCGCGAGCGGCGCGGGGCGCCTTGCGGTAGCGGGCGGCCAGCAGGCAGGCGTAGTGCTTGCGGTAGCCGCCGAAGAGCTCGTCAGCGCCCATGCCCGACAGGAGGACCTTCACGCCGGCCTCGCGGGCGGCGCGGCAGATCAGGACGGTGTTCATGGCCGCCGGGTCGCCGATCGGCTCGTCGAGGGCGTCGACCATCGACGGCAGCATCCCGACGACGTCAGGAGCGATCTCGATCTCGTGCAGCTTCACGCCGAACTGGCGGGCGACGATCCGGGCGTGCGCGAGGTCGTCGGGCATCGCCTCGAGCTTCTGGTCCTCGGGCCGGAAGCCGATCGTGTAGGCGTCGATGGCCTCGTTCTCGCGACGGGCCAGGGCGGTCACCAGGCTCGAGTCCAGCCCGCCCGACAGGAAGGTGGAGACGGGCACGTCTGCGATCAGGTGCGCGGAGACGGAGTCCTCCAGGATCGCCGTCAGCTCTTCGGCTTCGATGCCCTGGTCCCGGTGGCCGAGCTCCTCGACGGGGTCGAAGTAGCGGTGCACCCGCATCGGCTGCCCGGGCCGCTTCTCAGCCCAGCACCCGGCGGGCAGCTTCTCCACGCCGCTGATGGCGCAGTGGCTCTCCGGCACCCAGTAGTAGAGCAGCGAGGCGGCGATGGCCGTGGGGTCCACCTCGACGTCGCCGAGCACGGTCCGCAGCGCCTTGAGCTCGCTGGCGAAGGCCAGGCCCTTGCCACGCTCGGCCACGAACAGCGGCTTGATGCCGAAGTGGTCCCGGGCCAGCACCAGGCGGCCGGTGGCCTGCTCGAGCAGCGCGAGAGCGAACATGCCGCGGAAGCGGCGCAGCCAGGCCTCGCCGCCGAAGCGCCACGCCTCGAGCACGACCTCGGTGTCCGACGCGGTGCGGAAGCGCACCCCGTGGCTCTCGAGCTCGGCCCGGAGCTGCTTGTAGTTGTAGAGCTCGCCGTTGTAGACGAGGGCGATGCCGTCCTTGATGAACGGCTGGTTGGCCTCCGTGCTGAGGTCGATGATGGCCAGGCGCCGGTGCACCAGGGCGGCCCGCACCGGAGCCTCCTCGGTGAGGTAGAGGCCGTCGCCGTCCGGGCCACGGTGGGCGATGCGGTCCGACATGGCGCGGCGCAGCGCCTGCCAGATCGGTGGTGGGCCAGTCGACGAGGCCCGCGATGCCGCACACGGCTACTCCCCGCCAGACGGCTCGGTCGATGCCAGGCGGTGCACACCGTTGACGCGGACGCCATTGCCGACCCCGTTGCCCTTCGGCAGGACAGACCAGGCCACGGAGCGCTCGACCCTCGCCGGAGCCGTGGTGATCGTCAGGTCCTTGACCGGGATGGGCTGCGGCGCCATGGCCGAGGCAGCCGGTCCGGCCGTCTCGGCGTGGAACCCGGTGAGGGACTGGTACACGCCGACGTAGGCCGGCGACTGGATCGGCCACGCCAGCACCGTCTCGACCCGCTCCCGGCCCCGCCGGCTCATCACCGCGCGGGCGTCGGGATCGTCGACGAGGTCGGCGATGGCCTGCGCGAAGGCAGCGACGTCGTTCGGCTCGGCGTAGACGGCGGCGTCATCGGCGGACACGCGCGTCTCCGTCAGATCGAACGCCACGACAGGGAGCTCGAACGCCATGTACTCCATGGTCTTGTTCATGGTGGACACGTCGTTGAGCGGGTTCTTGGGGTCGGGCGACAGGCCGACGGACGCCGTCGACATGAGCTCGGCGACCAGCGCGTCGGGGGCCCGTCCGGTGAAGTGGACGAGGTCCTCGACCGCGAGGCTGGCCGCCAGGCCCTTGAGCTCCTCGAAGCAGTCGCCCGACCCGATGAGGGTGATGCCGATGTCCTTGCGGGACAGCTCGTGCTTCAGGTGGGCGGCGGCCCGGATGGCGATGTCCACGCCGTCCTGCGGACCCATGACGCCGATGTAGACGGCGAGGTGCTTGAACCCGCGGAGGTGCTCGGCCTTGTCCGGGCCCTTGGTCAGCAGCTCCGGATCCGGCCCGGTGCGGACGATGGTGACCCGGTCCTCGGGCACGGCGCCCCGGTTCAGCGCCTTCCCGCGGTACGACCCGTTGGTGACGATCACGTGGTGCGCACTGCGGTACGTCGCCCGCTCGAGGGCGATCAGCACGCGCTTGACGAGCCTCGACCCGTTCGGGAAGCGGGACTCGTACAGCTCAGGGCAGAGGTCGTGCTGGTCGTACACGAACTTGGTGCCGAACGGCCGGAAGAGCAGCGCCAGCAGCCAGAAGGTGTCGGGCGGGTTGCAGGCCTGGATGACGTCGAACCGGCGGCGCCGCCACGCCTTCACGGCCAGGCGCAGGGTGGCCAGGAAGCTGTAGGCGAACTCGCCCACGAAGCCGGCCATCCCCCGAGCCTCGGGCGCGGGCCGGTACTTGTAGATGTGCACGCCCTCGAGGACCTCGTAGGCCGGGTCGTTGGTGCCCTTCGGGCACACGACCGAGACCTCGAAGCCGGCCGCCCGCAGCGCCAGGCACTCGAGCCAGACGCGACGGTCGAAGGGGACGGGGAGGTTCTGGACGATGACGAGGACGGCGGGGGGCCGCCGCCGTGAGCGCCGCACCGGCCTCACCAGCTCACGCCGACGTAGCCGGGCAGCGACTCGATCTCCGGGCCCAGGGACCCGACGAGATCGAAGACGTGGGTCGGTGAGGCCTCCAGGATCGCTTCTCGCACCTCCGGGGTGGAGACCCCGACGACGATGGTGGAGGCACCCGCCAGCGCCGTGTCGGCCGAATCGGCCAGCAGGCCCCGCAGGTGGGGCAGGCGGTCCTCCACGAACCGGCGGTTGGCGCCGAACAGGAGCTCGGGCCGGACCACCGGATCGAAGATCGTGAGCTGGATCCCCTTGCCGATGAGGAGCTCGGCCAGATCGACGTACGGGCTCTCGCGGAGGTCGTCGGTCTCGGCCTTGAAGCTCAGGCCGAGGAGGGCGACCCGCCGGGCGCCAGTGGCCAGCACCTCACGGGCCAGCGAGCGCACGACCATCTCGTTGGTGTTGACGACACCGGTGAGCATCGGGGCCTCGACGTCGTTGAAGCGGGCGAGGCTCAGGACGGCCCGCAGGTCCTTCGGCAGGCACGAGCCGCCGAAGGCGAACCCCGGCTTGAGGTAGGCGGACGAGATGTTGAGCCGGTCGTCCTGGACGAAGATGTCCATGACCTCGCGGCTGTCGACGCCGACGGAGCGGAGCACCCGGCCCATCTCGTTGGCGAAGCTGATCTTGACCGCGTGGAACGCGTTGCAGGCGTACTTGAGCGACTCCGCCGTGCGCAGGCTGGTGACGATGACCCGGCCCGGCAGCGGGTCGAACAGCTCCCGCACGACGGCGGTCGCCCGCTCGTCGTCGGAGCCGATGATGCTGAAGGGGGGGTTACGGAAGTCGGCCACGCCCGAGCCCTCACGGAGGAACTCCGGGCACATGACGACGCCGAAGCGCTCGCTCCCGTCGCCGGCGGACTTGGCCAGCGCGGCGTGCACCACATCGCCGACCGTGCCCGGCGGGACGGTCGATCGGACGATGACGGCGAGATAGCCGTCCGTCCGGGCGACGTGCTCGCCGAGCTCCCGCGCCGCCTGCTCGAGGTGCGTGAGGTCCACGCTGCCGTTGCTGCGCGACGGGGTGCCGACGCACACGATGGCGATGTCGACGCCCTTCAACCCCTCGACCACGTCCTGCGTGGCCCGCAGCCGACCGGAGTCGACGGCCCGCCTCACGACGGCGTCGAGCTCGGGCTCGACCACTGGGCTGGTGCCTGCGGCCAACGCGGCGACCTTGGTCATGTCGGGATCGATCCCGACCACCTCGTGACCCGCGTCGGCAAGGCACGCTGCTGTAACTGTCCCGACGTATCCCACGCCGAGCACGGCGATGTTCATGCTCTTTCCTGCCGATCCGCCCGGACGGGCCTCACTACCGCTCCGATTCGAGGTGTATCCCCACCGTGTCCGCCGACCAGTATCCCGCCTCGGTGGAAGCAACGGCCAGGATGAATCCCGATCAGGGCCTGGATGACCCCCACAAGCTGGCTATCCCGACTCAGCGTGGTGACAGCTTGCGCTGCGTGACCACCCACCGGGCGGGCCCGTTTTTGACCCAGACCGCGAACGGTGCGTCCGGCTCAGCTGGCGCACCGCAGTGCTCGACGCATTGCCGAGCGAAGCGATAGGAGCCCGCCATGGGCGGGCGACGAAGATTCAGATCCGACGGACGGCGCGCAGCTCGGGGTCCGAGCCGGGGCGGCGCGGCTCCAGAGCGGCGACGGCCTCCTCGGCCGGTGACGTGTCGAGCTGACCGGTCGACGTGTCGAACCGGTCCGGGTTGACGACGACGACCCCGATGGGCCCCGCGCCCGACCGGTGCAGCGCGGCGGCGTTCTCCTGGATGTTGGCTCCGGTGACGCGCCCGGTGTGGGCCACGACGAAGCTGACGCCCGACTGGACCGTGGGCAGGGCGGCGCCCTCCGTCACGGCTCGCCAGTCCCCCACGTAGGCGATCACGAGGTCTGCCCGGTCGGAGGATTCGGAACGGGGCCCGTCGGCCAGGCGGTCCGACAGCCGCGCCGACATCCCGTTGAACACGGCCAGGGGCGGCGTGTCCGGGAAGATCACGTCCCACCGGACGTCGTTCGACACCCGGCGCACACGGAACGTGCGCGCGGACTCCAGACCGACCTGGTTCGCCTCGCCGGACGGACCGACCATGGCCCGCACGACCGATCCCAGCGACGGCTCGTCCGTAGACGGTGCAGTCGACGACGATCACGTCCCGCCAGCGGCGCCGGCGCGGGCTCTCGGTCGGGGCGTCGTCGGCGTCGTCCATGCGGCGTGCCGGACCCCGCGAGCGGCTCGTCAGGTCCATGGCCAGCCGGAGCGTCAGCGCGATCGGCGGCATCGTCGGCCGCCATCGAGCTCACGACGATCGGCGGCGGGAGGTCCCGCGGGCCACCGAGCATGGAGGCCATCGACTTCGTCGTCGTCGCCAGGCTCTTCGACGGTGACGACACGATCTTGGCCAGCCGGCGGCGCTGCTGCGACGCGGTGAACGCGATCCTCCGGCGTAGGTCGACGCTGCCCACGACGCTCACCCCGGCCGCGCTGGCGAACTCGTGACGGCTGAACAGCCGCCGGCCGAGCACGTCACGGGCGACGACGACGACCGCCGCCAGCAGCGCACCACCGAAGAGGCCGATGATCGCGAACTCCCGGGGCCGCGGACTGGTCGGCGCGGTGGGCAGCAACGGTGCGGCCAGCACCTTGTTCCGGTCACGCGTCAGCTCGCGGGTCGCGGTGGCCTGGTCCAGCGTGGCCCGGACACCCGCCAGCTCCTGGGAGATGTCGGTGCGCTCGTTGACCAGGGCGGTCAGCAGCAACGACTGTTCGCGCGTCAACAACTCCGCGCTGCTGAGCTCGGCGATCTCGCACCTCGAGCTCGTCGATGCGACCCTGGAGCTGGGTGGAGCGTTCCTGGACCGAACGCTCGACCGCGGCCAGCTCCGAGTCGGCCTCCGCCCCGATGTAGTCGAGGTACGCCTGCGGCCACCGCGGTGACCCTGGCCGCGGCCAGCTCCGCCGTCCGGCCCGTCGCGTCGAAGCGCAACAAGTCGTCGGTGAAGGGAGTGGCGCGGTAGCTCTTGAGCAGGGTCTCCGGATCGGCCGAGCTGTTCAGCTTCTCGAGGGCCCGCTCCGCGACCGGGACGCTCTGCGCGAGGGCGGCCTCGGTCTCCATGCGGCTGGCGCGCTCGAGGCTCCCGTCGTCGGAGCTGAAGAGCTGGACGTCGACGGTCGCGGTGTACTTCTTCGGCATGAGCGCGGTGAGGAGGACCGCGAGGGCGAGTCCCGCCGAACGCGCCGACCACCACCCACTTCCATCGACGTCGAAGGGCATGCAGCACGCCCTGTCCTTCGATGTGTTCGCCCTCCACCGCTCCGCTCCTCTCAGACTTCGAGTCCAGCCGCGGACATCCCGCGCCGAGGAGCCCTGGGGGCGCTGCGGTCGCCTACGACTTGCGGCGACGA
Organism: uncultured Acidimicrobiales bacterium; assembly: GCA_963769115.1. Classification (GTDB taxonomy): domain Bacteria; phylum Actinomycetota; class Acidimicrobiia; order Acidimicrobiales; family Ilumatobacteraceae; genus DASTFY01. Next base: position 117,368 of record CAVYKN010000002.1, read on the forward strand.
TGCTACTGGACACCACGCTCGGTGTGGTCGGAGGGTTCGAGAAGCCGTCGCGCCGCAGGTCAGCGGCCAGCGACGGTCACGCTGTGTGGCGGCCTGGCCGCGCGACGAACCGGCACGCGGGGTCCGGCGGCGTGTCTGACCGGTCCGAGCGCCGTCGCGCCCCGGCGGGCCGGCAGGGGCGCGGAGGGCGACCGCTAGGCTCCGAGCGGTCGGGAGGAGGCTCCTGACCGAACCTGTCGGCGCCCAGTGGCGGGGGTCGGAACCGGGCGGCAGAGCATGGTGCATTGGGTGAGCGGACAGCGACGATGACGGTCGACATGAACCCGACGAGCGCGCTCGGATCGGACGATCACGAGCTGACCGCGCACGAGCGGCGGACGGCCGCGCTCGTCTGGATCCTGGTGTTCGGGTCGTGCCTGGCCTGGACCGGACGGCCCGACTTCGTGATCATCCTGCCGCCCCGGGTCGAGCAGCTCGGCACCGCCATCGCCGTGGTACTGGCCTTCTGGCTGGCGCTCAAGCTGAACCCGCGCCTGAAGCTCAGGGGCTCCTGGCCGGTGTGGCTCTACGCGCTCCTGCCCATCGTGGCCCTGATGCCGGCGTTGAGCGGCAGCGCGGGCGGGCTCGGCACCGTTGCCGCGGGCGTCCCGCTTCCTGTTCGCCCTCCTGGCGCTGGCCTTGATCTCCCCCGTCTGGCGATCGGACCCGTGGGTCATCGTCAACGCTCACGCGCGGGCGCTGCGGCTGTGCGTCGGCGCGGCCTTGATCTCGCTCTGCATCGGGCTGGGCCAGAACGGTGAGGGCCGGCTCATCTCCCAGGTGCCGGCTCTGCAGCCGCCACAGGTCGGCCAGTTCGCCGCCGTGCTGGTTTGCCTGACCGCGGTCCAGATCCTGTCCCACTCACCCCGACTGCCCCGCTGCCCGATGTGGATGGTGCTCGGTGTGGCCGCCCTCCTCCTCAGCAAGACCCGGACACCGCTGATCGCCGGCGCGGTCGCGTTGGGGGTCGCCATCCTCCTGCTCGCCGTCAGCCATTCCCGGGCCCGCGAGGTCGTCGTCACGCTGGTCCTGCTCGGTCCGGCGCTCTTCCTCGTCATGGAGCCGGCCGTCGAGGCGTTCCTCAACAGGGGCCAGAACGACGAGCTGCTGTCGACGCTCACCGGGCGCACGCTGGCCTGGGCCCGGGTGCACACCTTCCCCCGGACGGGGTTCCAGGAGCTGTTCGGGATCGGCTACGGGGACAAGTCCATCGACGGCCTCCCCATCGACAACGGCTACCTCGCGACCTATCACGAGGCGGGGAAGATCGGCTTGGTCATCGTCTGCACCGCCATGGCGGTGATCCTGCTCCGGGCCTTCTCGTACCCGAAGGCCGCCAACCGGGCGCTGTCGATCTGCCTGCTGACGTTCGTCGCCGTGGCCTCGTACACCGAGACCGGGATCGGCGACATGTCGGCCTACGTCATGCACATCCTGCTGGCCGGGATCCTCCTGACGCCGCTCACCCTCGCCCAGTCGGGCGAGCACTTCCACCCGATCAAGCCTGGAGCCCGTACGTGAGGATCCTCCTCGTCCACAACCGCTACCGCAGCGTCGAGCCGTCCGGCGAGAACCACGTCGTCGAGAGCGAGGCCCGCGAGCTGCGCGAGCGCGGCCACGACGTCGAGGTCTGGGGCCCGAGCTTCCGACGAGATCGCCGAGCAGTCGCCCCTCCAGAAACTGCTCCTGCCCGCCCGCGTCGTCTGGTCACGCGACTCGGCCCGGTCCCTGGCGGCAGTGCTCGACCGGCACCGGCCCGACGTCGTCCACCTGCACAACACCTTCCCGCTGATCAGCGGCTCGATCCTCCCGATGCTGCGCGACCGCAAGGTCCCGACGGTGGCGACGGTCCACAACTACCGGCTGATCTGCTCCGGTGGAACCCTGTTCCGGGACGGGCGGGTGTGCCACGACTGCCTGCCCTCGTCGCACCGGCCGGGCGTGCAGCACGGGTGCTATCGCGAGTCGAGGATCGCGACCACGCCGGTGGCCCTCGCCAACGTGGTGCACGCCCGCCACTGGAAGGCGCTCGACGCTCTCCTCACCCTGTCGAGCGCGCAACGAGACCTCTTCGTCGAGGCCGGGTACGACCCGGAACGGGTCATCGTCAAGCCCAACTTCGTCACCGAGCATCCCGGGCAGCGCCGACCACGGGCTACCCGGGACGGGGTTCGTGTACGCGGGGCGCCTGGCCGACACGAAGGGCGTGCAGGTCATCCTCGACGCCTGGGCCGTGCTCGAGGAGCGGGGCCTGCGGCCCGAGCTCACCATCATCGGCAGCGGGCCGCTGGAGGACGACGTCGTCCGCTTCGCCGACGCTCACCCGAACGTGCACTTCGCCGGCCGGCTCACGCGCGACGAGTGCTTCGAGCAGTTCCGACAGGCGCGGGCGGTCCTCGTGCCGTCGGTCTGGGAGGAGACGTTCGGGCTGGTCGTGGCCGAGGCGATGATGTTCGGCCGCGCCGCCGTCTGCAGCGACCGGGGCTCGTTCCCCGACCTCATCACCGACGGGCACGACGGCCTCCTCGTGCCGCCCGCCGACGCCGGAGCGCTGGCGAAGGCGGTCGAGACCCTGCACGGCGACGAGGAGCTGGCCGCCCGACTCGGCGAGCGGGCCCGCGCGACCTATGAGTCGCGGTTCCGCCCCGCGCCCAACATGGAGCTCCTCGAGTCGATCTACGAGCGCGTGCTCGGCGTGGTCCGATCGTGAACGGACGGCGCGTCGAGGCGGACACGGCCTGCGGCGCCGGCGACCCACCCCGGCCGCGTTCGCGATCGCGGATCAGGTGGTGTCGTCCGGCTCCAACTTCCTCGTCAGCGTGGCCGTCGGACGGTTCGGCGGCGCGACCGAGCTCGGCGGGTTCGCCGTCGCGCTGTTCGTGTGGCTGGCCATCATCGGGATCAACCGAGCGGTGCTGACGGAGCCGCTGATCATCGTCGAGCCCGACTTCGACAGCCCGGTGAACCTCCGCCGCGCCCTGGCCGCGCAGCTCGCCGTAGCACTGGCCCTCGGTGCGGTGGTCGGCGCCGTGGGAGCTGGTGCTGCTGATGGCGGGGGTCCCCGGGATCGGCGGCCCGCTGCTGGCGCTGGCGCGCCGTCCTCCCCATGCTCCTGACCCAGGATCTCTGGCGCGCGCTCTCGTTCGGCGTCCATCACCCGAAGCGCGCGCTGGCCAACGACCTCGTCTTCACGGCCGTGCAGGTGATCCTCATGGCCGGCCTGATCGCCGTCGGGCTCACCAGCTCACCGTGGTTCGTGATCGCCTGGGGAATCGGGGCCGCGGCGGGCGTCGTCGTCGGGATGGTGCAGTTCCACGCCAGGCCCGCCACGCGGCCCCGGACCGAGCTGCTGCGAGAGTTGTGGCCGATGTCGCGCTGGCTCATCCGCGACTTCGCCACGCTGTTCGGCGCCCGCGAGGCCTACCTTCTCATCGTCGCCGCCTTCGTGACCGGAGCCGAGTTCGGCGGTCTACGTGCCGCCGAGAGCCTGGTGGGCCCGGCGTACGTGATCCTGCTGTCGGGCGGCAACGTCGCCCTGCCCGGGGCCACCCGGACGTTCCGCGATCACGGTTGCGCCGGTCTGGCCCGCTACAGCCGCCGGGTCACCATCGTCGTCGGCGGCGCGCAGTTCGCGTACAGCGCGCTCTTGGTCATCTTCGGGCCGTGGCTCATGGTGACCATCTATGGCGCGGAGTTCGAGCCCTACACCTATCTGGTCTGGTTCGCCGCGGTCCGCTGCGCCATCGCTGTGATCCCGTTCGGCGCCTCGATCGCCATCAAGGTGGCCGGCCTGGCCCGCGAGATGTTCCAGGCCCGGCTGTGGGTGACCATCATCTCGCTGCCCACCGCCGTGGTCGTGTCCGCGGTCTACGGCCTCGAAGGGGCCGCGGTCGCCAGCCTCGGGCTGGCCGCGCTTCTGGTCATCGCCATGTACCGCGTGTACCTGCCGGGTGTCGTCAGGGCCGGCAGGGTGGAGCCGGCCTTCGCGCCGCCCGATCCGGGCCTGCGATACACCGACGAGCGGCTCGGCACGCCGAGCTCCGGCTGACCGCCGTTCAACTGATGCTGCTGTAGCCGTCCTGGTTGTACGGCGCGGCACGCCATTGGTTGAACGTCAGCACCCGGCCGGTCTCGAAGGGCATGAAGCGCCACGGCCCGATGTAGGTGTTGGCGAAGAACCGGTTGTTCTGGTTGAAGGTGATCGCGGTCTGAACGCTCTCGGCGCGGTAGGGCGAGAACGAGGGCCAGGTGCCGTAGTTGGACAGGACCGCCTGCCTGCTGCAGTAGTAGTTCGAGCACCCGATGTTGCTGGGGGTGACCCGGAAGACGTTGTGGTGGACCTGCACGTTGTTGCTCTTCCACCGGCAGTCGTCGTAGAGCGGGCGGGAGGCGATGCCCGGCTGTCGGCACGTCGCCTGGGTGGCCCCACGATTGACGAGCGTGCAGCCCGGCGTGGCCCCGTTGCCGCAGAACCGGTCGGCGTTCTCCCAGACGGTGACCCCGGACCAGTTGTCCTCGAAGACGTTGCTGTGGATGTCGATCGATCGGCGGTCCCGCCACCCGGGCATCTCCGCCGGCCTCGGAGATGTAGACGGCGGCAACCGGGAAGTTGTTGCCGTCGGCCGCGAAGGCCTGGCCCTTGTGGATGGTGTTGCGCTTGAACGTGTTGTACCTGATCGTGGCGTTGTAGGAGACCTCGTAGAACAGCGCCTCGTCCAGGTTGCCCTCGAAGTAGTTGCCCTCGAACAGGAACGCGCGGTTGTTGAAGTCGGCCCACAGACCCGGGCCGTTGTTGCCGTGGACCCAGTTGTTGGTGGCCCGGGCGCCGTTGGTCTCCCAGAACTTGGCGCCACCGCTGCAACCGCAGCCGTCGATGCGGGACTCCCAGTCGTCCTTGTTGTTGCCCGTCACCTCGTTGTGGTCGATGGTGACGTTGACGACGCCGTCCTCTTCGTAGACCGAGAAGCCGTACTGGCCGTTGTCCTTCAGGCAGTTCCAGCGGACGACGTTGCCGTCGCCGACGAACACGCCGGCGCCGTCGTTGGCGATGACGGTGTTGCGCTCGATGACCCAGTTGTCACCGGCGTCGTGGTTGACCACGCCCTGCTGGTGGTTGGCCGCCGGCCCGCGTCCGAAGTTGCGGATGGTGAGGTGGGCGATGCGGACGTTGCGGGCTTGCTGCGTGAACGCGTACTGGTTGAGGTCGCGCCCGTCGAGGATGGCGCCCGGGCCACCGATGAAGGTCGAGTTGTCGGCCGGGATGATCTGGCTGAACTCGCCGCTCCCGAGCGTGTGCACTCCGGGCGCGAACCAGTAGGTCCTGCCGGCGCGACGGAAGTCGACGTTGGTGTTGTCACCGGCCGGGACCACGATCGCTCCCGCCGGAGGGCTGGCCGGTCCGGCGAGGAAGCTGGTGTTGCCGCAGATGCGCGCCGGCGGCGACGCCGGCGCCCTGCTCACCTGCGGCGGGGGTGCCGTCTGGTTGGGCATGCCCGGCCCGGGCCCCGGTTGGCACGCCGCCACCGCCACCACAGCCGCAGCCGTGAACACCGCCGCCCCTACGCGCTTCGCCACCATTACGGACTCCCGCCTTCGTTCAACCGAGTTATTGGCCCTTCAGCGTCCGCCCGACGGCGGCACCCTACCCGTTGACTCTCGGAGGGACCACACCACAGCGTGGAATGGAGAGCGACCGAGCGTGGTCGGGCGACGCTCCGCGGTGGTGGTCGTCCACACCCGCTGGCCGTCGCGATGGCGGCGTCATTGCCCCCGCGTACCCTCGTCCCGCCGTGGCTTGCGCGCGACGCGCGGCGTCGATGCCGCTCCGCTCCTGGTAGACGGCTGTGGGACGGCGCGTGCGCCCGGCCCGAAACCCGCCGCTCGACGTCCCGCCGGCCGGCTCGACGCCACCCTCTGCGGCGGCACGCAGCGTGGTGCTCGATGCGGCCGTCCCGTTCCCATCGGAGGACCCCATCACTATGATCCCGGGACACCAGAGGTGCGGGTACGGCAGTCGCCGACGCGGTCGGCCGAGGTCGAGGCAAGCGGACAGATGAGAGCGGGTGATGTGACATGGGCGGGCGTGTGGTGGATGACCACGTCGGCTTGGCGGAGGGCGATGTGACCGCACTCGACACGTCGGGAGGACTCGACGGCGGCGCGTTCGACGTCGTTCCCGATGTCCCGGAGTCGCCGGCTGGTCTGGCGGGACAGGTCGAGCCGGCGGTGCTGCCGCTGCTGTCGATCGTCGTGCCCGCGTACAACGAGGCCCTCATGCTCATGGGGTCCCTCACGACCCTGTACGCGTACCTCCAGGACCTCTCGGACCGGTACCGGTTCGAGCTCATCGTCGTCGACGACGGATCGACAGACGAGACGCCGGCCATCGCCGAGGCGTTCGCCAGCTCCGGCCCGAGGTGCGGGTCCTGCGTCACCCGGTCAACTTCCGCCTCGGGCAAGCCCTGCGCTACGGCATCAGCCAGTCGAAGGGCGACTACGTCGTCACGTTCGACAGCGACCTGACCTACTCGCCCGATCACATCGAGCGCGCTGGTCGAAGCGCTGCGCGAACAGCACGCACGCATCTGCGTGGCCTCGCCGTACATGAAGGGTGGGCGCAACTCGGGTCTGCCCTGGAACCGAAAGATGATGAGCAAGAGCGTCAACAAGCTGTTGGCCGCCAGCTCCCAGCACGAGGTCTCGACCGTCACCGGGCTCGTGCGCGCCTACGACGGTCCGTTCATCCGCGGCCTGAACCTGAAGTCGATGGGCCCCGAGATCAACACGGAGATCCTCTACAAGGCGCAGATCCTCCGCGCCAGGGTCATCGAGATCCCCGCCCACCTCGACTGGACCGGGCAGACCGAGCGTATGAACGCCCGCAAGGTGTCGCTGAAGGTGAGCAGCACCTCGAAGCTGCTCATGTTCTCCAGCTTCCTCTTCCGGCCGATCACCTTCTTCCTCGTGCCCGGCCTCATCCTCCTCGCCATCTCCGTCTACAGCCTGGGCGCGCTGGCCTGGACGGTCGTGCAGGACTACAGGGACGCCAGCGGCGGCAACTTCGACGTGCGGCTCACCGACGCCTTCGCCGACGCCTGGGCGCAGCGCCCGCACTCGTTCATCATCGGCGGCCTCACCTTCGTAGTGGCCGTCCAGCTCGTGAGCCTCGGGGTGCTGGCGGCGCAGGCGAAGCGATACTTCGAGGATCTCTTCCACATCGAGTCCCGCGTCCTCCGGCAGGTCGCGCAGGTCGACGAGCGTCTCCGCATAGTCGAATCGGACGCGGCCACGACGGCAGCCACAACGTCACAGGCCGGGCCGGCCCGATGAGCTCCTCCATCCTCGACGACAGCATCGCCGCGCCCGAGCAGGGCGCCGCCCCCGCCACAAGCCCCGCGGAGCGAACCCGCAGCCTGCTCCTCATCGGGCTGCTCACTGTGGCAGGCGCCATCCTGTGGACCTGGGAGCTCGGGAGCAAGAGCCTCTACCGGGACGAGGCGTTCACCGCCTCGACCGTGCTGCGGCCGTGGCGGGATCTCCTCAGCTTCTCGATCGAGCACGAGGCCAACGGAGCCCTGCACGCCGCGCTCCTGCGGTTTGTTGCCATCTTCGGTGACGGGGAGGCCACCCTCCGGTCGGTGTCCGTCCTCGCGATGGCCGCCCTCGTACCCGCGGTCGCCGCGGTGGCCTGGCGGCTGCTGTCACCGCGGGTGGCCGTGCTGGCCGGCGCCCTCATCGTGGTGAACGGCAGCGTCGCCGGCTACGCGCAGAACGCCAGGACGTATGCCCTGTCGATGCTGCTGGCCACCCTGGCCACGTTGTTCTTCGTCCTCGACGTGGAGCAGCCGCGGCGCTGGACGATCGTGTCCTTCTGGGGCGCCGGCGTCCTGCTGGCCTACTCGCACATCGTCGGCCTGCTGCTGCTGGCCGCGCTCGTGGGGTCGCTGTGGTTCCTGCCGCCCGACCAGCGCCTGATGAAGCGGCGGGTCCTCGCGTCGGGGCTCATCGTGCTGGCGTCCTTGCCGATGGCCTACCTCATCGCCACGCACGACGAAGGCCAGCCCGTCTCCGGCTTCCGCCTCGGCGCGTTCCGGGACGTGCTCTTCACGATGACCGGCCGGGCCGGCGTGATCGGCGTGCTCCTCACGCTGGTGCTCGGCCTGCTGGCGCTGCAGATCACTGTCCGAGTCTGGAAGCAGGGGCTCCACAGCCGTGAGGCCTGGGGGCACGGCGTGCTCATCCTCTGGGCCGCGCTGCCCGGTCTGCTGCTGGCCGTGACGAGCCCGGTGTCGCCGCCGCTGGTCATCGGCCGCTACCTCCTGTTCTGCCTGCCTGGCCTCGCCATCTACGAGGCGCTCGGCGTCAGCGGCCTCGTGGAGCGCATGGGCCGCCGCAACCCGTCGGCCGGCTGGCAACGCGTCGCCGTTGCCTCGGTGGTGCTGGCACGTGAGCGCCTATGGCGTCGCCTACTGGTACAACGACGGTGGCGAGGAGAACTGGCGGAAGACGACGGACACGGTGCTGTCGGCCGCGCAGCCGGGCGACCGCGTGCTGTTCGCCAACGACTCGGTCCGCCTCTTCTTCGAGTACTACCGGCGCTTCGACCCGAACGCGACGCTGCCGGAGTCCGTCTACCCGGCGGGGCCGTGGGGATCGTTCGAGACCGGCGACCAGACGTACGAGTCCTTCGACTCGTCGGTGATCGACGAGGTCGTCAGCGAGCCCACCGGCCGCGTGTGGGTGGTCATCGGTCGCAACCACGACCACGTCGAGGACATCGACGAGGTCATCGCCGGGCTGGCCCCGACCTATTCGAACGACCAGACGCTGCACTTCAAGGGCGACATCGAGGCCCAGCTCTGGGAGCCGGCCTGACGGCTCAGGGGCCTCTACGGCTCAGGGACCCAGCACCCGCTCCAGATAGGCGTTGGCGAAGCGGCGGTCGGGGTCCACCCGGTCGCGGACCGCCGCGAACCGCTCCCACTGCGGGTAGCGCCCGGCCAGCGAGGCCGCGGTCTGGGTGTGGAGCTTGCCCCAGTGCGGTCGCCCGCCGAGGTCCGTCACGATGGCCTCGACGCCGTCGAAGTACGGCTCGTAGTCCATCCCTTGGTAGATGTGGACGGCGAGGTAGCACGACTCCCGCTCGCTGGCCGTCGACAGCGGGATGTCGTCGGGGGCGGTGAAGCGCACCTCGACCGGGAAGTTGAGCAGCAGGCCGGACTCGTCCACGAACCGCCGGATCCGGTTGAGGGCCTCGGCGCCCGCCGCCCGCGGGACGGCGTACTCCATCTCGTAGAAGTGCACGAGCCGCGGGCTGGCGAACACGCGGTAGCTCTGGTCGACGTAGGTGACGCGGCCGGCGGCCGGCAGCGCCTTGGCCAGCCGCGGGATCCACTGGGGCCGCACGCGGCCGACCCGGCAGAGCGCCCCGAAGGCGTAGTTCTGGAGGAAGCGGTCGTTCCACCACTCCGACACGCGGCCGCGCGGCGCCAGCGGCTCGTCCGTGCGGTTGTTCCGCTTCGTCAGCGCCCAGCCGGTGTGGGGGACCCAGAAGAACTCGAAGTGGTCGTTGCCGTCGACGTGCGTGTCGAGGTCCTCGAGCAGCGAGTCCACCCGCATCGGCTCCTCGACCACGGCCAGGTTGAAGGCCGGCACCACGTCGAGCGTGACGGTCGAGATGATGCCCAGCGCGCCGAGGCCGACCCGGGCGCAGTGGAACAGCTCGGGCTCCTCGTCCGGCGAGCAGTCGACGCAGGTGCCGTCGCCGAGCACGAGGCGGAGGGCGGCGATCTGGCCGGCCAGCCCGGTCAGCTTCCGGCCGGTGCCGTGGGTGGACGTCGACACCGCGCCCGAGATCGTCTGGTAGGCGATGTCGCCCAGGTTGGGCATGGCCAGGCCGCGGAGGTCGAGGTGGCGGTTGAGGTCCTCGAGCCGGATGCCGGCCTGCACCGTCGCCGTGCGCGCCTCGGGATCGATCGAGAGCACGCGGTTGTAGCCGCTCGAGGTCGATGAGGTGCCCGTCGGTGCAGGCGATGTCCGTGAAGCTGTGGCCGCTGCCGACGACCTTGACCCGCGCGCCCTCGGCCGCCGCCTGCTTGACGACGGCGGCGAGGTCGTGCTCGCTGGTCGGCCGGTGGACGGCGACGGGATGAGCGACCTGGTTGCCCGCCCAGTTGCGCCAGGTCGCGTCGGTCATCTGGCCGTGCTCATCGAGGCGCTCATCG
>CAVYKN010000003.1:0-82097 GCA_963769115.1 uncultured Acidimicrobiales bacterium
ACGACGAGTGGGCCTGTAAGCGGGGTTCTGTCCGGCGCCTGGTGGCGCCTGGGTGGCCATCCATCTCAGCGGCCTACCCGGGGGTCGCCCTTGCGGGCGGGCGGGTCACCCGTGCCCCCTGCTCGGCCTTGCTCCCGGCGGGGTTGATCAAGCCGCCCGGGTCACCCCGGACGCTGGTGCGCTCTTGCCGCACCGTTTCACCCTTACCTGTGACCTCCGGTCGCCCGGCGGCCCATCGGCGGTCTGTTCTCTGTGACACTGTCCGTCAGGTCGCCCCGACCTGGCTCTCGCCAGCACCGTGCCCTGTGGAGCCCCGACTTTCCTCGACTCGGTCATGCCGAGCCGCGGCCACCCGGCCCACTCGTCGTCGCCGCCAGTCTACGAGGGAGACGTCTACTCGTAGATGTACGAGTTGGGACCTGGCGTCTCCCAGGTCAGGTCCTCGCCGCCCAGCACGACCTCGACGGCGGCGAGCGACGCGAACGCGCCCGGTACCTGCGACACCGGCAGCGGCGCAGCGACCGTCGGGCCGGTGTCGGGCGCGGTGTTGGCCGTGGCCCCCGGGCCGGTGTCCAGCGGGGCCGAGCCCGACGCCGCCTCGGCCTGAGCGGCGGTCTCCGCGCCGATCACCGTGAAGTCCTCGATCCGGCTGACGATCACCGCGGCGTTGCGGTTCTCCGCTGCGCTCATGGCGCCCATGAGACGCCGGGCATCGAAGTCGGCCACGTTGGGCACGAAGCCCTGGAACGTGGAGGCGATGAGGGACTCGTAAGCGTTGGCGAAGCGCAGCACGTCCATCGGCTCGTCGCCGCCGGCCGCGATGGCCTCGATGGCCGGCCCGACCACCGTCTCGTCGATGAAGGGGTTCGGCTCCTCGAAACCCTGACCGCCGACGGACTCGGCGGCTTCGGTGAGGAGGCCGAGCTGCTCGACGTGGTTGTCGTTCACCAGCGAGAGCAGCTCCTCGTCCTCGGGCGACAGCACGCCGAGCTCGAGGAGCGCGGCGTAGGCCTCGATGCCACTGCAGACGACCGAGGACGACGTCCGCAGGTAGACGGCGTCGTTCACCGGCGGCTGCTGCACGCTGGCCGGCGGGACCACTTCGCCGCTCACCGGGATGGCATCGTCCTCCTGCGCACACGCCACAAGCGCGGCGGTGAGCGTGGCCGCCGCGCCGCCGGCCACGAGGAAGCGGCGGCGGTCGATGGAGACGCAGGGTGAGGACGGGCTGCCGATGTCGGACGACATCGGGACTCCTGGGGACGGCTTGGTGGTGGTCATCACGCGATCGGGTACTGCGTCTGGGTGAGCACCTCGGCGCCCGGTTCCTCGCCCTCGAGCACGGGGAGCAACTCCTCGTTCGACAGGCCGACGGCTTGGCCCAGCACGACCGACTGACGGGACTCGATGGGCTGGATGGACGCGATGAGCGTGAGCCCGTCCGTGCCCCGCAGCCGGCCCAGCAGCTGCGTGTTGGTAGCGGCCAATGAGCTCTCGAGCTCGTACGCGGCCGCGGATGATCGCGGGCTCGGTGCGGGCACCGAAGGCGGGCGTGCGCTCCTCGACCAGGGTCCGGTTGGCGACGCCCGGCGCCTGCCGGCCGAGCAGGGCGCCGATCTGCTCGCCGTAGGCCTGGTGGTGCCGGCGGAACACCGCCGCTTCCAGGCTGATCTCCTCGCTGAGGACGGGGATGGCCTGGCCGTACAGCTCGGCGGCGGCGAACTCGAGGCTCTGCGCGAAGCCGAGCAGGTCGATGTCGGCCTCGGTCGGCTGCTTGGGCGGCGCCGTCGTGGTCGGCGCATCGGTCTCCGGCGGGGGCTGCGGCGGTGTCGTCCGTGCCGCCGGGTCCGGTGGTGTCGGTCTGGGCGGCGGCCGGGCCGGCGAACGCGGTGGCCACGGCGCCACCGGCCAGCGCGGCCAGGGCGCTCAACGCCAGCCGGCGGGGAACCGGCCGTGCCGCTGGAGGGCTCGCGGGCTGGTGATCCTCGGTTGGCCAGTCCTCGATGGGCCAGTCCTCAGTTGGCAAGGCAGCAGCTCTCCTCGACGGGCCCGGTTGACCAGGGGGTCCGCCGGACGGCGCGAACGGTGCCACAGCCTTCCTGTCCGGGGCCGGGCGGGGCAACTCTAGAAGTCCAGCGAGGACAGGTCGGGCATCCAGCCGGCGGCGCGCTCGACGGCCTTCGCCCACCGCTCCCGGTCGAGCGGAGCTCCCGGTTCGACGACCAGGCGGGGACGCCACGAACCGGCGATGTCATCGAGGCTGCCCCACACCGACGTGGCCAGCCCCGCGAGGAGACCGGCGCCGAGCGTGGTCGCCTCCAGCACGGGTGACACCTCGACCGTGCGCTGGGTGGCGTCGGCCAGCGCCTGGACGAACGTCGGGTTGGCGCTCATGCCGCCGTCGACCCGCAGGCACTCGATGGTGAGCCCCGTATCCGCCTCGGCCGCCTCGACCAAGTCCGCGCCGCGCTGGGCGATCCCCTCCAGCACGGCCCGCACCAGCTCGGGTCGCCCGGTTCCCCGCGTGAGGCCGAGCAGGGTGCCGCGGGCCCCGAAGTCCCAGCGGGGCGTTCCCAGGCCGAGGAGCGCGGGGACGTACACCACGCCGCCCGTGTCCTCGCAGGCGCTGGCCACCGTGTGGCTCTCGGCGGCATCGGCGAGCACGCCGAGGTCCTCGACCAGCCACTCGATGTTGGTCCCGGCGGAGAGCATCACCGCCTCGGCGCCCCACGTGAGCTCGCCACCCCGGCTCCAGGCCACGATCGGGAAGGTGCCGTGCGGATGGCGCTGGGCGCTCGTCGGCGCCTCCGGGCCGGTGCACGTGTCGAGCATCCCGCCGGTCCCGAACGTCACCTTCGTCCGGCCAGGGTGCACGCAGCCCTGCCCGACGAGCGAGCCCTGCTGGTCGCCGATGATCGCGGCGATGGGAGGCTCCCCGTCGATGGCGTTCGCCTCGCCGACCGCGCCGCAGGAGTCGACGATCGAGGGCAGCACCGATCGGGGGATGCGCAAGGCGTCGAGCACGCGGTCCGACCAGTCCTGCGCGCCCTCGTCCAGGAGCCCGGTGACGGCCGCGTTGGAGTGATCCGTCACGTGGAGCCGCCCGGCGGACAGCGTCCATGCCACCCAGGTGTCGACGGTCCCGAAGCACAGGTCGCGGCTGCGGTCGGGGTCGTGGGTGTTCAGCAGCGCGGCCAGCTTGGTGGCGGACTGGTTCGGAGCCAGGCGGATGCCGTGCTCTGAAGCGATGGTCAGGCAATCGAACACGGTGCGCAGGTCCTGCCAGCCGATGGCCGGGGCCACCGGCTCGCCGGTCTGGCGATCCCACAGCACCGTCGACGCCCGCTGGTTGGTGATCCCGACGGCCTCGACCGGCCCTCCGGCCGCTCTCGCCGCGCCGGCCACCTCGAGCGACAGCGGCCGCCAGCTCGGCGGCGTCGAACTCGACCAGGCCGGGGAAGGGGGTCGACGGCGGCAGGGCGCGGTAGTGGACGTCGGTGACCGTGGCGTCGGGCTGCACGCGCCCGGCCCGCACGCCGCTCGTGCCGACGTCGATGACGAGAACCGTCACCGGCGTGCCGCCCGTTGGGAGAGGAACGCGCTCCCGAGCAGACCACCCGCCATCGCCCGCCATCAGCGAGAGCAGGAGGCTGGAGGTCACCCGGCTCCAGCTGATCGAGTCGCCTCGGAGCAGCCGGATCAGGATCCCGACGGTCTGGACGGCCACGAACACGCCGACGGCGGTGACGACGCCGTGGGTGAGCGGGAACCCGCGGTCCTGTCGGGACGCCGCCACCGCGGCGCCGGCCACGAGGCCGGCCAGCACGACCACCACCAACACCCACAGCCAGTCCGGCTGGTCCGGCCGGTCGCTGAGCACCCGCCCGACGACGCCGGCCGGCACCGCCACGACGGCGGCCACCAGCGCGCCTTCGCGCAGCGCTCTCGGGTCCAGGCGGTCGTTCACGGCCAGGGCGCCCCGCCCGGGCCGCCCAGCCCGAGCTTGCCGGGGTTGAGGATGCCGGCGGGGTCGAGTGCCGCCTTCACCGCGGACAGGACGTCGTGCCCGGAACCGAGCGCCTCGGCCACGAAGCGGTCCCGGTTGAGCCCGACGCCGTGGTGGTGGCTCAGGTTGCCGCCCGCGGCCAGCACCGCCCTGCTCCCGGCGTCCCACAATGCGACGTACGTGGACTCGATCTCGTCGGCCGGGGGCGTGGCGGCGAAGGTGAAGTACAGGCAGGCGCCGTCGAGGTAGCTGTGCGAGAGGTGAGCGCTGGCCACCCGGGCGTGGGGGACGGCCAGCAGCGCGGCCGTGGTCTCCCGATAGATGCCGGGGAGCCGGCTCCAGGGCCCGGCGATCTCCAGGGTGTCGACCACGAAGCCCTTGCGGGTGAGCGCCTCGAGGGCGGACACGTCGTTGCGATGCTCCAGCCAGCGCTCGACCAGCGCCTCGTCGAGCGGGGTGGCGGTCGCGCACTCCTCGAGCACGACGGCCATCGTGGCGTCGACGAGCGCGGGATCGGCCTCGTCCAGCACGAGCAGCACGGCGACGGAACCGTCGGTGTCGTGGCTGCGCTGGGACTCGATCGGGTCGTACAGCCGCAGGACGGCGGGGGTGGCGCCGCGCCGCAGGATGCGCCGGCAGGCCTCCACGCCGGCGTCCCAGGAGGCGAAGCCGAACGCTGCCCGGCCCTCGCCGGACGGGACGGGATGCACGCGCAGGCGGGCCCCGGTGATGATCCCCAGCGTGCCTTCGGATCCGACGAAGAGCTGGGTCAGGTCCGGGCCGACCGCCGCCCTCGGCCCTCCGCCGGTGGAGACGAGCCGGCCGTCGGCCAGGACGACGTCGAGACCGACGACCATGTCCTCGATCTTGCCGTAGCGGGTGGAGTACTGGCCCGCTCCCCGGCAGGCGAGCCAGCCGCCGACGGTGGAGATGTCCATCGACTGCGGCCAGTGCCCGACGGTCAGGCCGCGAGCGCGCAGGTCGGCCTCGAGGTCCGGCCCGAACGTGCCGGGCAGGACGTCGGCCGTGAGGCTCTCGTCGTCCACGTCGACCACGCCGGCCATGGCCGTGAGGTCCAGCAGCACGCCGCCGTAGCGAGGGACGCTGGCCCCGCACACGCCACTGCGGCCACCGGCAGCGGTGACGGGCACGCCGTGCTCGTGGCACACGCGGAGCACTGCGGCCACCTCGGCGGCGTCGGCCGGCCGGCACACCACCGACGCCAGCGCGCCCACCTGCCCGGCGAGCGCCCAGTGCATGGCCAGCGGCCACCAGTCGCGGCTGGCCTCGGCCCTGGCGGCAGGGTCGGTCGTCGTGGCCGGGCAGGCGGCGACCAGCGCCTCGCGGACCGCGGGATCGAGCGGTGCCGGCTCCGCCAGGCGAGAACGCACGTCCTCGGCAGGCCCGGCGAGCTCGATGGGCGGGGTGGGTGCGGTCACTCAGGCTCCGAAGGCCGCGTCCAGCGCCTGATCGCTGGGATCGTGGCCGGCCGCGACCTCGTGCTCGACCGAACGGCGGTAGGCGGTGGCCTCGCGCTCCACGTCCTCATCGCTCCAACCGAGTTCGGGAGCGAGCAGTCGGGCCACCCTCGTCGCCGATCGTGCGGTGGCGGCCCGGTCGAAGAGACGGGCCCGCGTGCGGCGGGACAGGACGTCGTCCACCGAGCAGGCCATCTCGTGACGCGCCGCGTAGACGGCTTCCGCAGCGACGTAGGGCAGGCCGGGGACCAGCGGCTCGGCCAGCGACGCGTCCTCCGTGATGAGCGCTTCGATCTCACCAGCCAACGTGCCGTAGCGCCGGAGCAGGTGCGCCTGCCGGTCGTCCCCGTGCGGCTCCTCGTACCCCTCGGCGCCCAGCAGATGGAGGCGCTTGGTCTTCGACCGGCCGCGGCGGTCCAGCCGGCCCATGGCGAGATCCACCGTGTCGGCCGCCATGCGCCGGTAGGTGGTGAGCTTGCCCCCGGTGACGTTGATCAAGCCGCTGGTCGCCGGCGCGACCTGGTGCAGGCGGGACAGGTCGGCCGTCCGGCCCGCGTCCGCCCGCTTCACCAGCGGCCGCAGGCCGGCCCATGTCCCCGTGACGTCGGCCTCGGTCACGCCCGTCGTCACCGAATGGTTGAGCGCCCGCAGCACGTAGGCCATGTCCTCCTGCGTGCACTGCGGGTCGTCGATCGACCCGCGGTAGTCCGTGTCGGTGGTGCCGACGTACGTGTACGCCCCCCACGGGACCACGAACAGGCTGCGCTTGTCCTTGGGGACCGGGATCACGACGGCGATGTCGTTCTGCACCTTCTCCCACGGGATCGTGAGGTGGACGCCCTTCGCGGGACGGATGGAGTCCGGGTGCACGCCTTCGTCCAGCGCCCGCACCTCGTCGGACCACACCCCGGCGGCGTTCACCACGACGCGGGCCCGCACGTCGATCTCCTGCCCGTCGACCACGACGCGGGCGCCGTCGATGCGCTCGCCGTCCTTGTGGAACCCGACGACGGTGGCGCCGTTCAGCACGACGGCGCCGTGGGCAACTGCGGTCCGGGCCACGGTCAGGCAGAGACGGGCGTCGTCGGTCCGAGCGTCGTAGTAGAGGTAGGCCGAGGCGAGCCGCTCGGCCGGCATCGTCGGCATGTGAGCGAGGGCCGCGTCCTTCTTGAGCCGGCGGTGCAGCTTGCCGATCCGTGCCCCGCCGGTGAGGTCGTACATCCACAGCGCCGAGCCGAAGGCCCTCGCGATCTTGGGGTTCATCACCCCGTCCCTGGTCAGGATGGGGATCATGAAGGGGAGGATCCGCACCAGGTGCGGCGCGTTGTGACGCAGCCGCTGGCGTTCGGCGAGGGCCTCGTACACCAGCCGGACGTCGCCCTGCTGCAGGTAGCGCAGCCCGCCGTGGACGAGCTTGGAGCTCTTGGACGACGTGCCGGACGCGAAGTCGTGCCGCTCGACCAGCGCGGTGCGCAGACCGCGGCTGGCGGCGTCGAGGGCTGTCCCGACCCCGGTGATGCCACCGCCGATCACCAGCACGTCGAACTGCTCGTCGCCCAGGCGCGCCCGCATCGTCGCCCGGTCGAATGAGGCCATCGCGGTCAGTGTAGAGAGCGGCGGCGATCCGGCCAGTTCCGAAGCCGCCGTTCGGGGCGGCGCGGAGGTACGTTGCGGCACGAACCCCGGAGCGCGACGAGGCGGACCGCGATGACGACGATCTACGACCCCCATCACCCCGACTACCTCGACGACGCCGACCTTCGTGAGGAGTTCACCCGGGTCTTCGATGTGTGCCACGGGTGCCGCTTGTGCTCCCACCTCTGCAGTGCCTTCCCGACGCTGTTCGGGCTCATCGACGGCCACGACGGCAGCGGAGCTGCGGCCGGCTTGACCCGGGCCGAGCAGGACCAGGTGGTCGACGAGTGCTTCCAGTGCAAGCTCTGCTACCTCAACTGTCCCTACGTCCCCGGCCGCAGCGAGCTGGCGATCGATTTCCCGCGGCTGATGCTGCGGGCCGCAGCGACCCGGCACGCGGCCGGGGAGACCGGCAGGCGGGCCACGCTCACGACGAACCTCCTGGCCCGCACCGACCTCATGGGCAAGCTCGGCACGCGGGCGACCACCATCGCCAACGTGGCCACGGCCAAGCCCGGCTCCCTCGTCCGCAAGGTGGTGGAGAAGGCGACCGGCATCTCCAGCGTCCGGCTGCTCCCGCCCTTCGCCCGCCAGCGGTTCACCACCTGGTACCGCAACCGTCCGCGGGTGCGCCTGCCGGGGCGGCAGGGCAAGGTGGCGATCTTCCCGACCTGCCTGGTCGAGTACCACGATCCCGGCATCGGGCACGACCTGGTCAAGGTCTACGAGCGCAACGGCATCGAGTGCTCCCTCGTGGACGGCGCCTCCTGCTGCGGGGCGCCGTGGCTGCACAGCGGCGACATCGACCACTTCACGAAGGCCGCGGTCAGGAACGTGAAGGCGCTGGCTGCCGCCGTGAAGGCCGGCAACGACGTGGTGGTGCCGCAGCCCACGTGCAGCTTCGTGCTCCGCAACGACTACCCGGACCACGTCGGCGGCCCGGACGCCGCGCTGGTGGCCGCCCACACGTACGACGCCTCCGAGTACCTCGTCCGGCTGCAGCGGGGCGAGGGCACCGGACTGGACACCGAGTTCCGTGGGGACGTGCCGGCCGAGATCGCCTATCACGCGCCGTGTCACCTGCGGGCGCAGAAGGTCGGCCTGAAGAGCCGCGATCTGCTGCGGCTGACCGGAGCGAGGGTCACGGTGGTGCAGCAGTGCTCCGGCATCGACGGCATGTGGGGTCTGCGGGCCGGGAACGACAGGCTCTCGATCCCGATCGGCCAGAAGCTGGCCGCCGAGCTCGAGAAGGCGGGCGGGGACGTCGTGGCCGGCGACTGCCACCTGGCCAACACGGCCATCATCGAGCAGACCGGACGCATCCCGCAGCATCCCCTGCAGGTCCTGGCCCGGGCCTATGGCATCGCCCCGGAGCCGATCTCATGACCGTCGGGACGGCCTGATCCCGCCCCAGATCCGGGCCCGGTCCGCCCCCGCTGTCAGCCAGCGTTCATGAGGTTGCCAAAGAAAGGTCTGGTCAGAGGCACAATCGGCTTCTACGATGCGCCTGCTTCGGCATCCGATCCACTCATTTCTCGACTCGCCTTGGGGGGCGACCCGTGCCGGTAAAAGACATCGACTGGCGGCAGCTGGGGGCGTGCCGGGGTCTCGACCCCGGGATCTTCTACCCCGAGACCGACGAAGAGGCGGAGAGCGCGAAGGCCGTGTGCGGTGCCTGTGGCGTCCGCACCGCCTGCCTGGAACACGCGCTCCAACGCCGTGAGAAGCAGGGCGTGTGGGGTGGCTGCACCGAGCGTGAACGGCGGCGGATCATCCGCCAGCGCCGCCGGTCGGCCTGAACCCGGCCCGCGCACCGCTCCTCGATGACCCAGCTCGCCGACCTCGGCGGCTGGGCCGCGGTCCTCCAGCAACTGGTGGCCGGGCGCGATCTCCCTGCTGGCACGGCACGGGCGGCCATGGACGAGGTGCTCGCCGGGCAGGCCACCCCGGCCCAGTTCGCGGCCTTCGTTGTCGCCTTGCGGGTGAAGGGCGAGACGGTGGACGAGCTGAGCGGGATGCTCGACGCCATGCTGGCCGCGGCCCACCTGGTGACCCTGCCTGACGGCCTCCAGGACCGGGCCGTCGACGTCGTGGGCACCGGTGGCGACCGCAGCCACAGCATCAACGTGTCGACCCTGGCCGCGCTGGTCGTGGCCGGCGCCGGCGTGCCGGTGTGCAAGCACGGCAACCGGGCCGCGTCCTCTCAGTGCGGAGCGGCGGACCTGCTGGAGGCCCTCGGGGTGGTGATCGAGCTGTCACCGGCGGCCGTGGCCCGCTGCGTCGAGGAGGCCGGGATCGGCTTCTGCCTGGCCCCGCTGTTCCATCCCGCCCTGCGCCACGCCGGGCCGTCCCGGCGGGAGATGGGCATCCCGACCGCCTTCAACATCCTCGGTCCGCTGGCCAACCCGGCGCGGGTGCGCCGGATGCTCCTGGGGGTCGCCGACCCGTCCATGGCCGAGCGGATGCTCTCCGTGCTGCAGGCCCACGGCGCCACCCACGTCCTTCTGGTCCACGGGCACGACGGCCTGGACGAGCTCACCACGACCGGCCCCTCGACGGCCCTGGAGCTGCGGGACGGGACCGTCACCCGCACGACGGTCGATCCGGACCTCTTCGGGCTGCCCCTCGCGCCGCCAGACGCCCTGCGAGGCGGTGACCCGCAGACGAACGCCACCCTGGCCCGGCGGGTGCTCGACGGCGAGCGTGGCCCTCACCGGGACATCGTCGTGTTGAACGCCGGCGCCGCCCTGCTGGTGAGCGGCTCGGTCGAGGACCTGGCGGCCGGCGTGGCCCAGGCCGCCACCGCCATCGACGACGGCCGGGCCGCGGCCGCGCTGGAGCGGCTGCGGGCCGTCTCGCTGGCGGCATCGGTAGCGGTCGCCGAAGGTGATCTGCCAGGCTGATCCGTCGTGATCGTCCGGGTGCCCGCCTCGTCGGCCAACCTCGGTCCCGGCTTCGACACGCTCGGCCTCGCCCTCGGCCTGCACCTGGAGCTCGGCTTCGACCTGGCCCGGTCTGAGCGGCCGGAGTTCGCGCAGTTGGCCGAAAAGGCCGCGGAACCGAACGAGCCCGCCGACGAGGGCCATCCCGGTGTGCGGGCCTTCCGCCACCTCGGCGGGACGGGCCCGGTGTGGATCCGCTCCCGCATCCCGATGGGCCGGGGCCTCGGCTTCAGCGGGTCGGCCCGGGTGGCGGGCCTGGTCGCGGCGCTGGCCCAGCAGCGCGGCCCTGACTTCGCCCCGCTGGACGAGGCGGAGCAGCTCCTGCATGTGGCCACCGCGCTCGAGGGGCACGCCGACAACATCGCGCCGTCCATCTTCGGTGGCGTCGTCGCCGCCGCCGGCGGCCACGCGGTGCGGGTGCCGCTCCCTTTCGAGCCCGTGGTCGTCGTGTGGGTCCCACCGGCGACGACTTCGACGGATCAGTCCCGCGCCGCGCTGTGTGCGTCCGTCCCCTTCGTGGATGCGGTCTTCAACGTCGGCCGTACCGCGCTGCTGGTGGCGTCGCTCACCACCGGCAACATCCACGCGCTGCGCACAGCCACCGAGGACCGTCTGCACCAGGACCAGCGATTCGACCACGCGCCCGGCTCGCGCCACGCCCTGGAGGTGGCGCTCGAGGCCGGGGCCTGGTGCGGCTGGCTGTCCGGCTCCGGCCCGACCATCGCCACGATGTGCGCCCCGGAGGACGCGGAGGGCCTGGCCGGCGCCCTCCCGCCCGAAGGGCACACGAAGATCCTGGCCATCGACCTGTCCGGAGCCGTCATCGAGCGATGAGGGCATCTCAGGCCACCAGCCGCTTGAGCGCCTCGAGAGGCTGGCCGGGGGAGAAGGTCGGGATGGACGGCCAGGCCGAGGCGAGGACTCCGTCGCACGACTCCAGCCTGACGCGGTGGGCCTCGCGGTCCAGCCAGGTGGCGACCGTGACCAGCTCGAGCGCCACCTCCGGCCGGAACGGCGCCGTGCCGCTCCCGCCATCGGCGTCGTCCCGGCACTGACCGGCCGGGAGGGCGCAGGGTGGGGTGACGTCGAAGGGCAGCGCACCCTGCCCGGCGATCTGCTCCCCCGATCCGAGGAGGATCCCGTCGATCAGCTCCGCCGTGATCCCACCGGGCAGACGCAGCCGCACCCGGCCCGACGCCGCCAGTGCCCGCAGGCCCCGCTGCCGCCGCAGGGCGGCCGCCAGCGCCCCGGCCCGGTCGCGGACGAGCACGGCTTCCTCGTAGCGTTTGGCCTCGGCCAGCTCCGCCAGCCGTTGACGGAGCGGGTCGAGCAGCGTCGCCGGCCGGATGGTCAGCCCCTCGACCACCTGGTCCACGGCGGCGGCGTACGCCGCCGGGTCCGTCCGGCCGGAGCACGGGCAGTGGGCCACCCCGAGCTGGGCGGGCAGGCACGGGTCGGCACGGAGCGGGAGCGAGCGGCGGGGCCCCAGGCGCTCGGTGCAGCGCCGCAGGGGGACGGCGGTCTGGATGGCCTCGACCACCGCAGCGGCCTGCCGGGGCGTCGGCAGCGGCCCGAGGTAGATGGAGCCGTCGGGCCGTGGCTCCCGGACGATCTTGAGGCGGGGGAACACCTCGCCCAGGGTGAGAGCGATGAACGGCGCGGCGCCCCACTGCGTCCCCTGCCGGTTGTAGCGGGGCCGCAGGCGGTGGATGAGCCGGGCCTCGACCACCGCCGCCTCCAGCGTCGAGCCCGCGACCTGATGACGGACGGCGACCGTCTCCCGCAGGAGGTTGCCGATCTTGCGGCGGTCGTCGCCGGAGAAGTACGAGCGCACCCGCTGACGGAGGTTGGCCGCCTTGCCCACGTAGAGCGGCACCCCCCGCCCGTCCACGAACCAGTAGACGCCGGGCGCGCGAGGCAGCGCGGTCGTCAGGCGGAGCTTGGCGGCCTGGGGGTGGCCGGCCAGCCGGGGCAGGACGAGGAGGTCGTCGAGGCCGAGCACGCCCCAGGACGCCGCCCGCTCGAGCAGCAGGTGCAGGAGGTCGGCCGTGGCCAGCGCGTCCTCCAGCGCCCGGTGGGACGGGCGGTGGTCGAGCCGGAAGCGCTCCGAGAGCGTGCCCAGGCGGCAGTTCGGCACCTCGTCCCGCACGAGTCGCCTGGCCAAGGCCGCGGTGTCGACGAAGCTGTTGCCCAGCCGGTCCCAGCCGGCGCCGCTCAGGGCGGCGTTGAGGAAGCCGATGTCGAAACGGACGTTGTGGCCGACCAGCACCGTGCCCCCGACGAACTCGACCAGGGCGGGCAACACGGTGGCGATGCGGGGGGCGACGGTGACCATGGCCTCCGTGATGCCGGTCAGCACCGTGATGGCAGGGGGGATGGCGCTGCCGGGGTTCACGAGCGTGTGGAACGTGCCCAGGCACTCGCCGCCCCGGAGCTTGACGGCGCCGATCTCGGTGATGGCATGCTCGTTGGGCGAGCCGCCGGTGGTCTCCAGGTCGACCACGCAGAACGTGACCTGGGCCAGCGGTGTCCCGAGGTCGTCGAACGAGCGCTGCACGGCCGGAACACTAGCGAACAGGTGTTCGCTCCGGCAAGCATCTCCGGTGGCAACGTGCCCGTTGGTGTGCTGCCGGCTCCCGGAGCGCGAACGACCTCGTCGGTACGATGCCTGGCGTGGACGTGCCCGACGAAGCGCTGCGGCCGGGCCTCGAGCTGGCCTTCGTGGTCGCCGTCCTCGGCACGCGCCAGCGTCCCCCGATCCCGCCGCCGCCGTCGCTGAAGCGCTTCCTGCGCTTCCAGAAGCTGCCGTCGGCCGCGCTCGTGCCCGTGCGCAAGGTGGTCGAGGAGGACGAGGCCTTCCGGTCCCGCGTGGCGGCCGTGGCCACTGAGGACACGGTCGACCGGGCGTCGTGGCTGTGGCTGCACCGGCCCGAGGGCTGGGAGGCCGAGTTGGCGGCATTGCTCCAGGAGACCGCTCCGGAGCAGCCCGCTGAGCCGGGCGGGGCCGCCGGGCCGGCGGCGCGCCGGCTCGAGGCCACCGAGACCAAGCTGCGTCGGGTCAACGCCGAGCTGTCCGTCCTGCGTGACGAGGTGACGCGGGCCCAGGCCGCCCGGGCCAAGGCGGAGGCCGGAGCGGGCAAGGCCAAGGCGCGGCAGGCCGAGCTCGAGCGCGCCGCGGAGCGGGCACGGCAACGGTCGGAGCAGGCGGCGGAGGAGGTGGCCGCGTCCCGGGCCGAGACGGCGGCGGTGGCGGCGGAGAAGGAAGAGCTGCTGGCTCGGGTGGATGGGTTGGAGGCGGAGCTGCGTGGGGCCTTGGACGGCGAGGCCGGCCAGGCCGGCGGTGGTCCGTGGCATCCGGGGCCGGCGCCCGCGCCCGGCGGTCCGGCCCCGGAGTCGGACACGGCCTCCGGCGACACGCCCGCCTGGCCTGCCAAGGCCCGCGAGGCCCTCGACGGTGCGGCGGCCGCCGCCGCCTCCCTGGCGGCGTCGCTCTCCGACCTCGCCGCCTCGCTGTCCGGCGGCGAGCACGGCGAATCGGCAACGTCGGCCCTGTCACCGCCGGCGTCCGGGCCGACCCGCCCGCCGGCCCGTCCCGCGGGGACGACCGTGCACCCGCCCCGCCGCCGGCCACTCCGGGTACCCCGCGGCATGCACCTCGGCACGTCCGAGGCCGACTCCTGGCTCCTGACCGAGGCCGAGGCGGCCGTCGTCGTGGACGGCTACAACGTGGCCAAGCTGGGCTGGCCCGACGCCGTGCTCGTCGACCAACGTGAGCGGCTACTGGACGTGCTGGACGACCTGACGGCGCGCTACGGCACGACCGTCGAGGTGGTGTTCGACGGGGCCGATGTCGGGCCCGTTCGCCCCGGCCGCCGGCGCCGGGTGGCCGTGCGCTTCTCGCCCCCGACCGTGTCGGCGGACGACGTCATCCGGGAGCTCGTGGCCGCGTTCCCGGCTGCCGACCCCATCGTCGTCGTGACCAATGACCGGGCCGTCGCCCACGACGTCCGGGCGGCGGGAGCCAACGTGGTCAGCTCGGACGGCCTGCTGGCCGTCGCCCGGCGTTAGCGCTCGGCGTCGCCGGAGCGGTACTCGCTCGTGAGCTCGTCGAGCCGGGCCTTGAGGTCCGGATCCAGCGGCGTCTGGGCGGCGCGGACGGCGTCGGCCAGCTGCTCGGGCCGGCTGGCGCCGAGGATCGGGCTGGTGATGACGGGGTTGGCGAGCACCCACCCGACGGCCAGCTCGGCCATCGAGCGTCCGGCGTCGTCGGCCACCTGCCGCAAGGCGTCGACCGTCGCGAACTCGCGGTCGTGCCAGTAGCGGTCCGTGTAGCGCTCGGCCGCGTTGCCGAGGGTGAACCGCGTGCCCTCGGTCGGTCCGCCCTCGGTCCTGTGCTTGCCCGTCAGCAGACCGCCGGCCAACGGGTTGTAGGGGATGACGGCCACCTGCTCCTCGGCACACAGCGGGAGCAGCTCGCGCTCGGGCTGCCGGAACAGCAGGTTGTACCGGGGCTGGAGCGACTCGAACCGGGCCACGCCGAGCACCTCGCTGCGGCCCAGCGAGCGCGCCAGCTGGTAGGCGAGGAGGTTGGAGATGCCGGCGTAGCGGACCTTCCCGGCGTGGACCAGGTCGTCGAGCGCCAGCAGTGACTCGTCGATCGGGGTGTGCCGGTCCCAGGCGTGGAGCTGGTACAGGTCGACGTGGTCGGTGCGGAGCCGGCGCAGCGAGGCCTCGATGGCCCGCATGATGTTCTGCCTCGAGTTGCCCCGGTCCCAGGGGGAGGGGCCGGTCGGGTAGTGGCACTTGGTGGCGATCACGAAGCGGTCGCGCCGGCCCGACAGCCAGCTCCCGACGATCTCCTCCGTGCGGCCGACCTGCTCCGCAGGGGCCCCCAGCGGGTAGGCGTCCGCGGTGTCGATGAACGTGATGCCGTCCTCCGCCGCGGCGTCGAGGATGGCGTGCGACTGGGCCTCGTCGCACTGGTAGCCGAAGGTCATCGTGCCGAGGCAGAGGCGTGACACCCGGAGCCCGGTACGACCGAAGCGGACGTGGTCCATGGGCCCGACCGTACCGGTCCGGGCGGGCGCGTCCGCACGGCTCCGCGAGGTTGTCCACAGAGCGTGACCAGGGCATTACCGCGGCCCGTGGTGACGATCGCCACAATTTGACCACACTGCGCGGTCAACCTTCGACCGGGCGCGTGCAGGTTGTGACGGTTCGGTGTCGATCAGGCGGAATCGCGGTCATCCGCGTCCCCAAACACGAAGTGGGGAGTCATAACTGTCGCACGTACCCCCCGCCAGGAGGAGATCATGTCCCGTACCAAGCGCACCGTGAGCCGAGTCGCCGGAGTGGCATTGGCGCTGACCGGCGCCGCCGCCTTCATGGCTGCCGGCCAGGCCAGCGCGAACGACCGGGCGGTCGTCGTCTCGTGCACCGATTCGACCACAGGGACCTGGACGGTCTCGGTCACCTTCAGCGCCATCGAGGTCCGCGAGGACCGGCCGGTGCAGGTCACCCTCGGATCCGACTCGGCCACGCTGACCGAGCCCGGCCCCAACGGCACGGTGACCCTGCAGCAGACCTTCGGTCAGGGCCAGAGCTCGGCCGCGCTGGTCTGGTCGGTCGTCCGGCTGGACTACCAGAACATGGGCAAGCTGAACCTCGACCGGCCGGCCGAGTGCGAGCCGCCGACGACCGAGGCGCCGCCTTCCAGTGAGGCCCCGCCGACCGAGGCGCCGCCCGCCAGTGAGGCGCCCACCACGGTCCCGGTCACCGTCCTCAGCTCCCAGGCCACGCCCGCTCCGAGCGTGCAGAACTTCTCGCAGGCCCTGCCCGCGACCGGCCGGCCGACCGCCCCGCTGCTCGCCCTGGGCACCGGCGCCGTCCTCGGTGGGATCGGCCTGGTGGCCGCCTCCCGCCGGCGCCCCGAGCAGGCGTAGGCAGACAGCGCAGATCACCCTTCGGGCGAACGCCCGGTGCCGCCCCCCGGCACCGGGACCGTCCCGAAGGAAACTCTCAGGTGGCGGGAAGCTGCGGGCCGGACCAGCGGCGGCTGGTCCGGCCCGTTGGCTGTTGTGGTGGAGTCGGTACCGTGGCGGCACATGGCCGTCACCCCTGGGCCTGGGCCCTCCGCCGACCCGCCCGCGACTCCGGTGGCCGACGAGCCCCGCGCCGACCCGGCCACTGACGGCGACCCCACGGCTGACGGGGTGTCGGCCGCTGACGGGGCGCCGGTCGAGACGCCGTGGGACGCCGACGTGGTGCTCTCCGACGGAGGCACCGTCCATGTCCGCCCGGTCCACCCGTCCGACGTGGAGCGGTGGCGCCGATTCCACACCGGGCTCAGCAGCGAGTCGGTCTACTACCGCTACTTCTCCCCGAAGCCCCGGATCAGCGCCGCCGAGCTGACCCGCTTCACCACGGTCGACATGGCCGACCGGGCCGCTCTCGTGGCCATGCTCGGCGACGACATCATCGCCGACGCCCGCTACGACCGCTGGCACGGCAAGGACGAGGCCGAGGTGGCATTCGTGGTGGCCGACGAGCACCACGGCCGAGGCATCAGCACCCTGCTGCTGGAGCACCTGGCGGCCATCGCCCGTCTGAACGGCATCGTCCGCTTCACCGCCGAGGTGCTGGCCGACAACCGGCCCATGCTGGCCGTCTTCGCCAAGGCGGGCTGGCCGATGAGCCGTGAGCTCGACAGCGGGATCATCGACGTGGTGTTCGACATCGTGCCCACGCCCGACTACCTGAACACCGTCGAGCGGCGCGAGCAGCGGGCGGAGAGCCGTTCGATGGCCCGCCTGTTGCGCCCCCGATCGGTGGCGGTCGTGGGCGCCTCCGACAAGGTGTCCTCTGTCGGGTGGGTGCTGATGCAGAACCTCATGGGCAGCGGCTTCCCCGGGCCGATCTACGCCGTCAACCCCGCTCATCGGCAGGTGGCCAACATGCCGTGCCACCCGAACCTGCAGGCCATCCCGGACGACGTGCATCTCGCTCTCGTCGCCGTGCCACCGGACCAGGTGGAGGCCGTGGTCGACGACGCCATCGCCAAGAACGTGCGCGGTCTGATCATCGTGACGTCCGACCTGCCCGAGCCGGGCGACGGCGGTGTCCCGTTCGCGCGTCGCCTGGTGACCCGGGCGCGTGGGAACGGGATGCGCATCATCGGGCCGGCCAGCATGGGCATCCTCTCCACGTCCGGTGACGTGCCGCTGCGGGCCGTGCTGGCCCCGACGACAGTGCGGCAGGGCGGCGTCTCGATCTCGCTGCAGTCCGGACCGCTCGGGATCGGCCTGCTGGAGCTGGCCTCCCGCCTCGGGATCGGGCTCGCCACCTTCGTCTCCCTCGGTGACCGGGCCGACGTGAGCGGCAACGACCTCCTGCAGTACTGGGAGGACGATCCGGCCACGAAGGTGGTCCTCCTGTACACCGAGACGTTCGGCAACCCGCGCAAGTTCGCGCGGATCGCCCGGCGGCTCACCCGGTCCAAGCCGGTCGTGGCGGTGCGGGCGGGCGGATCCGCCGACCCCACCACCGAGGCGCTGTACGAGCAGGCCGGGGTCATCAGGGTGCGGACGGTGCGGGAGCTGTTCGACACCGCCCGCGTGCTCGACGGGCCACCGCTGCCGCGCGGCGACCGGGTCGTGGTGGTGTCCAACGCGGCCAGCCCCGCACTCCTGGCCCTCGACGCGGCGCGAGTGGAAGGCCTGCGTCCGGCCGAGCTCGGTGTCGACACCGTGAACGAGGTGCTGCAGGCGCTGCCCGTCGGCGCCAGCCTGGCGGGAGGCGTGGTCCAGCTCACCCACCGGGCCATGCCGGCCGACTACGCCCACGCGGTCGAGCAGCTGGAGGCCTCACCCGACGTGGACGCGCTGGTCGTCATCTTCGCCCCACCGATGCCCGACCTCGTGGCCCTCCCTGTCGACGCGCTCGTCGAGATCGAGCGCTCCCTGACCAAGCCGGTCGTCGCCGTGATGGTCGGCATGGACGACGGGCCGTTGGCGCCGGGCTCGCGGGTGCCGGTCTTCGCGTTCCCCGAGCCGGCCGTCGGGGCGCTCGGACGCATCGTTCGCTGGGTGCGTCGCCAGGCCGAGGTGCCGGCCGGGGAGATGCGCCGTCCCGACGGACTCGACGTCGAAGCCGCCCGCACCGTCATCGGACGCGCCCTCGCGGCGCGGCCGACGGGGACGATGCTGCCACTGTCAGAGGCCGAGGCGCTGCTGCGCGCCTACGGGGTCTCGGTGTCCGCAGGGCGGGCGGTGGCTTCGGTGCAGGCGGCGGCCGCGGCTGCCGTTGAGCTCGGGTTCCCGGTGGCGCTCAAGGCGGCGGGGATCGTCCGCCGTGGTCGCAGCGAACGGGCCGGTGTCGCGCTCGACCTGCACGACGCCTCGGAGGTGCAGCGCGCCTGGGAGGGGATGGAGGAGGAGCTGGGTCCCGCCGCGCTCGTGGAGGTCGTCGTGCAGGCGATGGCCCCGCCCGGCGCCGAGCTGCGGGTCGCCGTCGAGCTGCACCCGGCGCTCGGACCGGTCGTCACCTTCGGGCTGGGCGGCGTCCTGGCCGACGCCATCGGTGACCGAGTCCCCCGGCTGGTGCCGTTCGCGCCCGGCGAGGCGGCCGCCGCGGTCGCAGCGTCGAGGGCCCACCGGGCGATCGGGGGCGACGAGCGGGCCGTGAGTGGTGTGATCGACATGCTCGAGCGGGTGGCGTGTCTCGTCGACGACCACCCGGAGCTGGACACCCTCGTCATCAACCCGGCCCTGGCGTCGACGGACGGGGCCTGGGTGGTCGACGTGACCGCGCACGTCCGGCCTGCTCCCGCCACCGTCGACCCCGTGCGTCGGCTCGTTTAACGTCGCCGTCGTGCCCGAGCCTCGCGCCGTCGTCCTCCCGACCTGCCTGGTCGAGCAACTGCGCCCGTCGCTCGCCCGCGACTGCGTCGCCCTGGTGACCGCGGCCGACGGCGTCGCCCCGGACCTGGCCGGAGGCGCGACGTGCTGTGGCCAGCCGGCGTGGAACGCCGGGTTCGCGGCGGCCGCTCGCCGCGTGGCCCGCCGGACGCTGCGGGCGTTGCGCCGTTCGGACGGACCCGTCGTCGTGCCATCGGGTTCGTGCGCCACGATGATGAGCCACCACTGGCCGGAGCTGTTCGCCGGCACCGCGGACGAGGGCAGCGCTCGCGCCGTGGCGGCGCGCGTGGTCGAGCTGTCGATCTACCTCGACGGGCGGGATGGCGGGCGCGCCGACAGCCCGCCAGCGGGCGCGGTGACCGTGCACGACAGCTGCCACGGCCTGCGGGAGCTGGGCGTGAAGGACCAGCCTCGTCGCCTTCTCGCCGACGCGGGGATCGAGGTCACCGAGACCGCAGGGGCCGAGCGCTGCTGTGGGTTCGGGGGGACCTTCTGCGTGAAGCTCCCGGCCGTCTCCGTGGCGATGGCGGACGACAAGCTCGACGAGTGGTCGGAGGCCGGCGTGACCACGGTGGTCGGGGGCGACCTGTCCTGCCTCGTCCACCTCGAGGGTCGGGCCCGGCGGCGTTCGCTGCCCATGGTGTTCCGCCACCTGGCCGAAGTGCTGCGGCCGTGACCGCGGTGGAGACCGCGCCGGTCTCGTTCCTCTCCCGGGCCGAGCGCGACATGCGGGATGAGCGCCTCCGCGCCGCGGTCCGCAACGCCACCACGCTGATGGCGGGGAGTCGCGGGCTGGCGCTGGACGGGCTGGCGGATCCGGATGCGCTGCGCACGGCCGCCCGCACCCTGCGGGCCGGCGTGCTGGCGGAACTGCCCGCCGTCCTCGACGAGTGGTCGACGCGCCTCGAGGCCCTCGGCGGTCACGTCCACTGGGCCGCCGACGGCGCCGAAGCCACCGCCATCGTCAGGGAGCTCGTCGGCCGGCACGGAACCCCGCTCGTGGCCAAGGGCAAGTCGATGGCCAGCGAGGAGATCCACCTCAACGAGGTGCTCGAGGCCGACGGCTGCCAGGTGATCGAGACGGACCTGGGCGAGTTCATCATCCAGCTGGCCAAGGAGACGCCCTCGCACATCATCGCTCCGGCCATCCACCACGACCGCTACACCGTCGCCGATCTGTTCACCGAGGACGCGGGGCGGCCGGTGGAGGCCGACATCACGGCCGAGGCCAGCTACGCGCAGGCGCGGTTGCGGGCCAGCTTCCTGGCGGCCGGGGTGGGGCTGTCCGGTGTCAACTTCGCGGTCGCCGAGACCGGCTCGATCTGCCTGGTCGAGAACGAGGGCAACGGGCGTATGTGCACGTCCGTGCCCGACGTCCACATCGCCATCATGGGCATGGAGCGGATCGTGCGGGACTGGTCCGAGCTCGACCTCATGCTCGGTCTGCTGGCCCGGTCGGCCACCGGCCAGGCATTGTCCGTCTACACCAACATCATCACCGGGCCCCGGAGGGAGGGGGACGTCGACGGCCCGCGCGAGGTGCACGTCGTCGTGCTCGACAACGGACGGTCCCGCGTGCTCGGCACCAAGTTCCAGGAGGCGCTCCACTGCATCCGCTGCGGGGCCTGCCTCAACGTGTGCCCCGTCTACCGGCAGGTGGGCGGTCACGCCTACGGCTCGGTCTACGCCGGACCGATCGGCGCGGTGCTGACGCCGCTGCTGCGGCCCGACGACCACAGTGCCCGCGAGCTGGCCGAGGCGTCCACGCTCTGCGGCGCGTGCTGGGAGGCCTGTCCGGTCCGCATCCCGCTGCACGACCTGCTGCTCGATCTGCGCCAGCGCGACGCGGCCCTGGACGCTGGTTGGGTGCGGCGCGGTGGGGTTCAGCGCGTGGTCATGGGCCTGGAGCACCCGGGCCGGCTTCGCCATCACGTCGGCGGCCGGCCGGGTGGCCCGCGGCGTGGCCCGCCGGCCGGCGATCGGGCGACGGCTGCCGGGTTGGGCCGGGGCCTGGGGCCGGGACCGGGAGGTGCCGTGACCGCGGCGAGCACAGCCAAGGCGACCTTCCTGGCCCGGCTGCGGACCGCCATCGGGCCAGGGGCGCCCGCCCCGGCGCGGCCGTTCGCTGCCGTGGACGGCCCGCCGGACGTCGTGCCGGCCTGGACCTCGCCCACGGCGCCGCTGGCCGACCGCTGGGCCGCGGCCTTCGAAGCCCTGGGCGGCCAGGTCCACCGGACCGGGCCCGAGGGTGTCGGCGCCGCCATCGCTGAAGCCACCGCCGGGCGCGGCCCGGTCCTCGTCGACGGACGCTTCGGCCGGCGAATCGACCCAAGATCGCCTGACAGAGGAGCATCGACGGTCGAGGGCATCGCCGGACGAGCAGGCGTGGCTGGAATGGCCCGGCTGTGGGATCGAGGACGCGGCCACGGCCATGGTCGGCGTGGTCGAGGCCACGGCGGGCATCGCCGCCACCGGCACGATCGTGGTCGACAGCGACCGGACGGGTCGCCTGGTCAGCCTGTTGCCCCGGGTCGGCGTGTTCGTCCTGCGGGAGGCCGACATCGTGGCCCTGACCGGCGACGTCCTCCGCACCCACGCCGAGCGCTGGCCGGCCGGACCGCCCACCAACGTCGTGCTCCTGACCGGGCCGTCCCGGTCGGGCGATATCGAGATGCGGCTCGTAGTGGGCGTCCACGGGCCCGGCGAGGTCCACGCCGTCCTGGTCGGCTAGCCCGACCCTCGGGTTGAGCGGGGGCTCAGGTGGCGCGGGGGTTGGGCTCCCGGGGGAGGCCGAGCGTGCGCTCACCGAGGATGTTGCGCATCACGTTCGAGGTCCCACCCATGATCGTGTAGCCCGGCGCGTAGACCAGGCCCTGCACGAGCGGATCCCACAGCGTGGCCTCCGGGCCCAGCACCCGGGCCACGAACTCCGCCACCTGCCACTCGTGCTCGGTGCAGAAGCACTTGGTGGCGGCGCTGAACCCTCCCGGCGCCTGGCCGAGCACCTCCCGCAGCACCAGCAGCCGGCCGAGGCGGTAGCCGGTCTCCAGGGTCGCGATCTCCTGGCGCACGAGCGGATCGGTCCGGTCGGCCCGCTCGAGCGCCTGCTCGTACAGGGCCCGGTTGGAGACCAGCCGGTCGATGCCGCCCCGTTCGTGCTCGAGCTGCCGCATGGTCTGCTTGAACGCCGCGCCCTCGACGCCGACGAGGTTGCTCGCCGGCACCCGGACGTCGGTGTAGAAGACCTCGCAGAAGTGCCGGTTGGTCGTCATGTCCTGGATGGGCCGGACCTCGATGCCCGGCGTGTCCATGGGCACGATGACCTCGCTGATGCCGGCGTGGGGCGGGCCCTCGGTCGACGTGCGGCAGATCAGGTAGCAGTAGTCGGCGACCTCGCCGAAGCTGGTCCAGATCTTCTGGCCGTTGATCACGAAGTCGTCGCCGTCCCGCACGGCCCGGGTCTTCAGCGCGGCAAGGTCGGAGCCCGCCTCGGGCTCGCTCATGCCGATGCACCAGGTGGTCTCGCCCGACAGGATGCGGGGCAGGAACTCCCCGACCTGCTCGGGGGTGCCGTAGGTGATGAGCGTGGGACCCATCTGACGGTCGGCGAACCAGGAGGCGGCGATCGGAGCGCCGGCAGCGATCATCTCCTCGGCCACGATCAGCCGCTCGATGGGCGGCCGCCCGCCGCCCCCGTGCTCCACGGGCCACGTCATCCCGATCCAGCCGTGCGCCGCCAGCTCCCGCGAGAACTCGCGGGAGAAGCCGTTGATCCACGCGTCGTTGTGGCGGCCGTAGCGGGCCACCGCCTCCTCGGCCACCTTGCGGGCCCGGGCCCGCAGCTCGACCTGCTCGGAGGTCCACGAGAAGTCCACGGGCCGATGGTACGGGCCGCCGCTACCCTTGGGCACGTGACGAGCTGAGCCCGGACCCACCCTGTCCGCCCCGGATCGATCGGAGCCCCGTGCCTGCTTCTCTCGTCGCCCGCGACCTGGCCGTCACCATCGGCCGTGTCACCGTCCTCGACGGCGTCAGCCTCACCGTCGCGCCCGGTCACCGCTACGGGCTCATCGGCCCGAACGGCGTCGGCAAGTCCACCCTGCTGCGGGTGCTGGCCGGCGTGCTGCGACCCGACCGGGGCTCGGTGGTGCGTCAGCCCCCTCGGGCCACGGTCGGCCTCCTCGACCAGGAGCCGGAGCGCCGTGACGGCGAGACCGTCGGCTCCTTCCTCGCCCGGCGCACCGGCGTCGCCGTGGCCACGGCCGAGCTGGAAGCGGCCACGGTCGCCTTGGCCGCGACCGGGCCGACCGGCCCCAACGGCGACGCGCCCGCCGAGCCAGCGCGCGCCACCGCCGAGCGCTACGACACTGCGCTGCACCGGTGGCTGGCCCTGGGCGCGGCCGACCACGAGGTACGCGCGGAGGCGGTGCTGGCCTCGCTCGGGCTCGCTCCCACCATCGTCGACCAGCCCATGACCACGCTGTCGGGTGGCCAGGCGGCCAAGGCCTCCCTGGCCTCCCTCCTCCTCGCCGGGCACGACGTCGTGCTCCTCGACGAGCCGACCAACGATCTCGACCTCGCCGGCCTCGACCGGTTGGAGGCCTGGGTGCTGGAGCAGGAGCGGGCGCTGGTCCTCGTGAGCCACGACCGCGCCTTCCTCGAGCGCACCGTCACCGACGTGGTCGAGCTGGACGAGCACACGAGACGAGCGACGACGTTCGGCGGGGGTTGGCTCGCCTACCAGGAGGAGAAGGCCACCGCCCGCCGCCACGCCCAGGAGGCGTACGACGAGTACACGACCCAGCGCGATGCGCTGGCCGGCCGGGCCCGCCGGGAGCGTCAGTGGTCGACGACGGGCTACAACCGGGCCAAGCGCCAGCCGTCCGACAACGACAAGAACATCCGCCACTTCCGGATGGAGGCCAGCGAGAACCTGGCCGCCAAGGCCCGGCGGACGGAGCAGGCCATGGCCCGACTCGAGGTGGTCGACAAGCCGTGGGAACCGTGGGACCTCCGGTTCTCCATCAACCAGGCCGAGCGGGGCGGAGAGCGCGTGGCCGCGCTCGACGGCGCGGTCGTCCGGCGGGGCGACTTCGTCCTCGGTCCGATCGACGTGGCGATCGGGCGCGCCGAGCGGGTCGGCATCGTGGGCGCCAACGGCAGCGGCAAGACGACGCTCCTGGACGCGCTGCTCGGCCGGGCGGAGCTGACGGCGGGCGAGCGCTTCCTCGGTCCCGGTGTCGTGGTCGGCGAGGTCGAGCAGGCCCGCCGGCGGCTGGACACCGGCCGCACGCTGCTCGACGCCGTGCTGGCCGCCACCGGCACCACGGTCTCCGAGGCCCGCAGCCTGCTGGCCAAGTTCGGGCTCGGCGCCGAGGACGTGGGGCGCTCCTCGGCCACGCTCTCGGCCGGTGAGCGCACCCGGGCCATCCTCGCCCTGCTGATGGCCCAGGGCGTCAACTGCCTCGTCCTCGACGAGCCGACCAACCACCTCGACCTGGCGGCTATCGAGCAGCTCGAGCAGGCCGTCGCCGGCTTCCCCGGCACGCTGCTGCTCGTCACGCACGACCGCCGGCTGCTGGAGGCCGTTGCCCTCACCCGCGTCCTGCGGCTCGAAGAAGGCCGGCTCGTCGGGGACGAGGCCACCTAGCTCGACGGGCTACCGTCCACAAGTCCGATACAAGTCGCCCCCGGAGTCCCGCCCATGACGAAGATCAAGGTCCAGAACCCCGTCGTCGAGCTCGACGGTGACGAGATGACGCGCATCATCTGGCAGTTCATCAAGGACCGCTTGATCCTCCCGTACCTGGACGTGGACCTTCTCTACTTCGATCTCGGTGTCGAGCACCGCGACGCCACCGAGGACCAGGTCACCGTCGACGCCGCCAACGCCATCAAGGAGCACGGCGTGGGCGTCAAGTGCGCCACCATCACGCCCGACGAGGCCCGGGTCGAGGAGTTCGGCCTCAAGCAGATGTGGAGGTCGCCCAACGGGACCATCCGCAACATCCTCGGCGGCGTCGTCTTTCGCGAGCCGATCATCTGCTCCAACATCCCCCGGCTCGTCCCGGGCTGGACGAAGCCGATCGTCATCGGCCGTCACGCCCACGGTGACCAGTACCGGGCGTCGGACTTCCGGGTGCCGGGGCCCGGGACGGTCACCATCTCTTGGACGCCGGACGACGGTGGCGAGCCCATCGAGATGCAGGTGGCCAAGTTCACCGGTGGAGGGGTCGCCCTCGGCATGTACAACTTCGACGACTCGATCCGGGACTTCGCGCGCGCCTGCCTCAACTACGGCTTGAAGCGTGACTACCCGGTCTACCTGTCGACGAAGAACACGATCCTGAAGGCGTACGACGGACGGTTCAAGGATCTCTTCCAGGAGGTGTTCGAGGCCGAGTTCAAGACGGACTTCGACGCCAAGGGCCTCACCTACGAGCACCGCCTCATCGACGACATGGTGGCGGCCGCCCTCAAGTGGGAGGGCGGGTACCTGTGGGCCTGCAAGAACTACGACGGCGACGTGCAGTCGGACACCGTTGCCCAGGGGTTCGGCTCGTTGGGGCTGATGACGAGCGTGCTCATGACGCCGGACGGCCGCACGGTGGAGGCCGAGGCCGCGCACGGCACGGTCACCCGCCACTTCCGCGCCCATCAGCGGGGGGAAGCGACGTCCACCAACCCGATCGCGTCGATCTTCGCTTGGACCCGGGGCCTGGCCCACCGGGGCGTGCTCGACGGGACGCCGGGGGTGACGGCCTTCGCCGACACGCTGGAGGCCGTCTGCGTGGACACCGTCGAGTCGGGGGAGATGACCAAGGACCTGGCCATCCTCATCGGCAAGGACCAGCCATGGCTCACCACGGAGCAGTTCCTGGCCGCGCTCGACGAGCGGCTGCAGGCGAAGATGTCGTGAGCATGGTCGTCACGCCGGGGTGACCCCATGAGTCGCCGCGTGAGTCGCCGTCGGGTGGCTCGGAGGTGACCGGCGTCGTCGAGTCATCCTCGGCCGGGGCGGACGAGGCGCAGCGGGACGCGGTCCAGCGCCGCACCATGCGGACGCTGGTGGGGATGCAGGCCGCCGGCAACGCGGCCATCGCGTCCGTCGTGGCGGTGTCGTCACTCCTGGCGTCGGACCTGCTCGGCGGCGACACGCTGGCCGGCTTCGGCGGCGCCACGCTCACGGCGGGCGCGGCGTTCATCGCCGTCCCGCTCGCCCAGCACATGCGCCGCCACGGTCGGCGGCCGGGGCTCGTCATCGCCTACGGCTTCGCCGTCGTCGGCTCCCTCGCCGCCGCGGTCGCCGGGCAGCTCGGTTGGTTCCCGCTGTTCCTGCTGGGGACGTTCCTCATCGGCACCGGCCAGGGAGCCAACCTGGCGGGACGCTACGCGGCGGCCGATCTGGCCCGTCCGGAGCACCGGGCCCGCGCCATCTCCGTCGTGGTGTGGACCGGGACGCTGGGCGCGGTGCTCGGGCCGACGCTGGCGACGGCCGAGAAGAACGCCGCCGGCAGCGCCGGGTTCAACCGCCTGATCGGCCCTCTGCTGTTCGGAGCGGCGTACTTCCTCGTCGCCGGCGCACTCGTCTGGACGTTGATGCGTCCGGATCCGCTGGTGGTGGCGGGTGGGCTGGCGCCCGTCGACGAGCCGAAGGTGCGGCGCGTGGCGCAGGCACGCGACGCGTTCGGGATCATCCGGCGTTCCGCCGGCGCCCGTCTCGGGCTGCTGGCGATGGTGATCTCGCAGACCTCGATGGTCGCCGTGATGACGATGACCCCGCTGCACATGAAGGACCACGGGCAGTCGGACCTCTCGGCGCTGGTCATCGCCCTGCACATCGTCGGGATGTACGGGCTGGCGCCGCTGGCCGGCATCGCCGCCGACCGCGCCGGGCGTGTCAGGGTCATCCAGGGCGGCGCGGCCATCCTCGGCCTCGGGACCCTGCTGTCGGTCCTGGCCGGCTACCACCCGGTGCTCATCTTCGCCGGGCTGTTCCTGCTCGGGCTCGGCTGGAGCTGCGGCCTCATCGGCGGGAGCACGCTGCTCACCGAGTCCGTCCCGGTGGCGGACCGCGTGGCGGTCCAAGGCAGCGCCGACCTCGTCATGGGGGTGTGCGGCGCGCTCGGCGCCATCGCCAGCGGGGTCATCAAAGCCGAGCTCGGCTTCCACATGCTGGCCAACGCGGCCACGATCGCGGCTGCCGTCCTCCTGGCCGTGTCCCTCGGAGCGCGCCGCCGCCCGACGGTCACGGTCTGAACCTGGCTCTGCGAGACTGGGGCGATGTCCGAAGAACAGATGGTGGAGATCATCCAGCAGGCCGTGCGCGACCGGGGGATCGACGACGAGATCGTCGCCGCGGGCCAGTTCATGCCCCGGGGACGGACCGGCAAGGCGTTCCTGGGTGGGTTCGTCGGCAGCGAGGTCGGCGGGGATCTCGGTGGCAACCTCGGATCCGCGGTCGGTCTGGCCGCCGGGTACATGGCTGGCGCGCACGCGTCCGACAGCGGATCCGGCCTGCCGCCCTTCATGCTCCTCGGCGTCTCGGCCACCCAGGTGTACGGGTTCGCCGGCCGGAGCAGGCGCGAGGAGCCGACGGATCTCGTCTTCCAGGTCCCACGCGAAGGGTTGACGGTCAAGGTGCACGCCCGGGTCAACGTGCGCATCCTCGAGCTCATCGACGAAGCCACGGACTCCCACATCGAGCTCGAAGGCAACCGGATCCCCCTCACCCACTCGAAGGACGTCATCCACGCCTTGGTGTGATGGGCCGGTCCGCCCGAGCCGCCTGGCATGATCCGCACCATGCGTGCTGTCGTGCTCCGCGACCATGGTGGTCCCGAGGTCCTGACGCTCGAGGAGGTGCCGGATCCCACGATCGGGCCGGAGGAGGTGCTGGTCGACGTCCGGGCGACGGCGCTCAACCGGGCCGACCTCCTGCAGCGGATGGGGCTCTACCCCGGCCCGGCCTGGGAGACAGTGGAGATCCCCGGCCTGGAGCTGGCCGGCGTGGTCGCGACGATCGGGCCGCGGGTGACCATGTGGCAACCGGGCGATGCCGTCATGGGCATCGTGTCCGGCGGCGCTTACGCCGAGCGTGTCGCGGTCCACGAACGCCAGCTCATGGCCGTGCCCACGGCGGTGCCGCTGGCCGACGCCGCGGCCATCCCCGAGGTCTTCCTCACGGCCTGGGACGCGCTCGTGGTCCAGGGTGGGCTGACCAGTGGCCGGTGGGCGCTCGTCCACGCCGGAGCGTCGGGGGTCGGCACCGCGGCGATCCAGATCGCCAAGGCGATCGGGGCCCGCATCGCGGTGACGACGTCGGCGGGCAAGGTGGCCGCCTGCCGAGAGCTCGGTGCCGATGCCGCCATCGACTACACGACCACCGACTTCGTGGAGGAGGTCCGGGCCGTCACCGGCGGGCAGGGGCCGGACGTGATCCTGGACGTCATCGGCGGGGACTACGTCGACCGCAACCTGCAGGCGGTGGCGGTGAAGGGCCGGATCGTGCAGGTGGGTCTGATGGCCGGCGGGGTGACGTCGGTGAACATCGGGGCGCTGCTGCCCAAGCGCGTCAGCCTGATCGGCACGGTGCTGCGGGCCCGCCCGATCGAGGAGAAGATCGCGCTGACGAGGCGGTTCGCAGCCGAGGTGCTGCCCCTGTTCGACGGTGGGGGCCTGCGGCCCGTGATCGACTCCCGCTACCCGCTGGACCAGATCGCCGAGGCGCACCGCCACATGGAGTCCAACGCCAACGTCGGGAAGATCCTGGTCGACGTCGCCTGACCGGTCGCGCGGCGGTCGGTCGTCAGCCGAGCGGCCAGCCCCGTCCGACGCTCCACCGACCGGTGTCGTCCTGGACCAGGAGCGCGAGCTCGGTCACGAACGTCGTGAGCGGCAGTGCCGGGGCCACGGCGGTCGACAGCTCGTCGGCGATCTCGGGCGATACACCCTCGGCCACGGTGAGGTGAGGGATGGGGTCGGGGATCGTGCCGCCGTAGGGAGGGAGGTCCGGGAAGCGTTCGGCGGCCGCAGCCAGAAGGGCGGCGAAGGTCTCGTTCGGCTCGGGGGTCAGCCACACGACCTCGCCCGGGAAGCGCCCCACCGAGGAGAACCGGGCCTCGAACGGAGCGAAACCTCGGCACAGCTGCGCCGCCTGCTCCGCCGTTGCCGCGTCGAGCGGCGAACGGAACGGGTAGAGCACGGTCACGTGGGCGGGGACGCCAAGGGCCGCGTTGGCGTCGTGACGGAGGCGGTGGTGCCCGATGGCTACGTCGGCCTCGGGCACGAGGACGACGAGCGCCGTCTGGCCATCGGACACGATCGTGGCCGGCGCCTCAGCCCTGACTGAAGACGAGCAGGAACTCGAGCAGGCCGTTGTCCGCAGTGGTCGCGGGCCCGAAGCTCGGGTTGGGGATGCCCCAATCGGCGAACACGATCGGGATCGACCCGTCCACCTCGATGTTGCCGGCGTTGAGCCGGGCCTGCACGTCGAAGGTCACCGGCAGGGTGGTGCCCCGCAGGGTCAGGTCGCCCGTGGCGGTGGCCGTGACGGTCTCGCCCTCCGCGGGGACCGTCGCCAGCTCGATGGGCTGGGTGAGCGTGAACGTGGAGGTCGGGAAGTTGTCGGTGTCCATGATGCGGCCGCGGAACTGGTTGTCCCGGTTGCCCTCGTCGCTCTCCACCGTCGTCATGTCCACCGTGAACTCGCCCGACTCGACGGTGGTGCCGGCGAGCGAGAGGGATCCCGTGACGGCGTTGGTGCGGCCGACGCCCTCGGTGTCCTGACCGAACAGCGTCTCCTTCACCCGGTAGCCGAGGACGGACTCGGGGGTCGCCGTCCATGTCCCGTCGAGGCCCGACGCCTCACCGCCGCCGGCCGGCGGTCGTGGTGGCTGCTGCGGTGGCGGCCGCGGTCGATTCGGTGGCCACCGTCGTCGGGGCGTCCGTGGCGGGAGCGTCGGTGGCGGCCGTTGCCTCGTCGCGCTCTTCGAAGCTGAGCTCCGCGG
This sequence comes from uncultured Acidimicrobiales bacterium, assembly GCA_963769115.1. Taxonomy (GTDB): domain Bacteria; phylum Actinomycetota; class Acidimicrobiia; order Acidimicrobiales; family Ilumatobacteraceae; genus DASTFY01. The sequence continues at coordinate 29,986 of CAVYKN010000003.1, forward strand.
GCGCGTCGTCCTTGATGAGGTTGATGTAGACCCACGTCCCTCCGACGACCAGGACCACCAGCGCCACGATGGCGCCACCGATCCACAGGGCCAGCTTGCGCCCCCGGCCCGTGTTCGACGTTTCGGTCATGGTCCACTCCTTCGATCAGCGTGCGCCCGCCACCCCATGCTGGCCCGCCGGGCTAGGACGTGTCTCCGCGGACCCTGGGAGAACGCTGGGAGGCTTCGGCGGACGACGCGTCGCCACCGATTCGATATCGATTCGGTGGAGATGGGGCAGGCCGGCCAGGAACCGGGGCCGGCCCGGTCGGGTCAGGTCCGGTCGTCGATCGCCACGTAGTCCCGCAGGCCCGTGCCGGTGTAGGCCTGGCGGGGCCGGGCGATCTTCTGCTCCTTGTCGCCCAGCAGCTCGACCCAGTGGGCCAGCCAGCCGGACGTGCGGGGGATGGCGAAGAGCACGGTGAACATGTCGACCGGGAAGTCCATCGCCTGATAGATCAGCCCGGAGTAGAAGTCGACGTTCGGGTAGAGCTTGCGGGACTTGAAGTAGTCGTCGTTGAGCGCCGCCTCCTCGAGCTTGAGGGCGATGTCGAGCAGCGGGTTCTTGCCCGTCTCGTCGAACACGTCGTAGGCGGTCTGCTTGATGATGGTGGCCCGGGGGTCGTAGTTCTTGTAGACGCGGTGGCCGAAGCCCATGAGGCGGCCCTTGCCGGCCTTGACGTCCTCGATGAACCCGGGGACGTTCTCCACCGAGCCGATCTCGCCCAGCATCCGGACCACGGCCTCGTTGGCGCCGCCGTGGAGCGGGCCGTAGAGCGCCGACGCCGCCGCCGAGCAGGCGATGAACGGGTCGGCGTGCGCGGAGCCCACGACGCGCATGGCCGTCGTGCCGCAGTTCTGCTCGTGGTCGGCGTGCAGGATGAAGAGGACGTCGAGCGCCCGGGCCAGCACCGGCGATACCTCGTAGTCCTCGCCGACCCGGAACATCATGTTGAGGAAGTTCTCCGTGTAGGACAGGGAGTTGTCCGGGAACACCGTCGGCATGCCCACGCTGAAGCGATGGCAGTAGGCGGCCAGGGTCGGTGTCTTGGCGATGAGCCGGAGGACCTGCTTGTCGCGGGTGGCGACGTCGAAGATGTCCTTGGCCTCGGGGTAGTACGTCGACAGGGCGGCGAGGCCGGACACGAACATGCCCATCGGGTGGGCGTCGTAGTGGAAGCCCTCCATGAAGCGCTTGCGCACGTTGTCGTGGAGGAAGGTGTGGTGGATGACCTGGTAGGTCCACGACTTCAACTGCTCGGCGTCGGGAAGCTCGCCGTTGAGGAGGAGGTAGGCCACCTCCACGTAGTTCGAGTGCTCGGCGAGCTGCTCGATCGGGTAGCCCCGGTAGCGCAGGATGCCCGCGTCGCCGTCCAGGTAGGTCACCGAGGACGCGCAGGCCGCGGTGGACAGGTACGCAGGGTCGTACATCCGCAGATCGGGATCGAGCTCCCGCAACGCCGATGACGGGAACACCCCGTCGTCGATGGGAACCGTGATCTGCTTTCCCGTCCGGTCGTCGATGATGGTGATGCTGTCTGGCACCTGAACCGTCCCTTCCCCGGGATACGACCGCAGATTAGATCAGGGCATGACGCGCGGTCACCGCCGAGCCGGACGCCCGGGCACGCGCGTCAGACGGGCGAAAGGTGCGCTTGGACCTGGAACCTGGGTGCCCCGCCGACGTCGGTGAGCGCCTGTCCCGTCAGCGCGTTCGCTCCGGAGCCGCCGGGGAAGTCGCCGTTCCACCAGTTGCTCAGGAGGACCGCGGTGCCGGGCAGCACGTCGTCGCTGCGGTGGACGGGCACGGTCAACTCGCCGTGCTCCGAGCGCAGGCAGGCCAGCTGGCCGTCGACCAGCTTGCGGGCGTCGGCGTCGACCGGCGCCAACAGGAGCGACGGCTCACCGGCCATCTTGCGCAGGCGGTGGTGGTTGACCGCCGTCGAGTTGAGGAAGTGGTGGGACTTGGGTGTCAGGACGAGCAGCGGCCCGCCGGGGCCCGTCGCCGGGGGATCGCCGGCGGACGAACCCGGACCATCGGGCGCGTCCGGCAGCGGATCGAGTCCCATCCGGCCCATGGCCTCGGACCGCAGCATGACCTTGGCCCGGGCATCCTCGGCGGGCCGGACCTTGACCCATCCCTGCTCGTGGAGGTGGGCGACCGTCTCGGCGTCGTAGCCCTCGAGATAGGTGGCGAGGAGCACGTCGTCGCTGTCGGACAGGGCCGGGTGGTCGACGCCGAGCGCGGCGGCGATCATCCGGTAGATCTCCGTGTTCGGCTTCGATTCCCCTCGGGGCGCGACGGCCGGCCGGTTGAGCGTCAGGTAGCGGTGCCCCCACGACTTCACGACGTCCAGGTGCTCGAGCTGGGTGGTGGCCGGCAGCACGACGTCGGCGAAGCGGGCGGTGTCGGTCATGAACTGCTCGAGCACGACGGTGAAGAGGTCCTCCCGGGCCAGGCCGGAGAGGACCGCCCCCGAGTCAGGGCAGACGACGGCGGGGTTGGTGTTGGCGATGCACAGCGCGGCCACCGGGCCGAGCCCGTCGTAGGTGCCGGCCAGCGCCCGGCCGATTTGGACCTGGTTGACGGCGCGGGTGGGAGCGCCGGGCGGGCGTAGATCCGGCCTCTCCATGGCGCTGGCCCGCCCGGGGAAGGTGCTGGCGCTGTGCACGTGCGCGCCGCCCCCCGGATGGCGCCACGCTCCGGTGACCGCGGGCAGGCAGAGGATCGCCCGGAAGGCCTGTCCGGCATCGGCGTGGCGCTGAGCACCGGGGCCGAGCTTGATGAACGAGGACCTCGCCTCCGCGAAGCGCGAGGCCAGGTCGGTGATGGCCGCCTCAGGGAGACCGGTGGCCGCTGCCGCCCGCTCGACCGGCCATTCGGCGGCCCGCGCCCGCAGGTCGTCGGCGCCCGTCGTCCGTTCGGTCAGGAAGTCCGTGTCTTCCCAGCCCTTGGCGAAGATCACGTGCAGCAGGCCGAGGGCCAGCGCGCCGTCACTACCGGGCCGTGGGGCCAGGTGCACGTCCGACGCCCGCGCGGTCTTCGTGCGGACCGGGTCGATGCAGACGATGGTGGCGCCGCGTTTGCGGGCCTGCAGGAAGTAGGGCCAGAAGTGCAGGTGCGTCGACACCATGTTGGCGCCCCAGGCCACGACGAGATCGGCCTCGGCGACGGTCTCGATGTCAGTGGCCGGCCACCCCGCCGGATAGGTGAGCCCCCACGCCCAGGCGCCGGCGGCCAGGCAGATGGTGCCGTCCATGTGGGCCGTGCCGAGAGCGTTGAAGAGCCGGCGGTCCATCGACGAGCCCTGCAGCTCGCCCATCGTTCCCATGTACGAGTACGGGAGGACGGACAGCGGCCCGTGGTCGTCGATGGCTCGCGTCAGACCATCGCGGACCGCGCCGAGCGCTTCGTCCCACGACGCCTCACGGAACTGACCGCCACCCTTGGGTCCCGTGCGGACGAGCGGCCGCAGCAGCCGGTCCGGGTGGTAGGTCCGCTCCTCGTAGCGCTGCATCTTCACGCAGAGGTGGCCGGAGGTGATCGGGTGGTCCTTCACGCCGTGGACGCCGGTGGCGACGCCGTCGGTCACGGTGACCGTCCACGCGCACGTGTCGGGGCAGTCGTGAGGGCATGCGCCGGGAACGTGGATCGTCGTCATCGCGTGTCTCACCGTGCTCACCGTTTCACCGTGCTCACCGTTTCACAATGGGGAGTTGTCGTGCTTGCGGGGACGGAGCTGCTCGCGCTTGGAGGCCAGGAGGCGCAGGGCGCGGGTGATCTCCTGTCGGGTCTCGTCGGGCTCGATGACGGCGTCGACGTACCCGCGCTCGGCGGCCACGTACGGGTTGAGCATCCGCTCGGCGTAGTCCTGCTCGTAGGCGGCCCGTTGCTCGTCCGAGGCGCCCCGCTGCAGGATCGCTGACGCCTGTCCCGCGCCCATCACGGCCAGTTCGGCGCCAGGCCAGGCGAGGCAGACGTCGTTGCCCATGCGCTTGGAGTCCATGACGATGTAGGCGCCGCCGTAGCTCTTGCGCATGATCACGCAGACACGGGCCACCGTCGCCCGGCCGTACGCGAACACGAGCTGCGCTCCGTGACGGATCATCCCCCGCCATTCGAGGTCCTTGCCGGGGTAGAAGCCGGGCGTGTCGACGAGCGTGAGGATCGGCAGGTTGAACGCGTCGCAGAAGGCGACGAACCGTGCGCCCTTCTGGGAGGCGGGGATGTCGAGGGTGCCGGCGATGGCCAAGGGCTGGTTGGCCAGCACGCCGACCGGCCGGCCGTCGATGGTGGTGAGGACGGTGACCAGGTTCGGCGCCCACCGGCTCCGCAGCTCGACGAAGCGGCCGTCATCGACGAGAGCCCCGATCACGTCGCGGACGTCGTAGCTGCCCGTGGCCGTCGCCGGCAGGATGTCGGCGACCTCGGGCGTGAGCCGGTCGGGCGGGTCGGTCGTCACGACACGAGGCGGCTCCTCGTCGGTGTTCGACGGCAGGTACGACAGGAGCTCGGCGACGGCCTGGTCGGCTGCGGCCGCGTCGCGCACCACCAGCGTCGCCGCCCCGCTGTGGCGGGCGTGGATGGTCGCTCCACCGAGCTCGCCGTTGTCGATGGTGACACCCGTGAACTCCGCGACCATCGAGGGGCCGGAGACGAACGCGTACGCCTCCTCGGTCATGATCACGAAGTCCGCCAGGCCGATGAGGAGCGCCGGGCCCGAGACCGCAGGCCCGTCCAGCACGATGATCACGGGCACGATCCCGGAGCAGTCGGCGATGGCCCGGGCGGCCTGACCCCACCCGTGCAGGGCGGCCATGCCCTCCATGATGTCGGCGCCGCTCGACGCGATGGAGGCGACGAGGGGGATGCGCTGGTCCTTCGCCGCCCGCGCCGCCTCGGCGAGCGTGGCCGACGCCGTGGACGACAGTGCCCCGCGGCGCTCCGAGGCGTCCATCCGGGCGACGACCACCGGGCGGCCGTCGATGTGCTCGACCACCGCCCGCACCGCGCCAGGTGCCTGGGCCCGGAGAGCCACCGACGCCTGGGCCATCAGGCGGCAGGCTACTGCGGAAGGCCCGACCGGTCGCCGTTGCTCGGCGTGACCCGGACCCGAACGCCGCGCTGCTTCGGACCCTTGGCCCCGATGACCGCCCGCAGCACGTCGGCGACCGCGCGCGCCGACGCGCTGAGCATGGCGCGGCGCCGTCGCGCCAGCCCCACTTGGCGGAGGGCGAGATCGGTGATCGGGATGCGCGAGAAGTCGCCCTTCAGCCAGCCTGGCACTGCCGTGGTCGGCACGATGGTCGAGCCGTAGCCCTCGAAGGCGAGGGAGGCCATGAGCCGGACGCCGTCGATCTCGGCCTGGGGCCGAAGTGTCACCCCGGCGCGCCGGGCCTCGGCGTCGAGGTCACGGCGCAGGGCGGTGCCGGGCGGAGGCAGCACGAGCGGGTGGCCGGAGAGCTCCGAGAAGCTCACCTCGGTCCGTCCGTAGAGCGGGCTGGTCGCCGTGGCCAGCAGCACGAGCTCTTCTGTGAACAGGAGCGAGGTGTCGATCTCCGGGTCCTCGACGGGCAGGTTGACCACGGCCAGGTCCAGTCCGCCACCCACCACGAGCGGGACCAGCGACGTGGTGCTGGCCTCCAGGATCACGACCTGGACCTTCGGGTGGGCGGCGTGGACGGCCCCGAGGAGCTGGGGGACCAGCCAGCGGGCCGTCGTGCCGATCACCCCGACGCGGGCGTCGCCGGCCACCTCCTGGCCCATCGAGACCGCGTCGGCCGTCAGTGCCTCCAGCTCGCGCTGGATCCGCCGGGCTCTTGCCACCACCACGATGCCCTCCGGGGTGAGCCGGCCCTTCGCCCGATCGACGAGGGTCACCCCCAGCTCGCGCTCCAGGTGGGCGATGTGGGCGGAGACGTTGGACTGCACGGTGTAGAGCGCTCGCGCCGCGGCCGAGAACGAGCCGTGGTCGTCCACGGCCACCAGGGCCGCGAGCTGGCGCAGGTCCATCGATGCATCGTACGTCACCCCATCGGTAGGAACGATGGGCGATATCGCCGCCTCCAGGTTGAAAGATGCCGGGAGATCGTGCATACTTTCACTAATTCGAAGCGAGGTTCCCCCAACCCCGCTCGAAAGAGGCTCGACTCCGGAGCTCCCCCAGCTCCGCGAGCTTCTCGGTCGAGAGGCGCCGCTCCCCAGCGGCGCCTTTCCCGTTTTCGGTTACGGTCACCGCCCATGCCCGATCCCAAGGATCGACGGTCCGACCGGTCCGCGGCCTTCTTCGACCTCGATCGCACCCTGCTCTCGGGCGGCAGCGGCATGGTCTTCTCGGAGGCCATGCGGTCGGCCGGCCTCATCACCCGTGCGCATCCCGGGTGAGCGCATGGTCTACGGCCTGTTCAGCCGGGTGGGGGAGAACCTGCCGAGCATGATGCTGGCCCGCCAGGGCGCCACCATGGCGCGGGGGCGCTCGCGGGCCGCGGTGCAGGCCGCCGCCGATGCCGCCGCCGACGTGCTCAGCGGCATGCTCCAGCCCTTCGCCGGCCCGATCATCGAGCAGCACAAGGCGGCTGGCCGCAAGCTGGTGATGGCCACCACGACGCCGGCCGATCTGGTGCGCCCGCTCGCCGAGCGGCTCGGCTTCGACGACGTGGTCGCCACGACGTACGGCGTCAACGCCGACGGCACGTACGACGGCTCGATCGTCGGACCCTTCGTGTGGGCCAACGGGAAGCTGGAAGCGGTGCGGGAGTGGGCCGAGCGCCACAACATCGACATGGCGAACAGCTACGCCTACTCCGACAGCGTCTACGACACACCGCTCCTCTCCTCGGTCGGCCACCCAGTGGCCGTCAACCCGGACCCGCGCATGCTGGTCATGGCCCTGGCCCGCCGCTGGCCGGTCGTGCACCTCGACGTCCCGCCGGGCGTGCCCAAGCTGCCGATCCTCGACCTCGAGCCCCAGCAACTGGCCCTCGCGCTCACGCGCCCGTCAACCATCCCGTTCGCGAAATGGGACATCGACGGGGTGCACCACATCCCGGCCGCCGGCCCGGCCATCCTCGTCGCCAACCACCGCTCGTACTTCGACGCCACGGGGGTCGCCATGGTCGTGGCCCGCAGCGGTCGCACCGTGCGCTTCCTCGGCAAGAAGGAGGTGTTCGACGCGCCCATCGTCGGCCAGATCGCGAAGGCGATGGGTGGCATCCGCGTCGAGCGCGCCTCCGGCTCCGACGAGCCGCTGCGCCACGCGGCCGAGGCCCTCGAGGCCGGCCAGATGGTGGCGATCATGCCCGAGGGCACGATCCCGCGAGGCAAGGCCTTCTTCGACCCGGAGCTCAAGGGCCGCTGGGGCGCGGCCCGGCTGGCCGCCATGACGCATGCGCCGGTCATCCCCGTCGGGCTGTGGGGCACGGAGAAGGTGTGGCCCCGGTCCGCCCGGCTGCCCAACATCCTCAACCTGACCAGCCCCCCCGTCGTGCGGATCCGGGTCGGGCCGCCGGTGACGCTCAAGTACCGCAGCCCCGACGCCGACACGAAGCGGATCATGAAGGCGATCGCCGCGCTCCTGCCCGCCGAGGCCCATGAGCATCACGAACCAACCCAGGAAGAGCTGCTGCGGACCTTCCCCCACGGCTACAAGGGCGACCCCGAGAAGGAGACCAGCCGCCGACCGGGGACCGACTCATGAGCTGAGCCAATCGGGGGTGGAACTCCGCCACCGTTCTCGTCGTCCAAGCCGGCGACGCCGCGGGAGACTCGGCTCCTCGCCGACGGCCAGTCCCAGACGCCGGACCGGCAACGTGTTGGTGCACGACGACGATTCGAGGTCGCCCGCCCGATGCCACTGGCTCGTCGAGGCGTAGCCGGCCCGAGTTGTAGCGACGAGCCCGCTGTTCTTGCCGAGCTCCCTGTTCAGCGCCAGTCGGCAGGGCGACCGCGTCCGGGCGATTCCTCGCATCGTGCGTGTGGGAGGCGGAACGAAGCCCGGCCGAGCCGCATGGGATGCCTTCGCGGCGACAAGGGATTCCGTCGACTTCCAACGGGCAGGGCCCGAATTCCCTCCCAGGAGCCGTCCCGCGCGCGAGCATCCGTGCACACACGATTATTGTGACCAGCGCCACACCGGGCCGCGACCTGCCGAGATGGAACACCGGGCAGCTGGAGGGGGAAGAGATGAGCAATGAGCGCGGGTCGGTGGAGATCGTCGACGTCACCAAACGGTTCGGCTCCACCGTCGCGGTCGACGATGTGACCATCGAGGTGCTCCCCGGCGAGTTCCTGTCCCTCCTGGGTCCCTCGGGCTGCGGCAAGACCACGACGCTGCGCCTCCTCGCCGGCTTCGAGCAGCCGGACGAAGGCTTCATCCGCATCTCCGGCGAGTACGTGCAAGGAGTTCCTCCGTACCGACGGGACGTGAACACGGTCTTCCAGCACTACGCCCTGTTCCCGCACATGACCGTCGCCGAGAACGTCGCCTACGGCCTGCGGCAGAAGCGGACGAGCAAGGCGGACGTGAGCCGGCGGGTCGGGGAGGCGTTGGAGATGGTCAAGATGACCAAGCTCGCCAAGCGCAGGCCGCGGCAGATGTCCGGAGGCCAGCAGCAGCGGGTGGCGCTCGCGCGCGCCCTTGTCAACAAGCCGTCCGTGCTGCTCCTCGACGAGCCGCTCGGTGCCCTCGACCGCAAGCTGCGTCAGGAGATGCAGATCGAGCTCAAGCTGCTCCAGAACCAGCTCGGCATCACGTTCGTGTTCGTCACCCACGACCAGGAGGAGGCTCTGTCGATGTCCGACCGCATCGCGGTCATGTTGGACGGGCGCGTGGAACAGCTGAACGGCCCGAACGAGATCTACGAGAACCCGTCGTCGGCTTTCGTCGCCGGGTTCATCGGCCAGAACAACTTCCTTGACGGCGTGCTCGCCGGTGACGGACAGCTCCACGCGGACGGAGTCACCGTGGTCGCTCATCGTGAAGGCGCCGGCACCGCGCCTGGTCGCCCCGGCCTTGCCGCGGTGCGTCCGGAGGCGATCACGATCACCGGGGAGGAGCCGCCGGCCGGGACGAATCAGCTGGCGGGCACGCTGGCGGGCATCTCCCACCTCGGCGACGTGATCCAATACGTCGTCATCTCGGGGACCCGCGAGGTCCTCGTCCGCCTCCCGCGGCACAACGCACCACGGCTCGCCGCCGGTCAGCCGGTGTGGTGCTCGTGGCCTGCCGAGCTCGTCCAGCTCTTCCCGCACGACCAAGCCACGCTCGTGCGCACGTCCGACCCGATCGACGAGATCGTCGTCCCCGCCGGCACTTGACCACCGACAAGCAGGAGAACCCCATGGCACGCAAGCAAGACACCACTCGAATCCTGGTCCCGCGGGCGACCGCCAACCGGCTCGCCCAGTCCCTGAGCCGACGGCGCTTCCTCGGGCTCGCCGCGGGGACCGCGGCCGGCGCGGCGTTCCTTGCCGCGTGCGGCAGCAGCGACGACGAGGGCAGCGGGGGCGGAGGCGGAGGCGGAGGCAGCATCAACCTCTATACGTGGGCCGAGTACGACGACCCCGACGTCATCAGCTCCTGGGGCAACGTCACCACCGACATCTACGACTCGAACGAGGAGGCCATCCAGAAGCTCGCCGCCTCCAAGGGCTCCTCCGGCTACGACGTGGTGGTCCCGACCGGATCGTTCATCCCCCAGATGGTGCAGAACGATCTGCTCGAAGAGCTCGACCTGGACAAGCTCCCGAACTTCGCGAACATCGATCCTCTTTACGCCAACCAGCCATTCGACCCCGGGAACAAGTACAGCGTGCCCAAGGACTGGGGCTCGACGGGATGGATCTACGACAACACGGTGCTCACGACGCCCATCGAGACCTGGCAGGACTTCATCGACGCCGCCATGGGCCCGGCGAGCGGCAACATGTCCATGCTCGACGCCCCCGCCTACCAGACCGGCGTCTACTTCTGGGCCAACGGCATCGACTGGAACACCGAGAACGAGGAGGACCTCGACAAGGCCGAGGACTTCATGGTGAACGAGTTCGCCACGCACATCAAGGCGTTCGACTCCTACCCGGGCATCAACCTCACGCAAGGGAACTACGCGCTGTCACAGGTGTGGAACGGCGACGCCCGCGCCGGGCTCCTGGCCGTCGAGGACGCCGGCGACGACACCTCCAAGTACACATGGGGCCTCGGCGCACCGCAGACCGAGCTCTGGATGGACAACTGGACCATCGTGAAGGGGGCGAACAACCTCGACGCCGCCTATGACTTCATCAACTACATCCTCGACCCGGAGAACTCGGCCAAGGAGCTCGAGTACCACGGCTACCACACCGCGGTGAAGGGCATCGAGGAGCAGATGGCCGACACGAAGTATCCGGAGATCATCTTCTTCTCGCCTGAGCAGGTGAAGACCATGTCAACCCAGGAAATCAACTCGGCGCAGGACCGCCAGGTCGACATCTACAACAAGGTCAAGGCCGCCGCCGGCGGGTGACGACACCAGTGGTCACAACCGAGGTCGAGCTCAGATCTGCGCCACCGCGCAAACGACGCTCGCTCGTGCCCAAGTTCGCGCTCGCGCTGCCGGCGTGGCTGTGGTACCTGGGCTTCTTCGTCGTCCCGCTCGTCTTCATCGTCGTCTACAGCTTCGGCACCAAGATCCAGGGGTCGGCGGGCGACGTCGACACCAGCCCTCCCACGCTGGACCGCTACGGCGATGCGCTGAGCGCGACCTTCTTCCAGGTGCTGCGGCAGACGCTGCGAACCTCGATCATCGGCACCGTCCTGTGTCTGCTGATCGGCTTCCCGGTGGCCTACTTCATCGCCGTGAAGGTGCCTCCGCGCTGGCGCGGTGTCCTGCTCGGCCTCGCCATCATCCCGTTCTGGACCAACTACCTGATCCGGACGATCGCGTGGCGCATCGTGCTGTCGCCGAGCGGATTCTTCTCGAACTGGTTCCAGGACATCGGCCTGCGCGATTCCAACCTCCAACTCCTGGACACCCGCTTCGCGGTGCAGCTCGCCGTGGTCTACAACTACTTGCCGCTGATGATCTTCCCGCTCTTCGTCGCACTCGACCGGCTCGACCCGGCGCTACGGGAAGCCAGCAAGGACCTCGGAGCCAACCGGGTGCGCACGTTCTTCCAGGTCACGTTGCCGCTCTCCTCGCCGGGGATCGTGGCCGGGCTCCTGCTGGTGTTCATCCCTCTGTCCGGTGACTACATCACGGCGGCCGTGCTCGGTGGAGCGCAGGGCAACATGGCCGGCGCGCTCGTCGCCACCCAGTTCCTGCAGGCCCAGAACAAGGCGCTCGGCTCGGCGGTGGCGATGGTCCTGATCTTCAGCATCCTCATCTGCATCACGGTCGCGGCCCTGATCGTCTTCACCGCACGCGCCCTGCTCAGGCGGCGCCGCAGCGTGACGCTCTTGCCAGGCGCACCGGCGCAGGCCATGGCATGACCACCACCACGATCCCCACCACGGGTGCCGAGACTCGGGCGGCCAAAGCCGCGCCGCGCAGGCGTCGCCGGTTCGACACGGTGACCCTCGGGCTGGGCCTGTGGACGGTCCTCGTCTACGTCTTCCTGTTCCTGCCGATCAGCTTCGTCGTGATCCACTCGTTCACGGACAGCCGTGACTTCACCCGTTGGGGCGGATTCACAACCCGCTGGTACACACGGTTTCTCGACAACTACAACCTGAAGACCTCGTTGACGAACTCGATCAAGGTCGCGCTCATCGCCACGCTCATCGCCGTGGTGCTCGGGGGGCTCGCTGGGATCGCCCTGGCCCGCCGGCCGGGCGTCTGGACGAAGGCGTTCCTCGCGCTGGTCTTCCTCGTCCTCGTCACGCCCGAGATCGTCGACGCCATCGGCCTCCAGATCTGGTTCGTCAACCTGGGCGGGATCTTCCGTCAGGGTCTGTTCCCGCTCTGGATCGGGCAGTCGATCTTCAGTTCGGCGGTGGTCACCCTGATCGTGCGCGCCCGGATGGCCGGGCTCGACGAATCGCTCGAGGAGGCCGCCGCCGACCTGTACGCAACGCCCGCACGCGCCTTCCGCCAGATCACCCTCCCACTGGTCTACCCGGCTCTCCTGGCCGGAGGGTTGCTGGCCTTCACGTTCAGCCTCGACAACGTGATCATCAGCCAGTTCGTCAGCGTGCCCGGCTCGACCACCTTCCCGGTCTACGTGTTCTCGTCGGTGCGCCAGGTCATCAGACCGGACATCGGCGCCGCCTCGGCAGTGATGCTCGGGCTGACGTTGCTCGCGCTCGGTCTGGTCGTCGCGGTGCTCAAGCGCTCGGGCGACTCTTCCAGCGATATCGCCGCCACCATCACCGGTGCGGGTGGCTGACCGCGGCCGTTGGCCGGCCGCGGGCTGATTCAGGAACCGCCGAAGTCTCCACCGCCGAAGTCCCCGCCGCCGAAGTCCCCGCCCCCGAAGTCGCCTCCGCCGAAGTCGCCTCCGCCGAAGTCCCGCCGCCGCCGTCGCCGTCCACGTACGTGTCGCCCTCGTTGATGACGGTCGTTCCGCCCCAGCCCCAGCCTCCGAAGCCTCCGAGCAGCGCCCCGAGCAGCAGGCCGTTGAACAAGCCGCCACCCCCGAACCAGCCCACCTGGTACGGCTCGGCGTAGCCGGCGTAGAGGGGACGTCGGTCATCGTCGAGATCGACTGCAGGCTCACCGTGGCGCCCGGGCCGGCGCAGGTCCGGCGGCGGCTCAGGCGGCGGCCGCCCGGCCACGACGGCACGCGCCCGGTCCATCGAGTAGCGCGCCTCATCGATCACCCGCCGCACCCGCTCGAGGTCGATCGGTTCGTCGGCGAAGTCCAGCGCCGCACTCGCGGCCTTGAACCGGTTGGCGGCCGCCTCGTAGTCCTCGGCGGCTTCCGGGTGCAGCGCCACGTCGTCCTCGAGGCGCAGGACGTCGTCGGCCAGCACCGAGAGCTCCGCCTGCAGCATCTGACGGTCGGCTGCCTCGCGCCGGAGGGCGAGCTGCCGCTCCGCCTTGCCACGCTGACGGCGGCGCCATACCCACAGACCCAGGAGGACGGCGCCGACGATCAGCAGCACCGGGGCTAAGCCAAGGCCCCCACCATCCCCGTCCGATGAAGCGCTCCCGCGTTGGTCGGGTAGGCCGCCCTCCGTCCCGGCCTCTGAGGCGGCGCCGCCCACCCGTTCGACGAAGTCCCGGAGCACAGCGGCCGGCCCCTCGGACGCGTGAGCCTGGAACGCTGCACTGGCCAGCCGGCCTGCCTCCCCCGACGGCAGCCACGTGCTGCCCGCTCGGAAGCTGTCACCGGCCAGCACCGCGTACGTACCGGCAAGATCCGTGGCGGCCGCGACGTCGCTGGTCAGGACGGCCGGATCGCCACCCGCGACATCGAGCACGGATTGAGGTAGCACCGCCACGAAGATCGGCGTACCAGCCGACATGATGGCGGAACGCAACGACTCCGCCTCATCCTCGGAGAGCGCACGTTCGGCGTCGGGCTCCACGAAGACTGGATCGGTCCGGAGCGCCCTTCCGACCTGGGCCACATCCGTCGAGGTGGCAGCAGGGATCGAAGCGGCCGCGGTCGTGGCGGCAGTCGAGGCTGTCAGAACGATCAGGAGTGCGGCGGGGAGCATCCGGCGAAATCGGATCAGGCTGCGTATCCATGGCACGGCCTTGGACTACCCGCCCGGCGAGGCGGGCAACCGGGCTGTGCCGGGGCGCTGGTCATGCCGCGTTCCCTGATTGTCAGATCTCGACCTGGGTGCCGACCTCGAAGACCTGCTGTGACGGGAGGCAGTAGAAGCGGGCGGCACTGGCCGCGCCGCGGTGCAGGACGACGAACAGCTGCTCCCTCCATTGAGGCATCTCGCCCTCCGGGATCGACTCGACGGACTCGCGACCGAGGAAGTACGTGGCGCCGTCGACGTCGATCGGCTCGCCGTCGAGGTGCACGTGACGCAGCTCGGCGGGGACGTCGGGACGATCCATGTACCCGAACGTGAGCACCACCTGGTGCACGCCGTGGCCGAGCGCGGCCACCTCCGCGCGGTCCGGTCGTTCGACACGTGGCGTCTCCGACGCGCGCACGGAGAGCACGACGGTCGTCTGGTGCAGGACGTGGTTGTGGCGCACGTTGGAGATCAGCGCCGGCGGCGCGCGTCCAGCATCCTTGAACATGTAGATCGCCGTGCCCGGCACGCGCGCCACGCCTCCCGCCATGACCACGTCGTCGATCACGTTGTCCGTCGGGCGCGCGCCTCGGTGGACCAAACGGGCGACGATGGCCCGCCCGTGCCGCCACGTGGTCATCTGGGTCACCAGAATCAAGCCGACCAGCAGCGGGAACCAGCCACCGTGGGGGATCTTCGGCACGTTCGCGGCCAGGAACGCCAAGTCGACGCACAACAGCGGCACGACGACGGCCAACGCGTGAGGCACGGACCAGCGCCAGCGGTCGACGACGACTCGGTAGAAGAGCAGCGTGGTGATCGCCATCGTCGTCGTGACGGCGATGCCGTAGGCGCCGGCCAGGTTGGAGGACGTCCGGAAGCCGAGCACGAGTCCGACACAGCCGATCATCAGCAGCCAGTTGACGAGCGGCACGTAGATCTGACCGATGTGGGCGGGGGACGTGTGGCGGATGTCCAGGCGGGGAAGGTAGTCGAGCTGCACCGCCTGCGCCGTGAGAGAGAACGCGCCGGAGATCAGCGCCTGCGAGGCGATGACCGTCGCCATCGTCGCCAGCACGGCGAGCGGCGTCACTGCCCACCCGGGAGCGAGGCTGAAGAACGGCATCCCGACCTCACCGCCCGGCTCGGAGCCGAGCAGGGCCGCTTGCCCGAAGTAGTTGAGGACCAGCGCCGGCAGGACGAGCACGTACCACGCGACCTGGATCGGTCGCCGGCCGAAGTGGCCCATGTCCGCGTAGAGCGCCTCGCCGCCCGTGACGACGAGGAAGATCGACCCCAGCGCGAGGAACGCGCGACCAGGCTGGTCGATGAACAGCTCCACGCCGTACGAGGGCGACACGGCACGCAGAACCCCGGGGTGCTCGATGATTTGCCGCAGCCCGAGGACGCCGAGGACGGCGAACCACACGAGCATCACCGGTGCGAAGACCCGGGAGATCCGCTCCGTCCCGTATCGCTGGGCGATGAACAGCGCGATGAGGATGCCGACCGCGAGCGGGATGACCCACCTCTCGAACGCGGTCGAGGCCACCTCGAACCCTTCGACCGCGCTGAGGACCGAGATGGCCGGCGTGATCAAACCGTCGCCGTAGAGCAGGGCGGTCCCGAACACGCCGAGAGCGACGATCGCCCGCGTCTTACCGGTCGGCGTCCCCCGGCGGGGCAGGACCAGCGCCGTGAGGGCGAGGATGCCGCCCTCGCCGTGGTTGTCGGCCCGCATCACGAGCAGCAGGTACTTGATCGATATGACGATGATCAGCGACCAGAGAACGATCGACGCCACGCCGTACGCGGTGGCCTGGCTCACCTCCAGCTCGGCGTGCTCGAACGACTCGCGAAAGGCGTACAGCGGACTCGTGCCGATGTCGCCGTAGACGATGCCGAGGGCCCCGAACGCCAAGCCGATCAAGCCGGCCGGCCTCGACCCGCCAACGTCGGTGTGCCGCGTCGGCCTGCCCTGCTCCATCCGGTCGATCGTCAGCGGGGCGGCGGGACGACGGCGATGAGCGGACTTTACGGCATCGGTCACTCCACACGCCGCCCGCGGTCGAGCAGGAGGAGCGTCAACCCGAGTCGGTCGGCTGAGCGGCGGCCAGCGGGGGACCGTCGAAGCGGTCGATCGTCGCGAAGTCCTCCACCGGCCGGCGCCGCAGATGCGTCGGCCGGTGGACGGGGACGCCGAGGAAGAGCATGCCGGCCAGCGCATGGGTGTCCGGAAGACCGAGGACGGGTCGGGCGGCGGCCTCGACCCGCGTGATCAGCGTCGTCATGACCCCTCCCAGCCCGCGGGCCCGGGCGGCGAGCAGGATGTTGTGGCAGAACGGGTAGATGGACGCGCCGCCCACGATCGACGGACGTCCGGTGTCCTTGTCGAGGACGGCCAGCGCCCGGAGGTCGACGCCGACCACCAGGACGACGGGGATCGTCTCGATGTCGTCGAGCAGGGGGTTGGGCTGATGTTCGGTGCGGGCGGCCTCCAGGTCGGCCGCCGTCGGCCGCACGGCGCTGAACGCCGTCTCGCCGAGGCGGACCTGGGCCGTGTACTCGCTCCAGACCGGCACCATGAGGTCGGCCAACCGCCTCCGCAGGACCCGGTCCGTCACCACGACGACGTGCCAGCCCTGGCGGTTCGACCCGCTGGGGGCGAAGCGGGCGTCATCGAGGATCGCGGCGATGGTTGCATCGTCAACCACATCGTCGGTGAAGGCGCGCACCGCCCCCGCCGTGCGCATGGCCGTCGAGAGGTCCATGTCACTCACCGACGGTTCCGTCGACCATCTCGCGGATCAGGTCGGCGTGGCCGTTGTGGCGGGCGTACTCCTCGATCATGTGGATCATGATCCAGCGGAGGTCGACGGTCTCTCCCCGCGAGGTCGTGCCCGTGATCTCGAGGGCCGGCGCCGCGGCCTCGATGGCGCGCGCGGCATCGCACTCTGCGTGCCAGGTGGCCAGGTCGTCCGCCCAGTCGGCGTCTTCGAGCAGCTCGAAGTCGCCGTCCGGGTGCTGGTCGTCGTCGTAGTACAGCGGCGCCGCCTCCTGGCCATCGAGCGAGCGGCGGAACCAGTGGCGCTCCACCTCCGCCATGTGGCGAACGAGGCCCTGGAGGCTGAGGAGCGAGCCGGCCACAGGCTGCGTGATCAGGCCCTCACGGTCCAGTCCCGCGCACTTCAGCTCCAACGTCGCGCGGTGGAAGTCGAGCCACTCCCGCAGCGCCGGGCGCTCGGCCGATTCGAAGGGAGGATCGATCCGCAGGGGTGTCGAAGGATCGGAGGGGTCGGGGTCGGGCGGCGCGGGCATCGCCCGGACGCTACTGACCGATGGTGGACCAACCGTCCGGACGCCGATGAGGTGCTGGCTACGGTCCCCGCGATGACCGCCGACCCCTTCCCGGAGCTGCGCCAGCCGATCCAGGTCGGCACCATGGACCTCGACCACCGGATCGTGGTCCCGCCGCACGGAGGCGGGGCCGGCGCGCTGCTCGGGACGCCGGCGCAGTTCGAACAGCACTGCGCGCACTGGCTGGCCAAGGTCGACGGCGGCGTGCAGTGGATCGGCGGTGGTCCGACCTTCGTGCGCAACCCGCTGCCGCCCGGCTTCGAGCCCACGGGGATCGGCGCCCACGGGCCCGGCTTCTTCCGCCATCCCGACTTCGTCCCCCGGCTGGGCACTTTCTCCGACCGCGTCCACGACGCCGGCGGGTTCCTGTCCGTGCAGATGGTGCTGCAGGGCGGCATGCCGCTGGCGCCCTCGCACGAACCGAGCGGCTACTACGACCATCGCATCCCGCACGCCGTCGACCTCGACGAGATCGCCTGGCTCCTGCGCGAGTACGGCGAGTCGGCCGCGCTCGCCGCCGAGGCCGGTGTCGACGCCATCGAGCTCCACGCCAACCACGACGACCTGCTGCAGTGGTTCCTCTCGCCGCTCACGAACCACCGCGCCGACGGGTACGGCGGCGATCCCGAGGCCCGCCGGCGCTTCCTGCGCGAGGTGGTGGAGTCGATCCGGGGTCACGTGGGGCGACCGATCACCCTCGGCCTCCGGCTGTGCCTCGACGAGATGATCGACGGCGGCTACGGCGTGGACGAGTGCCAGCGGGTGATGGCGGCCTTCACCGAAGAAGGGACCGTCGACTACTTCAGCCTCGACGTCGGCAGCAACTGGGGTGCGCCGAGCTACATCCCGCCCGGGTCGTACCCCGAGGCGGCGTGGGCGCCGCTGTGCGGGCAGGCCCGGCAGGCGACCGACCGGCCGGTCGTCTACGCCGGACGGGTCGCCACGCCAGAGACCGCGGCCGCCGTCGTCGCCCGGGGGGACGCCGACCTGGTGGCGATGGCCCGGGCGATCATGGCCGACCCGCAGCTGGTGGCGAAGGCGGCGAGCGGCAGGCGGGAGCTGATCCGCCCGTGCATCGGGCTGAACGAGTGCATCCACCGCCAGACCGTCGAGGGCCTGGTCTACGGCTGCGCCGTCAACCCCCGTGCCGGCCGTGAGGCCGAGGACGAGCTGGCCGCGTCAGCCCGGCCACGGCGGATCCTGGTGGTGGGTGGCGGCCCGGCAGGGATGGAGGCCGCGGCGCTGGCGGCCGAGGCCGGCCACGACGTCGCGCTGTGGGAGCGGTCCGACCACCTCGGCGGCCAGTTCGCCATCGCCGCCCGGGCCCGCATGAACGGGACGTTCTCCGACTGGATCACCTGGCAGGGTGAGCGACTGGCCCGGGTCGGGGTGGACGTGTCGCTGGATCGTGACGCGACGGTCGACGACGTAGCCAGCGCTGGTGTCGACACCGTCGTCGTCGCCACCGGGGCCCGGCCTCGCCCGCTGGCGGTCCCTGGTGCCGACCACCCGGGCGTCGTGCAGGGCGCGGACGCGCTGACAGGCGCGGCTGCGGTCGGGTCACGCGTGCTGGTCGTGGCCGAGGACGACCGGCCCGCGCCCGTCGCTGTTGCCGACCACCTGGCCGGTGGCGGTCACGACGTGACGCTGGTCTTCCAGACGCCGGCAGCCGCCCCGCTCGTCGGCAAGTACTCGATGGGCGCGCTGCTGGCCCGTCTCGATTCCGGCGGCGTGCAGCTCGTGCCGCTCGACGCGGGTGGTCGGCATCGGGCTGCCCGAGGTCGAGCTGGCCCACGCCTACAGCGGGCGCCGGTGGTCGGCCGGTCCATTCGACAGCGTCGTGCTGTCGTGCGGCGCGGTGCCCGTCGACGGGCTGTACCACGAGCTCAAGGGCCGACACCCCGACGTGCACGTGCTCGGCGACGCGTACGCGCCCCGCCGGGTCGTCTTCGCCACCCGCCAGGCCTGGGACCTCGTCCGCAGCCTGGGCTGAGCCCCGCCCGCAGCCGCGCGCTGCGACGTCCTCGCGGGATCGCGTAGCCGCTGGCGGTCCCGGCGGCCGCGAGAAACGGGGGCCGCGGCGGCTCAGGCGGCAGCGGATCGCCGGGTCATGCTCTGTCGGGCCACCAGCCGGCCACCACGTCACCGGCGAAGCGGGCGTGGTAGGTGGTGGCGAGCTCCGACGCACCCTCCGGCGGTGGGCCGGCGGCGCTCGGCACGGCGTCGCACGCTCCGGGCACCGGGTCCAGCCACTCGAGGTGCATGGACGCGGTCACGTCACGCAGCGAAGGGGTGGCGAGCTCGTGGTGATCGCTGGACTGGTGGGCGAGGAACGCGTCGAAGCTGCCGAACGACGCCAACGCGTAGTAGGTCGAGGGCTCGGCACCCCGCCAGTACTCGTAGCGCCGTACCCCGGTCTCGCGCTCGTGCGTCTGCCGGTGGAGCTCGGCGACGATGCGCTCGAAGTCCGCCTCGCGGCCGGGGTGGATGCGGATGTGGGCCAGGAAGGTCGCCATCAGTCTCAGCCTCCGGCCGCGACCCGCTGCTTCACGATGTTGAGGGCGGAGCCGGCCCGGAACCACTCGATCTGCTCGTCGCTGAAGGTCTGGTTGCCGAGGAAGTCGATGGTCGTCCCGTCCGGCTTCACGATCTGGCAGCGCACCGGCTGGTCCGGGGTGAGGTCGGCCAGTCCCAGCACGTTGATGCGGTCGTCCTCGCCGATCAGGTCGTACGTGGCGCGGTCGGCGAAGGTCAGCGGCACCAGCCCCTGCTTCTTCAGGTTGGTCTCGTGGATGCGGGCGAAGCTGCGGGCGAAGATCACCTTGCCGTTGCGGAACCGCGGCTCCATCGCTGCGTGCTCGCGGCTCGAGCCCTCGCCGTAGTTCTCGTCCCCGATGGCGCACCAGCCGATGCCGGCCTCCGCGTAGCGGCGGGCGATCTCGGGGTACGACCGGGTCTCGCCGTCGGTCTGGTCCTTGCCCTCGCCCGTGCCACCGGTGAACGCGTTGACCGCGCCGAGGAAGAGGTTGCCCGAGATGTTCTCCAGGTGGCCGCGGTAGCGGAGCCACTTGCCGGCGGCCGAGATGTGATCGGTGGTGCACTTGCCCTGGGCCTTCATCAGGACGACGAGGCCGAAGTAGTCCTGGCCGTCCCACGGGGCGAAGGGCTCCAGCAGTTGGAGGCGCTCAGAACCGGGGTCGACCACGACGCTGACGTTGCCGGCGTCGCTCGGCGGGGCGATGAAGCCGCTGTCGCCGGGGTCGAACCCCCTGTCGGGGAGCACCTCGCCGACCGGTGCCTCGAGGCGGACCTCCTCGCCGCTGTCGTTGGTGAGGACGTCCGTCGTGGGGTCGAAGGCCAGCGTCCCCGCCAGCGCCAGCGCCACGACCGTGTCCGGCGACGTCACGAACGCCAGCGTGTTGGCGTTGCCGTCGTTGCGCTTGGGGAAATTGCGGTTGTAGCTGTTGACGATGGTGTTGAGCCGGCCGAGGTCGAGGTCGGTCCGCTCCCACTGGCCGATGCACGGCCCGCAGGCGTTGGCCAGCACCTCGGCGCCGATGGCCTCGAGGTCGGCCAGCAGGCCGTCACGCTCGATGGTCGCCCGTACCTGCTCCGAGCCCGGCGTGACGAGGAGCTGTGTCCGGGCCTTGAGCCCGTGCGCGGCGGCCTGACGGGCGATGGACGCGGCGCGCGTGATGTCCTCGTAGGAGGAGTTCGTGCACGAGCCGATCAATGCCGACGAGATGGTGAGCGGCCAGTCGTTCTCCTCCGCGGCGGCGGTCACCTCCGCCCCCACCCGATGGGCGCGGTCGGGGGAGTGGGGACCGTTGATGAGCGGCTTGAGGGTGTCGAGGTCGATCTCGACCAGCTCGTCGTAGAGGGCACCGTCGTCGGGCCGCAGGTGCTCGGCGACGCGGTCGGCCTCGTCGGCGATGGCCTCTCGGCCCGTGGCCTTGAGGTACATCGCCATGTTCTGGTCGTAGGGGAAGATCGAGCAGGTCGCCCCGATCTCGGCCCCCATGTTGCAGATGGTCGCCTTGCCGGTGGCGGAGATGCTGTCGGCGCCCGGCCCGTGGTACTCGACGATGGCTCCCGTGCCGCCGGCCACCGTGAGGACCCGCGCCACCTCGAGGATCACGTCCTTGGGCGAGGACCAGCCCGAGAGCGTGCCGGTCAACCGGACGCCGATGACCTTTGGCCAGCGGACGTTGAACGGGAAGCCGGTCATGACGTCCACGGCGTCCGCGCCGCCCACCCCGATGGCCACCATGCCCAGCCCTCCCGCGTTGGGCGTGTGGCTGTCCGTGCCGATCATCATCCCGCCCGGGAAGGCGTAGTTCTCGAGCACCACCTGATGGATGATCCCGCTCCCCGGCTTCCAGAAGCCGATGCCGTACTTCGCGCTGACCGTCCGGAGGAACTCGTAGACCTCGGAGTTGATGTCGAGCGCGAAGCCGAGGTCGATGTCGGCTCCGGCCTTGGCCAGGATGAGGTGGTCGCAGTGGACGGTCGAGGGGACGGCCACCTCGGGGAGACCGGCCGTCATGAACTGGAGGAGGGCCATCTGGGCCGTGGCGTCCTGCATGGCCACCCGGTCGGGGCGGAAGTCGGCGTAGCTGCGCCCGCGCTCCATCTCCTGACCCTCGGCGTCGACCAGGTGGTTGACGAGGATCTTCTCGGCCAGCGTCAGTGGCCGGTCCAACCGACGGCCGGCGGTGGCGACGCGGTCCGGCAGCGATGCGTAGACCTGCTGGACCAGCTCGATGGGCGTGCCTGCGGTGACGGCCATGGGTCGGACCCCCTGGGGCGGTGGAGCATATGTATACAAGTATGATACAAGTTCACGCGGACAACGTCCAGCAGCAGCCATGGTCGCGCACCGCGTGGAGGGTCCTTGCCGCCGACGCCGGATGGAGACGAGCATGAGACGAGTGCGCACCATCCGCTACCGCGAGATCGCCGACGCGTTGCGGGAGCGGGTGGTGGCGGGCGAGTTCCCGGCCGGGCGGCTGCTGCCCAGCGAAGCGGCGCTCTCGGCGACCTACGAGGCCAGCCGGGTGACCATCCGCCGCGCGCTCGAGCAGCTCAGGGAGGAGGGGCTGGTCGACGCGCGACAGGGCTTCGGGTGGTTCGTGGCCACGGCGCCGATCCGCCAGAGCCTCGGGCGCCTGGCGACGCTGGAGGATCAGCTCGCCGACGTCGGGGATCCGGCCGGACCGGCAGATCCTCGACTTCGCCTTCGTCACCGCGGACGACCGGACGCGCGCGCTGCTCGGCACGTCCCAGGTGCTGCGGGTGCGGCGGCTCAACCTGGCCGACGGCGAGCCGTTCGCCATCGTCACCGTCTGGTGCCCGGCCAGCCTCGGCCAGCACCTGTCCCGCGCCGACGTGGAGCGCTCGCCGTTCTACGAGCTGCTGCCCGTGCGACTGGGCGGGGCCAGTCAGAGCATCGGTGCCGACGCCGCCTCGGCCGACGACGCCCGCCTGCTGGACATCCCGCCCGGGTCTCCGGTGCTGCGTTGCGAGCGCGTCACCCGCACCGAGGACGGCGAGCCCGTGCTCGTGTCGGTGCACCTCTTCCCGGCGTACCGCACCGAGTTCGTCGTCGACATGCCCCGCACGGAGCCGTCGATCGCGCCGACCGGGCTGCGCCTGGTCGAGTGAGGGCGGTCAGTCCGTGCTGATCGAGACGGGGATCAGGATCAGCAGGCCGACCAGGAGCAGCGCGAGGATCACGGTCCCGATGATGCCGAGGATGTAGCCGGCCTGCGCCATCCCCCGGCCGCCGAGCGAACCCTGCGAGGCGTCGATCTCCTTCATGGCGCGACGGCCGATCACCAGGGCGAACGGCGACACCACCTGGCAGGTCACCACCCCCACGATCCCGAGCACCAGGGCCACGACGGCGCGCGGATGGTCCTGGACGGGGCGGTAGGGGACGCTGGCCGGCTGCGGTGCAGGCGGCGGCGGAGGGGGTGGCGCCGGAGGAGGGGGCGGGGGAGTCGTGCTCATGGCGCGCCGCCGGTCGGGTCCGAATCGACCGCATCACCCGATCGGGCCTCGCGGCCCACACGATCGAGCGGACCCGAGCTGACGATCATTCCTTGCCGGTCACCTTGTCGGCGGCCGACTTGGCCTTGGCCTCCGCGCTGCCGGCGATGTCCTTGGCCTTGGCCTCGGCATCTCCGGCGGCTGCCTTGGTGTCTCCGGCGACGTCCTTGGCCTTGGCTTCGACGTCTCCGGCGGCCGACTTGGCCTTGGCTTGCGCATCTCCGGCGACGTCCTTGGCCTTGCCCTCCACATCTCGGGCAGCGTCGCCACCGTCCTGCTTGACGTCTCCGGCTGCGTCCTTCGTGGCGTCAGCGGCGTCGTCCGCGCCGCCCTTGACCTTCGAGGCCACGTCGCCGGCGACGTCCTTCACCTTGGCGGCCACGTCGGTGGCCACGTCCTTCGTCTTGTCCCACACCTTCTCCGCCACGTCGGACGTCTTCTCCCAGGCCTTCCCCGCCGCTTCCTTGGCCTTGTCCAGAGTCTTGCTGTCGTTGGTGTCGCTCACGGGCGATCCCTCCTGGGTCGGGGTACGGCCAGTCTGGCACCAACCGCTGACCAGGTCGTACAGCCGGGTCCCGGCTTCGGGACGAGTGCCAATCGGCCATCATCTCTGCCGTGGACGACTTCCAGCGCACCAACCTCGACACCTGGGACGAGCGAGCGCCGGCCCACGCCGCCTCGCCCGACTACCACGTGGAGGAGCTGGTCGCCGACCCGGGATTCATCTCGGAGGTCATCCAGTTCGACCTACCCCGCCTCGGGGACGTCGCCGGCCTCGACGTCGTACACCTCCAGTGCCACATCGGGACCGACACGGTCTCCCTGGCCAAGCTGGGCGCCCGCGTGACCGGCGTCGACTTCTCGGCCGCCGCCCTCGCGCAGGCCCGTGCCCTGGCCGAGCGGGTCGGTGTCGACGTGCGCTTCGTGGAGTCCGAGCTGTACGCGGCACCGGCGGCGCTCGGCACCACCTACGACCTCGTCTACACCGGCGTCGGCGCTCTCAACTGGTTACCGGACATCGCGGCCTGGGCGGATGTCGTCGCCACCCTGCTGCGCCCGGGCGGGCGGCTGCACCTCCGTGAGGGTCACCCGATGCTGTGGACCATGGCCGACCCGAGGCCCGACGGCCTGCTCGTCGTCGAGTACCCCTACCGGGAGACGGTCGACCCGGCCATGTTCGACGAGCCGGGCACCTACGTCCGCACCGACCAGGAGTTCACCCACAACCGCACGTACGAGTGGAACCACGGCCTGGGCGAGATCATCACCGCACTCCTGGCCAACAGCTTCCGCCTGACGATGCTGGAGGAGCACGACTCGGTGCCGTGGGACGCGCTGTCCGGGATGATGGACGCGCTGCCGGGCGGCGAGTACCGCCTCCGGGACCGGCCCGAGCGCCTGGCCCACAGCTACACGCTCCAAGCCGTCAAGGACGGCTGACGGCCGCGCCCTCCGCACGAGGTGTCGCGAAGTGACACACCATGTCGCTTTCTGACACCTCTGTTCGGCTGGTGACACGCTGCGGTCCGGTTGGACACTCTGCGAGACTCGGGCCATGTCCGATCGCGTCACGATCTCCATCGACGGCGGGGTGGCCGACGTCCGCCTCAACCGGCCCGACAAGCGCAACGCCCTCGACGGCGCCATGTTCCTCGCGATCGCGGAGGCCGGCGATCGGCTGAAGACCGAGCCGGGCCTGCGCTGCGTCGTGCTCTCCGGCGAGGGGGCCTCGTTCTGCGCCGGACTCGACTTCGGCTCGTTCCAGCAGATGGCCGAGAACGACGCCTCCGATGATGGTTCGGGGTCCGAACAGCGGTCGGGGAGCCCGGCCGCCATGGTGGAAGGCCGCATCACCCACCTCGGGCAGCAGGTGGCATGGGTGTGGCAGGAGGTGCCGGTCCCGGTCATCGCCGCCGTCCACGGCCACGCCCTCGGCGGCGGCATCCAGATCGCGCTGGGCGCCGACATCCGCATCGTCCATCCGGAGGCGCAGCTCTCCGTGCGCGAGGTCCACTGGGGGCTGGTGCCGGACATGACAGGCACCCTCACGCTCACCCGCCTCGTCCGGCCGGACGTGGCCAAGGAGCTGACGTTCACGGGGAGGATGGTCACGGGCGACGAGGCGTTGACCCTCGGCCTGGCGACCCGGCTGTCGGAGACGCCACGGGACGACGCGCTGGCACTGGCCCGGGAGATCGCCGGCCGCAGCCCGCACGCCGTCCGGGGGATCAAGGCGCTGTTCAACCGGATCCTGTCCGATGACGCCGCGGGTCAGTTCGCGCGAGGAGCGGGCGGTCATCGGCGAGCTCATCGCCAGCCCCAACCAGGTGGAAGCCGTGATGGCCAACTTCGAGAAGCGCCCACCGGCCTTCACCGATCCCACGCCCTGAGCCGACCGCCGTCGTGCAGGCGGTCAGGGCGTCAGACGTCAGGCCGTCGTGCGGGCGAGCCGGCCGATGACGTAGGCGAAGCAACCGGCCGCGACCAGGAGCAGGCCGGCGGCGTAGACCGCCTCGCGTGGTGCCCGAGCCGGTCTGGGGGATCGTGACGATGACCGACGGGGCGACGCTCGGGCTGGTCGTCGGCGTGGTCGGCGTCACCGTCGTCGAGTCGTCGAGCTGGTCGACGAGGTGGTGCTGGACGTCGTCGTCGTGCGTGGTGGTCGTCGGTGCGTCGTGGTGGTCGTGGTCGTGGTCGTGCTGGTCGTCGTGGTCGGCGTCGTGAACTCGGCTGGCGCGGACGCGTTGGCGGTCACCCTG
This sequence comes from uncultured Acidimicrobiales bacterium, assembly GCA_963769115.1. Taxonomy (GTDB): domain Bacteria; phylum Actinomycetota; class Acidimicrobiia; order Acidimicrobiales; family Ilumatobacteraceae; genus DASTFY01. Next base: position 55,871 of record CAVYKN010000003.1, read on the forward strand.
ACCGACTGAGCGAGGATCAGGTTCTGGGCGTCGTTCACGCCGCGATGTTCCCGCTGTAGAGGTAGACGTTCCCGCTCGGGACGTCGCGCCTCGGCGACCGCTGTCAGCGTGGCGCTGCCGGCCGCAGGGGCGCTGAGCCAGATCTGTGTACCGCGTGCACGACGGTGGCGCCGTTGGCGATGGGAGTCGTCCCGGCGGCGTCGGCGAACATGCTGGCCCCCGTGGCCGACACGGTGGCTCCGGCGGGATCATCAGTCACCACGACGTAGGGCCCGACGAGCGTGCCCGCATCACCCGTGGTCGACGCCGGTGGCGTGATCTGCAGCGACGGAGGCGTGGGAGCGGGCAAGGGCGATTGCACCCGGACGGTGTTCACGATCGACGTCACGGCGGGCAGCAGCGGATCACCGGGGGCGAGGACGTAGTTGTCGCTGAAGTACCAGATGGCGGCCTGCACCGCGGCCGCCTGGTCGGCCGTGTCGACGACGCCGTTGGACTCCGATGGGGGGCTGGGCGGTGTTCGGGTAGTAGTCGTTGAGGAGCCGGGCGACGAAGCCGACGTTGTAGACGTTGGCCTCGTCCCAGGTGCCGAGGTTGTACCCGTACCCGATGTTCGTCGGGGTGAGGATGTTGATGCAGTACATCTGCAGGCTGCCCGGGTTGGCGAGGATGACCCCCGCGAAGCCCTCGTTGAGGGGCGTGAACCCCGCGGTCGACGGCGGGTAGGGCACGCCGGGGCTGGAGACGGAGCCCGACGGGCCCGATGAAACCCGTCACCCCCTGTCCGGGCCCGAGGCCGGACAGGATGATCTCCGACGGCGGTGCGCCGGCCCGGGGGGTGTTGGGCAGGGTCGGGTCGGGTGTCGCACCGACCGGGTCGACCGGCCCGATCGTGAGCAGCGCGGCGCCGGCGGCTGCGACCAGGCCGGCCACCGCCGCCACAGGGTCGGCCAGCGCGGTCCGGCCGGAGCGCGATCGCCGCGAACGGTGGCTGCCGGACTGCGGCACATCGGTCACCGAGCTCAGTCTGACACGCCTGCGCAGCACCGATCGCGAACCGTTCGGGCACCCCCGACGTACCTCCGGCTGACGGGTCAGGGGGACCCGGCAGGGAAGGAGCGCTCATGCGTGGTACCCGTTTCCTCGTCGCGACCGCGGCGGCCGCCGCCTTGATCGTCGGCGCGGCCACCGTCGGCGGGGCGACATCGACGGCGGACGACACCGGCGACGCAGAGGCCGGAGGGCAAGGGTTCTCCCGGCTTTTCGGGGCTCTGCTCACGGGATCGGCGGAGGTGCCGGGACCAGGTGATCCCGACGGCGCGGCTGCGGTGGTCATCCGGATCAACCTCCCGGCCGGACGCATCTGCGTCATCGGCTTCGATACGAACCAGATCGACGAACCGACGCTGTTCCACATCCACGAGGGCGACGCCACGGTGGCCGGACCGGTCGTGGTCGACTTCGTACCGTTGCTGCCGTCCGGGCTCGGCTGCGTGAGGGCGGGAGGCAAGCTGGCCCGAGCCATCGTCCAGAACCCGGACGGCTACTACTTCAACGTCCACAACCCGGCGTTCATGGCGGGTGCGGTCCGGGGCACGCTCGTCGCCCTCTAGCCGCCCGCCAACCCGGCAAACCACATCGCCGTCAGTGGGACGGCTCCGCTAGAGTCGTCCCACTGTCGGGCCAGCGCCGTCCCGACATCCACCCAGCCGATCCTGCGGGATCCCGACTTCGTGGATGTGGATGATGCGCTCCAGCCAACCGGGCCCGTCCGGGCTCTACGACCCGCGGTTCGAACACGACGCCTGCGGTGTGTCGTTCGTGGTGGACATCAAGGGGCGCGCCACCAGGCGGATCGTCGAGCTCGCCATCGGTGCGCTGTGCAACCTGGAGCACCGGGGGGCGACGGGGGCCGAGTCCGACACCGGCGACGGGGCCGGCATCCTGCTCCAGGTCCCGGACCGGTTCCTGCGGGAGGTGGCCGACTTCGACCTGCCGCCCGACGGCCACTACGCCGTCGGGGCCTGCTTCCTGCCCGAGGACGAGGTCGAGCGGGAGAAGACGGTGGCCGCCATCGAGGCGCTCGTGGCCGAGGAGGGCCTCACCACGCTGGGCTGGCGCGACGTCCCCGTCGAGCCGGACGTGCTGGGGACGACCGCCCGCCGGGTCATGCCGGTCTTCCGCCAGCTCTTCGTCGGTGATCCCGCGGGCGCGGGCGGCATCGACCTCGATCGCCGGATCTACCCCCTGCGCAAGCGCATCGAGCACGAGGCGGGCCCGCACGACGGCGGCAGCTCGTACTTCCCGTCGCTGTCGGCCCGCACCCTCATCTACAAGGGGATGCTGACCACGCCCCAGCTGGCCGCCTTCTACCCCGACCTCCGTGACGAGCGGGTGGAGTCCGCGCTGGCGCTGGTCCACAGCCGGTTCTCCACCAACACCTTCCCGTCCTGGCCGCTCGCCCACCCGTACCGCTTCATCGCCCACAACGGCGAGATCAACACCGTCCAGGGCAACCGCAACTGGATGCGGGCCCGGGAGGCCCTCCTGGCCACCGACGTCATCCCGGGCGACCTCAGCCGGACCTACCCGATCTGCACGCCCGGGGCGTCGGACTCGGCCAGCTTCGACGAGGTCCTCGAGCTGCTGCACCTGGGCGGCCGGCCGCTGCCCCATGCCGTGCTCATGATGATCCCGGAGGCGTGGGAGCACCACGAGCAGATGGATCCGGCCAAGAAGTCCTTCTACCGGTTCCACGCGTCGCTGATGGAGCCGTGGGACGGCCCGGCCTCGGTGGCCTTCACCGACGGCACGGTGATCGGCGCCGTCCTGGACCGCAACGGCCTGCGCCCCAGCCGCTACTGGGTGACCGACGACGACCTGGTGATCATGGCGTCGGAGGTCGGCGTCGTCGACGTCGACCAGGCCCACGTGGTCAAGAAGGGTCGCCTGCAGCCGGGGAAGATGCTGCTGGTCGACACCGCCCAGGGCCGCATCGTGGACGACGAGGAGATCAAGGCCGAGCTGGCGGCCGAGCACCCCTACGAGGACTGGCTGCACGCGGGGATCGTCCACCTGGGCCGCCTGCCCGACCGCGAGCACGTCGTGTACAGCCACGAGAGCGTGCGCCGGCGCCAGCAGGTCTTCGGCTACACCCACGAAGAGCTCAAGATCATCATCGCCCCCATGGCCAAGGTGGGGTACGAGCCCATCGGGTCGATGGGCACGGACACGCCCATCGCGGTGCTGTCGGACCGTCCCCGGCTGCTGTTCGACTACTTCCAGCAGCTCTTCGCCCAGGTCACCAACCCACCGCTCGACGCCATCCGCGAGGAGCTGGTCACCGCACTCGGTTCGACAGTCGGTCCCGAGGGCAACCTCCTGCGGCCCGAGCCGGCGAGTTGCCGCCAGGTGATCCTGCCGTTCCCGATCATCAGCAACGACGACCTGGGCAAGATCATCCACATCAACCTGGACGGTGACCTGGCCGGCTTCAAGTCCGTCGTCATCTCCGGCCTGTACCGGGTGGCCGGAGGAGGGCTGGCCCTCAAGCGGGCCCTCGACAGCGTCCGCACCCAGGTCAGCCAGGCCATCCAGGACGGGGCCCGCATCATCGTCCTGTCGGACCGCAACGCCGACGAGGTCTACGCGCCCATCCCCTCGCTGCTCCTGACCAGCGCGGTGCACCACCACCTGATCCGGGAGAAGACCCGCACGCAGGTCGGCCTCATCATCGAGGCCGGCGACGCCCGGGAGGTGCACCACATGGCGCTCCTCATCGGGTACGGCGCCGGCGCCATCAACCCGTACCTGGCCTTCGAGTCCATCGAGGACATGATCACCGTGGACGGCGGCAAGGGCACGCACGGGCTCGGCGGGGCGGATCCCGAGAAGGCCGTGGCCAACTACATCAAGGCCTGCGGCAAGGGCGTGCTGAAGGTCATGTCGAAGATGGGCGTGTCGACCGTGGCCAGCTACACGGGCGCCCAGATCTTCGAGGCCATCGGCCTCGGGCAGGACCTCGTGGACGAGTACTTCACGGGGACGGTGTCGCGCCTGGGCGGCATCGGACTCGACGAGGTGGCCGCGGAGGTCGCGGCCCGTCACGCCACGGCACATCCCAAGCGGCCCGAGGAGCGCGTCCACCGCAGCCTGGATCCCGGCGGGGAGTACCAGTGGCGCCGCGAGGGCGAGTACCACCTGTTCAACCCCGAGACCGTGTTCAAGCTCCAGCACGCCACTCGCGCCGCCCGCTACGACATCTTCAAGCAGTACACCCGCCTCGTGGACGACCAGTCCCGGCGGCTGGCCACACTGCGGGGGCTGTTCGAGCTGCGGACCGGCGCCGGAGCCGTGCGGGAGCCGGTGCCGATCGACGAGGTCGAGCCCGTCTCCTCCATCGTGAAGCGGTTCTCGACCGGGGCCATGAGCTACGGCTCGATCTCCGCCGAGGCCCACGAGACGCTGGCCATCGCCATGAACCGCCTCGGCGGCAAGAGCAACACGGGCGAGGGCGGGGAGGACGCCGAGCGCTTCGTGCCCCTCCCCAACGGCGACTCCCGGCGCTCGGCCATCAAGCAGGTGGCGTCGGGCCGCTTCGGTGTGACGAGCGAGTACCTGGTCAGCGCCGACGACCTGCAGATCAAGATGGCCCAGGGCGCCAAGCCCGGCGAGGGCGGGCAGCTCCCCGGCCACAAGGTGTACCCGTGGATCGCGAAGACCCGGCACTCGACCCCCGGCGTGGGGCTCATCTCGCCACCGCCGCACCACGACATCTACTCCATCGAGGATCTCAAGCAGCTCATCCACGACCTGAAGAACTCGAACCCCCGGGCCCGCGTGCACGTGAAGCTCGTGGCCGAGGTGGGTGTGGGGACGGTGGCCGCCGGGGTGAGCAAGGCCAAGGCCGACGTCGTCCTCATCTCGGGCCACGACGGCGGCACGGGCGCCTCGCCTCTCACGTCGCTGAAGCACGCCGGCGCGCCGTGGGAGCTCGGCCTGGCCGAGACGCAGCAGACCCTGCTGCTCAACGGCCTGCGCGACCGGATCGTCGTGCAGACCGATGGCCAGCTCAAGACCGGCCGCGACGTCGTGATCGCCGCGCTCCTGGGCGCCGAGGAGTTCGGCTTCGCCACGGCACCGCTCGTCGTCAGCGGTTGCGTGATGATGCGCGTCTGCCACCTGGACACGTGCCCGGTCGGCGTGGCCACGCAGAACCCCGAGCTGCGCAAGCGCTTCACCGGGCAGCCCGAGTTCGTCGTCACCTTCTTCGAGTACATCGCCGAGGAGGTGCGTGAGCTGCTGGCCGAACTCGGCTACCGGAGCCTGGAGGAGGCCATCGGCGACGTCGAGGCGCTCGACGTCCGGGCCGCCATCGACCACTGGAAGGCGCACGGCCTCGACCTGTCGCCCATCCTCGCCCCGCCGCAGAACCCGTACGAGCAGACACGGCACCACTCGGTGGGCCAGGACCACGGTCTCGACCGGGCCCTGGACCAGGAGCTGATCGCCCGCTGCCGGCCGGCGATCGAGGACGGGCGCCCCGTGGCCTTCGAGCTGCCCATCCGAAACGTCAACCGCACCGTCGGCACGTTGCTCGGCTCCGAGGTGACCCGCGCCTGGGGAGGGGACGGCCTGCCCGACGGCACCATCTCCATCCACCTGCGGGGCTCAGCCGGCCAGAGCTTCGGGGCCTTCGTACCGCGCGGCGTGACGCTGCGCTTGGAGGGCGATGCCAACGACTACGTCGGCAAGGGCCTGTCCGGCGGGCGGCTCATCCTCCATCCGGACCGCGCCGCTCGGTTCGCCGCCGAGGACAACATCATCGCCGGCAACGTCATCGCCTACGGCGCCACCGGCGGCGAGCTCTTCCTGCGGGGGGTGGTGGGCGAGCGGTTCTGCGTGCGCAACTCCGGCGCGACCGCGGTCGTCGAGGGCGTCGGCGACCACGGCTGCGAGTACATGACGGGCGGGAAGGTCGTCGTGCTCGGGCCGACCGGTCGCAACTTCGGCGCCGGCATGTCCGGCGGGGTCGCGTACGTGTACGACCCCGAAGGCACGTTCCCCGCCCTCGTGAACCACGAGATGGTCGAGCTCGAGCACCTGGACGACGACGATCTGGCGACCGTGCGGACGCTGGCGGAGGCGCATGCCGGCCACACCGGCTCCACTGTTGCCGCCCACCTGCTGTCCGCGTGGGCCATCGAGTCGTCGCACTTCCGCAAGGTGATGCCGAAGGACTACCGGCGCGTGCTCGCCGTGTTGCGGGAGGCCGAGCGAGAGGGTCTGGACGACGGGGCGACGATGGCGCGGGTGATGGAGGCGGCTCATGGGTGAGGCGACGGGGTTCCTGACCTGGGCCCGGGAGGCGCCGGCGCGCCGTGCCGTCCCGGTCCGTCTCAAGGACTGGCGCGAGGTCTACGAACCGTTCCCGGCCGAGAAGGTGCAACTCCAGGCCGGCCGCTGCATGGACTGCGGCATCCCGTTCTGCAACAACGGCTGCCCGCTCGGCAACCTCATCCCGGACTGGAACGACCTCGTCTACCGGGACCTGTGGCGCGAGGCCATCGAACGGCTCCACGCCACCAACAACTTCCCCGAGTTCACCGGGCGGCTGTGCCCGGCGCCGTGCGAGGCGGCCTGCGTGCTCGGCATCAACGCCGACCCGGTCACGATCAAGCAGGTCGAGGTCGAGATCATCGACCGCGCCTGGGCCGAGGGCTGGGTCACGCCCAAGCCGTCCTCCGTAGTGACCGGCAAGCGGGTGGCGGTCATCGGCTCCGGTCCCTCGGGGCTCGCCGCGGCCCAGCAGCTCACCCGGGCCGGGCACGACGTCGTGGTGCTGGAGCGGGCCGACCGCATCGGCGGTCTGCTGCGCTACGGCATCCCCGAGTTCAAGATGGAGAAGCGCCACCTCGATCGGCGCCTCTCCCAGATGAGGGCCGAGGGCACGGAGTTCCGCACGGCAGCGGCGGTGGGGACCGACGTGGACGTCGACATCCTGCTCGGCTCCTACGACGCCGTCGTGCTCGCCTGCGGCGCTACGGCCTGGCGCGACCTGCCCATCCCCGGGCGCGCAGCTCGACGGCATCCACCAGGCGATGGAGTACCTGCCGTGGGGCAACCGGGTGCAGGAGGGCGACCTCGACGCGGCGCCCATCACCGCCGAGGGCAAGCACGTCATCATCATCGGCGGCGGCGACACCGGCGCCGACTGCCTGGGCACCGCCCACCGCCAGGGCGCGGCGAGCGTGACCCAGCTGGAGATCCTGCCCCGGCCGCCCGACAGCCGGGCCGCGGCGAACCCCTGGCCCCAGTGGAGCCTGATCTACCGCACGACGTCCGCCCACGAGGAGGGTGGTGAACGGCTGTTCAGCGTGAACACCGAGTGCTTCGTCGACGACGGTGCCGGGCGGGTCGGAGCCCTGCGACTCCACGAGGTGGAGCTGATCGACGGACGGTTCGAGAGGGTCGAAGGCACGGACCGCGAGATCCCTGCGCAGCTCGTGTTGCTGGCGATGGGGTTCCTCGGCCCGGAGAAGGGGTCCTGGCTGGACCAGATGGGCGTGGCCTTCGACGAGCGGGGCAACGTCGCCCGCCGGGAGGACTTCATGACCAACGTGCCGGGTGTCTTCGCCGCCGGCGACATGGGTCGGGGGCAGAGCCTCATCGTGTGGGCCATCGCCGAGGGACGGGCCTGCGCGGCCGGCGTGGACCGGTGGCTCATGGGGGAGACGAGCCTGCCCGCGCCGGTCCTGCCCACCACCAGGCCGCTCACATAGCGCGCCGCCGGCGCGCCACCCCCCGGTCGCTCGCTGGCCCATAGGCTGTCGCCCATGGAGACCCAGTCAGACGGGCGCGGGGCCCGATGGGCGCGCCCGCTCGTCGTGGCGCTCGGCCTGAGCCTGGCGTTGCTGCCCGCGGCGTGCGGCGGCCTCTCCGGCGGCGATGGGGACTCGGCCGAGGAGGACCCTTCGGCCACGACCGTCTTCCGGACGATCACGGTCGAGTTCACGACCAGCACGAGCGCTCCGCCCGACGCGGCCGGTGGCACGGCGACCCCGGGCAGCGAGGTGACGCTGAGCCCCAACGTCTACGAGGTGCAGGCCGGCGACTACTGGTACGGCATCGCCAAGAAGCTCAACGTCGACGTCAACGCCCTGTGGGCGGCCAACAACGCCGACGGGGACACGTTCCTGTCGCCGGGGCAGCGTCTGGCCGTCCCGCAGCCCGGGGACAGCGCGACCGACGGGCTGGCCCCGCCGGCGGGCGGGGGAGATGCCGGGACGGGTGCGCCCGCCGCCGAGTCGACCCCCACCCTGGCCCCGGGCTCCACGCCGGGCAGCTACCAGATCGTGGCCGGTGACTACTGGATCGGCATCGCCAAGAAGCTCAACGTCTCGCTCAACGCCCTGCTGTCGGCCAACGGCGCGACGACGGACACCGTCCTCATCCCCGGCGGTTACCTCAAGGTCCCGACGGAGGGCTGAACCCCGATCCGCCGTCGGACGGCACGGCCTCGAGCGGCATGACGAGGATCAGGCACGGGTTGTCCTCGTCCCAGAGCTCTCGCAGCTCCTCGAGGGGGATGAAGCCGATGCTCTCGTAGAACGTCCGCGTCAGTTCGTACTCGGGGGAGTCGCCGGACGGGCCGAAGGTCTTCACCTGGAGCAGCGCGATCCCTTCGGAGCGGAGCGCGCCGGCGACGTACTCGACGAGGCGGCGGCCGATGCCCTGCCGGTGCCGGTCGCGGCGGACGGCGAGGAGCTCGATCTCGGCGGACTGCGGGAAGTGATGGCGCACCACGCAGGCGCCCACGACCTCGTCGCCGTCGAGGGCCGCAGTGGTGGGCAAGGTCCGGGAGTGCTCGACGTAGTCGAGCAACGACTGCTCGATGCCGAACCACTCAGGCAGGCCGCGCAGCAACTGCTCGATCGCCTCCGGCCACTGCCGGCCGCTGATCAGTTCGATGTCCAGGGATCGCTCGGGCGTGGTGCCGGCCTCAGACGAAGCCGAAGCGGACGCCGCACAGGTCGACGGTTGCTCCGGCCCGGGCACGATCGGCGCTGACGAGGTCGAAGGAGTCCACGCCTTCACCCCGTTCGCCCTGGGCGGTGAACCGGACGGTGGCGTCGTCGAGCGACAGCGTCGTCGGGTCGGTCAGGGGCGCGTCGAGCACCTCGGACCATCGGGCGGCCATGGCCTCGGGATCGCGGGCACCGACCGTCACCGCAGCCACCGCGCACACCACCGCGGTGCGGACGTGATCGCGCCAGGCCGGTCCCGCCCACCGCCAGTCGTCCCAGTTGGTGGTCTCGTCCATCGAGAGGATGGCTCCGCCGACGTCCCTCGGGTGGAGGTGCGTGCCCCGGATGTCGGGCAGGTCGCCCTGCCACACCGTCCGCACGCCGAGCCCGGCCAGTCGTGCCCGGCGGCGATCGAGGTCGTCGCACTGCACCATCACCATGTAGCCGCCGGCGCCCCCTCGGCGCTCGAGCAGCCGTCCGGCCGTCGTGCCCTCCTGCACCGGCGCCACGATCTCGAGGAACTGGTGGCCGATGGGGAACAGCACGTTCTCCAGGCCGAACTCGGCCACGCCGGGATCGTGGTAGCAGGGCTCGATGCCCAGGACGTCCCGCACCTCCTCGAGCGCCGGCCCCAACTCGGGAGCGACCAGGACCACCTGCCGCAACCGCAGTGCCATGGGTGGCAGGCTATGCCACCCCCCGAGCGTTCATGGCGGCGAATCCGGCGACAGTCACCAGGAACGACGCCATGAACAGTCTCGCGGCCGGGCTGTGCCGGCCACCGCTCCCCGCGCGAGCGGGCTTGGGCGGGCGACGAAGATTCAGTCCAACTTTGGCCAGCGGCGCTTCTGGCGACGGCGGAGGCCGGCCATGCCGCGGTTGCGGTGCTCGGAGAGCGCCCAGGCCCGCCGCCAGCCCGTGTGCTCGGGGCCGGTGAGGGACGGGCTGGTGCCGCGGGCGGACCGCTGGCGGGCGGACCACCAGTCGGTCAGCGTCTCGTCGCCGAGCACCGTCACCGCGTGCTCGATTCGCTCGTTGTAGCGGCGGGTGCTCTCGCCCTCCTCGGGCCACAGCGGTGACCCGAAGGTGACGGTGGTCCGGCCGGGCTTGGGCCGCTTCATCCCCTTCCCGAGGATGGAGCCGGTGCCCTCGATGAAGACAGGGACCACCGGCGCACCCGTCCGGCTGGAGAGGTAGGCCGCGCCCCCCTTGAACGGCTGGCCCCACCCGTCGGGGGATCGGCCCCCCTCGGGAAACAGGACGAGGCTCCAACCGTCCTCGATCAGCTCCCGGGCCAGGTCCGCGGTCTGCCGTCCGGCGACGTTGCGGGCGACGGGGAACGCGTTGAGGACCAAGGCCGACGCCGCGCTCGTGACGTGCGTGGTGAAGAAGTAGTCGGCCGCCGCGCCGACGACGAGGTGTCCGCGCCACGGCTCGGGGATGGCGGTGATGGCCAGCGGCGTGTCGAGGTGGCTGTGGTGGTTGGGCGTGAAGATGACGGCCGGCGGGTCCCCGCTCTTCTTGGAGGTGCCGTTCTTGGAGGTGTCGAGGGCGCGCAGATCGGCCAGCCGGTCGATGCCCCGGATCTCCGGTGCCGCCAGCGTCCGCAGGGCCAGGCGCAGCGGCCCGTTGATGATGATCGAACGGGCGACGCGCGCCGGGCGGCGCCGGGCCCAGTCGGTCTCGTAGTCGGCGCCGAGCGTCGGCTTGCTGGGCGGCACCACGACGCCGCGAGGGACGGTCGGCCGACGGTACGGGAAGCCGACGGACGCGTTGAGCCGGCTGACCTTGACCGTGGTCCGGCGGACGCCGCGCACGGCGCGGTCGGCGGCCTTGCGGGCCTTGAGCGGTGCCGGCAGGCCGGCGGCGCGACGAGACACGGAGGCCAGCGCCCTCAGTGCACGTCCGCCAGCAGGAGCGGCGGCGTGTGGAGGTGGGTGATGGTCGGATGGCGACCGACGGTGTCGGTGGCCATCTCCAGCGCGTCGTCCATGGTGGACGCCGGGGTGAAGCCGAGGCGCCGCACCGCCCGCGGGTCGCCGCCCACGATGATGACCCGACCCACGTGCTGCATGGCGTGCGCGCCCCAGTACCACATGTAGAAGGGATGGACGCCGTGGTAGGCGTAGCTGGTCCGGTAGAGGTGCCGGTACCACTCGTCCTCGGCGAACTGCTTCTCGTAGCGGGCCTCGATCTCGAGCGGGTCGGTCGTGTCGGCCAGCACCTGCTCGAAGAAGTCGATGTAGCTCGGGTGGTGCACCGGGTGGAAGTCCCAGTACGTGGGGTGGGTCATGATCACGACCCCGCCCTCACGCACGAGCGGCTTCCCGCGGTAGAAGTTGAAGTAGTACCCGAGCCCCGTGCACATCACCAGGATCGGGTTCATGATCGAGTCCACGTTGTACGGGCAGATGTAGGGGATGCCCATCGTGAGGATGTCGGTCTGTCCCTCCACCGGCACCAGTTGTTGCTGATACACCCGTTCCGTCGTCAACTGATGGACGGCGTCGACGGCACCGGCCGTCACACCCGTCATCTGGTGAGGCGATTCCATCGACTGGAAGATCTTCCGCTTCACCCGCTCGGGCGTGCGCTTCAGCGCCTTCGTCGTGGCGACGTACGTGGCGCGGTCCCGTGGCGACCACTCCCACTCCCGCTTGGCCAGGAAGCCGAACGGGTCGGGGAAGATGTCGGTGTTGAGCGTGGTCTCGATCTGGAAGACCTTGACGCCCGCGTCCTGGATGACCTGGCCCATGCGCCAGTTCGAGTGGTGCAGCTCGCTGCGGTGCCGGTCCATGAACGACCGTGACTGCTGCATCGTGGAGACGTTGTGGTGGTGGCGCAGGCTGCGGTACGAGGCCAGGCCCGTGGCCGTCGACTTCCAGCCGCCGTCCATGGCGACCAGGTTGATGTTGACGTAGACGAGGAGGTCGCTCTCGGCGGCCCGCTTGTTGATCTCCACCTCCTCGCCGTTCGGCGTCGAGCCGAGATAGGCGAGGTTGTCGGGGTCCTCGGCGTCGTGGTTGTAGAGGCGGCCGCTGGGGGCGAAGGCGTCGTACACGCGATCGCCGACGGCGTGCCGCAGCTCGGCCTCGGTCATGCGCCGGTGGAGGGCGAGAGCGGCGATGATGTGGACGTCGTCGACGCCGGCCTCGGCCGCCAGGTCGAGCACCGCCTCGATCACCCGCTGGCGCAGATCCGGCCGTCGCATCTTCGGCAGCGGCAGGCTGACGTCGTCGAAGGCGATGGTGAGCTTCATGCCAGGGAAGAGCAGCGCGGGGAGCGGATCCGAATCGACGGGCTCCAGCAGGGCGCGGCGGATGGTGCCGTCGACGTCCTTGACGGGGTCGAGCGGCTCGGGGCCGTAGACCACCCGGGTCCGGCCGGCGGGAAGGCGCTCGAGGCTGAAGCCCTCGCCCCGCCAGAACAGCAGCGGTGGCGTCGAGCGGTCGACCTCGAGGACGAAGCCTGGTCTGGGCATCAGCGGATCCGCTCCTTCTCCTCGCGGAGGTCGAAGACGACCTTGACGGCGCCGCGCCGGCCCGCCGAGGCGGCGTGGGCTATCGCGTCCCGGTAGTCGCGAAGTGGGTAGGCCGCCGTGACGAGGCGACCGAGGTCGGCGGCCAGCACCAGCTCGAAGGCGAGGTCGAACGTGCGGCGCGCCTCGCCGCCGGTCGCTGCCGTCGGCCGTTCGAGTCCGTAGGCGTACGCGCCGACCAGTGCCGTCTCGCGGTGCCAGAGCGTGGTCAGCTCCAACTTCACCTGGTTGGGCATGCCGACCACGACGACGGTGCCCTTCGGCCGGACGATGGCCAGTGACTGGGCGAGCGAGTCGGAGTCGCCGACGCAGTCGAGCACGACATCGCAGCCGCCGGTGAGCTGGTCCCGGTAGGCGAGGCTGGAGGTGAGGCGGCGGACGACGCGAGGCAGCGCGCCCGGCTCGCACACCTGATCGGCGCCGAGGGCGCGAGCCAGCTGCATCTGGTGCGGGTAACGGGCGGCGGTGATGATGGTGCCGGCCGGGGTCAGGTGGCGGAGGGCGGCGATGGTCAGCAACCCGAGCGTCCCGGCGCCGAGCACGACGACGGTGTCGCCCTCGGTGATCGGGTGGCGCAGCGCGGCGTGGACCGCGCACGCGGTCGGCTCGACCATCACCGCGGCTTCGTCGCTCATGCCGTCCGGGCACCGGATGGAGCTGGCTGGGATGGGCGACCATGTGCGTGCTCCAGCCGCCCCCCGTGTCGCAGCAGTAACCCGTCTGGAGGCCGGGCGACAGCTCGCCGAAGGCCAGCCGCTCGCAGCCGCCGAGGTCGCCGCGGGCGCAGGCCACGCACGGCGGTTCGATGCCCCGGGCCACGCAGCCCAGCACCGGCTCCAGCACGACGCGGCGGTCGTCGTCCGTGTCGGCCACCACCTCGTGGCCGGGCGTGAAGGGGAAGCTGACGATGGGCTCGAAGTACCGGCTGGCCGTGCCGTCGACCGTGGACAGGTCGCTGCCGCAGATGCCGGCCAGGCGCGGCCGCAGCCACACCCACTCCGGTCCCGGCAGGTCCGGCGGGTCGACGTCGTCGAGGCCGAGTGGGCCGTACGTGGCGCCCGCGCCCGGAGCGAGCGATCCGGCGACGCGCGCGGCCGCGAAGCGGGCCAGGCTGCGCTCGATCCGCAGCGCCTTCATCGGCCGGACTCCTTCATCGTCCGGACTCCTTCATCGTCCGGACCTCGCGCTGGCCCGTCGTTCCCGCGCCGACAGCAGCGGTCCGATGGGCAGAAGGGGCCGGGGTCCGCCGGGCGACTTCGACCATTGCTCGACGAGCCAGCCCCGCTTACGAGCGATGGCGGCCAGGCGCGTCTCGGGGTTCACGGCCACCGGGAAGCCGACGGCCTCCAGCATGGGCAGGTCCGACGTGGAGTCGGCGTAGGCCACGCTCTCCTCCAGCCGGAGCCCTTCGGCCTCGCAGAAGTCGGCCAGGATCTGTGCTCGCGTCTCGCCCGTCGGGGGCACGGCCGTCAGCTCGCCCGTGTAGGTGCCGTCGGCCTTGGTCGTCATCTCGGCGGCGATGATCTCGTCGAACAGCGGCGCCAGCGGCTTGACCACGAAGTCGAGCGCGCCCGTGATGAGCACGGTGCGGTGCCCGAGCGCCCGGTGCTCACGCACCCGCCGGATGGCGGCCGGGAAGCTCTTCGTCATGATGAGCGCCGACAGGAGCTCGACGGCGTCCTTGTCGAGCTGCGCCACCGGCGCGTCCTCGTAGCGCCGGTAGAAGAAGCGCAGGAAGTCGCTGCGGTCCTTGCGGTCCAGGGCCAGCAGACCGGGGATCTCGGCCGACGTTCGCAGGGCGAAGCGGGTCCGCTCGGCCCGGTCGAGCCGCCGCGTCGCCAGCCAGGAGTAGCTCTCGACCACGTTGCTGGCGATGAGGGTGTTCTCCAGGTCGAACGCGGCGACGTGACGGTCCGGGGAGAGCACGTTGCGGCGCAGGCGCTCGGCCCGGTCGATGCGGGTCTTGCCGGGCGTGGTCTTGACGCGGGCGTGCTCGATGACGACGGCAGGTGGACCTCGGTGATGTAGCGGGGCCAGTCGATCACCCGCGGGTCGAGGTTGAAGGCGGCACGATCGTCCGGGGGGAGCGTGTCGGCGAGGGCCAGCAGGTGGTCGACGGCGTAGATCGCCTCGCACTCCGCGTACAGGCCGTACAGCTCGACGTACTCGAGCGCCCGCTCCACCTCGATCCGCTTCTCCTCCAGCCGGGCCGACCACTCCGCCTGTTGCCCTCGCAGCGGCAGTGCCTGCAGCACCTTCTCGGTCTTGGTGAGCACGGCCTTGGCCCGGTTGAGCTGACCCTGAACGCGGCCCCGGCCGGGGAAGCTCCAGTCGGGCACGACGATCGGCTGGCCCTCGGCGTCGTAGAGCGGATGCTCCCGGAACCACGCCGTGGTGTTGTCGACCATCACCCGGTACTTGAGGGGGTTGGCCGAGCCGGACGCCACCTGCGTGATGGGCGCCGCCCGCTCGGGACCGACGGCGGCGACGGCGATGATCGCGGCGACGACCAGGTCGACGGGGATGACGTCCACCGTGCCCTCGGGGACACCGGGGAACTCCTTCAGCAGCCCGCGGGCGAAGGAGATGATGACGGGCTCGGCCATGCGGAAGCCCCGGATCCAGCCCGGCCGCGGCTCGGCCAGCGCGGACTCGATGATCGACGGCCGCACGATCGACACGGGCACGTCGCCCTTGCTCTCCGCCAGCGCCTGCTCGCCGAGGGCCTTCGTGTACGCGTAGGCGTCCGGCCAGCCCACGCTGGCCGCTCTCGACCGGCCCGCCTCGACCAGACGGTCCGTGACCCACCGCTCGCGACGCTGCTCGGTCTTGGCGGCCAGGGCGGGCGCCCCCGCCGCGCCCAGCTCGGTCCTGGCCTCGGCGCGGAAGCGGGTCAGCATCTCGGGGCGCCGGCTCTCCGCCTCGGCGTCGGAGCGCAGGCGGCGGGCCGCGGCCACCTCCTCCTTCCAGCTCAGCCCGATGTCGAACGGACCGGCCGCCACCGGTTCCTCGGGGGCCCGACCTCGCCGGTTGCCGGCGACGTAGCACGTGGACACGGCGACGAGGTGGGGTGCGACGCCGAGCTCCTGCAGGAGCGTGACGATGCGGGTCGGCCCCAGCAGGTTGACCTCGACCGCGCTGTCGAGCGGGCGAGTCGAAGGCGACGGTGGCCGCGGAGTGGATGACGATGTCGCATCCCGCGAAGGTGGCCCGGTCGGTCTCGTCGAGGCCGAGGCCGTCGGTGCCCACGTCCCCGGCGATCGTGTGCACGCGACGCTCGGTCATCTCCTCGAACCCGGGACCGCCCAGCGACTCGCGGAGCCGGTTGAAGGCGTCGTTGCGGAGGATCTCCCGCTTGACCCGCTGCGCAGCGGAGGTCCGGCGCCCGGGACGCACCAGCAGCACCAGCTCGCAGTCCGGCACCTGGCGGAGGAGGCGCTCGACGAGGGCGGTGCCGACGAACCCGGTCGACCCGGTGATGGCGATGCGCTTGCCGGCCAGGGCGTCGGCGATCACAGGAGGTGACTCCGGCTCACGGCCTCTGTCTACCATGTCTGTCTACCATTTGGTAGAGAACGAGCGAAGGGGAAGGCGCGATGGAGTCCCGGGGCCGGCCGACGCGCCAACGGATCCTCGACGCGGCGCTGGACCAGTTCGGCATCCGGGGGTTCGAGGCCGCCTCGCTGGACGACATCGCGGCCGAGGTCGGCGTGGCCAAGCAGACCGTCCTCTACTGGTTCCCGTCCAAGGACGACCTGCTCGGCGCCGTCCTGCAGCACACGGCCGACGAGCTGGCCGTCAGCATCGAGGCCGCCGTGCGGGCCGCGCCCGACGAACCGCTGGCCCGGGTCGACGCGGTGGTGAAGGCCGTGTTCCGGCCGGCCGTGCGGCGTCCCGCCCTGCTCGGGCTCGTCCGGGAGGTGAGCCGGCTCGACCCGCCCCAGTCCGATCAGCTGCTGCTGCGGGTCCGGCCACTCGTGGAGGCCGCCACCGTCTACATGGGCAGGGAGATGGAGGCGGGCCGGCTGCGGCGGGCCGACCCGCGGCTCGTCCTGTCGCTCGCCTACGCGACGGTGGCCGGCATCGCCACCGAGCCCGAGGCCCTCCGCGCCGTCGGCTGGCAGCCGTCGGTGGCCGGCATCCGCCGCCTGCGTTCCGAGCTCCTGGCGTTCCTGCGCGCCGCACTCAGCCCGTGAGCCGAAACGGCGACGGAGGACCGTTCCCCTATGGAATCGGCGGTGCGAGGATGCGGTTCACGGGTGGGTTCGGCACCGCGTTGGGGAGGAAGGAGCCGAAGTAGGCCACGAGCGCGTCGATGTCCTGGGCGCCGCCGAGCGCGTTGGTGCCCTGGTTGAACACAGTGAACCCGTCACCGCCGGCGGCCAGGAAGTTGTTCATCGTCACCCGGTAGGTGGTGGCGTCGTCGGGCACGGGCGATCCGTTGAGGGTGATGGCACCGATCCTCGACGCGCAGTCGGCTCCAGCGGCATTCTGCAGATACGAGAACCCGGCGGAGACCTGCAGGATGCGCTGCGTTGTCTGGCCCCCGCAGCCGACGAACTGCTGCTCGAGCAGGTCGCGGATCAGGGCACCGGTCATCGTCTTCGTGACGAGGCTGTTGCCGAACGGCTGGATCGTGAAGGCTTCCCCGTAGGTGACCTCGCCCGGCGCCTCCGTCCCCGACGGTGTGAAGAGGAAGCCGTTGGTGGCGCCGCCGCGGATGCCCCCGGTGTTCATGAAGGCGATCTGGGCACCGCCCAGGTTGGCCGGCTGCGTCGCCACGAGCTGGGCGTCGGCGATCACGTCGCCCGACGGGATCTCGCCCAACGGGTTGGCGGTGTTGAGGATGTCCTGGCTGACCCTGCCGATGACCTGGTTGGCGAGGGGCGCCGAGGCGCTGACGTACTGCTGCACTACGGCCGCGACTTGCGGGTCCTTGGGCAGGTCGAACAGCGGAATGTCGGCAGGGCTGGTCCTCGGGTTGCTCGAGTTGCGCACGATCGAGTTCTCGGCGCTGGCGGCCACGACCTCACCCGTCTTGTCGTCGATCGTCAAGGTGAGGTCGCTCAGGACGCGCCCGAACGACGACGGCGCTGGTGATGAGCCGCGTGATGCCGTTCGGCCGTGATGGTGCACCGGTACTCGGCGTGGGTGTGCCCCGACACGATGACCTTGATCGAGGGATCGAGCCGGGTCGCGATCTCCAGGATGTCGCTGCCGGCCAGGTTCCCGGCGCACCCGTTCAGTGCCGCCGTGCCCGACTGGAAGCCGCCCTGGTGGATGACGAGCACGTTCGTGTTGACGCCCTCGCGCCGGAGCTGCTCGACCACCCGGTTGACTGCGTCGGCCTCGTCGAGGAAGTCCAGGCCGGCAACACCGGTTGGCGTGACGATGGTCGGCGTGGCCTCGAGCACGGCGCCGATGATCCCTATGTCGAATTTCTTGCCGCTGTCGCTCTTGATACGCCTCGTGCCGGCCGCCGGGAAGAGCGTCGTGCCGTCGCTCTCGCGCACGACGTTGGCCGACAGGTACTGGAAGTCCGCGCCCGGGTACGTGTTCGGTGGTGCCGCCGTTGGCGAGGGCGTACGGCGCGGCGGTGCAGCCGACGTCCGCGCGGCAGCCGCCGTTCTGGATCCGGAGGAGCTCGGCGCTCCCCTTGTCGAACTCGTGGTTGCCTACCGAGGCGAGGTCGGCGCCCATCAGGTTCGTCACGATGGTGGACGGCTCGCCGTAGAAGAGTCCGTCGACGAGCGGGCTGGCGCCGATGTTGTCGCCGGCGACCAGGCTGATCTGCTTGTCGCCGTACAGCGCCTGCTTCTCGTGCAGCGCCTGCGCCAGCCATGCGGCGCCCCCGGCGAACTGGCCGTAGATGTTGAGACCGGCGCTGGCCTCGAGGTTGCCGTGGAAGTCGTTCCAGGCGAGCAGGTGAACGTCCGTCGTCCGGGTGGCATCGGCGCGAACTGCACCGAGATCTCGTCGGCCAGGCTGCCGGCACCGTCGATGGTGACCGCCCCGGCCGAGCCGCCGGGTGATGTGGCCAGCGGCACCAGGACGACGGCAGCCAGGCTGGCCGCCACCAATGACGCCTTGACCGGGCGATGGCGTAGGATGTTGCGCTGACGAGCCATGATCGGATCCCCCTCCGAACGGCGACAGGACGCTGCGAGCATGGCACGGCTGGGCGCACCGTGCGACGGTCGCTGTCTCTTGTGGGGCCAGGAGCGGCGAATCCTCTCCCTCCGCGGCCGGTCCCGGGTCGTCGCCCCGACCCTCCGCGTGGGCGATCGGTACAGTGACGACCCGTGGCCGGGATCGTGGACGTCGGCCGGGGCCGGCGGCTGCGCCCCGGGCTCGGGACGCTGGCGGCCCTGGTGCTCGGCGCCGTGGTGCTGGGCCGGCTGGGCCGCCGGTACCTGGCGCAGGAGGCGGTGGAGAACTGGACCACCATCTTCGTCGCCATCGCCTTCCAGGCGCTGCCGTTCCTCGTGCTCGGCGTGATCGTCAGCGGCGCCATCACCGCCTTCGTGCCGCCTGACCTGTTGCCCCGGCTGCTCCCGACGCGGCCGGCGCTCGCCGTCCCGGTTGCCGCCGGGGCGGGCGTCGTGCTCCCCGGCTGCGAGTGCGGGTCGGTGCCGATCGCCGGCCGGCTCATGGCGCGTGGCGTGGTGCCGGCCGCCGCCCTGGCCTTCCTGCTCGCGGCGCCCGCCATCAACCCCGTGGTCCTCGTCAGCACCGCGGTCGCCTTTCCAGGCCAGCCCGAGATGGTCGGGGCGAGGTTCCTGGCCAGCCTGTGCACGGCCGTGATCGTGGGTCTGGTGTGGGTGCGCCGCGGTCACGAGGAGCTGGTCGAGCGGGCGGTCCGCCGCCACGAGCACACCGGTCCCCCGTGGCAGGTGTTCATCGCCACGGCCCAGCACGACCTCCTCCACGCCGGCGGTTTCCTCGTCATCGGCGCTGCCGCTGCCGCGACGCTCCAAACCGTCGTGCCCCGCTCGGTCACCGACCGCTTGGCCGAGCACGGCCTGGCGTCCGTACTCGTCCTGGCCCTCTTCGCCGTGCTCCTGTCGATCTGCTCCGAGGCCGATGCCTTCGTGGCCGCGGGCCTCACCCAGTTCAGCCTGACTGCTCGGTTGGCGTTCCTCGTGGTGGGACCGATGGTCGACGTGAAGCTGATCGCCTTGCAGACCGGGACGTTCGGGCCGCGCTTCGCCGTGCGGTTCGCTCCGCTGACCTTCGTGGTCGCGGTAGCGGTCAGCATCGTCGTCGGCGAGTGGTTGCTGTGACGCCGTGACGCCGGTGGTGCGATCACCCTGCTGGTCGGGGCCATCACCCTGCGGTTGGCCTTGACCGGTGACTTCAAGCGCTACGTGCGCCCCGGGATGGGCCCGCTGCTGGTGGCCGCCGGGGTGGTGCTGGTGGTGGTCGGGGTCGCCGTGGTGGTCGGCGCGCTGCGCCACCGGCCCGAGGGTTCGGGGGCCGACTTCCACGAACACGACGGGCACGACGATGACCACGGGCCCGAGCGTGTGGGATGGCTGGTGCTCGCCCCAGTGCTCGCCGTGCTGCTCGTGGCGCCGCCGGCCCTCGGCGTGTTCGCCGTCGACCGTGTCTCGCCCGTCCAGGTCACGACGGGCGAGCTGTTCGAGCCGCTGGCCGCGGGGTCCGGGCCTCACGCCATGTCGCTCCTCGAGTTCGTGCAGCGGGCCGCCGACCGCGACGGTGCCAGCTTCTCGGGCACCACCGTCGAGCTCACGGGCTTCGTCGCCGGTGCGGGTCCGAGCGGGTTCGACCTGGCCCGCTACTCGATCGCCTGTTGCGCGGCCGACGCCGCCGTGGCGGTCGTCGCCGTCGCGCCCGAGGGTCGGAGCGGTCCGGTGCCGGGCCGCGACGAGTGGGTCCGGGTGATCGGCACCTACGAGTCCGGCTCGGCGGCGCCGACCATCCGGGCGGGGATCGTCGAGGTCGTGCCGCCCCCGGACGACCCCTACGAGTAGCCCGGTCGCCCCCGCGCCGAGGTAACGCCCCCGACCCAGGGACGGGTCTTCGGCCGGCTGCGACGGGCCGGGCTACCGTCGCCGAAGTGACGGCTGGGACGGAGGGGATGACCGAAGCCGGCCCGACGGTCCCGTCGGCGCGCCCGTCGGCGTGGGCACCGCTGCGTCACCGCGTCTTCCTCGGCCTGTTCATCGCCCAGATCGCGTCGAACGTCGGCTCGATGATGCAGAACGTCGGCGCGGCGTGGCTGATGGGTGATCTCTCGTCCTCGCCCACGCTCGTGGCGCTCGTCCAGACCGCGACGCTCCTCCCGGTCTTCCTCATCGGCCTGCCCGCGGGCGCGCTGGCGGACATCTTCGACCGCCGCCGCCTCCTGATCGTCTCGCAGACCTGGATGCTGGTGACCGCCGTACTGCTGGCCACGCTGACCTTCTCGGACCTGGTCACGCCCGTATCCCTGCTGTTCCTGACGTTCTGCCTCGGCATCGGAGCTGCACTGACACTGCCGGCGTGGCAGGCCATCCAACCGGAGCTCGTGCCCCGTGCCGAGTTCCCGCAGGCCATCGCTCTCGGCGCCCTCACCTTCAACCTGGGCCGGGCCGTCGGCCCTGCCCTCGGTGGTGTCGTCGTGGCCGTCGCCGGCCCGCCGTGGGTCTTCCTCATCAACGCCGTCTCGTTCCTGGCCGTCGTCGGCGTGCTCCTCTGGTGGCGCCGGGACGTTCCGGTGTCCAGGCTGCCGGCGGAGACGATGGCCGGCGCCATCCGCGCCGGGATGCGCTTCGGCGCCAACTCGTCCGCGTTGCGCCACGTCCTCATCCGCGCCGCGGTCTTCGTGTTGCCAGCTGCCGCCGTGCTCAGCCTGCTGCCGGTGATCGCCCGCGACCGGCTCGACCTCGGGTCAGGCGGCTACGGCCTGCTGCTGGCCGCCTTCGGCATCGGTGCCGCCCTGGCCGCGATCCTGCGGCCCCGCATCGATGCCGTGCTCACCCCGGACCGCATGCTCGGCGTGGGCACGATCGTGATCACCGTCCTGCTCCTGGTCGACGGTCTCGTCGCCAACCCGTGGGTCGTCGGGGCTGCGCTCTTCTTCGGTGGTGGGGCGTGGACGCTGATCTTCACGACGATGAGCGTCGCCGCGCAGTCGGCGTTGCCGTCATGGGTGAGGGCTCGGGGCATGGGGCTTTTCAGCCTGGTCACGGTGGGCGGCCTCGCACTCGGCAGCGCGCTCTGGGGCATCGTGGCGAACACCAGCGTCGTCGTGGCCGAGGTGGCCGCCGCCATCTGCCTCGTGGTGGGATCGCTGCTCACCCGGCGCTGGCGGATCAGCGCCCCGCAGCACCTGGACCTGACGCCGGCGCCGAGCGACGACCCGATCGTCTCCCTGGTCCCTCGCCCCACGGACGGCCCGGTGCTGGTCACCGTCAGCTACGAGGTGCCCGAAGCCGACCTCCCCCAGTTCACCGCGACCATGCGCCGCGTGGAGCGCCAGCGCCGGCGCACCGGAGCCCGCCGTTGGGGTCTCTACCGCGATCTGGCCGCGCCGGACCTCGTGCTGGAGCTGTTCGTCGTCGAATCGTGGGCGGAGCACCTGCGCCAGCACGACCGGCGGACGGCGACGGACCTGGCCGCGCTGGACCTCGTGCGCCCGTTCGTGAAGGGCGACGTGGCGGTCAGCCACTACGTGTCGGTCTACGGGCTCGGTGACGCCGAGCAGCCCTGACGCCCGCCCGACCATCGCCACCGAATCGATATCGAATCGGTGGGGAGCGCGCAGCGGCGGCGGGCCGGTCAGCGCTTGGTGTTGCGGCGCCGGCGGGCGTGGCGCTCGAGGGCCAGGCGCACCAGCTCGTCGATCAGCTCCGGGTACGACAACCCGCTCGCCTGCCACAGCTTCGGGTACATCGAGATGGGCGTGAACCCGGGGATGGTGTTGGCCTCGTTGCAGAGGAACCCACGCCCGCCTTCCTCGTAGAAGAAGTCGATGCGGGCCATGCCCTCGCACCGGAGCGCCGAGAACACCTGGACGGCCAGGCGGCGGACCTCGGTCCGCTCGTGCTCGCCGAGCGGTGCGGGGACCAGCAGGCGGGCCCCGTCGTCGAGGTACTTGTCCTCGTAGTCGTAGAACTCGTGGCCGGGGACGATCTCGCCCGGGACCGACGCCCGCGGCACCTCGTTGCCGAGCACGGCCACCTCGATCTCCCGGCCGGCCACCGCCTCCTCGACCAGCACCCGGTCGTCGTAGGAGAGCGCGACGCGGATGCCCTCGGCCACCTCATCGACCGTCCGCGCCTTGGTGACGCCCACCGACGAACCCATGTTGCAGGGCTTGATGAACAGCGGCAGGCCGAGCCGTGCCGCCACGGTCTCCGCCGTGTGCGGCCCGATCTCGTGCTCGGCCAGCCCGAGCCAGCGGGCCTGCTCGATGCCGTGGTGGGCCAGCACCTGCTTCGCCATGGCCTTGTCCATGGCCAGCGCCGACCCGAGCACGCCGCTGCCGACGTACGGCACGTCGGCCAGCTCGAGGAGGCCCTGGACGGTCCCGTCCTCGCCGAGCGGGCCGTGCAGCAGCGGCAGCACCACGGTCCGGCCCTCGGCCTGGGTGGCCGACAGCACCGGCGCCGCCGAGGTGGCCGCGCCCTCCACCGCGAGGCCGTCGGTCAGGGCGGCGTCGGCCCCCGAGGCCAGCTCGGCCATCGCGCCGGCCGCCAGCTGCCAGTCGCCGTCACGGGTGATGCCCACCGCGGTCACCCGGTAGCGGGCCGGATCGATGGCCCGCAGGACGTGGGCCGCCGTCACGCGGGACACGTCGTGCTCGGCGGACTGGCCGCCGAAGAGCACCACCAGGTTGAGGCGTTCGTCGGCGTTCTCCGGGCCGGGCACCCCCGGATGGTACGACCCCACCCGGTACCGTCACCGTCATGCGGTTCTCGGCCCGGTCGGCGGCCGAGGCGTGCGGGGGCCGGCTCGTCGGCGAGGACGTCGCCCTCGACGGCGCCTCGTTCGACTCGCGCGCGCTGCGCCCCGGCGAGCTCTTCGTCCCCATCGTGGCCGACCGCGACGGCCATGACTTCATCGCCGCCGCGCTCACCGCCGGTGCTCCTGCCTACCTGACTGCAGGACCGATCGTCGCAACGGCGACGGCCATCGTCGTGCCGGACACCGCCGCCGCGCTCGCCGCCCTGGGCCGCTGGGCGCGGGACGGCCTGGCCGCGGGCGTCGGCTCGCGG
The DNA here is from genome assembly GCA_963769115.1 of uncultured Acidimicrobiales bacterium. Classification (GTDB taxonomy): domain Bacteria; phylum Actinomycetota; class Acidimicrobiia; order Acidimicrobiales; family Ilumatobacteraceae; genus DASTFY01. The sequence continues at coordinate 79,657 of CAVYKN010000003.1, forward strand.
GCGGTGGGCATCACCGGATCGGTCGGCAAGACGTCCGTGAAGGACCTGGCGGCGGCGGCCGTCGCGGCGCGCTGGCGGGTGGCCGCCAACCCGCGATCGTTCAACAACGAGCAGGGGCTGCCGATCACGCTGCTCGGCGCACCCGACGACTCCGAGGCGCTCATCCTCGAGATGGGCATGCGGGGCCCGGGTGAGATCCGCCAGCTGTGCGAGATCGCCCGGCCTTCGATCGGCGTCGTGACCGTGGTGGCGCCGGCCCACACCGAGCGCGTCGGCGGCATCGAGGGGGTGGCCCGGGCCAAGGCCGAGCTGATCGAGGCGCTCCCGGCCGACGGGGTGGCCATCCTCAACGCCGGCGACCCCAGGGTCCTGGCCATGGCCGACCGCACCTCGGCCCGGCGGCTGACCTTCGGCGGCCCGGAGTCCGGTGCCGACGTCGCCGTCACCGGGCTCCGCCTGGACGACGACGCCCGCCCATCGTTCACGGCCCGCACGCCCTGGGGCAGTGCTGACGTCGCGCTGGCCGTGCCGGGCGCCCACATGGCCACCAACGCCGTTGCCGCGCTGGCGGTCGCCCTGGTCTGCGACGTGCCGCTCGAGGCGGCGGCCGCCCGCCTCGGCGACGCCAGCCTCTCGCCTTGGCGGATGGAGCTCGGCCGCTCGCCGGCCGGCGTGATCGTCCTCAACGACGCCTACAACGCCAACCCCACGTCGATGCGGGCCGCGCTCGACGCACTGGCCGCGCTGCCCACCGGCCGCCGCGTCGCGGTGCTCGGCGTCATGGCCGAGCTGGACGATCCCGAACCCGCGCATCGGGAGATCGCGCAGGAGGCGGCGGCGATGGGCATCGAGGTCGTGGTCGTGGGGACCGACCTGTACGGCGTGGCGGCGGTCGCCGATCCGCTGGAGGTCCTTGACGACCTGGGCGAAGGCGACGCCGTCCTCGTGAAGGGCTCACGCGTGGCGGGTCTCGAGGTGATCGCGGCCCGCTTACTCGAGCGCTGACCGCGGGTCGGGCGGATCAGGTGAGCACGAGGTCGGCGTAGAGCGGCAGAACCTCGGCCGGACCGGAGACCAACATCGTCGTGAGACAGGTCTCCTTCCAGTGGGCCAGCTCGTCGCGGATCTTGTCGAGCGGGCCGACGAGGGCCACGTCCTCCACCATCGCCAGCGGCACGGAGGCGGCGGCCTCGGCCTTCTTGCCCTCGAGGTACAGGTCCTGGATGTGGAGCGCCTCGGCCTCCCAGCCCATGCGGGCGAAGACCTCGAAGTGGAAGTTGGCTCCCCGCGCCCCCATGCCCCCTGCGTAGAGGGCGACGAACGGCCGCACCAGATCGGCGCAGCGCTCGGCGTCGTCGCCGGGCACGATGAACATCGTCGACACGACCTCGAAGCGGTCGGCCTTGCCGTCCTCGCCGCTGGCCGCGAACCCCTCGGCCAGGCAGGCCCTGTAGTGGGCATCGTCCTTGGGGGAGAAGAACAGGGGCAGCCAGCCGTCGGTGATCTCGGCGGCCAGGGCGACGTTCTTCGGGCCCTCGGCACCGAGGTAGATCGGGAGCTCCGTGCGGAACGGGTGGATGGTGCTCTTGAGCGGCTTGCCCAGGCCGGTGCCGCCGGCCAGGGGCATCTGGTACTGCTCGCCGGAGAACTCGACCGGCTTCTCGCGAGCGACGATCTCGCGCACGATCTGCACGTACTCGCGGGTGCGGGCCAGTGGCTTCGGGTACGGCTGCCCGTACCAGCCCTCCACCACCTGCGGGCCGGAGGCGCCGAGGCCGAGGATCACCCGCCCCTCCGACAGGTGGTCGAGCGTCATCGCCGCCATCGCCGTGGCGGCCGGCGTGCGGGCGGACATCTGGACGATGCCGGTGCCCAGCTTGATCCTCGACGTCGTCGCACCCCACCAGGCCAGCGGGGTCAGGGCGTCCGAGCCGTAGGCCTCCGCCGTCCAGACGGAGTCGAACCCGAGCCGTTCGGCCTCGAGCACCGCGGCTCCCGCGCCCGCCGGCGGTCCGCTGCCCCAGTAACCCGTGCTGTAACCGATCTTCATCGTCAGACCTCCGAGGGCCGTGAGTGGATCGACCGCCGGCAGGCCCAGGAACTCGGCCACCGGCCCGTTCGTCACCTGGCCGCCGACGGTGTTGATCCCGTGGACGAGCGTCGGATCCGTGCGGGAGGCCTCCAGCGGGCCGTGCACCGCGACCTCCAGGATGTACGGGAGCGTGGCGTTGGTCAGCGCGTAGGTGGACGTGTAGGGCACGGCGCCCGGCATGTTGCCGACGGCGTAGTGGATGACCCCGTGGCGCTCGTAGACGGGATCGTTGTGGGTGGTCTCGTGCGTGGTCTCGATGCAGCCGCCCTGGTCGACGGCGACGTCGACGATGACCGCGCCGGGGAGCATCGACTTGACCATGTCCTCGCTGACCACGACCGGCGCTCGG
>CAVYKN010000004.1:0-61382 GCA_963769115.1 uncultured Acidimicrobiales bacterium
CACGACCAGGGACTATAGAAAATGGGCCCGAGCGCTCGCTTTCCGAGGAACAAGTACCGAGGCAGAGCGCGTCCACCGACGGGCGCTCGCCGAGCAGGGCGCGAGCGGAGCGATCGGGATCGGACCCGGCGACCGTCGAGGTGGCGAACGTGGGCCGTCCGGGCGGTCTCTCGCCCGTCAACTGGAGTAATCGGCTCCGGCCGCCAGGCGTCCACCGCAACGCCGTGCGCCACATCCTCCATCAGGGCAATCTGCGCTCGCCGGGCTTGGGGGTGCTACTAGTCGTCGTCGCCTGCTGGGCGGACTTTCTGCGCTCGAGCAGCCAGTGGACCTCGTGGGTGTCGGGTGCCGCCACTCGCGCATCCGGTACTCGAAACCCGGTAGCAGCACGAGCGGGATCGGATCAGGTGACGCCGGAGCGACCGCCCCCACCACGATCTTCGCGTCAGCGGGGATGAACGGCGACTGGGCGGGGACCGGTCCGGTAACGATCTCCACAGGGTCGCCATACGGCCTCGGCATGGAACGCAGGCTAGCAGGAAGCTGACGAAAGATCAGAGATAGATCTGGAATCGCATCATCATAGCAATACCAGAGCGTCTCAACAGTGTCGCCTGCAACGGGCAGCCGACACCGATTGTCACACTGACAGGGAAGAGAACACACCATGAAGAAGTTCATCCTCGTCGGCCTGGCCGCTGCCGCCGTGATCGCGCCGGTCGCCATGACGGCCTCCTCGGCGAGCGCCGCCACCTACGACGCCGCTGGCGTCGGCACCGTGGCCAAGGGCGACGTCATGACGCCGCTCGGCCTGAACGAGTCCGCGTTCCAAGGCATCGTCAAGGCCAACCCGGCCGCGTTCACGTTCAAGGACGTGTTCACCGCCACGACCGACACCACGTGGGGCTGCTCGGATGGCAGCATCCAGCACCACTACCGGAACACCATCCTCACCAGCCCGATCAACGCCACCAATATCGTCAACGGCTCGGCGAACAAGGTCACCGGCTGGACCCTGACCGGCAAGGGCACCAGCGTCATCACCGAGAACAACACGGGCGGCACCCGCTTCCCGACGTTCGCCTGCCCCGCTGGCACGTCTGCGGACTTCTCCCAGTACAACGTGGCGCAGAGCCACTCGCAGGCCGTGTCGTTCGTCTACGACGGCACCTCCTACGACCTGCCGAACACCCCGGTTCCGGCGCCTGTCGTCTGATCCCACCCGCACCACAGCTGCCCCCGGCCCCCAAGGGTCGGGGGCTTGCTCCGTTTTCGCAGCGAAGGAGACGCGCCATATCTGCCCTGATCTGTGCTTCGCGGAGCACGGCGGCACAACTCGCACTCTGGAGCAGTTCGTCGCGTTCGGCGACGAGATCGTGGCCTGAGCTGGCGCTGATGAGACGGCTGACAGCCGGGAGTAGCTACCGTCGTCCCTGCGGCGTCAGGAGCGCCGCACCCGGGTGGATGCCACTCAACGATGGAGGTCTGGTTCGATGAAGCGCAGTGACACATCGTCACGGAACGTCCGACGAGTCTTCGCCTATCTGGCGATGGCCGCCCTGGTGGCGTCGTGTGGTTCCGATGACTCGTCGTCGACGTCCGATTCCACGGGCGTGACGAGCCCGCCCCCGGCGGCCTCGACGTCCGACTCCACGCCGGATGAGACATCAGCCGAGTCATCGGGTGACGTCTGCGCAGATCGGGAAGCGTTGAGCGACTCCGTCGATGCACTCGCGGACGTCGACCTGGTCGCGGAGGGGACCGACGGTGCCAAATCGGCGATCAGCGCCGTGAAGGACGATCTCGCGGCTTTGCGAAGCTCCGCTGGCTCCGAGCTCGAGCCAGAGGTGCAGGCAGTCCAGGACTCCGTCGACGAACTGGAGACCGCAGTCGGGAACCTCGGCTCAGGGGGCGCAACCCAAGCTGTCACCGCGGTGTCGGACCTGGTGACGTCGGTGGGGACGTTGCTCGAGTCGCTGGATGCAGGGGTATGTGGCGAAGCCACCACGTCGACGACCTAGACCGCCACCAGCGGGCATCCGGCAGCGATGAGGCGCCGCCGATGGTGACGGCCATCGTCATGGCCGGTCCGTTTCGCGCTCAGATCACCCTCATGGGCGATGATGACCAACATCGCGCAAAGGATGCTCGAGTCATGAAGATGGAGGGTCTGACATGAGGACTGCGACGGCGGAGCCGGCAGCGGCCATCGTCGAAGAGGCGGTCGGGAGGTCCTCCAAGCAATGGGCGCTCGTCGTCGTTGCGCTCGCGGTCGGGGCGCTGGCCGCGTGCTGGTGGACGCGCCGAGCCCGTTCGATCGACTTGCCGGGCGCGCCGGACGAGACACAGTCGGTAGGACAGACATGAGCACGGAGGGCACTTCGGCTGTCTCGGGAGGTCAGCGCGCCCTGGCCTGCGTGTCCATCGTGTGCGGGCTCCTGCTCACGGTGAGCCTCGTGGTGTTCACGGTCCGCAACCTTCCCGAGCTCGCCGGGGTGGTCGTCGGTCTCGCGGTCACCGGTGCCGGTGGGTGGTGGCTGATAACCGAGCGTCCGCCTCGACGCTGGGTCGGGCTGGGGGCCGCGGTCGTGGGTCTGGTCGTGGTCATCGCTGCCGTGGTCGGCGCGGCGGACGGTGACTGGCCGCTGGTCCCGCGGTATTGGTGCTGATCCTGTTCGTCGTGACGATCGGGTCAGCGCGTCTGGCCATGGTGCGGCACCTGCACGCGCAGGATGCGCTCCAGCCCCATGCTGTGACTCGTCCCCGTCATCCTGTACTGATCTGCAACCCGTGGTCGGGCGGTGGGAAGGTCGACAAGTTCGGTCTCGTCGAACTGGCCAATGAGCTCGGCGTCGAGACCGTGATGCTCGACCACGGACTCGACCTCGAGCAGCTCGCACGCGACGCCATCGCGAGGGGAGCGGACTGCCTGGGGATGGCGGGAGGAGACGGCTCGCAGGCCCTCGTGGCGTCGATCGCGGTCGAATGCGGAGTCCCGTTCGTGTGCGTCACGGCGGGCACCCGGAACCACTTCGCCCAGGACCTCGGTCTCGACCGCGAGGATCCGCGCACCAGCGTCCATGCGTTTCGGGACGCAGTCGAACGGCGGATCGACTACGCCACCGTCAACGATCGGTTCTTCGTCAACAACGTGTCGCTCGGCGTCTACGCGACGATCGTCCAGCAGGACGGCTACCGCGACGCCAAGGTGGAAACGACCAAGGCCCTGCTGCCGGAGCTCTTGGGAAACTCCGACAAGCCCTTCGATCTCCAGTTCACGACCCCGGACGGCACCGAGATCGACGGCGCCTTCGTGATCCAGATCTCCAACAATCCGTATGCGATCGGGTCCTCCTTCGACGCCGGGCAACGACGCCGCATCGACACCGGCGAGCTCGGTGTCATCGCGCTCACCGGAGCCACCGGGAAGGACGCCGCAGGAGTCCTCGCGCTGGCCGCCGTCGGTCAACGAAACCGCAGCCGCAACTGGCACGAGTTCACCGTCGAGACCTTCGAGGTCCGTTCGCGATCGGGCACCGCCTTTGCCGGCGTCGACGGCGAGGCACTCGAGATGGCAACCCCGATGGAGTTCCGGATCCACCCCGGTGGTCTTCGTCTCCTGGTGCCCGAAGGAAACCTGGACGCGGCGCGGCGACGACGCGCCCGCAACGTCAGTCTCCGCGAGCTGCTCGAAGTCGCAAAGGGATGATCATGGAGTTCCGTATCGCCGCGAGCCTTCACGCACTTGAGGGCAATGTCATGGGGAGGTCATGGTGAAGAAGATCGAGCATCCGACGGTGGAGGAGCGCAGAGCACGGGGCAAGGCTGCCCGTGATCGTGGGGCCCCGTCGGATCATGCGGGTTGGGTGCCGGCTGATGATCGGCCTGACCCGGTGGCGCTGTTGGAGGCGCAGAACGCGACCCGTGAGCCGGACCTGGTCCCGGTGCGGCATGGCCGCATGATGGTGTCGCCATTCACGTTCTACCGGGGTGCGGCCAAGATCATGGCCGCTGATCTGAAGGACACGCCGAGGTCGGGGCTGGATGCACAGCTGTGCGGGGATGCGCACTTGTCGAACTTCGGAGGCTTCGCGTCACCCGAGCGGGTGTTGCTGTTCGATCTCAACGACTTCGACGAAACGCTCCCGGGCCCGTTCGAGTACGACGTGAAGCGCATGGCGGCCAGCTTCACCATCGCCGCCCGCAACAATGGCTTGACCGAAGCGGAGGGGCGGGCCGCGTCGCTGGCATCAGCGTCGGAGTATCGCGAAGCGATGTTGCGGTTCGCCGAGATGGGCACCATGGACATCTGGTACTCGAAGGTCTCCGCTCAGGACGTGCTCGATGCCGTCAACGCCGCTGCCCGCTCGTTGAAGGGCGCGGACAAGAAGCAGGCCAAGACGCTCCACAAGAATGCGACGAAGCTGGCAGCCAAGGCCCACACCCGTGACAGCACCCAAGCCTTGTCGAAGCTGGCCGAGATCGTCGACGGCCGCTACCGGATCATCAGCCAACCACCGGTGATCGTCCCCTCGCGAGACATGCCGGCGCAATACGGCTTCTCGGTGCAAGAGATCGAACACATGGTCCACGAGCAGTTCCGCGAGTACCGGGCCACCCTGCGGGACGATCGACGTCACCTGTTGGAACGCTTCGAAGTGATCGACATTGCCCGCAAGGTGGTCGGCGTGGGCAGCGTCGGCACGCGGGCCTTCATCGTGTTGTTGCAGGGCCGTGACCAGCAGGACCCCCTGTTCCTGCAGGTCAAGGAAGCGACCGCGTCGGTGCTGGAGGATCATCTGCCCAAGAGCCGATACCGCCAGCCCGGCGAGCGCGTCGTGCAGGGCCAGCGGATGATGCAGGCCGCCAGCGACATCTACCTGGGCTGGTCCAAGGGCGCCCAGGACAACCGCTACCTGTACTGGCGGCAGCTGCGCGACATGAAGGTCTCAGCGACCGTCGAGACGATGGGGCCGGGCACGCTCGCCGGGTACGCCCGCTTCTGCGCCCAGACCTTGGCCCGAGCCCACGCCCGCTCCGGCGACCCCGTGGCCATCGCCGCCTACCTCGGCAAGAAGGACCTCTTCGACCAGTCCATCGCCGACTTCTCGCAGCGCTACGCCGACCAGAACGACCGGGACTACGCCGCGTTCTGCGACGCCATCCGCACGGGCCGCCTCCAAGCCATCGAAGGCGCCTGAACATCATGCAGCGAGGCCAACCGGCGCCGGCACGGCAGCGGGTGCCGCAGGGCGTCGGTGGCCGAGTGAGGTAAGTGAGATGAGCTGGCGCGCGAGGTTCCGTCGGCGACTTGGCCTGCTCGAGAACCTCTGGGCCCTCCCGGTGATGGGAGCGGTGCTCGGTGCGGTCCTCGGCCTCCTGGTCTCGGTCGTCGACGAGCACCTCGGGGCGCCGTCTCTCTGGCAGTACTCGCCGTCGACGGCGAGCGCGGTCCTGACCTCGATCGTTGGTGCGACGGCCGCGCTCACCGGCTTCGTCGTCACCGTGACCGTGCTCCTCGTGCAGATGGCGACCGGGACGTTCTCGGCGCGCATCCTGCGTCTCTGGTACCGCGACCCCCTGTTGAAGGCGACGCTGGCGGTTCTCGTCGGCACCCTGACGTTCTCGTTCTCCGTGCTACGGCGGATCGAGGACGACTCCGTCCCGGACCTCGGTGTGACCCTGTCGGCGTTGGCGGTGTCGCTGTGCCTGCTGGTCTTCATCGTCTTCTTCGATCGGTCCATCCGCCGGCTCAGACCGGTGTCGGTCGCCGCGGACGTTGCACGCGCGGCTCGCTCGACGTTCGCGCAGACCGTCCGCCTCGCCGACCGGCCCGACATCCGGTGGGACTACGGGGCGACACGCGCTGATCCGACGCTCGTCGTGCGAGCCAGCAGCGGCGGCGCCATCCAGGCTGTCGATCCCGACGGACTCGTCCGGTGGGCTCGCGAGCATGGAGCCGAGCTGGTCCTACCGCACCCGGTAGGCGATTTCGTGCAAACCGGTGAAGTGTTGGTGCTCGTCTACGGAGGTGAGCCCGGCCCTCGGGCGGCCGAGGAGCTCGAACGAATGATCGCGCTCGGCGACGAGCGCACCTTCGACCAGGACCCTGCGTTCGCGTTGCGGATGATGGTCGACATGGCCAACAGAGCGCTCTCGCCCGCGGTGAACGACCCCACGACCGCCGTGCAGGTCCTCGACCACATCGGCGAGGTTCTCGGCCTCATCGGGAGGACCGATCTCGATGCGCGCACGAAGCTCGTCGGCGCCGATCCACCGGCCGCAGTCGTGATGGTCACTCGCCGGTGGGAGGACTTCGTGACGCTCGGGCTCACGGAGATCCGCGAGTTCGGTGCTACCTCGGTGCAGATCATGCGACGACTCCGAGCACTGCTCGACGAACTTCTCGAAACGGTACGAGTCGAGCATCGGGCACCGGTCGAGGAAGAGCTCCGCCGTCTCGACGCCACCGTCGCCGCCGTCTGGCGCGACTCGGTCGACCTCGATCGCGCGACCGAGGCCGACCGCCAGGGGATCGGTGGCTGGGTGCGCAGCGCGGCGTCAGTCCGTCCGTAGGACAACCGCGGGCCGGAGACGGACTGCTCGGGCCGCAGGAACGGCCGAGGCGGCGTTCGCGATGACGAGCAGCACGACGGTGATGAGGGCGAGCTGGGCCAGCGGCGCCATCGGGCGGGAAACGACCGACAGCTCTTCGGCGATCCGATTCCAGGCCGCGCGCCCGAGCACAACGCCGAGCGGGATGCCGATCGCACACGCAGCCAGTGCGAGCACCGAAGCGTGGACAGCCACCGCCGTCCCCGACTGGCCCCTGGTGAAGCCCATGGCCCGGAGCACGGCGACGTCGCGCCGGTGTCCGGCGACGGAGACGAGCAGCACGTGGGCGACGGCCGCGGCGACGAGCGCGAGCAAACCGACGAGGAGCAGAACGGGCACCAGACGGATCCGGCCGAGCCCCACCACGCCGTGTCGATCGGACGTCTCGAAGGCGTCGTAGCTCCCGAGTGCCTCCTCGACGGCATTGAAGGTGCGCAGCTCATCGGCGCCGTCCGCGTAGCGGACCACGATGACCTGCAAGCCCGCTAAGCCGGACGCGCCCATGGCCGCGAACGTCGAGGCGACAGTGGCCGCCCCCGATCCCGGGCGCGAAGCTGATGAACCACGGCGAGGCCAGCACGACCTCGCCGACCACTCGCCCAGGGACGGATGGGCCGTCCCCTGCAATCGAGAGGTCGACCTCGTCGCCGATCCGCAGGCCCAGCGCCCTGAGCGTCCCGGCACCAAGGGCCACCTCCCCGAGGGCACGCGGCGCCCGGCCGCGCCGGATCGCCGGTCGGATCGAGCCGATCGTCGTCGAAGACCTGCGTGTCGACAGGGTGACCATCGAGGTGGAGCCGCTCCTGGTACGGAGCGCCGGAGGACGCCCAACCGGTCGTCGCCGCCGCGGCCACCCCGGAACAGCACCCACGACCGAGAGGGCGGCGTCCATGTGCGCTGGCCATTCGTCATCCGTGATGTCGTCGCCATGCAGCGGTAGGAAGGCCGCCTGCCATGTTGCCCCAGCGAGGTCGCGCCGCCGGACGAGATGATCGAAGCTGAAGAGAGTCACGGCCATGGCGGCCAGAACGACGACGACGACCACAAGTGAGACGAGCGACACGCGAGCCGGCTCTCCCTGACCGGTGCCGCCCGGGACAGAGAACTTGAGCCCGACCAGGACAGCGGGTCGCCGCGAAGGCAAGGCGATGACCTTGCGAGCATGGCTCCGCCGACGATTCAGCCAACGGTCGTACACGGCCGCGGCTGCACCGAGGATCATCACCGCCATCGTCGTGACGGTTGCGCCGGCAGCCAGCACGACCGCATCGGCGTGAAGTCCGACGTCGGGATCTGCCACCCGCGCGATGCCGACCGGGAACAATGGCGACATCAAGATGGCCACGACAGTGCCAAGGGCGGCTCCGGCCAACCCCGCCATCGCGCCGCGCAGCAGGCCTAGGCGGATCGCGTCGGGTCTGCCAATGCCGAGCGCCGACAGCGCGATGCGTTCGTCTTCGCCCTCCGCGCTCGCCTGACGCCTGAGCACCTGACCGACCACCACCAAGCCGACCGCGGCCACGACGATCCCCAGCAACTGGAGTGCGGTGGTCTCGACACGCACCGTCCGTTCGATCCCGCTCGTCACATCCGACGACTCGTCGACGTCGAGCGCGAACTCGAGTGAGCCGACGAACGCCTCCACCTCTTGTCGCGTGGTCCCGGGCCGGAGCTTCACCAGCACCGAGTCGTTCACGGCCCGCACCACGTCGGGAGCGGCCTGTGCGAAGGCCGGGGTGAGCAGCAAGGAGCCTCCTTGCGGCCCGCTCGCCGACGGGAACTCGCCCGGCGCGGCGTGGATACCGACGATGCGAACCGCGGTACGCGCCGAGGAAGCACGGCCGGCCTCGTCGACCGCCACCAGTCGGAGCCCGTCGCCCACGCTCAAGCCGAATCGCTCGGCGACGCGGAAGCTGAGGCTGACCTCGTTCGGCTCGCTCGGTACGGGCAGCCGACCGTGCAGCATCTTGACGCGCGGGAGAACCCGGCCGATCAGGCCGTCCCTGTCGACCGCGGTCTGGAAGGCGAGGAAGCTGGGCCGGGTGCCATCCGCCAGCTCGACCACGACGTTGGCAAAGCCGAATCGCGCACTGGTGAGCACGAACGGTGCCGCTTGCACCTGGTCGAGAACCTTGTCGGCGTCCTCATCCGTCGGGCACTCGCAGCCGCCGACGATCATCTCCCCTTCGTTCGCCCATACCAGGAACCGCCCGTAGGCGGTGCTCGAGCGATGTGCGCCGGCGGTCGCCGCCATCGCCACGCCTGCTGCGAGCGCGATCACCACCACGAGCAGCACGAACCCGGCTGGCCGCCGCCGCAGCTCCGAACGAAGCCGGAGTCGGGATGCAGTCCAACCCGTACTCATGCCCACCATCGTCGTCGCCTTCGTCCGATCCGCACAGGGGGTCTGGCTCCCCTGTCCGCAGTCGTGCCATCACCACCCCGCTCCGCGAGGGTTCGCAGTCGTCCAGCGATCGGCTCGACCCTCCGTCTCCGCATTCTGGAATCGAGCACTACGGTTGGACGGGGGAGTCGTCGAACGGGGGCACCATGACGACCTACGAGCAGGCGCTGGGGACGCTCGATCGCGAGCTGCAAGGGGTGGCGGGCACGTTCGCCGACCTGACGGAGCCTGAGTGGCAGGCGCCGACGCTGCTCGAGCCATTCGACGCGGACCGGCCACACTGGACGGTCTTCGAGCTGGCTGGGCACCTCACGATCTCGATCGGCCTGACGAGCATGTTGATCGCGGATCAGCAGGACGGTCAGCCCGGCCGGGATCAGGTGAGCTTCTTCATCTTCCCGCGTTCGGAGGTGGCGCCCACCGTCTACGACTACGCGTACACGATGGTCGAGGGCAGGGTGCCGGGCGACATGCCCGGTGTCCTGCGTGACACCTTCTCCAAGGCGATCAGCGAGTCGCAGGCTCTCCCCGCCGGCACCGTCGGCTCGGGCTACTACGCGCTCATGCGGCTGGATGAGTTCGTGTCGAGCCGCATCGTCGAGGCAGTGGTCCACGGGATCGACCTCACGGACGCCACCGGGCGGGCTTCCATCGCGACGCCCGAGGGTGTCGCTTTCACAGCTGCGCTGTTCGACGAGCTGTTGGCCAGGCGCACGGTCGCCGGGCGGCCCGCCGACCTCGCCGACGACCTCGCATGGGTGCGAGCCGGGTCCGGGCGCTCACCCCATCCCGACCCGCGGCTCCCGCTCCTCGGATAGTCGCTCCTGGCCTGGACCAGATCACGACGACACATAGGGCCGAGTCGAGGGCGCTTCGACCTCGGCATTGAAGTCGCGGCCCGCCCCCGAGGCTGGTCGCCGAGCTCGTCGTCAGCGGCGGCTGGTGAGGTGCTCGATGCCCATGACCTCGATCGCCTCCGCTGAGCGCTCGAGGCGCTCGGCCGGCATGGCCGCGCCGGTGCCGTCGGCGAGGCGGGTCATCATCTCGAAGTTGGCGGCGACGGCGGCGGCGTCGACCATGAACGCCTCGTCGGTCTCGGCGACGAGCGCGCCCCGAGCGTCGGCCAGCTCCGCTTCGTCCGTGTCGCCGCAGGCGCCGGCGAAGCGGAGGAGCGCGTCGCCGTGCTCGAGGAGGACGCCGGGCCGGCCGTCCGCCACGGCGGCCAGATCGAGGTCCTGTCCGGTCTCGGTGCTGCTCCAACTGAGCATGCTGGCGTGTGCGGTCACTCAATAGAAGCAGTCGCGCAACCGCGTGAGGCGGGCCGCGACCAGCTCCATCTGGGCTCGCGACAGACCACCCGGTCGGCGTGACCAGTCGGGGTCCACCATCGCCGCCACGGGCATGTACTGCGCATCCGCCATGCGCCAGGTGTTGCGCTGCTCGTCGGGCACCGCGGTGTACGCCTGCACGACGGCAGCCACCTCGTCGGCCGGTTCGGCGACGGGCACCCAGTTGAACTGCGGTTGGGCGAGACGCTCGGGCCGGCGTCGAGTCGGCGAACCAGCGACGGGTGCGGGCAGCGGTGGCACCGGGACGTCGATGTTGCGGCAGAAGTGGCTGACGGCGGCAACCGTCGACACGATGGCGCACAGCTCGACGTAGGGCAGCTCGCCGATCTCGCCGGCGACGGCGCGGTACACGTCGACGGTCATGGTGCCGGCGTGGCGGGCGATCCGGTAGGCGACGTCGTGCGCGACAGCGGGCGCGACGAGCGGGGTGGGGAGACGGTCGGTCGTGGTCACACCCACCCACGGCGGCAGAGGATCGGGGTCGGCGATGGCCTGCTGCGCAGTGCTGGCCAGCTCGACCCGCTGTGCGCCGGTCCACCACGTGCCGGGCGCGGCGATGTGCTCCCACGCCAACCGGTGGGCTTCAGCCAGGTCCTCCCGCACCATCGTCACCCTGCATCAACCTCCTCGGCGAACCGGGTCGCTGCGGAGAGGATGGCCTGGGCGGTCGTGGGATGACCGGCACCATGACCTGCGTCGTCGACGAGCACGAGCTGGGCCGACGGCCAGCGCCGGGCCAGCTGCCATGGAATGTCCGGAGGACCGCTGATGTCGAGACGTCCGTGGATGAGGACAGCAGGGATCTCCGCCAGGCGATCGACGCCGTCCAGGAGCTCCCCGTCGTCGAGGAACGCGGCGTTGCTCCAGTAGTGGGTCACGAGCCGGGCGAAGCACATGCGGAACCGCGGGTCGTCGTAACGCTCGTCATGCGTGTAGCCCGGCGTGGTGGCGACATGGGTGTCCTCCCACGCGCACCATTCGCGGGCGGCCCGCTCGCGGACGTCCGGGTCCGGATCCTGCAGCAGGCGGTGGTACGCGGCGGCGAGATCGCCGCCTCGCTCGGGCTCCGGTACGGCGGCCACGAACCGTTCCCACTCAGCGGGGAACACCCGGCCCATCGCCCTCGTCACCCACTCCACGTCCGCTCGGGTCGTGCCCACCACGCTCACCAGGATCATCTCGCTCACCCGGTCCGGATGCGCCTCGGCGTACGCCAGGCCGAGCGTCGTGCCCCAGGATCCTCCCCACACGAGCCACCTGTCGATCCCGAGGTGCTCCCGCAGCAGCTCCATGTCCACGATGAGGTGCTGCGTGGTGTTCGCCGACAGGTCGACCTCGGGCTCCGCGGCGTTCGGGGTGCTGTGGCCGCAGTTGCGCTGATCGAACGCGACCAGCCGGTATCGCGCGGGATCGAACCATCGTCGCCAGCCCGGCGCGAAGCCGGACCCCGGTCCACCGTGCAGGAGCACCGCCGGCTTCCCGGACGGCGCGCCGCTCACCTCCCAGTAGATCTGGTGGCCGTCGCCCACGTCGAGCATGCCCGCGTCGTGGGGCTCGACGGCCGCCCATCCGCCCACGCCGTCTCAGCCCTCGCCGGCCTGGCGGGCCGTCGCTTCGAGGCGGGCGCGGTACTCCTCCCACCAGGCGGCGTCCCCCGGGGCCATGTTGTCCACCGCGGCGCGGTGGCCGACGGCCCCGTCGATCAACTCCCGCACGATGTCGGCGTGGCCGGCGTGACGGTGGGTCTCGGCGGTCATGTGCACGAGGACGAGGTGCAACGTCGGCCGGTCATGACCTTCCGACCACCACGGCACATGGCCACGAGCGTCGAGGTCCAGGGCCTGGATGGTGGCATCCGAGTGGTCCCAGGCCTGCCGGTAGAGGGCGACGATCTCCTCGCGCGACTCCTCAGCCGTCGCCCACAGGTCGGCGTTCGGCTCGGCATCTTCCTCGAACCACGGGAGCGGGATGTCGGACGGCCTCCCGAAGACCTCCCCGAAGTACCCCAGTTCGACGCTGGCCAGGTGCTTGACCAGACCGAGCAGGTTCGTGCCGGTGGGCGTCAGCGGACGGCGGATGTCGTACTCGGACAGCCCGTCGAGCTTCCACAGCACGGCCTCTCGGGCCACCTGCAAGTAGTGGAGCAGGTCGTCCTTCTTCGCGTCCGGGCTGCTCACATCGGCCTCAACTTCCGTCCCGGCGACGTTCGAGCCACCAGGCGCCGATGATCGTCTTGGCGTCCTCGATCGTGCCGTCCGCCACCATCGCCAGGAGCTCGTCCACGCTGACCGCCACGATCTCGATCGCCTCGCCCTCCGACGCCAGCCCGCCGCCGTCACCCACCCGGTCGTCGTCGCCGATCTGCGTGGCGTAGAGGAAGACTCGCTCGCTGGAGCCGCCCGGCGTGACGTAGAACGTGGCGATCGGTTCGAGCGGTCCGGCCTCGTACCCCAGCTCCTCGATCAGTTCGCGGCGCAGGGCGTCGACCGGCTCGTCGTCCCCCTCAACGGATCCGGCGGGGAGCTCCAGCAGGAACCCCGGCCCGTGCTCCAACGTCGGGTAGCGGAACTGCCGGGTGAGCAGGATGGCGCCGTCCTCGCGGCGTTCGACGACGGCGGCGACGGAGTCGCCGCGCTCGAGCGACAAGCGCCGCTGCACCTGCCCGCCGACGCGCACCTCCGCCTCGTCGACCTTGAGGTACCCGTCGAACACGCGCTGGCCGCGAGATGAGCTCGACGTCTTCGTCCATGGCGGGTCGATCATGGCACGCCGGGTCCCGTCCCAGCGGAGCCGGTCGAGGACGATCCCGGCCGGACGGCGCGCGGAGGGCGAAAGGCGGCGAGGTCCTCGGCCACGCGTCGAGCCGCATCCTTCAGCTCCTCGGTCGGCAACAGGAGGCTGAGGTCGCGGTAGTTGTCGATGACCGATGACCGGTTCCGCATCGTCGATCGGACCCTGAACGCATTGACGAAGGCTTGGACCAGGTTGACTCGATCGGCCTCGATGATCAGCCGATCGTTGGTCACGATGTCGGTGGCGTTGACGTCGGCGACCCTGGCCCGCTCCCAGTAGTCGCCGGCCTCGGGATCGTACGAGGCCTTCTGCACCGCCAGCCGCTCGAGGTAGGTCGAGCGGATCGATGTGCCGTCGGGCCAGCCCAGCGCGTAGGCCATCAGGAGGGTGAGGGAGGAGTGGTAGACGTCCAGCTGCACCTCGGCGGACTCCTGCGGGTTGTTCACCTTCACGGCCGCGCGGTAGGCGTCCATCGAGCGTCGCAACTCGTCGCGCTGGGCGTCGCCGGTGAGGGTGCTCGCCCGCTTCTTGAAGAGACTGCCCCTGATCGCGTGCCACTCCGCCGACTGATCGAGTGGGGCCAGATCGTCCAAGCGCTTCTCCGCGAGCGCGAACAAGGCGGCCGCATCCTCGGTCACACCGTCCTCGTCGGGACCGAAGTCGAACTGGTCCGGCCTCTTGTTCGCGCGCTGCGCCGCCACTCGAGCCTCGAGGTTGGCGAGCTGCCGGTAGGCGTCGATCGTGCGCACGCTGCGCTCGGCCTTGGTGTCCTTCGCGATCGCGTCCCGGTAGGCCTTGACCGCGCGTGCGAAGGCTCCGGCTTCCGCATAGGCCTGCGCCAGCGCCAGCCACACCTCGGCGTTGTTGGCGAACCGCTGCTCGGCCTCGGCCTGCAGCAGCCGGATGCTCTCGACGACCTCGACGGTGTGCTCGCTGTAGACGGCGTCCCCGGCCCGCTTCTCCACGGCCTTGAGCTCGTTGATCAGGTGGCGCGGGGAGTGCACGGTGCGCAGGTACCGGCCGTGGGGACGCACGGTCCGCAGCTGGAAGTCCGGGTCGCCGTAGCACTGGTACGCCGCCCAGGTGTTCGTCCGACCGTCGAACGCCGCGGTCCGCGCTTCCTTCACGGCCTCGCCGAAGCTCTCGCCCGAGAGCATGCAGCGGTAGAACCGGCTGGCGAACTCGGACGCCTGACGGTCGTTGACCGCCCATCCGGCGGCCACGACGGCCGTCACCCCGGACCGCAGCAGCTCGAGGGCCAGGCTGGCGGCCAGGTGGGCGTAGTTCGAACGGTCCTCGGCCGTGTCGGACTGCGGGTCGATGCGGCCGATGTGGCAGCAGTTGAGGAAGACCAGATCGGGGGCGACCAGGCGCTGCCGGAACTGCACCGGGCCGAGGATCTCGTCGGCGCTGATGACGATGCCGTTGCGCAGCGGGTCCTTGGACTCGGCGTCGAAGCGCCCGTGCCCGGCGACGTGGATGACGCGGTAGTGCTGCCGGAAGAACTCGTCGAGCAACCCGGCCGCCTGTCCCTCGACCGGGCTCCCGTCGTCCTCGTAGATGCACGGGTTCACGATGAAGTCGGCCTCTCGGAGCGCGTCGGCGACGAGGTTGGCCTCCTGGCGGGCCCCGGGCAAGCGGGGCAGATCGCTGGGAGGATCCCCGATGACGAGCGCATGGTCGGTCACCGCCCGCAGGATCTTGCGAGGTACCTCCCGCTCCCGCGGCTTCAGCTGGCGGAGGAGCCCCGCCCGCAACGCGAGTGGTCGGCTGTTCCGGCCGGTGGTGTCCCGCCCGGTGATCATCTCCCAGGGGATCCACGCCGTCGACTCGTCCACGAGCAGATGGAGGTTCTCCAACGTCTCCAGCTCCAGCTTGGCGTCGTTGGGGAGCAGCAATTCGAACAGTGTGTTGTTGGTCTGCGCGTCGGCGCGTGGATCCTGGATGGCCGTGCGGACATGACGGTCGATCTGGCTCAGCACGACGTCGACCTCGAGGTTGCTGGCCTGGGCCCGCCGGCCGAGCGACACGTATCGCAGCTTCCGCACCGCGTCGCTCGGTCGCTCCGCCAGGTTGTCGTCCTCATCGCGGTGCTCTTCGTGATCCTCGAACTCCAGCATCAGTCGCGGCCAGGGAGCGCCGGACTCCTCGTACCCGTGGCTGCCCGGCCGTCCGCCGGGCCGCGACTCGATCGTGGTGTCGATCTCGATCGGCACGTCCATCGTCGTCAGCTCGGCCGAGTCGCCCAGCCGTTCGAGGGCGATCGCCGCCTCCAGCGCCCGGGCCTCCGACAGCTCGATGATCTCGAGCTCGTGGATCGTGACCTTGTCGCCCAGGTTGGAACTCGCGCGCGCCACCCCCCGGATCGTGGCCAGGATCGACGTGATGATGGTCAGGCCGTAGCGGCCCGGTGTCCCGACGAGCACGGCGGACACCCCGATGTCCAGATGGCCGGCAGACTGCCGCTTGGCGGCCAGCGCGAAGTCGGCGGTGCCGCGCTCGACCGCCCGCGCCAGCAGGTCAGGCGTCAACGACCCGAACTCGCCGAGGCCGAGCAGGATGGCGCCGACGGGATAGACGTTCTCCGGCGCCCGGAGGTAGCGAGCGGTGCCGGCGTCGTCGGGATACAGGCCGGCGTCGTTCAGCTCGGTGAGGGCGCCACCGAACCGGTCGTCGATGTAGCCGAGCGCACCGTCGATCGGGATGCCCTTGTAGCGGCCCGCGGCCACCGGGTGGCGGGCCTGCTCCAGGCTGCCGTGGACGATGCGCACGCGCACGGGCGTCCGCACCTGGCGGCGTGCACCTGAAGCCCCCAGGTAGATCTCACTGGCACCGAGGAGCCGTGCGCCGCGGTCCTGTGCGCTGCCGTCGCCCCGATCCCCGGCGGCGAACCCGCGCTCCAGCTCGGACGCCTTGAGCCAGATCTCGGGCTCAGGGCCCCGCGAGCTCCGGGTGCTGGCCGAGGACTTGGGCAGCAGCTCGGTGGTACCGGTGTCCAGCAGATCGTCGAGCGCGGTGAGCACCTTGCCGTCGCTGATCAGCGCGCCATGGTCGGAGTCGGCGAAGAACACCAGCAGGTCCGCGTCGAGGCCTTCGTGGCCGAAGAAGTGGGGGACCCTGCCGTCGCCGCTGCGCGTCACCCCGAAGCTGAGCTGCCCGTCCGCTTCGACCCTCGCCCGGTACGGGGTGCTCTGGTTGTCACCGGCCACGTAGACGAGGCGGTCCACTGCTGCGGTCTTGTACGCGGCGTGGAACTGGGCGGCTTCGCTCAGTCCTGACCTGAAGATCGGGGCCTTCCGCTTCGGCCACACGTCGGGCTCGTACAGCCGCTTGTGCAGGGCCTCGGCCGTGCCGGGGATGAGGCGCTCGGGTGAGGGGAACAGCTCCAGCACGCCCGGGAACGACGCCAGGGTGTCGAGGATGTCCTCCTCGTCGTGGAAGACGTCGGCGAGGGCCAGGGCGCGGACGAGACGCTCCTCTCCCCACACCGCGAGCGGCATCGCGAACGACCCCCAGTTCGGTGTGCCCAGCTGCACCAGCCGTCCCGAGCCGCGCACCCAGTCCTGGTGGTGCTCGTGCAGGAACGAGCGGGCGACCAGGCCGCCCATCGAGTGGCCGACGAAGTGGACGGGTCGATCTCCCGCGATGTCGATGCCGCTCGCAGTGAGGTGGTCGGCCAGCGCGGCGGCGTTCATCTTGACCGAGCGGCGCCAGTCGTACGCGAACGGCACGACATCCCACGACCGATCCAGATGGGTGAGCAGCGGCAGGTACTGCCGCACGAGCCCGGTGACCTCGACGTCCATCGGCTCGGCGACATCGAGCCGGAGGTCGGTGAACCGTCCCCGCAAGAGGTGCCAGGGGCTGAACCACACCTCGCGCCCGTTCGCCGTGGTCGTCAACCGCGAGCCCATGACCCCGGGGAGGACGACGACCGTCCCCCGCTTGGTCGACAGCGCGCTGTCGCGCGCGCCGCCCGGCAAGGGACCGCCGACGAGCCCGCTGACGACGTCGAGCTTGGCGTTCCCGAGGACCCGGATGGCGCGCCGCATGGCGCGCACGTCGCTCGTCGTGATGGCGTCGTCGAGCTCGGCGGCAGGATCAGTGAGCTCCGGACGCACCCCTTCGGTCTCGCTGACGGCGCCGTCGGGCTTCAGCCACCGTTCGAGGCAGCCCGTGACCTCCGGCTCGGTCCAGAACTGGCTGTGGCACACGCCGAAGCTCGTGTCCAGCACGAGCCGGTGGTCGGGCGGGATGTGGAACTGGTCGCAGCGCTGGTAGGTCGAACGGGTCGGGACGAGCAGGTCGTTGTCGTTGCCGAGGAAGAGCCCGTCCATCACCAGGTCCCGCAACCGCATCAGCGCGCCCTGGTTCGAACGCGGTTCGAACGCCGACGCGATCGCCCGCTGCACGACCTGTGGCGGGTGCTGGTTGAGCTCGGTGAGGATCTCGCTGTCGGGCTTCATCGCGGCGATGCCGGGCAGCTCGCCGACCGGGTCAAGGATCCATTCCCGGAGGACCTCGAGGACGATCCCGGCGACCTCGGTGACCGGGTTGTCCGGGATGAAGCCGATGACGTTCGTGGCCAGGCTGAGGAACTGCCCGAGGTGCTGGGAGTCGGCGAGCGGCGTACCGCCGTTCGGCGTGGCCACGTAGACGATCGACCTGATGTGCACGCCGTCGAGCCGCTCGGCGGCCAGCGCCCGGGCGACGAGCCCGCCGCGGGAGTGGGCAAGGATGTCCACGTTCTCGAGGTGATACGAGCTGAGCCGCTCGGCCAGGTCGGCCGGCGTTCTCCGCCGGGGAGTAGCCGAGGGTCGGGTGATCGAAAGCGATCACCCGACCCTCGTACTGCTTCTCCATGACCTGCACGAAGTCGGTCGAGAAGCGGAAGCAGCTGTGGCTGGAGCTGTTGATGCCGTGGAGGAGGAGCAGCGCCGACGGCCCCGACGCGAACGTCGGCGCTGTCCGCTCGTCGGGCTTCTTGCGGAACCCGGTGCTCAGGAACGTTCGGAGCCCGCGCGGACGGGTCCGGTCCTCGATGGCGCGGACCCCCATCCGGAAGCCCGCGTTGGCCAGCTTCCTTCCTCCCAGCACCCCCACCACACGGATCGCCAGCGCCGCCGCCCTGAAGCTCAAGCCGCGCTCACCCGGCCCGTCCGCGGCCAGGCTGTCCCCGAGCGGGATGTCGAACTGGTTCCGGGTCCCCTCCATCGGGAGCACGAAGCGGAGGATCCCGTCCTCCTCGACCATCGCGATCTGACCGACCTCACCCGGCTCCAGCGCCGGTCCGTCGAGGAGCAGCCGGGGCTCCTCGTCCTTGCGCCGTGCCGGCTCGCCGCTGCGCGAAGGCCCGCTCGTCGGCCACGTCGGGTGCACCGTCAGCTCAGCGCGTACCGCGAACGTGGCCACGCCGTCGTCGATTGCTGCAATCTCACGCAACGCGTCGTCCATCGCCGCGTTCACGCGGCCGCCCCCACGCTCGGTCGGCAGCCCCTTGTGCACCTCACCCCCGAGGCACGCCCCGCGGACGCCGACGCCATCGACCGTGGCCGTCCCGGTCGAGATCGTGGTCATGGCCCTCCCCTCAGGCTCGCCCGGTAGGAAATCCTCGCACCCCCGGGCGACCTGCGTTCACGCTGATCGTCACTCGGAACGCAGGGCCTCCGCGGGACGGATGGCGGCCGCCCGGCGGCCAGGCCACAGCGCGACGAGGTTGGCGAAGAGCACGGCGGCCACGACGATGAGGAGCAGGGCGGCAAGCGGCACGACGGCGGGGCTGACGACGCCGAGCCGGTTGACGACGGCCCGCCAACCGATTCGCGCCAGGAGGGCACCCGCGACAACCCCCGCCACCGCGGCGACGACCACGAGCGCGGTGGCCTGCCACGCGACCGTCGACGACACCTGACGGCGGGTGAAGCCCAGGGTCTTGAGCACCGCCAGCTGCTTGCGCTGGCGCCCGACGAGCAGGACGAGCGCATGGGCCACGCTCCCTGCGGCCAGGATCACGACGATGGCGGAGAGCAGCCACGGCACCAGGCGCAGCCGCTCCAGGTTGCGCACGGCCGGCTGCCGCACGGGTCCCGAGACGGCGTCCTCGAACGTGGTGTCGAGCTCGGTCCGGGCGGCTTGGCCGGGCCCGCCGCCCTCGAGGTCGACGAGGAAGATCGTCGCCGACTGGCCGGGGACGAGGTCGCGGAAGCCCTCGGGCGAGAGGATCGCCCCTAGTCCCGGACTGCCCTCATCGGTCGAGTTGACGGCGGCCGTCCCGACCAGCGTCATCGCCACCGGTTCGGCGCCGGCCAGCGAGGAGGAGACGGGGATCCTGTCGCCGATGTGCGCCCCGAGCCGGTCCCGCGTCAGCTCGCCCAGCGCGATCTCGTCGGCGCGGATCGGTTCCCGACCACGCAGGATCGCCGGCGTCACCGGCGGTACGGACGGGTCGACGGGCTCGATGGCCGTGGCCCAGAGGCTCTCGGTGCCGACGATCAACTCCGTGCCGAGCATCGCTCCTGCCCGCTCGATCCCGTCCAGGGTGCCCAGCCGGTCTCTCACGCCCTCACGCTCGCCCTGCTGCAGGCTGCTGATGGAGACGTCCCACGTCGCGCCGAAGCGGGACGGGACCTCGACCAGCCGCGTCAGGCTGGCCACCAGGCCCGCGGACACGACGAGGACGGCCACGGCCAGCGCGACACCGGTGATGGCGGTGCCCACCGGCAGGCCGGCACCGGCCCGACCGCCGTTCATCGCCAGACCCAGTCCCGCAGTGAGGGAGGGGGTGGGCGCCGCGGCGGGAAGCGCGTGCAGGGGCCGGCGGGTGCGGGCGTGCGCCGCCCGGGCCGCCCGCCAGACGGGCAGCGCGGCCATGACGACGACCACGAGGAGCACCGCCACGGCACCCACCACCGCGACCGTCGCGTCGACCTCCAAGCCCGGGTCCAACTCGGCCTGGCGGGCGCTGCCGAGCGGCGTCAGCGCCGAGAGGCCGATCGCCGTGACCACGGCCACCGCCGCCGCGCCGAGTCCGATGACCAGGCCGCGCCCCGCGGCCGCCAGCGCGGCCTGGCGGGCCGAGAGGCCGAGCGCACGCAGGCCGGCCATGTCGGACCACTCGCGACGGGACTGCCGGGCGAGGGCCTGCCCCACGAACACCACCGAGCTGATCGAGAGCAGCACCGCGACGGCCCGGGCGGCGTCGGCCTCGTAGCCATACGCGTCGCGGAGCGGGATGAGGTCGTCGGCGCTGACGTCGTACTGGTTGTTGAGTATCCGATCGGGAAAGGCACGCGTCACGGCGGCGTGGGCGGCACTGGCGTCGCCGTCGCGCGCCTGCACCAGAACGGCGGCGAAGAACGGCGCGGCATCGGTCATGCGCCGATCGACACCCGGGCGCGTGAACACGGTGGCCGCCACGCTGGCCTCTCCACCCCGATTGACGGCACTCAGATCGTCGAACGTCCGCACCACACCGACGATGCGGAGGTCGAGCTCCGGCCCGCGCAGGTCGTCGGGCGGCGTCCGGTCATCCTCGCCTGGTGTGAAGGCGCGGAGCAGGAGATGGTCGCGCAACCCCGAGCCGTATGTGCGCACAAAGGCCTCGTTGACCATCACCTCGTCAGGAGAGTCGGCCTCGGCGATCCTGCCCTCGACCACGGCCGGCCGTCCCACGGGCGTGATGGTCTCAGGGTCGAGCATGGCCGAGACGAAGACCGGGCGTGCCGCCTCGTCCTCGCCGGACCGGACGAGGCCGGTGCGCACCGCGGCCCGCTCGGCTCCCGCCACCTCGGGGAGCGCGCGCAGCGTCTCGACCTCGGCGGCGGGGTCGTACCGCAGGCACTCGACGAGGTCGGCGTCGTCGCGGTCGGCGACCTCGGGCGGGCAGAAGGTCACGGTCAGCTCCGGCCCGTCGGTGGCGTCCAGGAACTCGGTGAAGACGTGCTCGGTGCGCCGCGCCGCGGCCCACGCGGCCATCGAGAGCCCGCCGGCCAGGCCGGCCACGAGCGCGAACGCCAGCGTGGCCCGCCAGTGGCGGCGCAGCAGCCAGGCGATCCGCACCCCCACGACCCCCATCGCCGGAGCGTAGGCACGGCCCGGCCGGCCGACGCAGCCGCTCGACCGGGCCGGCGCGGCGGCCGTCGGTGATACTCGGAGCGTGGAGCGCCCGACCACCGCCGAGCGGACCACCAGCGCCCGTGGTGTCGCCTGGGCGACGGCCTCCGCGTGCGCCTTCTCCTTGTCGGCCGTGATCGGGAAAGACCTGCTCGGCGAGCTCGGGGTGGCATCGCTGCTCTTCTGGCGCTTCCTCCTGGCCTCGGCCGTCCTCTGGGCGATCCTCGCCGTCCGCCGCCGCCGGGGAGGGCCCGACCCCTTCTCGGCGCCGTGGCCCCTGCTCGTAGGCCTCGGCGGGCTCTTCGGCGTCATGACGCTGGTCGGGTTCGCGGGGCTCGATCGACTCGATGCCTCGGTCTACATCGTGATCTTCTACGTCTACCCGGCGCTCGTCGTGCTCGGGTCGATGGCCCTCGGCCACCGCCTCGATCCCGTCACTGCGCTGGCACTCGGACTCGTGACGGCCGGCGTCGTTCTGACCGTGCCCGAGGCGCTGACGGCCACCGACGTCGGCCTGGCCGGTGTGGCGCTGGCGCTCCTCCAGGCGGTGCTGTTCGCCGCGTTCATGGTGCTCCACGGGCACTTCGTCCCGGGCGCCATCGACAGCCTCGTCATCGCGACCTGGAACACGGTCGGGGCGGGGGTGGTGGTGATCCCCTTCGCTCTCGCCGGAGGGCTGACGGTCCCGCGATCATCGGGCCTGGTGCTCGAGGTGATCCTCTTCGCCCTCATCCCGACGGTGGCCGCCACCACGTTCCTGCTCCACGCCATGGGCAGCATCGTGCCGCGCGTGGTGGCCATGATCATGACCCTGGAGGTCGTGCTGGCCATCGTGTGGTCCGTGCTCTTCCTCGGCGAGGAGGTGGGGTGGATCGAATGGCTCGGCGCCCTGGTGGTGATCGCCGGCGTCGTCCTCGCACAACGCCCCGGCACGGCAGGGCCCGCGCCGCCCGATGAGCCCGCGCTGCCTCACGCCGCGTAGAGGCGGACCTCGTCGGCCACCCGCTCGACCATCTCGAGGGTGGTGCCGAGGTCGGGGTGGCGGACGACGATCACGCCGTCGGAGAGCACCGTGGCCCGCCAGTCCCGCCGCGGCTGGCCGAGGCCGACCAGATCGATGTTGACGATGTGCTCGCCCATGGTGGCGAGGACGTGGTCGAGGCCCTCGATGCCGACGATGTGACCGTGCCCGTGGGCCCGGAGGATGGCCTGTCCCGAGTTGTACCGGCGCTCGATGGGCTGGCTGAACGTGCCATGGCACACGGCCTCCGCCCAGCCCCGGAACAGGTCGATGTCGCAGGCGTAGTTCATGAGGTCGGTCAAGCGGCCGCCGGGGGCGCGGGCACCGATCTCGCCGAAGACGACCTCGCCGTCCCACTTCCGGTACCACTCCATGTGGGTGAAGCCGCTCGTGAAGCCCATGGCCTGGATGACCGCTTCGCCCATGGCCCGGCCGCCGGCCAGGTCCGGCGCATCGAGGTCGCGCAGCGCGAACACCTGCTGCGTGGTCCGCTCGACCTGCTTCCCGACCAGCGGGCGAGGGCGGTACCAGCAGATGTTGTCGAAGGCGATGCGACCCGCGGCGCAGACCGTGTCGTACGTGAGCTCCTCGCCGTCGATGAACTCCTCGACGCTGACCTCCGGGATGTGACCGAGCCGGCCAAGCGCGCCCTCGAGGTCGGTGTCGTCCTCGATGCGGTAGGTGTCGAGCGACCCCGCACCCGCGATGGGCTTGATGATGAGTGGGTAGCCGATGCGCTCGGCGGCCTCCCGGCACCCGGCGATGGTCGTGCTGCGTTCGGACCGCGGGGTGCGGATGCCCGCGGCCTCCAGCACCTCCTTCATGCGGCCCTTGTCGCGGAACGGCACCGTCTGCTCCACGGTGAGCCCCGGGACGCCGATGGCCTCGCGGAGGCGGGCCGCGAGGAGCATCGTCGGCTCCCACAGCGACTCCACGAGGTCGACGTTGTGGCTCCGCAGCGCGTCCAGCATCGTCGCCAGGGCGCCGTCCTCGTCTGCCCACGACGGGATCTGGATGTAGGCGGCGAGCGCGTGGCGGGCCGTGTCGGGGAGCTCGTGCTGGGGCTGGTCGCCGACACCGATGACCCGCGCCCCGACATCGGCCAGACCGCGCGTGAAGAGGGGCATCTCGCCGGGGTAGCCGGTTCCGATCAGGACGACATCCATCAGCCGGTCTCCACGTGGATGGTGGTGATGAGCTCGGCGAGCGCGGCCTCCACCTGCGCGGTGTCCGCATGGCGTACCACGACGTGCCCGTCGCCCTCGTAGGTTTCCGCCACGGGCCGGCCGGGCTCGGGGACCTTGGCCTCGACGACGAGCGACCGGGTGCTCTCGCTCACGCGGTCGAGGCCGTGCACGGCGCGGATGGTCCGCCCGGAGCCCTGGGCGCGGAGGTAGGCGGCGCCCACCGCGTACCGCCGGGGCGGGGGATCGAACACGTCGTCGACGGCGAAGCGGGCCCACGTCGCGTAGAGGTCGGTGTCGTGCGCCCACGACATCAGCGTCATGAACTGCGCGCCGGGCGGGCGGGCGCCGACCTCGGAGACGGCGACCGATCCGTCGGGCCGCCGGAACCACTCCATGTGGGAGAACCCCGTGTGCAGTCCGAGGCCTCGTACGGCGCGGACCCCGACGTCGGTGACCTCGAGATACGGCTCCTCGTCGATGTGGCGGGGGAGCAGGACGCACCACTGGATCCAGGGGTTCTCGAGCACGCTGAGCGGCGTCGGCAGGTAGCGCCCGATCGAGTGCCACACCAGCTGCCCGTCGATGAGCGCGCTGTCGAAGGAGTGCTCGGCGCCGACCAGGAACTCCTCCAGCATCGCGGGGTCCTCGCTCGACAGCCCGGCCGTCGACACCCAGCGTTCGAGCTGGTCCCGGTCCTCGATGCGGAACGTGCCTCGCGCCCCCGCTCCGGCCAGCGGCTTGACCACGAACGGGAGGCCGCACTCCTCGGCGAACTGCAGCGCGTCCGCGGGACTCGTGGCGCGGCGGTGGCGCGCGCAGGGGATGCCGGCTTCCTCGAACGCGGTCTTCATGGCCGACTTGTCGCGGAACCGGTGGGCGACCTCGGCTCCCATCCCGGCGATGCCCAGGCGCTCGCGGACCTCGGCCAGGGGCACCTGCAGGTTCTCGAGGATGGCCAGCAGGCGGTCCACACCGCCGAGGTGCTGGCCGAGCCGGGCCACGCCGGCCGCCAGCTGCTCCGGGTCCAGGCAATCGTCCAGCCGCCAGTGCCCGGCCAGCCGCTCCCGCACGGACTCGGGGAAGCGCTCCTGCGGATCGGTGCTGATGAGCCCCACCCGCGTGTCGGGCACCCCCACCACGGCGTTGACGAAGCGCGTGGTGGCGTCGAGGGCGTACGGCGCAACGAAGACCACGTTGGCCATCGGCGGCGCACGGTAACACCGCATCCGGGGGTGTCCGGCGACACGAGCCGTGGTGGGCCGAGCGCGGACGGCGGGGATGGCGCCCTCTGGCCCGGCCTGGTGGGGTGCATGCGCGACGGCAACGACAGAACGCCGACAGAATGTGTGGGTGCACGTCGTCTTCGTCGAGCCGAGCTTCCCGGACAACCAGAAGCAGTTCGTCCGCGGCCTGCACGCGGTCGGGGCGACGGTCGTCGGCATCGGCGAGCGCCCGAAGGACTGGCTGGACGACGACGTGCAGCAGTGGCTCTCCCACTACGAGCAGATCCCGTCGGTGACCGACGAGGAGCGGCTGGCCGAAGCCGTCCAGTGGGTGCAGCAGCGGGTCCCCGTCGAGCGTCTCGAAGCCACGATCGAGGCCCACGTGATGCCCGCGGCCCGGGTCCGTGAGGCGCTCGGCATCCCCGGCACCTCGGTGCACACCGCCTTCCTGTGCCGCGACAAGCCGGCGATGAAGGAGGCGCTGCGGGCCGCCGGCATCCCGTGCGCCCGCTCCATCGGCGCCACGTCGGGCGGGCAGATCCGGGATTTCGCCGCCGAGGTGGGCTTCCCGCTCATCCTGAAGCCGCCGGCCGGCGCCGGCGCGTCGGGGGCCGAGCGGGTGGACGGGCCGGACGAGCTGGAAGAAGCCATCGGGCGCAGCCACGTCGACCACGGCGTGGCCGTGGCCGTCGAGGAGTTCGTCGAAGGCCACGAGGGCTTCTACGACACGATCACCATCAACGGTGAGGTGGTGCACGAGTTCGTCACCCACTACTACCCGAACGTCCTGGAGGCGATGCGGACGCGGTGGATCTCGCCGCAGTTCGTCACCACCAACCGGCTCGACGACGAGAGCTACGGCGAGCTGAAGCAGATGGGCCGAGCCGTCGTCGAGGCCCTGGGCATCCACACCTCGGCCACCCACATGGAGTGGTTCTTCGGGCCGAAGGGCCTGCGCTTCTCGGAGATCGGATGCCGCCCTCCCGGGGTGCGGGCCTGGGACCTCTATGCCGCAGCCAACGACCTCGACATCTACCGTGAGTGGGCGATGGCCGTCGTCCACGGTCGCCCGTCGCAGCAACCGTCCCGCCGCTACTCGGCGGGCATGATCGCGCTGCGTCCCGACCACGACGGGGTGATCGCGGGCTACGAGGGTGTGGACGAGCTGCAGGCGCGGTACGGCGACTCGGTGATCGACACGTACCTGCCGTCGCCGGGCACAGCGACGCAACCCGTGGAGGCCGGGTACATGGCCAACGCCTGGGTGCGGATGCGCCATCCGGACTACGACACGCTGCGGGAGATGCTCGACGACGTCGGGCGCACGCTCCAGGTGAGGGCATCGTGAGCGACCTGCCGATGGTGCGCGCCCTGGTCGAGCGGGGCGAGTTGACGGGTGAGGCGTTGGCCACGCTCATCGAGGCCGGCCCGGCCCCGCTCGTCGAGCCCGGCTCGTGCACGTTCTTCTACCGGGGTGTGGCCGAGTCCGTCCGCCTGCAGCACTTCGGCGTCGGACTCCCGCCCGACGTGGGATTCACCAGGGTCGAGGGCACCGAGCTCTGGTACCTGGTGCTCGACCTCGCCCCCGGCACCCGCCTGGAGTACAAGCTGGAGGTGACGGAGGCCGGGGCCACGGGCGCCCAGCTCATCGAGGACCCGCTCAACCCGCTCACCGCCCGGAACCCCTTCGGGGCCAACTCCGTCTGCCTGACGGCCGGGTACGAGGAGCCGGCATGGGCGGCGTTCGACCCCGCCGCGCCCGAGGGGGTGCTCAAGAGCCACGCCCTCTGGAGCGAGGCCTTCGGCCGGCCCGCCAGCACGACGCTGTACCTGCCGCCGGGCTTCGACCCGGCCGGCGGTGTCCGCTACCCGCTGCTCGTCGTCCACGACGGCGGCGACTACCTCCGGTACGCCGACCTCAAGGTCATCCTCGACAACCTGATCCACCGCGGGGTCACCCGCGAGCTCGTCGTCGCCTTCAGCCACCCCGGCGACCGACTGGCCGAGTACGCCGACGATCCCCGCCACGCCCGCTTCCTGACCGAGGAGCTGCTGCCCGACCTCGAGGCGGAGCTCCCGCTGGTCGCCGAGCCGCACGGCCGCGCCCTGATGGGGGCGAGCTTCGGTGCCGTCGCCGCGCTGTCCGTCGCCCACCGCTACCCGGGGACGTACGGCCGCCTGCTCCTGCAGTCCGGCTCGTTCGCCCGGTCGGACGGTCACTGCGCCACCCGTGAGGGGTCGCTTTGGGAGCCGGTCATCGGGTTCGTCGATCGCTTCCTCGCCGCGCCGGTGGCGGTCAGTGAGCGGGTGTACGCCTGCTGCGGCGTCTACGAGACGCTGATCTGCGAGAACCGCGCCCTGCTCCCCACGCTCACCTCCACGGGCATGGACGTGTGGATGGTCGAAACCCTCGACGGGCACAACTGGGTCAGCTGGCGCGATCGTCTGGGCGAGGCCCTGCGCTGGCTCTTCGGTCCGGGCTGATCCTCCCTCCCGGGCCGCTCGGAGCGGCTGGTACGTTGCCGCCCTGATGGTGCCCGGGGGACACGGTTGGCCGGCATGGCGACGGTCGGAGCGGGGCGGGCCGGCCGGTGGCTGACCGCACGAGCCTGATCGGCCTCTCCCTCGGCGCCGACCTGTGCTGGCCGATCTGCTTCGAGGAGGTGCTGCGCCGCCTCGACCTCGCACTTCCGATCGACGGCGACGTCGTGCGTTTCGACGTCGAACGGGTGACCATCGAGCCGTTCGACCTGCGGCAGCCGTGCCGCTACGACCTCGTGGTCGACCGGCTGACCCACTGGTACGGCACCAGCCGGGAGTGGATCAAGAAGGCCGTGATCATGGACGGCCTCTACGTGTTCAACAACCCGTGGGCCATCCAGGCCATGGAGAAGCACACGTCCTACTGCGCCATGATGCGGCTGGGCATGCCGATCCCCGACACCTGGATGGTGCCGCCCAAGAGCTACGAGCCCCGGGCCGACCTCGAGGTCACGCTCCAGCGCTACGCGCGCCTCTTCGATCTCGGCGAGGTGGGCGGGGCCGTCGGCTACCCGTCGTTCGTCAAGCCGTACGACGGCGGCGGTTGGGCGGGCGTCCGGCGGATCGACGACGAGGACGCGCTCCGCCAAGCCTACGACGAGAGCGGCACCTACCTGTTGCATCTGCAACGAGCTGTCGATCCGCACGACCTGTTCGTGCGCTGCCTCGGCTTCGGGCCCCAGACGAGGCTCATCCGCTACGACCCGTCGGCGCCGCTCCACGACCGGTACACGATGGATGACGGTCACGTGCCCGACGATCAGCGGGCGGAGCTCGTCGACACCACGCTCACGATCAACGCCTTCTTCGGGTGGGAGTTCAACTCCTGCGAGGCCCTGCGGCAGGACGGCGTCTGGTACCCGATCGACTTCGCCAACGCCTGCCCCGACTCCCAGGTGACCTCGCTCCACTACCACTTCCCGTGGCTGGTGGGCGCCAACCTGCGCTGGTCGATCTTCTGCGCCGCGACCCGCCGGCCGATGCCGGTCAACCAGGACTGGTCGCCCTACTTCGAGATCGCGGCCACCGACGCGCCCTACAGGGAGAAGCTGGCCGCCTACGCCGCGATCGCCCGAGAGCGGCTGCAGGCCGCCGAGTTCGAGGCCTTCTGCGCCGAGCACCTGTCCCACCTGGACGGCGTGGTGTGGGACTTCTTCGCCACCGACATCGCCCGCGACGCGGTGCGCCAGAAGGTGGCCGCGCTGTTCCCGGCCCACGAGGTCGAGCAGTTCACCGACCTGTTCTGGGACCGCATCCAGCAGTGGCGTCAGGACGCACGCCCGGCGTCCGTGGGCTCAGGATGACGATGACCGGCGACAAGCTGTCGACGTCGTGGTGGTCGAGCCGCCTCGAGCGCGAGGTGGCGGTGGCTCGGTGGGGCACGTTCGGCACGCCGGTGCTGGTGTTCCCGACGGCCGGCGGCGACGCCGAGGAGATCGAGCGCTTCCACCTGGTCGACGCGTGCGGCGCGCTGCTGGCCGAGGGCCGGGTGAAGCTCTACTCCTGCGACAGCGCGAACGGCCGCGCGCTCCTGACCGGGGAGGGCAGCGTCCGCCATCGGGAATGGTTGTTGCGCCAGTTCCTCGAGTACGTCCGGTACGAGCTCGTTCCCGCCATCCGGTCGGACTGCCAGGACGACCACATCGAGCTCCTCGCCGCCGGCTCGTCCATCGGGGCCTACAACGCGCTCGGCCTGCATGTGCCGCTTCCCGGACGTGTTCCGGGCCGCCATCTGCATGAGCGGGACGTACGACCTGCGCAAGTTCCTGCCCGGCGAGGTCGGTGACGACCTGTGGTGGTCGTCACCGCTGGACTTCGTGCCCCACCTGGACGGCCACACGCTGGACGTCCTGCGGCGGCGGTTCGCAGTGCTGGCCAGCGGGCAGGGCCCCAACGAGGACGTGGGCGAGTCGTGGCGGGTGGCCGACGTGCTGGGCGCCCGCGGCATCCCCAACCGCGTCGATCCGTGGGGCGAGGAGTGGCCGCACGACTGGCAGACCTGGCGGGCCATGCTGCCGGCCTACCTGGACGAGCTGCTGTGACCGCGGCTGCTGTGAGGGCTGGGGGGAGACTGAGGGTGGGGGGAGACTGAGGGACATGGGCTTCCAGACGGCGACGGGGCTGCAGGACCGGCGGGTGGCGATCCGCTGGATGCTGCAGGACCTGCGCGCGCTGGAGCAGCTCCTCGAGGACCGGGCCTTCGAGTCCGGGGTGCACCGCATCGGCGCCGAGCAGGAGATGTTCCTGGTCGACGCCTCGTGGCAGCCGGCGCCCGGCGCGCTCGACGTCCTGGCGGCGATCACCGACACCCACTTCACCACCGAGGTCGGCGCCTTCAACCTGGAGCTCAACCTCGACCCCCAGGAGTTCACCGGGGACTGCCTGAGCCGCTTGCAGGCGCAGCTGGACGAGCTGCTGGCCGTCGGCCGGGCCTGCGCCAACGCCGCCGGTCTGGAGGTGGTGCTGGCCGGCATCCTGCCCACGATCCGCAAGGGCGACCTGCGGATGGAGAACATGGTCCCCAACCCCCGCTACCTGGCCCTCAACCGGGCGCTCATGGATCTGCGGGGCGAGGACTACGAGCTCCACATCAAGGGCACCGACGAGCTGCGGGTCCGCCAAGACTCGGTGATGGCCGAGGCCTGCAACGCCAGCTTCCAGGTCCACCTGCAGGTCTCGCAGGACGAGTTCGCCAACCTCTACAACGTGGCGCAGCTCCTGGCGGGCCCCGTCCTCGCCTGTGCGACCAACTCGCCGTTGCTGTTCGGCAAGCGCCTCTGGGCGGAGACGCGCATCGCGCTGTTCGAGCAGTCGGTGGACGTGCGGCGGCCCGGCCCGCACCTGCGGGAGCGCAGCTCCCGGGTGACGTTCGGGAGCGGCTGGGTGCAGGGGTCCGTGGCCGAGCTCTACCGCGAGGACATCTCCCGGCACCGGCCCGTGCTGGCCCCCGACGACTACGACGATCCGTTCGAGGCCATGGCCGAAGGTCGGGTGCCGGACCTGGAGGCGCTGCGCCTGCACACGGGCACGGTGTGGCGCTGGAACCGGGCCTGCTACGGCGTGGCCGGGGGCGTGCCCCACCTGCGCATCGAGAACCGGGTCCTGCCGTCCGGTCCGACGGTCACCGACGAGGTCGCGAACGCCGCGCTCTGGCTGGGCCTGATGCGGGCGGTGGGGACCAAGCACCACGACGTGAGCCGGCTCCTCGAGTTCGAGCAGGCCCGCGCCAACCTGGTGGCCGCGGCCCGGCAAGGCCTCGGCGCGCAGCTCGCCTGGCTGGACGGTCAGGAGCGCAACGCGACGTCCCTGGCGCTCGACCACCTGCTGCCCCTCGCCGCGGAGGGCCTCGACGAGGTCGGCGTCAGCGCCCGCGACCGCGACCGGTACCTGGAGGTGGTGGAACGGCGGGTGCGGTCGGGGCACACGGGGTCCCGCTGGCTGCTGTCCTCCCTGTCCGGCCTGCGGGCCCAGGGGACGGAGGGCCAGCGGCTCAACAGCGTCACCGCGGCCATGGTCGCCCGGCAGAAGGGCGGCGCGCCGGTGGCGGAATGGACGGCGGCCAGCATCGACGAGGGCGGCGGCTGGCGCCACAACTTCGTGTCCATCGAGCAGCTCATGACCACCGACCTGGTCACCGTCACGGCCGACGACCCCGTCGAGCTGGCCGCCAACCTCATGGACTGGCACCGCATCCGGCAGGTGCTGGTGGAGGACGCCGGGCACCACCTGGTCGGCCTCGTCTCGTACCGGACCATCCTCCGGCTGCTGGCCCGTGGCACCTCCCGGGAGGGGCTGGGCGAGGTGCAGGTCGGCGACGTGATGCGCCGGGATCCTGTGTGCGTCCCTCCGGACGTCGCCCCGCTCCGGGCGCTGGAGATCATGCGCTCGTTCGGGATCGGGGCCCTCCCGGTGGTGCAGGACGGCCACCTGGTAGGTCTCATCACCGAGCACGACTTCATGAACGTGGCCGGCGTGCTCCTCCTGCAACAGCTCACCGAGCCGAACCTCTAGGCCCTCGCCGGCCGCCGAGGACGGGGGCGGGGCGGGGAAGGGCGGGCGGGGTACCGTCGGTCCGATGAGCGAGTCCCTCTGGCTGGCCCGCCGGGACCGGCTCGGCCTGTGCGATCTGCTCGATGAGCTCGGCCCGGACGCCCCGACTCTGTGCGCAGGATGGTCGACGAGG
Source organism: uncultured Acidimicrobiales bacterium (assembly GCA_963769115.1). Classification (GTDB taxonomy): domain Bacteria; phylum Actinomycetota; class Acidimicrobiia; order Acidimicrobiales; family Ilumatobacteraceae; genus DASTFY01. The sequence goes on from CAVYKN010000004.1 coordinate 31,429, forward strand.
GACCTGGCCGCGCACCTCGTGGCCCGCGATCGCAGGCCCGACAGCGTGCCCGGGCTGGTCGTCGACCGGCTCAACGGGTGGTCCGAGCGGGTCCGGCTCGGTGAGGCCGAGCGCCCGTACGCAGAGCTGGTCACCCGCCTGCGGGCCGGGCCGCCGAGCTGGTCGCCGCTGGCGCTGCCCAGGTTCGACCGCCTGGGGAACACCCACGAGTTCTTCGTCCACTTCGAGGACGTCCGCCGCGCCGAGACGGGCTGGACCGCTCGGGCCCTGGACGACGACGGCCGAGGCCGATCTGTGGAAGGTCCTCGGCTGGTTCCGACGCCGGGCCTTCAAGGCCGCGCCGGTCGGCGTCGTCCTGCAACGGCCGGACGGCACGCAGCTCCGCGCCGCGAGCGGCGACACGACCGTCACGGTCACCGGGCCGCCGGGCGAGTTGTTGCTGTACGCGTTCGGTCGCGAGGACCACGCCCTCGTGGACCTGGACGGGGCACCGGAGGCGTTGGCCGCGCTGGCTGCGACCGAACGGGCCTGGTAGGGGCCGCGGTAGCGTGCGCCGGCGGGGGTGACCGGACGTTGAACTGGAACGCATTCATCACGTGCGCGATCACGGGGTCGGGCGACACGGCGGGCCGCAGCCCGCACGTCCCCGTGACGCCGGAGCAGATCGCGCAGTCGGCCATCGCGGCCGCCGAGGCCGGGGCGGCGGTGGTCCACATCCACGTGCGGGATCCCGAGACTGGCCGGGGAGCCCGGGATCCGCAGCTCTACAAGGGCGTCGTCGACCTCATCAGGACGTCGGGCGTGGACGTGGTCGTCAACCTGACCGCCGGCATGGGAGGTGACCTCGTGCTCGGCGGGGACGAGACGCCACTCCCGCCGGCGGAGGACGGCACGGACCTGGCGGGGGCGACTGAGCGCCTCGCCCACGTGGAGCTCCTCATGCCGGAGATCTGCACGCTCGACTGCGGGTCGATGAACTTCGCGTCCGGCGGCGACTACGTCATGGTCAACACACCCGGCGCGCTGCGGACCATGGCCAAGCGGGTGCAGGAGCTGGGTGTGCGGCCCGAGCTGGAGGTGTTCGACACCGGGCACCTGGTGCAGGTCAAGGAGCTGCTGGCCGACGGCCTCCTCGACGATCCGGTGCTCGTGCAGCTCTGCATGGGCATCGCCTACGGCGCGCCCGACGACCCGGGCACGCTCATGGCCATGGTCAACCAGCTCCCGCCGGGGGCCGTGTTCTCCGCCTTCTCGATCAGCCGGATGCAGCTCCCGTACGTGGCCATGGCCGTCCTGGCCGGGGGCAACGTCAGAGTGGGTCTGGAGGACAACCTCTACCTGAGCCAGGGGGAGCTGGCCACGAACGCCGACCTGGTCGTCCGCGCCCGCTCGATCCTGGAGGCGATGAACGTACGGGTGCTGACGGCCGCCGACGTGCGCTCGATGCTCGAGCTCCAGCGCCCGGGGTGACCGCAGGGTGAGCCCGGTCCCCGGGCTGCGCTGCGTCGGACTGCTCGGCGGCGGCGTCATCGGTGGCGGTTGGGCGGCTCGTTTCGTCCTCAACGGCGTCGACGTCAAGGTGTTCGACCCGGACCCGGACGCGCCGCGGAAGCTGGACGAGGTCCTCGCCAACGCCCGCCGGGCCTGCCGGCGCCTGACGATGGCGCCGCTGCCCCCCGAGGGCGAGGTGTCGCTTCGTCGGTTCGGCCGGCGAGGCCGCCGACGGCGTCGACCTCGTGCAGGAGAGCGCGCCCGAACGCCTCGACCTGAAGCAGGGGCTCCTGTCGGCTGCCGCAGAGGCCGCCCCGGCGTCAGTCGTCATCGCCTCCTCCACATCGGGCCTCCTGCCGTCCGCGCTGCAGTCGGGCATGGCGCACCCCGAGCGACTCGTCGTGGGCCACCCGTTCAACCCCGTCTACCTCCTGCCGCTGGTGGAGGTCGTCGGCGGCGCGCAGACGTCGCCGGCGGCGACGGAGCGGGCGGCCGACGTGTACCGGTCCGTCGGCATGCGCCCGCTGGTCCTGTCCACCGAGATCGACGGCTTCGTCGCCGATCGCCTCCTCGAAGCCCTGTGGCGGGAGGCGCTGTGGCTGGTCGACGGAGGCGTCGCCACCGTCGAGGAGATCGACGATGCCATCCGCTTCGGCGCCGGCCTCCGCTGGAGCTTCATGGGGACCTTCCTCACGTACCGCATCGCCGGTGGAGAGGCGGGGATGCGCCACTTCATGGCTCAGTTCGGCCCCGCGCTGCAGTGGCCGTGGAGCCGCTTGGTCGACGTGCCGGAGCTGACCGAGGAGCTGCTCGACCGCATCGTCAACCAGTCCGACGACCAGGCTGCCGGGCGGACGGTGCGGGAGCTCGAGGCGCAGCGGGACGACGCGTTGATCGCCGTGCTGCAGGGGCTGCGCAGCGTCGGGATCGGTGCCGGAGAGGTGCTCGACGACTACGAGCGCACGCTGTTCGAGCGGGCCGGCGTCGGGCGGCAGGAGCTGCTCGACGGGCGGCCGTTGCGGGTGGTCGATCGGATCGTGCCGACCGAGTGGGTGGACTACAACGGCCACACGAACGACAGCCGGTACCTGGAGCTGTCGAGCAACGGCGTCGACGCCTTCATGCGCTTCGTCGGCATCGACGCCGAGTACCTGGCCTCGGGCGGCTCGTACTTCACGGTGGAGAGCCACCTGACCTTCGTGGAGCAGTGCGGTGCCGGTGATGCGGTTCACGTCGACCTGGCGCTCCTCGACCATGACGAGAAGCGGATGCACGTGTTCACGTGGATCCGTCGTGACGGCGGTGGTGTCGACGAGCGGCGATGACGAGCTGTTGGGGACGGCGGAGCACCTGCTGTTGCACGTCGACGCCAAGACCGGGAAGGCATCCGCTGCCGCTCCGGTCGTCCTGGCCGCGCTCGATCGCGTCGGGACCGCCCATGGCTCGATGCCCCGCCCGCCGGTCGCCGGACGCCACGTCGGGCAGCCCCGCTCGCGGTAGCGCCGCTCAGCTGCGGGTCGCGGCCTCGCCGTCCCAGGCGGTCGCCGTGACGCCCCGCTCGCGCAGCACGGCCTTCTCGACCTTCTCGGTCGGTGTCCGCGGGAGCTCGTCGATCAGGTCGACGTAGCGGGGAACCATGTGGCGGGCCATCCGCTCGCGGCAGAAGCCGATCAGGTCGACCGGGTCGAGCACGGTGTCGGGTCGGGGCACGATCGCCACCATCACCTCGTCCTCCGTGAGCTCGCTGGGGACGCCGAATGCCGCCGCGTCCAGTACTTGTGGATGCAACTTCACCACCTCCTCGACCTCGAAGGCGGAGATGTTCTCGCCCCGGCGACGGATGGAGTCCGTGCGCCGGCCGACGTAGAAGAACCAGCCGTCCTCGTCGCGGCGCACGAGATCGCCGGTGTGGAACCACAGGTTGCGGCGCGACTCGACGGTCGCCTCGGGGCGGCCGTAGTAGCCGTCGGCGATCAACGAGGGCTCGAGCGGGCGGACCACGAGCTCGCCCACCACGCCCGGCGGCACCTCGACGTCGTCCTCGTCGAAGACCCTCACGTCGTAGGACGGGATGGCTCGCCCGCAGCTTCCCGGGCGCCGGGGCTGGTCGAGCGGCTGGTAGATGGGTACGCCGGCGTCGGTCGAGCCGTAGGCCTCGACCAGGCGCACACCGAAGCGGGCCTCGAACTCGGGCGCGAACGCGGGGAGCGGCACGCCCCAACCGAGGCGGGCGGGATTGTCCGCGTCGTCCGCCGCCGGGAGCCGCTTGTGGAGCATCGTCAGGGTGGCACCCATGAAGTCGAACACCGTCGCGCCGAACGCCCGCACCTCGCCCCAGAAGCCGGACGCCGAGAACCGCTCGCCGATGGCCGCCGTGGTGCCGAGCACGAGCGCGGGCACCACGGTGAGCACGGTGGCGTCGAGGTGGAAGAGCGGGAACGGGCAGTAGAGGACATCGTCGGCCCGCAGCCCGAAGTGCTCGATCATGAGCTCGGCCTGGCGGACGGCATAGCGGTGCGAGAGCACGCAGCCCTTCGACGGCCCCGTCGTGCCCGAGGTGAAGATGACCATGGCCGGGTCGGTCATCCCGTGCGACGGCGGCGGGGGCTCGGTTCGGTGCGAGGCCAGCCGGGCGGCGGGGACGATCTCGAGCGGTGCGAAATCGGCGGCGCCGGCGTCGCCTCCGAACACCACGGCCCGGCGAAGCGTCGCCAGCTCACCCGCCACTGGAGTGACCGAATCGATGAGGGACGCGTCGGCCACCAGCAGCTCGGCACCGGTGAGGTTCAACGCGTGCGTCAGCGCGGGCCCGCGGAACGCGGTGTTGAGCAGCGTGGCCACGGCGCCGAGGCGGTCGAGCGCGAACCAGGTGATGACGATGTCGGGCCCGTTCGGCATGAGGACTGGCACCAGGTCGCCCCGCCCGACGCCTTGGGCCGCCAGTCCCGCGGCGAGGTCCGACACCCTCCGGTCGGCCTCGGCGAAGGTGAGGTCGCCGGTGCGGAAGCGCAACCAGGTGACGTCCGGCCGGTCGGCGGCCCGGTCGCGGAGCAGCTGATCGAGGGTCGGGACGAGCACGACGACGACACTAGGTTCGCCGGCGTGTCCGCGAACCTGGCCTACGAGACCGTCCGCAGCGAACTGGGCGACGACGGTGTCCGGACGGTCGCGCTCCACCGGCCCGACCGGTTGAACGCCATGAACCGCCAACTCATCGAGGACGTGGCGAGGGCCTTCGACGACGCCAACGCCGACGAAGGCACCCGGGCCATCGTGTTCACGGGCTCCGGTCGTGCGTTCTGCGCCGGGGACGACCGCAAGGAGCACGTCCACCCGTCGGGCGAGGCCGAGGCCCGAGAGCTGGTGGACGCCATCCAGCGGGCCACCGAGGCCATCGTCCTCGGAGCCAAGCCGGTGGTCGGCGCCATCAACGGGTGGGCGGTCGGCGGTGGCTTCGAGTGGGCGATCAACTGCGACTTCCCGATCTGGGCGGAGAGCGCCCGTGGCTTCTTCCCCGAGGTGTCGCTGGGCATCTTCGTCACCGGCGCGGTGACATCGCTGCTGCCGGCCCTGGTGGGGCTCAACGCCGCCCGCGAGATGCTGCTGCTCGGCCAGGAGTACGACGCCGTCTCGCTCCTGCGGCTGGGCGTGGCGTGGCGGGTCGTGCCGGACACGGAGCTCATGGACGAGGCACGGTCGGTGGCGGCCCGGCTGGCTGCGCTCCCGCCGGGCGCGGTGGCACGCATGAAGCGGGCGCTCAACGCGGGGGCGGTCACGGACCTGCGCGCCGCGCTGGCCGTCGAGACCGAGGCGACCGTTGCCGGGATGCTCGATCCCGACACGACCCGTCGCATGCAGCACGGCTTCTAGGAATGGCGCCGTACGACTACATCATCGTGGGCGGCGGGTCGGCCGGGTGCGTGCTGGCCAACCGGCTGAGCGCCGACCGCTCGACCCGCGTGCTCGTGCTGGAGGCCGGCCGGCCCGACTCCCTGTGGGACGTGTACATCCACATGCCCGCCGCGCTGTCGTTCCCGATCGGGAACCGCTTCTACGACTGGAAGTACGAGTCCGAGCCCGAGCCGCACATGGGTGGGCGGCGCATCTACCACGCCCGCGGCAAGGTGCTGGGCGGGTCCAGCAGCATCAACGGGATGATCTTCCAGCGGGGCAACCCGATGGACTACGAGCGCTGGGGTGCCGACCCCGGCATGGACACCTGGGACTACGCGCACTGCCTGCCGTACTTCAAGCGCATGGAGACGTGCCTGGCCGGCGGGGACGACTACCGCGGGACGGACGGCCCGCTGGTCCTGGAGCGCGGGCCGGCCTCGTCGCCGCTGTTCGAAGCCTTCTTCCAGGCCGTCCAAGAGGCCGGCCACCCGCTGACCGAGGACGTCAACGGGTACCGGCAGGAGGGGTTCGCCCGCTTCGACCGGAACCTGCACCGAGGCCGGCGCCTGAGCGCGGCCCGCGCCTACCTGCACCCGATCGAGGATCGGCCCAACCTGGAGGTCGTGTGCCGGGCGCAGGTCGATCGCATCGTGTTCGAGGGGCAACGGGCCGTCGGCGTCGAGTACCGCACGAGTTCGGCGCTGCGGCGCGGTGAAGGCACACGCCACCGCGCCCTAGGTGGCGAGATCCTGTGCTGCGGCGGTGCGATCAACTCGCCCGCCCTGCTGCAGCTCTCGGGCGTGGGCGAGGCTGGGGCGCTGAAGGCGCTCGGGATCGACGTCGTCGCCGACCTGCCCGGGGTGGGGGAGAACCTGCAGGACCACCTGGAGGTCTACATCCAGCATGCCTGCCGCCAGCCGGTGTCGATGGCGCCCGCCCTCAAGTGGCGCAACCGGCCGTGGATCGGCTTCCAGTGGCTGTTCTTCCGGAAGGGACCGGGGGCGACGAACCACTTCGAGGCCGGCGGCTTCATCCGCAGCAATGACGACGTCGCCTACCCGAACGTGATGTTCCACTTCCTCCCCATCGCCGTGCGCTACGACGGCACCGCGCCCGGCGGCGGGCACGGGTACCAGGTGCACGTCGGGCCGATGTACTCCGACGCCCGGGGTTCCGTGAGGATCACGACCGACGACCCCGACGTCCATCCGGCGCTGCGCTTCAACTACCTGTCGACGGACCAGGACCGCCGCGAGTGGGTTGAGGTGGTCCGGGCGGCGCGGACGATCCTCGCCCAACCCGCCTTCGGCCCCTTCGACGACGGCGAGCTCTCACCCGGGCCGGCCGTGGAGACCGACGAGCAGATCCTCGGCTGGGTCGCCAGGGACGGCGAGACCGCCCTCCACCCGTCCTGCACGTGCGCCATGGGCACGGGACCGATGAGCGTCGTCGATCCCCTCACGATGCGCGTGCACGGCGTCGATGGCCTGCGCGTGGTCGATGCCTCGGCGATGCCGTACGTCACCAATGGCAACATCTACGCGCCCGTCATGATGCTGGCCGAGAAGGCCGCCGACCTCATCGCCGGCAACACCCCCCTCGCACCCGAACACGTTCCCTTCTACCGCCACGAACCCGAACCCTCCCCGGACGAGCGAGCGGTGCCCGGTCAGGCGGGGTAGACGATGGTCTTGAGCTCGGTGAGCTGTTCGAGGACGGTGGCGCCGCCGACGCGACCGCGGCCGCTCACGCTGCCGGCGCGGCCGCCGAAGGGCAGGTGGCTCTCCCAGTAGTTGGTCGAGGCGTTGATGTTGACCCAGCCACAGCGGGCGGCCTCGGCGAAGCGCAGACCTCGGCCGAGGTCCGACGTGAAGACCGAGGTCAGGAGCCCGTAGGGCGAGGAGTTGACCAGGGCCAGCGCCTCGGCGTCGTCGGCCACCTCGACCACGGGAGCCACCGGGCCGAACGTCTCCTCGCGGGCGATGAGCATCGACGGTGAGACGGCGTCGAGCACGGTGGGCTCCCAGAACAGATCGGTGGGGAACCCGGCCGCCCGCTGCCCACCGGTCACCAGCCGCGCCCCAGCCCCCACAGCCTCCGCGACGTGCTCGTCCATCTTGGCCGCCACGCCGTCGTTGTTGAGCGGGCCCATCGTCGTGCCGTCCACGAACGGGTCGCCCAGGCGCACCCGCTCGATCACGGCCGCCTCCAGCCGCTCGACCAGCTCGCCTTGGACGGCGCGATGCACGACGATCCGCTCGCCGGCCGTGCAGCTCTGCCCGGCGCACAGGTAGGCCGCCTCGAGGATTGCGTCGACCGCCGCCGCGAGGTCGGCGTCGTCCAACACCACGAGCGGCCCGTTCCCGCCCAGCTCCAGGATCTGCGCTTTCCCGGCTGCCCGAGCGGACACCGACCGGCCGGTCGCCACCGAACCGATGAAGGCGACCGCATCCACGCCCGGATGGCCGGCGAGCGCGTCGCCCGCCACGGGTCCGGCGCCGTTCAGGAAGTTCAGCGCGCCCGCGGGCAGGCCCGTGTCGTTCGCCAGCACCGATGCGAGCACGGCCGAGCAGGCGGCCGTGGTCGGCGCGGCCAGCCAAACGACGGCGTTGCCGGCGGCCAGTGCCGGCGCGAACAGCTCGGCGGCCATCGTGTACGGCCAGTTCCAGGGCACGACGATCCCGGCGACGCCGAGCGGCACGCGCTGGAGCAGCACCCGCCGGCCGGGGTCGACCGACGACGGCGCGCGGCCCTCCAGGCGCACAGCGTCGGCGGCCGCCATGCGCAGGTAGACCTCGAGCTCGGCCACCTCGTCGGCGGACTCGGCCAGCGGCTTGCCCTGGTCGGCGCTGAGCACCTGGATCAGATCGTCGCCGCCGGTCGGCCACCGCCTCGGCCATGCGTTCGAGCACGCGGCCACGCGCGAACGCGCCCATCGCCGCCCAACCCGGTGCGGCGGCGCGGGCGGCTGCGACTGCCGCATCCACGTCGCCCGTCCCGGCCATGGCGACGGTGGCGATGGTCTCGCCGGTGGAAGGCGACGAAGCCCGGGCCGTCCGACCGTCACCGGCCGGGACCCAGGCTCCGTCGATGAGCAGCCCGTGGTCGGGCCGCTCGCCGTCCTGCGTCAAGCCGGCAGCCAGGCCTTCCAGACGTCCTCGTTGGCGTCCACCCACTGCTGGGCCGCCGCGGCGGGCTCGAGGTCCTCGTCACCGTCGATCAGCGCGGCGATCTCGTTCTGCTGCTCGGTCGTGAGCTGCAGGTTCGAGAGGACGGCGAACGAGTTCGGCGCCTTGCCCTCGAGCTTGTCGCTGAACGCCTTGTACAGCTTGTCGACCGGGTAGTCGCAGGCGTACTTGCCGTCGTTGGCCGCCGCCGACGCCGCGCACTCGTCCGTGAACTCGGGCAGCTCTACCTCGGCCAGCTCGACCTGGGACTGGAGCCAGTGCGGCTGCCAGAACTGGAGCAGCAGCGGCTTCTGGTCGGCGATCGAGTTCTGGATGGCGGTGATGAGCGCGGCTTCCGAACCGGCGGTCACGAACTTCAGCGGCAGCTCGAGGTTCGCGATGATCTGCTCGTCGTAGCTGACGTAGCTGGGATCACCCATGAGGAACTGGCCCTGGTCACCGGACTCGGCCGTCTTGAAGAGGCCGGCCAGCTCGGGGTCCTTGAAGCCCTCCCACGTCGCCAGCTCGGGGTGCTCGTCGATGACGAACTGCGGCACGTACCACCCGATCTTGGCGTCGGGGCCGAGCAGGCCGCCGTCGACGATGCCCTGGTTGCCGGTGATGTAGGTCTCGTAGTCGGCGGCGTGACCCGAGGGCCAGATCTCGAGGACCCCGTCGAGGGTGTCGCCCTTCGAGATCGCCGGCCACATGGCGTTCTCGTCGATCTCCACCAGCTCGACGCTGCCGAGCCCGGCCGTCTCGATGACGGCCTTGGCCACGTGGGCGTTGACGGCCGAGCCGGTCCACGGGTTGACGGCCAGGCGGACGACCTCGTCGCCGTCACCGGCGGGCGCGGGCGCGGCGGAACCGCCCGTGTCTCCTCGGAGCCGGACGTCTCCTCGGCCCCGCCCTCGGTGCCGGCGCTGCCGCCACCGTCGTCGTCGCTGCCGCACGCGGCGGCCACCATGGAAAGGGCCAGCGCGGCAGCCAGCCCGAATCGAACTCTGCGTCTCATCTCGGAACTCCCCCTTGTCAGCGAACGGTCGAGGTCGGCCGGCGAGGCCGACCCCAGGCCTGGGTGATGCGGTCGAGGACGACCGCCAACAGCACGATGCAGATCCCGGCGGCCAGGCCGGTCCCCAACTCGTACTGACTCTTCGTGAGGCCCTTCACCGCGGCCAGCCCCAAGGCCCCGGAGCCGACCAGACCGGCCACGATGACCATCGAGAGGCTCATCATGATCACCTGGTTGACGCCGAGCATGATGCTGGGTACGGCGAGTGGCACCTGCACCTTCCACAGTACCTGTCGGGGTGTGGCGCCGTAGGCGACGGCGGCCTCCACGGTCTGGGCCGGCACATGGCGGATGCCCAGGCTGGTCAGGCGGATGCCGACCGGGACGGCGTAGATCACGGACGCCACCAGGCCCGGCACGCGGCCCACGTTGAACAGGGCGATCACGGGGATCAGGTAGACGAAGGCCGGCAGCACCTGGGCCGCGTCGAGGAAGGGGCGCAGGGCCCGGTCGACGGTGTCGGACCGTCCGGCGAGGATGCCGATCGGCACGGCGATCACGACGGCCGAGGGCCACCGCCACGATGACCTGGCTGAGCGTGTCCATGGCCTCGGGCCAGAAGCGCAGCCCGCCGATGGCCAGGAGGCACCCGACGGAGATGAGCGGCGACCCGGCGGCCGGCGGTGCACCACGCCAGCACGCCGATCGCGGCGGTGACGATCCACCACGGCGTGTCGGCCAGGAGCTGGCGGAGCGGCTCCAGCATCCGCACGACCAGGAAGTCGCTGATGGCCGACGTGCCCCCGATGACCGGCACGCCGGTCCGCACGTTCTCCTGGAGCCAGGTGACGGCGTCGTTGACCGGTTCCCGCAGCGAGAAGGTCCAGCCCTCCGGGAACTGGTCCGCGCCGGCCAGCCAGCCGGCGACGACGGCCGCGGCGACGATGGCCACGCCGATGAGGAGCTCGCGGCGCTTGACGGCCGGATCCCGCCGGGCGTGGACGCGCCGTTCGGCCAGGGATCGACCGCTCGAGATCCGGTCGAGGATGACCGCCACCAGCACGATGGCGAGGCCGGCGTCGAGCGCCAGGCCGACGTCGATCTTCTCCAGCCCGTTGAGGACGGACTGGCCCAGGCCGGGCGAGCCGACCAGCGCGGCGATGACGACGACGCCGAACGCCATCATGATCACCTGGTTGACGCCGAGGAGGATGGCCGGGCGGGCCAGCGGCCACTGGATCTTCCCCAGCACCTGGCGATCGGTGGCGCCGTTGGCCGCGCCCACCTCGATCAGCCCCGGGGACACCGCCCTGATCCCGTGGGCGGTGAGGCGCACGGCCGGGGCCAGGGCGAAGATGACGGTGGCGATGACCGCGGCCGGGGCCCCGATGTCGAACAGCAGCACGGTGAACAGCAGGTAGCAGTAGGCCGGCATGGTCTGCGCGGCGTCCAGGAGGCCCCGCAGCGCGCCGTCGACCTTCGGGTGCAACCCGGCCATGATCCCGAGCGGGACGCCGATGAGCAGCGCGATCGCGACGGCGACCATCATGAGCGCCATCGTCTGGATGGCTTCCTCCCAGACCCCGAGCACACCGATGGCGACCAGGCAGCCGACGCTCACCAGTGCGATCCGCCAGCCCGCGGCTCGGTAGGCGATGAAGGCGGTGGCGGCGAAGATCCCCGGCCACCCGAGCAGCTCGAGGAAGTCCTCGGACCAGCGCACCATGGCCTCCAGCAGGTCGGTGATGGGCTGCAGGACCCCGGAGAAGAACCAGTGGTCGGCACGGTTGCTCGATGATCCAGGCCTTGGCCGAGTCGACGGCGGGAGCGACCCGGAAGTCCCACCAGGACGGGAAGGGATCGCCGAGGACGACGACCATCGCCGCGAAGGCGGCGATGGCGGCGAGCACCGGCGTGACGCGGCGCCAGTTGACGCCGGTGCCGGTCGTGACCGGCAGACCCGGAGCGGGAGTGGGCGCGGTGCGGCGGTGGCGGTCATGCGGGGTCGGTCCCGTTGCCGGGCACCGCCGGCCAGCGCGGTGAGGACCCGGGCGCGGTCGACGCTCCCGACCACCGCTCCTGACTCGTCGAGCACGGGCAGCGGGTCCGGCTGCTCGGCCACCCGGCGCACGAGCTCGGCGAGGAGGGTTCCGGTGGCGACCGGAGGTCCCACGACCGCGTCGCCGGCCGGCGGCGGCCCCATGATGTCCTCGGCCCGCAGCACCTGGGCCCGCTGCACGTCGCGCGTGAACTCGCGGACGTAGCCGTCGGCCGGCCGCGCCACCACCTCGGCGGGCGTGCCGACCTGGACGAACCGGCCGTCCTTCATGATGGCGATGCGGTCGCCGAGCTTCAGCGCCTCCGCGAGGTCGTGGGTGATGAAGACGGTGGTCTTGCCCAGCTCGCGCTGCAACCGGAGGACCTCGTCCTGCATGTCCCGCCGGATCAGCGGGTCGAGCGCCGAGAACGGCTCGTCGAAGAGCAGGATCTCGGGGTCGTTGGCCAGCGCCCGGGCCAGGCCGACCCGCTGCTGCATGCCCCCGCTGAGCTGGTCCGGGTAGGCGTCGCCGAGCCCGCCCAGGCCGACCAGGTCGAGCATGTCGTTGGCCCGCTGCAGCCGGCTGGCCTTGTCCTTGCGCTGGACCTCCAGCCCGAAGGCCACGTTGTCGAGCAGCCGGCGGTGGGGGAGCAGGCCGAAGTGCTGGAAGACCATGCTCATCCTCGTGCGCCGCAGCTCCCGGAGCCGCTCCGGGCTGGCGGCGGTCACGTCCTCGCCGTCGATCAGCACCTGGCCGGCGGTGGGCTCGACCAGCCGGGACAGGCAACGCACCAGCGTGGACTTGCCCGAGCCGGAGAGGCCCATGACGACGAACAGCTCACCCTCGGCCACGGAGAACGAGACGTCGCGCACGGCCAGCACGTTGCCGAGCCGGGACAGCTCGGCCCGGGTCTGGTCGGCGAGGACGGATCCGACGACGCGGTCACCCCTCGGACCGAAGACCTTCCACACGCCGCGGCACTCCAGGACCGGCGATGCCGATGGCGCGTCCGCGTCCGCCGTCGCCGGTCCTCGCTCGGCTGCCTCGTTCTGTGCGGCGGCCGCCAGGTCCACAGGTCTCCCTCTCCAGCCCTGCGCTCAGTCTTGCATTGCTCAGGCGGCGGGGGCGCCGTCCGGCCGTCGGCGGCGGAGCTCGTCGATCGACGGCCGGGAGCACGACGTGGAGGTCGCCGATGACGGCGTAGTCGGCCTTGGTCACCATGGGCGCGTCGCGGTCGGTGTTGATGGCGAGCACCCGCTTGGCCGCCATCATCCCGACCCAGTGCTGGATGGCGCCGGAGATGCCGCAGGCGATGTACAGCTCCGGGGCGATGCGCTTGCCGGTCTGACCGACCTGGTCGGAGTGGGGCCGCCAGCCGTTGTTGGTGACGACACGGGAGCAGCCGACGGCGCCGCCGAGCAGGCCGGCCAGCTCCTCGAGGATGGCGAAGCCGTCGGCCGAGCCCACGCCCCGCCCGCCGCTCACCACGACCGCGGCGCCGGTCAGGGTGGTGCCGGCGTCGGCCGCGGTCTCCCGCTCCACGATGCGGGTGCGCCCGGCTGCCGGTCCGAGCTCCGGCGTCAGCTCCTCGATGGTCGGCGCGGCGTGTCGCCGCTGGCCGGGCTCGGCCGCGGGGAAGGCGTGCGCGGCGCCGCTCAGGATGAGGACCGGCGCCTCGACGCGTCGCCTGCTCCAGCAGGCTGCCGCCCCAGCGGACGCGGGTGACCGTGCATGCCCCGTCGGTGGCATCGATCTCCGTCACGTTGGCGGCGAACGGCAGGTCCTCGATGGCGGCCACGTGGGCGAGGACCTCGTTGCCGCGGTCGGTGCCGACGGCGACGACCGCGGCCGGCGCCGGCCGCCCGCGCAACGGCCGCCAGCGCGTCACCCCAGGCTTCCGGGGCGTAGTCGTCGAGGTCCGCGTGGCGCACGAGCCGGACCGTGGGCGCGCCGCGCGCGCCGACATCGGCGGCGAGGGGCTCTGCGGCCCGGCCGATGAGCACGGCCTCGACCGGCGCCGACCCCAGACCGTCCGCCACCGCCCGGGCGAGCGTGAGGGCCTGGTAGGCGGTCTCCGCCGGCACGCCGCGGTCGTGCTCGATGAGGACGAGGACGGGGCCGGTCATGCCAGCCCCAGCTCCTGGAGCAGGTCGACGACCGCGGGAGCGGCCTCCGCGCCCGTGCCGAGGAGCGTCGTCTCGGTGACCTGCTCCACCGGCAGGACGAACCCGAGCGTGCGCTGCCCGCCGGCGGTGGCGTCGGCCGGCTGCTGCCCGACCTCGGCCTTCTTCGAGCGGAGGCGCCCGGGCAGCGTCGGATAGCGGGGCAGGTTGAGCCCCTCCTTGACGCCGAGCAGCGCCGGCAGCGCGAGCCGGTACACCTCGAGGCCGTCGCCGTTCTCGCGGCGAGCCGTCACCTGCCGCTCGTCGGCGTCGACCTCGATGCCCTTGATGCCGTTGACGACCGGGCGTCCCAGGGCGCGGGCCACGCGGATGCCGACCTGGAAGCCGCCGGCGTCGGCCGACTCGTTGCCGAACAGGATGAGGTCGAACGGTCCGCCGGTCGGCTTCCTCGGCGCGTGATGGCCGCCGACCAGCGCGCGGGCGGTGGCCTGCGCGATCGGGATCCGGCGCCGTCGACGCGCCGACGAGCACGGCCCGTGTCGACGCCGACGGAGACGGCGTAGCGCAGCTGCTCGTCGGCCTCGGGCGGGCCGAGGGTGAGCACGGTGCTGGACGCCGCCGTGCTGCTCGACGAGGCGGATCGCCTCCTCGACCGCGCACTCCTCGTGCGGGCTGGTCGTGAAGCCCAGGTTCTTCGTGTCGATGCCCTGGCCGTCCGGCGGTCAGCGTGATCCGCGCGCCCGGCGCCGGGACCCGCTTGACGCAGGCCAGGACCCGCAGGCCGTCAGGCATCGGCGGTCAGCGCTTCATCCGGGCGTCGTCGGGATCGAACAGCGGCGTGCTGCCGGCCACGGCGACCCGCACGGGGTACTCCTCGGCCATGTACATCACCCGCAGCTCGGTGCCGACCACCGCGTGCTCGGGCGGGAGGTAGGCGAGCAGCAGGTACTTGCCCACCGACGGGCCGGCGCCCGCCGAGGTGACGTACCGAGGGCCGGCCCTTGCGCGTCCACGATGCGCTCGCCGTCGAGCGGTGAGGATCGGCTCGCTGCCGGTCATGTAGCGGCGCGATCGCCGTCGCTGGCGGCGACGTGTGGTCCTCGACGGTGAGCGTGCACAGCACGGCCGCCGGCTCCTCCTCGCGGGCCGCCAGGTACGCCTCCTTGCCGATGAAGTCGGCGGACTTGACCTTGGGCCGGGCCAGGCCGGCCTCGACCGGGTTGTACTCGCCGTCGAGCTCGGCGCCCATCAGCCGGTAGCCCTTCTCGAGCCGGCCGGTCGTGCCGTAGACACCGGCGCCGACGGCGACGACGCCGTGGTCCTGGCCCGCCGCCCACAGCGCGTCCCAGACCGCGAGGCCGTTCTCCGTCGGGCACGTAGATCTCCCAGCCGTGCTCGCCGACGTAGGAGATGCGGAACAGCCGCACGGGGATCGAGCCGAACAGCACCTCCTGCGTCGTGCCGTAGGGGAAGGCGGCGTCGGAGAGGTCGGCCTCCGTCGACCGCGCTCACGAGTCCCTGGCCCGCGGCCCCCACACGCCGATCGTGCACGAACGCCGAGGTGCGGTCGACGAAGCTGACCGAGCCGTCGTCGGGGAGGTGGGTGCGGAACCAGTGCTCGTCACGGGGGCCGTCGAACGCGCCGGTGACGACCCGGAACGACGTCTCGCCCAGCCGCATGATCGTGAGGTCGGTGCGGAAGCCGCCGTGCTGGTCGAGCAGCGGCGTGTAGACGGAGCGTCCGACGGCGACGTCGCAGTTGTTGACGGTGAGGCCCTGCAGGTAGTCGAGCGCCCCCGGGCCGGCTGACGTCGAAGACGACGAACGGGGCGAGGTCGACCATGCCGACGCGCTCCCGCATCGCCAGGTGCTCGGCGTTCATGATCGGCGACCACCAGCGGGCGTCCCACTCGTGCGGCCGGTCCTCGACCCCGTACTGCTCGACGAGCGGCGCGTTCGACGCGTACCAGTGCGGGCGCTCCCAGCCGCCGGCCTGGAAGTAGACGGCGCCGAGCGCCTCCGTGCGTGCGTGGTACGGCGCGCAGCGCAGGTTGCGCTCCGACGCCCACTGCTCCCGGGGGTGCACGATGCCGTAGGTCTTGTTGAAGTGCTCGGCGCAGCGGGCCCGCACGTGGTGGTCGTTGCGGGCGTACGGGTAGAAGCGGGCGATGTCGGACTGGTGGGGATCGATCTCGGGGACCGCCGTGCGTCATCCACTCGGCGAGCATGCGGCCGACGCCGGGGCCCTCCTTGATCCACACCGCGGCGGCCGACCACAGGTTGCGCACCTCGGGCGTCTCGCCGAGCAGCGGGAACCCGTCGGGGGTGAGCGACAGCAGGCCGTTGATCGCGTACTTGATCTCCGCCGTCGACAGGATGTCGGGCATCAGCTCGAGCGCCTCCTCGAGCTGAGGGTCGAAGTCGTCGGCCGTGAACGGCAGCTCGGTCGGGGAGAGGCGGGACTCCTGGATCGACGGGATGTCGTCGGCGCGGTGGAAGATCGGACGGTGGGCGTACGAGCCCACCTCCATCGAGCCGGCGGTCTGCCGCTCGTACATGAACATGTCCATGTCGCGGACGATCGGGTAGCCGATCTCGTTGCCGGTCGCCTCGAGGATGGGGATGGGGCCGACGTCGATCATCTGGTGCACGGCCGGCGTGAGCGGGATGTGGGCGCCGGCCATCGCGGCGATGCGCGGGCTCCACACGCCGCAGGCGACCACCACGTACTCCGCCTCGATCCGGCCCTGGTCGGTGACGACGGCCCGCACGCGGCCGCCGTCGGTCTCGATGTCCAGCACCTCGACGCCGGCGAACGTCTGGCCAGCGCGCCCAGCTCCTGGGCCCGCTCGCGGAAGAGGGTGCCGGCCTGCAGCGAGTCCACGACCGAGACGCTCGGCGTGTAGAAGCCGCCGAGGACGATGGACTCGTCGACGAACGGGACGAGCTCCAGCACCTCCTTCGGCGAGACGAGCCACGCGTCGATGCCCCAGGCCTTGGCCGACGTGACGCGGCGCCGGAACTCCTCCAGCCGCTGCGGCTCCCGGGCGATCTCGACGCCGCCGCAGGCCGTGTTGAGCCCCATCTCGATGTACTGCCGCTGGCTGTCCAGCGTGAGCAGCGCCATCTCCTTGTTGTGGTCGACCGGGAAGATGAAGTTCGAGGCGTGGCCGGTCGAGCCGCCGGGGTTGGGGAGCGGGCCCTTGTCGATCTGCACGATGTCCCGCCAGCCCAGGTCGGCCAGGTGGCCGACGACGGAGTTCCCGACGATGCCGGCGCCGATGACGACGACGTTGGCGCTCTCCGGCAGATCGCTCACGGTTGGCGGCCCCTCATTCGTCCGGGCTGGTCTGGCCGCTGGCCGTGCGGACGCTAGCGCGCGGTCAGGGCGGGGTCACGATGCGGGACAGTCCCGCATCGTGGGCGCCGTCCAGATCTCGTGTCACGTGCTCTCCCGTCACAAATCGCGCGGACCGTCCCGCACGTGGGCTGATTCGTGCGCAAGGGTGACGCCGGCTCGGCAGCTAGCCGTGCTCGTCGGGCATCTCGGCCTTGCGGCGGGTGACGAAGTCCTGCAGCTCCTCGTCGATCGCGCTCGTCGATGGGCGGAGGCTCGTACTCGGCCAGCGTCCGCTTCCACAGCGCGTTGGCCCGCTGGGCGGCGTCGAGGCTGCCCTCCTCCAGCCACTGCTCGTAGCTGGCGTTGTCGGCCACGCTCGAGCGGTAGAACGCCGACTCGAAGTTGGCCAGCGTGTGCGCGGTGCCGAGGAAGTGCTGCCCGGGTCCGTTCTCGATGATGGCGTCGAGACCCTGCCCGTTGGCGGAGAGGTCGACGCCCTTCACGAACGTGTGGACCATGCCGAGCTGGTCGTTGTCGAGGACGAACTTCTCGTAGCCGATGGCCAGGCCGCCCTCCAGCCATCCGGCCGCGTGCAGCACGAAGTTGACGCCGCCGAGGATCGTCGGCTGCAGCGTGTTCGCCGACTCGTACGCGGCCTGCGCGTCGGGGAGCTTGGACGCGGTCAGCGATCCGCCCGAACGGAAGGGCACGCCGAGGCGCCGGGCGAGCTGCGCGACGACGTAGAGGACGAGGGCGGGCTCGGGCGTGCCGAAGGTCGGCGCGCCGGTCTGCATCGACATCGACGACGCGAACGATCCGAAGATCACCGGCGCCCCGGGCTTGACGAGCTGCACGAAGGTCATGCCGGCGAGCGCCTCGGCCAGCGTCTGGGCGGCCACCGCGGCGGTGGTGGTCGGGGCCATGGCGCCGGCGAGGATGAACGGCGTGATGAGGCAGGCCTGGTCGTTCGACGCGTAGGCCTGCGCCGCCGCGAGCATCGTGGCGTCCCACACGAGCGGGCTCGACGCGTTGATCAGGCTGGTCATCACCGTGCGTCCGGCGAGGTCGCCGCCGAAGCCGATGCGGGCCAGCTCCACGCGAGTCCTCGGCGCGGCTGCCCGCGGTGACCGAGCCCATGAACGGCTTGTCGCTGTAGCGCAGGTGCGCGTACACCATGTCCAGGTGCCGCTTGTTGACCGGCACGTCGACGGGCTCGCACACCGTGCCGCCGGAGTGGTGCAGGTAGGGCGACGAGTAGGTGAGCTTCACGAAGTTCTCGAAGTCGGCCAGCGTGGCGTAGCGCCGGCCCTGGTCGAGGTCGTGCACGAAGGGCGAGCCGTAGTTGGGCGCCAGCACGGTGGCGTCGCCGCCGATCTGCACGGAGCGCTCCGGGTTGCGGGCGTGCTGGGTGTACACGGAGGGTGCAGAGGAGGACACGATGCTCCGGCACATCCCGCGGGGGAAGCGCACACGCTCGCCGTCGACATCGGCTCCGGCGTCGCCCAACAGCCGGAGGGCGTCCGGGTAGTCGCGGAAGATCACCCCGACCTGTTCGAGGATGGTGTCGGCGTTCTGCTCGATGAGCTCGGCGCTCTCGTCGCTCAGCACCTCGAGCGGTGACAGCGTGCGGGTGAGGAACGGCACGGTCTCCGTGTGGGCGGCCAGCCGGGCAGCCTGCCGGGCGGCCCGGCCGCCACCGCGGCGAGGTGAGGCTTCGGTCATGCGGACTCCTCTTCAGATCGTGCACCGGCTCGTGCGCCCGCCGCGGCGGCGCCGGACCGGGGCGGCGGGACCGGTCGGCTTGGCGGGCCGGCAGTGGCAGCACCTCGGCCAGGTGCAGGTAGGGATCGGTGGCGTGGGGGAAGGCCAGCGAGGCCACGAAGTGCTCCTGGAACCGGGGCTCGATGGCCGTCTCCACCTTGGTGACCGTGCGGGCGACCTCGGGCGACCTCCGCCCGTGCCTCGGCAGACAGGAGCGCCCGCACTGCCCCCGAGCCGGCGGCGTTGCCGGCCGAGCGCACACGGTCCGGCGGGCAGTCCGGGAGCAGGCCGAGGGCCAGCGCGTAGAGCGGATCGATGTGGCTGCCGAAGGCCCCGGCCAGCCGCACCGAGCCGACGTCAGTCAGGCTCTCCAGCCCGGCGTGGTCCATCAGCAGCCGTACGCCGGCCTGCAGCGCGGCCTTGGCGAGTTGGATGGCGCGGACGTCGGCCTGGGTGATGCGCAGCGCCGGCCGATCGCCTTCCGCGTCGCGCAGCACGTACGCGAACACGCGTCCGTCCGGGACGACCCGCGGGGTGCGATCGGCCAGCGCACCGTCGATGGCGCCGTCGGCGTCGAGGACGCCGGACAGGAACAGCTCGGCGACGACCTCGATGATCCCGGAGCCGCACACGCCGGTGACCCCGGCCGGCGGCAGGCTCGCCTCGAAGGCGGGGTCATCCGACCAGACCTCGCTGCCGACGACCCGATAGCGGGGCTCGAGCGTGTCGCGGTCGATGCGCACCCGCTCGATGGCCCCGGGTGTCGCCCGCTGGCCGCACGAGATCTGGGCGCCCTCCAGCGCGGGGCCGGTCGGGCTCGACGCGGCCAGCAGCCAACTCCGGCATCCGAGCACGATCTCGGCGTTGGTGCCGACGTCGACGAGGAGCTGCACGTCGTCGCTGCGGTGCGGTCCTTCGGCGAGGATCGCCGCGGCGGCGTCGGCGCCGACGTGCCCGGCGATGCAGGGGAGCAGGTGCAGGCGGGCCCGGCGGCAGCCGACGCCGATGTCGGTGGCCCGTGCGTCCACGGGGAGGTCGGTGGCGAGCGCGAACGGCGCCGTGCCGAGCGGCGTGGGATCGATGCCGAGCAGGAGGTGGTGCATGATCGGGTTGCCCACGGCGACCAGGTCGAGCACGTCGTCCCGCTCGACGCCGGCCTGCGAGGTGAGCTCGCCGACCAGCTCGTCGACGGCCTGCTGCACCGCGTCCGTCAGCTGCTCCCGTCCTCCGGGGTTCATCATCACGTAGGACACCCGGCTCATCAGGTCCTCACCGAACCGGATCTGGGGGTTCATGGCCCCGGCCGTCGCCAGCACCTCGCCGCTGCCGAGCTCGCAGAGGTGGCCGGCGATGGTCGTCGAGCCGACGTCGACGGCGACGCCGTAGACCCGGTCGACGAAGCCAGGCCAGACCGCCGTGATCGTGCTGCCGCCGTGGACGGCGACGGTGACGGCGCGTCCGCCGTCAGCGAGCGCCGGCTGCAGGTCGGCCAGCACGCCCGTGTCGACCGCCAGCGCCGTGAGCGACCACTGCTCGTCCAGCGCGTCGAGCAGGAGCTGCAGGTCGCTGCGTCCCTCACCGAGATCGGCGGCCGCCACCTCGAGGTAGTGGAGCCGGACCACCGGGTCGACGACGAGGCCTTCGAGGTCGACCGACTTGCGCACCACCGGCCGGTGGACCTGGCTCTCCGGCGGCACGTCGAGCACGACGTCGCCGACGATCTGGGCCGCGCAGCCGAGCCGGCTCCCGGCGTCGAGCGGGCGTCGGCCGCGGTAGTCGTGCTCCGTCGACCCCGGGGACGACAGGTGGTCAGGGGAGGAGGTGAGCGCGTGCTTGGCGAACTGGCCGAAGGCCGGTCGCACCTGGCACCGACCGCAGATCCCTCGACCTCCGCAGACGGAGTCCAGGTCGACGCCAAGCGGCGGGCGGCGTCGAGCACGGTGGTGCCCGCGGGCACGTTCCCGCGCCGGCCGGACGGCACGAAGACGGCGACGGGCTCCGTCATCGCGGGATCGGTCATGGTGGGGACGTGCTTTCCGGGTCCCAACCGCCGGCGGCGATCAGCGAGCGCAGGCGGTCGGGCGGGAAGGCGGCGTCGAGGCGGTCGGCCTCCGTGCGGCCGCCTCGAGCGGGTCACCGTCGATGGGGAAGGAGCGCCGCCGCCACTCGGCCACGTGCTCGTGCGAGGTCTTCTTGCCGGCGACCGCGTGGCGCGCTCGACGGCCCGCTGGAAGCGGGCGGGGAGGAGCACCTGATGGCGCTCGTGACCGTCGCGGGCGTTGACCTGGGCGGGGATGTCCCGCCACGAGATCACCACCACCTCGGCCCGGTTGCGGGGCATGGCGCTCCTCCTCTGCGGGCTCGTCCCGCATCGCGGGACACGACTGTATCGTGGCACGCCCTGGCATCGACGGTGTCCGCCCCGCCGCCGCCGCCGGAACCGGCGTGAACCCCGGCCCCCATGTCGCGGGGCGCCGCCGGACGGGTTACCGTGCGGCACGCAGCATCCAATGAAAAGGGGAGGACAGAGATGCGTGCATCACGTCAGACGATGCGTGCCTTCGGCGCGCTCATGGTGGCCGCAGGACTGTTGGCCGCCGGATGCGGGAGTGACGACGACTCCGGTGGTGGGGACACCACGGCAGCCGCCGCTCCCGCGGAGACCTCCGCTCCCGCGGCCGCGCGGCGGGGACACCACCGCAGCGGCCAGCGGTGACCTGGCCGCCCTCGTGGAGGCCGCGACCGAGGAGGGCAAGGTCAACCTGATCGCCCTGCCCGACACGTGGGCCAACTACAAGGGCATCCTGCAGAGCTTCCGGGACAAGTACCCGGGCATCGAGAACCCGGTCGCGACGCCTGACGCCTCGTCGGCCGACGAGATCACCGCGGTCAAGACTCTGGCGGGTCAAGCCGACATGCCCGACTCCATCGACGTCGGTCCTCCGTTCGCGATCCAGGCCAAAGACGAGGGTCTTTGGGAGCCGTATCAGGCGAGCACTTGGGACGAGATCCCTGACGCTTTGAAGGACCCCGACGGCAACTGGGTCGGTGCGTACTACGGGATCATCGCCATTGGCACCAACACGACCATCGTGGACAACCCGCCGAAGACCATCGCCGACCTCGACGAACCCAGACTACAAGGGTCAGGTCTTCCTCAATGACGATCCTCGGGAGGCCGGCGCGGCCTTCGCGGGCGTGATGGCGGCCTCCCTCGCCAATGGGGGCAGCTTCGACGACATCATGCCTGGCATCCAGTTCTTCGCCGATCTCAAGAAGTCGGGCAACTTCGTCCCCGGCGACGTCACCCCGGCCACGATCCTGGCCGGCGAGACGCCGATCGTTCTGGACTGGACCTACAACTGGCCTGGCCTCCAGCCCCAACTTGACGAGGCGGGCATCACCTCCGAGGTGGTGGTCCCGACCGACGGGGTCTATGGGTCGTACTACGCGCAGGGTGTCGTGAAGGACTCGCCTCACCCCAACGCCGGCAAGCTGTGGGTGGAGCACATCCTGTCCGACGAAGGTGCGCTCGGGTACCTCGAGGGCGGCGCGATCCCGGCCCGGTACGCCGCGCTCCTGGAGTCCGGCAAGGTGAGCGAGGAGATCTCGGCGAACCTGCCCGACGCGGAGCTCATCCAGTCGATCGGTTTCCCGACCCAGGAGCAGATCGACAAGGCCAACGAGGCGCTGGTCGCGAACTGGGGCCCCATGGTTGCCGACGCCTAGCGGCTCGTCGATCCCGATGACGGTCCCGTCCGTCGCCGTCGAGGACGACGCCGTCGAATCTGCCGCGGGCGGCCACCCCAAGCGGGGGCCGCCCACCGGCGGAACCCGCGTGGCTGGGCCTGCTCCCGTTCTTCGCCTACCTCGCCATCTTTCTCGTCTGGCCGACGATCACGGTGTTCACCCAGGCGCTGCAGGGGGAGAACGGGGCCACGACCTCTGCGCTGACCGAGGCCGTCACCGGGCAGTATCAAGAGGCGTTCATCGCGTCGCTCAGGCTGTCGTTTGTGACGGCGCTGCTCGGCGCTGTCATCGGTGTTCTGTTGGCGTATGCCGCGGCGACACTGCGGCGGCCGAAATGGCTCCGCAGCGGAGTCACCGCGTTCAGTGGGGTTGCCGCCAACTTCGGCGGCATCCCGTTGGCGTTCGCGTTCATCGCCGCACTTGGCACCCAAGGTCTGATGACCAAGATTCTCAAGTCGAGTGGGCTCGACCTCCAAGCCCACGGCTTCACCGTCCGCTCGTTCTGGGGCCTTGTCATCGTGTACCTGTACTTCCAGATCCCGCTCATGGTGCTGGTCACCTTCCCCGCCATCGACGGGTTAAAGCCCGCCTGGCGCGAGGCGGCGGCGAACCTCGGCGCTCGGTCATGGGGCTACTGGCGCCGCGTCGGGATCCCAGTCCTGGCTCCGGCCATCCTCGGTGGATTCCTGCTGTTGTTCGCCAACACGTTCAGCGCCTACGCGACCGCCTATGCGCTCACCGGCGGCAGCTCGAACCTGGTGACGATCCAGATTCGCTTCTTCCTCCAGGGCAACACCATCACCGGGAAAGGACAGCTCGGGTACGCGCTGGCTGCGTGGATGATCATCATCATGGGCGTGTCGATGACCGGCTACCTGTTGCTGCGGAGGAGGGCCGAGCGATGGCGGCGAGCGTGACCGCCCGCCGGCGCAAGCCTGGCCAGGCACGGCCGCCGGTGGTGTCGGTCATCGTGCTGCTGGCCTGCGCGGTGTACTTCATCCTCCCCCTGCTGGCCATGGCCCGCTTCGCCTTCCAGCGGGTGCCGATGGTCCGGTTCAACTTCTCCACGCTGTTCGACCGTTGGACGCTCGACAGCCTCAGCAACGCCTTCTCCGACCCGCTATTCGGGCCCGCGCTCACGCTCAGCCTCAAGCTGGCCGTCGGGGCGATCCTGGTCACGCTTGGGATCCTCCTGCCGACCGCGCTCTGGGTCCATCTGCGGGTCCCGAGAGCGCGACCGCTGGTGGAGATCCTGAGCGTGCTGCCCTACGTCGTGCCCCCCATCGCGCTCGTGGTCGGCGTGGCGGGCACGTTCCGGGAGACGGCGCCGTGGTTCCTGAGCTCGGACCTGTCGCTGATCCCCTTCTACTCGGTGCTGGCCATGCCCTTCACCTACCGCGCCCTCGACGCCGGCATCCGGGCCATCGACCTGCGGACCCTGGTCGACGCGTCCCGCAGCCTCGGCGCGGGGTGGCTCACGACGCTGTTCCGCGTGCTGATCCCCAATCTGACGTCCGCCATCGTCGGCTCGGCGTTCCTGACCGCCACGGTCGTGCTGGGCGAGTTCACCATCGCGTCGCTGCTGCTCAAGCGGACGCTGCCCACCTACCTCGTGCTGTACCAGAACCAGGAGCCGCAGGGCGGCATGGCCCTCGCCCTGGTGGTCTTCCTTGCCACCGCGCTGCTGCTGGCGCTGTTCATCGCCGTCACCCGCCGGCCCGGGCGGGGTGCGGCCTCGACCGCGGTCTACTAGGAGCGCCATGGCCACCTTGTCCTTCGAAGGCGTGCGCAAGGCGTTCGGGCCGACCGTCGCGCTCGACCACTTCGACCTGGAGGTCGAGGCGGGCGAGCTCGTCAGCCTGCTGGGCCCGAGCGGCTGCGGTAAGACCACCGCGCTGCGCATCGCCGCCGGCTTCGAGTGGCCCGATCAGGGAGTGGTGCGCGTCGACGGTGTCGACCAGTCCGACACGCCGCCCAACAAGCGCCACATGGGGATGGTGTTCCAGAGCTACAGCTTGTTCCCCAACCTCAACGTCACCAACAACGTGGCCTTCGGGCTGCGCACCCGCGGCGTCGGCAAGGCGGACCGCACCCAGCGGGTGGGCGAGATGCTGGATCTGGTCCAGCTGCAGGAGTTCGCCGGCCGCTACCCGCACCAGCTCTCGGGCGGCCAGCAGCAGCGGGTGGCGCTGGCCCGGGCGCTGGCCATCTCGCCGACCGTGCTGCTCCTCGACGAGCCACTCTCGGCGCTGGACGCCAAGGTCCGGTTGCTGCTGCGGGACGAGATCCGCCGCATCCAGACCGAGCTCGGCATCACGACGCTGTTCGTCACCCACGACCAGGAGGAGGCGCTCGGCATCTCGGATCGCATCGGCGTGATGTCGGGCGGCCGGCTGGAGCAACTCGGGTCGCCGACCGAGATCTACCGCAACCCGGCCAGCGCGTTCGTGGCCCGGTTCGTCGGGAGCATGAACGAGCTGCCGGCCACCATCACGGGCCAGGACCGGGCCGAGGTGGCCGGGGTCACGGTGGCCACGCCGGCCGCGGGGCGGTTCGCCCTCGGTCAGGAGGTGCTCCTCCTCGTGCGGCCCGAGGACGTCGAGGTCAGCCCGCTGGCCCCGGCCAACGGCGGTGCCGGTGACCACCACGGGCTGGTCGGCACGGTGTCGGGGCAGACGTTCGCCGGCGCGGCCACGCTCGTCCACGTCCGTGTCGACCTGCTCGACATCTTGATCTCGGCCCACGGCACCAGCACGCGGGCGGCCGAGCTGGTGGCGGGGTCGAGGGTGGCGGTGACGGTGGATGGCGCCCGCGCCCTGTGCGAGGCGCCGGACGCGGTGCCGGCCGTCGAAGTCGAGGCCTGACGGGGGGGGGTCGGGGGGGGGGGGCGCGGGGGGGGCTCGGCACCGTGGAGTACCGCACCCTCGGCCGTACCGGCATGCACGTCAGCACGTTCTGCCTCGGGACCATGGTGCTCGGCGCGTGGGGCAACCGGGACGAGGACGAGTGCCAGGCGATCGTCCACACCGCGCTCGACGCCGGCGTGAACTTCATCGACACCGCGGACATGTACGCGTTCGGGGAGTCGGAGGAGATCGTCGGGCGGGCGCTGCGCGGCCGGCGGGACTCCGTCATCCTGGCGACGAAGTTCTTCAACGCCATGGGCGAGGACCCGAACCACCGTGGCGCCTCGCGCCGCTGGATCGTGCGGGCCGTCGAGGACAGCCTGCGCCGCCTCGACACCGACTGGATCGACCTGTACCAGGTGCACCGGCCCGATCCCGACACCGATCTGGACGAGACGCTCGGCGCGCTGTCCGACCTCGTGCACGCCGGGAAGATCCGGGCCTTCGGGACGTCGACGTTCCCGGCCGAACTGCTGGTCGAGGCGCAGTGGATGGCCGACCGGCGGGGCCACGTCCTGCCGTCGACCGAGCAGCCGCCGTACTCCGTCTTCGCCCGCGGCATCGAGCGGGCGGTGCTGCCGACGTGCCAGCGATACGGGCTCGGCGTGCTCGTGTGGGCGCCGCTCAACGGCGGGTGGCTGACGGGCAAGTACCGCGACGGGCACGCGCCGCCGTCGTCGAGGGCGGAGCGCGAGCCGGACCACTTCGACTTCGGCGGGACGGTCCACGAGCGCAAGATGGCGCTGGTCGAGGATCTGCTGCAGATGGCCGACGAAGCGGGGCTGCGACTGGTCGACCTGGCGCACGCGTTCGTGCTCGCGCACCCGGCGGTGACCTCGGCCATCATCGGGCCCCGCACGCTCGGTCAGCTCGAGGACGTCCTCGCCGGCGCCGGCACGCAGGTCCCCGGCGACGTGTGGGATCGCGTGGACGCCCTGGTTCCGCCCGGCCTCACGCTCAACCCGTACGACGACGGCTACGAACCGCCGGACCTCGGCGACGCTGCCCGGCGCCGCCGCCGCTGACAGCCGCCGTCAGCGATGGGGAAGGCCGGTGGGCCGGCCTCGCCCCCGGCGGCCTCCCGGCGCTGCCAGGCCAGGCCGGCCAGCGCCTCGAACACCACCCGGTGGGCGTTGTTGACGGTGTTGTCGCTCACGTCGTACGCCGGTGCGACCTCGACCACGTCGAGCGCCACCAGGTTGGTGCGCATGGCCAGCGCCCGCACGGTGCGCAGCAGGTCGGCCGGGGTGAGCCCGCCGGGTTCGGGCGTGCCGGTGCCGGGCGCGAAGCCGGGGTCGAGCACGTCGATGTCGACGCTGACGTAGAGGTGCTCGGCGCCGTCGAGCGCCTCGGCGACCGCGTCCTCGATGACCGCGGCCATGCCGCGCTCCCACACCTCGTGCATGAGGTGCCAGCGCATCCCCTGGCTCTGCATCCATTCGAACGTCTTCTGCGGCGGCCAGTAGCCGCGCAGGCCGACCTGCACGAAGTTGCGGCCGAGCACCGCGCCGGACTCGATGAGCCGCCGCATCGGCGTGCCGTGCGAGGCCAGGTTGCCCTCGATGATGTCGGCGGTGTCGGCGTGGGCGTCGAAGTGGACGATGCCGACGTTGCCGAAGCCGAAGTGGTCGGCCACCGCGGTCGCCGCCGGCCAGGTGATGGAGTGGTCACCGCCGAGGATGACGGGGACGATGCCCCGGCTGGCGATCTCGCCGACCCGGGCGCGGATGTTGGCGTGGCTGGCCTCGGTCTGGCCGTGGGGGCAGTAGGCGTCGCCGAAGTCGACGACCTCGAGCCAGTCGAAGATCTCGATGCCGAGGTCCAGGTGGTAGGTCCCGGGCTCGTAGGCCAGGGCGCGGATGGCCCGGGGTCCGAAGCGGGCGCCGGGGCGGTTCGTGGTGCTGACGTCGAACGGTGCGCCGACGATGGCGACGTCCGGCTGCCAGGTGTCGAGCTGCTCCGGCTCGGTGAGGAACGGGCGGTGGCCGAACGTGACCAGCCCGGCGTGCGGGAGGTCGAGCTGGTCCCGCAGGCCGGGAGGGAGGTCGCGCTGGGGTTCGGTCACGGTGCGGACGGCGTCAATCGTCGACGGCGTCGAGGAAGGCGTCGACGTTGTCGTCCTCGCCGCCGACCAACCAGAGGAGCGCCTGGTCCTTGTCGTCGTCCTCCCACGGCATGACGCCTTCGATCGAGTAGCGGTCGACGGTGATGTCGGCGTCGTCGGGCTCGACGGGCGCGACGACCGCCAGCTCGACCTCCCAGTCCTGCGGGTAGTCCCGCAGGAGGTCCATCAGCTCGGTGATGCGCATCGACCGTTCTTCCCCTGTGACGGCTCCCACCTCGACGACAGGGACTCACAGCTCGCTGTCCCCGAGCCACGCCTCGGCCTGCTCCAGCAGGTAGAGGCTGACCTGCCGGCACTTGTCGAGCGTGTCACAGAGCACGTCCTCACCCAGGTAGACCTGGGCGAGGGAGACGTTGACGCGGGCGACGATGGAGAGGCTGCGCTCGGGAGCGTCGGTCACCGAGGGGATGGTGTCGATGGCCGCCACCTCGATCGGGAGCGACACACCGCCGATGCCGGCCACCTCGGTCGCCAGCACCAGGAGGTCGGGCGGCTCGGGGAGGGGCGGGAGCATCCAGGTGAAGTGGAGGGGGAAGGAGAAGCCGTCCGGAGGCTCGGCGTCGGGATCGTCCTCGGTGGCCATGGCGTCCTCGAACCCGAGCAGCGCGCGGGGGTCGATGTCGAGCGCCAGGTGGAGGTCGATGGGTCCCTGGCAGGCCTCCTCGGGGTGGAGGTCGACCTCCCAGGTCTGGCGGAGCGAGTACGTCTCGACGAAGTGGCGCTCGTCGTGGACGTGGAAGCCATGCCCGATGGCATGGTCCTTCAGGTCAGACACGAACCCGGCCACGTCGATGATCGCCACGCGGTCCCCTCTCTCCTCCGGTCCGGTTCGTCGGTGGTCGGGCCCCAGCCTGCCACTACCGTGAGGGGTCGTGGCGCGGAGCAGTGGCGAACCGGCGGGGTCGGCCGCCGCCGCCCTGCTCGACGAGACGGCGGCTGCCATCCGGGCCGCCCTCGGGTCGTTGGACGACTGGGGCCTGGCGGGCACCCACGCCGGCCAGCACCACTCGGACCTGGCCGCCGACGCCGCCGCGCTCGAGGTGCTGGAGCGGGGTGGCGCAGGGGTGCTCTCCGAGGAGAGCGGGTTGCGGAACGAGGACCGGCCGCTGCTGGTGGTCGTCGATCCGCTCGACGGGTCCACCAACGCCGCTCACGGCATCCCGTGGTTCGCGACGTCGCTGTGCGCCTTGGACGAGCACGGGCCGCTGGCCGCGCTCGTGATCAACATCGTGAACGGCGACCGCTTCGAGGCCCGGCGGGGCGAGGGGGCCATGCGCAACGGCGAGCGCATCGGGCCGACAGGTTGCGCGACCGTCGGGGACGCGCTCGTCGGCCTGTCCGGCTTCCCCCCGCGATGGCTGGGCTGGCGGCAGTACCGGGCCTTGGGGGCGGCAGCGCTCGACCTGTGCGCGGTCGCCTGCGGGGTGCTGGACGGTTACATCGACTGCAGCCGCAACGCGCACGGCGTCTGGGACTTCCTGGGGGGGATGTTGATCTGCCAGGAGGCGGGTGCGCACGTCGTTGACGCGTTCTCGCGGGACCTCGTGTTGCGCGACGCGACCGAGAAGCGCACACCGGTCGCCGCGGCCACCTCGTCGTTGCTGGCCGAGCTCGTGGAGGCGCGGGTGTCGTTCTGAGCTTGCTCAGGCCAACGCTTCCACCAACGTGACCAGGGCCAGCAGCGCGAAGACGATGCTGGCGCCCGTCCGCACGGTCCGCACCGGTATGCGCTTCAGGATGGCGGTACCGCTGGCGGCGGCGATGGCCGCCACCGTCCAGAGCGCCAGCAGGCCGCCGAAGAACACGGGCACGGGCTGGCCGGTCGAGGCGGCCAGGCTGGCGACGGTGAGCTGGGTGAGGTCGCCGATCTCGGCGAGCAGGAGCGTGGTGAAGGCGATGCCGCAGATGCGCGCCGTGAGGTCTCTGCGTGGAGATGCAGCTCCTCCCCCGTCTCGGTGCCAGGCTCGCCCCGTTGACGCCACAGCACGACTGCCCCGACGGCGAAGAGGATGGCGACCACGATCTTGACCGGCTCGTCGGGCAGGCGCGACAGCAGGCCGCCGGCCAGGACGGCGATGGTCACGTGCACGAGGAAGGCCCCCGCCGCCCCCAGCCACACCCAGAAGGCGCGACGGTAGGTGGTGGTCAGGATCAGCGTCGCGACCATCGTCTTGTCCGGGAGCTCGGCCAGGAACACCGCCAGGAACGTGGCGAAGAAGCGGCCGAGCATCGCTGAAGGTCTAGCCCCGTCAGCGAGCTGCGGCCCGTCGTCCCGCAGTGTGCGGTCGTTCCAGGCGGAAGCGTGCACCTCTCATCCCGCTATCCGCAACCTCACGTGCATGC
>CAVYKN010000005.1:0-80365 GCA_963769115.1 uncultured Acidimicrobiales bacterium
CCGGCCTCCGGGAACGTCAGCAGCACGGGGTGGTCGGTCGCCTGGGTCAGCCGGCCGATCACCTGGGCGTCGCGACCGGCATCGAGGGCGGCCCCGAACAGCACTTTCTGGAAGAGGTCCTCGGTCATCAGACCGCTGCACGAGAACGTGACCAGCACACCGCCCGGCGCCAGCAGCTTGAGCGCCAGCAGGTTCAGGTCCTTGTAGGCCCGGGTGGCCCGGTTGAGCTGCGACGCCGAGCGGGCCAGCTTCGGTGGATCGGCGACGATGAGATCGAAGCGCGCGCCTTGGTCCCGCAGCCGGCGCAGGTGCGTGAAGACATCCGCCTGGACGAACGAGATGTCATCGACGGGGTCAGGACCGCGGTTGCGCTCGACGTTCCTGGCGGCCAGCTCGAGCGCGGGCGCCGACGAGTCGACCGCCACCACCGAAGCCGCGCCACCCGCCACGGCGGCCACGGTGAAGCCGCCCGTGTAGCAGAACAGGTCGAGCACCCGCCGCCCCGCCGCCAGCTCGGCGACGGTGAGCCGGTTCTCGCGCTGGTCGAGGTAGAAGCCGGTCTTGTGGCCGGTGGCCACGTCGGCCAGGAACGTCCAGCCCGGGCCCTCGGCCGGGGGACGCTCGGCGATGGTGATGGCCGGCGGCGGTGCATCGCCGGCGAGGTGGCCGGTGCGCGGCGGCAGGCCCTCCCGCTGGCGGACGTCGAGATCCGAACGCTCCGACACGCCATTCACACCGGGCAGTGCGGCGAGGGCCTCGGCCACGGCCGGCCGCCAGTGCTCCGCGCCCGCCGACGACAGCTGGACGACGACGTGGTCGTCGTAGCGGTCGGCGATCACGCCGGGGAGACCGTCGCTCTCGGCGAACACGGCTCGAAAGGCGTCGGTCCGCTCGACGAGATCGGACCGCGCCGCCGCCGCCCGCTGGACCCGACCAGCGATGAACGCCTCGTCGATCACGTCGTCCCCGTCCCACGACCAGACCCGGGCGACGATCTGCGAGGACGGGCTGTAGGCGGCCCGGGCCAGGAAGCGCCCGCGATCGGTCCGCACGGCGATCGTCTCGCCCGTCGCCGGACCACCCTCGACCCGCTTGACCGCACCGGTGAAGATCCATGGGTGGCGGCGCAGCAGCGAGCGCTCGCGTCCGGACCCGAGGAACAGCGACGGCTCGCCCACTGGCGGGACCGTAGTGGCCGGACGGTACGGTCCCGTCCTCATGAGCGGTCCGCCGACCGGTTCTCGCCACCGGCCGTTCCTCCTCGGCGTGGCCGGAGGAACCGGCTCCGGCAAGACGACGGTGGCCGAGCGTCTGGCCGACATGGTCGGGCAGCAACAGCTCGCGCTGATGAAGCTCGACTCCTACTACTGCGACCGCGCCGACCTGTCCTTCGAGGAGCGGGCGGCCATCAACTACGACCACCCGGATGCCTTCGACTGGCCGCTCCTCATGGCCCATCTGGACGAACTCGTGTCCGGGGCGGCGGCACCCGTGCCCGTCTACGACTTCGCCGACTACCTCCGCACCGACCAGGTCATCATGGTCGAGCCTGGACCGGTCGTCGTGATCGAGGGGATTCTCGTGCTCTTCGAACCGCGCCTGCGCGAGCTGCTCGATCTGAAGGTCTACGTCGACACCGATCCCGATGTGCGCTTCATCAGGCGCCTCGAGCGTGACATCGCCGATCGGGGCCGGACCCCGGCCAGCGTCATCGACCAGTACCTGACGACGGTACGCCCGATGCACCTGCAGTTCGTCGAGCCGTCGAAGCGCTACGCCGACGTCATCGTCCCGCACGGCGGCATGAACGCGCCCGCCTTCGACATGCTCGTCGCCCGGGTGCGGTCGTTGCTCTGAGTCGCGGCCGCGATTCGTGCGACCATCTCAGTCATGAGCGGTTCCGAGCTTCCTCCTCCCGGTCCGATGGCCCTCGGCGTCGACATCGGGGGCAGCGGCATCAAGGCTGCGCCGGTGGACGTGCTGACGGGGCGCCTGATGACCAAGCGGCAGCGCATTCCGACGCCGCGCGAGTCGACACCGGACGCGGTCGGCGAGGTGGTGGCGCAGCTCGCGGCGCGGTTCCGCTGGAGCGGCGCTGTCGGCTGCACGTTCCCGGCCGTCATCAAGAAGGGGGTGGCGCTGAGCGCCGCCAACGTGGACCAGTCGTGGATCGGGACGGACGTCGACGCGGTGATGACGAAGGCCACCGGGTGCGCCGTCACGGTGATGAACGACGCCGACGCCGCCGGCGTGGCCGAGCTGCGGTGGGGTGCAGGGTCCGGCCACAGCGGCGTGGTGCTCATGATCACGCTGGGGACGGGCATCGGCACCGCCCTCTTCATCGACGGGACGCTGGTGCCCAACACCGAGCTGGGTCACCTGGTCATCCGGGGCAAGGACGCCGAGGCCAGGGCGTCGGCGAACGCCCGCGAGGAGCGCAAGCTCTCGTGGGCCGATTGGGCGAAGCTGGTCGACGAGTACCTGCGGTACGTCGAACGGCTCTTCAGCCCCGACCTCTTCATCATCGGTGGCGGGGTGAGCGAGCGCGCCGACCGGTTCGTGCCGCTGCTGACCGTGCAGGCGCCCGTGGTGCCGGCGGCCATGGGCAACGACGCCGGCATCGCCGGCGCCGCCCTGCAAGCCCTGGCCGCCACCGAAAGGCCGTGACCGCGCCGACCCCGTGGTGATGGATCACTTCCCGTCGACGCTCACCCGCGAGGAGTCCGACTTCATGGTCGAGCGGATCGGGGTGCGGTTCGCAGAGACCGGCTTCTACCTCTGGGCGGTCGAGGTGCCGGGGTTCGGAGCTGTTCATCGGTTTCGTCGGGTTGCGCGCCCCGTCCTTCGACGCCGCGTCCTGTACCGGCTGGCCCGTCCGGAAGGGGGCGTTACGCCCGACGACCGGCCCCCGGGTGACAGAGGATGAGTGGACCCGGCCCGGCGGTTGGCTACTGTCCCGACCCGGTAACACCACACGCCGGCCCGCCGCGACTGCGGCGCCGTCCGGCCACGAAAGGAACGGCACGTGTTTGCAGCAGACTGGGGCGTGGGTCAGGTCCTCTGGACGATGATCTACTTCTTCTTCCTCTTCGCGTTCATCTGGATCCTGATCACGGTCCTGATGGATCTCTTCCGTGATCACTCGCTCAGCGGCTTCGCGAAGGTGATCTGGGTCATCGTCCTGATCTTCCTCCCCCTGATCGGATGCCTCATCTACCTGATCGCCCGCGGCCACGGCATGCAGGAGCGGGCCTTGGCGCAGGCCAAGCAGCAGCAGAAGGCCATGAACGAGTACATCCGGGAGACGGCCGGCACCACGACCGGGCCGTCCGACCAGATCGCTCAGGCCCACAAGCTCCTCGAGTCCGGCGCCATCACGCAGCAGGAGTTCGACGCCATCAAGGCCAAGGCCCTGGCCTGAGCCACTGGTCGAGTCGTTCCCGGGCGCGGCCCGGGAGCTCCCGCCACGCGGACCGGTCCCCGGGTTTGGGGCCCGGTCCGCAGCGCGTCCGGGGCCCGTCGAGGGGCCGATCAGGTCTCGGATTGTGGACAGGGCTGTGCACATCCGGTGCATTTCGCAACGCACCTGGGGATGAGTCGAGATAGTTGCGGATAACCCTGTGGACGAGACAAAATGCGTATTGACCTGGGCTTTCACCGGGCGCATCATGCGTTCACCGAATGGTGCGAACGTCACCGGAAGGGATCGAGCCCGAAGGCCCACCAGCCCGAGGGGGAGGTTCGGACCGGCCGGTACGCAGCGCTCGGTTAGGAACGACGTGAAGCAGCCTGACCAGGGGAGGCACGGACCGGCGACGGGACGTGAGGAACCTGGAGCCGGAGGGGTCGCACCCGAAGGAAGGGCGAAAGGCGTCGAACCGACTTGGTGGCCCCGAGGCCCCCGTTCGACCCCGGTCGGGCGGGCAACTCGGGGCCACTGTCCGTTTCGGCTCCGCCCGCTCCTGATCGCCCGAGCGTCAGGTGACCATCGAGGTGGGATCGGTGGTGGGCTCGGACAGCGGGGCGGCCGGGCGCCCCGAGCGGGCCCGCATCGTCGCCGCCGCGTCCTCGTCGCGCACGAGCAGAGCGATGGCGGCCGCTCCGAACGCCAGCAGCGACGCGGCCAGGAACACCTCGTGGTAGGCGCTCACCTGGGCGTCGATGGCGCCCGTGGTCCCCGGCAGCACGTCGGCCAGCCGGCGTGACGTGGCCGTGGTCAGGATGGTCGCGGCGGTGGCCACGCCGAACGCCGCAGCCACCTGGCGCTGCGTGCTGAAGATGGCGGTGGCGCGGCCCGTGTCCGCGGGCGTGATCGTGGAGTAGGTGGCGGCCTGCAGCGGGATGAAGGCGAACGCCATGAACACCCCGCGGGTGAACATCAGGCCCCTGATCACCCACAGATCCGTGCCCAGGTCGACCTGCGTGAAGGTCAGGGCCGTGCACGCCGCGCCCACGAGCCCGAACACCATGAGGCGACGGGGGCCGACGAACGGGTACAGCCGCCCGGACACCTGGGAGGAGATCAGCACCCCGATGGCCTGCGGGAACGTCGTGAGGCCGGACTCGAGGGCGGTGAGCCCGCGGAGCTCTTGCAGGAACAGGGGCATGAGGAACAAGACAGCCGCGAAGCTGGAGTACGACAGGGCTGAGCAGAGGTTGGCGTTGCGGAACATCCGGTCCCTCAGCAGGCGCAGCGCCAGCATCGGGTGCGTCTTGCGCAGCTCGATGCGGGTCAGCAGCGCGAACGCCAGCAGCCCGCCGACGCCGGCGATGACGATCTGCGGCGACACCCAACCCTTGATCGGTCCTTCTGACAGCGCATAGAGGAGGGCGGCCAACCCGACTGCGCTGAGCACGAACCCGGCGGCGTCGAACGGACCGGCCGACGGCTCGCGGTGCTCTCGCAGCGCCACGAGACCGAACACGAACGCCGCGATGCCGAGCGGGACGTTGACGTAGAACACCCAGCGCCACGAGAACTGGGTCACCAGGAGGCCGCCGAGCACCGGCCCGAGCGCCGGGGCCATGACGGTCGGGATGATCAGGACGGTCGAGGCCTTCGCCCGCCGCTCGGGCGCGAACGCGCGGAACAGCATGGCCGTCCCGACCGGGGTCATCATCCCGCCGCCGACACCCTGCAGGACGCGGAACGCCACCAGCTCCCACAGGCCCGAGGCCTGCCCGCAGAGCGCCGACGCCACGGTGAAGAC
The DNA here is from genome assembly GCA_963769115.1 of uncultured Acidimicrobiales bacterium. Classification (GTDB taxonomy): domain Bacteria; phylum Actinomycetota; class Acidimicrobiia; order Acidimicrobiales; family Ilumatobacteraceae; genus DASTFY01. The sequence goes on from CAVYKN010000005.1 coordinate 5,211, forward strand.
GGCGATCGCGAACAGGAACGTCCGCTTGGTCCCGAAGCGGTCCCCGATCCAGCCGGACGCGGGGATCCACACGGCCAGGCTGAGCAGGTAGGAGATGACGACCCACTCGACGTCCGCCGTCCCCACCCCGAACTCCCGGGCCAGGGTGGGCAGCGCCACGTTGACGATGGTCGTGTCGAGGATCTCCATGAAGAGACCCGTCACGAACACGATGGCGACGACGTACTCGTACCGGAGGCCGATCCGTCGCATCCCGGCCACGGTACCGGCTTCGTTGTGCTCTGCAAGTAGTAGTACCGGGAGGGCCGACGGGGGTGCCGGCCGGGCATCCGCCCGCCGCCGCGCGCCGACCACTACCGTCCGCAGGATGCCCGAAGGCGCCTCCCGGACGCGCCCGAAGCTGCCCCGCCGCCGTCCCGATCGCTACGGCGCTCTCCTCGTGCTCATCCTCGTGGACTGCGTCGCCATCTTCACGGCGTCGAGCAGCGGCGTCGGCCGGTGGCTCCCGGGAGTCCTGGTGGCGGCCACGGTGATCCTCGGACTCGAGACGTCCGCGGTCGAGGGTCGGTGGGTGTCACCGGCACGGGTCCTCGCCGCGCTGGCCATCGTCGCCGCGCTGGCCGATGGCGCCGTCGGAACAGACACCACGCGGGCCTGGTTGGCCATCGGTCAGGCGCTTCTCCTGGTCATCCTGGTCCTGGCCATCGGGAGCCGTCTGGTGCGGCACCAGCACGTCAGCGCGCCAGACCGTCCTGGCCGTCGTGTGCGTCTACGTGCTCTTCGGCCTGATCTTCGCGCTCTGTGCAGTACGGGGTCAGCGGCCTCACCGACCGGCAGTTCTTCGTGCAGACGGACGATCCGACGGTGGCCGACTTCGTGTACTTCAGCTTCGTGGTGCTCACCACGCTCGGCTTCGGCGACTTCACCCCCGCCACCGACGCCGGCAAGGCGATGGTCTCGTTCGAAGCGCTGCTCGGGCAGATCTTCCTCGTCACCGTGGTCTCGCGCCTGGTCGGCCTGTACAGCCGGGCCGGCGCCTGCTCCGCGGGACGGCGGCGAGCGGGCACCTCCGGTCCCAACGACCCGCTCGATCCGTTCGGCCCCACGGGCGCCGGGCCGCGCACGGGCTGATCGCCCGACGCTTCTTTCAGGACCGTCCGAGCTCCGCCGCCACCGCCTGCCGGGCCGCGGCCAGCACCCGGGCCCGCGCTCGCGTGGAGGCGCCCCGGACGAGCTGGACCCCGTACCCGTCGAGCAGGGCCACGAGCCGCTGCGCACTTACCTCAGGGTCGGCGACCACGAAGTCGCCCGCCGCCCGGCCCTCCTCGACGATGGCGGCGATGGACCGCTGCCACCGCTCGTCGAGCTCGGCCAGGAGGCGGCTCATCACGGGCGACCGCAGGCCCTCTCCCCAGGCGTCGATCCACATCCCCCAGTCCGCCACCGACGCCGGGCCGAGCGACATGCGGAGGATGCGATCGATCTTCGCCGCCGGACGGGCCCTGCTGGACACGATGCGCTCCATCCGCTCGAGCTCCGCTGACGCCTCGGCCGCCAGGGTGGCCGCCATCAGCTCGTCCTTCGTGCCGAAGTGGTAGACGATGAGGGGTGCCGACAGCCCCAGCTCACCGGCCACGTCGGCCAGGCGCGTGGTGCTGAAACCCCGCTGGCGGACCAACCGGCCCGACGCGGCGAGGATCTGAGCCCGGCGAGCCTCGCCGGAAGCTCGAGGCATCGGACCACCCTATCCGCTGAACAGCTGTTCAGTCGTTGCACCTACAACCTTGAACGGTCGTTCAGGTATTGCTAGCGTGCGTCTCATGGCGAGCATCGCAGACGCCCTCGGCGAAGTCGGCCTGCCGGCCCCGATGGCGGAGCTGACCGGCCGCCCATGGGACGCGGTGGTGGTCGGAGGCGGGCACAACGGGCTGGCCTGTGCGGCTTACCTGGCCCGCGCCGGGTGGTCGGTCCTGGTACTGGAGCGGCGCGAGCGTCTGGGGGGCGCGTGCACCCTCGAACGCCCCTTCCCGGACGAGCGGTACGTCGTGAGTCCCTGCGCCTACGTCGTGGGCCTGCTCGATCCGGTGGTCATCGACGAGCTGGACCTGCGCCGCCGCGGCCTCGAGGTGTTCGTGGCCGATCCCAACCTGTGGGCGCCCTTCGAGGACGGCTCGTCGCTCGCCCAGTGGAACGACGACGCCCGGACGCAGGCCGCGCTGGAGGCGCTCGGCCTCTCCCCCGCCGACATCGAGGGCTACTGGGCGTACGAGCAGATCTTCGACGACATGCGCAAGCTGCTGCGCACCGGGAACCGGGACAGCTGGATCGGCGACTCGCCCACCCGCGACGAGCTCGAGGCCATGCTCGGGCACGACCAGTGGATGATCGACATCCTCTTCGAGGCGTCGATCTCGGACGTGCTCGACCACTACGTCAGCGACCAGCGCATCAAGGACGCGCTCTTCGGGCAGGGCGTGATCGGTGCCTACGCCGGCCCCCGCGACTGGGGCACGGCGTCCGTGAAGCTGATGCACTACCAGGGCGACCTCGAGGGGCAGGGCCCGGTGTGGGGCTACGTGCGGGGCGGCATGGGCATGATCAGCTTCGCCCTCGCCGAAGCCGCGGCCGAGGCCGGCGCGGCGCTCGCCTGCGGGGTCGAGGTGGCCGAGATCCTTCCCGGTGAAGGCGTGCGCCTCGCCGGTGGCGAGCTGCTTCGGGCCCGCACGGTGGTGTGCAACGCCGACCCGAAACGTGCGCTCGGCATGCTCGAGGGCTCGGGTGCCGTGCCGGCGCCGTACCAGGAGCGGTTGGAGGCCTGGCAGATCCGCAGCCCGGTCGTGAAGTTCAACGCCGCGCTCTCCCGCCTACCCACGTTCCCGGCGGCCGCCGGCGAGACGTGGCCCTTCCGCTCGATGATCTCGGTGACGCAGGGACTCGACGCCGCCCAGCGGGCCTTCGAAGACTGCCGGGCCGGCATCGCCAACGTCGGCTACGGCGAGGTGTACTTCCAGACCGGGTACGACCCCTCCCCCGCGCCCGAGGACCGGCACCTCATGAGCGTGTTCGGGCAGTACGCGCCCTACCAGCTCGCCGGCACGACGTGGGACGAGCAGCGGGACGCCATCGGCCGGCAGTTCCTCGAGCTCATCGGCCGCTTCGCCCCCGACATCGCCGACTGCATCGAGTACTCCGAGGTCCTGGGCCCGCCCGACATCGAGGAGCGCGTCGGCCTCACCGGAGGGCACATCTTCCAGGGCGAGACCATGCCGGACCAGATGTGGGAGCACCGCCTCACCGCCCGCACCCCGATCCCCGGCTTCTACCTCTGCGGAGCGGCCACCCACCCGGCCGGGTCCGTCATCGCGCTCAACGGTCGCAACGCCGCCGACGCCGTCCTGCACGACCGCACAACGACCTAGGTCCCCGACCGAGCGGCCGGCTCCTGGGCCACAGCCGGCGCAGCCGGCACGACCGGCCCGGGCGTCACCGCCGACGTCACCGGGAGGCCGGCGGCCACCCAGGCCGAGAACCCGCCCTGCAGGTCTGCCACGCTGTCGAAGCCGTGGGCCCGCAGCAGCGACGCTCCGACAGAGGAGCGGTAGCCGCCGGCGCAGTAGACGACGGTAGGGACACGAGGGTCCAACTCCCCCAGGCGGCCCAGCAGCCGGGCGAGGGGGATGCGGGTGGCGCCGTCGATCACGCCTTCGTCCTGCTCGCCCGGGTTGCGGATGTCCACGATCTGCAGCCCCTCGAACCCCGTTTGCACGTCAGCCACCTCGGCGGCCGAGAGGCGGCGCGAGCGCTCGGCCAGCTCGGGGTGCTCGAGGAGCACGCGCTCGACGTCTTCGACCGCGCCGGCGACCCGGTCGAAGCCGATACGGGCCAGCCGGATCCTGGCCTCGGTGCCGCGCCCGCGGTCGGCGACGACCACGATCGGCTGGTCCGGACGGATCACGTCACCGGCATACTCCGCGAACCGGCCCTCCAGGCCGACGTTGACAGCGCCCCGGAGGTGCCCCGAGGCGAACTCGCCCGGAGACCGCGCATCCAGCAGGACTCCCCCATCGTCCACGATCGCCAGCGCCTGCTCGATGGTGATCGCCTCCGGCGCCTCGCGGTCGTCGAGGAGCTGGTGGTCGTGGCGATTGGCGTCCGCGGCGAAGGCGAAGTAGAGGGGCGCCACCGACTGACCCTCGGTGACGGCGGCCACGAACTGCTCCTCGGTCATCGGGCGCAGCGCGTAGTTCGTCTCCCGCTGCTCGCCGATGGTTGACGTGACGGCGTCCGACATGGCCTTGCCGCAGGCCGACCCTGCGCCGTGGGCCGGGTACACCCTGGCGGTGTCCGGGAGCGTCAGGAGTTGATCCTGCAACGAGTGGTACAGGCGGCCGGCGAGGTCGTCCGCCGTCCAACCGGCCGACGAGAGCAGGTCGGGCCGCCCGACGTCGCCGATGAACAGCGTGTCGCCCGTGAGCACGCCCCACGGCTCCGGGTCGTCGGCGTGCTCCCAGATCACGATCGAGATCGACTCCGGCGTGTGGCCGGGCGTGTGGCGCGCCTCCAGGACGACATCGCCCAGTGACAGCCGCTCACCGTCGGCCAGGGGCTCCATCGGGAAGTCCGTGCGGGCCTCGCTGCCGTAGGACACGGTCGCGCCGGTGGCAGCCGCCAGCTCGAGGTGACCGGACAGGAAGTCGGCGTGGAAGTGGGTCTCGATCACACGCTCGATGCGCAACCCGAGCTCTTCAGAGTCCGCCAGGTAGCCCGAGACGTCCCGCTGCGGGTCGACCACCACCGCCCGTCCCGTCCCCTCGTCGCCGATCAGGTAGCTGAACAGCGAGAGGCAGCTGAGCTGGTACTGCCGGAAGATCATGCCTGGCCTCCTCCGGGTCGGGCCCGGTCGACGCTGACCGTGCCCCCAGGATGCGACCTCGCCGGCACGGACACAACCCAGCCGGGTGTGAGGCCTCGCCTCACGGGTACCGTGGCACCCGTGGGCTCTTCGGGACCCGCCCCCGTCGGTTGGCGCCCACGAGCCGCGGTGGCCGCCGTGCTCGTCGCCCTCGTGCTGCCGTTCGTGCGCGACCACGACAGCTTTCCGCTCTCCACCTACCCGATGTACGCCGGCGCCCGCAGCGGCGTGGAGACGCTGCCGGCCGTCTTCGGCACGGACGAGCAGGGGCAGGTCGAGCGCCTCTCCACCGGGACCATCGCCCGCTCGGACGACCCGCTCATCACGACGTCGCTCCTGCGTCGGGCCATACGGGACGGGCGCGCGACCGCCCTGTGCGGCGAGATCGCCCGGCGCGCGCCGGCCGGAACAGTGTCCGTCGAGATCGTCGAGGAGCGACTGGACCTGGTGGCCAGTGCCGCGGGGGACGACGAGGTTCTGGACCGGACGGTGCACGCCCGGTGCCCGGTGCCGACATGACGGCGCGAACCACTCTCGCCGGCCGGGTGGACGCGTGGCTGTTCGTGGCGGCGCCGGCCGAACGCCTGGCGGTGCTGCGGATCCTCGCCGGAGGCTTCGCGGTCGTCTACCTGGCGGTGCGCTCCGGCGCGTTCGCCAGCCTGGCCGACGCGGACCCGGGCCGGTTCGACCCGGTCGGCATCCTCTGGTTCCTCGACGGACCCCTGCCCGACGGCGCCCTCTTCGGTCTCCTGGTGCTTGTGGTCGTCGCCGGCGTGGCCTACACCGCCGGAGCCTGGTTCCGGGTCAGCGGGCCGGTCCTCGCCCTGGCGCTGCTGCTCTCGACGACCTATCGCAGCTCGTGGGGCCAGCTGCTCCACTTCGAGAACCTGCTCGTGCTCCACGTGCTCGTGGTCGGCCTGACCCGCAGCGCCGATGCCCTCTCGTGGGATGCCTGGCGGCGCCGGCACGGCGCGGGCCGAGAGCCCGGACCGTCCCCGGCCTACGGCTGGCCGGTGCGCCTGGCCGCGCTCATGACCGTCGTGACCTACGTGCTGGCCGGCCTGGCCAAGCTGCGGATCGGCGGCGTCGACTGGCTGGTGGGCGACACCCTGCGCAACCACGTCGCGTACTCGGCCGTCCGCCTGGAGGTCCTGGGCGCCCGACCGTCGCCGCTGGCCGCCCCCCTCGTGGACCAGGCGTGGCTCTTCCCCCCGCTCGCCGTGCTGACGGTCGTCGTCGAACTGGCTGCGCCGGTGGCGCTCCTCGGCGGCCGGATCCGCGACGTGTGGGTGGTCACGGCATGGGCGATGCACGCCGGGATCGCCGCCCTCATGCTGGTCGTGTTCCCCTACCCGCTGCTGCTCGTCGCCTTCGCCCCGTTCTACCCCTTGGAAAAGGTGGCCCACTGGGTGTCAGGCTTCCTGACACGACGACAGGTGTTGCCGTCGGCGTGAGCGCGTACGATCCCGCGCAGGAGGCACGACCATGAAGCGAAGCACCGACCGGATCCTCACCACCCACGTGGGCAGCCTGGCCCGGCCCCACGAGCTCCTCGACACCATGAAGGAGAAGGAGAACGACCGGCCGTACGACCCCGAGCTCTTCGATCGCCAGGTGCGGGACGCCGTGGCCGAACGGGTCAAGCAGCAGGTCGCCTGCGGCATCGACATCGTCACCGACGGGGAGATGAGCAAGAGCAGCTTCCTCGGGTACGTGAAGGACCGTCTCGGCGGCTTCGAGGTCGACACGGGCACGCGCCGCATGGCGCCGTCGTGGCAGAAGGAGGTCGACGACTTCCCTGACTACTACGCCGACTACTTCAAGAAGTACTCCTCGACCGTCGTGCCGCTGCGCGGCCTCACCTGCACCGGGCCGATCAGCTATGTCGGCCAGGAGCTGGTGCAGAAGGACATCGCCAACCTGAAGGCGGCGGTCGAGGGGCTGGACGTCGAGGAGGTGTTCATGCCGTCCACCGGGCCGAGCGGCTTCGGGCGGAACGCCTACTACGACACCCACGAGGAGTACCTCGGCAACGTGGCCGACGCCATGCGCGAGGAGTACCAGGCCATCGTGGACGCCGGCTTCGTGCTCCAGGTGGATGATCCGTTCCTCATCGACATGCTCAGCGATCCGACGAAGGAGCTGTCCGAACGGCAGCAGGCCGCCGAGTTGCACGTCGAGGCCCTGAACCACGCCCTGCGCGACATCCCGACCGATCGCATCCGGCACCACACCTGCTACGGCCTCAACCACGGTCCGCGCATGAACGACATCCCGCTGTCGGACGCGCTTGCGTACACACTCAAGATCAACGCCGGCGCCTACTCGTTCGAGGTGGCCAACCCCCGCCACATGCACGAGTGGCGGGTGTGGGAGACGACCAAGCTTCCCGAGGGCAAGATCATCATCCCGGGCCTCCTCGGTCACGCCAACAACTACGTCGAGCACCCGGACCTGATCGCCGAGTACATCGTCAAGTACGCCGGCCTGGTCGGGAAGGAGAACGTGATCGCCGGGGCCGACTGCGGCTTCTCGTCCCGCGCCTCGTACGCACCCGAGGTCCATCCGACCATCGTCTGGCCCAAGTTCGAGGCACTGGCGGCCGGCGCCGCCATCGCCAGCAAGGAGCTCTGGGGGTAATCTCCCGAGCCGGGGTAGACGCAGAGTCTCAGGGGGGTTGACATGACGGCAACGACGAGCGACGAGATCGTCTTTCCGGGTCCGGACGAGATCGAGGGCTTCTGGGCGCTCGACAAGATGCACGCGCCACGGCCGGTCACACCGCTGTCCTTCGACCTGATCGTGCGCACCCTCTCCGAGGGGTTCACCAAGGCGCAAGCCGAGTACGACTGCCCCATGATGGCCTCGTCGCGGGAGATCAACCACTACTTCTACATGGCCTTCCACCCGATCCCGGACGAGGCCGAGATCGCCGACCGGATGACCCGCTACCACGACAAGCTCGCCGACAAGGTGCCGGGCGTCGGCAAGACCTGGGAGGAGGAGTGGAAGCCGGCCGTGCGGGCCCGCAACGAGGGCGAGCGCACGGCGGACTATTCGGGCCTGAGCGACGAGGAGCTGGTGGCCAAGCTCGACGAGTACACGGACGAGATGCGGCACCAGTGGTGGATCCACGGCCACATCAACTTCGTGCTGCTGTCGAGCAGCGCGTTCTGCGACCTCTACGACGAGCTCATGGAGCCCGAGGAGTCGACCGAGTCCTACCAGGCGCTCCAGGGCTTCCACACCCGTTCCGTCGACGCGCAGCGCGGGCTCTGGGACCTCAGCCGGCGGGCCAAGGCCAGCCCCGCGCTGAGCGAACTGCTGCGCACGAGAGAGCCGGCGGAGATCCTCGTCGCCCTCGAGGAGACCGAGGAGGGTCGGGCCTTCAAGGCCGAGCTGGACGCCTTCCTGTTCGAGTTCGGCTGGCGCCACGATGCGGTCTACGACCTGGCCGACGTGCCGTGGCGGGAGGACCCGTCCATCCCGCTGGCCAGCATCGCCGGCCTGATGGAGCTGGGCGACGACGAAGACCCCGAGGCCCAATACCAGAAGAACGTCGCCACCCGTGAGGCCCTCATGGCCAAGGTGCGGGAGAAGCTGGCCGACGACCCCGAGAAGCTGGCCCGGCTGGAGAAGCTCTACGAGGCCGCCGTCTACAGCTTCCCGCTCACCGAGGACCACGCCTTCTACATCGACCAGCTCGGGGTGAGCGTGTTCCGGCGCTTCGTGCTGATGCTGGGCGACCGCCTCGTGGCCAAGAGCGTGCTCGACGCCGCCGACGACGTGTTCTTCCTGTACCGGGACGAACTCGTCGACGCCCTGCGCAACGGCGGCGATCGTCGTGCGCTGGCGGCCGGGCGGCGGGCCAGCATGGAGAAGGCGGCCCAGGTCGTCCCGCCAGGCGCGCTGGGCACGCCTCCCCCGCCACCCGACGCGCCCGACCCGTTCATGGACGCCCTGGTGATCCGGCTGCTAGGCGTGGTGCCGCCGGAGGACAATCCGGATCCCAACGTGCTCAGGGCCGTCTCCGGATCGCCCGGCTCCTACACGGGCACGGCCAGGGTCGTGCGCTCGCTGGCCGAGGGCACCGACCTGGAGGACGGCGAGGTCATGGTCTGCGAGATGACCCTGCCGCCCTGGGTGCCGCTGTTCTCGATCGCCGGTGCGATCGTCTCCGACGTCGGAGGCGTGCTCTCGCACTGCGCCATCGTGGCCCGCGAGTTCGGCAAGCCGGCCGTCGTCGGCACGCAGGTCGGCACCAACGTGATCCAGACCGGCCAGACCATCACCGTCGACGGCACGCACGGCATCGTCTACCTAGACGGCCGCCCCGTCTGACGCACGCCGCCGCGTTCGGGCGCCGGCTAGTCCGCAGTACCGCGCGGCACGATCCACTCCTGCCGTTGTCCGGTGACCTTTGCGACGAGCTCGAAGTCCCGGTCGTAGTGCAGCACGGTGAGATCTCGTGCCTCGGCGACGGCCGCCACGAGCGCGTCGACCAGCGAGAGCGCGCGATGTTCGCCGCGCGCCGCGAGTGACGCCTGGACGTCGACGCTCCGCCGATGATCCGCGTCGGTGACAGCCAGCGAAGCGAACGAAGCCAGACGATCGGTCAGAGCGACGTAGTCGGCGCGGTTGCGGGCCGAGTGGCCGACCTCGAAGGCCACGGGGGCGCAGATGGCGACCCGGGCCGCCGCGGCCAGCGGCGCGAATCGGGCCACGACAACCGGCTTGGTGAGCCGGGCGAAGACGCTGGTGTCGACCAGGTACTCGACCGAGGCCACCTACTCGTCGGCTCCCCATGCTCTCTCGACGACATCGAAGTCGAATCGGTCGGGCTCGCTGAGCAGAGCGATCAGCTCGAGGCGGCGTTTGGCGTCCACGATCTCGAGGAGCGACGCGTGGATCGTGTCTCGAAGTGTGCTGGTGCCCAGGATGGCAGCCGCCTGTGCAGCGATATCCCGATCCACATCCACGGATGTCTTGGTCACGCTCATCAGGATATCCCACTCGGAACTAGTCAGGCGCGGCGAGAGCGCGGGCGAGCTCGTCCAGGCCGGTGTCGAGCGCGGGTTCGTCGGCGAGCCCGAACCCGATCTCGAGAAGTGGGCCGGGCTCGCCGAGCCAGGCCTGCGAGGTCAGGTTGACGGCGACGCCCTGCTCCTCGAGACGCTCGACGAGCAGAGGGATGGCGACGTCGTCAGGCAGCCGGACCGTGGCGTGCAGCCCGGCCAGGCACGGGTCGTGATGGACGAGCAACCCCCCGCCGACGAGCTCGTCGAGCAGGCCGAGGAGGTGCTGACGCCGTGCCCGGTAGATGCGGCGTGTGCGCCGGAGGTGGCGGTCGAGCTCCCCCGAGGTGACGAAGGCCGCGAGGGATGCCTGGGTGAGGTGCGGCGGCTGGGTGTCGACATCGGCGCGGGTGGCGAGGAGGGCGTCGGCCAGATCCGGCGGACAGACGATGAAGCCGAGCCGCAGCGACGGCGAGATGGTCTTGGAGAAGCTCCCGACGTAGACGACCCGCTCCGGATCGAGCCGCTGCAACGGCTCGATGGGCCGGTCGACGTAGCGGTACTCGGTGTCGTAGTCGTCCTCGATCACGAGGAAGTCGTGGCGGCGAGCGACGTCGAGCAACCGGCGACGACGGGGGCTCGACATGATCGCCCCGGTCGGAGCTTGATGCGACGGTGTCGTGTACACGGCCCGAGCCCGGGTCGGGATGTGTTCGACGACCAAGCCCTCGGAGTCGACGCGAACCGGGACCAACCGGGCGCCGGCCTTGCCGAACGCCCTCCAGGCCGGCGGGTACCCGGGGTTCTCCACCGCCATCGTGGCGGAGGGCGCGAGGATCGTGCGCGCCAGGAGATCGAACGCACCTTGCGCGCCGGCGGTCACGACGATGTGTTCCGGCACGGCGATCACCCCCCGCGACCGGCCGACCCACGCGGCGAGCGCGACACGCAGCGACGGCAGCCCGGCGGGGTCGCCATAGCCGGGTGGCGGCGCCTGCAGAGCGGAGAGCGCGCTGCGGCGCCACGCCACGACGGGGAACAGGCGGGGGTCCGGCCGGCCGGTGCGGAGGTCCGCCCGCCACGGCGGCGGTACCGCGAGCGCCGCCCGGCGGGGCCCGGGTTGGCTCCCCTGGTGCTGCCGTGCGGCGACGAAGGTGCCGTCACCCGTGCGGCCGGCGGTGTAGCCCTCGGCGCCGAGCCGGGCGTAGACGGTGGCGATCGTCGTGCGGGACAGGCCGATGTCAGCGGCAAGGTCGCGGCTGGTGGGCAGGCGGTCGCCCACGACGAGCCGGCCCGACGTGATGGCGTCGCGCAGCTGCTCGTAGACCGCCGTGGCGCGGCGCCGCGGCGGCACGTCGTCGAGGAACAGCTCGAGGTTCATTGGACTGCCAACTCTTGCACTGATTGGATCAATACTCGGACAAGGTTCCGGCGTACCGTCGGACCATGAGCGCAACACTGAACGACACCCGGACTGCCGAATGTTGGATCTGTGTCACGTGCGGCACCCAGTACTCGAGGTCCGACGTGCCTCCCACCGCCTGCCGGGTCTGCCTCGACGACCGTCAGTACATCGGTAGGGACGGGCAGCGCTGGACGACGCACGCCGACCTCGCCGCCACGCTGCACCTGCGCGTCGAGGACGACGACGGCCTGCTCGGCATCGGGATCGCCGAGCCGTTCGCCATCCCCCAACGCGCGCTCGTCGTCCGCCAGGGGGGCATGACCGTTCTGTGGGACTGCGTGAGCGTCGTCACGCCCGACGCGCTGGAGAAGGTCGGCCCGGTGGACGCGATCGCCATCTCCCACCCGCACTTCTACTCGGGGATGGTGGAGTGGAGCGACGCGCTGGGAGGCATCCCGATCCTGCTGCACGAAGCCGACCGCGACTGGATCGCCCGCCCGTCCCCGGTGGTGGAGCTCTGGTCGGGCGACCGCCACGACCTCGCCAGCGGGATCGCCCTCCTGCACCTGCCCGGTCACTTCCCTGGCAGCGCGGGCCTGCTCTGGCAGGGCGACGAACGGGCCGCGCTCCTCGCCGGTGATTCCCTCCACGTCGTCGCCGACCGCCGTCATGTCACGGTGATGCACAGCGTGCCCAACTACATCCCCGTCGGTGCCGAAACGATCGTCGAGCTCCGGCGGCGCCTCGCCGGCATCGAGTTCGACGACCTGTACGGGTTCACGTGGGGCCTCAACATCATCGGCGCGGCCCGCGACGCCGTCGATGCCTCGTTCGACCGCTACCTCGACGCCATCCGCTGACTCGGACTCCCGCGACGCGCCGGCCGAGTCTCAGGTCGGCTGACATATTTGAAACCGCAGGCCCGGCGGGCTACCGTCCGGTCGCCACGTCCACGTAGGGGATCGGACGGGGCCGCCCATCAGAGGGCGAAGCCGAGACGGGGCAATGACGCGTCGAACGGTGCGGGCCGGAGAAGCCGGTCGCGGCGCCGGTCGCCGGTCGAACCCAGGGGGAGGAACCATGAGGCGTTCGTTGTTGGGCATCGCCGCCGCCAGTGTGCTCGTGTTCGGAGCATGCGGGTCGGACGACGACGGTGGGTCGGCGGACACGACGGCCGCGCCGGCGGAGACCGAGGCTCCGGCCGAGACCGAAGCACCCGCGGAGACCGAGGCGCCCGCTGACTCGGAAGCTCCGGCCTCCGACGCGCCGGCTGCCGCCGGGGAGGCGTCGAACATCCAGGCGACGGGTGAGTGTGGGATGGGAACGGGCGAGCCGGCCAGCGGCGAGCCGATCAAGATCGGCGCCATGGCCACCAAGGCCCCGGCCGCGGACTTCACCTGGATCACGGGCCTGACGAGGGCCTACTTCGACTGCGTCAACGACAACGGCGGCATCAACGGCCGGCCGATCGAGTACATCGCCGAGGAGGAGCAGATCGATCCGCAGCAGATCGCCGGTCTGGCCCGCAAGCTCATCGAGCAGGACCAGGTGGTCGGCATCGTCGGCAGCACCAGCCTCATCGAGTGCGCGGTCAACAAGGACTACTACGCCGAGCAGGGGTACTACCTGATCATCGCCGGCGTGGCCCAGGCCTGCTTCGAGAGCCCGAACTTCTCCGCCGTCAACATGGGCCCGTACTACTCGAGCCTGGGTGGAGCGCAGGCCGCGCTCAGGGCCGGTGCCGAGGGCAAGCTGGTGGTCGTCTCGCCGAACGTCGAGGGCTTCGACCTCGTCAACAGCGGCGTGGTCGAGTTCGCGGAGGAGAACGGCCTGGAGGGTGTGAGCATCCTCGAGGATGCGCCGTTCGCCGACCCTGCCGGCCTGGCCCAGCGCCTCGTCCAGGAGGCCGGTGAGGGTGGCGGCGTCGTCCTCGACTTCACCGGTCCCGTCGTGACGCCCCTCCTGCAGGCCATCGAGCAGCAGGGTCTGGTGGACTCGGTGATCTGGGCCAGCTCCACGCCGCCGAACGACCCGTCGGTGGCCGAGGCGCTCGGGCCGGCATGGAACGACAAGTTCCTCATCAACGCCGAGTTCAACGTGCTCGACTCCGGGAACCCGGACCAGAACCACATGAACGAGATCCGGGAGCAGTACGCGCCGGACGTCAACAGCTCGAGCTTCGCCCAGATGGGCTACCTCGCCGGCCGTGTGGCCACCGACGCCCTGCTGAGCATCGAGGGCGAGATCACGAAGGAGAGCGTCAACGAGGCGTTCAAGAACGTGAAGAACTTCGTCAGCGACATCTGGTGCAAGGCCTGGTACTTCGACAGCACCACCGGCTTCAACGTCTCGAACAACACGGACCTCACCGTGGTCCCGCGGGACGGGAAGATGGTGCAGACGGAGGAGTGCTTCGACATCGCCGAGCTGCCGGGTAACCCGCTGGCGGACATCCGGGCCGCCGAGAAGGAGCTCGGCCTGAACACGGCTACCGCCTAGCACGAGCCGAGTCGGACATCACCTTGACGATCAGGGCGCCCGGAGCTGCCGATGCCTAGCCTGGAAGACCTCAAGCCGTTCCTCGTGCTCGGCTTGGCTCTGGGTGGGGTGTTCGCAATGTCCGGGGTGGGCCTCGTGGTCCTCTTCCGGGCCACCGGGGTCCTCAACCTGGCCTACGGAGCCGTCGGCGCCACGTGCGCCCTGATCTCATGGTCCCTGCTCGGCGGGGTCAACCAGTGGATCGCGTACGCCGTCGGAATCGCCTGCGGCGGCGCGATCACCCTCATCTACGGGGTACTGCTCGGACCGCCGTTCGCGGCCCGCGATCCCCTCGTGAAGGCGACGGCCACCATCGGCCTCCTCCTCATACTCCTCGGCGTCCTGTTGTGGGTGTGGCCGCCGTCGACCACCCGCAGCTACATCCTGCCCACGAGGCTGTGGAGCTACGAGGTCGGCGGGGAACGGATCAACTGGACCCAGATCGTCGGCGTCCTCTTCCCCATCGTCGTCACCGCGGGGACGGCGATCTTCCTGCGCGTCAGCAAGGTCGGCACGGCCATGCGGGCGCTGGCCAACGACCGCGAGGCCACGGCCATGCTCGGCGTCCCCGTGCGCCGCGTGGAGGCCGCGGCCTGGCTCGGCTCCGGGCTCGTCTGCGGCATGACCGGGGTGCTGCTCGGCGATCTCGTCGGGCTGGACATCGTGACGCTGACGTTCCTCGTGATCCCGGCGCTGGCCGCGGCGCTGATCGGCCAGCTCCGCTCGCTCTGGGTGACGCTGGCCGGCGGCTTCGTGATCGGGATCGTCCAGTCCTCCCTGACGGCGTTCTCGGGCGTCAAGATCGGCGACACGAGCCTGGCCGAGTACCGCACGATGGCGCCGTTCGTCCTGGCGATCCTCGCCCTGTTGTGGTTCGCCCGCCGGCGTCCTGAGGTGAAGGTCTGACCGTGGACGCCGTGCAGCCGCAGGACGTGACCGTGCCCGTCTCCGGCTGGGCCGCGTGGACCCGCGACATCGATGTCAGCCCGCGGCAGGCCGTGCTGTTCGGCGTCTTCATCCTGCTCGTGTTCTTCGTTCTCCCCGAGTGGCTCAACAGCTACTTCCTGCTGGCCATGACCGGGGTCGTGATCTACAGCATCATCACGCTCGGGTTGGGCCTGCTCATCGGTCGGGTCGGCATGGTCTCGCTGTGCCAGTTCGTCCTGGCCGGCATCGGCGCGTGGGTCTCGCTCCGCCTCAGCTACGCCACCGACCTCCCCTTCCCCGTGCTCGTGCTGTGCGGCGGGATCGCGACCATGGCCATCGGCACCCTGATCGGGCTGCCGGCGCTCCGGCTGTCCGGGCTCTACCTGGCCCTCATCACCCTG
Source organism: uncultured Acidimicrobiales bacterium (assembly GCA_963769115.1). Taxonomy (GTDB): domain Bacteria; phylum Actinomycetota; class Acidimicrobiia; order Acidimicrobiales; family Ilumatobacteraceae; genus DASTFY01. Next base: position 20,409 of record CAVYKN010000005.1, read on the forward strand.
ATGGCCGCCGGCGCTCTCACGATCCTCCTGCGCACCGCCCAGTTCCCGAACGGCGGCAGTGGCTTCTTCGGCAACTCGTCGGCGGGAGGAGCATCGTCGCTCCTGCCCCGGCCGTCGATCGCCCGCTCCGACGTGGCCTACTACCGGTACTGCGTCATCGCGGCGCTCGTCATGTTCGCCGTCGCCGCCTGGCACGTCCGGGGCAAGCCCGGACGGGCGTGGGCGGCCATGCGCCAGAGCGAAGCCAGCGCGGTGGCGGCGGGCGTGCACACCACGCGATACAAGATCTGGGCGTTCGCGCTGGCGTCGTTCACCGCGGGCATCGCCGGCGGGTTGCTGGCAGCCTCCGCGGGCGGCGTCGCCATCTCGCAGTTCCCGGTGTCGAACTCCATCACGCTGCTGGCCGTCGTGCTCCTGGGCGGCGTCTACAACCTGTGGGGCGCAGTGGTGGCGGCCGTGTTCATGCGCCTGGTGCCCGCGGCTCTCACCTACTACTGGGGCTGGTCCACCGAGATCCTCACGATCCTCTTCGGTGTCGGTGTCATCCAGGTCCTGCTGACCGCGCCCGGCGGCATCGTCGAGCAGATGCCGAAGGACCTGGCCCGTCTGGGCCGCAAACTGACGGGCCGAGGGAAGAAGACCGAGGCCGCGCCGTGATCGCCGTCGACGACCTCACCGTCCGCTTCGGCGGTGTGGTCCCGATCGACCGCATGACCCTCACGTTCGATGCCGGGACCTGCGGACTGATCGGCCCCAATGGCGCCGGCAAGACGACGTTCTTCAACGTGATGAGCGGCTTCGTGCGACCCATGACCGGGAGGATCACGGCCTTCGGCGACGATCTGCTCTCCATGCACGACTTCCAGCGGGCCCGATGGGGCATCCGCCGGACGTTCCAGACCGAGCAGGCCATCGCGCAGCTCTCGGTGTTCGACAACGTGCTGATGGTGCAGGAGCACACCGGTGGGGAGCGAGCCTCCCGCCGCCAGGCGGTCATGGAGGCCATCAGCTTCGTGGGGCTCGACGCTCACGCCAGCAAGCAGGTGGGCGGCCTGGGCGCGGCCCAGCGCCGGCTCGTCGAGGTGGCCCGGGCGGTGGTCGGTACACCTCGCGTCGTGCTGCTGGACGAGCCGGCCGCCGGCCTGCCCGATGACGAGACCGAGCACCTCGCCAAGGTCATCCAGCGCATCCCGGCCGAGACCGGCGCACTGGTCATCCTCGTCGACCACGACATGAGCCTGGTGTCGGCGTGCTGCGCCACCGCCGCCGTGCTCGACTTCGGGCGGCTCATCGCGTCAGGCACCACCTCGGAGGTGTTGCGCAACGAGCATGTCATCCGCGCGTACCTGGGCACGGAGACCGAGCTGTGACCGAACCCGTCAACGGACCGGTCAGCGGGCCGGCGGACCCACCGCTCGAGGAGCACCGGAACCGCCCCACGCTGCGGATCCAGAACCTCAGCGTGCCGCGGGCCGAGCGGCTGGTGCTGCGGGACGTCTCGCTCGAGATCACGCCCGGCGAGGTCACGACGCTGCTGGGGCCCAATGGCGCCGGAAAGTCGACGCTCGTCCTGACCGTGGCCGGGGTATTGCGGGCGAGCGCCGGCCACGTCCTGCTCGGCGACGAGGAGCTGACCAAACGGCCCCCCGAGAAGGTGCGGGCGGCCGGCGTGGCCGTGGTGCCCGAAGGCCGGCGGCTTCTCGGCGATCTGACCGTGGCCGACAACCTGCGGATCGCCACCTACAGCCTCTCCCGCGAGGACGCGGCCGCCGGGACGGCGCACGCACTCGAACTGTTCCCGGAGCTGCGGGACCGGCTCGAGGTCCCGGCCCGGTCGCTGTCGGGCGGGCAGCAGCAGATGGTCGTGCTGGCCCAGGCTCTGGCCTCGCGGCCTTCGTTCCTGCTGGTCGACGAGCTCTCGCTCGGACTGGCGCCCATCATCGTCAAGCGCCTCGTCCCCACCCTGGCCGCGGTGGCGGAGTCAGGCGTGGGCGTCCTCCTCATCGAGCAGTTCGCACACGTCGCGCTCGGGCTGGCCCGGCGCGCCTACATACTCGAGGGCGGCCGCATCCACTACGACGGCACGGCGGACGAGCTGAAGGCCAACCCGGACCTCCTCCACTCCGCCTACCTCCTCCGCACCTGATGGGGTCCCGCCGCGCGCCGGCCGCCCAGCCGACGTCCGCGCCCGGTCCCCCGCCCTGCGAGGAGCTCAACCTGCTCTATCTCATCGGGCGGGTCGACCGGGTCGTGCGCCGCGAGATCGACGGGGTCGTCAAGGCCCACGGGCTGTCCGCCGCGCAGTACACGACGCTGAGCGTGCTGGCGCGCCGCAGCGGTCTGTCGAACGCGCAGCTGGCCCGCCGGGCGCTGGTGTCCTCGCAGTCGATGAACGAGGTGCTGCTGGCACTCGAGAAACGGGGGCTCGTGAGCCGCCGGGCGCATCCGGCGCACGGGCGGATCCGCCAGACGCGGCTGACGGCCAAGGGTCGCAAGACCCTGGCCCTGTGCAACGCCGAGGTCGGGGAGGTGGAGTCCACGATGGTCAGCGGCCTGAGCCGGCAGGACCAGGCCGCGCTGCACCGGGGACTCCTGAGCTGCGTGCGCTCGCTGCACGGCGGCCTGTCCGTCGAGTGACCGGCTCCCGGATCGCGCCCTTCCAGCGGTAGCTTCGCCCTCGATGTGCCAGGCCAGCCCGATGCTCCGCGCCATGGCGTCGCAGACGGAGACCACGACCCCCGCGAGGACGCCGGCGACCGGCACGGACGGCCCTCGCCCGGTTCGGCGGACCACCGCCCGCCACAAGGTGGTCCTCCTGGGCACGGCCGGGGGCTCGAACCCGAAAGCGAACCGCTTCGGCATCGCCAACGCGGTGGTGGTCGACGAGCACGCGTACGTCATCGACTGTGGCGAGGGTGTGCATCGCCAGCTCTGGCGAGCGGGCATCGCGATGCACCGGGGTCGCACCCCCAAGGGCGGGGCGACCGTGGGATCGATCTTTCTGACCCACCTGCACTCGGACCATGTGATCGACCTCTCCAACCTGCTCCTCGGGTTCTGGCCCGACCACGCCGTGCAGATCTTCGGGCCCGGCCCGTCGGTGCTGCCCGCGCCACAGCTCGTCGACGGGGTGATCCCCCGTCTCTTCCGGCCCGAGGAGCCGGCGCCGGGGACGGCCGCGATGGTGGAGCACCAGCTCGCTGCTTACGCGTACAACATCAACATCCGCATCGCCACCGAGGGACGGAAGGACTTCACGGATCGCATCACCGTTCGTGAGATCGGCGTGGCGGGACACGGGCCGGCGCCCGACATCGACCTCGGGGTGGTCGCCAGCGGTGAGTCGCCGGCAACCGCCGCTCCCGCGATGGATCCCGTGGAGATCCTGGCAGAGGACGAGCACGGCGTTCGGGTCACCGCCATCCTCGTGCAGCACGCTCCGGTCTTCCCGGCGCTCGCCTACCGCTTCGACACGCCTGGTGGATCGGTGGTGTTCTCCGGCGACACCGGCCCCTGTGACAACGTCCGACGGCTGGCGACCGGCGCCGATGTCCTGGTCCACGAGGCCATCGACCTCGAATGGATGGCCGAGCAGGTCCGCCACCTCCCGAACCGCGACGCGGTGATGGGACATCTGGCCAGCTCCCACTGCCCGGCGGAGGACGCGGGTGCGATCGCCTCGCAGGCAGGGGTCCAGACGCTCGTGCTGTCCCACCTCGTGCCCGGGGACGACGATCTGCCGGCGGAGCACTGGGAGGCCCGAGTCCGGCCCCACTTCGACGGCGAGGTGCTCTGCGCCTCCGACCTCGACGAGCTCGATCTTCGTCGCCCGGCCGCCATCTGATCAGCAGGGGCCGGACGCACCGGGTCCAGGCCCTGAATCCTCGTCGTTCGTCTTCGCGCGAAGTACGAGGAATAACAGAAGCGATGACTTGTTAAACTCGCGCGTAGACGAAAGGAGCAGCCCATGTCTGTGGCTTCCAAGTCCGTGGCGATCATCACCGGGGCATCGATGGGGTTCGGTCGGGCGTTCGCCGAAGAGCTGGCGGGTGACGACTGGGACCTCGTGATCGACGCCCGCCACCGGCAGCCGCTCGAAATCGCGGCGGCCGGTCTCCGGAAGCACGGCGGCACCGTCGTGGCCGTCGTCGGCGATGTCACCGATCCTGACGCACCGCCGGGCCCTGATCGAGGCCGCCACCAGCCTCGGATCCCTTCGCCTCCTGGTCAACAACGCCAGCACGCTGGGAGCGAGCCCGCTCCCCCGGCTCGCCGATCATCCTCTCGACACGCTGACCGACGTCTACGCCACCAACGTCGTGGCGCCCCTGGCGCTCGTCCAGCTGGCGCTCCCGGCACTGACGGAGGCCGGCGGGACCGTGGTCGACATCACGTCCGACGCCGCCGTCGAGGGGTACGAGGGCTGGGGCGGGTACGGATCCTCGAAGGCGGCGCTGGACCAGCTCGGGAAGGTGCTGGCCGCCGAGCACCCCGACCTGCGGGTGTACTCATTCGACCCGGGCGACATGCGGACGCAGATGCACCAGGACGCGTTCCCCGGGGAGGACATCTCGGACCGGCCGGAGCCGGAGGGGGTCGCGCCCGTCCTGCACCGGCTCGTCGAAGACTCCCCGCCGAGCGGCCGCTACCGCGCCGCCGACCTGCGGTCGCCGGCATGACCGCCACCGGGGTGGACGCGGGGCGGCTGGCCTTCGACCTCCCCACGACGCTCGAGGCGGGGTCACCGCCGGAGGCGCGGGGCCTGACCCGGGACGCCGTGAAGATGCTCGTGGCGCACCGTGACACCGGCGTGATCGAGCACAGCACCTTCGCGATGCTCCCGACCTTCCTCCAGCCCGGGGACCTGGTCGTCGTGAACACCTCGGCCACCATCCCCGCCGCCGTCGACGCCGTGGCCGCCGACGGCACGCCGCTGGTCGTGCACCTCTCGACCCAGGTGTCACCCGAGCGTTGGGTGATCGAGCCCCGCCGGCCCACCCCACGAGGCACGGCGCGCTGGGACGGCCCGCCGCCGACGTCCCCCTTGCGGTTGGACGAGGGGGCTACGGCGACGATCGAGGAGCCGTACGGCACGGGCGGCCGCCTCTGGCTGGCCCGGCTGCGGCTGCCCCAGCGGCCGCTGGCCTGGCTCGCCTCCCACGGCCGGCCCATCCAGTACCGCTACGCCGAGCGACCGTGGCCGCTCAGCGCCTACCAGAACGTGTACGCGTTGGAGCCGGGCAGTGCGGAGATGCCCAGCGCCGGGCGGCCCTTCACGCCCGAGATCATCACCCGCCTGGTGGCCAAGGGCGTCGGTGTCTCGCCGATCGTGCTGCACACCGGCGTGGCCTCCCTGGAGGCCGACGAGCTGCCGTACCCGGAGCGGGCTCGGGTGCCCGCCGATACGGCCGAGCGGGTGAACGCCGCGCACAACCTCGGCCACCGTGTGATCGCCGTCGGCACCACCGTCGTGCGGGCGCTCGAGACCGCGGCCGACGCCGCCGGCGTGGTCGGCGCCTTCGACGGCTGGACCGACCTGGTCATCACCCCGGAACGGGGCGTCGCGACCATCGACGGGCTCCTGACCGGGTGGCACGAGCCGGAGGCGTCGCACCTGTTGATGCTGGAGGCCGTGGCCCACCGTGACCTGCTGCGCCGCTCGTACGACGCCGGCCTGGCCGGCGGCTACCTGTGGCACGAGTTCGGTGACGTGCACCTGATCCTGCCGTAGCCGCCGGCGGACCGGCGGCTCAGACCGATCCGTCCTCCGGCGGGTCACCGAAGAAGCCGGTGATGCTGACCAGGCGCCCGTCGTCGGCCACGACACCGACGTCGAGGCCGGCCACCGTCACCGCGCCGTCGGGAGCAGCCAGGTCCCAGGCGAAGCGCACCTGATCGTGGTGGCTGTCGACACCGCTCTGGCGCCGAAACCGCTGACCAGGGAACTGCTCCTGGATGGCGTCGACCATGGCGCTGAGCGCGTCGTGCCCCTTCGCCTCCTGCAGCGGGTCGACATACCGACCCTCGGTGGTCCACGCCCGCTCGATCAGGGCGAGGCGGGTGGCGCGGTCCGGCTCGTTCCACATCGCCAGGTAGGTGTCGACGGTCGTGGTGACATCGGTCGTGGTGACGTCCATGGGGGAACCTCCTCGGGTTCGTTCGTGGTCTGACCAGCACGATGACGGCCCGGACGCGCCAGGACGATTACCTGTCAGGTAAGGGGCGCGACGTGGGTCCGTGCCGGGCTTCAGGTAGTACCAGTGGCGCAGCCGGGTCCGGGCTGCCGGGTGAGGTCGCGCAGGTACCGGAGGCTGTCTTGCAGCTCGTCCGACCCTTGCGCGAAACCGGGACGGTCACGCTGCTCCACGAACCACATCATGAGCTTCAGTTCCCGAAGCGCGAGGAACGCAGGCAGGTGGATCTCAAGGCTGGCGGGCAATGGCCGGATCCGCTGATACCCGTCGAGGAGACCGTCGCGAAGTGCGGAGTAGTTGTGGAGGACGCTCACCTCGCTCAGCGTCACCGCGAAGTCGTAGATGAAGTGCCCCCAGCCACAATCGTCGAAGTCGATGGCACTCACCTTGCCGTCCTTGAAGACATAGTTCCCCTGGTGGAGGTCAGCGTGGATCAGGCCAAACGTGTCCGCCGTTTCTCCGAGGGCCTGCTCGGTGCGGCTCACGTGGTCGAAGACTTCGGCCACCAGGGCGGCGTCCGCGGGCCCACGCAACTCGACCATGGTGCCGATGACCTGCTCGGCCACCTCGGCGGCCACACCGCCGATTCGCCCCGTCGGAAGCCGGCCGGCGAGCGGACGATCGCCTGCTCGTGCAGGTGAGCCATCAGCTCTCCGACGGCAGCGAGGTTCGCCGGGCTCAGGCTGATGTTGCGGAACCGTCCCGGCACCCATCGCAGCAACACACAGATGCGGGGCTCTGCGAGCCCGCTGACCTCCGCGATCGTCACCACTGAGCCGTCGGCGGCGGGCACCGGTTCGGGAACCCGACGACCGAGGTCCCGTCCTAGGGCGACGAGCCAGTCCATCTCGGAGCGGACCTCGGCCACGGTCCGCACGGGATGAAACGGGGATCCGGTGGTGCGGTGGATCCTCAGCACGAACCGGTCGCCCGTGAGTGTGTCGACACGAAAGGTGACGTTCTCCGAGTGCCCGAGCAAGACCAGACCGGTCGGCTGCACCGGATACGCCGACAACGCGGCCACCGCCAGTCGACGGAGACGAACGACTTCTCGGCGGTTGTCAGAGGCCGGTCGAGCCTGCACGGCTCCACCATGCCATCCGGCGCGCAGGCGGCTGACGTGGGCACTGCCTCCACGTCCCTGGCGTTCTCGCGGCCCGGGGAACCGCCGCCGGCCACCGAACGCCGCGAGAACGCCTGACGACGATTACCTGTCAGGTAAGGGACGGCCCGCGTGCGCGGCGGTACCGTCGGACCGATGAGCGTCGCTGCACCGGCCCGGGGCGTCGGGGATCTCCTGCGGGACTGGCGGCAGCGCCGCCGGTTGAGCCAGCTCGACCTCGCCGTGGAGGCCGAGGTGTCGGCCCGCCACCTGAGCTTCGTCGAGACCGGCCGTTCCCGGCCCAGTCGGGAGCTCGTGGTGCACCTCGCCGAGCACCTCGAGGTGCCGCTGCGGGAGCGCAACGCCCTGCTGCTGGCGGCCGGGTACGCCCCCGTGTACCCGGAGACGCCGCTCGACTCGCCGGCGATGGCGCCCATCAAGGACGCGCTCGACACCATCCTCGCCGGGCACGAGCCGTTCCCCGCCGTCATCGTGGACCGGCGATGGGACCTCGTCGCCGCGAACCGCCCCGCGCTGCAGCTCCTGGCCGACGGTGTCGCCCCCACGCTGCTGGCCCCACCGGCCAACGCCATGCGCGTGTGCCTCCACCCGGACGGGTTGGCGCCGCGCATCACCAACCTCGCCGAGTACAGCGCGCACCTGCTCTCCCGTCTCCGCCGCCAGGCGGTGCTGTCACCGGATCCGGTGATCGAACAGCTCGTCGAGGAGCTCCGGCACTACCCCGGCGTCGAGGACGCGCCCACCACCGCCGTCGACCCGGCCTCGATGCTCTTCGTGCCGTTCTGCCTCCGCACCCCGGCCGGCGACGAGCTGACGTTCTTCAGCACGCTGGCCACGTTCGGCACACCGCTCGACATCACGCTGGCCGAGCTCTCGATCGAGTCGTTCTTCCCCGCCGACTCGACGACCGAGACCGCCCTGCGCGCCGCGTTCGGCTGAAGGCCGGCGGCCGCCCGCCTCGCTACAGGAGCAGCTCGTAGTCGGCCGGATCCGGCTCGCGCGTCCGTCGCCAGAACTCGAGCAGGGTGAAGGGCCAGTTCTGCGAGACCCGGCCGGACGCGCTCTTGTACCAGCTGTTGACCGACGACGCCCCCCACGCCATCCGCGCGTTCTCGGCGTCCACCGCCCGGTTGTACGCGTCGTGCACCTCGGGGCGGCAGTCGAGCGCCCGGTGGCCGGTCCGCAGCAGCAGGCCGAGGCAGCCGAGGACGTACCGCACCTCGCACTCCGAGAAGTACACGATGCTGCCGTTGATGACGATGTTGGTGTTGGGGCCGTACAGGCAGAACAGGTTGGGGAAGCCGGGCACCGTGATCCCGAGGTAGGCCCGGGCGTCCGCGCCCCACACCTGGTGAAGGTCCAGACCACGACGGCCGCGGACCTGCATCGGCGTGAGGAACCTCGACGCCTCGAACCCGGTCCCGAAGATCAGCACGTCGACCGGGTGCTCCTCGCCGTCACCCGTGACGATCCCTGTCTCGCTGATCTCCGTGATCTTCTCGGTCACGAGACTGACGTTGTCCCGCTTGACGGTCCGGGCCCAGATGCCGTTGTCGCGCAGGATCCGCTTCGCGCCGACCGGGTACGTGGGGATCACCTTCGGCAGCAGGTCGGGGCGGTCGGCGAACTCCAGCCCCAGGTACCCGGTCAGGAGCATGCGGGCCAGGTCGTTGAGCTCGCTCACGGCGTGGTCGTGCGGCTGCCACTCCGGGTCGACCGTGACGGTGGGGATGACGCCGTCGCCAAGTCGCCAGAACATCAGGAACCGGTGCCACTGGCTGTACGACGGCACGTGGGTGTAGAGCCACCGCTGCCCGTCGGCCACCCGCTCGTGGTAGTCGGGCGTCGGCGCCAGCCAGTTCGGTGTCCGCTGGAACACGATCACCTCGGCCGCCTCCTCGGCCACGATCGGGATGAACTGCGCCGCGCTGGCCCCCGTCCCGATCACCCCCACCCGCCGGCCCCGCAGATCGACCTCGTGATCCCACCGGGCCGAGTGGAAGCGCGGGCCCGGCGAACGTGTCCAGACCGGCGATGTCCGGCATGAGCGGCCGGTTGAGCTGGCCCACGGCGCTGATGACGGCGTCGGCCTCGAGGCGCTCGATCGTCCCGTCCGGGTTGCGCACCTCCAGCGTCCAGCGGCCGCCGGTGTCGTCGTACACGGCCGACCGGACCTCGGTGCCGAAGCGGATGAAGCGGCGCAGGTCGAGCTCGTCCGCGCAGCCGCGGAAGTAGGCCAGCAGCTCGCCCTGGGTGGAGTAGTGCTGGGGCCAGTCGTGCTTCTGGGCGAAGGAGTAGCTGTAGAGGTGGTTCGGGTTGTCGACCCGGCACCCCGGATAGGTGTTCTCCCACCAGGTCCCGCCGACCTCCTCGTTCTTCTCGAGCACGACGAAGGGCACGCCGGCCTGGGCCAGCCGGTGGGCGGCGAGCAGCCCGGACATCCCAGCCCCGATGACGGCCACCGTGAGCTCGAGGTCAGGAGCGAGGTCGTCCTTGTGCCAGGTCGGCGCCCGGCGGTCGTCCGGCGTGACGCCCAGCTCCTCCTCCAGGAGCGGCAGGTAGTCCTCCATGGCGCCGCCGCCGACCGCGAACTCCATGAGCTCCAGCAACAGGTCGTGCGACGGTGTGGCCGGCGGCGGGCACCCGTCGTCACGCCATCGGGCGAGCACCTCGGCGGCGACGGCCCTGACCCGCTCCTGCTGCTCGGGCGTGAGCCCGCCTTGGGCCTCGTTGATGAGCAGAGGGTCGACGCGCAGCTCGGGGTCGAGCAGGGTGCGATCGCCGGTCAGGTGGGCCAGCGCGGGCAGCAGCGCCGGCAGTTCGGCCTCGGCCAAGGCGGCCACGATCTCGTCGTCGGAGGCGGTCAGCGGCTCGGTCTCGGGGAGAGGCATGGGCGGTCCTGGGACTTGGTCGGCGGTGCGCCATTCTCACCGCACGCCGGCCGCGCGGGCGACTCCGCCCGGCACCAGACCCGCCAGCAAGCGGTGCACGGGTACCCTCACCTCCTCGTGGGTCCGATGCCGACCGTCACGACCGCGGCCACGGGCCTGACGGCGGCCCAGGTCGCCGAGCGGATCGCGGCGGGGAAGGTCAACCGGGTCGACCAGCAGACGAGCCGGCCGCTCTCCGCCATCATCCGCAGCAACGTCCTCACCCGGTTCAACGCCATCCTCGGCGCGCTCTTCGTCGCCGTCCTCGCCGTCGGCTCCCCCGCCGACGCGCTGTTCGGTCTGGTGATCGTCTGGAACGCGCTCATCGGCATCGTGCAGGAGGTGCGGGCCAAGCGGACGCTCGACCGCCTCGCGGTGCTGAACGCCCCGACCGCCCGGGTCGTGCGGGACGGTGCCGTCGCGGAGATCGCCGTCGGCGATGTGGTGCTCGACGACGTGCTGCGGCTGCAGACCGGGGACCAGGTCCTGGCCGACGGCGCCGTGCTCGAGAGCGACGGGTTGGAGATCGACGAGTCGCTGCTGACCGGCGAAGCCGACGCCGTCGACAAGAGCACCGGCGACCAGGTGCTCTCCGGCTCCATCGTCGTGGCGGGGTCCGGCGCCTTCCAGGCCACCGCGGTCGGCGCCGAGGCGTACGCCCAGCGGCTGGCCGCGGAGACCAAGAAGTTCACCCGCTCGAAGTCCGAGCTGATGGACGGCATCAACGCGCTGCTGCGCTACATCAGTTGGGCCCTCGTCATCATCGGGCCCATCCTGCTGGTGAGCCAGTTGACCCGGGGCAACGAGAGCACCGAGGACGCGGTGGTGGGCACGGTGGCCGCGCTGGTCGGGATGGTGCCCGAAGGGCTGGTGCTGCTCACGAGCATCGCCTTCCTCGTCGGCGCTCTGACCCTGGCCCGGCGCAAGGTGCTGGTCCAGGAGCTGCCGGCGGTGGAGGGCCTGGCCCGGGTCGACGTCGTGTGCCTCGACAAGACCGGGACGCTGACCGACGGCGCCATCAGCTTCGCCACGCTCGAGGTGCTGGACGGGCAGGACCGGTCGGAGACCGAGCTGGCGCTCGGCGCCCTGGCCGACGATCCCCACCCGAACGCCACGCTCGGCGCCCTCGGCGCCGCCTTCCCGCCCTCAGCGGGATGGCAGCGGACGGCGACGGTCCCCTTCTCGTCGGCCCGCAAGTGGAGCGGCGCCACCTTCGACGGCCGCGGCTCGGCGGACGGCGGCACCAGCTGGGTGATGGGCGCGCCCGAGATCCTCCTGGCCGCCTGTCCACCCGACGACGCGCTCCGCGCCCGAGTTGACGAGCTGTCGAGCTCCGGCCAGCGGGTCCTCCTGGTCGCCCGCTCCGGCGCCGGCCTCCACGACGAGACGCTGCCCACTCCGCTGTCGCCCGCCGCGCTCCTCACGTTCGAGGAGCAGGTGCGCCCGGACGCCGCCGACACGATGCGCTACTTCCAGTCACAGGGCGTCGGGCTCCGGGTCATCTCCGGGGACAACCCGCGGACCGTCGGGGCGGTGGCGACGCGGGTGGGTGTCCCCCATGCCGGGGAGCCCGTCGATGCCCGCCGCCTGCCGGAGGACCCTGCGGCGCTGGCCGACGTGCTCGACACCAGCACCGTGTTCGGCCGGGTGACGCCGAACCAGAAGCGCGCCTTCGTGCACGCCCTGCAGCAGCGGGACCACGTCGTGGCCATGACGGGAGACGGCGTGAACGACGCGCTGGCCCTCAAGGACGCCGACATCGGCGTCGCCATGGGCAACGGCGCGCCGGCGACCCGGGCCGTTGCGCAGATCGTGCTCCTCGACGGCCGCTTCTCGCAGCTCCCTCGCGTGGTCGCCGCCGGACGGCAGGTCATCGCCAACATCGAGCGGGTGGCCAGCCTCTTCCTCATCAAGAACGTGTACTCCGCGGCGCTGGCCGTGACCGTGGCCATCGTCGCCGTGCCCTACCCGTTCCTCCCCCGCCACCTGACGCTGGTCAGCATGCTCACCATCGGCCTGCCGGCGTTCGTGCTCTCGCTGGCCCCGAGCAACGAGCGCTACCGGCCGGGCTTCCTCCACCGTGTCCTGGCCGTGTCCGTGCCGACGGGGCTCATCACGGCCATCGCGGTGATGAGCGCCTACGCCCTCGCCCGCGCGCAGGAGGTCCGGCCGGACGAGTCCCGCACGGCGGCCACCGTCGTGGCCATGGTCATCGGACTGGTCGTGCTGTTCCTCGTGGCCCAACCCCTCGTGCCGTGGAAGGTCGCGCTCATCGCCTCCATGGGCGGGCTGTTCGCACTGGCCATGCTCATCCCGTGGGCCCGCAAGTTCTTCGCCCTGTACATCCCGTGGACGACGCTGGTGGAAGCGCTCGCCATCGGGGCCGCCGCCGGCGCCGTGGTCGTAGTGACCTGGAGGATGGCGCGCCGCAGGCTCGACGCCGCGCCGGGTCGAGCCACCGTGGTCAGCCCACGCTGACCTCGTCCGGATACAGGCCGGCGAGCTGCCGTCCCAACCAGCCCAGGCGGTCACGCACCCCGGACGGCTCGACGATCTCCACCGAGGAGCCGAACGCGCACAGCGTTCGGGCCAGGGCCCACTCGCTCTGCGCCTGCACCTCGATGGCCACCCGCCCGTCCTGCCCCGCCGGCCCGATGCGGACGCGGTGCCCGAAGATCCCACGCAGGTAGCCCACGACGTTCGGGTCGGCCGTGCCCCGGGCCCACGTGCTGAGCCGCTGCTGGTCGACGGCGTCGGTGATGAGGCGCCAGGCCTCCGCCAGGTCGAACCCGTCCGGGCGCACGACCGGCTCGTCTGTCAGGGCGACGGACTGGACGCGCTCGACCCGGAACGTGCGCAGCCCGGCATCGGTCGCCGCCACGAGGTACCAGACGGTGCCCTTGCTGGCCAGGCCGAGCGGGTGCACCTGGCGCTGGGTCTCGGCCCGGGCGCGATCGACGTAGCCGAGCACCACCTGGCGACCCTCGATGACGGCGGCCTGCAGGACGTCCAGGTGAGGCGGCGGCGGGCGGGAGGGCACGGTCTGGTCCCAGCCGACGGGATCGACGACGATGGCGCTCGACGCCGCCTCGGCCTGGGTCCGGAACGACTCGGGCAGCGCCCTGATGAGCTTGCGCAGCGCGGCCCGCACCTCCGGGGTCGCCGCCGAGGAGGGCCCGGCCACGAGGAACAGGGCGCGGGCTTCGGGCTCGGTGAGCCCGCTCAGGTCCGTCCGGCCGCCGCCCGCCAGCCGCCAGCCACCGTTGCGGCCCCGCAGCGAGTAGATGGGCACGCCCGCCATGCCCAGGGCGTCGAGATCGCGACGGGCCGTCCGCTCCGACACCTCCAGCTCGGCCGCCACCTCGGCCGCCGTGACCTGGCCCCGTGTCTGGAGGAGCAGGAGGATGGCCACCAGCCGATCGGCGCGCACGACGGCAGCCTGCCACGCCAAACCGGTCGTCCCCTGACCGGTTCAGCGGAGCGGTCGAGGGTCCTAGGCTGCGAGGGGTGACGACCACACCGAGCCCGACGGCCGTCGCCACGGCCACCCCCGGGCTGGTGGTCCTTCCCGGGGGCGATCTCGACACCACGCTGGCCTACTTCGTGGACCAGCTCGGCTTCCGCCTCCTCTCGATCTCGCCCGCCGACGATCCGACGGTGGCGACCATCGAGGGCCACGGGCTCCGGGTCCAGCTGGACCGGGGGGTCGACTGCGGGCCGGGCCTGCTCCGGCTGCCCGTGTCGCCCACCGATGCCGTCACTTCCAGGCGACGGCACGCTGGTGGCGCCGAACGGAACGCTCATCGAGCTCGTGGCCGACGACCCGCCGCTCGAGATCCCCCCGCTCCAGCCGTCCCTCGTGATCACGACCGCGGACGGATCGGGGCGTTGGGTCACCGGTCGCGCCGGGATGCAGTACCGCGACCTGCTGCCGGACCGGCTCGGCGGGCGCTTCATCGCCTCCCACATCGCTATCCCGGACGGCGGGCCGGTGCCCGACTACGTCCACCACCACCGCATCCGCTTCCAGCTCATCTTCTGCCACCGCGGCTGGGTCCGCGTCGTGTACGAGGACCAGGGCCCGCCGTTCGTGCTGCAGGCCGGTGACTGCGTCCTGCAACCGCCTGGGATCCGCCACCGCGTGCTCGAGGCCTCACCCGGCCTCCAGGTCGTCGAGCTGAGCTGCCCGGCCGAGCACGTCACGCTGCTCGACCACGAGCTGACACTTCCCACGGCTCAGGCGCAGCCCGACCGGGACTTCGGCGGACAGCGCTTCGTGCGTCACCAGGCCGCGTCGGCGACATGGCAGCCGAGCTGGCTCCCCGGGTTCGACGCGCGCGATACCGGGATAGCGCAGGCCACCGACGGCCTGGCCGGTGTGAGGGTCCTCCGGCCTGATCCGTCCGCCCACCAGGCCTCCGTCCCTGTAGCCCACGAGGGCGAACTCCTCTTCCTGTTCGTGCTGCAGGGCGAGGTCGAGCTCCGGCTGTCCAGCTCGCCCGACGAGCCGACCGTCCACGCGCTGCACGAGGGCGACGCCGTCGCCATCCCGGCCGGGCTCCCCTTCGAGCTGGTCGGGCCGACCGGCGATCTCGAGCTGCTGGAGGTCGCGCTGCCCGCCGAGCCGGTGCCCGTCCGACCGCATGACGACCGCCGCTGACCGGTAGGTTCGGCTCCACCGTCATGCTCGCCGCCAGCTCTTCCTCGAGCACCAACTTCGCCAGCTTCGACGTCCCCCTCTGGGCCTGGGGCGCGTTGGTGGCAGCGATCGCGATCCTGCTCGTCGCGGACCTGCTGATCGTGCACCGCACGCCGCACGACATCAGCTTCAAGGAAGCCGCCATCGAATCGGCCGTGTGGATCACCATCGGCCTGTGCTTCACGTTCGTCATCCTCGGCTGGCAGGGAGGGCAGGCCGCCGGGCGAGTACCTCTCGGGCTACCTCATCGAGAAGTCGTTGTCGGTCGACAACGTCTTCGTGTGGGCGGTGATCTTCAGCTACTTCGCCGTGCCCCAGAAGTACCAGTTCCGGGTGCTGTTCTGGGGCATCTTCGGCGCCCTGGTGCTGCGGGCCATCTTCATCTTCGCCGGCGTCGCCCTGATCGAGACGTTCGACTGGATCCTCTACGTCTTCGGCGCCTTCCTGCTCATCACCGCCTTCCGGGTCGCCCGGCACAAGGGCGCCGAGGTCCACCCGGAGAACAACTTCGTCCTCAAGCTGGTGCGCCGCGTCGTGCCGTCGACGCCCGAGTACGACGGCCAGAAGATGTTCACCCGCCGCACCGGCAAGCTGCTGGCCACGCCGCTCTTCGCCGTGCTCATCCTCGTGGAGACCACGGACGTGGTGTTCGCGGTGGACTCGATCCCGGCCATCCTGGCCGTGTCCCGCGAGCCGTTCATCGTCTTCGCGTCGAACGCCTTCGCCATCCTCGGCTTGCGGGCGCTGTACTTCCTGCTGGCCGGCATGGCCGACCGGTTCCGCTACCTCAACATCGGTCTCGGCGTCATCCTGGCCTTCGTCGGCATCAAGATGATCATGGTCGAGGTGTACCACATGCCCACGTACGTGAGCCTGGGGGTCATCGCGCTGGTGCTGACGATCACGATCGTCGCGTCGCTGCGGGCCGAGAAGCGCGATGCCCTCCGGGCGGAGGACGGCGGCACCGACGCCTCGCCTCCCTCGTCGAGCGGCCAGCCGGTCCCCCCGGCTGACGGCCAGGCCGACACCGACGCCGAGGCCGACGCCGACCCCGCGGCGAGCAGCCAGCCGGCCGATGTCGACCCCTGAGGCCAGCGTCGAGCGCGGGGAGGCGGCGCTCACCCGGCGGGTCGTCGCCCGCAACGATGCCGAGAAGTCCGAGAACCGGATCCACGACGACCGGGTCGCCGCCGAGTACGGCTTCCGCGGCGGGCTCGTCCCCGGTGTCACCGTCTACACCTACCTGAGCACGCTGCCCGCGGTGCGCTGGGGCCGCGACTGGCTGGAGCGGGGGACGATGAGTGCCCGCTTCTTCCAGCCCGTCTACGACGGCGAGGAGATCGAGCTGCGCCTGCTGGCGTTGCCGGACGGCACGAGCGAGCTCGAGGCGGTCGGACCCGACGGCGACGTCCGGGCGAGGGGGACGGCAACTCTGCCCGCCCTCGGCACCGCCCCGCCGCCGCCCTCGGTGCCGGCCGCCATCGCCCTGCCCGACCCTGGAGATCGGCCGCCGGCCGAACCGGCGGTGCTGGAGACGATCGCCCTCGGGACCTACGACCGGACGTGGACGGCCGAAGGGCAGGAGGAGCTGCTGGCGGCCATAGGGGAGCCGGCGAACAGCTGGCCCTTCCCGCAGCTCGCCCATCCCGGCTGGCTGATCCGGGGCGCCAACTACGTCCTGTCCCGCAGCGTGCGGTTGGGCCCGTGGATCCACGTGTCCAGCGACACCACCCATCACGGGACCGTCACCGAGGGCCAGCTGGTCTCGACCCGCGGGACCGTGACCAGGGTCTTCGAGCGCAAGGGCCACGACTTCGTGGAGCTCGACGTGGTCGTTGCCGCCGACGGTGCGCCGGTCTGGTCCGTGCGGCACGTCGCCATCTACCGGCCCCGGCCCGTATCGTCGGGCACCGATGCCGGCCACGCCTGAGACCGCCTCGTGGGGGACGTTCGCCGCGGACGCCCCTGAGCTCGCGGCGGCCGTCGAGGCCCGCCTGACCGCCACGAAGCACCACGTGCTGGCCTCGGTGCGCCGCGACGGCTCGCCCCGGGTCAGCGGGACCGAGGTCGTGCTGCGGCCGCCCGATCTGATGCTGGGCAGCATGCCCGCGGCCGTGAAGGCGAAGGACCTCCAGCGCGATCCCCGGTTCGCGCTCCACGCCAACCCCGGGGACGGGTCGATGGACGGAGGGCGACGCGAAGCTGTCAGGCCTCGCCGTCGAGGTCACCGATCCGGACGAGATCGCCACGCTCATGGACGGCGTCGAGGCCCCGCCGGGGCCCATGCACCTGTTCCGTCTGCAACTGACGGAGGTGGTGCTGACCTCGTTGCATCCCGACGGCGACCGTTTGGTCATCGAGCTGTGGCGACCGGGCCAGGGGGTCGAGCGGACCGAGCGGGCCTGACCGCACGGCATGCCCGACGACGCCACCACGGGTGATCCACCCGAGCCGCCCGGCAGAGGACGACGCGCCCGAGCCCCGATCCGGACACGTGGGCGGGCTCCGGCGCGTGGCCGTCTTCGTCGGCTGCGGGGTGGCGACGCTGGTGGCCGCGCTCGTGCTGTTGCTGCGGCCCGGGGCCGGCGACGACTCGCCGGCGGACGGCCAGCGGGCCTCGACGCCTGGGCGCCGTACTGGGCCCTCGAGAGACTCATTGCCGGAGGTCGCGGCAGCGTTCCGACGAGCTGCGGGAGCTCTCGCCGTTCTGGTACGCGGCGGAGGGCGTGGACAGCATCGTCGTCGACGGCAACGCGCCGACCGCCGAGGTCGAGGCCTTCCTGGCGGCGGCGCGGGATGCCGGGGCCAGCATCGTGCCGTCCGTCGTCGACGCGCTCGAGCCGGGTGAGATGGCGACGCTTCTGGCCGATCCGGCGCAGCGGGCGCGGCACGTCGAGGCGCTGGCCGATTTCGCGGCCAGCGGCGACTTCGCAGGGCTGGACATCGACTACGAGCAGTTCGCCTTCGCCGACGACCGCTCGACCTGGATCACCACCCGTCCGAGCTGGGTGGCGTTCATCGAGGAGCTGGCCGAACGGCTCCACGCCGACGGTCGCACGCTCACCGTCAGCATCCCGCCCGTGTACGACACCGGCCGGACGGCCGACAGCGGCTACTGGGTCTACGACTACGCGGCCATCGCCCCGCTGGTCGACCGCATCCGGGTGATGGCCTACGACTACTCGACGGCATCCGCCGGGCCCATCGCCCCGCTCGACTGGGTGCAGCAGGCCATCGACGGGACGGTGGCGGCCAGTGGCGATGCCGGCAAGCTCGTCCTCGGCATCCCGGCGTACGGCTACAACTGGGTCGTGGCCACGACCGGCACGTGCCCGGACCGGCGAGGACACTGGGCGCACCGGCGTCACCGCC
This sequence comes from uncultured Acidimicrobiales bacterium, assembly GCA_963769115.1. Lineage (GTDB taxonomy): Bacteria > Actinomycetota > Acidimicrobiia > Acidimicrobiales > Ilumatobacteraceae > DASTFY01. The sequence continues at coordinate 38,727 of CAVYKN010000005.1, forward strand.
CGCTCGGCGCCCGAGCTCGGCCCGCCGGCGCCGGGCCGAGCCCGTGTACGACGAGACGACCGGGGAGTGGGCCTTCACCTACCAGCTGGAGCTGTCGGACGGCGCCACCGCCTGCACCCAGACCCGCCAGGTCCGCTACGTCGACGGCGAAGGGGCGCTGGCCCGGGCCGCGCTGGCCGAGGCGGCCGGCTTCGGCGGCAGTTCGCTCTGGGCCCTCGGCTACGAGGACGAAGCGTTCTGGACCGGCCTGACCGACCCCGCTCCGGAACGCTGACCCGCGTGGCGTACGAGCACCTGTTCCAGCCCATCGACGTGGGGCCGATCACCGTGCCGAACCGCATCGTTCGGTCGGCCCACGGCACGATGCTGACCGGCGAGGAGCTCATCGCCTACCACGAGGCGCGGGCCGCGGGCGGGGTCGGTCTGAGCACGCTGGAGGCGACCGGCGTGCACGCCAACGCGCCGAGCGTCACCCCGCTCCACTCCGACGACGTCATCCCGCTGTACCGCGAGCTCATGGCCCGCATCCGGCCGTACGGCATGAAGATGCTCCAGCAGATCTACCACCCGGGCTCGGCGACCCGGCCGAAGAAGGCCGCCACCCAGGTGTCGTCGAGCCCCATCCCCAACCCGATGGTGGGCGGTATCCCGATGGAGATGACGCGCCCGATGATCGCCGAGATGGTCGACGCGTTCGCCGCCGCGGCACGTCGGTGCCGCGAGGGCGGGCTCGACGGGATCGACCTGCACGCCTCCAGCGGGTACCTGATCGAGCAGTTCCTCTCCCCCGCCAACAACACCCGCACCGATGAGTACGGCGGACCGCTCGAGAACCGGATGCGGTTCCTGGTGCAGATCCTCGCGGCCATCCGGGCCGAGGTGGGCTACGACTTCTGCGTCGGCATCCGCCTGCCCAACGAGGAGTACATCCCCGGCGGGCTGACGCCGCACGACGTGGCGGAGATCGCCCGCATCGTCGAGCCCGAGGTCGACTACGTCTCGCTGCACATGGGCTCGTACTGGCGCTTCCACAAGCTGCTTCCCCCATGGACGAGCCGCTCGGCAGCGAGATGCCGGCCAACGAGATCATCACCCGGGTCATCACGAAGCCGACCATGGTCGTGGGCCGGATCATGACGCTCGACCACGCCGAGCACATCGTCGCCAGCGGCGCGGCCGACCTGGTGTCGATGGTGCGGGCTCTCATCGCCGATCCCGCGCTGGTCGCGAAGGCGCGGAGGGGCGAGGAGCACCTGATCCGACCGTGCATCGGCTCCAACTTCGGCTGCGTCGGGCAGCTCATGAGCACCGGCCGGCTGTCGTGCGTGGTCAACGTGGCGGCCGCGCAGGAGTCGACCGTGAGCTACGAACCACCGGCGCCGGCCCCGGAGCGCCGGCGCGTGCTGGTCGTCGGCGGCGGTCCCGCCGGGACTGGAGGCCGCTCGCACCGCCGCCCTGCGCGGGCACGAGGTCCACCTCCACGAGGCGACCAGGCAGCTCGGCGGCCAGGTGGCGATCGCCGCCAGCGCACCGCACCGGTCCGACATCGGCGCCATCACCGACTTCCTGACCCGCGAGATCGAGCGCCTGGGCGTGACCATCCGGCTCCGGTCGATGGTCGATCCCGACGTGGTGGCCGAGCTCGCCCCCGACGAGGTCGTCGTGGCCACCGGCAGCTCGCCACGGCGGGACGGCTTCCAGCTCTCCACGCCGGTGACCGCCGTGCCGGGCCACGACCTGCCCCACGTGTTCACGTCGTGGGACGTCTTCGGCTTCGGCGGCCGCGCCACGCTCGAGAGCCCGGCCGTCGTGTTCGACGACACCGGCACCTTCGAGGCCGTCTCCGTGGCCGACGCGCTGCTCGCCGCCGGGCTGAAGGTCACCATGATCGGGCGCAACCAGGCCATCGGCGAGCGGCTGCCCTACCCGCCGGCCACGGTGGAGGCGGCCCGGGAGCGGCTGATGTCGGGCGACTTCGACTTCATCGGAGGGCACTACCTCCAGGGCATCACTCCCGAAGAGGTCGTCATCGGGGTGCCGTTCACGGAGCGGGTGCGCGCCCTACCCGCCCGCACCGTCGTCCTCGTGACCTACAACCACCCGAACCGGGAGCTGGCCGAGTACCTCGACGAGCTCGACGGGCCCACCGTGGCGCGTCCATCTCGTCGGCGACGTCACCGGGACGAACGGCATCCTCCCCGCCATCCACCAGGCCGCCGCCACCGCCCGCGCCATCTGACGCGCCTGGCCGCGTACGCTCGGCGGCCGTGCGCGCCCTGCTCTGCCACCAGTTCGGTCCCCCGGAGTCCCTGGCCGTCGAAGACGTCGACGCCCCCGAGCCCGGTCCGGGCCAGGTGGTGGTGGACGTGCGGGCCTGCTCGGCCACCTTCCCCGACGTGCTCATGATCCAGGGCCTCTACCAGGTCAAGCCGTCCTTCCCGTTCTCGCCCGGCGGCGAGGTCGCCGGCGTGGTGTCCGCGGTCGGCGACGGCGTGAGCACCGTCGCGGTCGGCGATCGCGTCATCGCGCCGCTCGGCTACGGCGGCATGGCCGAGCAGGTGCGGGCTCCGGCGGCCGGCGTCGTCCCCCTCCCCGACGGCGTCGGCTTCGATGCCGCGGCCGGGTTCCTGTACGCCTACGGCACCTCGTTCCACGCCCTGCGCGACCGGGCTGCGCTCCAACCGGGCGAGACCCTCCTCGTCCTCGGCGCCGCCGGCGGCGTGGGCCTGGCCGCGGTCGAGCTCGGCGTGACCATGGGCGCCACGGTCATCGCCGCCGCGTCCAGCGAAGCCAAGCTCGCCGTGTGCCGCGAGCGGGGCGCCGCCATGACCATCGACTACGAGCGCGAGGACCTCAAGGCGGCCGTGCGCGAGCTCACCGACGGCCGCGGCGCCGACGTGGTCTACGACCCGGTCGGTGGTCGCTTCAGCGAGCCTGCGCTCCGATCGACGGCGTGGGGCGGCCGCTTCCTGGTCATCGGCTTCGCCTCCGGTGAGATCCCGAAGCTGCCCCTCAACCTGCCGCTGCTGAAGGGCTGCGCGGTCGTGGGGGTGTTCTGGGGCGCCTTCGTGCAGCACGAACCGGAGCGGGCCGCCGCCAACGCGCAGGAGCTGGTCACCATGCTCGGCGACGGCCGGCTGCAGCCCCACGTGTCGACCACGTTCCCGCTGGCCGAGGGTGGCCAGGCCATCCGCCACCTCGCCGACCGGAAGGCCGAAGGCCGGGTCGTCGTCACCATCGACGCGTGATGGCCGCCTGATGGACGAGCGCACCCTCCGGGCCCTGGCGGACGACCTCACCGTCGACATCACGACCACCGGCGCCCGCTCCGGGCAGCCCCGGCGCATCGAGATCTGGATGCTCCACATCGACGGCCGCTACTTCATCACCGGGACCCCGGGACCGCGGGACTGGCTGGCCAACCTCGCCGTCCACCCGGACTTCACCGTCCACCTCAAGCAGCGCGTGCATGCCGACCTGCCCGCCCGGGCCACGCTCGTCACCGACGACGAGACCCGCCGAGCCGTGCTCGCCCACGCCGCGGCGACGTGGTACCGGGGCGAGGTGCCGCTCGATGACCTCGTCGACACGGCGCCGATGGTCGAGGTGACGTTCGCCGATGCGTGAGCCGGGGCGCTAGCCGAGGAGCGAGCGGACCGCCGGGATGACGTGCGCGGCGATGCTGTCCTGCCCCTGCGGGGTGGGATGGAACGGCGCCTGGCTCTCGAAGCTGTCGGGATCGGTGACCTTGTAGATCGACAATCCGTACGCCCAGGGGGCGTCCGTGCACCAGATGTGGGAGACGCCCTGGGGCTCGTAGGCGGTCGAGATGTCGGCGAACTTCACGTCCGGGCCCAGCCCCTCGACCGTCTCGCGGATGGTGCCGTTCAGCTCGTCGACGAGGCCGGCCAGGTACTCGGTCTGCTCCGGGTAGAGCCAGCTCGTGTCGGGGCACTTGGCGCCGTCGGCCGGGAGCGGGTTGGCGTAGTTGGTGATGACCACCTTCGGCGCCGCCACCCCGTTCGCCTTGGCTCGGGCCGCGATCCACTCGACCAGCGTGGCGTAGTTGGCCCTCAACGTGGGCAGGAAGTCGAAGTAGTCCTTCTGGATGGTGGCCCCGGGGTTCGTGCTCGTGCAGGCCAGGTCGGCGAGATCGAAGGCGTACTCGTAGCCGTTCTCGATGCAGGCCTCGACGATGGACACGAACTGCAGGTCGTCCGCGCCCAGGGTCACGAGCACCACGTCCGGCTCGGCCGCGTCGTACTCGGCGTTGAGATCGGACTGCGTCGCCCAGTTGCCGAACTGGGCCGGACGCAGCGGCGTGCCGTCGTCGGTCTCGGGCGCCGAGATGCCCGCCGCGAACGTCGCGCCCGTGCACGCGAACTGGGTGAACTCGGCGTCGAAGTAGGCGGCGACGATGTTGCCGTAGGCGTCGGGCGAGTCGTGGCACAGGGGGTAGGGCCCGGGCCACGTCACCGACAGGTTGCCGCCGGTCCACTCCTGGCTGTGGGCGTCGTACTCGTAGCCGTAGAGGGTGCCCTCGCCCGAGGCGATCGAGTCCCCGAGCTGCACGATCGACAGGCCGCCCGTGCCGGGCACGCTCGTCGAGGTGGCCGCCGTGTCCGGTGTGGTGTCGCCGGCGCGGCGGTGTCGACCACCTGCGGATCGCCGCAACTGGCGACACCCGCCACCGCCGCCGCGAGGACCAAGCCGGCCAGCGTCGCTCCGCCGCCTGGGCACGGCTCAGCCCATCCTGTCCAGGGACACCACGGCCCGCTCGTGCGTCCCGCGGCTGACGACGCCCTGCGGACCGGTCACCTCGACCTCGAACGTGAGGCGGCGACGGTTCACCGCCGTCAGCCGGCCCACGATCTCGAACTCCTCACCGTCGAGCACGGCTGCCTCGTGGCTGACGCACACATGGGTGCCGACCGTCGTCTCCCCGCCGTCGAGGTGCTCCTGCGCCGCCTGCAGGCAGGTCATCTCGATGAGCTGGATCATCCTCGGGGTCGACAGGACGACCCGAGGCAGATGCGGCGGTGACATGTCAGCCGTCACGGTGTGGCGCGTGCGACCCTCGACCCCGACCGTCAGGCTGTCCTTCATCGCGCCAGTCTCGCCTGCCTGGGCCGCCCGCGCCGCGGAGAGACCTCAGGCGAGCAGCTTGGCCTTGGCCGAGGCGAACTCCTCGTCGCTCAGGATGCCCTGCTCGTGCAGCGCGGCCAGCTCCTTCAGCTTGGTGACGGTTGGGTCCTCGGCCGGTGCCGCTGGGCGCGGCGCGGCCGCGCCTGCGGCAGCGGCGTTGGCGGCCGCTTGATCGGCCATGGCCTGCTGCTGGGCCATGGCTTGCTGCTGCTGGTAGGCCTCGGCGTCGGCCTGTGTCTGGGCTTTGCCCTGCTGGTGCCGGGAAACGCCGCCCACCACCGCCGTCGCCGTCCCGGCGACCACCGCCGTGCGGGCCATCGTGCCCACCAGCCCCGGCCGACCGACTCGTCCGATCCCTCTGCCTCTCATGTGTCTCTCTCCTCGCTTCCTGATCAGCCGGCCGAGATGCCCTCGAACGCGGCTTCTACGATGTCGTGGGGAATGCGCTCCCCGCTGAGGATGACCCCGCCGGCGTCGCGCAGAGCGGCGGCCAGCCGGCTGGCCCAGAGGTCCTCCCACACGATCATGAGGCCGGAGGAGTTGGGCTCCAGCACCTCGGACACCATCTCCAGATCCTCTTCGCTGAGGAGGCCGTCGGCTTCCCCTTCGATGTCGCTCAAACCGGGGAGATCCTCGTACTCGACCGTGGTCACGGTGCCGTCCGCGTCTTTCATGACGAAGACCAGATCGAGGATGCGCACCGTGCCGCTCTCGACGAGGTCCGCCAGCGCGGGGACGATCTCACCCTTGAAGTTGTTCTCGGGGAACCCGATGATGATGTACTCCACAGGCCCGATGGCCATGTGCACCCCTCCTGGTCGACGGCTGAACCGCTGGCCACCCTAGCCCCACCGGAGGAAGGGTCAGCCAGCGAGGAGCCAGGCCGGCGCGTCCGGGAGCGGGCGACGGTCGGGCGCGACGAACACCGCCGCGGCGCTCGGATCGGCCAGGGTGGAGGGGTCGTAGTAGGCGTCGAGGAGCCGGCGGTCGAGGAGCTCGGGATGCAGGGCGAGCAGCCGAGCGAACCCGTGCGCGGTAGGCACGTCCGCGCGCGCGGCGCGCACCACCGCGAGCCAGGCGACCGTGCGCGTGCAGTGGATCGAACCGTTGGTGGCGCGGGCGCGCCGCTCCAAGGCCACGAACAGCTCCCGCTCCGCGGACCGGTCGTCACGGTCGAGCAGCAGCCAGGCGAGCCGCAGGTTGGCGACGTGGTCCCGCGGCTCTCGCCCCGCGGCCACCCAGGCAAGGAAGGCGTCGTCGGTCATCGCCCTGCTCTTCGCTCCGGCCGCGCAGGCGGATGGGTCCGCGGCGGAACGCGCCTCTACAGTCGCCGCCGATGGAGCTGGTGCTGGTCCGCCACGGAGAGCCCGAGTGGGTGAGGGACGGCTTCAACGTCGACGACCCGCCGCTGACGACCCGCGGGCACGAGCAGGCCCACTGCGTGGCCGACCGCTTGGCCGACGAGCACTTCGACCAGATCTACGTCTCGCCCTTGACCCGCGCCCGGCAGACCGCGGCGCCCCTGCTGACCCGATTGGGCAAGGACGAGGTGATCGACGACTGGCTGGAGGAGATCCGCAACCCCGTGTGGCACGGCACCCCGGCCGAGCGGGCCGAGGAAGCCTTCGCCGAGGACCGGGCCCGGCCGCCCGACCTCCGCTGGGACGGCCTCGAGGGCGGTGAGCCGGTCCGGGACTTCGTGGCCCGCATCCGCCTCGGCGCGCAGCTCTTCCTGGCCGAACGGGGCATCGAACCCGCCCACGAGACCCTGCCGGTGTGGCGGGTGTCCAACCCGGAGCTGCGCATCCTTCTGGTGGCCCACGCCGGCACCAACACGGTGACCATCTGCCACCTGCTCGGGCTGACCCCGGTGCCGTGGGAGTGGGACCGCTTCATCCTCGGGCACGCGTCGCTCACGCGCGTCGTGTCCATGCCGACCGGCGAGGGCTGGTGCTTCGGCCTGTCCCGCCTCTCGGACGTCGAGCACCTCTCGGACGACCTGCGGACCGTCTGAGCCGTCGCGATCAGCAGGGGCCGCTACTCGCTTCGCTCGGCAATGCGTCCAGCGACGTTGCGGTGCGCTCGGCCCCTATCGATCAGCAGGGCCGGACGCACCGGGCTCAGTCCGAGACGGCGAGGGGTCAGCCTGCGGGTTCGTCGCAGGTCGACCGCAGCATCTCGAGGGCGCTCGTCAGCTGTTCGAGCTGGGCCTCGTCGAGGCGGTCGATGAGCAGGCGGCGCACCCCGGCCACGTGGTCCGGCGCCGCGTCCTCCAGGCGCTGGAGGCCGGCGGGCGTCAGACCGGCGTAGACGGCACGGCGATCCGTCGGGCACGCCTCGCGGGTCACCAGGCCTTGCCGGGCCAGCCGATCGAACCGTCGGGTCAGCCCGCTGGGCGACAGGTGCAGCCGGCCGGCCAGGTCGGTCATCCGCAGCCGCTGCTCGGGGGCCTCGGACAGCTCGACCAGCACCGCGTACTCGCCCAGGGACATCCCGTGGGCCGTCTCCAGCTCGGCGTCGAGCTCGGCCATGACCACGGAGGAGACGGCGACGAACGCCCGCCACGCCCGCTGCTCACGCTCGGACAACCAGCGCGAGGACGAAGAAACCGTGGTCACAGCGCCCATGCTACGGGCAGGCAAGGTACTTGTGTCAACAAATATTTGTGCTACAATGATTGTCGAAGCAATCACTCTCTCCCCAGGAGTTCCCCATGAGCAACCTGTCCGACCTCACCCCCGGCGTCTGGAACGTCGACCCGAGCCACAGCATCGTCGGCTTCACCGCCCGGCACCTGATGATCACCAAGGTCCGGGGCCGGTTCACCACCTTCACCGGGACCGTCACCGTCGCCGAGAACCCGCTCGACTCACAGGTCGAGGCCACCGTCGACCTCGGTTCCGTGACCACCGGCGACGAGCAGCGCGACGGGCACCTCAAGAGCGCCGACTTCTTCGATGTCGACAAGCACCCGACCATGACCTTCACCTCCACCGGCATCAAGCAGGACGGCGGCGACTACGTGCTCACCGGCGACCTGACGGTGGCCGGCACGACGCGCAGCGTCGACTTCGAGCTGTCGTTCGACGGCGTCCAGAAGGACCCGTGGGGCGGCACGCGGGCGGGCTTCACGGCCGAGACCGAGATCAGCCGCAAGGACTGGGAGCTGACGTGGAACGTCGCCCTGGAGACCGGCGGCGTGCTCGTGGGCGACAAGGTGAAGATCGAGCTCGACGTCGAGCTCGTCAAGGCCTGAGCGAACCCTCCTCCGCCCGGGCCTTCACCCGATCGTGGAGCGGCGCGATGATCGCCGCATGGCTCACGTCGAGCCCGCGGGTGGCTCGTTGCCGCTCTACGTCGTGGAACCCGGCGCGGAGCGGGACGAGCCGCCCGAGCCCGCCGCCGCCGCCGGCCCGAGGCACCAGCACCTGACCGGTGCGGTGCACGACAGCTGGGCCGCCCTCGGGCGCGCCGCGACCCAGCTGTCGGACCGGCTGGCGACGCCGCCGGCGCCGGCGGCCGGTGGCGGCTTCGAGACGTCGCGAGGTCTCGTCATCGCCATCGCCCGGCACCTCGTCATCGCGCCGAGCGATGCCGTGCGCGCCTTCGACCTCCTGCTCCCCGGCCTGGCCGAGCCGATCGTGACACGCGCGGGGCAGCTTGACCTTGTCCGTCGACTCGGCCGGCCGGCAGCGGACTGAAGCGTCGCAGCTGCGAGCCCTGACCGGACGCCTGCGTCTGTGGCTCTCACCGATGCCACTCCCGGTCGAGCTCGATCTGGTCCCGTGGGGTCGGTGGCGCACGATGGTCACGCTTCGCCCGGATCGGCGGGTCGCCTGGAGCGTCGGCGCCCACCGCCGCTCCCGCTACTTCGCCACCGGTCACGCCGCCATGGACGTCGTGATCGCCGAGCTCTGCTCGCTCGCCGGCGGCTTGCCGTCGCGGGCCTCCTACGATGCGCGGCGATGCGGGCGCTCGTGGTCCATGCCGATCCCAGCCCCGACGGCCTGAGCGCTTCCCTCTTCGACACCGCCACGACCACGCTGCGCCGGTGCGGCCACGAGGTCGCCGCGCTCGATCTCTACGCCGAGCACTTCGCGCCAGCCATGTCGGCCGAGGAGCGACGTGCGTACCTCACCGACTCCCCCATCTGCTCCGAACAGGTGGCCCGCCACGCCGAGCTCGTCCGCTGGGCCGACACCCTCGTGTTCGTCTACCCGACCTGGTGGGCGGGACCTCCGGCCGCGCTCAAGGGCTGGCTGGAGCGGGTGCTCGTGCCCGGCGTCGCCTTCCACCTGGACGAGCGGACGAACAAGGTCGTCTCCGATCTGCGCCACGTCCGAGCCGTGGTCGGGATCAGCACGTACCACTCCTCGTGGGCAACGGTGCGCCTGTGCACGACAGCGGCCGCCGCATCCTCGTGCGGGCACTGCGCATGCTGTGCTCGCGGACCTGCCGGACGAGGTGGCTGGCGCTCTACTCGGCCGACACCGCGTCCGAGGCCCGGCGGGAGGCCTTCCGGACCCGGGTCGAGCAGAGGCTCGCGCGGCTGTGAGCGCCCGGTTGTGAACGTGCTGCTGGTCTCGGCGCACCCGCTGGCCGACAGCTACACCGCCGCCGTTCGGGCCGCCGCGATCAGCGGACTCGAGGCCGCGGGACACGTGGTCGACGTGGCCGATCTCGACGCCGAGCGCTTCGATCCCTGCCCGCGAGAGACGTCGGACGTGCAGGTCCCACGCCGCCCGTCTCGAGTGGGCGGACGCGCTGGTCCTCGTCTACCCCACATGGTGGGGCGCGCAGCCGGCCATCCTCTGGGGCTGGCTCGAGCGGGTGTGGATCGACGGCATCGCGTTCAGTCGGCGGCCGGGGGCGCGGCGTGCCCGGCCGGGTCTGCGCAACATCCGCCACCTGGTGGCGATCACGACGCATGGTTCGTCGAAGTGGATCAACGCGGTGGAGGGCGAACCGGGCAAGCGGGTGGTGCTGCGCCGGATGCGAGCCTGCTGCCACCCGAGGGTCAGGACCCGCTGGATCGCCCTCTACGGAGTGGACGGCTCGGACGAGGCCGAGCGGCGGGCCTTCCTCGCACGGGTCGAGCGGTCGATGGCCGAGCTGGAAACGGTCACGGGAGCTCGCGGTCGGCTTCGGCCAGGAGGCGCGAGCCGCGGTCGTAGGTGAGGTAGTTCCAGGTCCAGTTGACCAGCACGTTCAGTCGATTGCGGAAGCCCATGAGCCGGAGGAGGTGCAGCCCCAACCAGGACAGCCAGCCGAGCCAGCCCCACAGCCGGATGCCGAGCGGGAGCTCGGCCACCGCCTCGTAACGCCCGATGGTGGCCATCGAGCCCTTGTCGTGGTAGCGGAACCGCTCGCCGGGGAGCCCCCGCAGGCGACGGCGGATCTGGCAGGCGGCGTGACGACCGCCCTGGATGGCCGGCTGGGCCATCTGGGGCAGCGGCGTCCCGTCGAGGTCGGGCGCGGCAGCGATGTCGCCCACGGCGAACACCTCGGGGCGGCCCAGCACGGAAAGGTCCTCCTCCACGAGCAGTCGGCCACCTCGCCCGAGGGGCAGCGCGAGCAACCCGGCCAGCGGGCTGGCCCGGAGACCAGCCGCCCACACGACGATCCGTGACGGCAGCACGCGGCCGTCGGCGAGGTGGACACCAACGCCGTCGATGCGGGCCACGCCGGCACCGAGGAACACCTCGACGCCGCGACGGCGCAGGGTCCGCAGTGCCCGGTCCGAGGAGCGCTCGGAGAAGCTGCCCAGGAGCCGGTCCGTGGCCTCTACCAGCACCACTCGGGCCTGCTCGATCTCCGGGCCCGGGAAGTCGCGGCTGATGACTTTGGTGATCAGCTCACGCACGGCGCCGGCCATCTCCACCCCGGTCGGGCCGCCGCCGCAGATCACCACGTCGAGGTCCCCGGGCCGCGGTGGGTGCGACTCGGCCGCCACCTGCTCGAACCGGTCGAGGAGGCCGCTGCGCAGCGCGACTGCATCGTCGACGGACTTCAGGGCGAAGCAGTGCTCCTCGACGCCCGGCACGCCATAGTCATTGCTCACCGCTCCCGCCGCGACGACCAGGTAGTCGTACGGGAGCGGCGGTCCCCGGTCGACTTGGACGAGGCGGCCGTCGAGGTCGATGCCGGTCACCCGGGCCATGCGGACGGTCACGTTGTGCTGGCGGCGGAAGATCCCTCGCACCGGATAGGCCACGTCGTCGACGTCGAGGCCGGCCGTCGCCACCTGGTACAGGAGCGGCTGGAAGGTGTGGAAGTTGTTGGCATCGACGAGCGTGACGCCGACCGGCGCGTCGCGGAGGCCCTTCACCGCCGCCAGCCCGGCGAACCCGGCTCCGAGGACGACGACCCGTTCGGTCACGGGCGCCGGGCGGCGATGGCCGAGGCCACCTCGGCGGCCACCCGGCAGTTGTTCTCGGCGAGGGCCAGGTTGGCGGGGATGCTCGACCCCGACGTGACCTCGCCGATCCGGCCGAGCACGAAGGGTGTCACCGCCGCTCCCGAGATGCTGCTGGCCTCGGCATCGCCCAGGGCGGCGACGAGGACCTGATCGAGGTCGGCGGCGTCGAGGGCGTCGGCCTCGGGGATCGGCACGGTGAGCAGGATGCCCGTCGCCGATCGGGCCCGGTGGGCGAGCACGTCGGCCACCACCGCGGCCGAGTCAACCCGGTGGGGAACGGGCAGCCCGGACGAGCGGGTGTAGAAGGCCGGGAACCAGTCGTGCTGCCAACCCAGCACCGGCACACCGGCCATCTCGAGGTGCTCGAGCGTGCGGGGCAGGTCGAGGAAGGCCTTGGCCCCGGCGCACACCGTGACCAGCGGATGGTGGGCGATGGCGTCGAGGTCGGCGGAGATGTCACCCGTGGACTCGGCGTTGCGGTGGACACCGCCGATGCCCCCGGTCGAGAACACGCTGATCCCCGCCGAGGCGGCCAGGGCGAGCGCGCCGGACACGGTGGTGGCGCCGTACTCCCAGCCGGTCGCCACGGCCACGCCCAGGTCGCGCTCGGCCGCCTTGCGGGCCGGACCGCAGATCCGGGCGTGCTCGGCGGCACCGACCCCCACCCGCGGCACACCGTCCAGGACCGCGGTCACGGCGGGCACCGCGCCGCCCGCCCGGACCACGGCCAGGCACCGTTCGAGTGCCTCGCGGTTGGCCGGGGACGGCAGACCCAGGTGCGAGAAGATCGTCGACTCCAGCGCCACGACCGGCGCGCCGGCGCCCAGCGCTTCCGCCACCTCGGGCGCGACGCGGGGCGTGAGCGGCACGAGGGTCATCCTGCCAGGTCAACCGGTCGGTCAGGACGGCCGGCACGCCCCCAGCGCCTGATCAGGCGAGGGTGCCGGAGAGCAGCGCCGGCTGCTCCGACGACGTCACGCCGCCGGCCACCTCGTCCGTCACCACGAGCGCGCTCAGATCCCCGTTCACGGTGAACGGCTCCACGCCGGGTCGGTTGCCGAGCACGCCCAGCGAGATCACCTCGTCGTCGATGACCCCCCAGAGCTGGTACGTGCGCTCCGGACCGAGGTCGGGCAGGTCGCGGAGCGAGATCATGCCGAGGCCACCGGGCTGCAGCACGGCGACCGCTCGCTGGGCGTCGTCCTCGCTGCGGAGCACCACCCTGGTGGCGTCCGGATCGGCCATGGCGCGGTCGAACACCTGGGCCATGCTGTCCAGCGTCGCGGGGGCCGGGTCGGGTTCCCGGACTGCCGCCACCGTGATGGCGGCGGCCGCCACCGCCGCGGCGGCCGCCGCGCCCACGAGGACCGCGGTCGACCAGCGGCGCCGTCGCCGCGCCGGGAGCACCTTGGCCAGCTCGGGCCCGGGCTCCGGCGCCCGTTCCTCGAGCGAGCCGGCGATGCGATCCCACAGCCCCTCGGGCGCCGCGGCGCCACTGAACGCCATCAGCGTGGCGACCTCCCGGTGCATCTCGACCTCGGCCCGGGCGCGGGGATCGACGGCCAGGTAGGCCTCGATCTCGCGCCGCTCCTCGTCGTCCACGGCGTCGAGGGCGTAGGCACCGAGCAGGGACTCGATCTCGTGCGGCGTCATCAGCCCTCCTCCCCCAGTGAGATCCCGACCGACACGAGCTCGCCCCGGAGCCGCTTCAGCCCGCTGCGGATGCGGCTCTTCACGGTGCCCTCCGGCTCGCCCAGGCGGGTCGCCACCTCCCGGTACGTGTACCCGCCGAAGTAGGCCAGCTCGATGGCGGCCCGCTCGCCCTCGGGCAGGCGGTCCATCGACCGGCGGACCTGATCGGCCGTGGCCAGGTCCCACACCTCGTGCTCCACGTCGTACCCGCCCTCGGCGGTGCGGCGGGCGTCCTTCTCCTCCCTGGCGCGGCGTGCTCCCTCCGAGCGCAGGAGGTCGACGGCCCGCCCGTGCGCGTGGGCGAGCAGGTAGCTGCGCAGGCTGCCCCGGGAGGGGTCGAACCGGTCGGGATCGTTCCAGAGGCGCAGGAACACCTCCTGCACGATCTCCTCGGCCAGCGCCTGCGCGCCCAGCAAGCCGCCGGGCCAGCCCGAACACGGCGCCGGCGTGGCGGCGGTAGGCCTCGGCCAGTGCCTCCTGGCGGTAGCGCGCGATGCCGAGCACGAGCGCCGCGTCGGACACGTCGGCGAACGAATCGCGCACACCTGCTGTACGGAGCCGTGGTGCGGGCGGATCATCATGCGGGATCGCCGCCGGAGCCGGGGTCTCCGAGGTCCGGCGGGCGCGGTCGGCTACCGTCCGCCTCGGTGACCTCAACGCGCGACGTCCCGGCGCCGTCCGAATGGACCCCGGCCATCCAGATCGCGCCATCGGTCCTCCCGGCGGACATGGCGCGGCTGGGTGAGGAGGTGTCGGCGCTCGAGGCGGCCGGCTGCGACCGGATCCAGTGGGACATCATGGACGGCCAGTTCGTCCCCAACCTGACGTTCGGGCCCGACGTGGTACGGGCGGCGAGGGAGCACACGACGCTCCCGTTCGAGGCCCACCTCATGATCCTGACACCGGACGTGCTCGCCGAGGACTTCGTGTCGGCCGGGTGCGAGCGCCTCATCGTCCACGCCGAGTCCGTCACCCACCTCCACCGGATGCTGGGGTACGTGCGGTCGTTGGGCGCCACCGCCGGGGTCGCCCTCAGCCCGGCGACGCCCGCGGTGGCCTGCAGCGAGGTGCTCGACCTGGTCGACCTGGTGCTGGTGATGACCGTCAATCCGGGCTTCGGCGGCCAGGACTACCTGCCGTCGATGGAGGACAAGATCGCCCGGATCCGGGCGATGGTCGAGGCGTCCGGCCGCGCCATCGAGATCGAGGTGGACGGCGGGATCAGCGCGGAGACGATCGGTGGCGCGGCGCGTGCCGGGGCCAACGTGTTCGTGGCCGGCACCGCGCTGTACCGCCACCCCGAGGGGCTCTCGGCCGCCGTCTCCGAGCTCCGGGGCAAGGCCGAAGCGGCCTTCGCCGGCTGACCTCGGGGCGGACTTCCCCGTCCCACCCCCTGCGTACCATCGACCCTCGTGGCCTTGGACCTCCTGACCGTCCCCTACGGCGCGGCCGCCGTGGACGCGCTCGCAGGCGAGGTGGCGCGGGCCAAGGCGGGCGAGCCGCTCCGGCCGGTCACCGTCGTCGTCCCCTCGAACTACGCCGGCGTGGCCACCCGGCGGGCGCTCGCCCGGCGGGGCGGGGTGGCGGGGCTCACGGTGGTCACGCTGTACCGGCTGGCCGAGCTGCTGGCCGGGCCGGCACTGGCCCGATCGGGCCGCATCCCCGTCTCGTCGCCGGTGGTGTCGACCGCGGTGAGGACGGCGCTGGCCGAGGAACCGGGTCTCTTCGGACCCGTGGCCGACCAGCCGTCCACGGTGGAGGCGTTGCGCCGCGCCCATCGCGAGCTGCGGGATCTCGGCCCGGAAGAGCGGAGAATGCTCGGTCAGGATGCACGGTCCGCGGCCGTGCTGGCCATCGACGCCCGCGTCACCGCGCTGCTGCAGGGGCAGTGGTTCGACGAGACCGACCTGATGGCCGCCGCCGCGGTCGCCGTGGGCCGTGACGCCGCGGACGTCGGACCGCTGGTCGTCTTCCTGCCCCAGGACGTGACCAGCCACGGCGCGCTGCTGCTGCGCGCGCTGGCCGAGCACGGTCAGGTCACGGTCCTGCTGGGCGGCACCGGCACGGCGAGCGGGCCCGGGGTTCGCATCGCGGAGCGGTTGGGCGCTCCCCTCCCGCCGGCCGCCTCTCGGCCGGGTTCCGGTGGGCCGCCGCGCCCCAGCTTCGAGCTGGTGGTCGCTGCAGACGAGGACGACGAGGTCCGGGCGGCCGTGCGGAGGGTGCTGCGCGCCGCCGAGGACGGCATCCCGCTGGAGCGGGTGGCGGTGGTGTACGCGCCCGGCGCGGTGTACGGCCGGCTGCTGGTCGAGCACCTGGAGGCCGCCCGCCTCCCCTGGAACGGGGTGACGGACGTGCCACTGGCCGAGCGGGTCGCCGGCCGCACGCTGCTGGCCCTGCTGGACGCCGACCTCCCCGTCCTGCGCCGGCGTGACGTGTTCGCGCTGCTGGCCTCGGCCCCGCCGGCCTCCGGCCGGCCGGTGGCCTCGTGGGAACGGCTGGCCCGGGAGGCCGGCGTCGTCGCCGGGCGGGACCAGTGGGAGCAGCGGCTCGCGGCCCTCGCCGCCGTCGATCGCGACCGCGCCGTCCCCGCGCCGCGGGGCGAGGAGCCAGGGGCGCGGGCGGACTGGCGGGAGGAGCGAGCCGAGCGAGCCGAAGAACTGGCGCAGTTCGTGGCGATGCTGGCCGACCTCCTGGAGCCGCCGGCCAGCAGGACCTGGTCGGCGTACGCCGCCTGGTCACGGACGTTGCTGGACCACGTCCTGGGCCCACCGTCGCGACGGTCGGGATGGCCGGCCGACGAGATCCGCGCCGCGGAGGAGGTCGAGCGGGTGCTGGCCCGCATCGCGCGGCTGGACGCCGTGGCGACACCCCCCGGGCCTGTAGGACCTGCGGGGCCCGGGCCGGACCTCGATGACCGCTCCGGCCCGCGGCCCATCGTCGACCGCGCCGTGCTGCGCGCCGCGGTCGACGCGGAGCTGTCCGACGGTCTGCGCACCGTGGGGCGCCTCGGCGAAGGCCTCTTCGTCGGGCCCATCCCCTTGGCGGTCGGCATCGAGACCGACCTGGTGATCGTGCTCGGCCTCGTCGAAGGTGGTCTCCCGGGCGTCCTGACGGAGGACCCGCTCCTCGCCGAGGCCAGCCGCCGCCGCACCGGCGGGGCCCTGCGCACGGCGGCCGACCGGCGGGCGCTCCTCCACCACCAGCTCTTGGCGGTCGCCGGAGCGGCCCGCGCGACCGTCGTCGCCAGCCGCCCCGCCGCCGAGCTGCGCACGGGCCGGGCGCACCCGCCATCGCGCTGGCTGGCCGACCTCCGCGCCGGGGAGCCGCCGGCCCGATCGGTCCGCCACGGTTCGTTCCTCGACGGTCTGGCATCGACGGCGACCGCCACCGGTCCGCCGGGCTCGGAACAGGAGGCCTCGGTCGCCGAGCTCGCCGCGGTGTGGCGCTCGGGCGCGCCGCTCGAGACCCATCCTCTGGCCGGCAACGACGTCCCGCTCCGCCACGCGCTCACCCTCACCCGGGCGCGCCACAGCGACCGCTTCACGCCCTTCGACGGCAACCTGGCCGAGCTCGCCGCCGAAGGGGTCGACCTCGCCCCCCGGCGTCCCACGGCGCCGACCGCGCTGGAGGCATGGGCCCGCTGCCCGTACGCGTACTTCGTCCGCTACCTGCTCGGCGTGCGGGAGCCCGACCGGCTCCACGACCTGTTGACCCTCCGGCCGGCCGATCGCGGCATCCTCGTCCATGCCGTGCTGGAGACCGTCGTGACCGCCACCGTCGCCGGTGGCGGGGTGCCCGGCCCGGGCGAACCCTGGCCGGAGTCGGTCCAGACCGCGCTGCTGGCCGAGCTGGACGCCCGCTGCCGGGCCGCGGAGCAGCGCGGCATCGTGGGCGCGCCCCTCCACTGGCGGCAGGAACAGCGACGGTTGCGTCGCCGCCTGGCCGGCTTCCTGACCATGGACCTCGAGGCCCGCACCGCGCTCTCGGTCACCCCGAGGGTGGCCGAGCTGTCGTTCGGACGGGACACGCCGGTCGAGCTCGCGCTGCCCGGCGGGGAGGTGTTGGCGCTGACCGGCCAGGTCGACCGCGTGGACGTCGGCGAGGGGCGGGTGGCGGTCATCGACTACAAGACGGGCCGGTACCGCCCTGAGCCGGGCGAGGCCGAGGACCCGCTCCTCGGAGGGCGCCGGCTGCAGCTCCCGGTCTACGGCCTGGCCGCCAGCCGCCACCTCGACCTGGAGGACGCGGAGGTCGTGGCCGAGTACTGGTACCTCGACCACCAGCGGGATCGGTCGCTCCCGCCAGGCGGTCACACTCGACGAGCCCCTGCTGGAGCGGCTGGGCGAGGTGCTGGCGACCATCACCTACGCCATCGGCACCGGGCTCTTCGTGCCCCATCCGGACCCACCCGACCCGTGGCGACGGGCCCGCTGCCCGTACTGCGATCCCGACGGCGCCGACACGGCGACGCTCTGGAGCCAGTGGCAGCACAAGCAGGACGATCCCGCGCTCGCGCCGTACCTGGCCCTGGTGCCGTGATACGAGCGACGACGCCGGCGACCTGCGGACGCCCTGACCGCTGATGCCCTCGCTGACGAAGCGGCCCGCCGCCGCATCGCCACCGACCTCGGGACGACCCTGTTCGTCGCCGCCGGGGCCGGTTCCGGCAAGACGACGCAACTGGTCGAGCGGGTCGTGGCCCTGGTCCTGGCGGGCACCCCGATGGAGTCGATCGCCGCCATCACCTTCACGGACAAGGCGGCCGACGAGCTGCGCCAGCGGGTGGCGGCTGCTCTGCGGACCCGGGCCGACACGGGCGATGCGCGACGACGCCGACCGCTGCCGCCGTGCCCTCGACCAGCTCGACCAGGCCGCGCTGTGCACGCTCCACGCGTTCGCTCAGCGGATCCTCACCGCGTACCCCGTCGAAGCCGGGCTCCCCCCTGCCGTCACCGTCCTCGACGAGATCGCGTCCGACATCGACTTCGAGGAGCGGTTCCAGGTCTTCTACGCCGAGCTGATCGCCCGGCCGGAGCTGGAGCGCACGCTCATGCTGGCCTTGGAGCTGGGCATCACCGCCGAGCAGCTGCGCAGCGTGGCCGAGCGCCTCGACGACAACTGGGACCTCGTCCGGGTCCGCGACCAGCCCGTCCCCGAGCCGCCACCGCTCGATCTGACCCCGGTGCTGGCCGCCGGCCGTGACCTGCTGGCCTGCTGCGGTGACGTCGGCCCTGGCGACAACCTGGCCGGCTACGTGCAGGACTGGCTTCCGGGCTGGCTCGAGCAGGTCGAGTCGGCGATCGCCGACGGCGCCGACGAGCTCGACCTCTTGGATCTCGTGCGGCACAGCGAACCACCCAAGCCCGGCACGTTGGGCGGCAACGTGTGGAGCAGCACCGATCTACGGCTCGTCGAAGGGAGCACGCGACGCGCTCAAGGGCCTGCTCAACGTCAGGCTTCGAGGGCAGCGCCCTCGGCCCGGTGATCGACGCCCTGGTCGAGCCGATCCTCGCCTGCCTGGGCGACGAGCTGGCCCGCTTCACGCTCCAGCAGGCCCGGTCCCGCCGCCGCTCGGGACGGTTGACCTTCCACGACCTGTTGGTCCTCTGCCGCGCGGTCGTGCGCAACCCCGAGCACGGTCCGCGCATCCGCCGGGAGCTGGCGCAGCGCTACCAGGCGCTCCTGCTGGACGAGTACCAGGACACCGATCCGCTGCAGCTCGACATCGTCCGGGCCATCGCCGTGCCCCCCGAGGCGGGCGACGACGGGGCACCGCGCCCGGGCCAGCTCTTCTTCGTCGGCGATCCCAAGCAGTCGCTGTACCGCTTCCGGAGGGCAGACATCGACCTGTTCCTCCGCACCCCCGGCCTCGTGGACGCGCAGCCGGTCTCGCTCACCAGCAACTTCCGCTCGACCCCGCCGGTCATCGACTGGATCAACCACGTGTTCGACCAGCTCATCGTCGGCGCGACGGCGGACGACGGCAGCCGGGCCCAACCGGACTTCGAGGCGCTCTCGCCCCGCCCGACCCCCGACCTGGCGGGGACGCCGGTGTCCGTGCTCGGCGCGGACGCCCATCCGACGGGGACCCTGGTCGGCGACCTGCGGCAGGCCGAGGCGGTCGACGTGGCCGCGCTGATCGACCGCATCGTGCGGGAGGGCTGGGAGGTACGACCGCACGGCGACGGACCGCCCGTCCCCGCCCGGCGGCGTGACATCGCCGTCCTCATCCCCGCCCGGACGGTGCTCGGTCAGCTCGAGACGGCCCTACGGGAGGCCGGCATCCCGTACCGCCTCGACACCGGCTCCCTCGTGTACGCGGCCGACGAGGTGCGGACGCTGCTCATGGCCCTCCGGGTGATCGACGACCCCACGGACGACCTCGCCGTGGTGAGCGTGCTGCGCAGCCCGCTCTACGGCTGCAGCGACGTCGACCTCTACCGTTGGCGGCGCCAGCGGGGCGGGACGTGGAGCGCGCTGGCCCCCCGGCCGGCGCGCCTGGACGGCGACGATCCGGTGTGGGACGGGCTGGCCGACCTGCGAAAGCGGATCGAGTCCCGCTCGTGGCGGACGCCCAGCGAGCAGCTCGACGGGCTCGTCCGGGACCGGCGGGTCCTGGAGGCGGCGCTCGCCGGGCCCTCACCGCTCGACGCCTGGCACCGGATCCGCTTCGTGGTCGAGCAGGCCCGGGCCTGGAGCGACGCCGGAGGCCGCTTCCTGCGGGACTACCTCGACTGGACGAAGCGCCAGACCGGTCTCACGGGCCGCGTGGCGGAGGCCCTTCTCGACGGGGACGGGCTCGACGACGAGGACGGTCTCGACGCCGACCGCACCGAAGGCCGGCCGGACCGTGAGCTGGCCGACGTCGAGGACGCGGTGCGGGTGTTGACCGTCCACGGCGCCAAGGGGCTGGAGTTCCCGATCGCCATCGTGTGCGGGTTCAACAGCCCGGGCGGCAATCGGCAGCGGGGGGTGCAGGTCGCGTTCGGCACCGACGGCCTGACCCTGCGGCTCCGGTCGGGGCTCGAACAGCAGGGCTTCGACGCCACGCGCGCCATCGACGAGCAGATGGACCATCACGAGCGCATCCGCCTCCTGTACGTGGCCTGCACCCGGGCGCGGGACCACCTGGCGGTGTCGGTCCACCGCGTCGATCCCGGCAAGTCGGACCGGCGGCGGTACACCGGCGCGCAGCTCCTCGCTCCATGCGTGGTCCCGGCCGAGCAGCAGGTGGCCCTGACCGACAGCCAGGTGCTCCTTCCTGCGAACACCGAGGGTCCGGCGCCGCCGCTGGCGGGCGCCGCGACCGCGCCACCCCCTCCGGTGGTGACCGACCTGGCCGCCTGGCGCGCTGCTCGAGCCGAGCTCATCGCCACCGCCCGGCTCCCCCGTTCGATCTCTGCCACCAGGTTGGCCGCGGAGGCGCTCGGGCCGGACCCGTCCGGCGGCGCCGACGTGCCGGTCGACGTCGCCGTGCACGTCATGGTGGGCGTGACGGTCGACGGCGACGATGACCGGTTCGAGGAGCTGGCAGGCGCGCCGGCGCCCGACGACATCGAGCCGGGCCTGGCCAAGCGCCCGGTGGACCTGGACCTGCCGGCGTGGCGCCGGGGCCGCTACGGCACCGCCATCGGCCGGGCCGTCCACGGCGTCCTCCAGGTGGTCGATCTCGCCACCGGCGACGGTCTCGAAGCCCTGGCGAGAGCGCAGGCGGCGGCCGAGGGCATCGACGACGAGTGGGAGCGCATCGCCGGCCTGGCCCGCTCCGCGCTGGCCGCGCCGTGCGTGGCCGAAGCGGCGTCCCTGCCCCACTGGCGGGAGGTGTACGTCGGGGTGCCCTTCGGCGACACCGTGCTGGAGGGCTACATCGACCTGCTGTACCGCCGGGCCGACGGCTTGGTCATCGTGGACCACAAGACGGATCGGATCGTGACGACTGACGGCGCCGGGCCCCTCCCGCCGGAGAAGCTGGCCGCCTACCGCCGCCAGCTCGCGGCCTACGCGGTCGCCGTGGAACGGGCCACGGGCGAGCCCGTCGTCGCCGCGCTCCTCGTGCTCTGCGCGCCGGCGGGCGGGCAGGAGGCGGTCATCGCCGATCTCCGCGCCGCCATGGACGAGGTGCAGGGCTTGTTGGATCCGGGGCTGCCACCACCGGCGCCGGACGCCGGCCGGCTGTTCGACCCGGACGGCTACGTCGTGCCCGAACCGCCCGTGTAACGACGGCCCGACAATGGCTCGGTGCGCAGCACCTTGGCCACGAGGTGCTTGAGCGACACGATCAGCACGAGCCCGGCCATCACGGCGACCGACGGCACGAGGAACGCCAGCAGCACCTTGTTCCACCGGCCCTTCATCCCCGAGAGCAGTCCGGTGTCGACCGGCGTCCCGTTGGCCAGGCGGGTGATGATCGGGTCGTCGCCGGGACAGGTGCCGGGGCCGGGCTGGGTCCGGAACGAGGTCCGCAGCTTCGAGTGGAGCTTGCCGGTCGCCGGATCGACCTGCGCGGCCACGAGATAGGTGGGCCCGATCCGCATGAACCCGGCGTCGTCGACGAAGTCCACATCGATGAGCGGCCCGGCCCAGGTGCCCGAGACGACCTTGTCGACGTTGAAGCGGAACGTGGGCACCTGGTACGCGGTGATCCGCCCCTCGAACACGATGTAGGGCGGCGGGATCTCGGTGCAGTTCAGGGGCAGCGTCGATGTGGTCGGCAGCACCTGGGACGGCGGGGGCGCCGTGGGAGGGGGGGTCGGAGGTGCGGTGGCCGCCGGATCGACCGGGGGTACGGTCGGCGGCGGCTCCTGCGCGCCGGCGGTCCCGAGGGCGCCGGACAGGCAGGCCACGACGCCGGCCAGCCCGGCCGCGACGGCCGCAGCGATCCACGCACGCGTTCGACCCGCACCGACCACACGCTCACCGTAGTCGTGGGGCCCTTCCGAGCCCTGTCATCTCTGCTGCGCCATGCGTCCCAGGTCGGATCAGGCGATCAGGCGATCAGCGGCCCTCGAAGCGGGGATCGCGCTTCTCGACGAACGCCGCGATGGCTTCCGCGGTGTCCCGCGTGCCGAAGTTGACGGTCTGGGCCGCCCCTTCGTCGTCGAGGGCCTCCTCGAGGGTGACAGCCATGGCGTTGTTGAGCAGGCGCTTGGTCTGGGCCAGCGCGATGGGCGGACCAGTGGCCAGCTTCGACGCCCAGTCGTCGACGAACGCGTCGAGCTCCCCTGCCGGCACGACCCGGTTGACGAGCCCGAACGACTCGGCCTCCTTGGCCGAGATGATGTCGGCGAAGAAGGCCAGCTCCTTGGCCTTGTGGAGCCCGATCAGGCGGGGCAGCAACCACGACCCGCCGAAGTCGATGGTGAGCCCACGGCGGGCGAAGATCTCCGTGAACCGGGCGTCGTCCGAGGCGACGATGAGGTCGCACCCGAACGCCATGTTGGCCCCGGCGCCGGCCGCCACGCCCCCGACCTTGGCGATGGTCGGCTGCGGGAGCCGGTGCAAGGTGAGGGCCACGTCGCCGACGTGGCGCATGGACGCCAGCTGGTGGCGCTGCCCGACGACGTCGCCGCTCCCCCCGGACAGGTCGGCACCGGAGCAGAACGCTCCACCGGCCCCGGTGACGACGACGACACGGTCCTCGCCGCTGCCCGAGATCTCACGCAGGGTGGCCAGCAGCTCATCCCACATGAGGAGGTTGATGGCGTTCTTCTTCTCCGGACGGTCGAGGGTGATGGTGACGACACCGTCCGCTCTCGTGACCCTGATGGTCTCCATGGGACCGACCATAATCACCGCGATGGGCCTGAATCCCTACCGCCCGCAGCGACGCCGGCCGTCGGACATCCTGTTCGTGGTCGCCGGCCTGGCGGTGGCCCTCGCCCTCGTGCTCTGGGCGTTCCTCGGGTGACGCTGCGGTGACGGGCTTCGCCGCCGACCTCGAGGACGTCGAGGTCCGAACCATGCACCCGTACCAGGCGGCCAAGACCTATGTCTGCCCCGGCTGCCACCACGACATCGCCGCCGGGACCGGTCACCTCGTGGTCATCCCCCGCCGCGCCCCCGACCTCCGGCGCCACTGGCACCGGGCGTGCTGGACCCGGGAGATCAGAACGCGGACTCGATGACGCCGGCGACGCGGCCCCGCACCACGCTGGCCACGTCGAAGCGCACGACCGGCCAGGACCGCCCGTCGGCGGCCAGCCAGAGGGCGGCCAGCCGGCGCAGGCGGGTCTGCTTGGTCGGCGTCACCGCCTCGAACGGCTGCCCGAACGCGTCGCTCGACCGGCTCTTCACCTCGCAGAAGGCCACCACGCCGTCCCGGGCCACGACGAGGTCGAGCTCGCCTTCGCGCACCCGCCAGTTGCGGGCCAGTACCTCGTAGCCGCGGCTCTCGTACCAGCGCGCCACCTGCTCCTCGCCCCACGCGCCGGTGGCCCGCCGCCCGGCCGTCAGGTCAGAGCTCCTGCTTCGGGAGCTCCTCGACGTTGACGTCCTTGAAGCTCAGCACCTTCACCGTGGGGACGAACCGGCTGCGGCGGTACATGTCCCAGACCCACGCGTCCTTGAGCTCCAGCTCGACCAGCGGGCGCGGCCCCTCGTCGACCACCCGCACGCTCACCTCGTTGGCCAGGTAGAAGCGGCGCTCCGTCTCCACGGCGTACCGGAACAGGCCCGACACGTCCTGGTACTCCTGCGCCAGCTGCAGCTCTCGCTCGGCCTCGTAGTTCTCGAGGTCCTCGGTGCTCACGCGGCGCACCGGGTGTCGGCGAACCGGGTGTCGGCGGCTCTGGCCGGCAAATCAGTACTCGCGCTTCTCGCGGATGCGAGCCGCCTTCCCTCGGCGGTTGCGCAGGTAGTAGAGCTTGGCCCGGCGTACGTCGCCCCGCTTCAGGACGACGAGCTTGGCGATGATCGGCGAGTGCAGGGGGAACGTCCGCTCGACGCCGACCTGATAGCTGACCTTGCGGACCTTGAACGTCTCCTGCAGGCCCGAGCCGGACCGGCCGATGACGTTGCCGTGGAAGACCTGGACGCGCTCCCGGTTGCCCTCCTTGACCCGCACGTGCACCTCGACCTCGTCGCCGGCGGCGAAGTCGGGGAGGTCAGGACGGAGGCTGTCCTGGTCGATGAGATCGGTGGCTTTCATGGCGCGCTGGTCCTACGTCTCGTAAGAGGGTCGGTCAAGGATAGGCGACGGGGTCGAACTCTTCCAACAGGCCCTGCTCCTCGGCCGTGAGCCCGCCCCTGGCGGCGATCAGGTCGGGCCGGGCGGCCACGGTGCGATGCAGGGCTTGGGCCCGGCGCCAGCGTTCGACGCGGGCGTGGTCGCCGGACCGGAGCGGCTCCGGCACCTCCCAGCCCCGGAACGAGGCCGGGCGGGTGTACTGGGGCTCCTCCAGCAGCCCGGGCGGGTCGGAGGCCTCGACCGGCGCTCCGGCGGCTGCGACGGACGGCCCGCCCCCACCGCCGAACGACTCCCGCTCGGCCGAGCGCTCGTTGCCCATCACGCCAGGGAGCAGCCGGCTGACCGCCTCGATGACCACGCAGGCCGCCACCTCGCCCCCGGCCAGCACGTAGTCGCCGATCGACAGCTCGCCGTCGACCAGGTGCTCCCGGACGCGGTGGTCGACGCCCTCGTACCGTCCGGCCAGCAGGCTGAAGCCGTCGCCCGAGGCCAGGCGGCGGGCCGTGGATTGGTCGAAGAGCCGCCCACCGGGCCCGAGCAGGTAGAGCGGTCGGGGCGGATCCGCCGCCTCGACGGACGCGAACACGGGCTCAGGCCGCAGCACCATGCCCGCGCCGCCGCCGAACGGGCTGTCGTCCACGGTGCGGTGGACGTCGGTGGTGTGATCCCGCAGGTCGTGGCAGCGCAGGTCGAGCCGACCGGCCTCGCGGGCCCGGCCGAGGAGGCTCTCCCGGCAGAAGCCGTCCACCAGGCCGGGAAAGATCGTGAAGACGTCGATGCGCACGGGCTCAGGCCTCGTCCGAGGGCGCGGCCGGGGGCGCCTCGAACAGGCCTTCGGGGACAGCCACCACGGTCACGCCGTCCTCGCACGAGCGCACGAACACGATCGGCACGAGCGCGCCCGACTCCAGCTCCAGGATCTCGTGGGCGGGGTTGGCCAGCACGGACACGACACGGCCCCGCTCGATCCCGCTCCCCTCCTCCACGACCGACGAGCCGATCAGCTCGTGCACCCAGATGGCCTCCGGATCCTCCAGGGCCTCGGCGTGGAGGGTCCGCCCGGCCAGTGCCTCGGCGCCCGTCCGGTCGACGACGTCCTCGAACTGCACCAGCCAGCGGCCCTGGTGCGGGCGCGCCGCCTGCACGAGGACCTCCCGGTCACCGGCCCACAGCCGGCTCCCCGGCGCCAGCCGCACCTCGGGGTAGTCGGACACGAGGCTCACCACGACCTCCCCGCGGAGACCGTGGGCCTTGACCACCCGCCCGACTTCTAGGCGGTCGGTCAATCCACGAAGTCGACGTCGATCTCGACGCCGTCGCGGCTGGCCGCGGCCCGCACGACGGTGCGGATGTTCTGGGCCGTCCGACCTCTCCGGCCGATCACCCGGCCGAGCTCGCCGGGCGCCACATGGACCTCGAGGATCGTGCGCCGGCCCCGCTGCTCGGTGTCGATGCGGACCGCGTCAGGGTCGTCGACGAGGGCCCGCACGAGGTGGTCGAGCACGGCCGACGCCGTCGGCGCCACGACCGTGTTGGGGTCGCTCACGACGCCGCCTCAGTGGCCGGCTCCGTCGCCGCCTTCTTGGCCGTCTTCTCGGCCTTGTCACCCCTGGCAGCCGGGCCCCCGACCTTCGCCGCCACCTTGGCCGGGAGCTCGACGCCCGCGATCTGCAGCAGCTTGGCGACCCGCTCGGTCGGCTGCGCGCCATCGGCGAGGTACCGGGCCGCCTTGTCGGCGTCGAGGTTGATCACCGAGGGCTCCTGGCGGGGGTTGTACTGCCCGATGATCTCGATGAACCGCCCGTCTCGCGGCGAGCGCGAGTCGGCGGCCACGATCCGGTACTGCGGCTGCTTGGTCTTCCCCACCCGGGTGAGGCGCAGCTTCACTGCCATGAGGTCGTCTTCTCTCCTAGTTCATGCCCGGGAACCCGGGCGGCAGGGCCGGCATGCGCCGTTTGCCCTTCTTGCTGCCAAGACCGCCCATGCGCTTCATGAGCTTCTGCATCTCCTGGAACTGCTTGACGAGGCGGTTGACCTCACCGGTCGTGGTGCCGCTGCCGTTGGCGATGCGAAGGCGGCGGCTCCCGTTGATGAGCTCCGGCTGGCGTCGCTCGTCGGCGGTCATCGAGCAGATGATCGCTTCGACCCGTTTGAGCTCGCCGTCGTCGATGTTGACGTTCTTGAGCTCTTTCGGGACCCCGGGCATCATAGCCACGAGGCTGGACAGGGACCCCATCTTCTGGACCTGGCGCATCTGGTCCAGGAAGTCGTCGAAGGTGAACTGCCCCTCGAGCAGGCGGGTCGCGGCCTCCTCGGCCTGGTCCTTCTCGAAGACCTCCTCGGCCTGCTCGATGAGCGAGAGCACGTCGCCCATGCCGAGGATCCGCCCCGCCATGCGGTCGGGGTGGAACTGGTCGAAGGCGTCCATCTTCTCGCCCGTGCTGGCGAAGGCGATGGGCCGGCCGATGACCTCCTTGACCGAGAGCGCCGCACCGCCGCGGGCATCACCGTCGAGCTTCGAGAGGATGACGCCGTCGAGCTCCAGCGTCTCGTGGAACGCCTCGGCGACGGTGACGGCGTCCTGACCGGTCATGGCGTCGACGACGAGGAACGTGTAGTTGGGATCGACCGCCTCGGAGATGCGCCGGACCTGATCCATCATCTCGGCGTCGATGGCGAGGCGACCGGCGGTGTCCACGATGAGGACGTCCTTGCCGAGCCGCCGGGCCTCCTCCAGGCCCCGCTGGGCCACGGCGACGGGGTCACCGGTCCCGGAGCGGGCGGCCTCGTCGTCGCTGTACACGACGACGTCGACCTGGCGGCCGAGCGTGCGGAGCTGGTCCACGGCGGCGGGCCGCTGGAGGTCGGCGCCGACCAGCAGCGGGTTGCGACCCTGCCGCTTGAACCAGCGGGCGAGCTTGGCGGAGCTGGTCGTCTTGCCCGAGCCCTGCAGGCCGGCCATCAGCACGACCGTCGGTGGGCGGGGGGCGTAGGTCAGCTTGAGGGTCTCGCCGCCGAGCAGGTTCGTGAGCTCGTCGTTGACGATCTTGATGATCTGCTGGCTTGGGCTCAGCGCCTTGGAGAGCTCCAGACCCACCGTCTGCTCGCGGATGCGGGCGACCACCTGGCGCACGACACGGACGTTGACGTCCGCCTCCAGCAGGGCGGTGCGGATCTCGGCCAGGACCTCGTCGACATCGGCCTCGGACAGCCGGCCCTTCCCGCGGAGGCGCTTGAGGATGCCGTCGAAGCGGTTGGACAGCGTGTCGAACATGCGGCGGGCCAGGCTACCGGACAGGTGTGGCTGCCCTGAGGCCACCCCCGACGCCTGATTGCCGGCTCCCCCGGATCAGGACGGGTCAGGGCGCTTCGAGGCGGCGGCGATGGAACGTCAGCGCGCAGAAGATCCCGTAGGCGATGAAGCCCAAGCCGACGACGGCGCCGACAGCCTGGCCCCAGCCCTCGACGACGACACGGCGAAGGGCCCCGTCGAGTCCGGTGGCTTCCGCAGGATCGAAGGTGACCGCCGCGCGAACCAGGAAGAAGCCGACCAAGCCGAGCGCCACGCCCCGGCCGATCTCGCCCACCACGGCCAGCCGTCGGATCCACTGGTGTTGCGATGCGGACATACCGCCCAGGTCCAGTTCGTCCTCGACGTCCTGGGTCACGGCCTTCTTGATGCGGTACAAGCCCACCGCCACCAGGATCACGCCGGCGATGCCGACCAGCCATCGCCCGGCGCTGTTCTCCATGAACCCCTTCGCCGCGTCGCTCACCGTCTGGTTGCCGTCCGTGACCTGCTCGCTGCGGGCGAGGGCAACGGCCGTGACGCCGAGGAACCCGTACAGCGCAGCGCTGCAGAGATAGCCGATGCGCCGCGCCCAGCTCTCCGCGCCGCCCTGGCCCGGGAGCAGGGCACTAGCGATCCGCCAGAGGGCGTAGAGGAAGAGACCGATCGCCAACGCCCACATGAGCGCCGGGCCCCAGGAGGTGGAGGCGATCTCCTTGAGCGCGCCGTTGGGGCTGGCCTCCTGGCTGGTTGCAGCGTCGGACCAACCGAGCGCCTGGCGCACCAGCAACAGGACGAGCACACCCGCGAGCAGGTACACCACACCCTTCGCCAGCCAGCCGAGGCGCGCCAGCTTGACCAGGCCGGGGTGGTCATGGGTGAAGTCGGCGGTCGAGTTCTGGACGGGTGAGATGGCAGACACAGTGGCCTCCTCCGGCCCGCACGAGCGCGGGCATCTCCAAGCCTCCTCGGGGTACCCCGTCGACCGTCCTCTGCAAACGCTCATGCGGGCTCGCCCCGGCGTGAGCCGTAACTTGGCCGGTGTGGATGCGTTCTCGCTGTTCGATCGGACCGCAGTGGTCACCGGTGCGTCCCGGGGCATCGGCGCCGCGATCGCCACGGCCCTCGACGCCGCCGGTGCCCGCGTGGCGCTCGTGGCCCGCTCGGCCGATGACCTGGGCAAGGTGGCCGGCGGGCTGCGGAACGACCCCGTCCTGATCCCGGCCGACCTGGCCGAGCCCGACGCGCCGGCGACGGTCGCCGCCGCGGCCCTGGACTCGCTCGGCCCGGTCGACGTGCTGGTCAACAACGCCGGGGCCGGCGTCCGCACGGATTCGCTCGAACTCGACGCCGAGACCATCGACCGCCTGCTGACCCTCAACGTCCGCAACCTGCTCCTGCTCACCACGGCCCTGCTGCCCCCGATGCTGGAGCGGGGACGCGGCTCGGTCATCAACGTCTCGTCGGTGTCGTCCCAGGTGGGGACCCCGCGCCGGTCCGCCTACGCCGCCTCCAAGGGCGCGGTCGACGCCATGACCCGCTCGCTGGCCATGGAGTACGGCCCGCACGGCGTCCGGGTCAACGCGGTGGCGCCGGGCGTGATCATCACCTCGATGTGGGAGCGCAACCGGAGCATCCCCGGGGTGATCGAGCAGGTCGAGGCCCAGATCGCGCTCCGTCGTTGGGGCCTGCCCGACGACGTGGCCGACGTCGTCGTGTTCCTGGCCTCCGACGCGGCGCGCTACGTCACGGCCCAGACGATCGAGGTCGACGGCGGCATGGCCTCCACGCTCGACTTGTACGGCGGCCCGGTGTGAGCGCGGCGCGCCGGACCAGCGCCAAGCAACGGCAGGCGATGACCCGCTGCAGGGACTTCGCCCTGTCGTTGCCCGGTGCCTGGGAGGACCACCCGTGGGGCGACACCGTGGTCAAGGTGGGCAAGAAGATCTTCGTCTTCCTGGGGATGGACGGCGACGACTCGGTCGGGGCGTCGGTGAAGCTGCCCGACTCGCGAGACCAGGCCCTGAGCATGTCCGGGACGGAGCCGACGGGCTACGGCCTCGGCAAGGCGGGCTGGGTCAGCGCGCGGTACGGCCCCGGCGAGGACGTGCCGGTCGACATCCTGTGCGACTGGATCGAGGAGAGCTACCGGGCCATCGCCGGCAAGAAGCTGATCGCCGAGCTCGACGCCCGCGCCGCCGGCTGACCGGCGGGGCGGTCACTCCTCGAAGAGCGCGTCGACGAACTCGTCGGGGTCGAACGGGATCAGGTCGCCGATGGCCTCACCGAGGCCGACCAGCTTGACCGGGATGCCCAGATCGGTCTGGACCGCGAACACGATGCCGCCCTTGGCCGAGCCGTCGAGCTTGGTCAGCACCACGCCCGTGACCTCGGTGGCCTCGGCGAACTGGCGGGCCTGCACCAGGCCGTTCTGGCCGGTGGTGGCGTCGATGACCAGGAGCACCTCGGTGACGCGACCCGGCTCGCGGTCGGCCACCCGCCGCACCTTGCGCAGCTCCTCCATCAGGTTGGTCTTGGTGTGGAGCCGCCCGGCGGTGTCGGCCAGGACGAGGTCGTAGCCCCGCGCCGCGGCGCGCTGCACGGCGTCGAAGATCACCGAGCTCGGGTCGCCGCCCTCGCTGCCCCGCACGAAGTCGGCGCCCGCCCGCTCCGCCCACGTGCCGAGCTGTTCGGCCGCCGCGGCCCGGAACGTGTCGCCGGCGCCCATGACCACCCGATGGCCGTCCGCCTCCTGCTGCGCGCCGAGCTTGCCGATGGTGGTCGTCTTGCCCACCCCGTTCACCCCGACGAACAGCCAGACGTTCGGCGAGCCCTCCGGCCCCGGCTCCAGATGGAGGTCGCGGTCGAGCCCCGCCAGCTGGGCCTTCATGTCCTCCTTGAGCGCCTCCAGGAGCGCGTCGGGCTCGGTGATCTCCTTGTCCCGCACCCGCCCCTTCAGGTCGTCGAGCAGGGCGTCCGTGACCGTCACCCCGACGTCGGCCCGGAGCAACGCCTCCTCCAGCTCGTCCCACGTCTCGGTGTCGATCCCCGAGCGGCTGCGCACGCCGAGCAGCGCCCCGGTGAGCGCGGCCCGGGCCTTGCCGACCCGGTCCCGCAGGCGGGGACGCTCCTCGACCAGGACCGCGCCGGGCGGTTCTCCGGCAACCTCCTCGGTGTCGGGCCCCTCCGGCTCGACGCCGGGGCGCTCCTCCAGCACGACGGACGGGGTCGCTGCGGCGGCACGGTCCTCGCGGCGGACCCGGGACCGGCTGACCAGCAGGACGCCGAAGCCGAAGACCAGGACGACGGCGATGAGGATGAGGAAGAGCAGCTCCGTACCCATGGCGGCGCCACCCTAAGGCAGTGGCCCGGTCGTCAGTGGCCGGTCGTCAGGCCGGGCGGCTCGCCCGTGAGGCGCTGGGCCAGCCACGCCAGCGGGATCGACAGCAGCATCACGACCGTGGCCACGACCGTCACCAACGGCACGTTGTTCGGCCGGGCGAAGTTGTTGAGGATCCACTGCGGCAAGGTCTCGATCCCGGCGCCGGCGGTGAAGGTGGTGACGACGATCTCGTCGAAGCTCAGGGCGAAGGCCAGCAGCCCACCGGCCAGCAGGGCGGAGCGGATGAGCGGGAACGTGACGTGGCGGAAGGTCTGCCAGCCGCTCGCCCCCAGGTCCGCCGAGGCCTCCTGCACGTTGGGCGACAGGCGGCGCAGCCGGGCGACCACGTTGTTGAAGGCCAGCACGATGCAGAACGTGCCGTGGCCGATGACGACCGTCGTGAAGCCGAGGTCCCACCCCAGCCGGATGAACGTGTTGCGCAGCGCCACGCCCGTGACGATGCCCGGGCAGCGCGATGGGCAGCACGATGAGGAACGACAGGGAGTTGCGCCCGAAGAACTTGTACCGGTGGAGCGCGAACGACAGGCACGTCCCGAGCACCAGCGCCACCGCGGTCGCCGCCAGCGCCAGCTTGACCGAGGTCCAGAGGGCCTCCCGCGGGGCATCGGCGTCGTAGGCCCGGCGCCACCACTCCAGCCAGAGTCCGTCGGGGGGCCAGCTCAGGGACGTCGCCGTGTTGAAGCTGAGGATCACGATCAACGCCAGCGGCAGGTAGAGGAACCCGAGGACCGCCCAGGAGAAGATCCGCAGGATCCAGCGGGCGGGGGCAGAGAGGGTCATCGGCGCGTCACAGGCTCTCGAAGGCGCCCAGCCGGGCCATGACGAACAGGTAGGCGATCATGATCGCGATCGGCCACAGCGTGAACGCCGCCGCCAGGGGCACGTTGGGCGCCAGCAGCGTGCGCTCGATCAGGTTGCCGATGAGCTGCGCCTTGCTGCCCACGATCTTGACGGTGATGTAGTCGCCGAGGGACAGGGAGAAGGTGAAGATCGAGCCGGCGGCGATGGCCGGGACGAGGAGGGGCAGGATCACCGACCGGAAGGTGCGCAACGGACGGCCGCCGAGGTCACCCGAGGCGTCGAGCAGCGACGACGGCAACCGGTCCAGCCCGGCGTAGATGGGCAGGATCATGTACGGCAGCCACAGGTAGGTCAGGGTGAGCACCACGGCAGGCAGGCCGAAGCCGGGCGTCCACCCGATGGCGCCCTGGAGGAACCCGCCGCCCCCGCTCGAGCCCCCGGGCTCGAACACCGCCCGCATGGCGTAGGCCTTCACGAGGTAGCCCGCCCACAACGGCAGGGTGGCGGACACGATCAGCGCTCGCCGGGCCCACGGCTTGGCCAGCTTGGCGATGTAGAACGCGAGCGGCAGGGCGATCAGCAGGCTGAGCACGGTCACCGCCGCGGCCACGCCGATGCTGCGGATGACCGTGTCCCAGTACGGGCGTGTCCCGAGGACCTCCTCGACGTTTGCCATCGTGAGGTCGGTCGTCGTCTGGTTCGTGAACTCGTCGATGGAGAAGAACGCGCTGGCCACGAGCACGGCCAGCGAGCCGAGGTAGATCACGACCAGCCAGAGGACGGGCCAGGTGATCAGGGCGGCCAGGGACGCCCACCGGTGGCGGCGGAAGAACCGGGACGCGCCGCGACCCAGGCCGCCGGACCGGGCCGGGGTCTGATCCCCCGGCCCGGCCGGCACGGCGGCGGTCGGGACCGTCAGGCCCGGAGCTCGTTCCAGGCGTTCACCCACTCCGTGTACGGCACGCACTCCACGTCGCGGCCGTCGAGGCAGGTCGACGTGGGCGTCGTCCAGTACCACACGTCGGTCCAGTAGTCGGTCTCCTCGGCGTGGAACGTGGCGCAGTGCTCCGCGTCGGCGGTCAACGCGCACGACTTGGTGTTGCTCGGCGCCTCACCGAACCACTCGGCCACGGCCGCGTTGGCCTCCGGCGAGATGATGTGGTTCATCCACATGTACATGCAGTTCGGGTGCTGCGCCTTGCTGGAGATCATCCACGTGTCCGACCAGCCCGTGGCGCCCTCCGTCGGGCTTGAAGGCGTCGATCTTGGCGCCGTTGCCCTGGGCCAGGTTGACGATCACCTGCCAGGTCGTCCCCGCGGTCACGGAGCCGGCCTCGAGCGCGGCCTGCTGGTCGGTGTAGAGCGACCAGTACTGCCCGGCGAGGTCCTTCTGCTGGTTCAGCAGGTCGACCGCGGCCGCGAACTGGGTCTCGTCCAGCGCGTACGGGTTCTCGATGCCGAGGTCGGGCTGGGTGGCCATCAGGTACAGCGCGGCGTCGGCGATGTAGATCGGCGAGTCGTACACGGACACGCCGCCCTTGGCCGGGCTGTCGGCCTCGAACATCACGCCCCAGGAGTCGGGCGCGGCGCTGAACGCGTCGGTGTTGTAGACGAGCAGGTTGGCACCGCGGCCGTGGGGCACGCCGTAGGGCACGCCGTCGACCGTGTTGTGCGGCTGGTCCTTGAGGTCGGGGAACACGTCCGCGTAGTTCGGGATGAGGTCGGTGTTGACGGGCGACACCTCGCCGCCGGCGATGAGGCGCAGCGTGGCGTCACCGGACGCCGACACCCCGTCGTACTCGCCGCTCTGCATGAGCGCCACCATCTCGTCGGAGGTGTTGCCGAGCTTGACGTTGACGCTGCAACCGGTCTCCTCCTCGAAGCCGGTCACCCAGTCGACCTCCGGGTCCGTCGAGCCGTCCTCCACGTAGCCGGCCCAGGCGATGAGGTTGACCTCGCCCTCGCCCTCGCCGAGCTCGGTCAGGGCGTCGCCTCCGGCCGCAGCCGAGGAGTCGGGTGCCTCGGAGCCGTCGGGCGCCGCGGTGGTGTCGGCGCCACCGCCGTCGTCGTCGTCGCTGCCGCAGGCTCCGAGGAGCAGGGCGGACACGGCGAGGCCGGCCAGCCATCGCTTGTGCTTCATGGGTTCCCCCTTGTGGTTGCAGTTGTGGTCGTGGGATCGGAGATCAGGCGGACGTCGTCCTCCCGCCACGAGAGGACGACAGGACTGCCCGGTGCGGCATCCGTGTGGTCGCTGGTGTTGGGGCGGCTGACGAGGAGCCGGCCGCCGACGTCGAGGGCGACGACGAAACGGGTCTCCGCGCCCAGGTAGAGCACCTCGAACACGGTGCCGCGGCAGCGGATGGCGTCGGCGGCGACGGCGGCGTCCGGGGCGACCATGCGGATGCGCTCGGGCCGGATGGTGGCGACGACGTCGCGGCCGAGGACGGCACGAGCGGCCTCACCGCTCAACAGGTTCGTGGTCCCGACGAAGCCGGCGACGAACGCGGTGGCCGGGTGCTCGTAGATCTCGCGGGGCGTGCCCACCTGCTCGATGGCGCCGCGGTTGAACACGGCCACCCGGTCGCTCATCGACAGCGCTTCGTGCTGGTCGTGGGTGACGAAGACGAACGTGATGCCCACCTCGTGCTGGATGGCCTTGAGCTCGACCTGCATCTCCTCACGGAGCTTGAGGTCGAGCGCGCCGAGCGGCTCGTCGAGCAGCAGGACCCTGGGCCGGTTGACGAGGGCCCGGGCCAGCGCCACCCGCTGTCGCTGGCCGCCGGAGAGCTGGCTGGGCCGGCGGCGCTGGTAGTCGGCCAGGCGCACGCTGGCCAGGGCCTCCGTGGCCCGCCGCCGGCGCTCGGCCCGCCCGACCCCTTTGACCCGCAGCCCGTACTCGACGTTCTCGCCCACGTCCATGTGCGGGAAGAGGGCGTAGTCCTGGAACACGGTGTTGACGTCGCGGTCGTAGGGCGCCTGGTGCGACACGTCCCGACCCTCGAGCAGCACGGCGCCCGCAGTCGGCACCTCGAAGCCGGCGATCATGCGCAGGACCGTCGTCTTGCCGGAGCCGGACGGTCCCAACATGGAGAAGAACTCCCCGTGTCGGATGACGAGGTCCACGGCGTCGACGGCCACGACGTCGCCGAACTCCTTGCGCAGGTGCACGAGCTCGACGGCGACGCCATCGCCCGGGGCATGCCGCGCGCTCGGCGCCGGCAGCGTCTCCGTCACTCGCCCCTACCCCCCGAACCCCGGCTGACCAGATCGGCCGGTCACGTTACACCGCCGTCCTGCGACCAGGCCCCACCGCAGGGCCGCCCACGGACGGCCGTCACACCTGCGTCGAGATCCGCTCGACGAGGACCTTCGACGAGCCTCCTGGCTGCATCGTCACGCCGATGAGGGAGTCGGCCGCCTCCATCGTGCGCTTCTGGTGGCTGACGACGAGCAACTGGGCATCGGCCCGGAACTCGGCGATGAGCCCGAGGAAGCGGTGAAGGTTGACGTCGTCGAGCGCGGCCTCCACCTCGTCCATCACGTAGAAGGGCGAGGGGCGGCTCCGGAACACGGCGAACAGGAAGGCCAGCGCGGTGAGGGACCGCTCACCACCCGACAGCAGCGAGAGCTTCTTCACGTTCTTGCCCGACGGCTTGGCCTCGACCTCGATGCCGGTCACGAGCAGGTCCTCGGGTTGGGTGAGGATCAGCCGCCCGGCACCGCCCGGGAAGAGCGTCGTGAACAGCGCGGTGAAGTTCTCGCTGACGTCGGCGAAGGCGGCGGCGAACACCGACTGGATCTCCGCGTCCACGGAGCGGATGACGCGTTGCAGGTCCCGCCGGGTCGAGCGGACGTCCTCCAGTTGCTGCTCGAGGAAGCCGTGGCGCTCCTGCAGAGCCGTGAACTCCTCCAGGGCCAGCGGGTTGATCGGACCCATCAGGCGGATCTCACGCTCCAGGTCCCGAACCCGCGCCGGCCGCCGTGACCCCCTCGGGGAGAGGCGGCTGCTCGGTGGCCATGGCCACCGACGGCTCGGTGTCGAGCTCGTGCCGGACGTGCTCGACCGCGGCCTCCAGGCGCGTGCGCACCTCGGCGTCGGTGATCTCGCAGCGGCGCTGCCGCTCCCCGACCTCGGCCAGCTTCCGCTCGGCGTCGGCCCGTTCGACCCGCAGCTGCTCGAGCGCCAGGGTGGCCGCCCGCGCCTCCTCCAGTTGCCGCCTCCGCTGCTCGTGCAGCTCGGTGAGGCGCAGCTCGACCGTGCGGCGGTGACGCTCGACCAGCTCGGCCAGGCGCCCGACAGCGAGGGAGGAGCGCTCGATGAGCTCGACACGTACTCCGGCGTCGGCCTGGGCCCGGCTGCCGGCGGCCAGGCGGCTCTCGACGTCCTGCAGCCGCTGCTCCAGCACGGCGGCCCGCTCATCCACCCCGGCGGTCCGCACGGCCAGGTCCCGGCGGCGCGTGGCGAGGGCCTGGGCCCGCTCCTCCCGGCGGCGCCGCTGCTCGTAGCGCAGGCGGGCCGCCTCCACCTCCGAGGCCTCGTCCGCCTCCAGGGCCTCGAGGGAGCGCTCCAACTCGGCGATGGCCGCGTCCTCTCGCGTCCCGGCAGCGACCAGGGCGTCACGCTCGGTCCGGGACTGCCCGAGCGTTGCCCGCAGGTCGTCGGAGCGGCGGCGTGCCTCGTCCGTGGTCTGCTCGGCCGCGGTGCGGTCGGCGACGAGCGAGTCCAGACGGGCCCGCAACGACCCGTGACCGGCGGCCAGCGCCTCCCGCTCGTGGCGGAGGCCGGCCAGTCGCTGCCCGGCCGTCGTCACCTCGACGGCCACGGCGGCGTTCGTGGTTCTGGCCTCGTCCAGCGCGGCGGCGGTGGCCCCGGCGCCGCCCGATCCGACGCGGAACCCGGCCGGGGAGAAGCGGTCACCTTCCCGGGTCACGACGGTCACGTCCGGGTGGGCCAGGGCCAGGTCGAGCGCCTCCGACCAGCCTCCGTCGACGGCGACCGCACCCGCCAGCAGATCGTCCAGCACGGTCGCCACCCGCGCGTCACCCGCCCGCACGAGCGACCGCACGGACCGGCCCGCGGTCAGGCCCACGGCGGGGCGGGTCGGGCGCCCGGCCGGCGCCGTCCCTGGTGCGAGCACCCCACCGTGGACCCGGGCCTCGTGCAGATGGCCCAGCGCACGGCGCGCCACGCCCGCGTCCGCCACGACGACCGACGCCAGCGCCTCCCCGAGGGCGGCCTCGACGGCGGCCTCCCACCCGCGCTCGATCTCCACCAGGTCCAGCAACGAGCCCAGCACGCCGTCGACGTTCCCGAGGTGCTCGGCGCCCGCCTTCGCCCGGGCGGCGTCCAGGGCCTGGGCGAGCGCCTCGACGCGCGCCGCCCACGCCGTGGCGCGCGCCTCGGCCTCCCGGTGGGCCGTCTCCGCGGCCGCGACCTCCGCCTCGCAGTGCTCGAGCGCCGCACCCGCGGCCTCGACCTCGGCCGCCAGCGGGCCTTCCGCCTCCACCAGCTGGGCCACCTGCTGGTCGAGCTCGGTGATCCGGGCGGCCAGCAGCCGCTCCTCCTCCTCGATGGCGGCGAGGCGCGTCCCGGAGCGGGTCAGCACGTCGGATCCCTGGAGCCGGGCCGCGCGCCTCGCGTGGAGCTCGCCGCGCACCTCGGCGGCCGCCCTGGCGGCACGCGTACCGTCGGCCGCGTCCTCATCCGCGGCGTCGCCGTCGGCCGCCGGCTCGTCGCCCGCCGCGGTCCACTCGTCGTCCTCCAGGGCCTGCAGCTCCGGCTCCAGGGCTCGCCGGGCCTCGGCCACCGCGGTCAGCTCGGACCGCAGCCGGGCCGCGTCGGCCTCCAGGCTCACGGCGACGCTCTCGTCCATGAGCTGCACCCGGTCACGTTCCAGGCTCCGGCGCCGTTCCAGCAGGACGGCCGACAGCCCGCGGGCCCGTTCACGGAGCTGCTCGACCCGGACCAGCGCGTCGCCGACGTCGCCCGCCCCTCCTGCGCCGAGGCTCGCTTCGGCGGCCAGGACGGCGGCGTCCATGCGCGCCAGCTCCCGCCGGATCTCGCCCTCCTGCTCCTCGAGCTGGCGCCGCTCCTGCGCCAGCGTCTCGCCACGACGTTGCAGCGCCGCGAGATCGCGACCGGCCACGTGGATGCGCAAGGTGGTCAGCTCCCCGACCACCTCGCCGTGGCGGCGGGCCGCCTCGGCCTGGCGCTCCAGCGGCCGGAGCTGGCGGCGGACCTCCCGCAGCAGGTCCTGGACCCGGAGGAGGTTGCCCT
Organism: uncultured Acidimicrobiales bacterium; assembly: GCA_963769115.1. Classification (GTDB taxonomy): domain Bacteria; phylum Actinomycetota; class Acidimicrobiia; order Acidimicrobiales; family Ilumatobacteraceae; genus DASTFY01. The sequence goes on from CAVYKN010000005.1 coordinate 76,937, forward strand.
CCGTGGCCTCCAGGCGGCGCTCGGCCCGCTCCTTGCGCTTCCGGTACTTGAGGACGCCGGCCGCTTCCTCGATGATCGCCCGGCGATCCTCGGGGCGGGCGTTGAGGACGCCGTCGATCTGCCCCTGGCTGACGATGACGTGCTGCTGGCGGCCAACGCCGGAGTCGCTCAGCAGCTCCTGCACGTCGAGGAGGCGGCACGGCACGCCGTTGATGGCGTACTCGCTGTCTCCCGAACGCCAGAGCGTGCGGGTGACGGTGACCTCGCTGAACTCGATGGGCAGCAGCCCGGCCGAGTTGTCGATGGTGAGGCTGACCTCGGCCCGTCCCAGCGCCGGGCGGCGGGCCGTGCCGGCGAAGATGACGTCGTCCATCTTCTGGCTGCGCACGCTGCTCGGTGCTTGCGCGCCGAGGACCCAGGCGATGGCGTCGACCACGTTCGACTTGCCGCTGCCGTTGGGCCCGACGACGACCGTCACGCCCGGCTCCAGGTCGAGCGCGGTCGTGTCGGCGAAGGACTTGAACCCCTTGAGCGTCAGCTGGCGCAGGAACACGGCGAGCGTGGACGCTACCCGAGCAACTCGCCGCGATCGGGGAACCTCGCACGACCCGAACGGCCGGGCGCGCGGAGCGGGCGCGGGGCCGCGGCCGCCGTGGCCTACGCTGCGGCTGCCCGTCACCGTGGAGGCAACCGCATGGCCCGCAAGCAGGCCCAGAACGAGCCGCATCCCTTCGCCAAGAGCCTGCACGCCGTCGACCTGTTCGCCGACCTCGAGCCGCGAGAGCTGGACGTGCTGGCCAACGTGGCTCGGGACTACCACTACGGGCCGGGGGAGGTCGTGGTCGCCGAGGGCGACGAGAGCGGGCGCTTCCACCTCATCGTCAGCGGTCGGGCGAATGCGTCCGTCGGGGGCACGGTCGTGGCCGAGTTCGGCCCGGGCAACTACTTCGGCGAGCTGGCCATGATCGACCGGCAACCTCGTTCGGCCACCGTCACCGCCATCGACGATCTGGAGACCCTCTCATTGGCCTCGATCTCCATCCGCCCGGTCCTCCGCGAGCACCCGGACATCGCCTTCAAGATGCTGGAGAAGCTGGCCGCGCGCCTGCGCGCGACGGACGCCAAGCTCCACTGAGCGTGCGCTTTCCGGCCGGGTTCGTCTGGGGCGCCGCGACCTCGGCGTTCCAGATCGAAGGGGCGAGTCGCGAGGACGGCAAGGGGCCGTCCATCTGGGACACGTTCTGCCGGCAGCCCGGCCGCGTGGTCGACGGGGCGACCGGCGACGTGGCCATCGACCACTACCACCGCCACCGCGAGGACCTCGCGCTGTTGGCCGAGCTCGGCTACGGCGCGTACCGGTTCTCCATCTCGTGGCCGCGCGTGCTGCCGCAGGGCCGCGGCACCGTCAACCGCGCCGGCCTCGGCTTCTACGACCAGCTCGTCGACGAGGCACTGGAGCTGGGGCTCGAGCCCTACCCGACGCTGTACCACTGGGACCTCCCCCAGGCCCTGCAGGACGAGGGAGGTTGGCCGGCCCGGGCCACCGCGGACTGGTTCTCCGACTACGCGGCCCTGATGATCGACCGCCTCGGTGATCGGGTGACGCGCTGGGCGACGCTCAACGAGCCGTGGTGCGCCGCCTTCCTCGGCCACTTCGCCGGTGTGCACGCCCCCGGGGTGCAGAACGCCCGTGCCGCCGTCGCCGCGTCGCATCACCTGCTGCTGGGCCACGGCCTGGCCACCGCGGCGATGCGGGCCGCCCGCCCGGATGCCCAGATTGGGATCGTCGTGAACCCCGCGCCCGTGATCGGCCTCGACGGCATCGGCGACGACGCCGTGCGGCGGATCGATGGCCTTCGCAACCGCTGGTTCCTGGACCCGGTCCTCACCGGCGCGTACCCGAAGGACGTCCTGGACGACCTGGCTGCCGTCCTCGACGATCTGATCGAGCCCGGAGACCTCGAGACCATCGCCGCGCCCCTGGACTGGCTGGGCCTGAACTACTACCACGACCTGCTGTTCGAGCCGCCGGCCGAGCCGGAACCCTGGCCGTACCCGTTCGTGCCGCCAGCCCATCTGGCGGCACGGACCGATCTCGTCACCGACCTGTCCTGGCCGGTGACGCCGGATGGTCTGGCCGACCTCCTGCGACACCTTCGCGACACCTACCCCGGGCTCCCGCCGCTGGCCGTCACCGAGAACGGCGCCGCGTTCACCGACCCGCTCATCGACGGCCGGGTCGCTGACGACCGCCGCATCACGTACCTGACCGGACACTTGGAGGCACTGGAGTCAGCCATGGACGACGGTGTCGACGTGCTCGGCTACTTCGTGTGGTCGGCCTTCGACAACCTCGAGTGGCACGACGGGTACCGCCCCCGCTTCGGCGTGGTCCACGTGGACTACGAGACCATGGTGCGCACGCCGAAGGACAGCGCCCTGTGGCTGCGCGAGCTGATCGACACCAGCCGCCCGCCCGCCGACGCCGACTGCTCGGGCTTGGCCCTCCCCCTTGCTCTTACCGCTGGCAGCGGGGGCAGAAGAACGTCGACCGGCCTGCGAAGGGGACGCGCACGATCGTGGCCTTCCCGCAGCGGAGGCAGGGAGCGCCCGTCCGGCCGTACACCCGGTGCTCGTGCTGGTAGCGGCCCGGCTCGCCCGACAGGCCGACGTACTGGTTGTCGGTCAGCGTCGAGCCGCCCGCGACGATCGCCGCCGCCAGCACGTCCTCGATGGCCTGCCGCATGGCCCGGATCTGCCGGGCGTCGAGGCTGCCGGCCGGACGGTCGAACCGGAGCCGGGCCGCGTGCAGGACCTCGTCCGTGTAGATGTTGCCCAGCCCGGCCACCCGCTGCTGGTCCAACAACCAGGACTTGAGGGGCCGCGAGCGTCCCGCGAGGCGGGCCCGCAGCACGGCGGAGGTCAGGCCGTCCACCACCGGATCCGGGCCCAGCCGGCCCAGCTCGGGGACCTCGACGTCGGCGCGGTCGGGGTCGAACACGACGATCTCGCCGAACGTCCGTGGGTCGACGAAGCGCAGCTCCTCGCCGTCGAGGGTCATGACGACGTGGCTGTGGGGCGGTCTGGGCGTACCAGCCGGTGCGAGCAGCAGCTTGCCGGTCATCCGCAGGTGGATCATCACGGCGTCGCCGGAGTCCAGCGTGCAGACGAGGTACTTGCCCCGCCGCGCCACCGCCATCACCGTCGTCCCGGTCAGGCCGTCGATGACCGCCTGGCGCGAGGTGCGCCGCACCGTGCGCTCCCGCCCGACCTCCACCCGCTCGATGCGGCGCCCGACCACCCGGGCCTCGAGCCCGCGGCGGACGGTCTCGACCTCGGGCAGCTCGGGCATGGATGTCCGCTCAGGCGTCGGTCGGCAGGGCGGCGGTCTCCTCCGCGCTGCTGACCAGGGCCTCGAACGCCTCCCGG
>CAVYKN010000006.1:0-249327 GCA_963769115.1 uncultured Acidimicrobiales bacterium
CCTCCAGGGTGATCTCGTCCTCGTACTGGCGGGTGACCCCCCTGAAGGTCAGGTCGCCGGCCACGCGGTAGCGCCCGTCCTCGCCGGTGGCCTCCATGGAGGTCAGGTCGCCGGCGATGGTCGGGAAGCGGCGGGCGTCGATGCGGCGCCGAAGCTCCCGATCCTCGAGCGGGTTGCCGGAGGTCAACCGGTCGACGTCGAACTCGAGATGAGCGCCAGGCGCGGCGGCGAGATCGAGCAAGCCACCCTTCCCGAGCTCCAGCTCCACCCAGCCTTCCAGCCCCGACGTCTCGGTCCGGATGGGGTGGAGGGTGGAGCGGGCCTCGATCCAGACGCGGGAGAGCGTGGGCACGATCCGGAAGCGAGCCACCGCGTCGCTTACATCCTCCGCAATCGTCGATAGCGGTTCACGTCGGGGAGCGCCGTCACGGCGACGAAAATCCCCACGACGACGACGATGCCCGCGAGCACCGTGGCCATCCGACCGATCAGAGCCATGGCTACATCTCCCTCATCTTCAGGTACCGGGCAACATCGGGAAGGATCCTGACGAACAGCGCCGCCAGGAGGATCAACAGGGTCGACAGGATGAGTCGACGAATCACGCCGGGCTCCTCTCCTCGTTCGGAACGCACAGCTCGGCGAGCACCTCGCGCACGGCGTCCACCCCGCGATCGACCGCTGCATCGACCGCGGGCGACAGCCCCATGCCCTCATCGATCACCGAGGGCTGGCAGCCTACGACGACCACCCGGCCCACGTGCCCTCCCATGGCGGCGAGCATCTGAAGGACCACCGCCGGGTTCATCGAGTGTGCGTCCATGGCCGGAGTGGCGGGTTCGCCCACGTCGCCGACCGGGTCCGGCTCGATGAGCGCCACCGTCCCGGGCGGCTCGCCCATCGGGACAGCGTCGACCATCACCAAAGCGTCGTAGCCGTCGAGGAGCTCGTAGGCCAGATGGACGCCACGAATACCGAAGTCCTCCACCCGAACGCCCTCGGGCAGATCGGCCCCGCGGAGTCGGGCGGCCACTTCGACACCGAACCCGTCGTCGCCGAGGAAGATGTTCCCGATGCCCGCGACGAGGATCTTCATGCCAGGACCTCGACCTCGTCCGGATGGAAGTAGAGGTAACGACGTTGCCATTCGAACAGTTCGGAGGCAGGGTCGTCGTCGAGGGTGACGGCGACGTGCTCCGCGCCGTCGACGTCCTTGAAGACGCCGGCGACGGTCGCCGTGCGGCCGGCGAGGAACAGGTCGTGGGCGTCGGCGCGTCGAGAGGGGCGGAGACGCACCGGTGTGCCCTTGCCGACCTGGACCCCGCCGACCCACGTGGTGTCGGTCCACGGGTCGACCTCCGAATCGACTCCCGGGTCCCACCACGGCAGCGCAACGGGCTCGACGGAGCCATCGCTCCCGGCCGGCGACTCCTCGACCGGCCGGAGCGAGCGCACCGCGCCGTGGAGGCGGGACCAGACCTCGGGAGGGAGGTCGTCGCAGCGATCCACGATGGCCGCGGCGCGGGCGTCGGTCCCCCGAGCCTCGGCCTTCTCGTCGTCCGTCAGTGTGAGCACCCGGAGAGCGAGGATCTCGTCGATCTCGGTCGCGTCACAGAAGTCACCCACGCTCTCCGGCGCGACCGCCGGGTGGTCGTAGAGGATGATCGGAGACGACAGCACGACATCGGCGTCCCCCTCCTCGCCGATGAGCACCGGGAACGTCCCGTCGCTGGTGCAGCCGGCCACCGCCTCGGCGGCCGTCGCCGGCGGATCGAGCACGGACAGGAACGTGCCGTCGTCCACGACCAGGAGCGTGTGGACGGCGACCAACGAGGACGCCAGCACCTCGTCGCGGTCGCGCTGCTCCCGGGCGGTGGACGTGACATTGCCGACCTCGACCGTGACCTTCACCAACGCGGCAGTCCCGTCGGCCCAGGCTGTCGTCGTCGTCACCACACCGTCCACGGCCGAGCACGTTCGAATGGCCCGGCCGACGACCTCCCCCGTAGCCGCGGTGAGCAGCTCGACGTGCTCGCGTGCTGGCAGTGTGAACGGCACGGCCGTGCCGGCGGCAACGGGGAGGACGTGAACGGGAGGGAGATCGATCGCGTGCTCGACGGCCTCGTCCCAGCCCACCCACCGGACGCCGTCGACGTCGAGGAATTCGACCGGCTCGAAGCTGTCAGCGCTCGCGGTCGCGGCCTCGATGCTCCGATGTTGCACCTGCAAGCACCTGATACGGACGGACACGGTCGCGGCGGGCCCCGGGTCGACGACGACCTCCGTCCGCATGGACGACCGCTCGGAGCCGTCGCGAGCGGCCACGGCAGGTGGCACCAGCACACCGAACTGCCATCGCAGCTGGTTCTTGCGGGCCGAGGCCCGGTACGGGTAGAGCACGTACCCCTCATAGAGAACCGCGTCGGCCACCGCCCCGGCGGCGGCGAAGCGGTCCGGGGCTGCGCTCACGCCCCCTCCTCACCGGCCTGCTTCAGCAGCTGCTCGAACGTCTCGTCCCAGGTGGGCAAGGCGCGGGCGGACCTGAACCGAGTGAGCGCGTCGAGCGTCTCCCGCGACATCCGCACCCAGCCGGCGTTCGGGAAGTACCGATCCATGACGTCGCGCCAGACCCGGACCGGGAGGCGGAACCGAGCCTCCTCGTGCCAGGCCACCGGCCCCGCCGCGAACCCGGCCTCGCCGCTCGCGGCGCGGAACACGGTGCCCGAGAAGAGGAGCAGCAGGGGAACTTCACCGTCGTCGAGCCCGTGCAAGTACTTGGCCGCTGCCACCTCGAAGTCGTACGTGCACGTGATGGGGAGGTCGATCTCGGTCGTCGCCGTGAACCCGGTGATGACCGTGCCGACGTGGGTCCAGAGGAACGGGCGGAGCGTCTCGCCCCACCGAGGCGCGTCGCCGAAGAGGTCGACGAGGCGGTCCTGTTCGGCCCGCTCATAGCGGCGGTGCTGCGGTTCGATCATGATCTGGCAGCGGAGGGCCACAGCGTGTACGGGGGCGTGCACCGGCTGCTCGTCGGCGTCGGTGAGACGAAGCCGGAGCGCCAGGGTGGGCACGGCTGCGTGGGGTTCGGCCCGCGCCCCGAGCACCTCGAAGGACAGGCTGCTCACGACGGGACCTCGACGGGACGGGACCGTTGGCGCACCCCACCGAAGAACGCGTCCAGCGCGTCATGGGCCTCCTGGCCGCCGTCGAAGCCACGCCACAACCGGCGGAGCTCTCCCACGAGCTCGTAGCAGGCGTCGATGGGGACCAGGTAGCACTCGGTGGCGCCGTTCCCGGGTCGGTCGGAGCGGAGGAGGAGCGCCTCGACGTCGGGCTGCAGCACGGCCAGACCGGGATTGGCAGCCACGATCTGGTCCCAGGTGTCGAGGGGCAGGAGCGACTCCGTCGCCCCGGCCGGCCCCGGATAGAAGGCCGCCACGCGCTCCAGCGTCGAGTTGAGGAAGAAGAAGGCGACGCTCACGGGGATCTGCAGCTCGTCCCACTGGCCGGGCGAGAACTGCACGTCAGGGAAGGACAGGTAGCGATCAGGGACGGCGCGGTAGCGATGACCGCCAGCCCCGGACGGGGTGAAGAGGAGGTAGCAGCCGCGGCAGGCGCACCGGAGGCTGCGCTGCTCCAGATCGACGACGTGACCGTGCTCGGCCGGGATCGGTTCGGAGCACATCTCGCACCGCTCTCCGGGGCGGGGACGCTCGCGCGGCCGGGAGAGGCGGATCCGCGCGAGCACCCGCAGCGGGGACCCGTCGAGACCCCCGTGCACCCCGGCGACGGTCACCGCACCCCCACCGCCGGCCGGCGTCCGAGCTCGACGGGTGTCGTCACAGCGGCGTCCCCCGTGTCCGCGGCCGGTTCCTCCACGTCGATGACGACGATCTCCGGCGCCGCCTCGGCGATGGCCGTCTCGACCGCCGTCCGCAGGGTCACCGCCGAACTCGGACAGCCGTCGCAGCTGCCGAGGAGCTGGAGGTGGACGGCGCCGCGGGCCGCATCGAGCTCCAGGAGAAGAACGTCGCCACCGTGGCCGTGGAGGAACGGGCGAACCGAGTCGAGCGCGACCTCCACACGGGACGCCAGGTCGTCCGGGTGGAGGTCGTGCACGACCATGAGGCTCCCGAGCAGCTCGTCATCGACCAGCACAGGAAGCAGCTCGGGAGCCTCCGAACGGACGAGCTCGACGACCCGGACCAACCCCGCGCCGTAGAGCTCAGTGACCAGACGCAGGAGCTCTTCGGCCCGCTCGAACGTGGCCGGGTCGGTCGAGACGCGCAGCTGCTCGTACAGCTGCTCGATCCGGTCTCCGATCGCCCGGAGGTCCTCGGTCCGACCGTCGCTCGCGCGGTCCTCGATGGCGGCGTCCACCACTCCTCCGCCCGTCAGGCCAAGTCCTCGTGGTTGAGCATCGTCGGCGAGTGCACCTTCTTCAGGACCTTGCCCTTGCCGAGGTACATGTGCACCCCGCAGGGCAGGCACGGATCGAAGCTGCGCACCGTCCGCATGATGTCGATGCCCTTGAACTTGTCGATCGGGTTCTCCTCGAAGATCGGCGTGTTCATCACCGCGTCCTCGTACGGACCGGGGGTCCCGTAGATGTCACGCGGGTTGGCGTTCCACGGTGTCGGCGGGTACGGGTGGTAGTTGGCGATCTTGCCGTCCCTGATGACCATGTGGTGCGAGAGCACGCCCCGCACGGCTTCGGTGAATCCGCAACCGATCCCCTCGTCCGGTACCTCGAACGGTTCCCAGGTCTTGGTGTGGCCGGCCCGCACCTCGGACAGTGCCTGCTCGATGAAGTGGAGGGCGGCACCAGCGGCATAGGCCTGGAAGTACGTTCGGGCCCGGTCGCGCTCGATGGCGTTCGACCACTTGGGGATCTTCCACTCGAACGTCACCGGCGGCTTGAGAGCCGTCTTGGGCAGGTTGATGACGACGCTGTGCCCGGTCGCCTTCACGAAGCCGCCGAGGTCGACGAGGCCGGACAGGGCCGTCGACCAGAGCCGCGCGATCGGGCCGCCACCGGTATCGAGGGCCAGGTGATCGGTCCCGTCGTACCAACGGGGCGACATGACCCAGCTGTACTTGTCGTCGAAGTCCCGCTTCTGGGGCTGGGGGTTCGTGTGCTGGTTCCACGGGTGGTTGCGGTCGACCGGGTTCCCGAGCGGGTCCTTGGTCACGAACATCTCCTGGCCTTCCCAGCTGTCGTAGTACGAGCTGCCGAGCAGGATCCGGATGCCCAGGTTGATGTCGACCAGGTCGTTCGTCACCAACTTGCCGTCGACGATGACGCCGGGTGTCACGCCCATCGCACGACCCCAGCGGGTCATGTCCTTGTAGTTGAAGTTGCACACTTCGGGGTCCTGGAAGGCACCCCAGCAACCGAGCAGGACGCGACGGCGGCCCACCTCCTCGTACCCGGGCAGTGCCTCGTAGAAGAAGTCGAACAGGTCGTCGTGCAGCGGTACGACGCGCTTCATGAACTCCACGTACCGCATGAGGCGGGTGTAGTAGTCGGTGAAGAGCTGGATGGTCGCGGTCGTGCCCACGCCCCCCGGATAGAGGGTGGACGGATGGACGTGGCGCCCCTCCATCAGGCAGAACATCTCCCGCGTCCAGCGGCTCACCTGCAGGGCTTCACGGTAGAACTCGCCCGAGAACGGGTTGAGGGCCCGCATGATGTCGCCGATGGTCCGGTACCCGTGGTCGCCCGCGTGGGGCGCCTCCGTCCGGTTGGCCTGCTCGAGCACGCCCGGGTTCGTCTCGGCCACCATCTTCTCGCAGAAGTCCACGCCGACCAGGTTCTCCTGGAAGATGTTGTGGTCGAACATGTACTCGGCCGCCTCACCGAGGTTCACGATCTGCTCGCCGAGGGCCGGCGGGTGCACCCCGTAGGCCATGTTCTGCGCGTAGCACGAGCACGTGGCGTGGTTGTCGCCGCAGATCCCACAGATCCGGCTGGTGATGAAGTGGGCGTCCCGCGGGTCCTTGCCCTTCATGAAGATGCTGTAACCGCGGAAGATCGACGACGTGCTGTGGCACTCCGCCACCTTGCCCTGGCCGAAGTCGATCTTCGTGTAGATCCCGAGGCTCCCGACGATGCGGGTGATCGGGTCCCAGGCCATCTCGACGAGGCCGTTGGCGTCCTTCACGGGTGCGGTGGTGGCCATGTCCCTACCTCCAGGAGCTCTGGTAGCCGGTCAAGAGCTCCTTGCCCGGGGTCCGCCACTTCGGTTCCTCGTCGACGGTCTTCTGGGTGATCTTGCGCAACCCCCTGATCGCCGCGCCGTACATCCGGCTACCTCTGGTCGACACCTTCGACCCGGGCGGCTCGTCCATGAACGGCATGAACTTGTCGGGGAAGCCAGGCATCGTGCAGCCGATGCAGATGCCCCCGACGTTCGGGCAACCACCGACCCCGTTCACCCAGCCGCGCTTGGGGACGTTGCACTTCACGACCGGACCCCAGCAGCCCAGCTTGACGATGCACTTCGGCGACCCGTACTCGGTGGCGAAGTCGCCCTGCTCGTAGTACCCGGCGCGGTCACACCCCTCGTGGACCGTGGCGCCGAAGAGCCACGTCGGCCGCAACGCCTCGTCGAGCGGGATCATGGGCGCCTGGCCGGTGGCCTGGTACAGCAGGTACAGGATGGTCTCGGACATGTTGTCCGGGTGGGCCGGGCAGCCCGGGACGCAGACGATGGGCAGACCGGCCTTCGACTTCCAGTTCCACCCCAGGTAGTCCGGGACGCCCATGGCTCCGGTCGGGTTGCCGGCCATGGCGTGCATGCCGCCGTAGGTGGCGCACGTGCCGACCGCCAGGATGGCCAGCGCTTTCGGCGCCAGACGATCCAGCCACTCGCTCGTCGTCATCGGCTGGTCGGTGTCGGGGTTGTTGCCGAACCCGCACCAGTAGCCCTCGCTCTTGATCTTCTCGTTCGGGATCGAGCCCTCGACCACCAGCACGAAGGGCTCGAGCTCCCCCCGATCCGCCTTGAAGAACCACTCGATGAAGTCGTCGGCGCCCCCGACCGGGCCACACTCGAAGTCGATCAACGGCCAGTGGACGGCGATCTTCGGGAGGCCAGGGAGGCCGCCGAGCGCAATCTCCTCGATGCTGGGCTGGGTGGCGGCGGTCAGGGCGACCGAGTCCCCGTCGCAGCTCAGCCCGGCGTTGATCCAGAGGATGTGGACGACCGTCTCGTCCGGAGGCGCTTCCGTGGACGTCATGCCTGACCTCCCCAGGTCGGCGCGCAGAGCGATGCGCGCGGCGCTCGTGCGCCACCTCCTGCCTACGCCTGGTCGCCCGATCCGGCAATGAGTGGAAACTGCACTGTGTTGACCACCCGCAAGGCCCGGCGTCCAATGACGCGGTGCCCGGGGACACGGCCGCGTACGTCGTCACGGCCGCCGATCGGGAGTGGTTCGGCCGCTGCCGGCGGGCGTGGGACCTCCATGCGCTGGGCCGACGCGCCCTCGAGCCGCTGGATGCCGTGCATCGTCCTGACGCCCTGACGCACGCCCTGCTGGCCGCGCTCGCCGTCCACTACTTCCCGGGCATGTGGACCTGGAACCGGGCCATCGTGGCGCCGCTGGTCCGTGCGGCCTACGACCGCGCCGGCGGTCCCCCCGACGGGACAGCGGTGCTCGAAGGGTTCCCGTGGTCGGTCTGCACGTGACGGAGCTGCGGCTCGACGGCGAGCTGCGCCGAACGGTCGTGCCGCACGGCACGACCGAGAAGCGACTGGCCGCCCGGCGGCTCGGCCTGGTCGCGCGGGACATGATCGACCCTGGTGTGCGGACCGAGCCCTTCCCCTCGTGGACGCACTGCCAGTGGTGCGCGTTCCGCGAGCCGTGCGTGATGATGAACCAGGGCCAGGACGATCATGCCGAGGCGGTCCTGACTGCCGGCTACCGGCGCCGTCCCACCGGCGAGGTCCGCCGGGACGTGAGCGACAACCGCCCTAGTGCGTGAGGGCCCCGGGGAAGGCGGCGATGGCGGCCTGACCGACGCTGATGGCCCCGTCGTTCGGAGGAAGGGCCTGGTGGACGAGCACGGTCAGGCCCGCGTCCGTCAACACGTCCTCCACCACGTCCGTGAGACGGAGGTTCTGGAACACCCCGCCCGTCAGGGCGACGGCCTCCAATCGCCGTGCTCGCGCCAGGCGGGCCGCCAGCGCCGCGCTGGCCCGGCCGACGTCCTCATGGAAACCGGCCGCCAGGAGCGCGGGAGCGACACCGCGCGCCCGCTCGGTGACCAGCCGTGTCAGCAGCGGTCCAGGATCGAGCACGAACCGGCCGTCGACCTCGCTCACCACGAGATCGGTCTCGTGCACCGGCGCGATCGACCGATCGACGGTACGGGCCAGCGCCTCCAGCTCGATGGCGGCCTGCGCCTCGTAACTCACGCGTCGCCGGCCGCCGAGCAGGACGGCCACAGCGTCGAACAGCCGGCCCATGCTCGACGTCTGAGGGCTGAGCCCGCTCTCGGCCAGGTCCAGCACGGCCTCCCGGAGGTCCGGGTCGACGTCCGGGAGCGCAGCAGCGACCGCGGACCGGCCGGCCGTCGCGGCCAGCCACGCCGCGGCCATGCGCCACGGTTCGCGGATGGCGGCCACGCCGCCCGGCATCGGGACGGTGGCCAGGTGCCCGAGCCGCTCGTAGCCGGTCAGGTCCGCCACCATGAGCTCGCCGCCCCACAGCGTGCCGTCCGGACCGAAGCCGAGGCCGTCGAACGCAAGAGCCAGCACGGGCTCGGTGCGGCCATGCTCCACCATGCAGGCAGCGACATGGGCGTGGTGGTGCTGTACCCCGACCGTGGGCAGGCCGAGGTCGAGGGCGAGCTTGGTCGACAGGTACTCAGGGTGGAGGTCGTGGGCGACGACGCCGGGCTCGACGCCGTAGAGCCGGGAGAGATGGTCGAGCGCCTGCACGAACGAGCGGTGGGTGGCCAAGTGCTCGAGGTCACCGATGTGGTGGCTGGGCACGACGATCCGTCCCTTGGCCACGCTGACGGTGCTCTTGAGCTCCGCCCCCACGGCGAGGACCGGCCGAGCGGCGACGAACGGCAGCGGGATCGGTTCGGGCGCGTAGCCCCGCGACCGCCGCAGCACCTGGTGGCGACGCGGACCGGCTCGCACCACCGAGTCGTCGCAACGGATGTGGATCGGGCGGTCGTGCGTGAGGAGGCCATCGACCATCGGGCCCAGCCGGGCGACCGCGTCACCGTCCTCGTGGGCGATCGGATCGTCGCTCAGGTTGCCGCTCGTCATCACGAGCGGGCGGCCAACACCGGCCATCAGCAGGTGGTGGAGCGGGCTGTACGGGAGCATCAGGCCGAGCTCGGGCAACCCGGGTGCCACAGCATCGTCGACACCGTGTCCCGGACGCTTCGGTGCCAGCACGATCGGCCGGCGAGCGGAGGTGAGCAGGGCGATCGACTCGCTCCCGAGCACGCAGACCGCGGCGGCGGCACCGGCGTCGGGCACCATCACGGCGAACGGCTTGTCGTCGCGGGCCTTGCGGCGCCGCAGCTCGGCGACGGCAGCCGGGTTGGTGGCGTCGACGGCAAGGTGGAAGCCACCGATGCCTTTGATGGCCACGACGTCACCGGCTCTGAGCGAGTCCACTGCCGCGGCGAGCGCGTCGTCTCCTTCCGACTGCAACGACCCCGTTGAATCGCGCCACGTCAGCTGGGGCCCACAGCGGGGGCAGGCGTTCGGCTGCGCATGGAACCGGCGGTCCGCCGGGTCGTCGTACTCCGCCTGGCAGGCAGGGCACATGGTGAACCCGGCCATCGTCGTCGCCGGCCGGTCGTACGGAACGCTGAGGACGATCGTGTAGCGGGGCCCGCAGTTGGTGCAGTTGGTGAACGGATAGCCACGGCGGCGGTCCCCGGGATCGTCCACCTCGGCCAGGCAGTCGACACACGTGGCACTGTCGATGCTCACCGGGACATCCGGCGCCGCGCCGGTCTCGCTCTCAACGATCCTGAAGCCGGCCACACCGGACGGTGGCACCGCCTCCTCGGTCACCCCGGCGACCCGGGCGAGAGGCGGGGCGTCGTCCACCAGCCGCCGCGCCAGTTCGGCGATGCGCTCGGGTTCGCCCTCGACGTCGACCAGGACACCGGCGGAGTCGTTGAGGACGTATCCAGCCAGACCGAGCTCGACCGCGTGGCGGTAGACGAAAGGCCGGTAGCCGACGCCCTGGACAGTCCCGGTCACGCGCAACCGGCTCCGGATCCGTGGCATGGCCGACATCAGCAGATCCGTGGCAGGGGGTCGCCGACGAGCATGTCGACGATGCGGGTACCTCCGAAGGTGGTGAGCAGGACGACCACGCCGGCCGGCTCCGCCGCCACCTCACCGATGCGGGTCGCCCTCGCTCCCAGCGGGTGGGATCGCCAGGCCGCCAATCCGGCCTCGGCCTCCTCGGAAGCCACGACGGCGATGACCTTCCCCTCGTTGGCCACGTACAACGGGTCGATGCCGAGGAGGTCGCAGGCGCCGAGCACCGCCGGTTCGATGGGCAGCAGCGCCTCGTCGAGGACGACGGCCAGCTCGGCATCGCGGGCAAGCTCGTTGCAGACGGTGCCGACGCCGCCTCGGGTCGGATCCCGCAGCCAGCGAGTGGAGGGCGCTGCCTCGAGCAGGCTGTCCACGAGTCCGTTGACGGGGGCCGTGTCGGATCGGATCTCGGCGTCCAGCGCCAGGTCCCCCCGCGCGAGCATCACCGCCATCCCGTGGTCGGCGATGGTGCCCGAGCTGAGCACGACGTCCCCGGGCCTCACCAGCTCCGGACCCAGGGTCCGGTCGGTGGGGATGACGCCCACGCCGGCCGTCGTGATGTACAGCCCGTCCGCCGCGCCCCGTCCCACCACCTTCGTGTCGCCGGTGACGATGGCCACGTCCGCGGCGGCCGCAGCTTCGGCCATGTCGGCGGCGACGGCCCTGAGCTCATCGATCGAGAAGCCCTCCTCGATCACGAAAGCCGCCGACAGCACCAGTGGTCGCGCCCCGGACACCGCGAGGTCGTTCACGGTGCCGTGCACCGCCAGTTGACCTATCGAGCCACCGGGGAAGCGGAGTGGTTGCACGACGAACGAATCGGTCGTGAAGGCCAGTCGGTCACCGGACGGAAGGGTGAGCGTGGCGGCGTCGGCGAGAGGGCCGGGCGCCTCCTCGGCAAAGGCCTGCAGGAAGACGGCATCGACGAGGGCCGCCGACGCCTTGCCACCGGCACCGTGGGCCATCGTGACGACGTCATCCGTGAGCCGGGGCCGACGCCGGCGATGAGCCTCGATCCGCTCCAGCACGGTGGCTTCGCGACCGGCGCGGTCGGGTTCACCCATGTCCGTGACCCAACCGTGCCTGGACGGCCTCCCACAGGGCGAAGGCCAGCGACGCCTGGACCTCCTGGACGCGGTGGACGCTGTCCGACGGCACGACCAGGCAGTGCTCCACGTCCGCGGACATCGCCATCTCCCCCCCGTCGTACCCAGCCAGGCCGACCGTGACCAGGCCCCGACGACGAGCCTCGACGAACGCCCCCAGCACGTTGCGCGAGCCGCCGCTGGTCGAGATGCCGACGGCGATGTCACCGGCGGTGGCGTGGGCGATGAGCTGCCGGCTGAACACGAGGTCGAAGCCGACATCGTTGGCCAGCGCGGTCAGCACGGCCGGGTCGTCGGCCAGGCAACGCGCCGGGAGCGCCCTGCCGGACGGCGGGCGAGCGAACAGAGCGGCCAGGGACGCGGCGTCGGTCGCGCTCCCCCGTTGCCGAAGCTGAACAGGCGCCCACCCGCGGCAAACGCCATCGCCATCGCGTCGGCCGCCGCGGCCAGGGTCTCCCCGGCGCTGGCCATCACCGCCGTCCGCAGCGCGAGGCTCAGCTCGTGCTTGCCCGCGGCCGAGCGGGCGAGGTCGAGGAGCAAAGGGCCGGCGTCGCGCTCGTCGCCCTCGATGAACGGGTAGAGGAAGTCAGTCCCTTCAGGCACCGCTGCCCGTCTCCTCCAGGACGGCGATGGCTGTGCCGGCATGGACGAGGAGCAGGTCTCCGGCCCGCACCTCACCCACCGCGATGGTGTCGACGGTCTCGGGACCGCCCGCGGTCCGGACCTCGGCCGTGTCCGCGCCGGCTTCCAGCACCTCGGCCAGGCGCCCCTCGTCGGAGCAGGTGATGCAGCCCGGAACGGCGTCACAGGCCGGCCCGTCCGGCTCGATCGTGAGCAGACCCGGATGCTCGAAGCAGACGTGCGTCAGTTCCCACAGCAGGTGGTAGAGCCGCTCCAGGCCGCCGTCGTGCGCCGCGACCGCGGATGCGCCGTCGATCCAGAGCACGTGATCGGCGGCGCCCGGCTGCGGGCGCGCGCCGGCGCCGACCCACACCGTCGTCACGCCCCACGCGCCGGCTCGGCGCATGGCGGACTGCACGGAGAGATCGTCGGCCGTGCTGACTGCGAGGAGCAGATCGCCGGGGCGCACCGTGGAGCGCAGCGCCGGGACGAGGTCAGGGTCGACGACGCTCACCGCCGGCAGGGCCCGGGTGCCGATGATGACCGGGTGGACGAACTCCACGGCGACGTGGCGGGCGTGCTCGGGCCAGGTCGGGGCCGCGCACCACAGCGTGGCGCCGGCAGCGAACCGTCGGGCCAAGGCCAGCGCCGCCCGGGCCAGGTCATCCTCCAGGCCCGCGCCGAAGGTCCCCCGAGCCTCTGCCGCACCAGCGTCTGCCATGGGCCCTCCTCGGCGGTCAGGAACGCTGCCCCCGCGAGGCGGCGGACTCTAGTGCAGGGGTTCCGGAGGTCCAGCCCGGCTCCCGGACCGGACGCGCTACCGTCCCTCTCCGAGCGATGGAGACGACGGCCACCGATACGGCTGGCCATCCTCGAGGCGTTCGCCGAATCGGCCAGCGACGCGCTGCTCGGCGACGACCTCGACGGACGGGTCACGACCTGGAACCGGAGCGCGGAGCGCATCTTCGGATACCCGGAAGGTGAGATCCTCGGTCAGCTGACGCGGCAGCTCTTCCCCGCGCACCTCCAAGACGAGTTGACGCAGCTCTACGCCGGGGTGCTGGTCGGGGACCAGGTCGATCACCTCGAGACCGAGGCGCAGCGCAAGGGCGGGATGCCGATCCCGGTGTCGCTGTCCATCCGGGCCTTCCTGGACGCGTCAGGCCGCACCGTCGGCACTGTCTCGATCGCCCAGGACCTGACGGAGCGGCGGCTCGCACAGGCCTCCCTCGCCGAGGTCGAGGCCCGCCTCAGGGGTGGAGAGGCCCAGACGCACGTGGGTCGGTGGCTCTGGGACGTCGGGACCGACGCCGTCCAGTGGAGCGACGAGCTGCACCGCATCCACGGCGTGGACCCGCTCGATTTCTCCGGCACGCTCGAGGGCCACCTGAGCTGTGCGCACCCGGTCGACCGGGATCGGCTGCGTGACGTCATGGCGGCGGCCGTCGCCTCCGGCCACCCGTTCGAGCACGAGTACCACATCATCCGCCCTGACGGCGGAGAGCGCTGGATCTACCTGAGGGCCGAGCCGGCCGTGAGCTCCGCGGGTGACGTGATCGGCCTGCGGGGCATCGCGCAGGACATCACCGACCGGCAGCTCACTCCCGACCGACCATCGCCTTGACCCGGTCGACCAGGTCCTGGGTGGACATCGAGGGGAGGTCGGTGGCGTCGATGCCGGCACGGTCGAGCAGCGACGCCATTTCCCGGAGTGCGCTGGCTGCGTGCGAGCGCAGAGCGCGTACCAGGTCGTTGAACTCCTCCGATTGGCGGATGGCCTGCAGCGCCTCCAGTACCTCGTCGAGCTCCTCCCGGCCTGCACGCGCCCCGAGGAAGTAGCCGGCGGCAAAGGCCAGCACGATCCCCATCAGGCCTCCGCCGGCGACGGAAGTGGGCCGGGCACCGACTCGATGTGGAGCTGCACCACGACGTCCGGGTAGATGCGCAGCATGAGGACCGTCGGCGAGTCGATGTCGAAATCCCGGATGTCGATGACCTGCTCGCCGCTCACCACGACCTTCCCGGCCGGCGTGACACTGACCTCCACGGTGCCGTCCAGGACCCTCGTCGAGCCATGGAAGGTGATCTCGCCGTCGACGTGGTAGCGCCCGATGGCCCCGGCCGAGCGGCAGCTCCGCAGGTCGAGGGTGACCTTTGGATGGCGCCGAGCGTCGATGCGACGCAGCAACTCGGCGTCGTACAGGGCGTTGCCGGACCGTAGTTGAGCGACCTCGATCTCCAGGTGGGCAGAGCGGACGCTCTCTGGGCGCACGGTGCCGTCCTCCACCGTGGCCTCGATCCGGCCCGTCACCCCGACGGCACCGAACGTGATGGGCCCGACGCTGGATCGCGCCTCGACCAGGACCACAGACCGTTCAGGGTCGACGCTGAGAACGGCGGGCGTCGCGGACCAGTCGGTGCGGGCCTCGTCGTCGCACGCGCAGCCGAGCGCCGGCTTGGGTCGTAGGTGGGCCCGCCGGCGTTCGATCCGCGACGTCGACGAGACGGGCGACCAGGGGTGGCCCGTGACGGCAGCCCAACCGCCTTCCGCCTCGGCGAGCGCGGCGTCGATCGTGCCGGTGGCGACGTAGCGCCGGAGCACCTGGTCCAGGCAGTCCCGCTCCTGCTTCACGACCCCCATCCACGCCCGCAAGGCACGCTGGCCGTCCTCGGTCAGGCCGTACACCCGCCGCGCCTGACCGGCCTTGGGCGCGTCCGACCAGGCCTCCACGAGGCCGTCGCGCTCGAGCTGGGCGAGAGCCCGGTAGACGCTCGGTCGATCCACCCGGCCGAAGCGCAGCTCCTCCAGACCTTTGGCCAGTTGGTACCCGTACGCCGGTTCCTCGGTCAGCAGGAGCAGCACCGCGGGCAGGAGGAAGCGCCGCGGCGGGGCCAGCGCGAAGCGCGAGTGCGGGACCGGTGCCCATGCGGCGTCGGTACCACGCTGCTCCATCGGTCCCCCCGGGCCGCCCGACGCGGGCCGGAGGCCCGTCGCTGGCAACCACTTCGTACCTGCCACCGGGCGGAGTGTCAATGCGTCCCGGACGGCGCCCCGAGCCGCGACCCGACAGCACCCGCCGGCGCGGGTGACCGTTGGCAGGGCGGTCTGCATCACCTTCGGAACACCGGCTGGTGCCCTCCCTCCCCAGCGGGGCCGGGACGTACCGTGAGGACCATGAGCACCGCCCCCACCCGCGCGGCCATCGGGCTCTGGTCCCGGACCGAGCTGGCGCGGCGCTGGCGCGCCCTCGTGCTCCTCGGCGTCCTGGCCGGCCTGGCCGGCGGCCTCGTGATCGCCGCCCTCGAGGGCGCCGACCGCACGTCCAGCTCGTACCGGCGCATGC
Organism: uncultured Acidimicrobiales bacterium; assembly: GCA_963769115.1. Classification (GTDB taxonomy): domain Bacteria; phylum Actinomycetota; class Acidimicrobiia; order Acidimicrobiales; family Ilumatobacteraceae; genus DASTFY01. Next base: position 15,373 of record CAVYKN010000006.1, read on the forward strand.
GGGAGGAGCTGCGGGGCGCCGACGTCTGTGTTCTTCCCCAGCCAGTCGGGCGTGTTCGACGTCGACCTCACCCTGCTCGACCAGATCCCGGAGGTCGAGTCGTGGGGTGGGTTCGCCCTGATGCCCAGTCAGTTCCTCGAGCTGCCGCCCGGGTCGAGCCCCTTCGTCTTCGTCGGGCCGGACTGGTTCGGCGACATCGAGCGGGCGAAGGTGATCGAAGGCCGTCTGCCCGATCCCGACGCAGACGACGAACTGGTGCTCAACGAGGCCGCTGCTGCGCTGGGCGGCGAGCTCGGCTTCGACGAGGTGATCGGCACGGAGCTGACCCTGGCCACCCTCACGTTGGATGAGTTCATCGCCAACGGCGAACAGGAGCCCGCCGACTGGACCACAGCCGAGGGGCCGAGGTTCACGATGCGGATCGTCGGTGTCGTGCGCCAGCCGATGGTCGGGGCCGTGTCGTTCGCGTCCGATCCGTTCGCGGCCACGGGTCCGGGCTGGGCGGCGGCCCACCTGGACGAGCTCACCCCCTACTTCCAGAACGCGGTCGTGCGCCTGCGCAACGGCGCCGCCGACGTCCCCGCCTTCCGCGAGGGCATCGCTCGCGTGTACGGCCAGGACCTCACCATCAAGGACCTCCACGACGACATCAAGCGGGTCGAGAACTCGACCGGTCTCGAGCGCACCGGTCTCCTGCTGTTCGCAGCCGCCGTGCTCATCGCCTCGATCGTGCTCGTCGGGCAGGCCTTCCTCCGCTCCGCCCACGCCGGAGCCGACTCGGTGCCGCCGCTGCGGAGCATGGGCATGGGGCCGCGGAACCTGGTCCGGGGCATCGCGCTCCCCCACCTGCTGACCGTCGCGGTGGCCATCGTGGTCGCCGCGATCACGGCCGTGCTCGTCTCGACCCGCTTCCCGATCGGACTGGCGCGCAGGTTGGATCCGGATGTGGGGATGCGGCTCCGCCCGGGATACGTCTTCGGCGGCGCGCTGCTCGTCGGCGTGGCCGCCGTCGTGGCCACCATGGTCTCGTCGGTCCTCGCCACGCGGGCCAGCCTCCGCCACGCTGGTGGTGGGCGCGTCCGCATGGTGGGCGCGGCGTCGCGCGCCGGAGCACCGGTGTCCGCCGCCGTCGGCGCCAGCCTGGCCCTGGAGCAGCCGGCTCGCGCCGGCTCGGCCCAGGTCCGTCCGGCGCTCCTGGCCACCGTCGGCGCGGTGTTGGGCGTGGTGGGTGCCGTCACGTTGGTGGGCGGCATCGACGATGCCCTCGCCAACCCGGCCCGGTCGGGGGTCAACTGGGACGTCGGCATCGACGGCGCCGACGATGAGACGGAAGCGTCCCTGCAGGAGGACCCGCGGGTGGAGGACCTGGCCGTGGCCAGCCGGATCGCCAGTCAGGTCGGCGGGAAGGACGCGCCCGTCTACGCCGTCGAGTCGCTCAAGGGGGCCATGGACTTCAGCGTGCTCGAGGGACGAGCGCCCGAGGGCCCGGACGAGGCGCTGCTGGGCGCCCGGACGGCCAAGGTGCTCGGGCTGGGCATCGGGGACGAGGTCACCGTCGGTCCGACCGACGTGCCGTCCCGCGTTGTCGGCATCGGCCTCCTGATCCAGACCGCCCACGGTGCGTTCGACGAGGGCGCGCGCGTCAGCCCTTCCGCCTTCGAAGACCGGTACGGGACCAGGACAGCAACGAGAGCGAGCGCATCCTCCTGGCCGGCGTGCCGAGGGCCGAGGACCGGCAGCCGCTCATCGACGAGCTGCTGGCGGCCGGTCCTCTCGCCTACGAGCCGACTCCTGTCCCCGACGTCAGCAACCTGGCCAACGTCCGCCGGCTGCCCTACCTGCTGGCCGGCTTCCTCGTCGTGCTCGGTCTCGGCGCCGCCGCGCACGCCCTGCTGACGGTGTCCCGCCGCCGGCGCAAGGAGCTGGCGGTCCTGCGGGCCATCGGACTGACGCCCGGCCAGACCGGGGCGTGCGTGGCCTGGCAGGCGGTCGTGGTGGCCGGGATAGCCCTGATCATCGGAATCCCACTGGGCCTCATCGTCGGCCGCCAGGCGTGGCGGGCCGTCGCTGATGCCGTCCCGCTCATCTACGTGGGCCCGCTCGACGCCGGCCTCCTGCTGCTGGCCGCGCCGGTGGCGCTGGCCGGCCTGCTTCTCCTGGCCCTGCCCCCGGCCCGCCGGGCCGCCCGGCTCCGGACGGCCGAGGTCCTGCGGGCCGAGTGATCAGCGGGAGAGCCCCGGCGCTCCCGCCTCCAGCCTGGCCCGCAGCGACCAGATCGGTCAGGCCTCGACGACCCCGTTGTCGTCCGAGGAGTAGGTGCCCGAGATGCTGGCCAGCCACTCGGCCGGGTCCTCGGCGTCGGACGAGTAGAACTCCATCGGCTGGTAGTCGGGGGCCTCGATGTCGAACTCCCGGTACCGCGGCATGCCGGTCCCGGCGGGGATCAGCTTGCCGATGATGATGTTCTCCTTGAGACCGAGGAGCCCGTCGGCGCGGCCGTCGATGGCCGCTTCCGTCAGCACCCGGGTGGTCTCCTGGAACGACGCCGCCGACAGCCACGACTCGGTGGCCAGCGAGGCCTTGGTGATGCCCATGATCTCGGGCCGGCCCTCGGACGGGCGGGAACCCCCTTCGACCATGGCCTTGTTCATCTCCCGGAACACGCGCTGGTCGACCCGCTCACCGGGCAGGAAGTCGGTGTCGCCGGGCTCCTGCACGCCGATGCGGCGCGTCATCTGGCGCACGATCAGCTCGATGTGCTTGTCGTGGATGGACACGCCCTGGTCCCGGTAGACCTTCTGGACCTCCTCGACGAGGTACTGCTGGGTCTCGCGGACGCCCTTGATCTCCATCAGCTCCTTCGGGTCGTACGGCCCGTCGGTGATGGGATCGCCGGCCTTGACCTCGTCGCCGTCGCGGACGATGAGGCGGGACTGGGACGGCAGCGTGACCTTCTCCTCGTCGCCGTCGTCGGTGACGATGGCGACGGGGATGCCGCGGCCCTCGTCCTCGGCGATGCGGACCACGCCGGAGGCGCGGGCCAGGCGGGCGGCGCCACGAGGCGTACGGGCCTCGAACAGCTCCACGACGCGGGGCAGACCGCCGGCGATGTCACGACCGGCCACACCACCGGTGTGGAAGGTCCGCATCGTCAGCTGCGTACCCGGCTCGCCGATGGACTGGGCGGCGATGACACCAACGGCCTCGCCGAGCTCGATGGGCTTGCCCGTGGCCAGCGAGCGGCCGTAGCACAGGGCGCAGATGCCCTGCTCGGCGTCACAGGTCAGCACCGAGCGCACGCGCACCCGGTCGACGGCCTCGTCGTGGCGCAGCCGGTCCACCGTCTCGTCGTCGACGATGGTGTTGCGCTCCACGACGCTCCCGTCGGACAGCGTGACCTCCTGGGCCAGCGCCCGCCCGAAGAGCTTGGTCTCCAGGTAGTTGCGCTGCTTGGCCGTGTCCGGGGCCACGTTGTCCACCCAGAGGCCGAGCGTGGTGCCGCAGTCGTCCATGCGGACGATGAGCTCCTGCGCCACGTCGACCAGGCGACGGGTCAGGTAGCCGGAGTCGGCCGTCCGCAGAGCGGTGTCGACCAGACCCTTGCGGGCGCCCGGGGTGGCGATGAAGTACTCGAGCATCTCGAGTCCCTCACGGAAGTTGGACTTGATCGGCCGGGGGATCATGTCGCCGCGAGGGTTGGCCACCAGGCCGCGCATGCCCGCGATCTGGCGGACCTGCATCATGTTCCCGCGGGCGCCCGACCCCACCATCATGTCGATGGGGTTGAACTCCAGGGACCGGAGCCCCTTCTCCATGGCCTCCCGGACCTGCTCGGTGGCCTCGGTCCAGATACGGACCTCCTGGTTGCGGCGCTCGCCGTCGGTGATGATGCCGCGGCGGAACTGGTTCTCGACCTTCTCCGCCTCCTTCTCGAACTTGTCGAGGAGGCCCTTCTTCTCGGCCGGCGTCTTGACGTCGTCGATGGAGATGGTCAGGCCGGACTGCGAGGCGTACCGGTAACAGAGGTTCTTGACGTTGTCGAGGGCCTCGGCCACCTCGGCCTTGAGGTAGTTGTCCGACAGCCGCTCGACGACGACACCCATCTCCCGCTTGCGCATGCCGGCCGTGATGTGGCCGAAGCGCTCGGTGTAGTCGGCGGGCAGAGCCTCCTCGAACAGCAGGCGACCGGGCGTGGTCTCCAGCTCCTCGCGGACACCGTCATCGTCCCGCGCGCCGATCAGCTTGATCTCGGAGTGGATCTCCAACAGCCCCTCGTCGAGGGCCCGGAAGACCTCCCACGGGCGCCGGTACACGCGGCCCTCGCCCTTGGCGCCCGTGCGGGTCGCCGTGAGGTAGTAGCCGCCGATGATGATGTCCTGCTGCGGGGTGACGATCGGGCGACCCGACGCCGGCGACAGGATGTTGTTGGCGCTCAGCATGAGCACCCGGGCCTCGGCCTGGGCCTCGGCCGACAGCGGCAGGTGCACGGCCATCTGGTCGCCGTCGAAGTCGGCGTTGAAGGCGGTGCAGACCAGCGGGTGGATCTGGATGGCCTTGCCCTCCACCAGGATCGGCTCGAAGGCCTGGATGCCGAGGCGGTGCAGCGTGGGCGCCCGGTTCAGGAGGACCGGGTGCTCCTTGATGACCTCCTCCAGCACGTCCCAGACCTGCGGGCGGCGTCGCTCCACCATCCGCTTGGCCGACTTGATGTTCTGGGCCAGCTCCAGGTCGACCAGGCGCTTCATGACGAAGGGCTTGAACAGCTCCAATGCCATCAGCTTGGGCAGACCGCACTGGTGCAGGCGCAGCGTCGGGCCGGCCACGATGACCGAGCGGCCCGAGTAGTCGACGCGCTTGCCCAGCAGGTTCTGGCGGAAGCGGCCCTGCTTGCCCTTCAGCATGTCCGACAGGCTCTTGAGCGGGCGGTTGCCCGGCCCCGTCACCGGCCGGCCGCGGCGGCCGTTGTCGAACAGGGCGTCGACGGCCTCCTGCAGCATGCGCTTCTCGTTGTTGACGATGATCTCCGGCGCGCCCAGGTCCAGCAGCCGCTTGAGGCGGTTGTTGCGGTTGATGACGCGGCGGTACAGGTCGTTGAGGTCGGAGGTGGCGAAGCGGCCGCCGTCGAGCTGGACCATCGGGCGAAGCTCCGGCGGGATCACCGGCACGGCCTCGAGGATCATGGCGCCGGGATCATTGGCCCGGCGGCCGTGGTCGTCACGACGGTTGAAGGCGGTGACGATCTTGAGGCGCTTGATGGCCTTCTGCTTGCGCTGCACGGACAGCGGCTTGCGGCCCTCGGCGGGGTCGATGGCCTCGCGGAGCTTGATCTCTTCCTCGTCGAAGTCGATGCGGGCGATCAGCGCCTTGATGGCGTCGGCGCCCATGCCGCCCTCGAAGTAGTCGGAGTAGCGGTCGCGCAGCTCACGCCACAGCAGCTCGTCGTCGATGATCTTGCGGCTGTGCAGGCTGCGGAACTCGTCCCACGTCCGCTGCAGCAGCTCGAGCTCCTGCTCGCCCCGCTCACGGATCATGGCCACGTCGCGCTCGACCGCCTTCTGGCGGTTCTTGACGTCGCTGTCCTTGGCGCCCTCGGACTCCAGGGACGCGGCCTCGTCCTCGCCCTCCTTGAAGCGGCGGTCGATGGTGAGCTCGATCTCCTTGGTGATCGCGTCGCGCTCCTCGAGGTATTCCTTCTCCAGGTTCTCGAGGTCGGTGTGGCGCTTGTCGTCGTCCACCCAGGTGACCAGGTTGGCGGCGAAGTAGATGACCTTCTCGAGCTGCTTGGCCTTCAGCTCCTCACGGGGCTCGATGCCGGCCAGCAGGTACGCCAGCCAGGAGCGGGTCCCGCGCAGGTACCAGATGTGGACCACGGGAGCGGACAGCTCGATGTGGCCCATCCGCTCGCGGCGGACCTTGGAGCGGGTGACCTCCACGCCGCAGCGCTCGCAGATGATGCCCTTGAAGCGCACCCGCTTGTACTTGCCGCAGGCGCACTCCCAGTCCCGGGTGGGGCCGAAGATCTTCTCGCAGAAGAGCCCGTCCTTCTCCGGGCGCAGCGTCCGGTAGTTGATGGTCTCGGGCTTCTTGACCTCACCGTGGGACCACGCACGGATCCCGTCGGCCGTCGCCAGACCGATGCGCAGCTGATCGAAGCTGTTGACGTCCAACATCAGAACCTCACTCCCTCACGTCGCCGCTCGTCTTCTTCGTCCGAACCCCGCTCCGGCCGGCTGATGTCGATGCCGAGCTCTTCGGCCGTCCGGTACACGTCCTCGTCGATCTCGCGGATCTCGACTTCGGCACCCTCGGCGTTGAAGACCTCGACGTTCAGGCAGAGCGACTGCATCTCCTTGATGAGCACCTTGAAGCTCTCGGGGATGCCGGGCTCGGGGATGTTCTCGCCCTTGACGATCGCCTCGTAGACCTTGACCCGGCCGAGGACGTCGTCGGACTTGATGGTGAGCAGCTCCTGCAGGCAGTAGGCGGAGCCGTAGGCCTCCAGGGCCCACACCTCCATCTCGCCGAAGCGCTGGCCGCCGAACTGGGCCTTCCCGCCCAGGGGCTGCTGCGTGATCATGCTGTACGGGCCGGTGGACCGGGCGTGGATCTTGTCGTCGACCAGGTGGGCCAGCTTCAGGATGTACATGAAGCCGACGGTGATGTGCTGGTCGTACGGCTCGCCGGTGCGGCCGTTGTACAGCTGGGTCTTGCCGTCGACGCCGATCTGGCGCTGACCGTCGATGCCGTCGGGCTGCAGGTTCTCGAAGATCTGCTTGATCGTCGGGTGCCGCCCGGCGTCCTCGACCTCGTCCCAGTGGGCGCCGTCGAACACCGGGGTCGCCACGAAGACGGCCGGGTCGGTGGTCGGGCGGGTCTTGGTCTCGGTGCCACGGACGGCGACGTCACCGACGACGTCCTTGCTGCCCGGGTCCGTCCAGCCCCAGCGGGCGCAGTAGCCGAGGTGGGCCTCGAGCACCTGACCCACGTTCATGCGGCTGGGCACGCCGAGCGGGTTGAGGATGATGTCGACAGGCGTGCCGTCGGCCAGGTAGGGCATGTCCTCCAGCGGCAGGATCTTGGAGATCACGCCCTTGTTGCCGTGGCGGCCCGCCAGCTTGTCGCCGACGGAGATCTTCCGCTTCTGGGCCACGTAGACCCGGACGAGCTGGTTGACACCGGGCGGCAGCTCGTCGCCGTCGTCCCTGCTGAACACCTTGACGTCGATGACCTTGCCGGACTCGCCGTGGGGCACCTTCAGGCTGGTGTCGCGGACCTCCCGGGCCTTCTCACCGAAGATGGCGCGCAGGAGGCGCTCCTCCGGGGTGAGCTCGGTCTCGCCCTTGGGCGTGACCTTGCCCACGAGGACGTCGCCGGGGCCGACCTCGGCGCCGACGCGGATGATCCCCCGCTCGTCGAGGTCACGCATGATGTCCTCGGACAGGTTGGGGATGTCCCGGGTGATCTCCTCCGGGCCCAACTTGGTGTCGCGGGCGTCGACCTCGTGCTCATGGATGTGGATCGAGGTCATGACGTCGTCGCGCACGAGGCGCTCGGAGAGGATGATGGCGTCCTCGAAGTTGTAGCCCTCCCACGGCATCAGCGCGACCAGGAGGTTCTTGCCGAGCGCCAGCTCACCGTGGTCCGTGCTGGGACCGTCGGCGATGATGTCGCCCTTCTTGAGCTTCTGGCCGTCGCGCACCCGCGGGGTCTGGTTGATGCAGGTGTCCTGGTTCGACCGGCGGAACTTGGCCAGGCGGTACACCTTCTTGCCGGTCGCCTTGTACTCGACCGTGATCGAGTCACCGGAGACCTCGGTGACGACTCCGTCGTCGTCGGCCTGGATCAGATCGCCGGCGTCGCGGGCGGCGCGGACCTCGATGCCGGTGCCGATGTACGGCGCCTCGGAGCGCACCAGCGGGACGGCCTGCTTCTGCATGTTGGCGCCCATCAGGGCCCGGTTGGCGTCGTCGTGCTCGAGGAACGGGATCAGCGCGGCGCCGACCGACACGATCTGCTTCGGGCTGACGTCCATGTAGTCGACCTCCGACGGCGGCACGTAGCCGATGTCGGTGGTGGCGCCGAAGAAGCTCTCCGCCTCCAGCATCCGCCGCAGGTCCTCCAGCGAGGCGGCCTGGGGCGACCGGCGCACGAGCACACGATCGTCCTTGAAGGTGCCGTCGGGGTTCAGCGGCGTGTTGGCCTGGGCGACGACGTAGTTCTCCTCCTCGTCGGCCGCCATGTACTTGACCTCTTTGGTGACCTTGCCGTTGGTGACCCTGCGGTACGGCGTCTCGATGAAGCCGAACTCGTTCACGCGGGCGTAGGTCGACAGCGCGCCGATGAGGCCGATGTTCGGGCCCTCCGGCGTCTCGATCGGGCACATGCGGCCGTAGTGGGAGAAGTGGACGTCGCGGACCTCGAAGCCGGCCCGCTCACGCGAGAGGCCGCCGGGGCCCAGCGCCGACAGGCGGCGCCGGTGGGTCAGCCCGGACAGGGGGTTGACCTGGTCCATGAACTGGGAGAGCTGGCTCGTGCCGAAGAACTCCTTGATGGCCGCCACGACCGGTCGCACGTTGATGAGCGACTGGGGGGTGATGGCCTCCACGTCCTGCGTGGTCATGCGCTCGCGCACGACCCGCTCCATGCGGGACAGACCGATGCGGACCTGGTTCTGGATCAGCTCGCCCATGGAGCGGATGCGCCGGTTGGCGAAGTGGTCCTGGTCGTCCAGGCGGTAGCCGGGCTCGGTCTTGGCCAGGTGCAGCATGTAGCTGACCGCGGCGAGGACCTCGCAGCGGCTGAGCACGTTCTGGTCCGGGCTGGGCAGGTCGAGCTGGTCGCCGCTCAGGCCGTACAGCTCGCCGAGGCGGGCCACCTCCGCGCCGAGCTTGCGGTTCAGCTTGTAGCGGCCGACCCGGCTGAGGTCGTAGCGGCGGCTCTCGAAGAACGCGCCCTTGAAGTAGTTGCGGGCGGACTCGACGGTGGGCGGCTCGCCCGGGCGGGCCCGCTTGTAGATCTCGACCAGCGCCTCGTCCTGGGTCGGGGCGATGTGGCGGTCCTTCTCCCACTGGCCCTCGAGGAAGTCGAAGTGGGCGACGAAGCGGTCGAGGAAGCCCGGCGCGTGCTCCTCGTCGTACCCGAGGGCGCGCAGCAGGGTGAAGATGCTCATGCGGCGCTTGCGGGCGACGCGGGTGCCGGCGGTGACGTCCTTGCCGGGCTTCTGCTCGATGTCGAACTCCATCCACTCACCGCGGTAGGGGTGGATGGTGCCCTTGACGAGCTGGTACTTGGCCAGGTTGCGGAGCCGGAAGCGCTCACCGGGCTCGAAGATGACGCCGGGGGACCGGACGAGCTGGCTGACCACGACCCGCTCGGTGCCGTTGATGATGAACGTGCCCTTCTCGGTCATCATCGGGAACTCGCCCATGAAGACCGTCTGCTCCTTGATCTCGCCGGTGTTCCGGTTCATGAACCGGGCCCGCACGAAGATCGGAGCCGAGTAGGTCATGTCCTTTTCCTTGCACTCCTCCACCGAGAACTTCGGCGGCGGGCGCAGGTCTTCGTCGTCCGGATCGAACTCGAGCTCGAGCTGCAGGGTCTCGCTGAAGTCCTTGATCGGGGAGATGTCCCGGAAGGTCTCTGCCAGGCCATGGTTGAGGAACCACTCGAAGCTGCTGCGCTGGATGGCGATGAGATCCGGCAGGTCGAGCGGCTCTGTGAGGTTGGCGAACGAGTAACGCTCACGCGTCGACGAACGAGAGGCCACGCTGACTCCTCAGTCTGCTGGTGCGGGTGGGGCGGCGACGGGAACCGGGGCGCGCCAATTCCACAAGAACTTGCAGCGAAAAGACAGCTGACCCACGGCTCAGCCGATCCTATCGGCGCCTCCACGCGGAGTCAACCGCTTCGGCGAAGCCGTCGCGGTACCCCACAGGGCTGTGGAAAGGGTAAGGGTCGCGGGTCGTGTCGTCAAGAGTCTTGGCTCTCGGGAGCGGGTCCTGTCAGCGGTGATCCGCAAGCCGGGCGTCTGGCCGAAGAGCCAGCGACCGGCGCGGATTCCCGTCGACAGGACCCGCAGTGCCGGGACCCGGAACCGACTACTTGACCTCGATGACCGCGCCGACCGCTTCGAGGTCGGTCTTGGCCTTCTCGGCGTCCTCCTTGGACACCTTCTCGAGCACCGCCTTGGGCGCGGCGTCGACCAGGTCCTTCGCCTCCTTGAGACCCAGCTTGGTGAGCTCGCGCACCACCTTGATGACCTGGATCTTCTGGGCGCCGGCCGCGGCCAGCACCACATCGAACTCGTCCTGCTCCTCGGCGGCCTCGGCCGGCGCAGCAGCGCCACCGGCGGCCGCGGCCACGGCCACGGGGGCAGCCGCGGTCACGCCGAACTTCTCCTCGAAGGCCGACAGCAGCTCGGACAGCTCGAGCACGGACATGCCCGAGATCGCCTCGAGGATGTCGTCTTTCGTCATGGTTGCCATTGCGGTTTACTCCTCTTCCTGGGGTTCCTGGTCGGGCGCGGGCTCGACTGCCGTGTCGGCAGTGGTCTCGGCGGCGTCGGCGGGGGCCTCAGCGGCCGGCTCGGGCTCGGGCTCGGGTGCGGGTTCGTTGGTGGCGGGGGTCTCGGCGGGGGAAGCCTCTTCGGGCCCTCCCCGCTGATCGATGAGGGCCTTGAGGCCGTAGGCGAAGTTCCGCGGCAGGGCCTGCAGCAGGCCGGCCAGCTTGACCAGCGGAGCCTGGAAGGCTCCGGCGAGCTGGGCCAGCAGCACGTCGCGCGACGGCAGGTCGGCCAGCGCCTCGACGTCATTGGCCGTGACGACCTTGTCGCCGAGCAGACCGCCCTTGAGCACGAGGGCCTGGTGGCCCTTGGCGTAGTCCCGGAGGGCCTTGGCCACGGCGGCCGGGTCACCCTGGACGAACGTGATCGCCGTCGGTCCGGTGAGCATCGAGTCCAAGCGGTCCTCGACCACCTCTCGGGCGGCGAACCGCACGAGGGTGTTCTTGTAGACCTTGTACTCGCCGCCGGCCGGGCGCAGCGCCCGTCGCAGCTCGGCGAGCTGCTTGACGGTGAGTCCGCGGTACTCGGTGAGGAGCGCAGCATCGGCACCGGCCAGCTTCTCGCGGACCTCGTCGACCACCGCGACCTTCTCCGGTCTCGGGTTCTCCATCATCGACACCTCCTTTCGTTGCTCGGGCGCTCGCTAGAACGAACGCCATCGAGCACCAGGTGCCGAGGAGTTCGCCTCGTCTGGCTGGCCCGCAGTGCGGGCCCCTTCGCCGCCCGGGGGCGGACCAGAGGTCTTGGGCGAGAGCCGGTTGTGTTGGGCCGGACGATCGTACCGGCCGGCGACGCGCTTCCCAAGCGGCCGGCCGTCAGACGATCAGGCCGTCAGGCCGCGTCGGCCTTGATGCGGTTGGTGTCGACCTTGACGCCCGGGCCCATGGTCGACGACAGGACGATCTTGCGCAGGTAGCGGCCCTTGGCCGAGGCCGGCTTCGCCCGGTTGATCTCGTCGAGCACGGCCTGGAAGTTGGCCGACAGCGCCTCGGGGCTGAAGCTGACCTTCCCGATCGGGACGTGCACGTTGGCGTACCGGTCCGTGCGGTACTCGACCTTGCCGCCCTTGAAGTCGGTGACGGCCTTGCCGACGTCGGTGGTGACGGTGCCGGTCTTGGGGTTCGGCATCAGACCCCGCGGGCCGAGCACCCGGCCGAGCTTGCCGACCATGGGCATGAGGTCCGGCGTGGCGATGGCCACGTCGAAGTCCATGTTGCCCTTCTCGACCTCGGCGGCCAGGTCGTCGGTGCCGACGAGGTCGGCACCCGCGGCGCGGGCCTCGGCTGCGGCCTCACCGGCCGCGAACACCGCCACCCGCACGTCCTTGCCGGTGCCCGACGGCAGCGAGACGGTCCCGCGGACCATCTGGTCAGCCTTGCGGGGATCGACGCCCAGCCGCACGACCAGCTCGACCGTCTCGTCGAACTTGGCCGGCGCCAGGCTGCGCACCAGGTCCAGCGCTTCGACGGCGCTGAACAGCTGGTCACCATCGAACCGCTTGGCGGCGTCGGCGTACTTCTTGCCTGTCATGAGTGGCTCCCTCGGTGGTTCGGATCGTCCGGGCGAGGTGGTCCCGGCTCGATCGGATCAGTGGTTCAGACGACCTTGAGGCCCATGGAGCGGGCGGTGCCCCGCACCTGCTCGACGGCGGCGTCGAGGTCGTAGGCGTTGAGGTCGGGCATCTTGATCTTGGCGACCTCCTGGAGGTCGTCCTCGGTGACGGTCCCGACGACGTCCTTGCCGGGCGTCATCGACCCCTTCTCCAAGCCGGCCTTCTCCCGCAGCAGGACGGGGGTGGGCGGCGTCTTCAGGATGAACGTGAACGCCCGGTCCTCGAAGATGGTGATCTCGACGGGCACGATCGTGCCCACCTGGCTCTCCGTCGCGGCGTTGTACTGCTTGCAGAAGTCCATGATGGCCACGCCGTGCGGGCCGAGCGCGGTGCCGACCGGCGGGGCCGGGGTGGCCTTGCCGGCAGGGATCTGGATCTTCACGACGGCCGCGACCTTCTTCTTGGCCATGTTCCTGGGTTCTCCTCGCGTGGGGCGGCTGACAATGATGCAGGGCGCGGAGCCGGGTCACAACCCGGCCGGCGCCCCGGCGGGGTGGGTCAGATCTTGGCGACCTGGCTGAAGTCCATCTCGACCAGGGTCTCCCGGCCGAAGATGTTGACCAGCACCTTGAGCTTCAGGTGATCGACGTTGATCTCGGCCACGGAGCCGGTGAAGTCGGCGAACGGGCCTTCCTTGACCCGGACGCTCTCGCCCACGTCGTACTCCAGCTTGGGCTTGCTGTGACGCGGCGTCTCGGCACCGTCGCCCTTGGCCGACAGGAAGGTGTCCACCTCCCGCCGGCTGAGCGGGGTCGGCTTCTGCCCGAACCGGCCCTGGCCGACGAAGCCGGTGACGCCCGGGGTGTTGCGGATGACGTACCAGCTGGCGTCGTCCATCTCGCAGCGCACCAGCAGGTAGCCGGGGAAGACCTTGCGCTGGACGACCTGCTTGCGGCCGCCCTTGAACTCGACCACGTCCTCCATGGGGATGACGACCTCGAAGATCTTCTCCTCCATGTTCATGGACTGGATGCGGGCCTCGAGGTTCGACTTGACCTTCTTCTCGTAGCCGGACTGCGTGTGGACGACGAACCACTGCCCGGGCCGCAGCCACGGGCTGGGCTCGGCCGGCTCCTCGTCTTCGTCCGCCTCGAGCTCTTCGTCGAGCTCGTCGACGGCCTCTTCTGTCGCCTCGATCTCGACGACCTCGGCGGCTGCGACTTCGACCTCGGCCTCGGCTTGCGCGATCTCAGCCTCGGCTTCGGCGACCTCGGCCTCCGCGACCGTCTCGGTCTCGACGACCTCGGCCGTGGCGGCCTCGTCCCCGGCGTCGGTGGCCGGCGCGTCGGCGACGTCGGCCTCAGTGGTGTCGGTGTCGGTCACGTCGGTCTCAGTGGTGTCGGTCTCGGTCATGTCGGTGTCGCTCATCGGTCGAACAGCCACAGGGCGCCGGTGCCGAAGATGAAGTCGAGCACGGTGACGGCGGTCGTGAACACCACGACGGTGATCAGGACCAGGATCGAGTAGCTGCGGATCTCCGCCCGGGTCGGCCAGGCGACCTTGCGCAGCTCGGCCCGCACCTCCCGCAGGAACTGGGGGAACGAGGTGCGCTCCCGCTTGGCGCGGGGAGCCGGCGCGGTGCGGGTCGGGGCGCCTTCCGCGGTCAGGGCGCCCATCTTCTTCAGTTGGCGCTTCTGCTGCCGGTTGTAGTTCTCCATTGACGACACCGTTTCGACGACGACGAGGGGGCGGGATGGTGAGCAGGGCAGGAGGGACTCGAACCCCCGACCGTCGGTTTTGGAGACCGATGCTCTTCCAACTGAGCTACTGCCCTCGGCAGACCGGACGGCCCGGCCGGAGAGCCAGGGTACCAGCCGGTCGCCCGGGGCCGGCAGGCGGCGCGGGGCCGCCTCCCGGCTAGCGGGTCTCCTTGTGCAGGGTGTGACGACGGTCGTTCCGGCAGTACTTCTTCATCTCGATGCGCTCGCGGTCGTTGAGCTTGTTCTTCATCGTGATGTAGTTGCGGTGCTTGCACTCGGTGCACTCGAGGGTGATCTTCACCCGCTTCTCGGCTTTGGCCACGTCTCAGCCTTTCACTTGATGATCTTGACGACTCGGCCGGCGCCCACGGTGCGGCCACCCTCACGGATCGCGAACCGGAGACCCTCATCCATGGCGATCGGCTTCCCCAACTCGACCGTCATAGCGACATTGTCCCCCGGCATCACCATCTCCGTCCCCTCCGGCAACGCAATCGTCCCCGTCACATCCGTCGTCCGGAAATAGAACTGCGGCCGATAATTATTGAAGAACGGCTTATGCCGGCCACCCTCATCCTTGTTCAACACATACACCTGCGCCTCGAAATTCGTGTGCGGCGTGATCGACCCCGGCTTGCACAACACCTGACCCCGCTCCACATCCTCCTTCTTCGTCCCCCGCAACAGACGCACCGATGTTGTCACCCGCCTGACCCTGATCCAAGATCTTGCGGAACATCTCCACCCCCGTACACACCGTCTTCTGGGTATCCCGCAACCCGACGATCTCCACCTCGTCACCAGTGTTGACGATCCCCTGCTCCACCTTCCCGGTCACCACCGTCCCCCGACCAGTGATCGTGAACACATCCTCCACCGGCATCAAGAACGGCTTGTCCAACTCCCGCACCGGCTCAGGCACCGAAGCATCAACCGCCTCCATCAACTCCAAGATCTTCGCCTGCCAATCCTCATCCCCCTCCAACGCCTTCAACGCCGACACCCGCACCACCGGCGCGTCATCCCCCGGGAACTCGTACTCGTTCAACAACTCCCGCACCTCGAGCTCCACCAACTCCAACAGCTCGTCGTCGTCCACCGCGTCAGCCTTGTTCAACGCCACCACGATGTACGGCACCCCCACCTGACGAGCCAACAACACATGCTCCCGGGTCTGAGGCATCGGACCATCCGTCGCCGCCACCACCAAAATCGCCCCATCCACCTGCGCCGCCCCCGTAATCATGTTCTTGATGTAATCAGCATGACCCGGCATATCCACATGCGCATAATGACGATTCGCAGTCTCATACTCCACATGCGCAATCGAAATCGTAATCCCCCGCGCCTTCTCCTCCGGAGCCTTATCAATCTGATCAAACGGCGTATAATCCGCCAACCCACGATCCGCCAACGTCTTCGTAATCGCCGCCGTCAACGTCGTCTTCCCATGATCAATATGACCCATCGTCCCAATATTCACATGCGGCTTCGTACGCTCAAACTTCGCCTTGCTCATGGTGAGGCGGTCTCCTGTGGTGTGTTGGTGTTGACGCTGTCTTGAGGTTTGGTCTTGACGGGTGGTGGTAGCGGCGATCGGGATCGAACCGATGACCTTCCGATTATGAGCCGGATGCTCTGACCAACTGAGCTACGCCGCCCGGGAGGCTGTGTGACCTGCTGGTGTGCTGGGTGACCTGCTGCCGGCTGCTGCTGGCCGGGGCCGGCGGTCCGGCCGGGCCGACCAGGTTGGCCGAGCCCTCTGTGGGAATCGAACCCACGACACCAGCCTTACCATGGCTGTGCTCTGCCGACTGAGCTAAGAGGGCGGGCGCGGCAGAGCCGCGGACCGGCGAGCCAGCATAGCGGCCGCCTCCCGGGCCCGACGACGCCGTTCCCGCACCCCACCGGGCCACCGGCACCACCCCCGGATAGCCTGCGCCGCCGATGACGGGCGATCGGCCAGCCGAACAGGCAGCCGAGCGGACGATCCGGATCCGGCCCGCCGAGGAGGCCGACAGCGGGGCCATCCGCGCCATCTACAACCACGAGGTCGAGCACTCGACGGCCACGTTCGACCTCGTGCCCCGCTCTCCCCGCGAGCAGCGCGACTGGCTGGCCAACCGCTCCGGCGCGTTCAGCGTCCTGGTCGCCGAGTGGGACGGCGAGGTGGTCGGTTTCGCCTCCGTCTCCCCGTACAAGGAGCGGGCCGCCTACCGCACCACGGTGGAGGACTCGGTCTACGTCCGCCGCGACCGGCACGGCCTGGGCATCGGCAAGGCGCTCCTTCTCGCCCTCCTCGACTCCGCCGAGGCCAGCGGGTTCCACGCCGTCATGGCCCGCATCGAGGCCGGCGGCACGGCGTCCCGGGCGCTGCACGAGGCGTGCGGCTTCCGCCTGATCGGGATCGAGCGGGAGGTGGGCCGGAAGTTCAACCGCTGGCTGGACACCGCCCTCATGCAGTGCCTGCTGCGGGAGCGGCCCCGCTGAGCGGGGCCGTCAGGGAGCCGGCGTGGACGGTGCCGGCTCGATCCAGTCGTCGTGCCAGATGTCGCGGCGCTCCGCCGCCAGGTCGACCGTGGGGTCGATGAGGCGCGCCGCGGGGCGGCCGTTCAGCGAGACATAGGCATCGGCCCGCACCTCGACCGCAGGGTGACCGGCCTCCCGCGCGGCCCGCGCCAGCTGCAGCGCGGCCTGGTGGATCAGGTCGGGCTCGGTGGCCATCAGCCGCCACTGGTCGGCGGTGTAGAGGGCGCGGGCGTCGTCCGTCCACGACTCGCCGGTGACGGGATCGGTCAGACGGAACGTGACGTCCCCGGCCCGCTCGACCGCCAGGACGTTCCAGGAGAAGCGGTACCCCTCGTTCGTCCAGCGGGCATCGCCCGGGTAGAGGAGGTGACGGAGGGGGAAGAGCACCTGGAGCGCCACCCAGGCCAAGCCGGCCGCCACCGCCAGCCGCGTAGCTCGGGAGCGGTTCCGACGGGTCTGCGGCGCTCCTCGGGCGCGACGTCGGCCTCGACGGTCGCTCGCGACGGCAGCCGACGCCATCCTTGGCGACGGGGCCAGCTGGGCGCGAAGAACAGGGTGGCGCCGGCGATCATCAGCCACGGGAACACGCCGATCGGGAAGAGCCGCCAGGTCACCACGTGGAAGGCGACCACGGCGACGAAGGCGATCAGCCGGGTCCGGCGCCAGAGCAGCAGGGCGACGATGGTGCAGTCGAACAGAGCGCCGGCCAGGGCCAGGGCGTGGGCCGTCCAGCGCTGGTCGAGCAGGCCGTCGAAGGGGCCGAGCCCGTCGAGCGCGGGGAGCCACAGACGCAGCGGCAGCGCGTGCACGAGCCAGTCGCCGTGGAGCTTGGCGATTCCGGCGAACACGTACACCACGGCCGACCTGGGCGCGGAGCAGCCACAGCACGCCGACCGGCACGGTGCGCCCGCCGCGCCGCCGCGCCGCGATCGAGAGGCTGGCGTCCGCCGGGAGGAAGCAGAGCAGGAAGGCCATCAGGCTCACGAAGACGTAGTGGTTCAGGTAGGTCGTGACGTCGATGAGCTCGATCCAGGTGAACCCGACGAAGAAGGTCGCGATGGCCGGCCGGTAGTGCCAGCCCACCGTCACGAGCGCGGCAGCGACGCCGACCACGGCCAGGAGGACGAGCATCCCCGCCGGCGACGGCTTCGGTACCCAGCCGAACCCCAGGTACGTGAACCGGTGGGTGGGTCCGGCGTAGCGCGTCGTGGCCCAGCCCCGGTCCACCAGCCGCACCACCGACAGCAGGCCGACGAGCCCGAACGCGATGCGGAACGCGCCCAGGGAGGCGCCATCGACCTGACGGGTCCACCGATCAGCCCGCGGTCGGGCGGTTGACGGCCGTTGGTAAAGCACACCTAACATGACGGACGACCCCACCCTAGTCAGGAGCCCCACATGCGTTTGCCCCGCCCAGCCCGCCTCGCCATCCCCCTCGTCGCCGGCACCCTTCTGGTCGCCGGCTGCGGCTCGGATGACAGTGGCGACGCGGCCGAGACGGTCGAGACCAGCGCGACCGGCGACACTGCGCCCGGAACCGTGGCCGGAACTGCGGCAGGGGGCGCGGCCGATCCCGCGCTCGCCGAGGAGGTGGCCACGGCCTATGCCGACGGCGTGTTCGCGTCCTACGACGCGTCGTTGACCAGCGCCACCGCCATGCAGGAGGCCGTCCAGGCCTTCATCGCCGATCCCACCGACGACACCCTGCAGGCGGCCAAGGACGGCGTGGCTGACCGCCCGCGACGACTACGGCCCGACCGAGGCCTTCCGGTTCTACGACGGTCCCATCGACAACCCTGACGACGGACCCGAGGGCCAGATCAACGCCTGGCCGATGGACGAGGCGTACGTCGACTACGTCGACGGCGACGCGGCGGCCGGGATCGTGAACGACACGGCCGGGTTCCCGGAGATCACCACCGACGTCATCGTCTCCGCCAACGAGGAGGGCGGCGAGACCAACATCTCCACCGGCTGGCACGCCGTCGAGTTCCTCCTCTGGGGCCAGGACCTGTCCGACGACGGGCCCGGGAGCCGGCCGGTCACCGACTACACCACGGAGGCCAACGCCGAGCGGCGTGCCACCTATCTGGAGCTCGTCACCCAGCAGCTGATCGACGACCTGACCGGCGTGCGTGACCAGTGGGCGGCCGAGGGCGGCGCCTACCGGACCGAGTTCCTGGCCGATCCGAACCAGGCCATCAGCAACATGGTCCGCGGCATCGGCGCGCTCAACACCGGCGAGCTGGCCGGCGAGCGGATGACCGTCGCCTACGAGACGAAGGACCGCGAGGACGAGCACTCCTGCTTCAGCGACAACACCAACGCTGACGTCGTCAACAACATCAAGGGCGTCCGGATGGTGTACCTGGGCGAGTTCCCGGGCGCCAGCGGCTCGGGCCTGACCGCCCTCGTGGCCGCCGTCGACCCCGAGCTCGACGCCACGCTGCGGGAGCAGCTCGACGCCACGCTGGCCCAGGCCGAGGCGTTCCCGGATACGTTCGAGGCGATGATCGCTGCGGACGACGGTTCGCCGGAGCGCACGGCCATGCTCGACGTGATCACCGCGCTCGAGGAGCAGGGGACCACGTTGGCCGAGGCCGCCCAGGCACTCGGCGTCCAGGTGAACTTTGAGGTCTGAGCGACCGATCGCTCTCAGGGCGGTGCTGGCCACCGCGTTCGTCATCTGCGCCGTCGGAGCTGCGTGCTCCGGCGGCACGGATGCCCCCTCTGCAAGTGAACCTGCTCAGTCCACCGAGCCTGAGTCGGCCGCTGCGTCGACCGGCTCGTCGACCGCGCCCGCCGGGCCGGCCCCGGCCGAGGCCGCGCTCTTGGGAGGCGAAGGCACCGTGGTCGATCAGTCGTCCATGGCCTTCAGCCTGCCGCTGAGGACGTTGCCGACCGAGGACCGCCGCGCCTTCGCCGTCGGCAACAACTTCTTCAACGACAACTGGGTGACCGCACCGGCGTCGACGGCCGGGCGCGACGGCCTCGGGCCGACGTTCAACGCCCAGTCCTGCTCGTCCTGCCACTTCCAGGACGGGCGGGCCCAGCCGCCCACGCCGGAGGACCCGACCGAGCTCGGCCTCCTCGTCCGCCTCAGCGTGCCCGGTCCCACCGGCGGTCCCGAGCCGGTGCCGGGTTACGGCGACCAGCTCCAGGACCGGGCCAACAACGGCGTGCCCGCCGAGGGCCAGATCAGCATCAACACCATCGAGCAGCCGGGCACGTACGACGACGGCACGCCGTACTCGCTCCTGGCCCCGACGTACTCGATCGCGGAGCCGGCGTTCGGACCGTTGCCCGAGGACATCCAGATCAGTCCCCGGGTGGCCCCGGCAGTGATCGGGGTCGGGCTCCTGGAGGCGGTACCGGAGGCAGACATCCTCGCCGCCGCCGATCCGGACGACGCCGACGGCGACGGCATCTCGGGTCGCCCGAACGAGGTGGCCGACGTGGTGAACGGGGGCACCTCCCTCGGCCGGTTCGGCTGGAAGGCCAACGTGCCGTCGGTGGAACATCAGAACGCCAGCGCCTTCCACGGCGACATCGGCATCACGTCGTCGCTCTTCCCGGACGAGAACTGCCCGCCCGAGCAGTCCGCCTGCGGGGCGGCGCTCAGCGGCGGGGCGCCGGAGCTGGACGCGGCCAAGCTGCAACGCGTCACCTTCTACACGCGGACGCTGGCCGTGCCCGCCCGGCGGGACGTCGGGCAGCCGGAGACGACCGAGGGCGAGGAGCTGTTCGGCAGCCTGGGCTGCGCGTCCTGCCACCTGCCCGAGCTGCGCACCGGCGAGAGCGACATCGCCGCGTTGAGCAACCAGGTCATCCATCCCTACACCGACCTACTGCTGCACGACATGGGTCCCGGCCTGGCCGACGACCGGCCCGACGAAGAGGCGACCGGCAGCGAGTGGCGCACGCCGCCGCTGTGGGGGATCGGCCTGGTCGAGACGGTGAACCGCCACACCCGCTTCATGCACGACGGCCGCGCTCGCAACCTGAGCGAGGCCATCCTCTGGCACGGAGGCGAGGCCGAGGCGTCCGCCGATGCCTTCCGCGCGCTGCCCGCCCGGGCGCGCGACGCCCTCATCGCGTTCTTGGAGTCATTGTGAAGCTCGTCCCTCTGGCCGTCACCGCTGCGCTCCTCGCCGGCCTCGCCGCCTGTTCGGGTGGCGACGACGACAGCGCCGGGACCACCGCGGCTTCGGCCGCCGCGTCCGGAGGGCCCGACCTGCCCGCCGTGGTCGACGAGATCATCGTGCCCCGCTATCAGACCTTCCAGACGGAGGCGGCAGAGCTGGAGCACCGCCCTCGCCGCCCTCTGCGCGCAGCCGGGAGCCGCACCGCTGGACGCCGCCCGCGAACAGTGGGCTGCGACGCGCGAGGCCTGGCGGCAGACGGTGGCCTTCGGGGTCGGCCCGGCCATGACGCTGCGGACCCCGTCCGCGGTCGACTTCGCGGCGTCGGAGGCGAAGGTGCAGGAGGTCCTCGACGGATCGGAGCCCCTCACCGCCGGCGGCCGTCGCCGACCTGGGCGCGAACGCCCGCGGCCTCGGGACCATCGAGCAGCTCCTCTTCGGCGACGGCTCCGACACCCTGACCACGCCCGACGGCGCCCGCCGGTGCGGTTACGCGGCCGAGACGGCGGTGCTCGTGGGCCAGGCCGCCGATGACGTCGCGGCCGCCTGGGCCGAAGGAGCTCCTGACCGGACGGACTTCCTCGCCGACGAGGCCATGGCGCGCGACGAGCTGTACAACCAGCTCATCGCCACACTCCAGAGCGTCGCGGACAAGCGGCTCAAGGTCGCGGTCGGTTACGACGACGTCGCGCCGAACCCGGAGGCGGCCGACACGGGCGCCGCCCAGCGCGGGCTCGACGACATGGTGGCCGAGCTGGACGGCGCCCTCGCCTCCTACGACGCCGTCTTGGGCGCGGACCTCGAGGCGGCGTCCGAGGATGCCGCCGGTCGCACCCGGGGCGGCCTGGTCGACGGCCGTGACCTCCTGGTCGCGCTGCCCCGGCCGCTGGCCTCGGCCGTCGAGACCGAGCTCCCGGCGGCCCAGGAGGCGCTCGTCGCCCTGCAGGACTCCAAGCGCGCCTTGGCCACCGAGGTGGCCAGCCTCCTCGGGCTGACGCTGACCTTCAGCGAGTCGGACGGCGATGCCTGAGCAGGCTCGTGCCCTGCGCCGGACGGCGGCCGTGGTCGTGCTCCTCACGGTGGCGGCCGGTGTCGGCATCGTCCGGTGGACGTCCGCCGGCGATGGCGCAGGCGCGGATGATGCCGTCGCGACTGGGCCGGCTCCCCTGGCCGTCGAGGCGTCGTCGCTGTACCAGTTCGACGACCTGGCTTCGATGGTGGCGGCGTCCGATCTCGTCGTGCGGGCCCGGGTCGATACCACCACCCGCGGCCGGCTGGTGGGCGAGGGGGAGGCGGCCGTCGTCTCCCGCATCGACACGCTCGAGATCGAAGAGGTGCTGGCCGGCGACGTCACGGGCTCCACGCTCCTGGTCGAGGAGGAGGGTTGGCTGGGCGATGGGACGGCCATCGCCGTCAACGGGCTGGCGCCGAGCGAAGCCGGTATGGACGCCATCTGGTTCCTCGACCGGCGACCGGACGCCGAGCTTCCCGGCTACCTGGTCATCAACCACCAGGGCCGGTTCGTGGTCGACGGCGACCGGCTCGAGGGCGCCGACGGGAAGGACCCGCTCGTCACCCGACTGGAGCCCCTGGGTCCCGACGGGCTGACGGACGCCGTGCGCCAGGTGGTCGGCCCGATGCGGCTAGGCAGGGGCCGATGACGGCCTTCGTGTTGGTGCACGGCGCGTGGAGCGGCGCCCACGGCTTCCACCTGGTGCGCCGGCGCCTGTGGGCCGCGGGTCACGAGGCGTTCACGCCCAGCCTCACCGGCGTGGGCGAGCGGGTGCACCTCACCGGCCCTGGGGTCACGCTGTCGACGCACGTGGCCGACGTCGTCAACACCGTCCTGTACGAGGATCTCGACGGCATCGTGCTGGTCGGGTTCTCGTACGGCGGCGCGGTGGTGACCGCGGCGCTGCCCCACATCGGCGACCGGGTCGCGCACCTCGTGTACCTGGACGCGTTCGTCCCGGACGACGGCGACACCGTCGGCCAGCTGGCCGGCGGACCGCCGCCGGGTCCGCTCACCCTCGGCGCGCCGTGGCTCGTCCCGCCCACCCCCCGCACCTACGACGACCCGCGGGAGGCGGCGTTCGCCGAGCCGCGCCGCGTCGACCATCCGGTCGCGTGCTTCACCGAGCCGATCCGTGTGCCCCGCCCCATCGAGGACTACCCGTTCTCGCGCACCTACGTGCGGGCCACCGCCGACGCTCCGGACGCGCCGGGTACGGCGGCCTTCGAGGCCGCCGCGGCCCACGCCCGGACGTCGCCGGCCTGGCGATGCCACGACATCGCCACGAACCACATGGTCGCCCAGAATCGCCCGGACGAGCTGGTGGCCATCCTGCTCGACCTGGTCGACGGCGGCGGGACCTGAGCTCTACTTGGTGAACGCGGTGTGGAGCTTGTGGTACGTCCGGTTCGGGACGATCTCCTCGGGAAGGACGGGCTTGACGTTCTCGTCGAACCAGTTCTGGCCGTCCTCCTCTGACTCCCAGATCTCGACGATGCGCCAACCGCCGGTCGGATTGGGCCCGCCGGCATGAGAGATGAAGCCCTTGGAGGTGCGCATGAGAGGCATCATCTGGCCCACCATTCCGCCATAGATCTCCTCGGTCAGGTTCGGCACCTCGGCAATCATGAGAACGGCCATCAGCCCTCTTCCTTCGTGTCGGCGGAAAGCCGAATGCTACGGCAGTGCGCCGGAGAGCATCGACGCCAGCACGCAGCGGCGATTCCCAGAGAACTTGATGGTGGGCCGGGGTGGATTTGAACCACCGTAGGCTGTGCCGGCAGATTTACAGTCTGCTCCCTTTGGCCACTCGGGCACCGACCCAGGGGGCCACAAGCTACCGGAGCGGGCTGAACGGCCGCACGCCGATGCGGACCGGTCCCGACGCTACCCTCGACCCCATGCCCAGTTTCGACGTGGTGTCCGAGGTGGACCATCAGGAGGTCCGCAACGCGGTGGACCAGGCGCAGCGGGAGCTGTCCACCCGCTTCGACTTCAAGAACACGAACTCGACCATCGAGCAGAACGACCTCGCGCTCACGCTGCGGTCCAACAGCGAGGACCGGCTGCGGGCGCTGCGCCAGGTGCTGGAGGAGCGGCTCGTCAAGCGGGGGGTGTCGCTCAAGGGTCTGGAGTACGGCAAGGTCGAGGAGGCGGCCAGCAGCACGGTGCGTCAGACGGCGACCATCGCCGTCGGCATCTCCTCGGACAAGGCGCGCGAGATCAACCGCATGATCAAGGAGAAGGGCCCGAAGGGCGTGTCGAGCCAGACGCAGGGCGATCAGGTCCGCGTGACGGGCAAGAAGCGCGACGACCTCCAGTCCGTCATCGCCCTCCTCAAGGAGGCCGACCTCGCCATCCCCCTCCAGTTCACGAACTTCAGGGACTAGTCGCCGCTCGGACTAGCTGGTTACGTCCTTGGTGGCGAAGCTGGCCCAGGCCGCGCCGAGGAAGACCACGAGGTAGACGGCCTGGAGCGCGACGCCGCGTTGGATGCCGCGCCACAGGATCGGGTCCCGGAAGAGGTCGACGAACGCCAGCCAGTAGTGGGTGGGCAGGTAGGGCTTGATGGCCTGGGTGGCGTCGATCAGGTCCAGGACCTGTGAGGTCACGAAGGCGGCGAGGGCGGTCAGCGCGGCGGCCAGCGGCGAGTCCGTCCGGGTGGAGGCGAAGAGCGCGATGCCGGCCAGGCCCAGCATCGACCATCCGATGTAGAGGATGGCGAGGACGGTGCGGGCCAGCGCCTCCCTGGTGGAGAGGCCGGTCCCCGAGAGCGAGGTCAGCGGCTTGATGCCGAACAGCGATGCGCCGGCGATGAGGTTGACGATGGCCACGATGCCGATGGCCAGCGCGATGAAGGTGAGCGCCATGATCACCTTCGAGGCGATGAGGCGACCCCGCGTCACCGGCCGGGCCAGCAGGTAGCGGAGGGTGCCCGCCGACGCCTCGCCGGCGATGGCGTCACCCGCCACCACGGCCACCGCGACGGGCAGGAAGACCGGCAGGATCAACGCCAGCGCGGCGGCGGGGAACAGCACGCCGTTGTTGAGCACCTCGCTCAGGAGCGCCGGCCCGGACCCCGGCGCCGGCGCGATGCCCGTCACCTTGAGGAAGATGCCGACCACCACGGGCAGACCGGCCAGCAGGGCGATCGTCACCCAGGTGCGCGGACGGCGGACGAGCTTGGACAGCTCGACGGCGATCACGACGGCTCCTCGGTTGCCGTCTCGGCCGGGGGATCGTTCGACGGCTCGAGGGCCGTGCTGCCGGTCAGGCCGAGGAAGACGTCCTCGAGCGTCGGGCGCTCCCGGGCCAGCTCTCGGATGCGCACCCCCTGGTTCACCAGCAGGCTGTTGACCTCCTCGGCCGGCTGCGCCGTTGAGGTGGACCCGCAGATGCGTCTGGTCCAGCCACTCCACCGGGATGCGGCGGGAGCGCAGGACGTCGGCGGCCACCGACGCGTCGGGCGACTCGATGCGCAGGACGCCGGTCGGGGCCAGGAGCGCCTCCACCCGGTCCTGGGCCACGAGGCGCCCGTTGGCCATCATCGCCGCCCTGGTGCAGATCAGCTCCACCTCGGACAGGAGGTGGCTGGACAGGAAGACGGTCGTGCCCTCCTGGACCAGGTCCACGAACAACGTGCGCAGCTCGTGGATGCCCTGCGGATCGAGACCGTTCGTCGGCTCGTCGAGGATGAGGAGGCGGGGGTGCCGGAGCAGCGCGGCGGCCAGACCGAGGCGCTGGCGCATGCCCATCGAGTAGGCCCGGACCGGCCGCCGGCCCACGTCGGCCAGACCGACGCGCTCGAGCACGTCGTCGAGGCGACGGGTCCGGGTGCTGCGGGTGCCGTTCTTGCCGGCGGCGTCGAAGAGCGTGAGGTTCCGCCGGCCGGACAGGTGGGGGTAGAAGCCCGGGCCCTCGATGAGCGCGCCCACCTGCGACAGCGCGTCGCCGCCGCGCTTGGGGATGGGGCACCCGAGGATTTCGACGTTGCCCGCCGTCGGGAAGACCAGGCCCAGCATCATCCGGATGGTGGTGCTCTTGCCCGCCCCGTTGGGACCCAGGAAGCCGAACAGGTCGCCCTCGTGGACCTCCAGGTCGAGCTCGTCGACGGCCAGAAGGCCGCCGGGGTAGCGCTTGGTCAGCCCGTCCGTGCGGACCACCACGTCCGACATCAGTTCACGCCCTGCTCGACGAGATCCTCGGCCAGGCGGTCCAGCTCGGCCACGGTCACCGGCCCACCGAGGATGAAGGCCGTGCCACCGTCGGCGAAGATCATCCCGTTGACGAGCGGGGTGCGGATGACCGCCGCCGTCTTACCCCACGGGCGATCGCTGGTGGGCAGGCTGCGGAGCGTGTCGGTGATGAACTCCTGGGGCAACGCCAGCACGCCGACGGAGGTGTAGCCCTCGCCGTAGATCGCGGCGGCGGACGCACGGTCCGTGGCCCGGGGGATGCCGGCCAGCGTGTCGGGTAGCAGCGTCCGCGAGTACCGCTCGATGGCCTGCACGAGGTCAAGGTCCTCGTCCTGTTGCTGCTCGCCGTTGGCCGGGGGCTCGAAGCTCACGAGGTCGGGATCCGGGCGCTCCTGCTGCAGCTCCAGGAAGCCGGTCTGGAGGGACGGGTTGTCGCGGCTCTTGGCCGTGACCTCCACGTGGAGCGGGAGCCCGGTCTCGGCATCGGCCCAGATGTCGATGGTGTCGATGGTCGTCTCCGGAGCCGAGGGCCGGATCCGCACCCCGTCGCCGTCCTGTCCGGCGATGCGGCGCGGGCCGAGCGCCTCCAGCTCGTCGGGCTCCGCGGCGGCCAGCAGCCGGCGGGCCAGGTCCGGGGGCGTGAGGTCGATGGGGATGGGGAGGCGCAGTTGCGTCTCGCCCTGCACGAAGACGGACCGGTGGGTACCCGAGTCCCACACCCACATGCCGTCGGCCTGGCCGTACCGGTCGCGCTCGCCGCCGGAGTAGAGCAGGTCGGTCCGCCAGGCGTCCGGCCCGTCGTACCAGAGGCGCATCCGGGAGGTGTCGCTCATGAGCGTGCTCAGGTCGGCGGCGCCGGGCAGGTCGGGGAGCCGGAGCGCTCCGCGGCCCTCCGCGTACCCGTGGTAGGACCGGTCGGCCGACGCCTCGATGCGCTCCACCAGGGTTTCGAGCGGGACGTCCGTCCGCTCCACCGGCACGGCATCGACCACCGCCGGCAGGCTGAGAAGGATGAGCATGCCCGCCCCCACCAGGCCCCAACGCCACTGTCGGCGCGCGGCGGCCAGGAACCCATGCATCGGGGCGACGCTACCGGCGCGGACGAGGCCTTCGCCGGGCACCGCGGCCCGCCGGCGCGGGCCTATTCCTCCTGGGGAGCGGTGGCGGCGCGGGTGCGGATCTCCTCCACGATCGACTCGTCGGCCAGCGTGGTGGTGTCGCCCAGCGTGCGCCCTTCGGCCACGTCGCGCAGGAGCCGCCTCATGATCTTGCCGCTGCGCGTCTTCGGGAGGTCCGGGGTGAAGATGATGGTTCGAGGCTTGGCGATGGCGCCGATCTCACCGGCCACGTGGTCGCGGAGCACCTCGGAGTGCTCGGGCCCGGGCTCGAAGCCGGACCGCAGGATGACGTAGGCGATGATGGCCTGGCCGGTGGTCGGGTCGTTGGCGCCGACCACGGCCGCCTCGGCCACGCTCGGGTGCGACACCAGCGCCGACTCCACCTCGGTCGTGGAGATCCGGTGGCCGGAGACGTTCATCACGTCGTCGACCCGACCCAGCAGCCAGAGGTAGCCGTCGTCGTCCAGCTTGGCGCCGTCGCCGGCGAAGTAGCGGCCGGGAAAGCGGCTCCAATAGGTCTCGCGGTAGCGCTCGGGGTCGCCCCAGATGCCCCGCAGCATCCCCGGCCAGGGCTGCGTCAGCGTGAGGTAGCCGCCACCGCGGGTGACGACGTTGCCGTGGTCGTCCACCACCTCGGCGCCGATGCCGGGGAGGGGGAAGGTGGCCGAGCCCGGCTTCAGCGTGGTGGCGCCGGGCAGCGGGCTGATCATGATGGCGCCGGTCTCGGTCTGCCACCAGGTGTCGACGACGGGGCAACGACGGCCGCCGATGTGCTCCCAGTACCACATCCACGCCTCGGGGTTGATGGGCTCGCCCACCGAGCCGAGCAACAGCAGCGACGAGAGGTCGTGCTTGGCCGGCTCGGCGTCACCCCACTTCATGAACGTCCGGATGGCCGTCGGCGCGGTGTAGAACTTCGTGACCTTGTACTTCTCGATGATCGCCCACAGGCGGTCGTTGCCCGGGAAGTTGGGGACGCCCTCGTAGATCACGCTGGTGGCGCCGTTGGCCAGCGGCCCGTAGACGATGTAGCTGTGCCCGGTCACCCAGCCGACGTCGGCCGTGCACCAGTAGATGTCGGTGTCCTCGTGGAGGTCGAACACGTACTTGTGGGTGAAGGCCACCTGGGTGAGGTAGCCGCCGGTGGTGTGCATGATGCCCTTGGGCTTCCCGGTGGTCCCCGAGGTGTAGAGCAGGTAGAGCAGCTGCTCGGCGTCCATGGGCTCGGCCGGGCAGTCGGCGTCGGCCGTCGCCATGAGGTCGTGGTACCAGTGGTCGCGGCCGTCCTGCATGTCGATCGAGTTGCCGCCGCGGCGCACGACGACCACGCTCGTGATGGAGGGCGTCGACTCGAGAGCGACGTCGGCCTGGGGCTTGAGCGGGAACACCTCGCCCCGGCGGTGGCCGCCGTCGGCGGTCACGAGGACCTTGGCCTCGGCGTCGTTGATCCGGTCGGACAGGGACGACGAGGAGAAGCCGCCGAAGACCACGCTGTGGGCGGCGCCGATGCGGGCACAGGCCAGCATGGCCACGGCGGCCTCGGGGATCATCGGCAGGTAGATGTTGACCCGGTCGCCCCGTTCCACGCCGAGGCCCTTCAGCACGTTGGCGAAGCGCTGGACCTCGTCCAGCAGCTCGGCGTAGGTGATCACACGGCTGTCGCCGGGCTCGCCCTCCCAGTAGAAGGCCACCTTGTCGCCCCGGCCCGCCTCGACGTGGCGATCGAGGCAATTGCGGGCCACGTTGAGCTTGCCCCCGATGAACCACTGGGCGAAGGGCAGCTCCCATTCGCAGATGGTGTCCCACTCCTCGTCCCAGTCGAGCAGCGCCGCCGCCTGACGGGCCCAGAACCCCTGGTAGTCGGTGGCCGCCTCGTCGTACATGAAGGTGCCCGCGACCAGGGACGACTCCTTGAAGCCCTCCGGCGGCGGGAACGTGCGGTTCTCGAGCAGCAGGTCGTCGATGGCCTGCTTCGACTCGTCGGCCATGGGCGGTACCCCCAGGTGTGCGGCACGGACCTGCGGGAATCTACTGGTCGGCGCGCTCCCCGGACCGGGCCTGCTCGGGCCGGGCCCGGTCCACGACCCACTGCGCGACCGTGAACCCGCCGAGGCCGTCGGGCTCGGTGAGCGCCTCGGCCTCCCGGATGCGGCTGCGCCCGGCGAGTGCAGCCAGGTCCGGGGCGGCGGCACCGGCGCGCCAGAGCCGCCGGCCCTCCTCGACGAGCTCGTCCAGGCCGTGGTGGCGGAGGAAGTCGGCCTGGGTGGTGACGGCGGACGGTCGGCGCAGCTGGTCGAGAGCGACGTCGGCGGTGATGTCCTGCGTGCCGGGCTCGGCGAGGTAGTGGCCGCCGCGCTCGTGGCGGCGGTAGGTCCGCAGCCACTCCCGCCATGGGAGGGAGGCCATCTCGGCCGTGGTGCGGGCGTAGTCGATCACGACGACCCGGCCCCGGCTCGAGCGCGTCCACCGCCGACCTGACCCAGCCCGCCGCCTCGTCCTGGACGGGGGCTCGGGCGCCGTGCGGGGCGACGGGAGGAAGGCAGGCCGGGAGCTCGGCGAACGGGCGCAGGACCTCGACGAGCCGGCCGTCGGGGCCCACGTCGACGAACGCCTCCTGCCAGCCGCCGTCGAACACGGCCAGGCGGAAGGGCAGGTTGTCGAGCAGCTCGTTGGCCACCACAACACCCTCGAACGCCGCTCGGCCACCGATTCGATGTCGAATCGGTGGGGATGTCGACGTGCGCGGCACGCTGGGCGGATGAGCGCTCCGACATGACATAACGGAGCGCGCCGGCCCGCAGCACGGCCGGCTCGGCGGCCAGCACGGCCCGGGCCAGGGTGCCCGGCCCGGCCCCGGCGTCGACGACCGTGAACGGAGACGGGCGCCCCAGCTCCTCCCACCAGCCGTCGAGGGCCCGGGCCAGCACGGCCCCGAACAGCGGGCCGACCTCCGGCGAGGTCAGGAAGTGGCCGCCCCGGCGACCGGCCTGACCGCCGGTGGCGTAGAAGCCCCCGTCCGGGTCGTACAGCGCCGCTTCCATGAACGCCGCGTACGGCACGGGCCCCTCGGCGCGCAGGCGCTCGACGAGCCCGGGGATCACGACCTCAGGGAGCCAGGGCTTCGGTGAACGACCCCAAGTCGCCGTAGCGCAGGACGACCTGCGGGATCACGCCGATCACGACCGTAGCCACGGCCGTCAACCCCAGCGCGAGCGTCAACGGCTGGGGCACGCGGATCGGCGCCACGTCACCGTCGGGCGCGTCACCCATCCACATGGCCCGCATGACCCGGCCGTAGTACCCGAAGGCGATGACCGAGTTGACGGCACCGATCACCGCCAGCACCGCCCCGGCCGTCGTGCCCGGTGCCAGCACGGCCGTGAACACGCCGAACTTCGCGATCCACCCGCCGAGGGGCGGGACGCCGGCCAGCGACGCCATGAAGATCGTCATCACGGTCGCCAGTCCGGGGGCGTAGCTGAACAACCCGTCGTAGCTGGAGATCTCGCCCGAGCGCGTCTTGCGGGCCACCGCGATCACGACGGCGAAGGCACCGAGGTTGGTGGCGGCGTAGACGATGAGGTAGGTGATCACGGCTTGCAACGACTCCGCCCGGGCGCCGGGGTCGCCGGCCACGGCCAGGGGCATGAGGATGAACCCGCCCTGGGAGATGGACGAGTAGGCCAGCATGCGGACGATGTTGGTCTGGCGCAGCGCCAGCACGTTGCCGACCGTCATCGTGAGGACGGACAGCACCCAGAACATGGGCTCGTACACGTCCTTGGCCGTCGGGAAGCCGACGTAGAGGAGGGTCAGCAGCGCGACGAACCCGGCCGCCTTGGACGCCACCGACAGGAAGGCCGTCACGGGCGTCGGCGCGCCCTCGTAGGTGTCCGGCGCCCAGCTGTGGAACGGGACCGCCGACACCTTGAACGCGAAGCCGACGACGATGAACACCACCGCCAGCGAGATCACCGGCACGTTGCCGCTCTCGGTCACCGCGTCCGACACCCCGGTGAGGAGCGTGGTCCCGGCCACCCCGTAGAAGAGCGACATGCCGTAGAGCATCACGGCCGACGCGAAGACGCCGAGCAGGAAGTACTTGATGCCCGCCTCGTTGCTCTTCACGTCCCGCTTGCGCCACGCGGCCAGCATGTACGCGGGGATGGAGAGCAGCTCGAGGGCCACGAAGATGCTGACCAGGTCGCGGCTGGACGCCATCATCACCATGCCCAGGACCGAGGACAGCAGGAGGAAGTAGTACTCGCCCTGGTAGTAGTCGCCCTCCTCCACGTAGGTCGTCGACAGCAGGATGACGACGTACCCGGTCAGCAGGAAGAGCGCCTTCAGCACCAGCGAGAAGTTGTCGACCACGTAGCCGCCACCGAACATCGAGCGGTCCGTGCCGTCCACGGCGAGCGTGAGGATCGGCACCAACGCGGCCAGCAGGCCCAGCCCGGCGATGGTCGAGGTAGCCCACTTCTGCCGCTCGGGCAGGAACAGGTCGGCCACCAGCAGCACCACGATGGCGCCCGCGAGGACGATCTCGGGCGCGAGCGCGTGGTAGTCGACCGCGGGCGACTGCCACTGGGCGAGCTGGGCCAGCACCGTCACCGGCTCACTCGCCGTACGCCTGCAGGGCCACGTCGACGGCCGGGCTCATGACCTCGAACAGGAAGTTGGGGTAGACGCCGAGGACCAGGATGGCGATGAGGAGCGGCGTCCACGCGATCCACTCCGGGAGCTCGACGTCGTGGATGTGATCGTCGTGCGCGAACTCCGCGGTCGGCTCGCCGAACGCCGTGCGCTGGTAGAGCCACAGCAGGTACGAGGCGGCCAGCACCGTGCCCACGGCGGCGATCACCATGTAGACGCGGAAGACCTCGACGTCCAGGCCGTCGACCGGGCTGTACGCGGAGAGGATGGCCGGGAACTCGCCCCAGAATCCGGCCAGGCCGGGCAGCCCGAGCGAGGCCATGGCGCAGAAGCCGAGGATCCACCCCAGGTACGGCGCCTGTTTGAGCATCCCGGACATCCGCCGGATCTCCAGCGTGTGGTAGCGCTCCTTCACGCTCCCGGCCACGAAGAAGAGCATCCCCGTGATGAGCCCGTGCGCCACCATGCCGAAGATGGCCGCGTTGAAGCCGAAGGGCGTGAGCGTGGCGATGCCGAGCATGACGAAGCCCATGTGCGAAACCGACGAGAAGGCGATGAGCCGCTTCATGTCGGTCTGGGCCAGGCAGCAGAGCGCGCCGTAGATGATGCCGATGACGGCGAGGAGGCCGATCCACGGCGCCCACTCCTTGGCCGCGTCGGGGAGGATCGGGATGGCGATGCGGATGAAGCCGTAGGTCCCCAGCTTCAGGAGGATGGCGGCCAGGATGACCGAGCCCACCGTGGGCGCCTGGGTGTGCGCATCCGGCAGCCACGTGTGGAACGGGAACATCGGCACCTTGATGGCGAAGCCGAGGAACATCCCGCCGAAGATCAGCAGCGCGGTGGTGCGGGTGATGCTGTCGCTGTTGGCCATCAGGTACTCGATGGAGAAGTTGCCGTCCGGCGCCGACGCCGCGCCGCTCTTGAAGAACAGCGCGATGAAGGACAGCAGCATGAACGCCGAGCCGAACAGCGTGAAGAGGAAGAACTTGAGCGACGCGTACCGCCGCTGCTCGCCGCCCCAGACGCCGATCATGAAGTACATCGGAAGCAGGACGATCTCGAAGAAGACAAAGAACAGGATGAGGTCCTGCGCCACGAACGTTCCGGCCATGCCGACCTGCAGGAGCAGGATGAGCATGAGGAAGGCCTTGGCGTTCCCCGGCTCGGGAATGTGGTTCCAGCTGTAGACGATCACCAGCAGGGTGATGACCATCGTGAGGATGTAGAGCGGCAGGCTCATCCCGTCGCAGCCCATGATGAACCGGGAGCGGATGGCGTCGATCCACGGTTCGTCCACGAAGAACTGCAGCGTGCCCGCCCGGTCGTAGTCGAAGGTGGCCAGGGTGACGACGCCAACGGCGGTCGTGGCCAGCGCGGTGAGCAGCGCCACCACCTTGAGGAGCTGCTCCTCGGTCCGCGGGATGAAGGCCATCACCACCATGCCGACCACCGGCAGGAAGACGCCGACGGGGAGCAGCCAGTCGTTGGCCGTATCGGTGAGGTAGACCATCGTTCTCCTAGACCACGATCACGAGGATGAGGGCCCCGACGGCGGCCGCGCCGAACAGCAGCGCACCGTAGAAGCTGACCTTGCCGGACTGGACGGGCCGCAGGGCCTCGCCCGAGCCCTCGGTGACGGTGCCGGCGCCGTTGACCACCCCGTCGACCAAACCCTGGTCGAGGATGTCGTACGTCGCCTCGGCGGCCTTCACCGCGCCCTTGCCGACGCCGTTCACGACGCCGTCGATGACGTTCTGGTTGATCCAGTTCATCGCGCGCGCCACGGGCCCCGACACTCCGGCCACCACGCCCTGCTCGTAGAGGAAGTCGAGGTAGTACTTGTTGAGCAAGAAGCCGTAGCCGGCGCGGGCGGCGCCGTTGCGCTCGGTGAGGCCGACCAGGCGGGCGTCACGGCGCCCGTAGAGCGCGACGCACACCAGGCCGCTCAGCCCGATGCCGGCCAGGACGAGCAGGATCGATATCGCCGCCTTCGACCACGCGAACTCGGCGTGGGTGAGCTCGGGTGCGAAGCAGGCGGAACCCTCCGGGACCTCCTCGGCACAGCGTCACGGCTTCTGCCGCCGCCTCGCCCTCGGCGGCCTCGCCCTCGGCCGGCGCGGCGAGCGCCAGCTCCTCACCGGCCTGGACGGCCTCGCCCTCGTCGTAGAGGAGCGCCACGCCGGCGGGCTCCACCCACTCCTTGAACTTCTCGATGTTGAACGCCGGGGCCTGCAGGAAGCCGGCCACCAGAGCCCCCACAGCCAGCACCACCAGCGGCACGGTGATCAGCCAGTTCGACTCGTGCGGCCCGCGGTGGTCGCCGTGATCCCCGGCATGATCCCCGTGGTCGCCGGCGTGGCCGTGATCCGGGGCGTGGTCGTCGTCGTAGCCCGGGCCCTGCGGCGCCTCGGCCTCGGCCACAGCACCCTCGGCCGGGGTGTCGACCAGCTCGTGACTCCCGACGCTGGCTGCCACGACACCGGCGTCGACCAGCACGCGGTCGTCGTCCAGCTCGTGCTCCTCGTCCCCGTGGGACGCCAGGCCGGCCGACGCG
This sequence comes from uncultured Acidimicrobiales bacterium, assembly GCA_963769115.1. Taxonomy (GTDB): domain Bacteria; phylum Actinomycetota; class Acidimicrobiia; order Acidimicrobiales; family Ilumatobacteraceae; genus DASTFY01. The sequence continues at coordinate 49,456 of CAVYKN010000006.1, forward strand.
CCCCTGGGCTTCCCCAGGAAGGTGAGGTACACGCACCGGGTCATGTACGCGGCGGTGAGGAACGCGCCGAAGAGACCGATGATCTGGAAGACGCGGTAACCGTTGGCACCGGCGTTGTCGATGATCTCGTCCTTGGAGAAGAAGCCGGCGAGCGGGGGCAGCCCGGCCAGCGCCAGGGTCGAGATGACGAACGTGCCGAAGGTGATGGGCATCTTGCGCCACAGCCCACCCATGTCCTTCTTCATGTCGAACGAGTGGTGCGACGCGGAGTGGCTCACCGACCCGGCACCGAGGAAGAGGCAGGCCTTGAAGAAGGCGTGGGTGAAGATGTGGAACACGGCCGGGAGCCACGCGCCGACGCCGAGGCCCATCATCATGTAGCCGAGCTGCGACACGGTCGAGTAGGCGAGCACCCGCTTGATGTCCACCTGTACGAAGGCCAGGAGCGCGGCGATGACGATGGTGATGCCGCCGATGACGGCGATCAGGTTGACGTTGCTGTCACCGATCCTGAAGCCCTCGAAGAACACTGGGTAGAGCCGGGCGACCAGGTAGACGCCGGCCACCACCATCGTCGAGGAGTGCAGCAGGGCCGACACGGGCGTCGGGCCGGCCATGGCGTCGGGCAGCCAGGTGTGCAACGGGAACTGGCCGGACTTGCCGATGGCGGCGATGAAGAGCGCCACCCCGGCCCACAGCAGAACGGTCTTGCTGGCGTCGCCGGAAAGCGCCCAGCCGGAGATGGCGAATATCGAGAACCCATCACTGCCCAGGTTCTCCTGCGCCCAGCCGTTGACGCTGAAGAACAGCACCGACATGCCGACGAGCAGGCCGATGTCTCCCACCCGCACCGTGAAGAACGCCTTCAGCGCGGCGCGGGCGTTGGCGTAGTCCTCCCACCAGTGCCCGATCAGGAGGAAGGAGCAGAGGCCCATGATCTCCCAGCCGAGGATGAACTGGACCGTGCTCTCGGCGATGACCATGCAGAGCATCCCGGCCGCGAACAGCGTGAGGGCCGAGAAGAAGAACGTGAAGCGGCGGTCGCCCTTGACGTACTCGATCGAGTACAGCTGGATCAGCATGGCGATCAGCGTCACGACGAACATCACCGAGACCGACAGACCGTCGATCTGGATGCCGAGCGTGAACTTGAAGTCGCTGACCTGCCACCACGTCCACTGGCGGATGACGGGAGGTACGAACGCCGCGACCTCGTGGCCGCCCTCGGCCTGGGCGGGGATGATCGACCGCCCGAACGAGGCCAGCGTGCCCAGCGCGCCCTCGTGCCCGGCGGCCGAGTAGTGGTCGACCCGCTGGATCCACTGGTAGACGGTGCCGCAGGCGATGACGAACGACGCGGCCAGGGTCCCGAAGCCGATCTCTGCGCCCTTCAGCGGCATGCGCTTGCCGAACAGCAGGATGACGAAGTAGCCGACGGTCGGGATGACCGGGATCAGCCAGGCGTTCTCGAGGAACCACATCGGCCGCTCAGCCCTTCATCTCGGACAGCTCGTCGAGCGCGATGGAGCGACGGTTGCGGTAGATGAGCAGCACCAGGGCCAGGCCCACGCCGACCTCGGCGGCGGCGACGGCGATGATGTAGAGCGCGAAGGCGGAGCCGGCCGCCGCGTCCTCCCCCGACCGCTGGAGCGCGAAGGCCAGCAGGTTGAGGTTGACCGAGTTGAGGATCAGCTCGATCGACATGAGGACGAGCACGGCGTTCTTGCGCGCCAGCACCCCGTACACGCCGATGGCGAAGAGCACGGCGCCGAGCAGGAGGAACTGGTTTATGAGCACGGCGGCGACCTAATCCTTGCGGGCCAGGACGATGGCGCCGACCATGGCGGCCAGCAGGACGAACGAGAGCGCCCAGAACGGGATCAGGTAGGGCCCGAAGATGGAGTCGCTGACGTTCTGGACGGACTGGATGGCCGGGTCCTCCGGCAGCTCGTCGTCACCGAACGCGTCGAGGAGCACGTAGACGAGCGTGCCGCCGAGCACGAGCGCGACGAGGAGCGCGAGCGGCCAACTTCGGTTGTTGAGATCCCGCTCCCTGCCGATCTGCGCGCGCGTGAGCATGGTGCCGAAGATGAACAGCACCATCACCGCGCCGACGTAGACCAGGACCTGCGTGACGGCGACGAACTCCGCCGCCAGCAGGATGTACTGCGCGGCAGCGCCGGCCAGCACCAGCACCAGCCACAGGGCGGCGTGCACGACGTTGTTGGACGTCACGACGCGGATCGCCCCGAGGATCATCAGCGCGGCGATGATGCCGAAGGCGATGTTCTGGGCGACCACTACTTCTTGCCCTTCTTGTCCGCGCCAGCCTCGAGCTCAGGGGCCTCGGGCACGGTCTCCATCCACTCACCCAGCTTGTCCATGTCGTGGAGGAGGTCGGCGATCCTGGGCTCCGAGTACTCGTACTCCGGGCTCCAGAACAGCGCGTCGAACGGGCACACCTCCACGCAGATGCCGCAATACATGCACAGCGCGTAGTCGATGTCGAAGCGGTCGAGCGCCGACACCGTGCGGGGTTTGCCGCCGGGCCGGCGGGGCGGGGCCTTCTCCTTGTGGCCCTCGATGTAGATGCACCAGTCGGGGCAGGAGCGGGCACACAGCATGCAGACCGTGCAGTTCTCCTCCCGCAGCGCGATGACGCCGCGGGCCCGGGTGGGCGGCGCCTCCTTCTCCCGTGGGTACTGCACCGTGTTGGCACCCTGGGTGATGGTGCGGGCCATCGTGCCCAGCGTGACGCCCAGGCCCTTGATGAGACCGGGAACCTTCGGCATCAGAGCATCACCTTGAACACGGCCGTCACCATGATGTTGGCCAGAGCGAGCGGGATGAGGACCTTCCAGGCGAACCGCTGGAGCTGGTCTTCTCGGAAGCGGGGGTAGGTGAAGCGGATCCAGAAGATGATCCCGGACAGCAGCACCAACTTGCCGAGCAGGACCAGCGGCCCGATGACGTTCATGAAGTCCTCGGTCTGATCGAACCAGGCCCCCGGCAGGGCCCAGCCGCCCAGGAAGAGGGTGGCGGCCACGGCGGCGAAGGCGCCGGCGGCGGCGAACTCGCCGATGAAGAACAGCAGGAACCGGAAGCCCGAGTACTCCGTCATGTAGCCGGCCACCAGCTCCGACTCTGCGATGGGCATGTCGAACGGGGTCTGGGTGAGCTCGGCCTGGATCGCGATCATGAAGATCACGAAGCCCACGAACTGCGTGATGATGTAAGGGCCGCCGATGATGTCGATCCCGAAGATCGCGCCTTCGCTCTGGGCGGCGACGATCCCCTGCATGTTCATCGTCTCGGCCTGGATGACAACGCCGACCACGGCCAGCACCATCGGGAGCTCGTAGGCGATCAGCTGGCCGGCGGCGCGCAGGCCGCCGATCAGCGAGTACTTGTTGGCGCTGGCCCAGCCGGCCATGAGGATGCCGAGGACCGAGATGCTCGACACGGCCATCACGTAGAACACGCCGACCTCGAAGTCGGCGAACACCGCGTCGGGCCCGAACGGCACGGCGACGTAGATGAGGAACACCGTGAGCACGACGACGTAGGGCGCCATGCGGAAGATCCGCAGGTCAGCGCCGCGCGGGCTGATGTCCTCCTTCTGGATGAACTTACCCACCTCGGCGAAGAGCTGGAGCGAGCCGTACGGCCCGGCCTCCATCGGTCCGAGCCGGCTCTGCATGAAGCTCATCATCTTGAACAAGAACAGGTAGACGAGCGTGCCCGCGGGCAGCAGCACGACGAGCAGCACGCCGAGGACGCGCAGCAGCGACTGCCCCCAGTACGGGATGCTGACGGCGAGGAGGCTCATCGCCCGCTCCCGGTCACCGGTCGATGTCCCCCAGGATGAAGTAGAGCGAAGCGAGGATGGCGATGATGTCCGGCACGTACACGCCGCGCAGCACCCACGACGCGATCGAGATGTTGTTGAAGCTCGCCGTGCGGATCTTCACGCGGAACGGACCGATGTCCCCCCTCGAGACCACGTAGTAGCCCATCTCGCCGAGCGGGTTCTCGGTCGAGACCCAGGCCTCCCCCTCGGGCACCTTGATGATGCGGGGCACCTTGGCCATGATCGGACCGCTGGGCATGGAGTCGACGAGCTGGTCGACGATCTTCGTGGCCTCTCGCGTCTCCTGGAGGCGCACCCACACCCGGGCGAACACGTCGCCGTCCGGGTGCGTCCAGACCTTCCAGTCGCACTTGTCCCACGCCATCGGCAGCTGCTGGTCCCGCCGCAGGTCCCAGTCCACGCCCGAGCCCCGCAGGTTGGCGCCCGAGAGCCCGTAGCTGAGCGCCACCTCGGCGGGGATCAGACCGATTCCCCGGGTGCGGGCCTGGTAGATCTCGTTGCCGATCAGCAGCTCTTCCATCTCGTCGCAGAACCGGCGCAGCTTCTTCATGACGGCCTTGGTCTCGTCGATCCAGCCCTTGGGCAGGTCCTCCTTGAGGCCGCCGATGCGGTCGAAGTTGGGATGGAAGCGCCCGCCGGTGGCGCCCTCGATCAGGTTGAGGACGTACTCCCGGTCGCGGAACGCGTAGAAGACCGGGGTGAGCGCGCCGAGCTGCACGCCGAGGTCGCCGAGGAACAGCGAGACGTTGGCGATGCGCGAGAGCTCGAAGAGGATCGTACGGATGTACTGCGCTCGGGGCGGGGCCTCGACCTCCATCAGCTTCTCGCAGGCGAGGATGAACGGCACCTCGTTGGCGAAGCTGCCCAACCAGTCGATGCGGTTGATGAGCGTCGTCACCTGCGGGAAGGTCCGGACCTCGGTGAGCTTCTCGTAGCCCCGGTGCATGTAGCCGGCCACCGGTTCGGCCCAGATCACCTGCTCTCCGTCGAGCCGGGCCACGATGCGCAACGTGCCGTGCGTGGCCGGGTGCTGGGGCCCGATGTTGAGGGTCATGCCCTCGGCCTCGAGCTCCACGTTGACGCGCGCGTCCGCGGCCTGCCCGGCGATGTACCGGAGCTGGTCGCGATCGGTGACGGCCGTCATCCGCTCTCGCCCTCCGCGTCCACGGCCGCCTCGCCCCCGGCTTCGCCGTCAGGAGGGGCGTCGCCTTCGGCCGGCGCCGCCCCATCATCGAACTCGGCTGGCATGGGTTCCACGTCCACGATTCCCGGCCACGGCTTCACCATCCGGGCCAGGAGCGGGAAGTCCTTGCGTAGCGGGTTGCCCTCGAAGTCGGACGGCAGGTAGAGGTGGCGCAGGTCGGGATGCCCGAGGAAGTTGATGCCGAACATCTCCCACGCCTCGCGCTCGTGCCAGTTGGCGCCGGTGTAGACGCCGACCCAACTCGGCATCTCGGGAGACTCCCCTTCGGCGACGTCCGGCACGTCCACCTTCAGGGTGAAGCCCAGGTGGCGGCTGGAGCTCGAGAGGCGGGCGAGGAGCTGGAACCGGGTGTCGCCGCCGCAGTAGCCCTGACGGATCGCTGTCTCCCGCTCGGGCGGAGGCTCGGTCGGGTCGTCCTCACCCCTGCCGTACGGCGACGGCAACCAGTCCATCACGGAGAGGAAGCAGAAGTAGTCGAAGCCCAGCGCCTTCGCGGCCTCGCCGGTGCGCACCCACGCGTCAGTGCGGACACGGATCCACAGGTCGTCGTTCGGCTTGTGCAGCGAGTCCACGAGTGCGTCGCCCAACGCCTCCTGCAGCTCGGTCAGCAGGCCGAGCCGCGGGTCCGCCGCGGCGTCGGCCGCGACCGGGAGCTCATCCGTTGACGACAACGGAAGCTCCCTTCCAGCGCTCGGCCATGTCCTCGTTCTTGATGCGCTGCTGCAGCAGCACGATCCCCTCGAGCAGCGCCTCCGGGCGGGGAGGGCACCCCGGCACGTAGATGTCCACCGGGATGATCTGGTCCACACCTTTGGTGACCGAGTAGCTGTCCCAGTACGGACCGCCGCAGTTGGCGCAGCTCCCCATGGAGATCACGTACTTCGGGTCCGGCATCTGCTCCCACAGCCGGCGCACGGCGGGCGCCATCTTGTCCGTCACCGTGCCGGAGATGACGACCAGATCGGCCTGGCGGGGGCTGGCGGGAAGGGGGATGACGCCGAGGCGCATCACGTCGTAACGCGGCGAGCCGAACGCCGCGCCCATCTCGATGGCGCAGCAGGCCAGACCCCACTGGTACACCCACATGGAGTAGGAGCGACCAAGGTTGAGCAGGGTGGTGAGCGACTTGGGGAGTCGCCCCTTCTCGACCAGGCCCATTCAGACCGCCCGGGACGGCTGTGCCCGCCGTGCCGCGCTCACACCCATCGCAGCACACCCTTCTTCCAGGCGTAGACCAGGCCGAGGAGCAGCACGGCGATGAACACGCCCATCTCGACCAGGCCGAAGCCGGCGTACCGCTCGAGCTGCGTGGCCCAGGGGAAGATGAACACCGCTTCGACGTCGAAGAGGACGAAGAGCAGGGCGAACACGTAGTAGCGGATCTGGCTCTGGGACCAGCCGTCACCCACCGGGTCGACGCCGCTCTCGTACGGGATGTACTTCTGGGGCAGCGGTCGGACCGGGCGCAGGAGGCCGCCGAGGGCCAGCAAACCGGCCACCAGACCGATGGCGACGACCATGAAGATGGCCACCGTGAGGTAGCTGCGCAGGAACTCCGACATCGCGGACGGGAGGGTACTACGGCCCCGGAATCGGCTCACAAACCCGGTTCCGGGCCGATCTCGCCCCCCAGCGGACCCGTTCCGGCACCCCGGCGACCACCCGCGGACAGGGTCGGCGACCGGTGCTGGCTACGGTCCGAGGCCATGCGCGATCAGGCCCGGGCGGTCATCATCGGAGGCGGCGTGGGTGGGATCAGCGTCGCCTACCACCTCAGCCTGCTCGGCTGGGACGACGTCGTGGTGGTGGAGCGGGACGCGCTCACGTCGGGCTCGACGTTCCACTCCGCGGGCCTGGTCGGGCAGCTCCGCAGCAGCGTCACCCTCACCCGCATGATGATGTACGGCGCCGACCTCTACCGGCGCCTCGCCGAGGAGACCGGTCACGATCCCGGCTGGCACGAGGTGGGCTCGCTGCGCCTGGCCTCGACCCCGGCCCGGCTGGAGGAGCTGACCAGGCAGGCCGGATGGGCCCAGACCTTCGGCCTGCCCCTGGAGCTGATCACCACCGAGGAGGCGCACGACCGCTTCCAGGGCCTGTTCGATCCCACCGACGTGCTGGGCGCGGTCTGGCTGCCCACCGACGGCTGGCTCAACCCCACCGACCTCACGATGGCGCTGGCCGGCGGCGCCCGGTCGCGGGGGGTCGAGATCGCCACGATGACCCGGGTCACCGGCATCGGCGTGGAGGACCACCAGGGCCGGCGGCGGGTGACCCACGTCGACACGGACGACGGGCGCATCACCTGTGAGGTCGTGGTCAACGCCGGGGGCATGTTCGCCCACGAGCTCGGCCGCATGGTCGGCGTCAACGTGCCCGTCGTGCCGATGGCGCACCAGTACGCGCTGACCCGGCCGCAGCAGACCATCCCGAAGGACTTGCCGACCATGCGGGACCCGGACCGCCTCGTGTACTTCCGCGAGGAGGTCGGCGGGTTGGTCGTCGGCGGCTACGAGCGCGACCCGGATCCGTGGTGCGTCGAGGGCAACATCCCTCCCACCTTCAACAACACGCTCCTGCCGCCCGACTGGGACCGGTTCCTGCCCCTCACGGAGTCGGCCACGACGCTCGTGCCCTGCCTGGCCGACGCCGAGGTGACGCAGCTCATCAACGGCCCGGAGGCGTTCACCCCCGACGGCGAGTTCATCCTGGGGGAGAGCGAGGTGGCGGGCTTCTTCGTCGCCGCCGGGTTCTGCGCGCACGGCATCGCCGGAGCGGGCGGCAACGGGAAGGTGATGGCCGAGTGGATCGTGGGCGGCGAGCCACCGATGGACCTGTGGAAGATGGACATCCGCCGCTTCGGCGACCAGTACCGAAGCCGGGGCTACGCGCTGGCCCGCACGGACGAGGTGTACCGCACCTACTACGACATCGCGTACCCGAACCACGAGCGGCAGGCCGGCCGGCCGCTCCGGGTCCCGCCCGCGTACATGCGCCACGTGGGCCTCGGCGCCGAGCTGGGGGAGAAGAGCGGCTGGGAGCGCGTCAACTGGTACTGGTCGAACGCCGATCGCGAGCACGAGCACCGCCGCCCGAAGGGATGGGCAGGACAGCTCTGGTCGACTGCCATCGTCACCGAGCACTTCGCCTGCCGCGAGGCGGTGGCGCTGTTCGACGAATCGAGCTTCGCCAAGATCGAGGTCACGGGGCCCGGGGCAACGGAGTTCCTGCAGGGCATGTGCGCCAACGACGTCACCAAGCGACCGGGCTCGATCGTCTACACGTCGATGCTCAACTCCCGCGGCGGCATCGAGAGTGACGTCACGGTGACGCGTCTCGAGGAGGACCGCTTCCTCATCGTGACGGGCACCGCGTTCGGCCGTCACGACCTGTCCTGGATCCGCAGGCATCTCCCCGGCGGGTCGGGGGTGGCCGTCAACGACGTGACGTCGGCGATGACGTGCTACGGGCTGTGGGGGCCGCGGGCGCGCGAGGTGCTCTCGTCGGTGTGCGCCGACGACCTGACCTTCCGCTACATGAGCGCCCGGCGGGTGACCGTGGGTGACGTCCCGTGCACGGCCATGCGGGTCACCTACGTCGGTGAGTTGGGCTGGGAGCTCTACGCACCGGCCGAGTACGGCCTGCGACTGTGGGACACGCTCGTGGAGGCGGGGCGGCCGTCCGGGCTCGTGCCCGCCGGCTACCGCGCCATCGACTCCCTCCGCCTGGAGAAGGGCTACCGCGTCTGGGGCTCGGACATCACGCCCGAGACCGACCCGTACTCGGCCGGACTGGGCTTCGCGGTGCGCCTCGAGAAGGGTGGCTTCCTGGGCTGGGACGCGGTGGCGCCCCTGGCGCCCGACGGCGGCGACTCGCGCCTCGCCTGCCTGGTGCTGGACGACCCGCTGGCGGTGGCCCTCGGGAATGAGCCCGTGAAGGACGGGACGGACGTGGTCGGACGGGTCACGTCGGGTGGGGTCGGCTACTCGCTCGAGCTGTCGATCGCGTACGCGTGGCTGCCGGTGGACCTCACCAACCCGGGCACCCGGTTGTCGGTCGAGGTGTTCGGCGACACGGTCGGGGCCGAGGTCCGGCGCGACCCGCTCTACGACAGGACGGGCGAGCGGATCCGCGTCTGAGCCGGCCGGCCCTGCGGGCAAGTGGGAGACCGGGAAGACGGGCGGCGCCCCCCGACACCGCCCGCCTTCCGACCGGCCGAGCCCGAGGGCTCAGCTCCCGTCAAGACTGTCCCTCCTCTGGTCCCCAGACCGGCCTCCCCTCAGGCGCGAGTGGCGCGTTCTGCCACGCGCCGCGCAGGTGGCGCGACGATGCCAACGGCATGCGCGGGCGGTATCAGACGGGCGTCGGTACAGCCGTGCCGTTGTCGTGCACGGGCACGTGCCGCGCAGGTGGCGCGACGATGCCAACGGCATGCGCGGGCGGTATCAGACGGGCGTCGGTGCAGCCGTGCCGTTGTCGTGCACGGGCGACACCACCGGGACCTCCGCGGTGATGGGATCGGCGGGAGCGTCCGCCACGCTGGCGGCGGCTGGCGACTCCTTGGCCGGAGCGGCCGGAGCGGCCGGAGCGTCCGCAGCGGCGGTCTCGCCGGTGCCGGTCGCAGCCGCCGCGGCGCCCGCTGTCGCGCGGGTGCGCCGAGCCTTGGCCGGCCGCCGCTCACGGGACACGGCCACCGAGGCGCCTTCCTCCTGCACCTCGCCCGGACCCTCGATGCTCGGGTCGAGCGACACGAAGGAGGTCGGGGCGGTGGCGATCTCCTGCAGGTTGGCCGTGAGACCGGACGCCGTCACGCGGACGTGGTCGATGGCGTCGACGAGCACGTCGCGACCCGCCAGCAGCTCCCGGAGCTGGACGAGCGCGCGGTCGCGCCGCTCGGCCAGGTCCTTGAGCACCTGGGCGCGGTGGGCCATGGTCTCGGCGATCAGACGGTCGGCCTCCCGGCGCGCGTCCAGCCGCATCCGCTCGCCCTCGTCACGCGCCTCGCGGCGGGTGCGGGCGGCCTCGGCGTCCGCCTCGTGCGTGACCTTGGTGTGGTAGCTGTCGGCCTCGGTCGTCTTGTTCTTGGCGTACGTGTCGGCGCCTCGGACGGTGACCGAGGCGTAGTCCTCGGCCCGGCCCCGTACCTCGTTGGCGGTGTCCCGCGCCACGAGCAGGAGCCGTGACGACTCCTCACCGAGGAACTGCGCCACCGTCGTCTCGTCGACGCGGGCGTTGGCCCGGGACTCGGACTCGCTGAGTCGCTCGGCATACTCGCCGTTCAAGGCCTGAAGGCGGCCGATCTCCGTGCCCACGGCGCGGGCGAAGGCCTGCACCTCCACGGGATCGAACCCGCGGCGGACGATCGGGAAGTTGGCCCGAGCCACCTCGTCGGGGGAGGACGTATCGAGGAACCACGGCGCAACGCTCATGTTGCGACCCTGTTTCAGTTTCAATGACCTCGCAAGCGGGACCACGTGGTCGCCCACGCAACGGGGTCGCGTGTCCCCGATCCTGCCACGCACCGTGGCTGTGCATGCACGGCCCGCCGTCGATTCCCGGGAACGCCACCCGCTGTACCGTGACGGCCGATGGGGGTGCCGACCGCGCGATCCGGATCCACGGGGCTGGATCCCGAGCTCATCCGGCAGGCTCGCATCGCCGGCGAGGGCGTCGTCAAGCGGACACCGATGGTGTCGAGCACGACCATCGGCGACCGCATCGGCGGGAAGGTCGTGCTCAAGGCCGAGAGCCTGCAGAGCACCGGCTCGTTCAAGATCCGGGGCGCGCTGTCCAAGCTGCGCGACCTCGGCCCCCAGGCGCAGGAGGGCGTCGTGGCCGGGAGCGCCGGGAACCACGCCCAGGCGGTCGCCTTCGCCGCCCGGCACCTGGGCGTGCCCTGCGAGATCTTCGTCCCCGAGGGCGCGTCGATCGCCAAGGCCGAGGCCACCCGCTCCTACGGCGCGACCGTCCGCCAGACCGGCGAGACGGTCGATGCCGCGGTGGCCGCGGCCCGCACCCGGGCCGACGAGACGGGTATGGCGTTCATCCACCCCTTCGACGACCTGGCCATCGTCGCCGGCCAGGCCACGCTGGGGCTGGAGCTGGTGGAGGACGTCCCCGATCTCCGCCGCGTCGTCGTGCCGGTCGGCGGCGGCGGGCTGGCCAGTGGGGTGGCGATCGCCGTCAAGCAGGCCGATCCCACGATCTCGGTGGTGGGCGTACAGGTCGACGCCTGCGCGCCCTACGCCAACCAGCCCGTGGCCGCAGGGCCGATCACGACGTTGGCCGACGGCATCGCGGTGAAGGCGCCGGGCCTGCTCACCAGACCGCTCGTCGACGCGTGGGTGGACGACATCGTGACGGTCGGAGAGGACGAGGTGGCCGACGCCATGATGTTCCTGATGGAACGGGCCAAGCTCTTCGTCGAAGGCGGTGGCGCCGTCGGGGTCGCCGCGCTGATGGCGGAGCGCGTGGCACCCGCTCGGGCAGGCGTGACCGCGGTCATCCTGTCGGGCGGCAACGTCGATCTCGGCGTGCTGCCCGGGCTCATCCGGCGGGCCGAGACGCTGGCCGGGCGGCGGCTGATCCTCTTCGCCCGCATCACCGACCGGCCGGGCGGCCTGGCCCGCCTGCTCAACGTCATCAGCGAGGAGCGGGCGAACGTCATCGAGGTCGAGCACGTCCGGGAGGGCGTGGACCTGCACGTGCGGGAGACCGGGGTGCAGATCGCCATGGAGGTCCGCAACCGGGAGCACGCCGACCGCATCGTGGCCGCGGTGCGCGCGGCCGGCTACCGCGTCAGCGAACCGACGCCCCGCTGAACCACTACGAGGTCGAGAAGTAGACGGTCTTCAGCTCGCTGTAGGCGGACAGGGCCTGCATCGACAGCTCCCGGCCGAGGCCGCTGCCCTTGAACCCGCCGAAGGGCGTGGCGACCCGGACCGAGGAGTTCGAGTTGATCGACAGCGTGCCCGCCTCGAGCGCCCGGGCGACCCGCAACGCCCGGCTGCCGTCCCCGGACCAGATCGACCCCGACAGCCCGTACTGGGAGTCGTTGGCGATGGCGATGGCGTCGGCCTCGTCGTCGAAGGGCACGACGGCGACGACCGGCCCGAACACCTCTTCACGGAAGACCGCACTGGCCGGGTCGGCGGGGGCCACGACCGTGCACGGGAACCAGAAGCCGGGACCATCCGGCACGGAGCCCTGGAACGCGGTGTCGACCCCGTCGACGAAGCCCTCCACCTTGGCCCGGTGCGCCGAGCTCACCAACGGGCCGACCTCGGTGGCCTCGGCCAGGGGATCACCGACGACCACCCCTGCGGCGGCGTCGACCAGCAAGGAGACGAAGCGGTCGAACACGCTCCGCTCCACGAGCACGCGGCTGCGGGCACAGCAGTCCTGACCCGTGTTGTCGAACACGGCGTAGGGCGCCGCTGCCGCCGCGGCCTCGAGGTCGGCATCGGCGAACACGATGTTGGCGCTCTTGCCCCCGAGCTCCAGCGTCACCCGCTTCACCTGCTCGGCGCAGCCGGCCATGATGCGCTTGCCGACCGCGGTCGATCCCGTGAAGCCGATCTTCGCCACGTCCGGGTGCTCGACCAGCCGCCACCCCGCCTCGGCGCCCGTCCCGACGACGACCTCCAGCACGCCCTCCGGCAGGCCCGCCTCGAGCGCCAGCTCGCCGAGGCGGACCGTGGTGAGCGGCGTCAGCTCGGACGGCTTGAGCACGACGGTGTTCCCGCAGGCCAGCGCCGGACCGAGCTTCCAGCTGGCGATGAGGAGCGGGAAGTTCCAGGGCGTGATGAGCCCGACCACGCCCAGCGGCTCGTGGAAGGTCATGGCCACGCCCCCGGCGACGGGGATCGTGTCGCCGACGTGCTTGTCGACGCTGCCGGCGTAGTAGTGGAACACGTCCACGGCGGCCCCCACCTCCCCCCGGCTGGAGGAGATCGGCTTGCCCACGTTGGCCGTCTCGAGGCCGGCCAGCTCGTCCCGATGGTCGTCGATGACGGCGGCCAGCCGGCGCAGCAGCCGAGCCCGGTCAGCGGGAGCCACGGCCCGCCAGGCCGGAGCCGCGGCGCGCGCCGCGGCGACGGCCCGGTCCACCTCCTCTGCGCCGGCCAGCGGCTGGTGGACCAGGACCTCCTCGGTGGCCGGGTTGAGGACGTCGAGGGCCGCGCCGCTCGCGCTCACTGGTGCTCGACCGCTCGCTCATTGCTGCGACCCTACGGGCCGGCGGAGGTCAGGATGCTGGGGACGGCGTCGCGGGCGTAGTCGACCAGCCACCAGGGCAGGAAGCCGACGACGACCGTGAAGGCCAGCGTGAGCGTCAGACCGACCCCGGCGCTGAGCGGTACGCGCACCCGCGGCTGGTCGGCGTCGCCCGGCTCCGGATCGGTCAGGTACATGCTCACGATGATGCGCAGGTAGACGAAGGCGGCGATGACAGACGAGACCATCGCGATGACCGCCAGCGTGTAGCTCTCGGCGTCCACGGCGGCGGCAATGACCCCGAACTTCGCCACGAAGCCGGTCGTGAGCGGCACGCCGGCCTGGGCCAGCAGGAAGATCGTGAGCGCGAGGGCGAGCACCGGCCTGGTCCGCGACAGCCCGCGGAAGGCGTCGAGCGACTGGTCGCCGTCGCGGGCCCGGGAGACGAGGGTGACGACGCCGAACGTCCCGAGCACGATCACCGCGTAGGCCAGCAGGTAGACGAGCACGGACGCGGTGCCGCGGTTGTCGCCCAGGTCGCCCAGCCGGCCCGCCGCCTCCACGCCGACGAGGATGAACCCGGCGTGGCTGATGGAGGAGTAGGCCAGCATCCGCTTGACGTTCGTCTGCACCACCGCGAGCACGGCGCCGCCGAGCACGGTGATCACCGCGAGGATCCAGATGACCGGTTGCCAGTCCTGCTCGTACGGAGCCAGCCCGACCACGACCACCCGCAGCAGCGCCGCGAACGCGGCGGCCTTGGCCGCCGAGGCCATGAACCCCGTCACCGGCGTCGGCGCGCCCTGGTACACGTCGGGCGTCCAGGTGTGGAACGGGACCGCCGCCACCTTGAAGCTCAGCCCCACGAGCAGCAGCGCGATGCCGGCCAGCAGCAGGCCGTTCTCCAGCAGCACGTTCTCGTCCAGGTAGGCCAGGATCCGCTCGAGGTTCGTGGATCCGGTGGCGCCGTAGATGAGGGCGATGCCGTACAACAGGAAGGCGGACGAGAAGCCGCCCAGGATGAAGTACTTGAGACCGGACTCCTGGCTCTCCAGGCGGCGGAGCTGGCTGGCGGCCATGACGTAGAGCGCCAGCGACAGCGCCTCGAAGCCGAGGAAGAGCACGATGAGATCGTTGGCCGACGCCATGATCACGCCGCCCGCCGCGGACATCAGCATCAACGCGTAGACCTCGACTCCTTCGAGGTCGACGCGCCGGAGGTAGTCGTCCAGGAACAGCGCCGACACCAGCACGGCCACGCAGATGGTGAAGGTGACGAAGAGCGAGAACCCGTCCAGCCCGAGCGCGCCCCCGACGAGGCTCTTGGGGCCGTCGTCCTGCACGTCGTTCCACAGCAGCACCGTGAACACGCCGGCCACTCCGGCCACGACCGCGGTGAAGAGCGCGTACCCGCCGCGCGGCCAGCGCCCCGGGAACAGCGCGGCCAGCAGCATCAGCACCAGCCCGCCGCCGACCAGCGACAGGAGCGGCGCGAGGGAGTACCACTGGACCTCCGGGCCCACGAAGTCGGACGCCTGCGCCAGGAGCATCAGCCGCCCTCCTCTTCGCTCTCGGTGGAGGCTTCAGCTTCCTCGGCCGGCTCCTGCTCGAGCTCGATCGGCCCCCGCTCCGCCACCTCTGGCTCCTCGTAGTCGCTGCGCCGCTCGACGTGGATGATCAACCGCTCCACGCTGGGCTCGATGCGCTCGAGCATCGGCTTGGGGTACACGCCGATGAAGATGATGAGCGCCACCAGCGGCGCGAGGACCAGGCCCTCCTTCCAGTGCAGCTCGGCGAACCCCTCGTTCTCCTCGCTGGGCTCGCCGTGGAACACCCGCTGGTAGGCCCAGAGCAGGTAGAGGGCGGCGAACACGACACCGAAGGCGGCCACGACCACCCACCAGCGCGCGGTGAGGAAGCCGCCGATGAGGATGAGGAACTCGCCGACGAAGCCGTTGAGGCCGGGCACGGCGATCGACGACATCATCACCACGGTGAACACGGCGGCGAACACCGGCGCCACCTTCTGCAACCCGTTGAGCGCGGAGATCTCGCGGGTGTGCCGCCGCTCGACGATGAAGCCGACGAGGAGGAAGAGGGCACCGGTGCTGAGGCCGTGGTTGATCATCTGCAGGACGCCGCCGGTCAGCGACTGCCGCGTCGAGCGCGAACGTGCCCAGCACGATGAAGCCGAGGTGCGCGACCGAGGAGTAGGCGATGACCTGCTTCAGGTCCTTCTGCATCGTGGCGACGATGGCGCCGTAGGTGATCCCGATGACGCCGAGGGTCAACAGCGCCGGCGCGAACCACTCCGCGGCCTCCGGGAACAGGAAGAGGCCGAAGCGGACGAGGCCGTAGGTCCCCAACTTCAGCATGACGCCGGCCAGGATCACGGAGCCGGCCGTGGGCGCCTGGGTGTGGGCATGGGGAAGCCACGTGTGCAACGGGAAGATCGGGACCTTGACCGCGAACGCGATGGCGAACGAAGCGAAGAGCCAGCGCGCCGTCGTCGGCGCGAAGTCGCCCTGCTCGGCGATCGTGACGAGATCGAAGGTCAGCTGGCCCCCGTTCTCTTGGCTGAACAGGAACGCCGTGGCGAGGACGCCGACGAGCATGAAGGCCGAACCGGCCATCGTGAACAGGAAGAACTTGACCGCCGCGTAGACGCGGTCCGCGTAGCCCCAGCCGCCGATGAGGAAGTACATCGGCACGAGCACGATCTCGAAGAAGACGAAGAAGAGGAAGAGGTCGAGGGAGAGGAACGCGCCCATGAGCCCGGCCTCCAGCAGGAGCATCCAGGCCATGTAGGGCTTGGCGTCGTGGTGCGGATCGGCGCCGAGGAGGGCGAGCGGGAACAGCACCCCGGTGAGGACGACCAGGAACAGCGAGATGCCGTCCACGCCCAGGTTCCAGGCGATCCCCCACTCCTCGATCCAGGGGTGGAACGACGTGAACTGGAAGCCGGCTTCGCTCGTCTCGAAGCTGGCCAGGAGCGACACCGTGAGCGCCAGCTCGGCCACTGTGAAGGCGACGGCCACCGGGCGCACGAGCTCGCTGCGCGAGCGGGGCAGCAGCGCGAGCACGAGCGCGGCCACGGCCGGGAGGACGATGATGGCGGTGAGGATCGGGAAGCCGTCCATCAGACCAGCCCTCGCCCTACGAACCAGCCGAGCAGCAGGACGGCGCCGACACCGATGCCGAGTGCGTAGTTGCGGACGTAACCGCTCTCACTCCGTCGCAGCCGTTGCGCGGTCGCCCTGATGCCGCGGCCCGTCCCGTCCACCGCGCCGTCGACGACCTTGGCGTCGAAGGCCGTCGTGGCCACGAAGCCCTCACGACCGGGCCCGGCCATGAAGGCGCTGACGGTCTTGTCGTAGTACCAGCCCTCGGCGAGGAAGGCGGGCTCGATGGCCCGGAAGCGCCGCCGGTCGTAGACGAGCCAGCCCAGGATGATGCTGAGGATGGCGAAGGTGCCGGCGAGGGCGAGGAGGACCCACTTGTAGTCCTCGGAGGTCGCGCCGAGCGTGCGCTCGCTGCCCTCCACCACGGGCTCCAGCCAGTGGTGCAGGAAGTCGAGGTCGCCGAAGGGCAGGTTGATCGCCCCGCCGGCGAAGGCGCCGACGGCCAGCACGACGAGCGGCAGCAGCATCAGCCACGGCGACTCGTGCGGCTTCGCATGACCATGATCGCCGCCGTGAGCGTCGGCATGGCTGTCGGCGTCGTCGTGACGGGCTCGGGGCGGTTCTCCTCCCAACGCGCGTCGCCGAAGAACACCATCATGACCTGGCGGGTCATGTAGTACCCGGTGAGGATCGCCGTCACGAAGCCCACGAACCACAGCACGGGCGAGTAGTCGAAGGCGTAGAGCAGGATGTCGTCCTTCGACCAGAAGCCCGAGAACGGCGGCACGCCGGCGATGGCCAGCCAGCCCACGATGAACGTCGCCGCGGTGATGGGAAGGAACTTGCGCAGCGCGCCCATGTACCGCATGTCCTGGTTGTCGTGCATCCCGTGGATGACGGAACCGGCGCCGAGGAACAGGAGCGCCTTGAAGAAGGCGTGGGTGATCATGTGGAACACGGCCGCCACGTAGCCACCGGACCCGACGGCCAGGAACATGTAGCCCAGCTGGCTGACGGTGGAGTAGGCGAGCACCTTCTTGATGTCGTTCTGCGCCACCGCGATGGTGGCCGCGAAGAACGCGGTGGCGACGCCGATGATGGCGATGAGGGCCAGCACGTCCGTCGCCTCGGCCAGCACGGGGTTCACACGCACCATGAGGTACACGCCGGCCGTCACCATGGTCGCGGCGTGGATGAGGGCGGAGACCGGGGTGGGGCCCTGCATGGCGTCCGGCAGCCACAGGTAGAGCGGCAGCTGGGCCGACTTGCCCACTGCCCCCAGGAACAGGAGCGCGGCGATCCCGTTGGCGGTCGAGCGGGCGAGCGAGCCGCCGTGCGCGGCCTCGTTGAGCACGCCGAAGTCGAGCGAGCCCACCGCCTCGAAGGTGAGGAACATCGCGAGCATGAACCCCACGTCGCCGACGCGGGTGGTGAGGAACGCCTTCTTCCCGGCGACCGGCGGCTCCTCGCGGGTGTGCCAGAAGGACACGAGGAGGTAAGAGCAGACGCCCACGCCCTCCCAGCCGAGGAACGTGACGACCATGTTCGAGCCCAGGACGAGCATGAGCATCGAGAACAGGAACAGGTTCAGGTACACGAAGAACTTGGAGAACTTCGGGTCCCCGTGCATGTAGCCGATCGAATAGAGGTGGATGAGCGCGCCGACGCCGGTGACGAAGAGCACCATGGCGATGGACAGCTGGTCGGCCCGGAACGCCATGTCCACCTGCAACCCGCCGACGGGCATCCACTCGTAGAGGACGCTGACGACCGACCGCTCCTCGGACGGCAGCCCGAGCATCTCGATCCAGGCCACGACGGCCAGCACGAAGGCCGTGCCGCAGGCCGCCGTGCCCACCCACCCGGCCAGCGGCTGGCCCATGCGGCGCCCGAAGAGCACCAGGAGCACGAAGCCGGCCAGCGGGACCGCGGGCAGGAGCCAGATGACATCCAGCACGGTCAGCCCCTCATCATCGAGATGTCATCGGCGGTGGCCCCGGGCCGCCGTCGCAGGATGGCGACGATGATGCCGAGGCCGACCACCACCTCGGCCGCGGCGACCACGAGGACGAAGAAGACGGCTGTCTGCCCGTTGATGTCGTCGAGCCCCACCGACAGCGCCACGAACGAGAGGTTGACGGCGTTGAGCATGAGCTCGATGCACATGAACATCACGAGCGGGTTGCGGCGGATGAGCAGGCCCACCGTGCCCATCGCGAACAGCACCGCCGCCAGCAGCAGGTACCAGGTCGGCGTCGGTGTGATCTCGGCCAGGATCACCGGGACCGCACCTCGTCGGCGCCGCTGGCGTCGTCCTGCCGGCCCGACTCCTCCGGCGGGTCGATCCTGAACGGGCGCCGGGCGAGGATGACCGTCGCCATCACCGCCACGATCAGCAGGATCGACGTGACCTCGAACGCGAAGACGTAGTCCGAGAAGAGCGACTCGGCGAGCTGGTTGATGTCCGGCCCGCCGTCGGACAGGCTCCCGCCCACCGAGCGCTCACCGGTGATGGCGGTCGAGTCCTCCCCCGCCCCGGTCAGCACCGCGGCCCCCACCAGGCCGACGATGGCGAGCCCGATGATGATGGCGACGGGTCGTTGCACCTTGAACGGTTCCACCCGGATGTCGTCGGTGCGATCGACGCCCAGGAGCATGATCACGAACAGGAACAGCACGACGATGGCGCCGGCGTAGACGATGACCTGCACGACGGCCAGGAAGTTCGCCTGCTGGGCCACGAACAGCACGGCGATGCCGAACAGCGTCAGCACGAGGCTCAGCGCGGCGTGCACGGGATGAGGGCGGAGGATGACCCCCAACGCGCCCCCGAGCACCATGGCCGCCGCCGCGACGAAGACCACCAGCTCCATCAGTGGTGGCCTCCCCGCCGGGACCGTCGGGACCGTCGTCGTGCTCGGCGGCGTGCTCGTCGTGCTCGGCGGCGTGCTCGACCTTGGCGTCCTCCACCAGCATCGGATCAGGTGAACCGGTCGCGGCGTCGCGCCCGGCCTGGTCCGGCTCGGGGGACCGCACCCCGTAGCCCAGCTCGCCCGACCACGCCACCACGCCCTCGGCGCCGGCCTCCCCCGAGGGTGCGGTCGCCCGCATCCACCCCGAGCTCAGGAGGTCGTCGCCTTCACGCCAGTCCTCCCACGGGAGCTGCTGGGGCTTGCCGTCGTCCCCGACGACGAGCTCGTCCTTGGTGTACACGGCGTCCCGCCGGTTGGTGAACGAGAACTCGAACAGCTTGGACTCGGTGATGGCCTCGGTCGGGCAGGCCTCCACGCACAGGTCGCAGTGGATGCAGCGCAGGTAGTTGATCTCGTACACGTAGCCGTAGCGCTCACCGGGGCTGACGGGATCGTCCGGAGGGTTGTCGGCACCGCGGACGTAGATGCACTTGGCGGGACAGACACCGGCGCACAGCTCGCACCCGATGCACTTCTCCATCCCGTCCTCGTAGCGATTGAGGACATGGCGGCCGTGCAGGCGCTCGGTCCGCGCCATCTTCTCGTCATGGGAGCCGTGCCCCTGCCCGCCCGAGTACTCGGTCGTGACCTGCTTGCCGCCGAAGGCGCGGATCTGGCGCAGCGTGACGAGGAAGCCCTGCAGGTAGCCCATCAGAACAACGATCCGTGCGTCTCGCGCTGGCGGGCGCTCACCCGCAGAGCGGCGAGGAAGAGGGCGTAGCCGGCAACGGCGACCACCACCGCGGCGGCGCCGGCCATGATCTGCCCGCTGCGGGTCCATTCGAGGTCCCGGGTGATGCGCAGGGTGGTGAGGAAGAGGAACCACCCGAACGCCACCGGGATCAGCACCTTCCATCCCAGGTCCATGAGCTGGTCGTAGCGGAAGCGGGGCAACGTGGCGCGGAACCACACGTACATGAACAGGAACACGACCAACTTCAGGAAGAACCAGATGACGCCTTGGATGGCGCCCGGGATGATCGGGAGGTCGATGCCGAACAACGCCTGCGGGCCACCCAGGAACAGGGTCACGATGATGGCCGACATCGTCACCGTGTTCATGAACTCGGCCAGGTAGAAGAGCGCGAAGCCGATGGCCGAGTACTCGGTGTGGAAGCCGCCGACCAGCTCCTGCTCGGCCTCGACGAGGTCGAACGGAGGCCGGTTGAGCTCGGCCGTCGCTGCGATGACGAACACCACGAAGGGCAGCAGGCCGGTGGTGACGATGTTCCAGTCACGCATCGTGTCCTGCTCGACGACGATGCCGTTGGTCGAGAGGGTTCCCGCCACGAGGAGCACGGTCGCCACGGACAGGCCGAGGGCCGCCTCGTAGCTCACCATCTGCGCCGACGCCCGGACCGAACCGAGGAGCGGGTACTTCGAGCCGGAGGACCAGCCGGCCAGCATGATGCCGTAGACGGCGATCGAGCTCAGGGCCAGCACGAACAGGATCCCGACCGGGGGATCGGCCACCTGCAGGAAGGTCTCGTGGCCGAAGATGGTCACGACGCCGTCGTTGCCGTCGGCGAAGCTCCCGCCGATCGGCACGACGCTGAAGGTCAGGAACGCGGGGACGAAGGCCAGGTACGGCGCCAGCCGGTACACGAACGGGTCGGCGCGCTCGGGGTGGATGCGCTCCTTGAAGAAGGCCTTGATGCCGTCGGCCAGCGTCTGGAGCACGCCGAACGGGCCGGCCTTGTTGGGGCCCACCCGGTTCTGCATGCCGGCGATGACCTTGCGCTCGAACCAGACCATGAGCATGGTGGCGACGAGCAGGAAGACGAAGCACACCACCACCTTCAGGAGCGGTGATGAGCACGACGGCCAGGTCGATGTCGCCCGCGTAGAGCGGATCGCCGCCGCTCGTGGCCTGAGCGAGCAGCCCCAGCGTCATGACGGGTTCTCCAGGCGGACGTCGATCACGCCGTCGGCGCCGGCCAGCAGCCGGGCCGCGGCCGCGCCGGGCTGGTTGAACGGCAGCCAGGCCACGCCGCGGGACACCGCGGGATCGGCCTCGACCTCCATCGTCAGGCTGGCGTGCGAGGAGGACACCCTCAGGCTGGACCCGGTCGTGGCGCCGAGGCGGTCGAGGTCGAGCGGGTGCACGTGCAGACGCTCACCGGGCGCCAGTGGGGCCAGCGACGGCGAGGACGCGACCGTGATCCCGGCGTCGTAGAGGCTGCGGCTGACCAGGAGGCGCAGGTCGTACGAGCTGCGGGGCGCGGGCGCCGGACCGTCGGCGGCGACGAGCGACCGCGGGGTCTCGGGGGCGAGGAGCACGCCGTCGCGGTCCGCGGCCAGCGCCGCGCCGGTCGCCGGGACGAACGCGGGCACGGTGGCCGCCAGCAGCTCGTGAAGCTCCTCGACCGAGGCCGTGTCCACCTCGGCCCCCATCGCCGTCGCCAGGTCGGTGGCGATGACCCAGTCCGGTCGGGCCGAGCCGGGCGGGGTGATCTTCTGGGACAGCGCGGTGACCCGGCCCTCCAGGTTCGTGGTGGTGCCGGCCTTCTCGCCCGGCGCCGCGGCGGGGAGGACGAGGTGGGCCCGGCGGGACGACGGCGTCAGGTGGGTGTCGACGGCGATGACCGTCGCCGCGCCGTCCAGCGCCTTGTCGGCCAGCTCGCCGTCGGGCAGGTCGGACAGCGGGTCGGCGCCCGAGCAGGACGAGGCAGCGCACCTTGCCCTCCGCGGCGGCCGCCATGATGCCCGGCGTGTCCAGGCCGCCCTCGCCGGGGGTGAGGCCGGCGGCGATCGCTCCCCGGACGTTGCCCCTGCGGAGCACCGGCAGGACCCGGGCCGCGGGCACGGCGGCCAGCAGCGCCGCGAGGGCGTCGAGGGTGTGGTGCTCCGACTCGGCCAGGTTGGCCCGCCCGACCACGACCACGACCGACCCGGCGCCGAGCTGCTGGGCGACCTCGGCATCGTCGAGGATCCTCCGGACGGCGGCGAGCTGCTCACCGGGCTCGTGCCGGACGGAACGCCAGGCGTAGGGCGTGAGGCCCGTGTCCTTCGAGCCGAGCTCGAGGATCCGGCTGCGGCGGGACTGCGCGGCGTCCCGCACCCGCAGGTAGAGGACGGGCAGCTCCTCCTTGAGATCGGGCCCCAGCAGGACGATGGTCGACGCTGCGCAGGCCTCGTCGATCGTCGCGCCCGGGAGGTTGAAGACCGCCGGCGGGAGGCCGTCGTCGAGCTGGGCGTCGAGGTTGGCCGTGCCGATCACCTCGCGGGCCAGCAACGCCCACGCGAACGCATCCTCGTTGGTGCCGCGGGCGCCGCCGACGATGGCGACCGCGCCGGGGCCGCCGGCGTCGATGGCGCTGCGGACGGCATCGGCCGCCGCCGCCAGCGCGGCACCCCACGTGACAGGGGTCAGCTCACCGTCCTGGCGGGCCAGCGGGGTGGTGACGCGATCGGGTGAGGCGGTGGCCTCGAAGCCGAACCGGCCCTTGTCGCACAACCAGCCCCAGTTGACCGGGTCGCTGTCGACGCCTTGGTAGCGCAGCAGGATGTTCTGGCTCGACTGCACCGTGATGCGGCACCCGACCGCGCACGTCGTGCACGTGCTCTCCGTCTGCTCGAGGTCCCACGGCCGGGCCCGGAAGCGGTAGGGCTTCGCGGTGAGCGCACCGACCGGGCAGATCTGGACCGTGTTGCCGCTGAAGTAGGAGGCGAAGGGATCGTCCGGGAACGTCAGGACCTGTGTGTTGTTGCCGCGGTGGGTGAACGAGATGAGCGGGTCGCCGGCCACCTCGGAGGCGAACCGCGTGCAGCGGTCGCACAGGATGCAGCGCTCGCGGTCGAGGTAGACGAGGGAGCTGATCGGGATGGGCTTCTCGAAGTGGCGCTTCTCCTCGATGAAGCGGCTCTCGCCCGGCCCGTGGCTGAACGCCTGGTCCTGCAGCGGGCACTCGCCGCCCTTGTCGCAGACCGGGCAGTCGAGCGGATGGTTGGCGAGGAGGAACTCGAGCACGCCCTCCTGCGCCTTCTTGACCGTCGGGCTGTCCGTGTGAACGACCTGGTTGGCGGCCACCGGCGTCATGCACGACACGATCAGCATCGGACCCCGCGGCCCCTCGACCTCCACCAGGCACTGCCGGCACATGCCGACCGGCTGCATGCGGTTGTGGTAGCAGAAGCGCGGCACGTACACGCCGGCGTCCTCGCAGGCGTCGATCAGCCACTGGCCGGGCGGCGCCTCGTGCGGGCGGCCGTCGACCTCGATGGTCAGGGTCGTCTTGGGCGGCGGCTCGGGCGACGCGCCCGTGGCGTCGGTCGTCCGGCGTCGGTGGTGGCGTCGGTCTTGGTGGTGTCGGTCGTGTCAGACATGGGCCGTCTCGCGGTGGGCCCGGCGGCGCTCGACGCCGTCGATGGGCCGGCCGTGCTCGATGTAGTGCTCGAACTCGTGGCGGAAGCGGGGGATGACGGACATGATCGGCGACACGGCCGAGGGGCCCAGCGGGCAGATGGTGGTCTGGCGCGGCGGCCACAGGATCCCTGGGCTGATGTTGTCCGACACGTCCAGGAGCAGGTCGAGGTCCTCGGTCCGGCCGTTGCCCTCGAGGATGCGGGCCAGGATCCGCTCCAGCCAGGTCGTGCCCTCGCGGCAGGGCGTGCACTTGCCGCAGGACTCGCGGGCGAAGAACCGCACCACCCGCCAGGCGGCCTCCACCACGTCGGTCGTCTCGTCCATCACGACGATGGCGCCCGAGCCGAGCATGGAGCCCGCCTTGTCGACCGTCGGCTTGTCGAGCGGCAGGTCGAGGTGCTCCTCGAAGAACCACGGGGCCGAGGCGCCGCCCGGGATGAAGGCCTTGACGGCCCGGCCCTCGCGCACGCCGCCGCCGTACTCCGGCGCGTCGAAGAGCTGCCGGAAGGTCGTGATGCCGTTCGGCACCTCGAACACGCCCGGCTTGTTGACGTGGCCCGACACGGCGAACATGCGCATGCCCGTCGACGTCGGTGCTCCGAGCTCGCGGAACGCGCCGCCGCCCTGGATGACGATCCACGGCACGTTGGACAGCGTCTCGACGTTGTTGACGATCGTCGGCTGCTGGTACAGGCCCTTGGCGGCCGGGAAGTACGGCGGCTTCAGGCGGGGCATCCCGCGCTCGCCCTCCAGGCTCTCGATGAGCGCCGTCTCCTCACCCACGATGTAGGCCCCCGCGCCCCACGAGAGCGTGATGTCGACGCTGAAGCCGCTGTCGAGGATGTTGCGCCCGACCATGCCGTGGGCGTAGGCGTCGTTGAGCGCCTGCGCGATGCGCTCCTGCGCCAGCGCCATCTCGCCCCTGACGTAGAGGAAGGCCTGCGCAGCGTGGATCGCGTAGCAGGTGAGCACGATGCCCTCGATGAGCTGGTGCGGGTCCAGCTCCATGAGCATGCGGTCCTTGTAGGTGCCCGGCTCGCTCTCGTCGCCGTTGACCACGACGTACCGGGGGAAGACGTTGGCCGGGAGGAAGCCCCACTTGGTGCCGGTCGGGAAGCCGGCGCCGCCCGCGGCCTTGGAGCTCGGAGGCCTTCACCTCCTCGTGCACCTGCTCGGGCGTCATGGTCAGCGCGTGGCGCAGCGCCTCGTAGCCGCCCGTGCGCACGTAGCCGTCGTACGTGTAGCCGTCAGCCTCGCCGAAGCGGCTGGTGACGATGGCCGGCCCACTCGGCACCAGCCCGGGCACGTGCAGCGAGCTCACTGGTGCACCATCCGATCCTCGCTCATCGGGCGTCGACCTCGGCCTGGGCAGCCGCGCCCGTGCCCGCCCAGCGGTCCGCGGGCACCTTCTGGCGGACGCGCGCCAGGGTGCCGTGCGGTGGGATCTCGTCGTCCAGATGGCCGGACCGCAGGTCCTCGACGAGCTGGTCGAAATCGGCGTCCGACACCTTGTAGCGGAAGCGGTAGTTCACGAGGAGGGCCGGCGCCTCGGTGCAGGCGGCGATGCACTCCACGTCCTCCACCGTGAACAGCCCGTCCTCCGTCGTGCTGCCGGCCTTGATGCCGAGCCGCTCTTCGGCGTGCTCCAGCAGCTCCCAGCCCCCGAGGAGCTGGCAGGAGATGTTGGTGCAGATGTTGATGCAGTACTTGCCCACCGGCTCGAACTTGAACATCTCGTAGAAGCTCGCCGTGCCGTACACCTCCGCCGGGGTGATGCCGATGAGCTCGGCGAGGTGCGCCATGGCGTCCGTGGTGACGTGGCCGTCCTGTTCCTGCGCGAGGTGGAGGAGCGGGATGAGCGCGGACTTGGGCCGCGGCACGCGGCCGATGATCTCCCTCGCGATGAGCACGTTGGCCTCGCTGAGCCTCGCCATCAGCGGTCGACCTCGCCCAGGATCGGGTCGACGGACGAGATGACGGCCACGCCGTCGGCGATGAGCCCGCCCCGCATCATGTGCGGAAGCGTCTGGAGGTTGACGAAGCTCGGCGGTCGGATGTGCATGCGGTACGGGCGGGCCGAGCCGTCGGACACGATGTAGCAGCCGATCTCACCGCGCGGGCCCTCGATGCCGACGTAGACCTCGCCCTCGGGCACCTTGAAGCCCTCGGTGAAGATCTTGAAGTGGTGGATGAGGGCCTCCATGGACTCGTCGATGCGGGCCCGCGGCGGCGGCGTCACCTTCTTGTCCTGGATGCGGTAGTCGCCCTTGGGCATGCGGTCGAGGATCTGGCGCACGATGTGCATGGACTCCCGGACCTCGTTGAGGCGGATGGCGTAGCGGTCGAAGCAGTCGCCGTATGAGCCGACGATCACGTCGAACTCGAGCTCGTCGTAGCGCAGGTACGGCATGTCCCGCCGGAGGTCCCAGGCCACGCCCGTGGAGCGCAGGATGGGCCCGGTGGCGCCGAGGGCCAGTGCCTCCTGCGCGGTGAGCACGCCGACACCCTGCAGCCGCTCCCGCCAGATCGGCTGGTCGGTCATCAGGGTGTCGTACTCCTCCAGCCGCGGCGTGATGGTGTCGATGAGCTCCAGCACGTCGTCGCGCCAGCCCGGCGGCAGATCGGCCGCCACGCCCCCGGGCCGGATGAAGTTGTGGTTCATCCGCAGTCCGGTGACCTTCTGGAGGAAGCGCAGCACGATCTCCCGCTCCCGCCAGCCGTAGATCATCATCGAGACGGCCCCGATGTCCATGCCGTTGGTGGCCAGGAACAACAGGTGGCTGGCCATGCGGTTGATCTCGACCATCAGCATGCGGATCCACACCGCGCGCTCGGGGATGTCGCCGTCGATCCCGAGCAGCTTCTCGGTGGCCATCGAGAACACGAGCTCGTTGCTGAGCGGGCTCGCGTAGTCCATGCGCGTGACGTTGGTCGGGCCCTGGAGGTAGGTGAGCTGCTCGCCGGTCTTCTCCATGCCGGTGTGGAGGTAGCCCACGATGGGCTTGCAGCGCAGCACCGTCTCGCCCTGGAGCTCCAGCATGAGGCGGAGCACGCCGTGCGTGCTCGGGTGCTGGGGCCCCATGTTGATGATCATCGTCTGGTCCTCGGACGGCTCGACCACCCGCTGGGCCAGCGCGGCCACCTCGGCCTCGCTCATGCGCAGCACCGAGCCGACCTCGCGCAACAGCTCGTCCGGGCCGAGCTCGCTGCGGGGCCGCATCTCCTGCTCGCCCTCGCTGGTGAGGAACGGCGTCTCCGACAGGATGACCCGATCGGACCCGGTGGCCGTCATGCCGGCCCCCTCGGTGGCGCGGTGTGGCCTTCGGAGAACTGCACGGGGATGGCGCCGACCTCGAAGTCCTTGCGCAGGGGATGGCCGACCCAGTCCTCGGGCATGAGGATGCGGGTCAGGTCCGGGTGGCCGGTGAACTCGACGCCGAACATGTCGTAGGTCTCACGTTCGGGTGCCTCCGTGCCCGGCCACAGCGTGAACAGCGACGGCAGGGTCGGGTCGTCCTCGGGCACCTGGACGCGGACGCGCAGTCGGGTCCGGTCGTTGTGGTTCATGAGGAGCAGCACCACCTCGAAGCGCTCCGGCGCGATCCCGTCGGGGAGGGTGGTGCGTCCCGGGTGCAGCAGGTAGTCGGCGCCGAAGACGTCGAGGCACTGGACGTAGCCGTCGTCCAGGAGGTGCCGGAGCAGGTCGAGGTACTGCTCACGGGTGGGATGCACGACGAGCTGCCCGCCGCTGCCCGACGTCGCGCAGCCGTGGACGAGGAGCGGACTCGGAGCGGACTCTGCCGCGTCCGCGCCCGCGTCGTCCGTGGGCGCGTCGGGCGGGCTGGCAACGGGATCGGCCACGGTCACCGGCCGACGCTGAGGGTGATGGGCTGGGTCTGGGGGATGGCCTCGACGTGGACGTCGGCGCCGGCGCCCGTGTCCTCGCGGCGCCTCAGGATGTCGCCGGTGTCGATCAGCTTGCGCAAGCGTGGTGATGGCGTGGATGAGCGTCTCGGGCGTCGGCGGGCAGCCCGGCGCGTAGACGTCCACCGGCACGATCTGGTCGACACCCTGGACGATGGCGTAGTTGTTGAACATGCCACCGGTGGAGGCGCACACGCCCATGGAGATGACCCACTTGGGCTCGGCCATCTGGTCGTAGATCTGGCGCAGGACCGGGGCCATCTTCTGGCTGACCCGACCAGCCACGATCATGATGTCGGCCTGCCGCGGCGAGGCGCGGAAGACCTCCATGCCGAAGCGGGCGATGTCGTAGTGCGCGCCGCCCGCGCCCATCATCTCGATGGCGCAGCAAGCCAGGCCGAAGGTGGCCGGCCACACGGACCGCGACCGCGCCCACTGGACGAGGTCCTCCAGGCGGCCGGTGATGATGTTGTGGTCCAGCCCCGAAAGGCCCTCGTCCGGCAGGTCGCGGAGGCCCATCAGGCGGCTTCCTCTTCGCCCCGACCCTCGAGGCCGACTCGGCGGATGGTGGTCTGCGTGGTGCGCTCGGCCGACACGACCTGTGGATCCTGCCGGCGGGCCCGCACCAGCGGACCCCAGTCGAGCCCGCCCTTCGCCACCTCGTACACGAACGACAGGAAGAACACGACGCTGAACACGACGATGGCCCAGAAGCCGTAGGCACCGAGCGCGCCGCTGTTCACCGCGTACGGGTAGAGGAACACGATCTCGATGTCGAACATGATGAACAACATCGCCACCAGGTAGAACCCGACCGGGAAGCGCTCGGGCATCTCGCGGCTGGGGATGATGCCGCACTCGTACGGCGCCTCCTTCGCCGCGCTGCGACTCTTGGGCCCGAGCAGGTTCGAGGCCAGGAAGCTGAGCAGGCCGAAAACGACGGTCAGACCGAGCAGGACGATGATCGGCAGGTACTGGCCCATGGCGCGGCCTCCGGCCTCAGTCCGGGGTCCCGACCGGCACCACGGCGCCGCCGGACCCGCCCTCCGCCTCCGCCAGGTTGTTCTGCAGGTTCCGCTCCCGCCGGTGGAGCACGTAGCAGCACAGCGCGAACAACAGCCCCGACCCGATCGTCAGCGACACCGCCGGCTGCCGCTGTGTGCCCTGGTCGCGCACCATGAGCACATAGGTCGGCGGCTTCGTCGTGTCGATCTCGGTCGGCAGCGGAGCCCGCCCGGGCTCGGTGATGGTCAAGACCACGGGCTGGACCTCGACGATGGCGTAGTGGGGCCGGTGACGGAAGGCCAGGAAGTCGATCGAGTTGCCGATCTTCGGATACCGCTCACCGCCCTTCTCGTACACCGCGACCGTGGCGTACTCGCCGGCCTGGAACGTCTCGGTCTGGTTCTGCAGGATGTCATCGGCGGCGGCCACGGTCTGGCCGAAAGCGGGGTCGTCCGAGGCGATGCGGATCCAGCCGTCGACGGGCTCCTCCGTCGTCGCCGCGGAGAGGTCGTCGACACGCGCCACCTCGTTGGCCGACTCGTCGAGCGACGTGCCGATCACCTCCATGCCGGACCACGACGGCGCCTTGCCCTGGAGGCCGATGCCGTAGACCCACCAGAAGATGCCCATCATCATCAGCCAACCGAAGAGCCCGGCCAGGGCCACCAGGAAACCGAGCCGGGAACCCAGGTTGGTGCTGAGGATGAAGTACACGCTGCCGCACAGGACGACGACCGAGATGAGCACCACGGAGATCCCGCGGATCTCGGGTTCCCACCCGATGGCGAGGATGCTGGCCAGAGTCGCGCTCATCACAGGCTCCGGATGTACTCGATCAGCTCGGCCAACTGGGCCTCGGTGTAGTACGCCTCGAAGGCGGGCATGCGGCCGCTCGACTGGCCCTGCTGCCCGTACTTCTTGCCTTCCTCGGGTGGGTTGCGGACGAAGGCCAGGTTGTCGGCCGCGCTCGGGAACTGGCGGACCTCCGCGCCGCTCGTGAGGTTCGGCCCGATCGCACCGCCACCGGTGACCAGCGGGTTGCCGTAGGACCAGCCCGCCGTGTGGCAGCGCGCGCAGGAGTAGGCGCCGGAATCGAGGGAGAGGTTGAAGATGGCCTCGCCGACGCTGGCGGCGTCACCGCTCTCGATGGCCGCGTCGATGGCCGCCTGGATCTCCGCCTGCTTCTCGGCCGGGAGCCGGCCGCCCTCGCAGAAGTTCGCGCCCGCCTCGCAGGCGTCGGCCGGGAGCTGGATGCTCTTCAGGTAGGCGAGGATCGAGTCGATCTGCTGCTCGTTCATCGGGCCGCCGCCGGCGATGCCCCACGGCGACATCGGGGAGAACTGGCGGCCGTAGACGAGGATGAACCGCACCTCCTCCTCGCTGAACCGGTAGAAGACCGTGTTGAGGGCGGGCGCGTTCCAGGTGACCGACCGCACGGCGCCAGTGGTGGGATCGGTGATGGTGTAGGGCGCCGCGCCGCCCGTGGCCCGCATGCCGCCGTGGCAGCCGGCGCAGTTGAAGCCGCCGTCAGCCGTGGTGGCGAACAGGTCGGCGCCCCACCCGGCCAGGCGGGCATCGCCCTCCTCGCGCGCCCCGGCCTGCCGGCTGGGCTCGAACAGCCAGTAGAGCGGAAGGGCGATGACGATGACGGCCAGCGTCAGCAGCCCGTACAGCTGCACCCGCTCGAGGCGCGGGCCTTCGAGACCTTCGTCGTCGTAGTAGGGCCTGCGGTTCGGCGCCAGCTCCAGCTCGGCGCCGACCTCCTTGCGGGCCCGCTTGCCGAAGACGTTGACCAGCCCGTAGATGACCCATGCGATGACGAGGACGATGCCGAGGACGAGGGCGAAGCCCCAGGTGGCGACGGCCAGCATCAGTGCCCGCCCTCGCCGCCCGAGACGCAGTGCGGGCCCTCGGCCTCCTGGCCGGTCGTGTTGGTGCCGATCGACGGGCCCTGGAAGATGAGGCCCGTGTCGATCGTGACGCTGCCGCCGCTGATGTCGACGCCGAAGCGGTCCATGCCCCGCGGCGCCGGCCCGGCCTTCTTCTCGCCGGCCCGGTTGTACTGACTGCCGTGGCAGGGGCACTCGAACCACTGCGAGCTCGCGCACTGGGGCACGCGGCAACCGAGGTGCGGGCACTTCTGGTAGAGCGCGTTGATGCCCGCCTGCATGCCGGCGAGCACGGGCGCGGCGTACACCCCTTCGGCCTGCGGCAGGGCCTCGGCCGGGTAGGCGGTGATCCAGGCCCGGGCCTCGGGCACGTAGTAGAAGCCGCTGTTCTGCGCGATGCCGGCGTTGATGTCCTCCAGCGAGCCGACGGAGATCTTGCCGCCGAACCCGCCCTTCGGCGCGCTCCACAGGAAGCCGACGACGGCGGCACCGAAGCCGGCCAGGCCGGCCGAGGTCAACGCCACGATGCTGCGGTTGAAGAACTGGCGCCGGGTGACGCCGATGGTCTCGGGATCGGGCGGCACGTACGGTGCCGGCAGCTTCGGCTCCGCCTTCTCCAGCGCGCCCGGCGACTGCGCGGCGACCGCGGCCAGCTCGACCTCGCGGCCGGTCGGCGCCGGCGGCACCTCGATCTCCTCCTGGCCGCGGCCGGAACGATCGCGCTGGCGCGTCTCGCGGGAGAGCGCGCCCTCGCCGCGGCGGGAGTCGTGGCGCCGGGCGGTGACGACGAACACCGCGACGGCGAGCAGCACGAGCACGGCGACGATGGCGATGACGGCCGCAGCGTTCATTCGTCCACCCCGCTCACAGCTCGAAGAAGATGCCGCTCTTCCAGGGCAGTACGAAGTTCTGCCCTGGTCCACGGAAGAACGAGCCGATGATCACCAGGACCGCCCAGAACATCATGAAGATGGTGAAGACGCTGATGGTGAACTTGCGGTCCTCGGGCTTGATGCTCGGGTTGCGGTCGATGTAGGGCGCCAGCATCAGGAGGATCAGACCCATGCCCGGGATGGTCACGCCGGCGACCATCGGGTGGAACATGGTGAGGAGCTCCTGGAGGCCGAGGAAGTACCAGGGCGCCTTGGACGGGTTGGGGGTCAGGTTGGGGTTGGCGAGCTCCAGCAGCGGCGCGTTGACGAACACGGAGAAGACGAACGTGAAGGCCGTGCAGACGAGGGAGGCCACGAACTCGCCGGCCAGCAGGTGGGGCCAGGTGTGGACCTTGTCGATCGGGCTGGCCTTGACGTCCTGGATGGATCCGGACTTGACGACCGTCAGCAGCCGCTGGGTGTGACCGCCCGGGCCGGCCCCACCGGGATGCCGCCGGCCCCGACCGGCGCCGCGGTGGTGACCGCCGCCGGGCGCTCCGCCACGGCGACGCCGCCGCCGGTCGCCGCTCCTGCGTCACCCTCGGCCGCGCCAGCGGCGCGGTCCTTGGCGGCCCGGCTGCGCTCGAGCAGGTGCGCGGGGATGCGTGACTCCTCACCGCTCGCCGGCGCGTCGGAGGCGGCCGCCGCGGCCGCGGTCTCTTCCGCCGGCGGCGCGGCGTCCGCGCCCTTCTCGGCCTCGGCCTTGGCCCGTGCCGCTTCGGCGCGCTTGCGGAGGTGTTCGGGGATCTCGGTCATGCGCTCACATCCCTACCTACCCATCACAGCGGCCCCGAGATGCCGCCATCGCCCCACCGGACCGGAGGTTCCGGTGGGGAGCGGTCCCGAGCCCAGCTTCGCCGGTCCATCACAGCGGCCCCGAGATGCCGCCATCCTTGCGGACCCGCCAGAAGTGGACGGCCATGAAGATGACGATGATGAACGGGAACATGAGGACGTGGAGTACGTACCATCGGAGCAGCGTCTCGTTGCCGATCTCCTTGCCTCCGAGCAGCACGAACTTCACCTGGTCGCCGAACACGGGCGTGTACCCGATCATGTTGGTGCCGACCGTCACCGCCCAGAGGGAGAGCTGGTCCCACGGCAGCAGGTAGCCGGTGAAGGACAGCAGCAGGGTGAGCGTCAGCAGGATGACGCCGATCACCCAGTTGAACTCGCGGGGTGGCTTGTACGCGCCGTGGTAGAAGACCCGCGCCATGTGCAGGAACACCGACAGGACCATGAGGTGCGCGGCCCAGCGGTGCATGTTGCGCACGAGGAGCCCGAAGGTCACGCCGGTCTGCAGGTTGTAGATGTCGTTCCAGGCCTGCGCCGCGGTCGGCCGGTAGAAGAACATCAGGAAGATGCCCGTCACCGTGAGCAGGATGAAGAGGAAGAAGGACAGCCCTCCGAGGCACAGCGTGTAGCTGACCTTCACGGCGTGGCGCTTCACCTTGACCGGGTGCAGGTGGTACAGCACCGAGTTCATCACGACGTACGACCGGTTCCGGGGGCTGTCGGTGTAGCCCTTCCGGAAGATCGAGCCCGGGCGGAAGATCGAGTTCCAGGCCTGCGACCCCTGCATGGAGTCGCCCAGCTTGGTCATCCGCTCCTTCATGGAGGGCTTCGGTTGGTCGTCGAAGGTCTTGGCCACCTGGTCTCCTCCGCTCAGAACCGCATGCCGTAGGCGTAGCCGTAGTTGTTCGTCCGGGCGTGCGTGTCCCCCGTGGCCAGCGGCTGACCGGCCTTGCCCATGATGATCACGCCTGTCGGGCAGCGGTCGACGCACAGGGCGCAGCGCGTGCAGACGTCGTCGTCGATGATGAAGAGCACCTTGTCGGCCGGATCCTCACCGGGCTGCTCGGTGTTGGTGGCCTCGGCGATGGCGTCGGGCGTCACCATGTGGATGCACTTCCACGGGCAGATGTCCACGCAGCCCTCGCACATGATGCACTCGGACTGGTCGATGTGGATGAACTGCTTCGGCTTGACCGCCTTGGCGAGGTAGTCGGCGTCCACCTCGACGAGTTGGTACTCGTCGCTCCACTCGGGCATCGGGGGGTTGGCGTCGGTGCGAGCCACGCTCAGCCCTTCCTGACCAGCGGCCGGCCGTAGGTCGACGTGGCCAGCTCGGTGCTCGGCTTCACCTTGCCCCGCTTCTGCCACCACGAGAACAGGAAGAGCTGGAGGCCGAGGAAGGCGATGTAGATGGCGGCGGCGATGGCGTCACCCACCTGCAGGTAGTTGATCTCGAACGGGAAGCTCCCGCCGAGCGATTCGGCCTGGAGGATGTTGCCCGGCCCGTACACCTTCTTGTCGGTGCGCCAGCCGAGCCCGTTCTGGGCGTGGATGAGCCACTGGTTCGGGATGACGGCGTAGGCCATGAACATGGCGAAGAACACGTAGACGGCGCCGACCATGCCCTCGCCCCACGACAGCGGCTTGCCCACGGGACGGCGCTTGCCGTACGCGACCGCGATGGCGATGAGGATCACGAGCACGACGATCGAGAACAGCAGTGCTTGGTTGAAGCCCGGCCAGTTGAGGATGTCGATGGCGAACATGGGTGGTCGCTGCACGTCCCTTCCTCATCGTGGAGGGCGGTGCGGGCCCCGAACCCGGAGCTCGCCGCCGGCCCTCGTCGGCCGATCGTGGTGGTCCTGATCCTGACTTCGTGAAACTGCTCACACACTATCCGCGAACCCCTCCCGGGAGCCCAAAAGGACGGTCCGGATCGGGTGTTCGCGGCGGTGCGCGACGCGTTCTTAGCACGCCGCCTCCGCGCGGCCCGCAAGCCGGCCAGCCAGCGGTTTCGGGCCGAGGATGGAGAAGCCGCGGAAGATTGCCGGGCGCCCCACGGACCGTTCTAGTGTGACCGCCCGAGACGTACCGCCCGAGCCTGCCAGCGCGTCGAAAGGACGCCCGTGACCGAGATCCCAGAGCACCTCCTCAAGCGCTCCCGCGAGCGGCGTGCCGCGCTGGGTCTGCCCACGGACGGCGGCACCGGTGCGGACGAGGGGGCGGGCGAGGGGGGCGCGGAAGGCGTGGCAGCGGCGCCGGCGGGCGGTGCACCGGTCCCCGCCGGCGGGGCCACCCCGGCGCCGGCCGCGGCATCGTCGGTCCCCGCAGGGAGAGCGGCCCCGGCCCCCCAGCCGGCGGCGCCGCCGCCCCGGCCTGATCCGCCCTACGTGGCCGCGGCCAAGTCGCGCACGAAGATCCCATGGTGGGCCATGTCGGTCGTCGGCCTGCTCCCGCTGTGGGTCCTGCTGTACGCCTGGGCCCTGAAGCCCTCCGAGGAGACCGTCGCCGGCCCACTCGGCGAGGGCGAGGAGGTCTACAGCTCGTGCTCGAGCTGCCACGGGGCCAGCGGCGCCGGCGGCGTGGGCCGCCAGTTGAGCAACGGCGAGGTCCTCCTCACGTTCCCGACCTTCGAGCAGCACGCGTCGCTCGTCTACACGGGTAGCGCGCCGTACGACGGCAAGGTGTACGGCGACCCCGACCGGCCGGGCGGGCCGCACCTCGGCGGTTCCTTCAACGGCAGCTTCATGCCGCAGCAGGGCGAGAAGCTCGGCGGGGCGCTCACCGACGCGGAGATCATCGCCGTCGTGTGCCACGAGCGGTACACGCTCGGCGGCGCCGACCCGCTCGACCCGGTCTACGCCCAGGAGTTCGCCGACTGGTGTGCGCCGGCGGCGCCGAAGTTCGAGGCCATCGAGACCGGCGAGTCCACCCTGGACGAAGAGGGCATCAGCACCGCCGCCGAGGCCTAGGGCGGGCCTGGGGCTCGTGGCCGCCGCCCGGTCCTTCGATGTCCTCGTCATCGGCGGCGGGCCCGCCGGCGCGTCGGCGGCCTACTGGCTGGCCCGCCACGGGCACGACGTGGCCGTCGTCGAGCGCAAGACCTTCCCGCGCGAGAAGACGTGTGGCGACGGGCTGA
Organism: uncultured Acidimicrobiales bacterium; assembly: GCA_963769115.1. Lineage (GTDB taxonomy): Bacteria > Actinomycetota > Acidimicrobiia > Acidimicrobiales > Ilumatobacteraceae > DASTFY01. The sequence goes on from CAVYKN010000006.1 coordinate 84,889, forward strand.
CCCCACGGGCCGTGAAGCAGCTCCAGGACATGGGGCTCGGCGAGGAGCTGACGAAGTACCACCGGTTCGACGGGCTGCGCTGCACGGCACAGGGCCGGACGCTGGAGCTGCCGTGGCCCGAGCACCCGGTTTTCCCGCCCTACGGCTACGTCGTACGCCGACGCGAGCTCGACTGGATGGTGGCCCAGAACGCGGAGGTGGCAGGAGCGACCCTCCTGCAGGGCACCGACGCGCTCGGCGCCGGTGATCGACCGCGGGTTCGTGCGCGGTGCGGTCGTCCAGCCCGACGACGCCGCCTCGCCGATCGAGCTCCGCGCCCGGTACGTCGTCGTGGCCGACGGTGCCAACAGCCGCTTCGGTCGCGCCCTGGGGACGTTCCGCACGAAGGAGTGGCCCTACGGCACGGCCATCCGCACCTACTGGGAGAGCCCCCGCCACGACGAGCCGTGGATCGAGTCGGCCCTCGACGTGAAGGACCGCAACGGCAACCCGCTGCCGGGCTACGGCTGGATCTTCCCGGTGGGCGACGGCACGGTCAACATCGGAGTGGGTCTGCTGTCCACGTTCCGCGACTTCAAGAGCGTCAACACCACCCACCTGCTCGACAGCTACGCGCACATGGTCGCCGACCGCTGGGAGATCGACGCCGCCCACCCCACGGGGCGCCCGGTCAGCGGCCGCATCCCCATGGGCGGCTCCGTGGGGCCCAAGCAGGGCCCGACCTACCTGGTGGTCGGTGACGCCGCCGGCTCGGTCAACCCGTTCAACGGGGAAGGCATCGACTACGCGTACGAGACGGCGCACATGGCCGCCGACACGATCCACGAGGCGCTCGTCGACCGCAATCCGCTGGCCCTGTCGGACTACTCGCGGCAGCTGCAGGCCGAGTACGGCCAGTACTTCAAGGTGGCCCGCCTGTTCGCCCGTGTCATCGGGCAACCGGCCCTCATGCGGGAGCTCACGCGGGTCGGGATGCACAGCCGCACGCTCATGGAGTGGGTGCTGCGGATCATGGCCAACCTCCTGCGGCCCGACGAGGTCGGCCCGGCCGAAGCCGCCTACAAGGCCGCCGCCGCCCTCGCCCGCCTCGCCCCCGACGCCTGACCCAGCCCCGACCGCGCCGCTTCCGCCCGGGCCCCTTCGGAAGTCTGAGCCAATCGCGCTGTTTGCGACTCATCGCGCTCGAAGTTCGCTCGCGGTTTCCGGATCAGCACCGCTGAGACCCTCACTCTCGCGTGGCCCTCCCTCTTCATCCCGCACCGCTCAACGCGCTCTTCGCCGCGCAGCGCGGCCTCGTGACCAGCCGCCAGGCCCAGGCACTCGGTCTCAGCCGCGCGGCCGCGGCCCGGCGTGAGCGCGCCGGTCAGCTCGAACGGCCGTTCTCGACCGTCCTGCGGCTCACCGCGGCGCCCCGCACGTGGGAGCAGGACCTGCTGGCGGCGGTGCTCGCCACCTCGAGCCAGGTCGCCGCGTCCCATCGCAGCGCGGCCGCCCTCCACCGTCTCGACGGCTGCCCGCAGGACGTCATCGAGCTCAGCGTGTCCTCCCGCTGCCGCGTGGACCTTCCCGGCGTGGTCGTCCACCACGTCCACGAACTCGATCCGTCGGACATCATCACGATCGCGGGCATCCGGTGTACGAGCCTGGCGCGCACGCTCTGCGACCTGGGATCAGTGGTTCCGCCTGCAGTCGTCGAGCGGGCGCTCGACGACGCGCGACGTCGTGACGTCAGCCTGCGATGGCTGGAGCAGACCGCAACCCGGCTGCACCGTCCCGGCCAGTCCGGGACGGGCGTGCTCCTGCGGTTGCTGGCGGCGGCCAAGGAGACGCCAGCCGTGCGCGGATCGTGGTTCGAGAAGCTGGTCGAGGACTGCCTGCGCTCGCCCGAGCTCCCGCCGCTCACCCGCCAGCACGCGGTGCACGACAGCGACGGTCGGCTGGCCGGCGTTCTCGACCTCGCCTTTCCGGCGTTGCGATTGGGTGTCGAGGCACACAGCCGGCAGTTCCACTTCGGACGGGTGGCGGAGCGGGCCGATGAGGACCGCGACCACCGGCTGGCCCGCTGCGGGTGGGAGGTCCTGTACGTGGGCTGGCAGCAGACTCGCCGGCCGGACGCGGTGCTGGCGCTCGTGATCGACACGGCGCGCCATCGGCGTCAGTTGCTCGGTGAGACCGAGGTCTGAGCGCGGTGAGCCGCAAACGGCGCGATCGGCTCAGACCTCGGTCAGGTGAGGGTGGAGGCGGCTTGGTCGACGGCGGTGAGGATGCGGTCGATGACGGCGTCGTCGTGGGCCAGGCCGGGGAAGGCGACCTCGTAGGCCCCGGGCGCGAGCGCCACGCCGGCGTCGAGGAGGGCGTGGAAGAAGCGCGCGTACATCACCTCGTCGGTGGTGCGGGCGGTGTCGTAGTCGACAGCCGGCGTGGCGTTGAAGTGGAGCCCGAGGAGCGGCCCGACGACAGGCACGGTCACCGGGACACCGGCGGCGGTCAGCGCGCTGCGCAGCCCGTCGGCCAGCCGGGTGGCCCGGCGGGCCAGCTCCGAGTAGAGGTCCTCGTCGAGCAGGTCGAGCGCGGCGAGGCCGGCGGCCGTCGCCAGCGGGTTCCCCGAGAGGGTGCCGGCCTGGTACACGGGACCGAGCGGAGCGAGCGAGGCCATGATCTCCGCCCGCCCGCCGAAGGCGCCGATGGGCAGCCCGCCACCGATCACCTTGCCGAAGCAGGTGAGGTCCGGCTCGACGCCGTAGGCGGCCTGGGCACCGCCCGTACCGAGCCGGAAGCCGGTGATGACCTCGTCGAACACGAGGAGCGCGCCGGCCGCGTCACACGCCGCGCGAAGGCCCTCGAGGAAGCCAGGGGCCGGGGGGACGAGGCCCATGTTGGCCGCCACCGGCTCCACCATCACGCACGCCACGTCCTCGCCGAGCGTCGGCACGACGTTGTACGGGGCCACGACCGTCTGGCTCACGGCCGCGTCGGTGACCCCGGCCGAACCGGACAGGCCGAGCGTGGCGACCCCGCTCCCCCCGGACGCCAGGAGCGCGTCACCGTGGCCGTGGTAGTTGCCGGCGAACTTCACGACCCGGGCGCGGCCCGTCACGCCCCGTGCCAGACGGAGCGCAGTCATCGTGGCCTCGGTCCCGCTGTTCACGAACCGCACCTGCTCGCAGCTCGGCACCCGCTCCCTGATCGCCTCGGCCAGCTTCATCTCACGCGCGGTCGGCGCGCCGTACGAGGTGCCGTCGGCGGCCGCCGCGGTGACGGCTCCCACCACGTGCGGGTGGGCGTGGCCGAGGATGATCGCGCCGTAGCTCTGCACCAGATCGACGAGCTGCCGGCCCTCCGCGTCCCAGACGTGGGCGCCCTCGGCCCGGGCCACGAAGTACGGCGTGCCGCCGACCGAGCGGAAGGCCCGCACCGGCGAGCTCACGCCGCCCGGGATCACCCGCTGCGACCGTTCGAACAGCTCGTCGTTGGACGCCAGCCCCCGCCCCGCGCACGTGACCGGCGCGCACCCGGCCGCGGGGCAGCGCGCGGCGTCGCAGTAGGGGATGGCCATGGTGCCCAGCGTGGCGCTCAGTGCAGGGTCTCGGCCATCTCGCGCGCCAGGTAGGTGAGGATGATGTCGGCGCCGGCCCTCTTGATGGCGGTGAGCTGCTCGAGCGCGACGGCCGGCCCGTCGATCCAGCCGTTGGCCGCCGCGGCCTTGACCATCGCGTACTCGCCACTCACGTGGTACGCGGCCACGGGCACGTCGACCGCCTCGCGCACCTGGGTGATGACGTCCAGGTACGGCAGGGCCGGCTTGACCATGACCATGTCGGCACCCTGCGCCAGGTCGGCGACGACCTCGACGAGCGCCTCCCGTCGGTTGCGGGTGTCCTGCTGGTAGCCCTTGCGATCGCCGCCACCGGCGATGTGCACGTCGACGGCGTCGCGGAACGGCCCGTAGAGGGCGGAGGCGTACTTCGCCGAATAGGCGAGGATGGCGACGTCGGCATGGCCGGCCTGGTCGAGCGCCTGCCGGATGGCCTCCACCTGCCCGTCCATCATGCCGCTGGGCGCCACGACGTGCGCGCCGGCGTCGGCCTGGGCGACGGCGGCCCGGGCGTAGAGGACGATCGTGGCGTCGTTGTCGACCTCACCGGTGGAGGTGAGCACGCCGCAGTGGCCGTGGTCGGTGTACTCGTCCAGGCAGCAGTCGGCCATCACGACGAGCTGGTCGCCGACGTCGTTGCGTACGTCCTGCAACGCCTGCTGCACGATGCCTTCGGGGTTCCACGCCTCGGAGCCCTCGTGATCCTTCCGGGACGGCACGCCGAAGAGGATCACGGCCGGCACGCCGAGAGCGACGAGCTCGGTGACCTCCTTGCGCAGGCTCTCCCGGGTGTGCTGGACCACGTCGGGCAGCGAGGCGATGGGCTGCGGCTCGTCGATGCCCTCCCGCACGAACAGCGGGGCCACCAGGTCGTCCACCGAGAGCCGGGTCTCCGCCACCAGCCGCCGCATGGCCGCCGACGAGCGCAGCCTGCGGGGGCGGTGCTGCGGATAGGTCACGGGCCGATGCTAGTGGTGCGCCCGTCGCGCCCGGCCAGAGCGGTCTCGAGCGCGGCCAGGGTCACGTCCTCGAGCGAGTTGACGACCAGATCGGCTGCGGAGATGTCGTGTCCGGCGGTCAACGGCCCGGGGCAGGCGACCGTGAAGAGTCCCGCGGCGACCGCCGACGCCACGCCCGTGGCCGAGTCCTCGAAGGCCACGGCATGGTCCGGCCGGGCGCCCACCCGCGCGCAGGCGGCCAGGAACGGCTCGGGGTGCGGCTTGCCCTGCTCGACATGGTCAATCGTTGTGATTGCAACGAACCTGGAGAGCAGCCCGAGCTGCTCCAGGACGTACTCGACCCAGGCCGAGTCCGAGTTCGACGCGACGGCCAGCGGTATACCCGCCGCCGAGGCGTCGGAGATCAGCGCGGCCACGCCCGGGCGGAGCACGAGCGCGGCGAGCAGCTCGTCGTGGTAGCGGCTCTTGCTGGCGTGGGCGGCGGCCGGATCGACGGTGGCGGCCGCTTCGGCGACGAGCTCGGTGACCCACGTCGGCGACCATGACTGGCCGACGACGTGCGCCCACCGCTCGATCGGGTAGTCGAGCCCGTGGTCCGCCCAGACCATGCGGATGGCGTCGTACTCGACGGACTCTGTGTCGGCGATCGTCCCGTCGAGGTCGAACACGAGGGCGTCCACGGCCCGGCCGGCGGTCACGCCAACGCCTCGACCGTGGCGGCGACCAGACCCTCGAGCGAGTGCGGTGATGCCACCGCGGCGACGACCAGCCCGTGGCGTCGCGCCGCCTCGGCCGTCACCGGCCCGATGGCCACGACGGTGCGGGGCACGGCGCCCAACCCTGCGGCCGCGACGAAGGCGCCGACGGTCGACCCGGACGTGAAGAGCACCGCGTCCGCCGATGCCGCCGCAGCGAGCTGCGCCGGCGGCGGGACGACGGGCACCGTGCGATACGCCACCACGGCCACGACCTCCCAGCCCGCGGCCCGCAGTCCGTCGACCAGCACGGGGCGGGCCGCTTCCGCCTGGGCGACGAGCACCCGGCCGCCGCCGGCCGCCGGTGGACGCGGGAAGTCCTCCAGCAGGCCCTCGGCCACGAAACGATCGGGCACCAGCGCCGGCCTGATCCCGTGGGCACCCAGAGCATCGGCCGTGCCCGGTCCGACCACGGCCCAGCGGACGGCGTGGGCGGCAGCGCGACCCCCGGCCGCCGCGACCGCACGTTCGGCCCCGTTCGGCGAGGTCACCACCACCCAGTCCCAGATGTCCCTCATGGCTGTCCGCAAGGCCTCACCGCTGTCGGCTGGGTCGACCACGGCGATGGTCGGCACCTCGATCACCTCGGCGCCCTCGGCGATGAGCAGCTCCCGCAGCCGGCCGACCTGTTCACCGGCGCGGGTGACGACCACGCGCCGGCCCGCCAGCCGCTTCGCCCATCGGGTGACCCGCGAGACCCGTCAGGCCTCGACGGCCCGACGAGCGAGCTGCGCGGCATCGACCGCCCAGCGGCCCGCCTCCTCGGCCGCGCCTTCGTGCACGCCCTCGTACGTTCCGCCCGGCCCGGCCAGGAAGGTGCGGAGCTGGAGGCCGCCGCCGTCGAGGAGCACCGCGTGCGCGCCGACCGGCAACGAGCAGCCGGAGCCGAGCTCGGCGAGGAACGCCCGCTCGCACTCGACCGCCTGCCGGGTGGCCGGATCGTCGATGACCGCCAGCGCGTCCCGCGCCGCGGCATCGTCCACCCGGCACTCCACCGCTACGGCCCCCTGGCCGACCTGCGGGACCATCTCGTCGACGGGCATCGGGTCGACGGGGGTGGTTCCCGCCAACTCGTCCACCATCCCGAGCACCTCCAGCGCGGCCATGGCCATCACGATGGCGCCGCCCTCGGGGACCTTCCCCAGGCGCGTGTGGATGTTGCCCCGCAGCTCGACGAAGCGGAGATCGGACCGGAGGGCGCCGAGCTGCGCCCGGCGCCGCACCGAGCCGGTGGCGATGGTCGCCTCATCGGGCAGATCGTTGAATCTGCAACCAATGAGCGCGTCACGCGGATCACGGCGGGCCGTGAGAGCGCCGATCAGCAGGCCCGGCGTCGAGGCCGACGGCAGGTCCTTCGCGGAGTGAACAGCGAGGTCGGCCCGCCCGTCGAGGACCGCCTGCTGCACCTCCTTGACGAAGACCCCCTGCCCTCCGATCGTGTGCAGCGGCACGTCGGGACGCTGGTCGCCTGTGGTCTCCACGAGGATCAGCTCCACCTGGATCCCGGCGCCGGCGGCACGCACGTGCTCGGCGACGACCTCGGCCTGCGTCCTCGCCTGCGCGCTGCCGCGCGTAGCCACCCTCAGCACGGTCACGGCAGTCAGGGCAGGTCGAACAGATCGCGCAGCGCACTGGCGTTGCGCTCGCCCCGCGGCGTGCCGGCGTCCTCCTTGAGGCGAACGGTGGGCTGGCGCAGGAGCTTGGCGATGAGCCCTCTCGTCAGCGCCTCGACCGCCTCGCGCTCGGTCGGATCGAGGTCGGTGAGCCGGCGCTGGAAGCGGGCCAGCTCGGCCTGGCGGACGTGCTCGGCCCGGTCGTGCAGGGCACCGAGGATGGGAGCGACCTCGCGGGCGGAGGCGTCGTCGAGGTAGCGGTCGACCTCGCCGGCCACGATCTCCCGGACCCGCTCGGCCTCGGCGGCCCGGGCCTGCCGGCCGCGGTCGGCCCAGTCCCGGAGGTCCTCGAGGTCCAGCAGTGTGATGCCGGGCAGGTTCGCCGCGCTGGCCTCGACGTCGCGGGGCACGGCGATGTCCAGCACCAGCAACGGCCGCCCGCCGCTGCGGTCGACGACGCCGGACATGATCTCGTGGTCCAGCACCGGGAGCTCGGAACCGGTGCAGGTCACGACGAGGTCCGCGGAGGAGAGCTCGTCCGTCAGGCTGGCGTGAGGGGCCAGGCGCCCGCCGGTGCGCTCGGCCAGCGAGCCGGCCCTGCTCTCAGTGCGGTTGACCACGACGAGCTGGCCCACGCCCCGGGCGGACAGCGCGACAGCGGTGCTCTCGCCCACATCGCCGACCCCGACGACGACGACCTTCGCGGTGCTCAACGGCCCGAGCCGTTCCTCGGCCATCTCCACGGCCGCGTGCGAGACGGACGCCGTCCCCCGGCCGATGGAGGTCTCCGTCCGGGCCCGCTTGCCGACCTCGATGGCGCGGCGGAAGAGGAGGTTGAGCGCAGCCCGCGTCGTGCCTTCGCGTTGGCCGAGCATCCACGCGTCACGGACCTGGCCGAGGATCTCGGACTCTCCCAGCACCGCGGATCGCAGGCCGGCCGCCACCTCGAACAGGTGCGTGGTCGCCTCTTCGTCGTGCTGGCTGATGAGGTGCAGCGAGAGGGCTTCGGGACTCAAGCCGGCGAGGGAGCAGAAGAAGTCCCTGATGTCCGCGTAGGCACCGTGGAAGCGCTCCGTGACGGCGTAGACCTCGGTGCGGTTGCACGTCGAGAGCAGGACGACCTCGGACAGGTTCGGCCGCAGCCGGAGGTCGTGGAGGGCCTTCGGCCGGGCGTCGCCGTTGAGCGTGACCCGCTCGAGGACGGCCAGTGGCGCAGTGCGGTGATTGATCCCGATCACCACGATGGCCATGACCGAACCTCCTCCCGTCGCTCGTCGGGCCCAACACTAGGGGGAGCTTCCACCCGCGCCTCTCCTCGGCGGTCGTCAGGCACCGGATCAGGCACTGGCGGGGTGTCCGGGGGCCGGGTCGTCGACCAGCGCGGTGATCGGCCCGGCGGCCCGCCGGCGCTGGTAGAAGCTCAGGATCTGCAGCTCGACGGCCAGGTCGACCTTCCTCACGGTCACCCCTCGGGGCACCGTCAGCAGCTGCGGGGCGAAGTTGAGGATGGCGGTCACGCCCGCGCCGACGAGCCGGTCGGCGGCGTCCTGCGCCGATGCGGCCGGGGTGGCGATGACGCCGATGCACCCGCCGTCGCCGACCAGCCCGGGGAGCTCGTCGATGTGCCGCACCGGGACGCTGCCGATGGTCGTCCCCACCTTGGCGGGGTCGATGTCGACGACTGCGGCCACGGGGAACCCCCGCTCGTCGAAGCCGGCGTAGTTGGCGAGGGCCTGGCCGAGGTTGCCGGCCCCGACGATGACGACCGGCCAGTCGTGCGTCAACCCGAGCTCGCGGCTCATCTGGTACGTCAGGTAGTCGACCTCGTAGCCGACGCCCCGCGTCCCGTACGAGCCCAGGTACGACAGGTCCTTGCGGACCTTCGCCGCGTTCACGCCCGCCAGCTCGGCCAGCCGCTCGGACGAGACGCTGCCGACCCGGTCGGCGGCGAGGTCGTAGAGGATGCGCAGGTAGATCGGGAGCCGGGCCACCGTGGCCTCCGGGATCCGGCGTCGCCCGGCATCACTCACGGTCGCAGGCTAGGCATCACGTGCATTCGTTCACAAGGCGCCGACCGGCCCCTCTACGCTGCGCCGCGTGAGCCTCGACGCCGCGCTGGCCGCCGCCGCGACCCTGGTCGCCACGGCCTTCGCGGCCGCCACCCTCGAGCGCTGGCTCGTTCGCCGCCGTCCGCACGAGCTGGCGTGGACCGTGTCCCTGGCCATGTTCGCCGCCGCCTCGGCGGCGTTGTGGGTGGCGGAGGCCGGGGGCTGGTCGTCGCCCAGCTTCCGCGCCTTCTACCTGTTCGGCGCCATCCTCAACGTCCCGTGGCTGGCGCTCGGCACGGTCTTCCTGCTCGCCGGGCGACGGGTCGGCGACGGCGTGCGCTGGGGCCTGGTCCTGGCGTCGGGCTTCGCCGCCGGGGTCCTGGTGACGGCACCTCTCCGGGCGCCCGTGCCGACCGACGAACTGCCCGAGGGCCAGGAGCTCTTCGAGCCCCTCCCCCGCATCCTGGCCGCCGTCGGGTCGGGGGTCGCCGCGCTCGTCGTCATCGCCGGCGCCCTGTGGTCGGCATGGCGGCTGGCCCGCGGCCGGGCGATCGGCTCCCGCACCCAGACGGTCCCGGCCAGGCGGCTGGCGGCGGGGAACGTCGTCATCGCTCTGGGCACGCTCGTCCTGTCGGCCAGCGGCACGCTCGCCGGCCGCCTCGGGAAGGACACCGCGTTCGCGGTCACGCTCGTCGCCGGCGTCGTGATCCTGTTCTGCGGCTTCCTCATCGCCACGCCGGGGCGGCCGGGCCGGGCCCCCGCGTGGCTCACGTCGTCGCAGCCGTCTTCAGCTGATGATCCCCGCGCCCTCCTGGCGCAGGGCGCGGCGCAGCACCTTGCCTGACAGGTTGCGCGGCAGCACGTCCACGAACAGCACCTTGGTCGGGCACTTGTACCGGGCCAGGTTGTCGTGCGCGTGGGCGATGACGGCCTCCTCGTCGAGCTGCTTCCCCGCCTCGGGCACGACGTAGGCCTTCACCGCCTCGCCCGTGTGCGGATGGGCGACACCCACGACCGCCACGTCGGCCACACCGGGCAGCTCGGCGATCACCTCTTCGACCTCGGCCGGGTACACGTTGAAGCCGGACACGATGATGAGGTCCTTGGCGCGGTCGACGAGCCAGAGGTAGCCGTCGTCGTCGCTGACCGCGATGTCACCGGTCCGCAGCCACCCGTCCTCGGTCAGCACGCGGGCGGTCGCCTCGGGATCGTTCCAGTAGCCGAGGAAGACGTTGGGCCCCCGCACCCAGATCTCACCCGGGTCGCCGGCGAGCGCGTCGGTGCCGTCCAGGTCCACGAGCCGCAGCTCGAGGTCCGACACGACCTTGCCCACCGAACCGAGTCGGGGCTCGATGCCCGACGAGGTCGTCACGACCGGGGAGGCCTCAGTGAGCCCGTACCCCTCGCGCAGGACGATCCCGCAGCTCTCGGCCAGCGTGGTGGCGACCGCCTCCGGCATCCTCGCCGCGCCGGTGGTGGCGACGCGCACGCCGCTGAGCGGAGCGAGCTGCTCGGCGGGGAGCTGCGACCAGGCCACCCACATGGGCGGAGCGCCCGGGACGACGGTGACGCCGCGCTCGCGCACGGTGTCCAGCGCGGTGACGGGATCGAACCGCTGGACGAGCACCACGGTCGCGCCCACGTCGAGCGTCAGGAGCAGCGTCACGGTGAGGCCCATGATGTGGTTCAGCGGGAGGACGCCATAGACCACATCGTCCGCGGTCAGCCGGTCCGGACCGCTCGTGCGGATCTGGGCCAGGTTGGCGAGGACGTTCCCGTGCGAGAGCATGGCGGCCACCGACGAGCCGGCCGTCCCGCTGGTGAACATGAGCAGCGCGAGCGTGTCGGCCTCGACGTCGATGGCGGCGACGGGCTCCGACTTCAGCAGGTCTTCGAAGGCGAGCGAGCCGTCGAGCTCGGTGCCGGGCATCGTCACCACGTGGGCCACGGCCGCACCCGCTCCGCGGGCGACGTCCCGCCACGCCTGCGCGGCCATCGGGGCGACCACGGCCACCGACGGGGTGACCTCGGCCACCTGTCGATCGAGCTCGGGCCCGGGGCTGGTGGGGTTGAGGGGCACGGCAACGGCCCCCAGGCCGACGGTCGCCAGCAGCGCGACCACGAACGAGGGGTCGTTGCCGCACAGGATGACGACCCGGTCCCCCGCACCGACGCCCAGGCCCTGCAGCGCGCCGCGGAAGGCGGCGGCCCGGTCGCGCAGCGCGCCGTAGGAAGTGGTCCGGCTCTGGCTGATGAGCGCCGGTGCGTCAGCCGGGTGGTCGTCGAGGATCGAGGCGAGGTTCAAGGGGTGTCGCGGTCCCTTCAGCCGATCCGGACCAGGCTGACGACCCCGGCCACGACGATGGCCACCAGCAGGAGAGCAAGGGCGAGCGTGGTGGCCGGGCGCACGGCGGCGAGGCTAACGCGAAGGCTCGCCGGGTCCGTCGGTCCGCCGCAGGGCGACGGGTATGGTCAGCCCGCCATCCACCCGACCTCCGGACCCGCCCGAGACGGCCGGCGAGAGCCGGATCTCTGTACCTGCGGCCAGCCCGAGCTCGTCGGCGGCCGAGCGCCGCATGAGGGACAGCGCGAGCAGACCGTACGAATCGAGGACGAGGCCGATGGCGCCCGTCCCGATCTCGTCGTAGGTCGTGACGACGGTCGCCGTCCTGACCTCGTCCCCCCACTGCAGCCGGGCAACGCCGTCCCAGCCGGCGACGTCCTCCGGTCCGAGGTTGAGCTGCGCGTTGCCGAAGTGGTCGACCCACAGCACCTCGGCCACGACGTCGGCACCGTCCAGCCTCGGCACCGGGATCACCCCGGGCACCAGCTCGGCGGGGTCGATCGCTTCACCCAGCTCGGCCAGCGGCACGCCGTTGCACAGCTGCGCGGCGACGGGTGCGAACACGTCCCGCCCCGCGAACGTGGCCCCGGGCGCGGCAAGGTGGTACTCGGTGTTGGTGAGCACGACCGCTGCTCCCGGCCCACCGGCCATGGCGACCGCCGGAGCGATGAGACCGTTGTCCGGGGCCACCACGACACCGGCGCCGCCGGCGATCTCGACGGCCAGCGCCCGCCGCGCCGTGCCGACCCCGGGATCCACCACGGCCAGCACCACGCCGGCCGGGACGTACTGGATGCAACGGGCCAGCGCGAGCGAGCCGGCCCGGATGTCGTGGGGCGGGATCTCGTGGGTCAGGTCGATCACCGTGACGTGTGGTGCGAGGTCGCGGATCACCGCCTTGACCAAGCCCGCGAACTCGTCCGCCTGCCCGTAGTCCGACAGGAAGCTGACGGTGTCGTAGCGGGCCATCGCACGACACCCTAACGACGGCACGACGCGCGCCACGGGGCCCCGCAGGCGGGCTGGCGAGCCGGTGGAACAGCGGACCACGGTCGTACACTTGGGCCTGCCACTCGAAGGGAGCGCCCCAACACCATGCGCGGATTCCTCCGCCTCGGGAAGGTCACCGGGATCCCCGTCTCGGTCCACTGGTCACTCGCCGTCATCGCGTGGTTCCTCGGCGTCGGACTGGCCACCGGCGCACTCCCGGCCAGCGCGCCCGGCTCGAGCTCGGCCACCTACTGGGCGACAGCCTCGGTCGGCGTCGCCGCCTTCTTCGCATCGATCCTCTTCCACGAGCTGGCCCACGCCCTCGTGGCCCGTCGCTTCGGCGTCCAGACCGAAGGCATCGAGCTGTGGCTCCTCGGCGGGATGGCCCGCCTCAACAGCGACGCGCCCTCGCCCAAGGCCGACGGGCTGATCGCGGTCGCCGGCCCGCTGTCCAGCCTCCTCCTCGGCGCGGCGGGCATCGGGGCGGCAGTCGGGCTCGACGCCATGGACGCGTGGCCGTTGGCGGCCGCCATGATCGGCTGGCTCGGCGTCGTCAACGTCATCATCGCCCTCTTCAACCTCCTGCCGGGGGCGCCGCTGGACGGGGGACGGATCCTTCGCGCCGTGCGCTGGTCCCGCCATGGCGACCGCACCCGGGCGACCCACGAGGCCGCGCAGGCCGGGCAGATCCTCGGCTGGGCGATCGTCATCGTCGGCGTCTGGATGATGTTCCGGGGTTGGGGTGGCCTGTTCATCCCGCTCACCGGCGGGTTCCTCGTCATCAGCGCCAAGGCCGAGCAGATGGCGGCCAACGCCGAATCGCGCCTGGCCGGGATCACCGTGGACGAGGTCACCTGGTACGGCGTCGCGGAGGCGACGGCCGACACCGACGCCGAGACGATGCTCGGCCAGCGCGGCCGCCTCGGCACGCCGCGCGTCGTCGCCGTCCAAGACGGGCACGGTGGGCTCACCGGGCTCGTCACGGAGGAGCAGCTGTGGAAGGTGCCCGAGCACCAGCGGCCGTTCACGCGCCTGACCCAGCTGATGGTCCCGTTCAACCGGGTGGCGCGCGCCGAGCCGCACGAGCCCCTGGCTCCGGTCCTCGCGCGCCTGACGCCGCAGGCCTCCTACATCACGGTGTGGCGCGACGGCCGCCTGGTCGGCGTCGTCACCCGCGACGCTCTGCAGCGCCGGCTACCCCACCTCGCGGCCTGACTTCATCGGGTCGCGCGGGCGAGGTGCCCCTGCCGATCCCGGCCGTCATCCACTCGGGATCGGCGTGAGCATGTCGGTCTGGACCTCGGCCGCCGTGAGCGCGCGGCCGTAGACCCGCACCTCGTCGAGCGTGCCGGACCAGAAGTCCGAGTTCTGGGTGCCGGACGGCATCCACGCTCCGATCTGCAGGACCGCGGTGACGTTGGCCAGCGTCACAGCACGGTCCGGTCCCTGTTGCACCCCGTTGACGTAGGCCCGCAGCACGCCGTTGTCGTACGTCAGCGCCACGTGGGTCCAGGCCCCGACGGCCAGCGCCGCCCCGAAGGTCAGATCCTGCTGCCCGGTGTAGAAGGTGATCACACCGCTCTGGAGATAGAGGTCCCGGTTCGTCCCGATGGTGGCGATCGTCTCGTAGGCGCTGTTGGCCGGGTTGAGCACCCAGGCCTCGATCGTGAACGACCCGCTGAGCGCCACGTTGCTGCCCGCCCGCGCTCGGGTCGAGGTGCCGTTGAGACCGAGGCCGTTCCCGAACCGGCCGGCGACCCAGGTTCCGGACGTGACAGTGGCGTTGTTGGCATTGGTCGACCGGTCCGCCGCCACGGTCCCCGTGGTCTCGTTGAAGCCATAGGCGACGCGCAACGTCGGGTCGACTGCGGGCTGTGAGACGGTCACGGCCACCACGGCCGAGGTCGTCGTGTTCCCGGCGGCGTCGCGGGCGCGCGCGGCCAGTTCATGGGCGCCGTTCGCGGTGGCGGTCGTCGCCCAGGACACCGAGTAGGGCGCGCTGGTGTCCTCGGCGCCGAGGATGCCGCCGTCGAGGAGGAACTGCACGCCGGCGACGCCGACGTCGTCAGTCGCCGCCGCCGTCACGTTCACCGTGCCCCCGACCGACGCGCCGGCCGCAGGCGCGGTGACGGCGACCGTGGGCGACGTCGTGTCCGGAGGTGGCGGTGCGGCGACCGCGAAGGTGACGACGACATCGCTGGTCGTGACGTTGCCGGCCCCGTCCCGGCAGCGCACGTAGTACGTGTAGCTGCCGCCGTCGGTCAACGGACCGACCGCCGAGCTGTGGGCGGTCCCCCCTGTGGTGGTGAACACCGTCGGCATGGTGTCGAAGGCGACCCCGGGCGACGAGCCGTACCGGCAGGTCGCCGGCTCGTTGGTGGCGACACCGAGCGTCGCCTGCGTCGTGCCCACGGGCAACGTCCCCGACGGTGCCGGCGACGACACCACCGGTGGGGTCACGTCCGGACCGGGCAGGCGTGATCGGCGTCGACATGTCGGTCTGGATCTCGGCCGCCGTCAGCGCGCGACCGTAGACCCGCACCTCGTCGAGCGTGCCGGACAAGAAGTCCGAGTTCTGGGTGCCGGACGGCATCCACGCTCCGATCTGCAGCACCGCGGTGACGTTGGCCAGCGTCGCCGTTTGGTCCGGTCCGTGCTGTACGCCGTTGACGTAGGCCCGCAGCACGCCGCTGTCGTACGTCAGCGCCACGTGGGTCCAGGCCCCGACAGCCAGCGCCGCCCCGAAGGGCAGATCCTGCTGCCCGGTGTAGAAATTGATCACTCCGCTGCCGAGGTAGAGGTCCCGGTTCGTCCCGACGGTGGCGATCGTCTCGTAGGCGCCGTTGGCCGGGTTGAGCACCCAGGCCTCGATCGTGAACGGCCCGCTGAGCGCCACGTTGCTGCCCGCCCGCGCGCGAGTCGAGGTGCCGTTGAGACCGAGACCGTTCCCGAACCGGCCAGCGACCCAGGTCCCGGACGTGACGGTGGCGTTGTTGGCGTTGGACGACCGGTCCGCCGCCACGGTCCCCGCGGTCTCGTTGAAGCCATAGGCAACGCGAACGTCGGGTCGACGCGGGCTGAGAGACGGTCACGGCCACCACGGCCGAGGTCGTCGTGTTCCCGGCGCCGTCACGAGCGCGCGCCGTCAGCGTGTGTGGGCCGTTGGCGGCCGTCGTCGTGTTCCAGGACACCGAGTACGGGCTGGTGGTGTCCTCGGCTCCGACGGGCGCGCCGTCGAGCAGGAACTGCACGCCGGCGACGCCAACGGCGTCGGTGGCCGTGGCCGTGAGGTGCGGTGCCCCAGAGACGGTGGCGCCGGCCGCAGGCGCGGTGACGGCGACCGTGGGCGGCGTCGTGTCCGGAGGTGGCGGTGCGGCGACCGCGAAGGTGACGACGACATCGCTGGTCGTGACGTTGCCGGCCCCGTCACGGCAGCGCACGTAGTACGTGTAGCTGCCGCCGTCGGTCAACGGACCGACCGCCGAGCTGTGGGCGGTCCCCCCTGTGGTGGTGAACACCGTCGGCATGGTGTCGAAGGCGACCCCGGGCGACGAGCCGTACCGGCAGGTCGCCGGCTCGTTGGTGGCGACACCGAGCGTCGCCTGCGTCGTGCCCACGGGCAACGTCCCCGACGGTGCCGGCGACGACACCACCGGTGGGGTCACGTCCGGACCGGGCGGCGTGATCGGCGTCGACATGTCGGTCTGGATCTCGGCCGCGCTCAGCGCACGACGCGTAGATCCTCACCTCGTCGATCCGGCCGTCGAAGTACTGCGACATCGTGATCGAGCCACCGATGCGCAGCGCGTTCGTGGTCGCCGTGATGGCGCCTGTCTGGGCCTGGCTGGCGACCTGTACCCCGTTGACGAACAATCGCTGCGTGGTGCCGTCGTAGGTGGTGGCGAGGTGGGTCCAGGTGCCCGCCACCAGCCGGGTGCCCCCGTTCAGAGTCCGGACCCCGTTGGCCGCGAACACGCGACCGCTCGGGCGGTTGGCGCTGTTGCTGCTGGCCGCCAATTGGTACGTGAGGCTGTTGTTCCCCCGTTCCTTGATCACGGCCGACCGCCAGTTCGTCGGCGCGACGTCCGCATTGACCCACGCCTCCACCGTCATCCCCGTGGTGAGGTCGAGGACGGCCGAGTCATTCACCGACACGAGGTCGTTGGCGCCGTCGAAGGACAGCGCGGAGCCGTATCGACCGCTCACGGACCACAGCGCCCCGCTCAGGGTGCCGGTGCCCGTGTTGCCGGACCGATCGGCCGTGGTTACGCCGACGCCCTCGTCGAACCCGTAGCGACGCGAACGCGGGTGACCGCCGTTGAGCCACGCACGATCAGCGCGGTCGAGGTGGCGCTGTTCCCGGTGGCGTCCCGCGCCCGGGCGGCGATCGTGTGGGCACCGTTCGCGGCGGTGGTCGTGTTCCAGGACACCGAATAGGGACTCGTGGTGTCCTCGGCCCCCATGGGGGTGCCGTCGACCAGGAACTGCACGCCGGCCACGCCACCGGCGTCGGCGGCCGTCGCCGTCACGGTGGTCGTCCCGGAGAGCGTGGCGCCGGCCACCGGTGCCGTCACCGACACCGTGGGCGGCGTGGTGTCCGGCGGGGGTTGGAACGTGGCGGTCAAGGTCTGGTCGCTGGTGCCGATCGTCAGGCCGTGGGCCCTGGCCCCGCCGTCGGACCAGTTCGAGAACACGTACGGCGCCCCGCCGACGGTCTGGTCCGGCGCCTCGAGCTGGAACTGGAACCCGATGGCGGCGTCGAGGGTGATCGGCGTCGTCCGCGAGACCCCGTCGACGAGCACCGTGAGCCCAGCCGGCACCGTCTGGAGCGTGAGGTCGACCTCCTCCGGCACCAACGAGACAGCGGTACTGGAGGTGAGACCGTCCGAGTCGGTCACCGTGCAGATGATCTCGTAGGACACGTTGCCGCTGAAGTCATGACCCATCGTGGGGACCGAGAACGAACCCTCCGCCACGTCGTCGACCGGTCCGAAGAACGGATGGCTGTGGGTCTCGTGTCGCATGAGCCCCCGCCATGAGAAGGCGGTCGCCGGTAGAGCGCCGTCCTCGAGATCGCTGCCCGAGCCCCGGTAGGCGATGACGTCGCCGGCGCGGAACGTCGAGCCGTCGGCCGGGGCGTCGATGGTGGCGGTGGGCCGGTTGCCGACGGTGACCTGGAGCGGGTCGGCCAGCGACGACGCTTCGCCGTCGGAGACCGTGAGCCGCACGGTGTAGGTGCCGACAGCGGTGTAGGTGTGGACCGGGTCGGCCTCGCTGGAGAGGGTGCCGTCACCCAGGTCCCAGGCGTAGGTGAGGGGGGCGCTCTCCGGATCGCTGGAACCCGCACTGGAGAAGGACACCTGGAGCGGCGCCGGTCCCGACAAGGGTGTGGCCGAGGAGAGGGCGACCGGGGCCTGGTTGGCCAGCAGGTACCGGATCCTCCTGACGGTGCCAGGACGCGACTGTCCTTCCCACGACGTCCCGAAGTCGACGTAGTAGAGCGAGCCGTCGGGACCCTCGAGGAGATCGACGACCTCGCCGTACGGTCCGTCCGACGCGCCGTTGGCGGGCTCGAAGTTGAACGGCTGCTGGATCGATCCGTCGCCGTTCAGCCTCAGGCCGCGGATCCAGTTCTGGACGTAGTCACCGTAGAAGTAGCTGCCCCGGTACTCGGCGGGGAACTGGGTCCCCCGGTACACGAACCCGCCGGTGATGGAGGCGTCCCGCCCGCCGTGGGGGTAGGTGAACCAGGGATTGGTCATGCCGGCCGTGCCACAGCTGCCCTCGCACACCGGCCAGCCGTAGTTGGCACCGGCGACCCCCAGGTTGACCTCCTCGAGCGAGGTCGACGTGCTGTTGCTGCCGACGTCCGCGATGTACATCCGCCCGCCGACGCTGTCGAAGGAGATGCGGAAGGGGTTGCGCAGACCGCGGGCCCAGATGGCATCGAGGTTGGGGCCGGCACCGTCGAAGAACGGGTTGCTCGCCGGCACGCCGCCACCCGGCTCGAGGCGGAGGATCTTGCCCCTGTAGCTGGTGAGGAGCTGGGACTCCGCCCCGCTGCCGAAGAAGTCACCGGTCGACACGAACAACCGGCCGTCGGGGCCGAACTCGAGGCCCCCGCCGTGGTGGTAGAGCGCGGAGGCCTCGTTGTCCTCCCAGAGGACCAGCTCGCTCCCGGGTACGACGGTGTTGCCGCTGGCCGTGAAGCGGGAGACGCGGTCACGCAGCGGCGAGGCCGCGGTATAGAAGACGTAGAACCACCCGTTGCCGGCGAAGCCGGGATCGAGCGTGATGCCGACGAGGCCGCGCTCGCCGCCCGAGATGTTGATGTTGCTCATGGCGAGCAGCGGGACGGGATCGACCTGCGTGGCGCCGGGCTGGGCGACGAGCACCGAGCCGTCGCGCTCGATCACCAGGAGCCGACCATCGGGGGTGAAGACCGCGCCCGTCGGCTCGTTCAGGTTGGACAGGATGATCTCGTTCTGGAAGCCGGCCGGCGGTGCCGCAGCGACCGACGACGGGACGAGGGCGCCCCCGGCCGCGCCAGCCACGAGCACCGCCGCCAAAGCCGCCGCTCGGGTGCGAGCGTGGCCACGACCGCGACCGTGGTCGATGCGCCCGCGCGCCGACCGGCCCCACACGCCCATTCGCCCGCCCATTGCTTCCCCCCGACTCGCCGTCCGCCACAGCCCCAGCGCTGTCCCGCCGATGAGACAGCGATCACGCCGAGCGTAGCCGACGCGCGGTCAGAACGGGGCGCGGACCGCCGGGTCCGGACGCTGACAAACGAAACAGGGCTGGTGCCGACCCCCCGACGGCACCAGCCCTGTCGGCGCAGCCCGACGAACGGGCGCGTCACCCGGCTGGTACGGATAATGGCACCACCCGGTCGACGGGAGCGGTGCCTCTCTCAGAGCTGCGCTCTGTGAACGGACCGCTACGGGAACGTTAGGACATTCCCCGGCTCCGTGAAAAGAGTCACGTCGGTGTAATTGCCGGAATGTCAGGTCGCCTGTCGTCCGATCAGGGTTTCCCGAGCTCCCGCGACCGGTCCGTCGCCGCCGTCACCGCGTCGACGAACGCCGCTCTCACCGCCGCTCGCTCGAGCTGGTGGAGACCGGCGGCGGTCGTGCCGCCGGGCGACGTGACACGGGCGCGGAGCACCGCCGGCGATTCGCCCGATTCCTCGAGCAGCCGCGCCGCGCCCAACAGGAGCTGCCGCACCAGGGTCTCGCTCGTGTCCCGGGGCAAGCCGGCCAGCACGCCACCGTCGATGAGCGCTTCGGCCACGAGGAACAGGTACGCCGGTCCTGATCCCGAGAGCCCGGTCACCGCGTCGAGCGCGCGCTCGGGGACCCGCACCACCGTGCCCACCGAGCGGAGGATGCCCTCGGCCCAGGCCAGGTCGTCCTCGCGGGCCGCTGTCCCCGGTGCGATGGCCGCCGCGCCGGCGCCGACGAGCGCAGGGGTGTTGGGCATCGCCCGCACCACCCGGACGGCCGTGCCCGCGGCGCGCTCGATGGCCGACGTCGGGACGCCGGCCGCCACCGAGAGCAGCCGCAGCGCTCCCGCCTCCGTGGCCGCCCGCGCCGCGGTCGGGACGTCGGCGGGCTTGACGGCGACGACGGCGGCGTCGATCAGCACGCCCCCGAGCTGGCCGAGCACGTCGACGCCGAGCAGCTCCTCCGCCAGCACGGCTCGCCGGTCGGCCAGCACCTCGACCACGACCAGCTCGTCGGGCGCCGCCCATCCGGCGCTGAGCAGGCCCTGCACGAGCGCGGTCCCCATGTTGCCGCCGCCGAGCACGGCCAGCCGGTAGGTCATCGGCACCGAGGGTACCCACGGTGCGCGAGGGGGGTTGGCCCGGAGCGGACGACCCCGACTTCCCCGATGCGGGACGCCGCTCCGGACCATGGAGAGGGTGTGCCCGAGGAGGGCCGGATCGGAAAGGCACGGCCCGAGAAACACAGACGGGAACGCGGCCGGGAAACGCGGCCCGGCAGCGAAGACGCGCCTAGAAGCGCGAGGCGAACCCGATGCGGATGGCCGACGGGAAGCACTGCTCCACGTAGGCGTAGAGCGACCCGATCACCCGATCGAGCTCCGCCTCGCTCAGGACGGCGAGCGGCAGCTCGCCTCGCAGGAAGACCGCGTCCTCCACACCGATCGAGAAGTGCGCGCCGACGAGGCGCTCGTTGCGGCGGAGGAGCTGCTCGTACAGCTCGGCCTGGTTCTCCTCCGGCGCCGGCATCACGTAGGTCTCGTAGCGGAGCGTGCGCTGGCCGAGCGACAACCAGACCGTCGTGACCTCCTTGGCCTCGCCCCGCATCCGGACGAACCAACGGCGGGGCGTGTCGTCGTCCCGGCCCACGGCGGAGACGACCGGGTTGGCCGCCGCCATGGCGGACAGCCACTCGTCGACCTGGCGCTCCAGCAGCGCCAGCGCCCCGCTGTCGAACAGCTCGCTCACGAGCACTCGACGAGCGCGCCAGCAGTCAGGTCGCCGTACGCGCGCCGCAGCCGGGCGGCCGCCAGCGACCAGGTGTAGCGCTGCGAGCGCGCCGCCGCGGCGTGCGGCCATCTCGCGGGCCAGCCGCTCGTTGCCCAGGATCTCGTCGGCGTAGCTGGCGAAGACCTCGGGATCGCGTCCGTGCACGAGGAAGCCCGAGTGGCCATGGTCGACCAGCGTCAGCAGCCCGCCGACCGCGGACGCCACGACCGGGGTCCCACAGGCCGCGCCCTCGAGGGCCACCAGGCCGAAGCTCTCGGAGCGGCTCGGCACGAGCACCACGTCGGCGGCGCGGTAGTAGCTGGAGAGGAGGTGGTGCGGCTGGGGCGGCACGAAGTGCACCCGCTCGGTCAGGCCGAGCTCGTCGACCAGCGCAGCGACCTTCTCCACCTCGGCGTCGCCGTCGAGACCGCTGGCCCCGCCCACCACGACGAGCGAGGCGTCCGGCCGGCGGAGGGCGGCGAGCGTCCGCACCGCCACGTCGACACCCTTGAGGGGCTGGATGCGACCGACGAAGAGCAGCATCGGCGCCTGGCCCAGGTCCCGGCTCAGCTCGAGCGCGCCACGAGCACCCATCCGGTCGCCGGGAGCGAAGAAGGCGTGCTCCACCCCGGGGGCCACGATCTCGACCCGGCCCGGGGGATCCCCGTAGTGACGGCGGAACTGGCGCTCCTCCTCCGAGCAGCTCACGCAGATGGCGTCGGCGCAGCCGATGATCTCCATCTCCGCCAGCTCCCGCCACGCCGACTCCGCGTCGCCGCCCTCGGCCTTGACGCGGGCGAGCGTGTGGAACGTGCAGACGAGGGGGAGGTCGAGGTCGTGCTTGAGCCGGTGGCCGGCCACTCCCGAGAGCCAGTAGTTCGCGTGGATCAGATCAGCGCCCCCGTTGGTCTGCAGATGATCGGCCACGCCGGCCGCGAACTGCCCGACCACGTCGAACAGGCGCTCCTTGGGCAGGTCGGGCCGGCCGGCGTCGATGTGCACGACGCGGAAGCCGGGCTCCACGGCCACCTCGTCGGGAAGGTCGTCGGACCACCGGCGCACGTAGGTCGTCGTGTCCACGCCGGCCTGGGCGAGCGCCGAGGACAGCTCGCGCACGTAGACGTTCATCCCGCCGCTGTCGCCCACGCCCGGCTGGGCGAGCGGCGACGAGTGCATCGAGAGCATG
Organism: uncultured Acidimicrobiales bacterium; assembly: GCA_963769115.1. Taxonomy (GTDB): domain Bacteria; phylum Actinomycetota; class Acidimicrobiia; order Acidimicrobiales; family Ilumatobacteraceae; genus DASTFY01. Next base: position 106,873 of record CAVYKN010000006.1, read on the forward strand.
GCCAGCCGCCGCACGGTCAGATCAACGCCCCCTCGCGGACCGGCATTCCGCTCGCCGGGCGGACGCTGCCCTCACCGGGCCGGCCGCTTCCCGCGACCGCCCGTGTGCTGGCGGTCCACCACCTCGGCGACGGCCTCGGAGGCCGTGACGGGTGCCGCGGCGTGGGCCCGGGCCTCGGCCCGCAGGCTCTCGTACACGCGCAGCAGCGTCCGCTTCTGCTCGGCATCGAGGAAGGGATCGCGATGGACGGCGTCCACCACGCTGACCTCGGGATCCCGCTCGGGGTCGAGGATGCCCGCCCGCACATAGAGAGACTCCGAGGAGATCTGCAGCGCCTTGGCGATCTGTTGGAGGATCTCGGCCGAGGGCTTGCGCAGGCCGCGCTCGATCTGGCTGAGGTACGGGTTGGACACATCGGCCAGCTCGGCCAGCCGGCGCACGGAGATGCGGGCGACCTCGCGCTGGCTGCGGATGAACCCGCCGAGGTCGACGAGGCGACTCTCTCCCTCTTGGCCCTTCTCCTGGCGCACATCCTCCGTGGACACGGACTTACCCACCGGACACGGGGGGCAACACCGCGACTTCGTCGGTGTCCCCCACGGTGGTCGTCGGTTCCGCGGGCTCGCCGTTGACCCAGATGCGGGCGGTCGACAGGACAGCCGCGAACCCACCGCCATAGCGGCTCACGGCGCCGGCCAGGACGTCGGCCACGGTGGACCCGTCGACCACGTCCCGCCCCGTGCCGGCGGCCTCACGGGCCGAGGCGAACAAGCGCAGACGGGCCATTCGGGCAGCGTACCGGCGCCTCCTCCGCCTACCCTGCCCGGCGTGTCGGACGGCAATGGCGTGCTGGTGGAGGCCGCCGGCCTGACCAAGCGCTTCGGCCCCTTCACCGCCGTGGACGGCATCGACTTCGAGGTGCGCCAGGGAGAGGCCTTCGGGTTCCTGGGCCCCAACGGCGCCGGGAAGTCGTCCACGATGCGCATGGTGGGCTGCGTCTCGCCGCTCAGCGGTGGGACGCTGCGGCTGTTCGGCCTCGACGCTGCCAAGGACGGGCCCCGCATCCGCGCCCGTCTCGGCGTCGTGCCCCAGCAGGACAGCCTGGACGAGGAGCTGACGCTGCGCGAGAACCTCGTCGTCTACGCCCGCTACTTCGACATCCCACGGCGGGTCGCCGCCACCAAGGCCGTGGAGCTCCTCGAGTTCGCCCAGCTGGCCGACCGGGCCGACGAGCGGGTCGAGCCGCTGTCGGGAGGGATGAAGCGCCGGCTCACGATCGCCCGTTCACTCGTCAACGATCCCGAGCTGCTGCTGCTCGACGAGCCCACCACCGGGCTCGATCCGCAGGCCCGCCACCTGGTCTGGGACCGCCTCTACCGGCTGAAGCAGCGGGGCACGTCACTCGTCCTCACGACCCACTACATGGACGAGGCCGAGCAGCTGTGCGACCGGTTGGTCGTCATGGACGGGGGCAGGATCGTCGCCGAAGGCTCGCCGCGCGAGCTGATCGAGCAGCACTCGAGCCGGGAGGTGGTGGAGATGCGGATGCCGGCCGGGGAGAACGAGGCCGCGGCGGGAGCGGTCGCCGACCTGGCCGAGCGGGTGGAGGCCCTGCCCGATCGCGTCCTGCTCTACGCCGACGACGGCGACGCCGCCGTGGCCACCGTCCTGCAGCGGGGGCTGCGTCCGGACGCGCTGCTGGTGCGCCGCAGCACGTTGGAGGACGTGTTCCTCAAGCTCACCGGCCGCACCCTGGTCGACTGAGTGGCGCGGCCCCTACGGTCGGACCCGTGAGCACTCCCGCCGCGGTCCGCGTGACCGGTTACCACCTGGTGGCGTTCCGCCGCCTGTGGCGGGCGACCTTCAGCACCGCCTTCTTCACGCCGCTCTTCTACCTGACGGCCCTCGGTCTCGGGCTCGGCTCGCTCATCGACCAGAACCCGAGCGCCGGATCCAGCCTCGACGGGGTGAGCTACGCGGCGTTCATCGGCCCCGGCCTGCTGGCGGCCACCGGCATGAGCATCGGCGGGCTCGACAGCACCTGGCCGGTCCTGGCCTCCATGAAGTGGAGCCGGACGTTCTTCGCCATGACGGCGACGCCGGTCCGCGCCGCGGACGTGGTGACCGGGCACATGCTCTGGATGACCGCCCGCCTGTTCCTGGCCGTCGGCGCGTTCGCAGCCGTGATGATGCTGTTCGCCGACACCCGCACGCTCGGGACGTGGGCGGCCGTGCCCGCGGGCGTGCTCACCGGCCTGGCCTTCGCCGGGCCGACCTTCGCGTGGGCCTGCACCGTCGACAACACGGGCACCAGCTTCGCCGCGTACCAGCGGTTCGTGGTGATGCCCATGTTCCTGTTCTCCGGGACGTTCTTCAGCGTCTCGCTGCTGCCGGCGCCGTTGGAGGTCCTGGCCTGGTTCACCCCCTTGTTCCACGGCGTGAGCCTCTGTCGCGGCATCGCCCTCGGTGGCACCCCGCTGTGGCGGCAGGTCGTGCACGTGACGTTCCTCGCCGCGCTGGCCATCGCCGGAACGATGGTGGGCCGGCGGACCCTCGCCCGCCGGTTGTACGCGTGAGCGAGCGGCAGCGAGCCGGGCGGCGATCGGGTCCGTGGGGCGCAGCCCCCGAGAGGCGCTGGCGTGAGGGCACTGGCGTGAGCGTCACGGCGACCTCCCGCGAGGGCGGCGCTCGGGCTCCGCATCCTGCCGCCGGCCCTCCTCGGCGCGCGGCGGGGTCAGCGGCTCGTCGAGCGCAACCTGTTCGTCTACCGCCGCACGTGGATGATCCTGCTGTCCGGCTTCTTCGAGCCCGTCTTCTACCTGGCCTCGGTCCGGCTGGGGCTGGGCACGTTGGTCGGCGACGTCGAGGTCGACGGCCGCACGGTCCCCTACGCGGAGTTCGTGGCCCCGGCCCTGTTGGCCACGGCGGCCATGAACGGCGCCTTGTTCGACTCCACCATGAACGTCTTCTACAAGCTGAAGTACGCCCGGGTGTACGACGCCGTCCTCGCCACGCCGCTCGGCGTCGGGGACGTGGCACTGGGCGAGATCGCGTGGGCGCTGCTGCGGGGCGCCATGTACTCGACGGGCTTCCTCGTCGTGATGGCCGCCATGGGCCTCACCAGCTCGCCGTGGGTTCTCGGGTGCCTGCCCGTCGCCGTCCTCATCGGCTTCGCGTTCGCGGCCGTCGGCCTCGCCGGCTGCTCCTACGCCCGGACGTGGGCAGACTTCACGTGGTTGGAGGCGGTCATGGTCCCGCTCTTCCTGTTCTCGGCGACCTTCTATCCCCTGTCCGTCTACTCGCCGGCCGCGCAGTGGATCGTGCGGGCCACGCCGCTCTACCACGGGGTGGCGCTGTGCCGGGCGTTCTCGTCCGGCCAGCTCTCGTGGGACCTGCTCGCCCACGTCGCCTACCTGGTCGTGATGGGGCTGATCGGCCTGCTCGTGGCCAACAGGCGCCTCGGCGTGCTGCTCCTCACGTGAGCTCCTCACGTTGGCCCTGCGAACAGCGGTTTCCTGTCCGGCGGAGATCGCCGACGCCGGGCAACCCGGGAACACCTGCCCGCCGGCCGGTGTTGACACCTTCGATCGCGACCAGGAGGTTGCCATGCTGTTCAGCCGTGGGAAGTCCGAGATGGTGACGCCCGAGGCGGCGCTGCCCGGGCGCACGGACCAGACGATGCCCGTGCCCGCCGAGCACTTCATCAACGGCCATCCGCTCACGCCGCCGTGGCCCACCGGCTACCAGACGGCGGTGTTCGGCCTGGGCTGCTTCTGGGGCGCCGAGCGGAAGTTCTGGGAGACGAAGGGCGTGTGGAGCACGGCCGTCGGCTACGCCGGCGGGTACACCCCCAACCCCAGCTACGAGGAGGTCTGCAGCGGTCGGACCGGCCATGCCGAGGTCGTCCTGGTGGTGTTCGACCCCGAGCAGGTCAGCTTCGACCAGCTCCTGAAGGTGTTCTGGGAGACGCACGACCCGACGCAGGGCATGCGCCAGGGCAACGACATGGGCACGCAGTACCGCTCCGCCATCTACTACGCGGACGAGGCGCAGCGCGAGGCGGCCGAGGCCAGCAAGGCCATGTTCGAGGAGAAGCTGGCCGCGGCCGGGTACGGCGGCATCACGACGGAGATCGCCCCCGCCGGCGCCTTCTTCTACGCCGAGCCGTATCACCAGCAGTACCTGGCCAAGAACCCCGGCGGGTACTGCGGTCTGGGCGGTACCGGCGTCAGCTGCCCCATCGGGGTCGCCAGCGCCGACTGAACGCGCTCAGTCCCAACCGCGGGCGCGTATGTCGGCGCCGTCGGCGTCGATGTCCTTCCCGGCCCACCGCAGCCGGCCGGGCGTGGCGGCCAGGCGGGCCACCAGGCCCTGCATGGGCGTGCCGTCGATCTCGGCGATCATGCCCGTCGCGGCCACATGGGGATCGGCGGCGATGGCGGCCATGTCCATGACCGGCGCGATCGCCGCCTCCGCGGTCGCGAACGCGTCGAGCACGTCGCTGGCCGGGCGGGCCCCGATCCAGGCATCCACGATGGCGTCGAGCTCCTCGCGGTGCTCGACCCGTCCGGCGAAGGTGGCGAAGCGGGAGTCGTCCTCCACCCCGATCAGGCGCATCACCCGACCGGCGACCGAGTCCGACGACGTCGAGACGGCGACCCAGACGCCGTCGGCGCAGCGGTAGGTGCCGCGAGGGACGGTGTACGGGATGCCGGAGCCGAGGCGGGGCTGCTGCTCCCCGGTCAGCTGATAGACGGAGATGAGCGGACCCATGAGCTGGAACAGGGACTCCAGCAGGTTCACGTCGACGACCTGCCCGACGCCGGCGTGCAGGGCGACCATGGTGGCGAACGCCCCGACCAGGCCGGTCACCTCGTCCGTGAGCGCGATGGGCGGGAGCAGCGGCGGGCCGTCGGGTTCGCCGGCGATCGCCGCGTAGCCCGACATCGCTTCGGCGATGGAGGCGAAGCCGGGGCGCCCCGCGTAGGGACCGGTCTGACCGAAGCCGGTGAGGCGGGTGATGACGAGATCCGGGTTGCGGCCGTGCAGGACGTCCGGTCCGAGGCCGAGTCGCTCGAGCGTCCCCGGGCGGAAGTTCTCGATGAGAGCGTGTGCGCCGTCGACCAGCTCCAGGAGGACGGCGCGATCCTCGTCGACCTTCAGGTCGAGGGCGACGAAGCGCTTGTTGCGGTTGGCGAACTTCCACCACAGTCCGCGCCCATCGCGCGGGTCGCGCCACGCCATGTTGCGCAGGCTGTCGCCCTCGGGCCGCTCCACCTTGATGACGTCTGCGCCGAAGTCGGCCAGGTAACGGGCCACGCTCGGTCCCGCGATCACCGTGGACAGGTCGAGCACGCGGAGATCGGCCAGGGGCAGGTCCGGCACGGCGGCGCAGCCTACGGCGGCGGGGCGACCGCAGGCCGGTAGCGTCACCGCGATGAGGGGCGGGACGGCACGAGCTGTGGTAGGCGCGACGATCGCCCTGGTCGCGGTGGCTGGTCTGACCGCGTGCGCGCCGACGGCGCCACCGCCCGGCGCCACCGCCAACGGCTGTGGCCGGGCGGCCGCCCCGGTGCTGACCCAGCAGCGGCAGCTGACGTCCGGCGGCGTGACGCGCCAGTACCTGCTGACCATCCCAGACGGCTACAACCCCGCCGTCCCGACGCCCCTCGTCCTGAACTTCCACGGCCTCGGGTCGGACGCCATCCAGCAGGCCGTCTACACGCAGCTCGACCAGCGGGCCAAGACGCGGGGCTTCATCGTCGCCACGCCCAGCGGCATCGGCGGGTCCATGGACGTCACCGCGCCGTCGGTCGACCACCAGTACGTCGTCGAGCTGGTCCGCTACTTGAGCTCGATCCTGTGCGTGAGCCCGTCCGAGCGCTTCAGCGCCGGCTTGTCGATGGGTGGCTTCATGAGCAGCGCGCTGGCGTGCGTGCCCGAGCTCCGGCTGCGGGCGGTGGCCGGCGTCGGCGGCTTGTTCGGGGCCTGCGCCAACGGTCGCTCGATGCCGGTGATGGCCTTCCACGGGACGCTCGACCCGATCGTCGCCTACGCCGTCGGACGGGACTCGGTCACGTCCTGGGCCGGCCGCAACGGCTGCGGCCCGACGCCGCAGGTCACCCGCATCGGGACCGACATCCAGGTCCGCACCTCCACCGGGTGCCGGGCCGGCCTGTCGGTCACCCTCTACACGGTCGAGGGCGGCGGGCACACCTGGCCCGACGGGCTGATCGACCTGCCCGCGTACGGGTCCACCACCCGGACGATCGACGCCACCGACCTCATCCTCGACTTCTTCAACGCGCAGTAGCCGCCCACTCCGCCAGCCGGCGGCAGCCCTCGGCGATGTCCTCCCCGCGGCCGGAGTAGGAGAAGCGCACGAAGCGGTGGCCCCGTACGAGGTCGAAGTCGATGCCGGGAGTGGCGGCGACGCCGGCCTCGTCCAGCCACCGGCGGCAGAGCTCGAGCGAGTCAGCAGTCAGGTGTGACACGTCCGCGTACACGTAGAAGGCGCCGTCGGCCGCGGCGCGGTCGGTGAGGCCGGCGGCGGCCAGGCCGTCCAGCAGGAGTCTGCGGTTGGCGGCATAGCGGGTCACATGGCCGTCGAGCTCCTCGCTGCAGCCGAAGGCGGCCACCGCGGCGAGCTGCGACAGCGTCGGCGCGCAGATGTAGAGGTTCTGCTGGAAGCGCTCCACCGCGGCCAGCAGGGAGGGCGGCGCCGTGATCCAGCCGAGCCGCCAGCCGGTCATGCAGAAGTACTTGGAGAAGCTGCTCACGACCACGGCGTCGCGATCGAGCGCCAGCGCGCTCTCCGCCCGCTGCCCGTAGGAGATGCCGTGGTAGATCTCGTCGGACACGAGCTGCACGCCGTGGGACCGGCACCACTCGACGAGGGCGGCGAGGCGCTCGGCCGGCAGCACGGTACCGGTGGGATTCGACGGGCTGGCCACCACCAGGCCGTCGAGCGGCCCCGCGGCCGCCACCACCTCGGGGGTCGGCGCCCACCGGGTGTCGGGACCGACGGGGATGGCGACGGGCTCAACACCGAGTGCCTGCAGCGTGTTGCGGTAGCAGGGGTAGCCGGGCTCGACCACGCCCACCCGCTGGCCCGGTTCGAAGCAGGCCAGGAAGGCCAGGGTGAAGCCGGCCGACGCGCCCGCGGTCACGACGATGTGCGCCGGGTCGACGTCGACCCCGTACCAGTCGGCGTAGTGGCGGGCGATCGCCTCCCGCAGCGAGAGCAGGCCGGGCGCGTTGGTGTAGCCGATGGTGTCCCGCTCGAGCGCCTGCCTGGCGGCCTCCCGGACGGCGGCGGGCGCGGGCGCCGAGGGCTGGCCCACTTCGAGGTGGATGACGGAGGCGCCGGTCGCCTCGCGCTCGGTCGCCCGCCGGGCCATCTCCATGGCGTGGAACGGGGGGATGGCGGCGCGGCTGTTCACGCGATGACGTTGAAGCCGTCGGGCAGGGCGCGGCGGCCGGTCATGGCCAGGAGCAGCACGGGGAGGTCGGCCAGCTCGGCCAGCACGCCGAGCATGACGTTCGTGGCCGAGGCGGGCAGCGTCAGGGACTGGCTGGTGGCGGCCTGCAGATCGAGCGTATGGAGCCCGAGCTCGACGACCCGGGTGGGCAGGTAGTCGGCCAGACGCATCGGCCCGACGAACGTCTCCCCCACGTGCTCGTCCGGTGTGGCAGCGAGGCGGGCGATCGCCTGTTCCGACGTCATCCGCACCGTGGCGACCGGGTCCACCAGCCGCGCCCCGGCTTCCCGACCCCGCTCGGCCACGCCGCTGTGCACGCCAGGCACCGCCGACACGGCGCGGTAGAAAGCCGGCGCGCTGTCGACGGCGGGCTTTCCACCCGTGGTGTCGCACAACCGCTGCAGCGTGCCGAAGGCGCGCAGCGCGTGGCCCGTCAGCTCGCGCACGGTCCACTCGCCCAACCCGGGCTGGTCCCACTGGCCGGGCTGCACCGCTGACACCGTGGCCAGGAACACCTCGGCGGCGTCCGGGAACGCCGCCCGCACGGTCAGCGGGTCGAGATGGTGAAACACCTGTCCTCCAGCCGGCCGAGGGCGTAGGTCTCGTAGTCGATGCCGAAATCCTGATACAGGTGCCGGCACCGCTCACTCCAGTCCAGGGCCGCCGGCGTGGAGATCCGGTGGTGGACCTGCATGATGCCGCCCTCGTAGACGCGGTACTCGGCCCACGACCCGGGGAAGTCCTTCACGCAGGCCACCTCGATGAAGGGCACGAAGCCGGTGCGGGCGAGGTGGCGGACCCGGTTGCGGTGGGTGTGGCCGGCGGCGTAGGCGACGATGCGCGGCCGCCGGGCGACGACGTCCACCAGCGCGTCGGAATCGTCGGGGTTGATCCCGAAGTAGTCCAGCGGTCTCGTCCCGGAGGCGCCCCCGACCCAGTTCTGGTGGTGTCCCATGACGATCACGGGCCGGTCGGCCTCGGCGGCCACGGTGTCGAGCCAGTCGAGCTGCTCCGGGGTGACGCGGCCGGTGGTCGCCGACGGGATGACCGTGTCCAGCAAGGCCAGCCGGACGCCGGGGAGGTCGACCACCTCGTCGCCGGCGTACGAGTCCTGGCCGCGGTAGGCGTCGTGGTTGCCCCTCACGACGTGGAGCCGGTCACCGAAGGTGCCGCGGTAGCAGGCCTCGAACGCCGCGAACTCCTCGTCCATGCCGTCCATCGTGAGGTCGCCCTTGGCGACGACGGCCGCGGGCTCGAGCGCCGCGATCTCCTCGACCGCGCCGTGGTTCATGGTCTCCGGGTACGGCGGCTCTCCCGGCTCGACGCGTTGGACGGGCCCGAGCGGGCTGTCGTTGATCCGCCCGGCTTCGATCTCACCGAAGTGGACGTCGTTCACCGTGGCGAAGACGCAGAGCAGCTCTCCATCGGGGCGCGGCAGTGTGCGGACCGCGACGCCGTCGAGCTCGTAGTCGGTCTCCGGCCGCAGACCGTCGTGGCGATGGACGCGCTCGCCCTCGTGCAGGACGGCGAAGTCGTCGGCGACGGTGGTGAGGTCCACGACGCGGGACGGTAGCGGGCGGGTGATGGATTGCCTCCCGCGCCGGTCCGGCCGGCGTCAGACCCAGGGGCGAGGACGGCGGGCGGTGGACGGCCGGGCCCACCAGCGGCCGCTGAAGCGCCACGCACTGTGACGCTCCGGTCGGGGTGCGACCACCACCACCGGCCGCGGCCACAGCGCCTCGACCGCGGCGGCGATCACCGCGGCCTCCAATTCGCTGGGCCGGCCGATCGCCTCACGCCCGACAGCCAGCGCGGGCGGCACGCGACGCGTCGATCCGTCGGGTGGTCCCCAGGTCGCCGCCGTCACAACGGCATGTTCCCGTGCTTGCGGCGCGGGAGCTCCTCCCGCTTGGTCTTCAGCAGGGCCAGCCCGGCGATCAGCTTGATGCGAGTGTCCGCGGGGTCGATCACGTCGTCGACGTAGCCCCGCTCGGCCGCCGCGTACGGGTTGGCATAGCGCTCGGTGTACTCGGCCACGAGGTCGGCCCGCCGCGCCGTCGGATCGGCCGCCTGCTGCAGCTCCCGCCGGTACACGATCTCGACCGCGCCCTGCGGGCCCATCACGGCGAGCTCGGCCGTCGGCCAGGCGTAGGAGAGGTCCGAGCCGATCGACTTCGAGTCCATCACGACGTACGCGCCGCCGTAGGCCTTGCGGGTGATGACCTGGATGCGGGGCACCGTGGCCTCGCAGTAGGCGTACAGGAGCTTGGCGCCGTGGCGGATGATGCCGCCGTACTCCTGGTCCACCCCGGGCAGGAAGCCGGGCACGTCGACCAAGGTGATGAGCGGGATGTTGAAGGCGTCGCAGGTGCGCACGAAGCGGGCCGCCTTCTCGGCGCTCTCGATGTCGAGCACGCCGGCCAGGACCATCGGCTGGTTGCCGACCACACCGACCGACTGGCCGTCCAACCGGCCGAACCCGCACACGATGCTGCGAGCCCAGTGCGGGAAGTACTCGAAGAACTCGCCGTCGTCGAGGACCTCCCTGATGACCTTCTTCATGTCGTAGGGCTGGTTGGGGCTGGCCGGGAGGATCTCCCGCAGCGACTCGCAGAGGCGGTCGGGCGAGTCGGCGGTCTCGACCGTCGGCGCCTCCTCCATGTTGTTCTGGGGCAGGAAGCCGAGGAGGAAGCGGACGTCCTCGAGGCAGGACTTCTCGTCGGGAGCCACGAAGGTGGCGACTCCGGACTTGCTGGCGTGGCTCATCGCCCCGCCCAGCTCCTCGAGCGTGACGTCCTCGCCGGTGACCGTGCGCACCACGTCCGGCCCGGTGATGAACATGTGGGACTTCTCGCGGACCATGAAGATGAAGTCCGTCATGGCCGGGGAGTACACGGCGCCGCCGGCGCACGGTCCGAGCACCACGCTGATCTGGGGGACGACCCCCGAGGACAGCACGTTCCGGTAGAAGATGCCGCCGTAGCTGGCCAGCGACACCACGCCCTCCTGGATGCGGGCGCCGGCGCCGTCGTTCAGCCCGATGACCGGCGCTCCCACCCTGAGCGCCATGTCCATGAGCTTGTGGATCTTCTCGGCGAAGACCTCGCCGAGCGCGCCGCCGAAGACCGTGAAGTCCTGGCTGAAGACGAAGACGTTGCGGCCCTCGATGGTGCCCCAGCCGGTGATGACGCCGTCCGTGTAGGGCCGCTCCTCGAGGCCGGCGGCATGGGCCCGGTGACGGGCCAGCAGGTCCAGCTCCTGGAAGCTGTCCGGGTCGAGCAGGTACTCGATGCGCTCGCGCGCCAGCATCTTGCCCTTGGCGTGCTGACGCTCCACCGCCCGCGGGGAGCCGGCCGCATACGCTTGGTCCTTGCGCTTGCGCAGCTCCTCCAGGCTGTCCTGCATCGGGTCAGTCACGGCGGACGACGCTACTTCGCCCGGGATGCGCCGGTCAGGTGACACCACGGACCGGCGGCGGACCGCCGAGGGTGGTCTGGTGCGGACGCGTCAGGTGGTCAGGCGGTAGCTCACGGTGACGCTCACCTCGAGCTCGTGCTCACCGGCCTCGATCGGTGCCGAGTCGGCGGCCATCGTCATGCGGGCCGCCTTCGCGTACACGGGGGCACGCGCATCGCCACCCTCGTCGATCGTCAGCACCTTGCCGACGCGCGCTCCGGCGGCCGCGGCCAGCTCGTCGGCCTTGGCCCGGGCGGCGACCATCGCGCTCGAACGTGCCCGCGTGAGCACCGGTTCGGGTTCGGACACGGCGAAGTTCAGCCCTTGGATCACGACGTCGTCGCCGACGATCCCGGCCACCGTGTCGAGCAGCCCTCCGGCCTGCGCGATGTCGCGCAGGCGCACCGACAGCGTGTTGCGGGCCTGGTAGCCCTCGACCCTCCGGCTCTCGCCGTAATCCGGCCAGATGCTGAGATCCGCGGTCGCCAGGTCCCGGTCCGCCACCCCGCCCTCCTTGAACGCGGCGATGGCGGCCCGGGTCCGGTCGTTGGCCTGGGAGAGCGCCTCCCGGGCCGTCGCCGCCCGGACCATCACCCCGAGCGACACGGTGAGCTCGTCGGGGACGGCCGCGGCCTTGCCGACGGCGGAGACGGTCACGGAGCGGCGCTGCTTGCCCATCGGCCGGAACCTACAGGCCCTACCAGCTCAGGAGGCGAGCTCGTAGACGACGGTCACGGCCAGGTTGAGCTCCTGCTGGCCGGGCTCGAGCGGCACGCTGCCCCCGGCGGCGTCGGCCGCCGCGGCCTCGGCCCGGAACACCGGGATGTCGGGCACGCTGCCCTCGACGATCGACACGATGTCACCGAGGGACAGCCCGCTGGCTGTGGCCAGCTGCTCGGCCTGCGTCTTGGCGTTGGCCAGCGCGTCCTCCCGCGCCGCCTCGCGCAGGGTGCCGGTGTCGTCGATGGTGAACGACACGCCCTCGAGCACGATCTCGTCGCCGACCACGCCCGCCGTGGCGTCGATGATCGTGCCGGCGTTCTCGATGTCGCGGATCTTCACGCTGACGGTGTTGCCCGCCTCGTAGCCCGTGATCTGGCGGCCGTCGTTGCCGTACTGCGGGTAGACGAACACGTTCGTCGTCGTGATGTCCTCCTTCTCCACCCCGCCGAAGTCGAGGGCGGCGAGGAGATCGGTCGCCTTCTGGTTGGCCAGGTCGAGCGCCTCGTTGGCGGACTCGGCCCGCGTGCGCACGCCGAGCTGCACGATGGCGGTGTCAGGGGTGCCCGACGCCGTTCCGTCCGCGGTGACCGTCACCGTGCGGAGGGTGTCGGAGCTGCCCGTCGCTCCGCCGCCACCGCCGCCGGCCCCTCCATCCACGGTCGTGGTCGTCTCCTGGGCGTCGGCCGGCTGCGGGCCGTCGTCGATGGCAGCCACCACACCGACCGCCACCACACCGGCCACCACCGCGGCGCCGACCGCCCATACCCATCGTGCTTGCATCTGCGTCCCTCCTGGATCGTCGCTCGTTGGACGGCGGGCGGGCCCGGTCGGTTCCCGGGCTGGCAGGCTGGTGCCGTGCCCCTTCCCCTCCAGCCACCGCTGCGGCCCATGCTGGCCAAGCTCACCAACGATCTGCCAGAGGGCGACGGCTGGTTGTACGAGCCCAAGTGGGACGGGTTCCGGTGCGTGGTCTTCCGCGACGGCGACGACGTCGAGCTCGGGAGCCGCAACGAGCGTCCGCTCACCCGCTACTTCCCGGAGCTCCTGGACCCGTTGCGGGAGCAGCTGCCCGAGCGCTGCGTGCTGGACGGCGAGATCGTCATCCCTTCGGCGGACGACGACGGCCTCGACTTCGACGCGCTGCTCCAGCGCATCCACCCGGCCGAGTCGCGCGTACGGCGCCTGGCGGCCGAGACGCCGGCCGTGATCGTCTTCTTCGACGCGCTGGCCGTCGGCGACCGCGTCCTGACCGAGGAGCCGCTGTCGGAGCGCCGTGAGGTGCTGCAGTCGGCGCTCCCGGACCCGTCGCCACCGCTCTACCTCACACCGGCGTCGGACGACCCCGAGGTGGCGCGGGGCTGGTTCCACCGCTTCGAGGGCGCGGGGTTGGACGGCATCGTGGCCAAGCGGCTCGACGGGCCGTACACGCCCGACAAGCGCACCATGATCAAGGTGAAGCACGCGCGCACCGCCGACTGCGCGGTGGCCGGTTACCGCATCCACAAGGACGGCAATGGCGTCGGCTCATTGCTCCTCGGCCTCTATGACGACGAGGGCACGCTGCACCACGTGGGCGTGGCGGCGGGCTTCACCGTGAAGCGGCGGCCCGAGCTGCTGGCCGAGCTGCAGCCGTTGACCGAGAACGCGCTCGAGGGCCATCCGTGGCAGCGGTGGGCCGAGGTCGTGGCCCACGAGGAGGGCCGCATGCCGGGCGGGCAGAGCCGGTGGAACGCCGGCAAGGACCTGTCGTGGGTGCCGATCCGGGTGGAGCGGGTGGCGGAGGTGACCTTCGGGCAGCTGCAGAGCGGGCGGTTCCGCCACGGCGTGAAGCTCGTCCGGTGGCGTCCCGACCGGACGCCGGAGAGCTGCACCTACGACCAGCTGGACGTCGCCGATCCGGTCCGCTTCGACGAGCTCTTCGCGCCGTCCTGAGCGCGTGGCGAGTCGCCTCCGCTACGAGATGAAGCCGGCGTAGAAGTAGAGGATCAGCGCGCCGTCGCGAACCTCGAGGGCGATCAGGTCGACCGCACCGGTGCCCGAGCGGGGGAGCGGGTGGAGGACGTTGGCGTCGTCGCGCGTCGCCACGGACTGGAACAGGATCGACGGCGCGTCGCCATGGCTGAAGTACAGCTGTCCGAGGTCGTCCGGCGCCGAAGTGAACCCGCCCCGCGGATTGGCGCGCAGGTCGGCGACGACCGTCTCGGGAAGCGTGCCGGCGGAGACAGGTCCCCCGATCAGCTCGTCGTAGCTGGCGGCCAGGGCCGAGAGCAGCTCGGCCAGCGCCGTTCCGTCGCTGCGACGGTGCACGCCGTTCGCGCTCGTCGGGTCGACGCCGGTCAGCTCGACGGCGACCGACGGGTCGAGCGCCACGTCGAGAGGCGCGCTCATCGTCGGACAGGCCGACCTCGTCGGCGCCGTATGTGCCGTCGGCGTACGGGGAGCACTCGTCCACGCCGTCCGCGCAGGGCACCAGGCGCCGGACGCTGATGCCGAGACGGGCGGGATCGGCCACCGACCACTCGGACACGTTGGCCCAGTAGAAGCCGTCGGCCAGCGGCTGGCCGGCCGGCGTGAACTCGGGCGACGCCGGCCCCGTGGCGTTGGCCCCGCAGCAGTTCACCACGCCGAACCCGGGCAGCGGAGCAGAGGACCAGGTCTCGGCCGCCGGGGGCGGGCTGGAGATCGTGGTGGGTGTCGTGCTGGGCGTTGTGTTGGGCGTCGTGGTCTCGACGTCCGGAGCCTCCGTCGTGCCGGTCGAGACGACCGGGTCGTCGCTCGGGCGGTTCAGCACCACCACCCCGACCACCGCAGCAGCCGCAGCGGCGACCGCGACTGCGGCGAGCGTGACCATCCGGCGCCGGCGGTGTGGATGCTGATCGATCTGGATGACGCTCAGCCCCTCGAGGGCGCCCTCGGTGGCCTCGGGCGTCGGTGCGGTGGCGCGCAGCCGGGCCCCGGCGTCGCGGAGCTGCTGGTCGAGATCGTTCATGACGTCGCCTCCTCATCTGGGTCGCCGAGCGCCCGCGCCAGTGCGGCCCGGGCGCGCGAGAGGTGGGTCTTCACGCTGCCCTCCGAGCACTCCAGGATCTCGGCCACCTCGGCCACCGACCGGTCCTCGACGTAGTACAGGACGACCGCGAACCGCTGTTGCTCGGGCAGGCCGCGGACCAGTTCCCACAGCCGCTCGTCGCCCGCGGTCGGGGCATCGACCAGCTCGGGTCCCGTCCCGACGCGCCGGAGCGCCACGACCTCCCGACCTCGGCGGCGGCGGACGTTCGAGGCGCGGTTCAGCGCCACCCGCCGCACCCAAGCGCCCGGGCGCTCGTAGCGGCTGACGGTCGGCCAGGCCTGTTGGGCAGCGGCCAGCGCCTCCTGGGCCACGTCCTCTGCTCGGCCCCGGTCGCCGAGCAGAGCGTGGACCATCGGCACCAGCTGCGGGTACTCACTGCGAAAGAAGTCGTCGAAGTGCACCGGGACCGCCGACTCCCTCGTGATGGCCGATGTGCTGTTGCTCATCGACCCCCACACACCGCACCCGCAGGTGCGGTTGACAGCTCAGGCGTCGGTGCGCAGCTCGCCGCCGTGCACGATCAGCGCGTAGAGGACGAACACGCAGAGGAGGATGACGATCATCGACCA
This sequence comes from uncultured Acidimicrobiales bacterium, assembly GCA_963769115.1. Taxonomy (GTDB): domain Bacteria; phylum Actinomycetota; class Acidimicrobiia; order Acidimicrobiales; family Ilumatobacteraceae; genus DASTFY01. Next base: position 122,172 of record CAVYKN010000006.1, read on the forward strand.
GATCGGATAGCCGCGCACGGTTCCGAAGTGGGCGATGGCCTCGAGGCCCACGAGCACGATGGCGACCACACGGGCCCAGGTCTTGCCCTGCAGGATCCCGAAGGCGGCGAAAAGGACCAGCACCCCGATGATCAGTGCCGTCCACCCCCAGGTGTTGGCGGTCGACTCCGCGTACTGGCCGAACGCTCCCGCACCCCAGCTGTCGTCGAAGATGGCGATGAGACCGCCGATGATGCTGAACACGCCCATCATCACCATGATCACGGCGGCGAAGACGATCCAGCCGACCCACCCGGTGACGTCGCGTTGCATGTTGTCCATTTGTACCCCTCCGGATTCCGGGCCGGGAGGACCTACCTCTCCGGCACGCGCAGTCTCGCACCGCGCGTGAGGGGTGCTGCGTGATGGTCGGCCCGGTCGGCCGAGCGGTCAGACCAGGAGCTCAGGCAGCAGCGAGGTCGAGCAGCTCGGGCTCGAAGACCCGGAACGAACCCAGCTCGTCGTAGCGGACCACGAAGGGGGTCGAACCGTCGCACACGTCGAGGATGACTGACTCGTCGCCCGCCAGCAGCACGAGCGCGGTCACGGCGTCGCCGTCGTGCTCGATTTCGATGACGGCGCCATCCCGAAGGCCGGTCGGCGTGGTGAGGGCGGTTGTGTCGTTCATCTCCGGATCCCTGTGGTGCGCACCCGTGTGGGTGTCGTTCGAACTGTTCAACGATGCAGAGCCCGTCGGTGTTCCTGCGGATGCTGCGTCAGTGGTCACACCGGTTGCTGTCACATGGAGGAGACGTCACCGACCGCCGGTCATGACGTCGTTCGGCACCATCGGCCCTCCTGGATCACGGGACGGAACACGACGGCCGGACGGAGACCGACCGAGACCGACCTGGGGCCGACCGGCAGCCGGGCCAGCCGGTCCCGACACACCCCCTCGGTAGTCTCGGCCCATGGCCCACCAGTCCCTGTACCGCCGCTACCGGCCCCGGCGGTTCGACGAGCTCAAGGGACAGGAGCACGTGGTGCGGGTGCTGCGCAACGCCGTCCGGGAGGACCGGGTGGGCCACGCCTACCTGTTCAGCGGCCCGCGCGGGACGGGCAAGACGTCGTCGGCCCGCATCCTGGCCAGGGTGCTCAACTGCGAGCAGCCGGAGGACGGCGAGCCGTGCGGCCGCTGCGCGTCGTGCGTCTCGGTGGACGCCGGCACCAGCTTCGACGTGCACGAGCTCGACGCGGCCAGCAACAACGGCGTCGACAACATCCGGGAGCTGATCGAGCGGGCGTCGTACACGACCGCCGGGCGGCACAAGGTCTACATCCTGGACGAGGTGCACATGCTGTCCCGCGCTGCGGAGGCCGCACTCCTCAAGACCCTCGAGGAGCCGCCGCCGCACGTGGTGTTCGTGCTCGCCACCACCGATCCGCAGAAGGTCAGCCCGACCATCCGCAGCCGCACCCAGCACCTGGAGTTCCACCTGCTGCCGGCGGACGAGTTGGAGGCCCACGTCCGCTGGGTGGCCGCCGACGCCGGCCTCACCGTCAGCGACGAGGCCATCGAGGTCGTGCTGCACATGGGGGCCGGGTCGGCCCGGGACACCCTCTCGGCGCTGGACCAGGTGGTCGCCGCGGGCGGCGTGACGCCGGAGCTCGTGCCGCTGGACGAGCTCGTCGAGGGGCTCGTCGAGACCGACCCCGGTCGGGCGGTGGCTGCCCTCGCCGCCGCGCTCCACTCGGGTCGGGACGCCCGGAGCCTGGCCGAGGAGCTCATCGCCCACCTGCGCGACGGCTTCCTGCTCCTGGTGGCTCCGGAGCTGGTGCAGCTCCCGGACCGCCGGCGGGCGATCGTCGCCGACCAGGCGCAGCGGCTCGGCCTGCCGGCGACCGTGCGGGCCATGGAGGTCCTGGGCGAGGTGCTCGTGGAGCTGCGGCACGCCCCTGATCCCCGCGTGCTCTTGGACGTCGCGCTGGTGAAGCTCACCAACGTCGACGCCGACTCGTCGCCGTCCGCCCTCCTCGCCCGCATCGAGAAGCTGGAGCGGGCGCTGGCGGCGGCGCCTGCTTCGGCCGCTCCTGCCCCGGCCGCGCCATCCGCCCAGCCGCCGGCGGCGGCCGAGGGCGAGGGCACACGCCGGGCCCGCCTCGGGAGCGCGGTCCGCAGCGCCGCACCCCCGGCCGAGCCCGCAGCGGCACCTGCTCCGGATCCTGCGCCCGCGCCGACTGCCGCGCCGGAGCCTGCCAGCCCGGCACCAGCGCCACCGCCAGCCGCGGCCACAGCCGTAGCCACGGCCACAGCCACGGGTGGCGACGGCCCCAGCCGGGACGAGCTCACCCTCGCCTGGGCCGACGAACTGCTGCCCCGGCTCTCGCGCCAGGCCAAGCCGGTGCTGGCCGCGGCGCGCTGGGTGGACACGGATGCCGGCGTGGCGCTGGCCGTTCCCAACGAGCCCCATCGCACGCGGTGCGAGCAGCACCGAGCCGAGTTGGAGCGCGCGCTGGCCGCCCACTTCGGCCGGCCGGTGACCGTCGCGTTCGTGGTGGAGGGCGCCTCGACCGCGGACACGGCCCGGGCCGCGGCCGGCGGCACCCCTGCCCGGTCACGCCGTGAGCCCGATCCCGACCCCGAAGAGGCCATCGACCCGGCCGAGCTCGTGAACGCCGGGCCGGAGCACGACGTCGCGCCGCTCGAGCGAGTGGCCCAGGCGTTCCCCGGCGCCGAGTTCGTCGACGAGGGCTGAGCGCATGCCCGCGACGTACGCCCCGCCCGTCCAGGCGCTGATCGACGAGCTCGGCCGGCTCCCGGGGATCGGACCCAAGTCCGCGCAGCGGATCGCCTTCCACCTCCTCAAGCTCCCCGCCGACGACGCCGCCCGGCTGGCCCGCGCCATCACCGAGGCCAAGGCGCGGCGTCCGGTTCTGCGAGCGCTGCTGGAACGTGGCCGAAGAGGACGAGTGCGGCATCTGCCGGGACGACCAGCGCGACACCCGTCAGGTGTGCGTCGTCGAGGAGGCGCGCGACATCGTGGCCCTGGAACGCACCGGCGAGTTCCGCGGTCGGTACCACGTGCTGCTCGGCGCCATCAGCCCCATCGACGGCATCGGTCCCGAGCAGCTCAAGGTGCGGGAGCTGCTGGTCCGCCTCGAGCCCGAGGGCGTCGAGGAGGTCATCCTCTGCACCAACCCCAACGTCGAGGGCGAGGCGACGGCGCTGTACCTCGCCCGGTTGCTGAAGCCGCTCGGGGTGCGGGTCACCCGGCTGGCCAGCGGCCTCCCGGTCGGCGGCGACCTGGAGTACGCCGACGAGCTCACCCTCGGCCGTGCCCTCGAGGGCCGCCGCGATGTCACGACCTGACCGCCCGCGTCTCGCAGCCCGAGACGACAACACAAAGGGCCGGTGCCCGGAGGCACCGGCCCTGAGATGCACTGGGGTACCGCCCCTCGAGGTGGTAGCGGGCGGACAGGCCACCTTGACGACCGGTACCCCAGACCTTCCAGCATCGGAACCATTCGCAGGCGCCGTTGCCTTGTTTCGTTTACGTTACAACGGTGTCGAACCGGTGACAAGCACCGAACGGTCTGATCGCAGCAGAAATCACCTGGTCGCCACGCTCCGCGCGTCGAACCTGGTCAGCTTGCGGTCAAACGGGATCACCTGAGCGGCCCATCGCGGGCATCGTCCCTGGTCAGAGCGATCGGACGAGCAGGGCGTCGCCCTGGCCGCCACCGCCGCAGAGCGCGGCAGCCCCGAGCCCGCCACCTCGCCGCTTGAGCTCGTGGAGGAGGGTCAGGGCCAGGCGGTTGCCGCTCATGCCGATCGGATGACCGAGCGCGATGGCTCCACCGTTCACGTTGACGACCTCGTCCGTGATGCTCAGCTCGTCCATCGACGCCAGCCCGACGGCCGCGAAGGCCTCGTTGATCTCGAACAGGTCGACATCGCCGATGGACTTCCCCGCCCGGTCGAGCGCGGCCATGATCGCCCGGCTGGGCTGGTGGAGGAGGCTGGCGTCGTCGGGACCGGCGACCATCCCGAAGGACACGACCTCGCCGAGGGGCGTCACGCCGCGGCGCTCGGCCTCCGCCTTCGACATGACGACGATGGCCGAGCCGCCGTCGCTGAGCTGGCTGGCGTTGCCGGCGGTGATCGTGCCTTCCTTGTCGAAGGCGGCCCTCAGCCCGCCGAGGGACTCGGCCGTGGTGCCCGGGCGCACGCCCTCGTCGGTCTCGACGAGCAGCGGGTCGCCCTTGCGTTGCGGGACCGACACCGAGACGGTCTCGGCCTCGAACCGACCGTCCTTGATGGCCGCCGCGGCCCGATCGTGCGACTTCGCAGCCAGGTCGTCCTGCGCGTCGCGGCTGATGCCGCCGGCGGTGTAGCGCTCGGTCGACACGCCCATGAGGCAGGCGTCGAACGCGCACCACAACCCGTCCTTCACGATGGCGTCGGCCAGCTCGGTGTTGCCGTAGCGGAACCCTCCGCGCGCGCCGGGAGCGAGGTAGGGGGCGTTCGTCATCGACTCCATGCCGCCGGCCACCACGATGTCGGCATCGCCGGCGGCGATCATCTGGTCAGCCAGGTACACGGCGTTCAGTCCGGACAGGCAGACCTTGTTGACGTTGACCGACGGCACCCGCAGCGGGATGCCGGCGTTGACCGCGGCCTGCCGGGCCGGCACCTGGCCCTGGCCGGCCATGAGGACCTGTCCCATGATGACGTGGTCGACATCCTCCGGGCTCACGCCGGCGCGTTCGAGCGCGGCCGTGATGGCGAAGCCGCCGAGCTCGGCGGCGCTGAACGAGGCCAAGGCTCCGCTGAGCTTGCCGATCGGGGTACGGGCTCCGGCGACGAGGTACGAACCAGGCATGGCGGGTCCTCCGCTGCTTCTCGTGCGTGGGGGTGGTTCCGACGACCGACGGTACTCCCGCGGTCCGTGTCCCGTCAGGCCGCTGGCCCCGCCTGTTCGCCCGGAGTCAGACGGCGATGAGGACGAGCGCGCCGCCGGCCAGGACCAGCCCGACGCCTTGGGTGGCCGACAGGCGCTCATGCGTCACGACGATGGCCAGCAACACGGTGGCCACCGGGTACAGGGCGGCGATCACGGCCACGATCGAGAGCAACCCCTCCTGGGTGGCGAGGAGGAAGGAGATGTTGGCGGTGACGTCGAGCACGCCCGCCGCCACGGCGAGACCCAGCACGTGCCGGGGCGTGAACACCGGCACGGTCCGGTAGAGCGCGAGGCCGACGGCGAGCGCCACGGACGTGAGCCGGCCGACGGCCAGCGGCCAGAGCCCTGACGACTCGTCGATGCCCGAGATGAGGATGAAGAAGCCGCCGAAGCCCAGACCGGATCCGACCGCCACCAGGAGCGACGACCGGTCCGGCCGTCCCATGGGCCCGTTCTGGCTCACCAGCCACACGGCCACCAACGCGACAGCGATGCCGGCGGTGGCCAGCGCGCCTGGGCGCTCACCATCGACCAGACCCCAGATCACCGGGACGGCGGCGGCGATCACCGCGGACACCGGCGACACGACGGCCATCACGCCGCTGGCCAACGCCTTGTAGAGCAGGACCACGCCGATGCAACCGCAGATCCCGGCGACCGCGCCCCGCCCGAGGTCCGATGGACGAACGGCCTCCGCGCCGACGATCGCCGCCACCACGACCAGACCGATCAGCCCGATCAGGTGGGCGGTGGCCGTGACCGTCAGCGGCGAGGCGCGGCGGGCGGCGAGCCCGCCGGAGAAGTCGCCGACGCCGTACGCGAGCGCGGTGAGCAGCGCGAGGAAGACGGCCATCGGACGATCATGCCCGGCTCTCCTGGCCGGGCGCGATTTTGGGACAGCCTCCCTACCGCTCGGTAACATCCGGCCATGGAGCAGATCCTGGCTGCCATCCAGGCGGGAGCCGGCGGAGAGGAGCTGGCCGCCCTCCCCATCCCGGAGTCCTACCGCGCCGCGTTCGTGCGCCGCGAGGACGCGGACATGTTCGAGGGGCTGGCCTCGGCCGACAAGGACCCGACCAAGAGCCTCCACATCGGCGAGGTCGCCACCCCGCCGCTGGCGCCCGACGAGGTCTACCTGGCCGTGATGGCCAGCTCGATCAACTTCAACACGGTCTGGACCAGCATCTTCGAGCCGCTGCCCACGTTCGCGTTCCTCGACCGGCTGGGACGGGAGAGCGAGTGGGGCGCCCGTCACGCCCTGCCGTACCAGGTGGTCGGCTCGGACGCGTCCGGCGTGGTGCTGAAGGTGGGCTCGGCGGTCCGGCTCTGGAAGCCGGGCGACCGGGTGACCGTCCACTGCAACTACGTGGACGACCAGGACCCGAGCGCACACGACGACTCGATGCTGGCCGCCAACGAGCGCATCTGGGGGTTCGAGACGAACTTCGGCGGCCTGGCCGACCTGGCCATCGTCAAGGCCAACCAGCTCATGCCCAAGCCCACCCACCTCACCTGGGAGGAGTCGGCGGTCAACGCGCTCTGCAACTCCACCAGCTACCGCATGCTCGTGTCCCACAACGGCGCGGCGATGAAGCAGGGCGACGTGGTGCTGGTGTGGGGGGCCACGGGAGGCATCGGCGGCTACGCCGTGCAGTACGTGCTGAACGGGGGAGGCATCCCGGTCGGCGTCGTCTCGTCACCGGAGAAGGCGGCGCTCCTGGAGGACCTCGGTGTCGAGGCGGTCATCGACCGCAAGGCCGAGCAGTACCGGTTCTGGTCGGACGAGCACACCCAGGACGAGAGCGAGTGGCGGCGGTTCGGCAAGCAGATCCGCTCGCTCGTCGGCGAGGACCCGGACATCGTGTTCGAGCACCCGGGCCGCCAGACCATGGGCGCGTCGATCTTCGTGTGCAAGCGGGGTGGCACGGTCGTGACCTGCGCGGCCACCAGCGGCTACATGGTCGAGTTCGACAACCGGCACTTCTGGATGAAGCTGAAGCGGCTCATCGCCAGCCACTTCGCCAACTACCAGGAGGCCTGGAACGCCAACCGCCTGATCTCGCTGGGGCACATCCAGCCGCTGCTCTCGGCCGTCCATCCGCTCGAGCAGGTCGGCGACGCGGCGCTCAAGATCCATCGCAACGAGCACGAGGGCAAGATCGGCGTGCTCTGCCTGGCCCCCGAGGAGGGGCTCGGCATCGACGACCCCGAGCGCCGGGACCGGATCGGCGAGGACCGCATCACCGTGTTCCGCCGCCACGGCGGCTGAGAGGCAGGATCGCGACATGCTGCTCACCGAGATCGACCACGTCGCCATCGCCGTGCGGGACCTCGACGCCGCCGTCGACTACTACCAGCGGGCCTTCGGCGCCACCGTCGATCATCGCGAGGTGGTCGAGAGCGACGGCGTGGAGGAGGTGCTGCTCAAGGTGGCGGACAGCTACATCCAGCTCCTCACGCCCACCCGCGAGGACTCGCCGGTGGCCAAGGCCATCGAGAAGCGGGGCGAGGGGCTGCACCACGTCGGCTACCGGGTCGACGACTGCGGCGAAGCGCTGGCGGCGATGATCGCCGCGGGCGCCACGCCCATCGATCAGGCCCCCCGCCCGGGCAGCCGGGGGACGACGGTGGCCTTCATCCACCCGAAGGGGAGCTTCGGGACGCTGATCGAGCTCGTCCAGGAGTGACCTCGCGCCTGTTGCGCTCCTGAAGTCCCGCCATCTAGGAAGAGGGGCGGGGGACCGCGACCTGGGGAGGGCGCATGGCGCTGAGCAAGCAGACGATGACCGACGAGCAGCGCAAGTCGGTGGCCACCGAGTACCTGAGGGCCTTCGACAACGGAGGCGTGACATCGACGGGCGAGAGCATCCTCACGCTCTTCGCCGACGACGCGCAGGTGTACTTCCCCAAGTGGGGCCTGGCCAACGGCAAGGAGGAGATCGGCCAGCTGTTCGGCGACGTCGGCGGCACGTTGAAGTCGATCACCCACCACTTCTCGCACTTCAACTGGGTGTTCTCCGGGTCGGACGTGGTCGTGTGCGAGGGCACCAGCCACGGCGAGCACAAGGACGGCCCGTGGCGGGCCGGCGCGCCGGAGTGGGCGGCGGGCCGGTGGTGCGACGTGTTCGAGATCCGGGACTGGCTGATCCAGCGCTGCTTCATCTACCTCGACCCGGACTACGCCGCGCAGGACACCGCCCGGTACCCCTGGCTGGACAAGGGCTGAGCCAGTCGTGCCGGCCGAGCTGCCGGCGTGAGCCGACCGTCCACGGTCGCTTCGCGCCGCACTTCGCCGTGGCAGCCTGAGAGCCCATGAAGGTCCACCTCGTCGACGGCACCTACGAGCTGTTCCGCCAGCACTTCGGGCAGGCGGCCCGGCACGAGGACCCGGGCCCGTACGTGGCCACGATCGGCGTGCTCTCCTCCATCCTCCAGCTGCTGCAGGAGGGGGCGACGCACGTCGGCGTGGCGTCCGACCACGTCATCGAGAGCTTCCGCAACGATCTGTGGCCGGGCTACAAGACGAGTGAGGGGATGCCCCCGGAGCTCCTGCGCCAGACGCCCGTGCTCGAGGATGCGCTCGTCGCCATGGGCGTCACCACGTGGGCCATGGTCGAGCTCGAGGCCGACGACGCCATGGGCTCGGCGGCGGCGGTGGCGGCCGCCGACGACCGCGTGGAGCAGGTGATCATCTGCACGCCGGACAAGGACCTCGGGCAGTGCGTGGTCGGTCAGCGGGTGGTCCAGCTCGATCGGCGCAAGGGCGAGGTGTACGACGCCCAGGGCGTGCAGGCCAAGTTCGGCGTACCCCCGACGTCGATCCCGGACTACCTGGCTCTCGTCGGTGACTCCGCCGACGGCTTCCCGGGGCTGGCGGGGTGGGGGGCGAAGAGCGCGGCCGCCGTCCTCGCCGTGTACGGCCATCTGGAGGACATCCCGCCCGCGGCCGGGCAGTGGGAGGTGCCGGGCCTGCGCGGCGCGGCGAAGCTGTCGTCCACGCTGCAGAGCCAGCTCGACCTGGCGGTGCTGTTCCGTCGCATCGCCACCGTCGAGTGCGACGCCCCCGTCGGCACCGTCGACGACTGGCTCTGGTCGGGGCCGACGGAGCGCTTCGAGGAGGTGGCGGCGACCATCGGCGCCCCCGCGCTGGCCGGCCGCGCCCGCCGGCTGGCCTCCGCGCGGAGCCGGCGGGGCCTGACGCGGACCACCCGCCGGCTGAGGCGACGGCCAGGCGATCCGCGGCACACGTGCGGCACCGCTGAAGGCTGCTGCCTCCCGGCCCTGACCTGTTTCACGGCATGCCCGTTGCACGGGACCCGACCGTCGCCTCACCCGGCGGGTGAGGAGGACACGTTACCTCCCCCGGTAGCCTTGCCCGACCCTGGAGGGATGCGAGAGCGGCCGAATCGGCACGCTTGGAAAGCGTGTGTGGGGCAACCCACCGTGGGTTCGAATCCCACTCCCTCCGCCGTGAACGACGATGAGGCCATGGCGCTGGCGCTGGTGGAGGCCGAGGCCGCGCTGGCCGAGGGCGAGGTCCCCGTCGGGGCCGTCGTGCTGCACGGCGGCGCCGTCATCGCCCGCCGCCACAACGAGCGCGAGCGACGCCAGGACCCCACCGCCCACGCCGAGCTCCTGGCCCTCCAGGACGCGGCCGCGGCGCTCGGCACCTGGCGGCTGGTCGACTGCACGATGGTGGTGACGCTCGAACCCTGCATCATGTGCGCCGGCGGACTGCTGGCCGCCCGCATCGGCCGCCTCGTCTACGGCGCCGCCGACCTGAAGGGCGGGGCGACGGCCTCGCTCTACAACGTGCTCGCCGACCCCCGTCTCAACCACAACCCGCCCGTCAGCCACGGCCTCCGGGCCGACGGAGAGCAGCGCGCTGCTGACCGCCTTCTTCGCCGAGCGGCGCCCGGACCGGGGTGGGGCCGGAGGGACGGACCTCTAGAGTTCCCGCCCGGAAGGATGCCAGAGCGGACGAATGGGACGGCCTCGAAAGCCGTTGAGGTCTTCGGGTCTCCGTGGGTTCGAATCCCACTCCTTCCGCCACCGGTCGCCTACTGACGCCGGAGCCCCTCTCAACTGCTACTGCTCTTGACCTTCAAGCAGACATGAAGGTTTATCGTCCGGGGCGATGATGGTGGACTCAGGATCAAGGAGGTCGCCGATGCCAGCGGCTTCACGGCGGCGACCCTGCGCTACTACGAGCAGATCGGGCTGCTGCCGGAGGCGGCACGGACGCCGGCCGGCTACCGGATGTACGACCAGCGCACCTTGCCGCGGCTGGCGTTCATCGCCCGTGCCAAGCAGCTCGGTTGCACCCTGGAGGAGATCACCGGGTTGACGGCCGCGTGGGACGGCGGCCAGTGCGGGCCGATCCAGGATCAGCTGCGCCGATTGGTGGCCGGGAAGATCGCTGCCGCGCAGGCGCAGATCGTCGAGCTCATGGCGTTCACGAGCGAGCTGCAACAGGCAGCAGTGGCGCTCGAGCGTCATCGGCCCGAGGGCGCCTGTGACTCGGAGTGCGGCTGCGTCAGCGACCCCGGTGAAGAGCAGGCTCCGGCGGCGGGGGTTCAGGAGATCAGCCTGACGTCCAAGCCCGCCGCGGCTGACGAGCCGGTGATCGCCTGCACCCTGCCGGCGGGTTCCATGAAGGGACGGCTCGGCGACTGGCAGTCGCTGCTCGCCCATGTCGCGCGCCGCGAGCGGATCGATGGCGGCGTCCGTTGCCTGTTCGCCGCATCGGTGCCCAACGCCGAGCTGATCCGTCTGGTCGCCGCCGAACAGGATTGCTGTCAGTTCTTCCAGTTCGCGATCACCGTCGACACCCGGGGCGTCGCTCTCGAGGTGCGGGCCCCTGAGGACGCACGGTCGATCGTCGAGTCGCTGTTCGGAACTGCCGCGTGAGCGCCAAGAAGGAGACCGCGACGATCGATCGCCGGCGCTGCGGCGTCGGCGTCGGCGTCGGCGCCGTGCGCCGTCGACGTGCCGCCGATGACGGGGGCCGATGTGCGCGCGCCGCGCAGGCGTAGCCTTTCGGTGTGGTCTGTGCCTGCTGCGGCGAGGAGCGTGACCCCTCGATGACGGCCTCGCTGTTGTGCCACGACGAGATCAAGCTCTGTCGGATCTGCATCGGTTGGTTGATGCGCCAGGCGGGAGGCGTCGACGTCACGCCGAGGTTGCCCATCGCTGACATGGCGCAGGCGGCGCAGTTCTGCGAGGCAGCCGGGTTCGACGTCGAGCAATACGACGAGGGCTATGCCTTCGTGCATCTGGCCGACCAGAGCGTGTTCGACCTCGCCCGAATCGAGGGCCTCGACCCGACGACCAACCACGCTGGTTGCTACATCATCACCGACGACGTGGACGATTGGCATGCTCGTCTCGTCGCCGCGGGGCTGTCGGTCACGCCGATCGAGGACATGCCCTGGGGGATGCACGAGTTCACCCTCACCGATCCCAGCGGCAACCACATTCGAATCGGCCGAAGCACTGAGGACTAAGGAGTCTCGCCATGGACAGAACAGCCGTCGGCGGTGATTACTTCGAGCCAGCGGACACCGGATGTTGGTGCTGCGGTGACCGCAGCGTCGATGCCAGCCTCCTCCGCTTGAGCGGCCACCAGGAGGTCGGCGTCTGCTTCCGCTGCGTCGACTGGCTCAGCAAGCGCAAGCGAGAGCTCGAGCGCATGACTCGCCACGCGCCACCCGGGCCATGGTGGCGGCGAGTGCAGTTCCGCGTCGGGTTCAACCGCTGCTGATCCCGATCCTCGCAACCCTTCGCTTCAGCCTCAAGACGGCTGAGCCGACAGGGTCAGCCGTCGATCGATCTCCTGGCCCATGATCTGGCAGTCGGTCGCGGGGTGGTCGTACCGGCACAACAGGGCGCCGTCCAGGTACTCCCGCGCCCGTTGGAGGCCGGCGATCTCCGCGTCGAGGGCCGTGAGGCGTCGGCGGGCGATGGCCTTCCACTCCGTGACGCTCGTCGCGTCGAGCACGCCGGCGATGTCGTCGAGTGAGAGGCCGGCGTCCTGGAGCATGCCGATGAACACCAGCCGGCGCAGGGTCTGGGGTCGGTAGCGCCGTTGCCCCGAGTGGCGGGCGTCGGCGGTGAGAAGGCCGCGGCGTTCGTAGAACCGCACCGTCGAGGTGGCGACGCCCGCCCGCCGTGCCACCTCACCGATCGTCAGCAGATCCTCACGCCGGCCACTTGACTTGAAGTCGGGTTCAACTGTCAAGGTCGAACCCATGAGCACCTCGACTCCCGCTGCAAGCGCCGAACTGGCGCCCAACCACCACGCCGACTACCCCGCGTTCGCCGGGCTCGGCGGCCTCGTCGCCGCGCTGACGTTCAGCGTCGGTCGTCGCGCGGCCGCCGACCTCGCCATCCGGTTGACCGACGTCGGGCCGGACGACGATGTCCTCGACGTCGGCTGCGGGCCTGGCGTCGCCGTCCGCCGGGCCGCGGCCTGCCGGGCCTCGTCCGTGGTCGGCGTCGACCCCGCCCCCGTGATGCTCCGCGTCGCCCGTGCCCTCGGCGCGTTCGGCCGACGTGCACCGGGCGCGTCCTACCTGGAGGGCACGGCCGAGGCAGCTCCCCCTCGCCGACGGCTCCGCCTCGGTCCTGTGGTCGTTGTCGACGGTGCACCACTGGCGTGACCTCACCGCTGGACTGGAGGAGGCTCGACGGGTGCTTCGCCCCGCCGGCCGGCTCCTCGCCATCGAGCGCCGCGTCGCGCCAGGGGCCTCAGGCCACGGAACGCACGGCTGGACCGAGGATCAGGCCGAGCGCTTCGCGGATCAGTGCAAGGCCGCCGGCTTCACCGACGTCGAGGTCGGTCACCACAGCCCGCGCCACAAACTCTTCCTCAGCGTCCTGGCCCGAAGGCCCTGAGGCGATTACATCACTTTGCATGAACTGTTATCATGTTGCAGGTGATCCGGACCCAGATCTCGCTCAGTAGCGATCAGATGCGGCTCGCCCGTATCGAGGCGGACCGGCGCGGGATCTCGCTCGCGGCCCTGATCAGGGAAGCGCTCGAGCTGCTCCTGGACGACGGCGGCCCCGAGCGGACCCGGGCCCGCGCCCGGGATGCGGTCGGCGGGTTCCGGTCCGGCACGTCCAACACGGCGGTCGAACACGACGAGGTGCTGGCCGGTGAGGACCGCTGGTGATCCTGGTCGACACGTCGGCCTGGTACGCGCTGCTCGACGAAGACGACGTCAACCACGGACACGCAGTCGACCGGTGGCACACCATCCTCGACGAGCATGCCCTGCTCACCCACACCTACGTGGTCCTGGAGACCTCCGCGCTGGTGCAGCGTCGGCTCGGCATGGCGGCGGTCGATCAGCTGCACGACGGTCTGTTGCCCGTGGCCCTGCTCGCCACGATCGACCGGGCGACCCACCGCCGAGCGGTGGCCGGGTGGCGACGAGCCGGCAACCGGCGTCTCTCCCTCGTCGACGTCACCAGCTTCACGATCATGCGCGACGAGGGCATCACGATGGCCTTGGCCTTCGATGACGACTTCGTCGAGGCGGGCTTCACGCTGTACGGATAGCGGCGTCGGCTTGCCCGCTCGTTCCGGCGACGTGGCAGCCTGAGGGCGATGACGGCGACAGCACGGGGGCGGGGCTGGCTCGTGCGGGCGGCCGTCCTGGGGGTGGTGGCCGGGTTCCTCGGCGGACTGTTCGGCGTGGGCGGTGGGATCCTCATCGTCCCCGCACTCGTGCTCTTCATGCACATGGACCAGCGCCTGGCCCACGGCACGTCGCTGGCCGCCGTCCTGCCCATCGCCGTGGCCAGCCTCATCGGCTACACCCTGGAGGACAAGGTCGACTGGCCGGTCGGTGTGCTGCTGGCGATCGGCGCGGTCGGCGGCGCCGTCATCGGTACGCACATCCTCCATGTCCTGCCCCAGCGCGTACTCGGCTACGTGTTCGCGGGGTTCCTGCTGCTCACCGCCGTGCGCTTGCTCGCCGATCACGCCAGCGCCGTCGGCCGCTCGGACCTGACCGTCGGCCGCGGGGCGCTCCTGGTGCTGATCGGCCTGATCACGGGCATCCTCGCCGGGCTGCTGGGCGTCGGTGGAGGGATCGTCATGGTCCCGGCGATGATCGTGCTCTTCGGCATCCCCGCCGTGGTGGCCAAGGGCACCTCGCTGGCCGTCATCGTGCCGACCGCCGTCATGGGCACGTGGCGCAACCGCACGAAGCACAACACGGACCTGCAAACCGCCGCGGTGGTGGGCGTGGCCGGCATCGTGTCCGCGTTCGCGGCGTCGCAGGTGTCCGTGGGCCTGTCGGAGACGACCTCCAACGTGCTCTTCGCCATCCTCCTCGCCGCGGTGGCCGTGCGGATGCTGCTGCAGCTCCGCTCCACCAAGAGGCCACCGCCTGCTGCGGACCCGGCCGACGCCGCCGAGGCCACAGCGGGCTGATCGGCGCAGGAGGACATCGCGCCAGACCGCGTTTCACCTTCGGCCCTGACGGGCACCGCATCGGCATGAAGGTCACCCGTACGGCCGGCATCCTCTGGGTCGTGGCCATCCTCGCCCTCGTGGCCGGCCTCGTCATCCCTGCTCTCCGATGGCTCCTCGTCGTGGCCGCCATCGCCGTCATCGCCTGTGTGGTGCTGGGCTTCAAGGGGCGGAGCCGGCCCGACGTCTCGCTCACCCCCGACGAGCGCCACTGACCAAGACCGGATCCGATGAACGACTGCGAGCTCGCGAGCGCGGTGGCTGCCCGGTTGGGGAACCGAACCCTCGCCTGTGCCGAGTCGTGCACCGCGGGCCGCCTCAGCCAGACCTTCGTCGAGGTGGACGGAGCGGAGGCGTGGTTCCGCGGCGGCGTCGTGGCCTATCAGGTCCCGGTCAAACGGAGTCTCCTCGGCGTGACCGAGCTCTCGGTGCTCGGCGAGGCGGCCGTGGCGCAGATGGCAGCCGGTGCCGCCGAGCTCTTCTCGGCCGAGGTCACGATCTCCACGAGCGGGGTCCTGGGTGGCGAACCGAAGGACGGCGTCGATCCGGGGACGGTGTTCGTCGCCACGTGCGTGGAAGGGTCCGTGACGTCGCGCACCCACCACTTCGACGGCACGTCCGAGGAGATGCTCGACGCCGCCGTTCGCCAAGCCTTGTACGACCTCCTGTCCACGGTGGCGGAGCCGCAGACCGCCAGCACCGGTCGGAGCACGCCATGAGCGCGGCGAAGGTCGTCCGGCAGGTCTTCCCGCGACCGGGACGGCGCTCGGCAACACGCCGCTCGTCTGGTCGCACATGGAGATGGCGCGGGCCCTGTGGATGCTCGAGGTCGACGCCCTCCGACGACGGTGGGGAGGGACCGGCGCCCGGGTGTGGGTCTGGTTCGCGGCGTTCCGGCGGCGACTGCGCCGGCCGCGCCGCTGACCACCCCGGTCAGCGGGACGTCATCAGGGCTGCAGCAGGATCTTGACCGCGCCGTCTTCCTTCTTCTGGAAGATCTCGTAGGCCTTCGGCGCCTCCGTGAGCGGCCAGCGGTGGGTGGCGAAGTCCTCGACGCCCAGCGGGTCGCCGTCACTCACCAGCTCGAGGCACGGATCGACCCAGCGGCGCACGTTGGCCTGGCCCATGCGGAGCTGGATCTGCTTGTCGAAGAGCTTGAGCATCGGGAGCGGATCGGTCATGCCGCCGTAGACCCCGACGAGCGAGATGGTGCCACCGCGGCGGACGAGCTCGATGGCGGTCAGGAAGGCCGCCAGCCGATCGACACCGGCCCGCTCCATCAACTTCCCGGCGACCCGGTCCGGCAGCAGCGCCGGTCACCTGGTGCGCCAGCTTGCCCATCGGCGAGCCGTGCGCCTCCATGCCCACGGCATCGATCACGGCGTCGGGGCCTCGCCCGCCGGTCTGCTCGCGGACCGTCGCCAAGAGCTCGCCTTCGGCCTTCTCGAAGTGGCTCAGATCGAGGACGTCGACGCCCCGCTGGCGCACCCGTTCGAGCCGATCGGGAACCAAGTCGATCCCGATCACCGTGCCCACGCCGCGATGGCGGGCGATCCGGCAGCACATGTCCCCGATCGGGCCGAGCCCCAACACGACGAGGCTGCCGCCTTGCGGCACGTCCGCGTACTCGACCGCCTGGTAGGCCGTCGGCAACACGTCGGAGAGGTAGACGAAGCGGTCGTCCGGCGGCCCGTCCGGCACCTTGATCGGTCCGTACTGGGCCTGCGGCACCCGCAGCAGCTCGGCCTGTCCGCCAGGCACCTGGCCGTACAGCTTGGTGTACCCGAACAGCGCCGCTCCCGATCCCTGCTCGCGGACCTGGGTGGTCTCGCACTGGGACTGAAGGCCCTGGTCGCACATGAAGCAGTGACCGCACGAGATGTTGAACGGGATGACGACGCGGTCACCGGGTCGGAGCGTGGAGACCTCGGAACCCACCTCTTCCACCACGCCCATCGGTTCGTGGCCGAGGATGTCGCCGGCGGTCATGAACGGCGCCAGCACCTCGTACAGGTGCAGATCCGATCCACAGATACCGGTCGACGTGATGCGGACGATGGCATCCGTCGGGGCTTCGATCGTCGGGTCCGGAACTGTCTCCACCCGGACGTCGCGCTTGCCGTGCCAGACCACCGCTCTCATGACGGAGATCTACCCCCGAACGGCGGCGCGTAGACCTCTCATGCGGAGGTGTTACGAGGCGGTGGGGTTTGATCGGGCCACCCCCAGGGCACGAACGGGCGAACAGAAAGAGAGGCGGTTCAATGAACGCAACCGTGCTTTGGGTCATCGCCGCGATCCTCGTGATCGTCGGCATCGTGCAGCTCATCCAGGGGCAGATCCTCTTCGGGATCATCCTGATCGTGCTGGGCTGCCTGGTCGGCCCTGGGGGGTACAGCTTGTTCCGCAACCGGGCCTGACCCCGAACGACACTGCAGGGACCGCCCCGGCGCGGGGGCGGTCCTTGCGCGTCGGGTCAGCGCCGGCTGATCATGGGATGTCGTCGTCGGGCACGGTGCCGCTGGCGTCGATCGCGGCCAGCGCTTCATCGATGGTCCCGTAGAAGTGCTCGCGGTCGAGGGTGCCCAGCAGGCCGTAGTGGGACAGCAGGTCGTGGAGCCGGCTCCGCAGCTCGACGAAGGCGAGGTGGATGCCCGACCTCGTTCAGCTCGAGGTCGAGCCGTTCGAGCATCTCCGCCGCGGTCACGTCGATGTCCGTGATCGCCTCGCACTGGAGCACGACCCAGCGGGGCTCGTTGCTCGCGGATGTGGTGGCGGAGCTGCTGCCGGAACATGCCCGCGTTGGCGAAGAACAGCGGTGCCTCCCACCGGAACACGATCACCCCCGAGCTCGGGTCCGCCTCCGCGTTCCGGGCGCGCAGGCTGTGCCAGCCGTCGTCGAACCGGCCCAGCAGCTCGCCCTGGGGCCACCAGCTGCGCTGGAAGAACAAGGCCACCGACGAGCGCGATGGCGGTGAGGATGCCCTCGATGACCCCGAAGAAGATGACGCCGGCGGTCGCCACGAGCGACAGGACGCAGGGACGACTTGCGGACACGCCAGAAGCGGACGGAGCGCGGTGAGGTCGGCCAGCGAGAGCGCGGCGAAGATGACGACGGCGGCCAGCGTCGTCTGCGGGCAGGTCGGCGAGCAGGGACGGGAAGGCGACGAGCAGCAGCGCCACCGATCCCGGCCCCGACCAGGCCCGTCACCTGGCTCTTGGCGCCCGACTGCTCGGCCACGGCCGTGCGAGAACCGCTCGTCGACACGGCGAAGCCCTGGAAGCAGGCCGGACGGCCGATGTTCGCGGCGCCGATGCCGACCATCTCCTGGTTGGGATCGACCTCGTCGCCTCGGCGGGCGGCGAAGCTCGACGACAGGGCGATGGTGTCGGTGAGCGACACGAGCACGATGCCGATCGCGGCGATCAGCAGCGGCGCCGAGATCCGAGAAGTCGGTCCAGGGCAGCGCGGGCCGGGGCAGGCCCTCCGGGAGTGCGCCGACGGTCGGGATGTCGAGATCGAACAACGCCGTCACGAGCGTCGCCCCGACGACGGCCACGAGGACGGCCGGGATCGGGGGACATGACGCGGGGCAGCAGGAGCATCACGGCGAGGGTGCCGAGGCCGACGCGCGAGCGCGGTCGAGTTCCGCTCGTCGAAACCGGAGGCGAAGGCCTGCAGCTCGTCGATGAAGTCGTCCGCGTCGGTCGAGAAGCCGCAGAGCTTGGGGAGCTGCCCGACGAAGATCGTGACGGCCAGGCCGTTCATGTACCCGACCTGCACCTCCTTCGACAGGAGGTCGGCCACGAAGCCGAGCTTGGCGATGCCGAGCAGGACCTCGATGAGCCCGACGATGAGGGCCAGCATGGCCGCCAATGTGATCGCCTGCGCGGGATCGTCGGCGACGGCCAGCGGCACGATCGCCGCGAAGATCAGCGGCGAGACGGACGAGTCCGGCCCGAGCACGAGGACCCGCGACGGTCCGAAGAGGGCGTAGCCGATGAGGCAGGAGATCGTCGTGTACAGGCCGGTGACGGCAGGGACACCGGCCAGCTCGGCGTAGGCCATGCCCTGCGGCACGAGGATCGCGGCGAGGACGACGCCCGGCCACGAGGTCGAACCGGAGCCAGCGACGCTCGGTACGTGCGCAGCGCGGCGACGCCGGGTGCGATGCGCCCGACCAGCGTCCGAACGCGGGCGATCCACTCGTCTCCATCCCTGCATCTTGATCCAACTCGGACCGGCTCCGGCCCCTGCGGGCAGAATGGGCCCATGATCGACCACCCGCCCGCTCCATCGCCGGTCGACTACTCGCCTCTCGACGAGGACGTCCTCACCGATCCGATGCCGGCCTACGAGCGGTTGCGGGCGGAGTGCCCGGTGCACCGGACCGACGCACTGGGCCGCACCCTCTTCTCGATCAGCAGGGCGGAACACGTGCACGGCGTGCTCATGGATCCGGGGACGTGGTCCAACCAGCGCGGACCCGGCATCGCCGACAGCGCCGCCGGGGCCGGCGACATGCAGCACGACGACCCACCCGAGCACACGCGCCGTCGCGGGTTCGCCCGCGACTGGTTCAACCCCAGCGCGGTCGCCCGCCTCGAGGACTCCATCCGTTCGGTGGTCGTCGCGCTGATCGACGGGGTGCGACCGGTCGGCCACGCCGAGCTGTACCGCGACATCGCGCTCCCCCTGCCGGTGACCAGCTTCTGCGCGCTCATGGGCATCGACATCGCCGACCGGGACCGCTTCGTGTTCTGGGCCGACGAGCTGGTCGTCGCCATGGCCTACCCGGAACGCGGTCGGGACGCTCGTCGCGAGCTCAGCGCGTTCACCACCGGCGAGGTGGAGCGGCGCCGCGATCTGGCCGACGCCGGACGTCGCGACGAGCTCCCGCCGGGACTCCTCAGCCACCTGGCCGTCGACGCCTACACGGACGATGGCGAGCGCATGCCTCTGGGCGAGCTCGTCAACATGGTCAACCAGCTCCTCATCGCCGGGCACGAGACGACGACCTCGCTCATCACGAACTGCGTGTGGCGCCTCCTCGAGGACCGCCCCGCTCGCTGGTGCCGCCTCCTCGACGAGCCGGACCTGGTGGCCAACGCGGTGGAGGAGAGCCTCCGCTTCGATCCCCCCGTGCTCGGGCTGTGCCGAACCAGCGACAACGACGCAGAGATCGCCGGGGTGGACATCCCCGCGGGGTCGAAGCTGATGGTGCTCTACGCATCGGCCAACCGGGATCCCGCGCGGTTCCCCGACCGACCTGACGAGTTCGTGCTCGATCGTCCGCTGCTCGCGACGCGGCGGCACTACTCGTTCAGCTGGGGGATCCACCACTGCCTCGGCGCGCACCTGGCCCGCCTCACCGCGAAGGTGGCCATCGAGGAGCTGCTGGAAGGGCTCCCGAGCTTGCGGCTCGACGGGGAGACCGAGCGGGTCGGTTCGCCGTTCCTGTGGGGCCGCCACGCCGTGCCCATCGCCTGGTCGGTCGACGAACCCGCCGATGGGGCCGACGAGTCGACTTAACTCGTCACGTCCCGGCGGGACACGAGCGTCAACGCGATCAGCGCGGCCGCGGTCACGTACATCATCGCCGTCACGATGGCCCGGCCCATGGCGAGGTCGACGGTTCCGCCCCGGATGAGCGACGCCAGCACCTGGCCTGGGAAGAGCCGGTAACCCGTGTTCCACGAGTCGACCACGATGTTCTCGAACGGACCGGCCCAGGCGAAGCCGACACCGAGCGCCAACGGCGCCGACCGGAAGATGACGGCCAGGGTGGTGCCGAAGACCGCCCACCCGACGATCCCGGCCAGGACGGTCAGGTAGTTGCCAATCGCAGCGGTGCCGCCGGAGATGGTGAACCACTCGGCGGTCGAGACACCATTGGCCGGCGCCACGAGCCAGGACGCCACGAACGTGAGCAGCTCGGCCAGGGCGACTGTGCCGGCCGCCAGCACGAGCACGGCGGCGACCGTTCCCGCCAGCACCCGGCGACGATGCGGATCGCGGAGCAGGAGCGCCCGCCACGTCCCCCCTGAGAACTCGGTGGCGATCAGCGCGATGAACGTGACGAACACGAGGAAGCCCGTGAACGAGGCACCGATGGCGAAGGCCTCGGTTCCTCCGGAGGCCCGCTCCAGCGCCGAGATGCTGGTGGTCCCTCGCCCGGCCGCACCGCCGGCGGCAGGATCGGAGCTCGCTGTTCCGAACACCGTCAGGCTGGTCAGGACGGCGAAGAGCAGCGTGGCCGCCACGAGCACGGCGACGGTCCGGCCGCGGGCGAGCCGCACGAGCTGAGCATGGACGATCCTGATCATCCTGCGACCTCCATCATCGACAGGTAGCGCTCTTCGAGCGTGGTCCGTACCGGTGAAAGCTCGACCAGCACGATGCCGGCGTCGAACGCAAGGCGGTTGATGGTCGCGGCGAGCGCCGGATGGTCACCCCGGCCGGCGGACACGACGATCCGGCCGTCGTCCTGCCCGACCTCCAAGTCGTGGGTCCGGAGCAGCTCGACCAGGCGCCCGCCGTCGGCGCGCCGCTCGGGGAGCAGCGCCAGGCGGCCGCCCCGGTCGTCGAGCAGGTCGCGCGTCGGCCCCTCGTACAGGGCTCGACCGCCTTCGATGAGCACCACCCAGTCGCACACCTGCTCGAGCTCGCTCAGATCGTGCGACGAGACCAGCACCGTCCGCCCACCACGGGCCAGGCGCCCGATCAGCCCCCTCATCTCCTGCACGCCACGCGGATCGAGGCCGTTGGCCGGCTCGTCGAGGATGAGCAGTTCGGGGTCACCGAGCAGCGCGGCGGCGATGCCGAGGCGCTGCTTCATGCCGAGCGAGTAGCTGCGGTACCGGTCCTCCCCGCGGCCGTTGAGGCCCACCTGCTCCAGCAGGTCCGGGATCCGTCCGCAGTCATGGCCTCCGGCGATGGCCAGCACCTCGAGGTTCCGGCGTCCGCTGATCGATGGGTAGAACGCCGGGCCCTCCACGAGCGCTCCGACGTCGCGGAGGAACTCGGCGGGGCGGTCGATCGGCCGGCCGAGCACCGTCCCCGTGCCCGCCGAGGGCCGCACGAGACCGAGCAGCATGGCCATCGTCGTCGTCTTGCCGGCCCCGTTCGGGCCGATGAAGCCGGCCACGACGCCGCGTGGGAGCTCGAGCGTGAGGTGGTCCACCACCGTGCGGTGCCCGTACCGCTTCGTGAGGCCGGACACCGAGACTGCATTGGTCATGGCTCCAGGATCGCTGCGTCGGTCCAGGACGTCGTCCGACCGGGGGAGGCTGTGCGGCTACGCCCGGTGCGGTAGCGACCGGCCCGTCAGCGCTGCCAGCCCGGCCGCACCAGGCCGGTCTCGTAGGCGAACACCACGAGCTGCGCCCGGTCCCGGGCACCGACCTTGACCATGGCCCTGCTGACGTGGGTCTTGGCCGTCGCCGTGCTCATGACCAGGCGCCCGGCGATCTCCTCGTTCGACAGCCCCTCGGCCACGAGGCCGACGACCTCGCGCTCACGATCGGTCAGGCGATCCAGGTCGGGCAGTCCGGTGGGGTCCTTGGCCCGGTGTGCGAACTCCTCGATGAGGCGCCGGGTGATGCCGGGCGACAGCAGCGCGTCGCCGGCAACCACCGCGCGCACGGCCCGCAGCAGCTCAGCCGGCTCGGTGTCCTTCACGAGGAACCCGTTGGCGCCCGAGCGGATCGCCTCGAACACGTACTCGTCCAGGTCAAAGGTCGTGAGGATGACCACCTTGACCGCGTCCAGGCGCGCGTCGCTGCCGATCTGCCTGGTCGCGGTCAGCCCGTCGGTGCCCGGCATGCGGATGTCCATCAGCACGACATCCGGCCGGTGCTCCAGGGCGAGGCGGTAGGCCTCGTCACCATCGGACGCCTCGGCGGCGACGACGATGTCGTCCTGCGCGTCGAGGAGGGAACGGAAGCCGGCCCGCACCAGCGCCTGGTCGTCGGCGATGAGGACGGAGATCACGACAGGTGCCCGTCCTCGCGGAGCGGTAGGACCGCGAGGACCCGGAACCCGCCCCCGGCCCGGGGTCCCGCGGTCAGGGTGCCGCCCAGGGCCTCGGCCCGCTGGCGCATGCCGGTGAGTCCCATGCCGGCCCCCATCGCGCCGCCGGTGGCCGGCACAGCACCCGTGCCGTCGTCCTCGACCTCGATCGTCAACGCACCGCGGTCGTTGCGCAGCCGCACGGTCGCGCTTGTCGCCCGGGCGTGGCGCGACACGTTCGTCAGGGATTCCTGCACGATCCGGAAGGCGGCGAGCTGGACCTCGGCCGGCAGGCTGGCCGGCAGTGGTTCGTGATCCAGCCGGACGTCGAGGCCGCCGGCCTGGACGGCGCCCACCAGCGCGTCGAGATCGGCCAACGTCGGCGCGGGTGCCCGAGGGGCGTCCTCGCCGCGGCGGAGAACGTCCAACGCGGCCCGCAACTCGTGCAAGGCGTCGCGGCTCGTCTCCTTGATGGTGGCCAGGGCCGGGCGCGCCTGCTCCGGGTGCTCGTCCAGCAGGTGCAGGGCCACCCCGGCCTGGACGTTGATGAGGGAGATGTCGTGGGCCAGCACATCGTGGAGCTCCTGGGCCAGCGCCAGCCGCTGCGCGTTCCGTCGCCGATCGTCGTCCTCCTGCTGCACGCGGGCGCGCTCGGCGGCGTTCGCCCGGCTGATCCGCACCAGCTCCGACACCGCCAGCACCCCCACCAGCCAGCCGGCCACCAGGGCCAGGTGCACGATCCCCTGATCGGGGTCGGCGCGCGGGTCCAGGAAGGACGCGACGGCGTAGCCGGCGTAGCCGGCGGTGGCCAGCAGCCAGGTGGCCCGGCGCCGGCCGGCCTGGACGGCCGAGTACAGGGCAACGACGACGCTCAGGAAGATCGGGCCGTAGGGGTACCCCAACCCGATGTAGACGTCGACCGCGGCCAGGCTGATGCCCACCGCGACGAGCGGCCACCGGTCCCGCCACGCGAGCGCCAACGGGCCGGCGAGGACGAGGGCGACGGCCAGCGCGTCGATGGGGCGTCGCTCCGGCTGGTTGCCGGCTGCGCCGAACGACCCGACGAGCTGGAACACCCCGATCCCGAGCGCGCTCGGCCCAGGCCCACGAGCTCGGCGGCCGCACCACGGCGCCACGCTAGGACCGCCATCCCATCGTGGCATCCGCCCGCCGGCGTACCCGTGGCTGCTCCTCCGGTGGTATGGACCCGGTGGCAAGATCATCGACCGTGCCCAGCCGAACGGGGCCCGATCCAGTAGGCGACGACCCACTGAGCGATGACACGGATGCGTACCTCCGCCGCCTGGGCCTGGAGCGCGAGCCGCCGAGCGCCGAGGCGCTCCACCGCATCCACCGCGCCCAGGTCGAGACCGTGCCCTACGAGACGGCATGGATCCACCAGGGTCAGCGCTGGAGCGTCGACCCCGGAGAGGCGATGCGCCGCGTGGCCCACGACCAGCGCGGCGGGTACTGCTTCCACCTCAACGGTGCGCTGGCCGAGCTCCTGAGCGCACTCGGCTACCGGGTGACGCGCCACGTCGGGGGCGTGCACGGGCCGGACGGGCCGGATGCCGCCATGCTCACCAACCACCTGGTCCTGGTCGTGCACGACCTGCCGACCGCCGACAACCCGTCCGGGCAGTGGTACGTCGACGCCGGGCTGGGCGACGGGCTCCACGAGCCGCTCCCCCTGGCGGCCGGCACCTACCAACAGGGGCCGTTCCGCTTCGTGCTGACCGAGACCGACGACGGCGTGGGCGACTGGCACCTCACCCACGACCCCGCCGGCTCGTTCGCGGGCATGAGCTTCCGCGCCGCGCCAGTGGGGACGGACGCCTTCGCCGAGCGCCACGAGTGGCTCTCCACTTCACCCGAGTCGGGGTTCGTCCGCGTGCTCACCGTGCAGCGCCGGCGGGAGGACGGCGTCGACATCCTGCGGGGATGCGTCCTCACCCGCCGGCGCGGCGACGAGCTCACCACCGAGACGATCACCGACCGCGGCGCCTGGTTCGAGGCGCTGGCCGAGGTGTGCGGCCTGCCGCTGCGATTGCCGGACCCGGACCGGGACGCCCTGTGGGCCGCGGTCCTCGCCGGCCACGAACGCTGGCTCGAGTCCCAGGAGGCCTGAACCCGGCCAGGGACCTTCGCCTCTACTCGCGGTCTGCCTCCGGCGCGACAACAGGGGCGTGATCGACCCCTTCGATCGGAGAGGAGACCTTTGATGCGCGCCATCGTGGTCTACGAGTCGATGTACGGGAACACGCGGCTGATCGCCGAGCGCATCGCCGACGGGTTGTGCGAGGGCTACGAGGTGACGCTGCGCACCGTGAGCGACGCCCTCGAAACCCCGGAGCCGCCACCGGACCTCCTCGTGGTCGCTGGCCCCACCCACGTGCACAGCCTGTCCAGCGAGCGCACTCGCAAGGCTGCGGCCGACGCCGCCGGCAAGCCGGCGAGCGGGCTCACCCTGGAGACCTCGGCCACCGGCCCGGGCGTACGGGAATGGCTGGCGCGAGTGGGCGACGGGGAGGGAGTCGCCGCGGCGGCGTTCGACACGAGGATCGACGCGCCCCCCGCGCTGACCGGACGGGCATCCAAGGGGATCGCCAAGCGGCTGCGCCGCGCCGGCTTCCACCTCGAGGTCGAGCCCGAGAGCTTCCTCGTCGACAAGCACAACCACCTGCTCGACGGCGAGGAGGAGCGGGCGCGGGCCTGGGGCGCGGCACTTGCCGCGACGACGCTCGGTGCCTACGCGGCCCGGTGACCGCCCGCCGATCCCCACACGCCGCGGGCGGGGCGCGCGGGACGGGAGCCGGTCCCCGATGAGTCCCGCTGGTTGCGGGCGTCCAAGGCTCGTGGCCCTCGATCGGTCCTTCGTGCGGGTCGCGCTGCTCCACGACGGCGTCGAGGTGGCGCGTTGGTGGCTGTGCGTCCGCCGGCACGGCGAGCTGGTGGCGGCCGATGCGCTCGCCCGCGTGTGCCTGGCCGCCCGGCGCAGGGGCTCGACCATCGCGCTCGACGGGATCGATCCCGCTTTCCGCCAGATCCTCGGACTGCTCGGCCTGGCGGTAGCCGAGCGTGATGGCTGCCTAGTCGTCGAGGTGCGTCGGGAGGCCGAAGACCGGGAAAAGTGCAGGATCGACGAAGTTGTGGTGGCCGACGATCCGGCCTCCTGAGATCTCGATCACCTGGATGGCGAACGGCGCGTGGCCACCGTCCGGGTCGGTCTTGTACGAACCGAAGCCCTCCAGGCCGTTGGCCTGGATGGGCAGGAGCCGCGAGCCCTCGCAGCCGCTGCCCGGACCGACGAACCACTTGGCCATGTCCTCCGGACCCTGGAGCCAGAAGTCGTAAGGCGGCATGGCCATGATGGCGTCGTCGTGGAGCAGGGCCACGAGCGCTTCGATGTCGTAGCGCTCGAAGGCGTCCACGTAGCGAGCCAGCAGCTCCTGGTGCTCGGTGCCGAGCGGCAGCTCGCCGCCCTCGAGATCCAGCGTGGACAGCGTGGCCCGGGCCCGCTGGAGGGCGCTGTTGACGGAAGCGACGCTCGTCTCCAGGAGGTCGGCCACGTCCGCCGCCGGCCAGCGCAGGACCTCCCGCAACACGAGCACCGCCCGCTGGCGGGGTGGCAGGTGCTGCAGGGCCGTCACGAAGGCCAGGCGCACGCTGTCACGGGTGGCCACCTGCTCGGCGGGGTCGTCCTCGGGTGAGATGACCAGCGAATCCGGGATGGGTTGGACCCATGCATGCTCCGGCCTCGTCACGCCGCGGAAGGACTCCACCGTGTGCGCGGGTCCGAGGTCCATGGGCCGGGCGCGGCGCTGGCGACCTCGCAGCATGTCCAGGCACACGTTGGTGGCGATCCGGTAGAGCCAGGAGCGCAGCGCGGAGCGACCCTCGAAGCCCTCGATGCCCTTCCAGGCGCGGATCATCGTCTCTTGGACGGCATCGTCGGCCTCGAAGGCCGAGCCCAGCATGCGGTAGCAGTACCCGGTCAGCGCGCGGCGCTGCGACTCCACCTCGTCCAGCACCGCCCCCCGGTCGACCTCGACTCGCGTCGTCATGGGGTCCGATGCTACGAGGCTCACTGGGGGTCGTCCTCCTGCCGGCACAACACGGCCCGTGCCGGCATCCATTGGACGATCGGTCCCTCCAGGACTCATCGCTCAATCCGGCAGGACGGGCATGGCCGGTCCCAGCTCACGGCCCAGGAGGGCGGCCCGCTTGACGACCCCCGAGCCGAAGCGCTCCCGCAGGTCGTCGAGGGCGGCGTCCAGGCCGGCGAGGGCGTGGCGATCGAAGGGCAGGGTGAGTTGGATGGCGTCGGCATCGTCGAGGTTGGAGAGCGCGACGCCGATCAGCGTCAACCCGCGATCGCGGATGAGGGGCATGGCGGCCGTCAACAGCGAACGGGCGGTCACGCTGATCGTCTGGGTGTGCGCGGTCGGCCGCGAGAGGGTGTGGGAGCGGGTGGCGCGGGCGAAGTCGTCGAAGCGGAGCCGCAGCACGATCGTGCGGGCCAGCCGCTCGCCCTTGCGCAGCCGTCCGGCCACCCGGTCGCAGAGGGCGTCGAGGATGGACCCCAGCTCGGACTCGGGCCGGGCCCGGCGTCCCAACGCCCGCTGCGAGCCCATGGACCTCCGCCTCCGCCCGGCCTGGACCGGGCGAGGGTCGCGGTGGTGAGCGAGGGCGTGGAGGTGCCGGCCGGCCGCGGGACCGAGGATCGAGACGAGGGCCGCCTCGGGCAGGCCGGCCACCTCGCCGATCGTGCCGATGCCGCGATCGTGCAGCTTGCCGGCCGTGATCGGGCCCACCCCCCAGAGGCGCTCCACCGGGAGCGGGTGGAGGAAGGCCAGCTCCTCGCCCACCGGCACGTGGAGCAGCCCGTCCGGCTTGGCCACCGCGCTGGCCACCTTGGCCAGGAACTTCGAGCTGGCGACGCCGACGGTGATCGGGAGCCCGACCTCGTCCCGGACCCGGTGGCGCAGCCGGTCCGCGATCTCGACCGGTTCGCCGGACACTCGGCGCAGACCTCCGACGTCGAGGAACGCCTCGTCGATCGAGATGCCTTCGACGATCGGCGTGGTCCGCGCGAACACGTCGAACACGGCCCGGCTGGCGTCTGTGTAAGCGTCCATCCGCGGGTCGACGGCGACCAGCCACGGGCACAGGCTGCGGGCCTGCGCCCCGCCCATGGCGCCGCGGATCCCGAAGGCTCTGGCCTCGTAGCTGGCGGCCAGCACCACACCGTGGCCGACCACCATCGGCCGCCCCCGCAACCGCGGGTCGTCCCGTTGCTCCACCGACGCGAAGAAGGCGTCCAGGTCGGCGTGGAGGATGGTGGCCTCGCTGCGCGACATGGACATCGGCACGAACACATGTTCCCATACACCAGGTGGCTTCGCCACCCCGAATGAAGTCAGACGGACCAGATCAGCGGGATGTAGAAGACGACGAGCACGCCGTAGAGCGCCAGGATCGGGAGCCCGAACTTCGGGTAGTCGGCGAACTTGTACGCCCCGGGCTCCATGACCATGAGGTTGGCGGGGGTGGACACCGGGGTCAGGACGGCGGCCGCGCACGAGACCGAGACGGCGAGCAGGACGGGCTTGGGCGAGACGTTCATCTCCGCAGCCGCGGAGAGGGCGATCGGGATGACGATCAGCGCCGTGGCGGTGTTGCTGATCATGGCGCCGAACACGACGCAGATCACGAAGACCCCGAACAAGAGCAGCGAGGAGCCACCACCGCCGACGATGTCGACGAGGCGCTCGGCGACCTCACCGGCCGCGCCGCTCACCTGCATTGCCGTCGACACGGGGATCATCGCGGCGACCAGCACGACGGTCGTCCACGCGATGCCCCGGTAGGCCTGGGGGACCGACAGGACCTTGAGCAGGATGATCGCGCCGACGGCGAGCAGGCCGGCCACCGCCGCCGGCACGAGCCCGCTGGCCAGCAGCAGGACCATCCCACCGGTGATGACCAGGGTCTCGATGGCCTTCGGGCCCAGGGGGACGGCCTGTGCCCGCACCGCGGAGGGCTGGTGCACAGCGATCACGTCCCGGTCGGCGTCGACCTCGCGGTCGAGGTCCTGCCAGGCACCCTGCACGAGCAGCGTGTCCCCAACGGCGATCTCCGCCTTCTCGGCACCGAGGTCGGTCCCCTTGCGCTGGACGGCGAGGATCACGAGGTCCCCGCTGTCGGTCACCATGCCCGGGAAGACGGTGGCCCCGATGAGGCCGGAACGCGGCGGGATCACCAGCTCCGCCACACCGACCCGGTGACCGAACAGTTCCCCGTCGGTGGTGAACGGCTCCGGATCGAGGCGCAGCCCGGCGGTGGTCACGAGCTGCTGGACGGTCTCGAGCGGGCCGCGCACGATGACGGTCGACCCCGCCGCGATCGTCCCGACGCGCGCCGGCAGCGTCTCGCCGGGATGCTGGACGCCCACCAGCTCCACCTCGCCGATGAGGCCCGCCTCGAACGTCTCGACGGTCTCGCCGACGACAGGGCAGCCATCCGGGACCGTGAGGCGGAACACTCGCTGATCCATCAGGTACTGCCGGCTCAGGGTGCGGGCGTGCGCGCTCAGGTCCGGGGGGAGGCTGGCCGGCGATCGCTTCGGGAGGAGCCTCGGTCCGAGGACCACGGCGATGATGATCGTCCCGACCACGAGCGGGACGCCGACGAGCGCGAACTCGAAGTACCCGAAGCTGCCGGTGCCCGCCTCGTAGGCCGCTTCCGAGACCAGCACGTTCACCGGCGTGCCCGTCAGGGCGAGCTGCGAACCGGCATGCGCGGCGAACGCCATCGGCAGCAGCAGTTGCGACGTGGCCTGCCGCTGGCGCACCGCGGTGACGACGACCATGGGGAGCAGCGCGGCGACGGCGCCGTTCACGCTGATGATGGCCGTGAGGCCCGCCGCGAACAGCATCGTGAAGACGACGAGCCGGCGCGGGTTGTCACCGGCCAGCGCGGTGAGGCGCTGGCCCGCCCAGGCCGTGACCCCCGTGGAGTCGAGGGCCGCGCTGACCACGAAGAGCGAGGCGATGAAGACCACCGTGGGGTCTCCGAAGCCCTCCAGGGCCTGGTTGATGTCGATGACGCCGGCGGCCAGCAGGGTGAGCGACGCCCCGAGCGCGACCATCTCCACCGGCAGCCGGTTCCAGATGAAGAGGACGACCGTGACGCCGAGGACGCCGAGGACGACCGTGATCTCGTTGATCTCGTTCACGGCGCAACGACCTGGTTCACGCGGCGACCATAGCGACGGGCCTGCGACCGCCGCCGGAGTGGTGCAGGGACGTTCAGAGCTTGATGGGCGAGTCCGGCCCGAGCGGGATGCCGGGCAGGAACCAGGCCGCGTAGAGCACGATCCACGCCACCAGGATGACCAGGGCGTAGGGGATCATCAGGGCGACCACACCCCAGCCAGGCATGCTTAGCAAACCTACGATCAGCCGCCATGGCCGAACGCGACACGAGCCCGGCCAGCGGGCCCGTGGTCCTCCGGCCGCTCGTCGACTTCCTCCACACCGAGGCCGCCGGCGGCATCGTGCTGTTGGCGGCCACCGCCGTCGCGCTGCTCTGGGCCAACTCGCCGTTCCAGGACTCGTACACCGAGCTCTGGCACACCCACCTGTCGATCACCCTCGGCGACCACACGTTGGACATGGATCTGCAGGAGTGGGTCAACGACGGGTTGATGACCGTCTTCTTCTTCGTCGTCGGCCTCGAGATCAAGCGGGAACTGGTCGAGGGCGAGTTGCGGGAGCCTCGCCGGGCCGCCATGCCCGCCATCGCCGCGCTCGGGGGCATGGCCGTGCCGGCGCTCATCTACACCGCGGTCAACCTCGGCGGTGACGGCGCCGACGGTTGGGGCATCCCCATGGCCACCGACATCGCCATGGCCGTCGGGGTCCTCAGCCTCCTCAGCCGGCGCGTGCCCTCCACGCTGAAGCTGTTCCTGCTGGCCCTCGCCATCGTGGACGACATCGGGGCGATCGTCGTCATCGCCGTCTTCTACTCGTCGGGCATCGAACCGGCCGCCCTCGGCCTCGCCGCCCTCCTCGTCGTGGTCGTGGCCGTGACGCGCTGGGCCGGGGTCCGGCACCTGGGCGTCTATCTCGTGCTCGGCCTGGCGCTCTGGCTGGCCGTGGAGGAGTCGGGCGTGCACGCCACGCTCGTCGGCGTCGATCCTCGGGCTGATGGCCCCGACGCGCCCGATCCGGCAGCGCCAGCTCATCGACGCCGACGCGCTGACCGACCTCTCGTCGGCCGGCGCCGCCCACGAGACCGCGGTCATGGCGCGCGAGTCCGTCTCGGTGGTGGAGTGGCTGGAGCACCTCCTCCACCCGTGGACGAGCTTCGTCATCCTTCCGCTCTTCGCGCTGGCCAACGCCGGCATCCCGCTGTCCAGCGAGGCGCTGTCCGACGCCGCGTCATCCCCGATCACGCTCGGCGTGGTGCTCGGCCTCGTCGTCGGCAAGCTCGTGGGCGTCACGGTGTTCACGTGGCTCGGCGCGCGGCTGGGCCTCGGCGTGTTGCCCGCGGGTGCGACGTGGCGGGGCATCGTGGGCGTCGCCGCGCTGGCCGGCATCGGCTTCACCGTGTCGATCTTCATCACCAGCCTGGCCTTCACGGACCCCGCACTGCAGAACGAGGCCAAGGTCGGCATCCTCGTCGCGTCCGTCCTCGCCGCCGGCGTGGGTTCGCTGATCCTCGTCCGTTCCGCGAGCACCCCGGACGAGGCGGGTGCGCCCGAGGCCTGACGCCCGCCTCGCCGCTCAGCTGGTCGCCGTCGCCGTGGCGGATGAGAAGCGCGCCTGGTGTGTGCGGGCGGTGGACTCGGCGCGGGCTGCGGCCGCCTCGTCGTCCATGGCCCGTAGCCACCGGGCCCGCTGGATCCAGCCGTAGACACTGGACTCCCGCAGGCTGAGACGCTCCGCGATCAACGTCCGCGCCAGCGACATCTGACCCGACCGGAGCGCGGAGTCCAGCAGCGTCCGTTGCAGTGCGTCGCGTTGCGCGTGCGAGCCGCCGAAGCGGTTGAGGACCAGGCGGATGGGCTCCAGCTCCCGGACCACGTCGTCGTGACGGCCCTCGCTCCAGGCGAGGACCGCCCGGCAGGCGGGCAGACCGATCTCGGCCGTCATGGCGATGTTGGTGCCGGGACCGGGCACGCGGACGTAGGTCTCGAGGCGATCGATGGCACGGCGGGCGTCTGCCACCCGTCCTGCGCCGACCAGCGCTATCACGCCGTGCAGGTCGTTGAACGCGTACCACCGCTCGCCCTCCAGCCGGGACGCCCACGCGTCGGCGAGCACGGCCCAGCGGTCGCCGACGTCGTGGCCGTCGAGGTTCAGGCGCCAGAGCAGGGCACTGGCGTCGAGCATCTCGATGGGCACCCCTGCGGACCTCGCGTTGTGGATCTGGGTGTCGTAGATGACCAGGGCCTCGCCGGTCGCGCCGGCCTCCAGGTGGTACAGGGCGAGGTGCCACCAGTTGTGGACGGTGAAGAGGTTGCCCGAGCCCCAGTCCCCGGTCCGGGTGAGCAGGAACCGCAGGCCCTCGTCGACCCGTCCCTGCATCTCATAGGTGTGCACGACGGCGTGGATCGCCCACACGTCGTCCGGGTTGGCAGCCACCGCCTCCAGCCCGGCCCTCTCCGACAGGTCGTAGTGGCCGGACTCCTCGAGACCGAAGGCCTGCATGCCCCGGACGAAGGCGAGATGGGGGTGGCTCGGATCCAGCTCGGGCAGGCTGCGGCCCGGCCGGTCGCGCAGGTTGCGGGCGTCGCCCAGGAAGAAGTCGAGCTGGTGCCCGAGGGCCAAGGCCAACAGGTCGGCGGGCCAACGCGCGAGTAGGGCGTCGAGCGTCCGTGACGCTCCGAGCCAGTCGCCGTCGAGCCACTGGCCCACGGCGAGCGTGTGCATGGCCTCCCGCTCGTTGGTCCGCAGCAAGGCCATCGCGGCGTGCGCGTCGCGAGCAGTCGGCAGATCGGGCGTGTCCGTGCTCATGAGGCTCAGGTAGGCCATGAGTGCGTGGGCCATGGGCAGACCGGGTTGGTCGGCGACGAGGGCGACGGCCTGGTCCACGACGTCGGGGTGGAAGCGCAGGAGCCGGTCGATGGCGCGGTCGTAGGCCTCGACGGCTTCGGCCGATCCGGTGGTCGGGTTGCCGTGCTCGTCGCGGCGAGCTGAACCTGCCCCGGCGGGGTTCACGGTGGTCATGGTGCGCATTGTCTGCTCCTCGATGGTGCCCTGACCGGTACGTCGCGATGGGCGCCGCGGTTCGCTAGGAGCAGACGGTGCCCTCAGCGGGAACGGTGAGGTCGACGAGGTAGCGGTCCACGACGTCGGTGGAGCACTGGTTGAGGCCGTAGCCGGTGTGCCGGAAGCCGTCGACGGTGAGCAGGACGCCCTCCTCGAGGTCGTCGGCCAGCGCCCGGGAGGTCTCGATCGGCGTGATGGGGTCGCCGGTCGTGCCGACCACGAGGACCGGCCCGGCCCCCGCGGCCGTCAGGCGCAGCGGCGCGCTCCCGAGGCGGGCGGGCCACCGCGCGCAGGCGTAGTTGTATCCGAAGCCCACGCCCATGTGCGGCGCGGCGCGACGGATGCGGGCGTCGAGCGCCGGGAAGTCCGCAGTGTCGGAGGGACCTGGATCGTCGAGGCAGCCGATGGAGACAAAGGCCTCGATGGCGTTGGAGAACGTCCCGTCGGAGGCGCGGCGGACGTAACCGTCGTACAGCGCGTAGAGGCGGTCGACGTCCCCGTCGCGCGCGTCGGCGAGGGCGCGGTAGAGGTCGTTCCAGCGCGACGGGTCGCGAAGAGCGGCGACGGTGGCGTAGAAGAGCAGGCGCGGGCCGGCCGGCGGTCGGCCCGACGGGCCGGGCACGGGCGCGGCGTCGAGCGCCGCGGCCAGCGCTTCGTAGGCCGCCACCGGGTTGCCGTCGCTGTAGAAGGGACATCCGGGATCGGCGGCGCACGACTGCATCGCCGTCAGGAAGCCCCGCTCGAGGGCGGCGGCCTGGGCGGTCTCGTCCGCCTCCCAGCCGTCGTTGGGGTTGGCGGCGCCGTCCAGCACCGCGGCGCGGACCGTGTCGGGGAACATGGTCGCCCACGTGCCGCCCAGCTCGCTGCCGTAGCTGAAACCGAAGTAGCTGAGCTGCTCCTCGCCCAGCGCCCGGCGCAGGCTGTCCATGTCCTGGGCGTTGGCCTGCGTCGACAGGTAGGGCAGCAGCGGGCCGCTGCGGGCCGAGCAACCGGCCACCAGCACCGCGTCGACGGCGGCGAGCTGCTCCAGCTCCCCGGGTGCGTCAGGCGTCGGGTCGGTGGAGATGAGGAACGGATCGAGGTCGTCGACGCAGTCGACCGGCGACGACCGGCCGGTCCCCCGAGGATCAAAACCGACGATGTCGAAGCGGTCGCGCAGCTCGTCCGTGAAGTAGAAGCTGGCCTGCTCGACGAGCACGGTCCCGGCCACGCCCGGACCACCGGGGTTGACCACCAGCGTGCCGATGCGACGGTCCTGGTCGCGTGCCGGCCGGCGCTGCACGAAGAGATCGACGGTGCCCTTGGTGGGATCGGCGTGGTCGAGGGGGACGGTCAGGGTGCCGCACTCCAGGCCCTCACCGCAGCCTTCCCAGGCGATCGTGGGCTCGGGGGTGCCGGCGACCGTCGTGGTCGTCGCCATCGTGGTGGTCGTGGCGAGCGCGGTGGTCGAGGGAGCATCGCTGGTCGTCGTCGACGTGGTGGCGGCGTCCGAGCTCGGGGGTCGTAGGGACAGGGACGGGCGGTCCGAGTCGGCGCAGGACGCCGCGGCCAGGCCGAGGACGGCCAGGACGCTGATCACTGCACGACGCACGGGTCGATGCTACGGCCGGGTCGGCGATCCCGACCGGGGCACCTCGCCCGGTGGGACGCCTCGGCGACGGCCGTAACCTCCGAGTCAGATGCGGATGGCTCCCCACAGCTTGCGGCCTCGCGAGGACGAAGAGGCGCTGAAGGACACCGACATCGACCGGCGTGTCCTCGGCCGTGCCTGGGGGTTCGCCCAACCGTTCCGGCGGAGCATCGCCGGGTTCCTCGCGGCCATCGTGGCCTCCGCCCTCGTGGGGCTCGTCCCGCCCCTGATCTTCCGGCGGATCATCGACGTCGCCATCCCGTCCGGTGACCGCCGGCAGATCTGGGTGCTCGGCGGGCTGACCGTCGTGGTCGCCCTGGCCGATGCGGCACTGGCCATCGTGCAGCGCTGGTACTCGGCCCGCATCGGCGAGGGGTTGATCTACGAGCTGCGCGTCGCTCTGTTCGACAAGGTCCAGCAGATGCCGGTGGCCTTCTTCACCAGGACGCAGACCGGAGCGCTCATAAGCCGGCTCAACAACGACGTCGTGGGCGCGCAGACAGCTGCGACCTCGACGTTGGGCTCCGTGGTGTCGAACGTGATCGTGCTGGTCACCACCCTGACGACGATGCTCCTGCTCGAGTGGAGGCTGACGATCCTGACGCTCGTCGTGCTACCCCTGTTCATCCTCCCGGCCCGCCGCGTGGGCCGGCGGCTGGCGAACATCGCGCGGGAGCAGATGAACCTCAACTCCCGCCTGAACACCCAGATGACCGAGCGCTTCAACGTCGCCGGGGCCACGCTCGTCAAGCTGTTCGGTCAGGCTGACGAGGAGCACCGGGAGTTCGCCCAGCGAGCCTCGAAGGTCCGCGACAACGGCATCCGCTCGGCCATGTACGGCCGGGTGTTCTTCGTCGCCCTCGGGATCGTCGCCGCCGTCGGCGCGGCCATGATCTACGGCGTCGGGGGTCAGCAGGTCATCAGCGGCACGATCCAGGTGGGGACCCTGGTGGCCATGGCCTCGTACGCCGGGCGCATCTACCAGCCGCTCACCGGGCTGACCAACGCCCGCGTCGACATCATGAGCTCGCTCGTCAGCTTCGAGCGGGTCTTCGAGGTCCTCGACGCCCCCGTGGCCATCGTCGACAAGCCGTCGGCGATCGATCTGCCTACGCCGACCGGGCGCATCGAGTTCGACCACGTGTCGTTCCGCTATCCCTCGGCCGACGACGTCACCATCGCCTCGCTCACCCTGCCCGGCGCCGAGGGACAGGACTCGGACCGGCTGGTGCTGCAGGACGTCGACCTGGTCGTGGAGGCCGGCCAGCTGGTGGCCATCGTCGGGCCATCGGGCGCCGGCAAGTCCACCCTGGCCGCGCTGATCCCGCGCCTGTACGACGTGACGGGAGGCGCGGTGCGCGTGGACGGCCACGATGTCCGCGACCTGACCGGCGAGTCCCTCCGCGCCGCCATCGGCGTGGTCAGTCAGGACCCGCACCTCTTCCACGAGACCATCGGCGACAACCTCCGCTATGCCCGGCCCGGATCCACGGACGCGGAGCTGGACGCCGCCTGCCGGGCGGCGCAGATCTACGGCACCATCGCCGCCCTGCCCGACGGGTACGACACCGTCGTGGGCGAGCGCGGCTACCGGCTGTCGGGCGGCGAGAAGCAGCGCCTCGCCATCGCCCGCCTGCTCCTGAAGGACCCCGCCATCATCATCCTGGACGAGGCCACGAGCAGCCTGGACAACGAGAACGAGGCCGCCGTGCAAGCGGCGCTCGACGCCGCGCTCACGGACCGGACGGCCATCGTCATCGCCCACCGCTTGTCGACCATCCGCAGCGCAGACCTCATCTGCGTCATCGACGAGGGCCGCATCGTCGAGCGCGGCACCCACGACGAGCTCGTCGCCGCCGGCGGGGTGTACGCGCGTCAGAGCGAGCTGGCGTTCTTCACGAACGCGGGAGACGCGGCGATCCCGGCCTGACACCGCCTGCCGCCCTGGTTTCCGGGGTCGCTTGTCGGCGAGGACGCAGCTGACGCTGGCGGGCCAGGAGGGAGAAGACGTAGCCGGGATTCCGGCGATGGGTGCCGGTCCCAACCCCGCACCGGCGTCACGGCTTCGCCGCTTGCCTGCGTCCGTCGGGACGAGAACGAGAACAAGCGGCTCCAAACGAAGATCCAGCGATCATCCGGCAACGCCGTGCTCCGGCGGACATCAGCGAGCACGCAACGAGCTGGGACCCGGCGGCGAGACGTCGCCGCCGGGCCCCGGGCAAGTTTCGGTCAGACCTGCGACGCCGCCAGCGCGTCGACCATGCCGGTGCCGAAGAACGACGTGCGCCCACCGTTGCCGTAGCACCTCTCCCGCTCGTCGTTCGGTCCCAACGGCTGCCAGTTGGGCGGGCAGGACATCGCCTGGGTCGTGCGCTCGACGGCGGACTTGACCGCGCCGGGGCTCCAGTTCGGGTGGAGCTGGCTCACGAGGGCGGCCAGCCGGCGGCGTGAGGCGACGACATGGAGGTGCCGTTGAGGTACCCGTAGCCGAAGCCGTTCACGGTGGTGGTGATGCCAGGGAACGCCGCGTTGAGCGGATCGAAGCCGTTCCAAATGTCCGAGCCGACGGGCAACGCGGCGAGCACGGCGTCCTGCACGGTGCCGGTCGCCGGAAGTGGTCACCGCCAGGAGCCGTCACGTCCACCCGGGACATGCCCACGCTCGAGTAGTCAGCGATGATCAGGTCGTACCCGGGGTACCCGACGGGCCCGGTGGCGGAGACCGTCAGGGCTTCGGGCAGCTCGGCCGGAGCGACCCGGCAGTTGTTTCTGACCTCGCGCGTGACCGCGGCGCCGGGCGGCCAGTCCGGGCTGACATCGTCGATCGAGCGGGTGCTGCAGGTCGGCCGTCTCATTGCCGGCGGAGGCCACGATCACCACGCCCCGCTGCTGCGCGTTGCGGGCCGCTGACTCCAGTTGCTTCAACAGGCCCGCTGCTCCGCGTCGCTCTTGCAGTAGAAGAGGAAGGGATCGGCGAACAGGCTCAGGTTGACCACGTCGAGACGCTGGTCGCCGGCGTAGCGCAGGGCCGCGGTCGACTGCGTCGACGAAGCAGAACCCGCCCATCGTGCAAGCCTTCAGGGCGACGATCGTCGCCCCCGGAGCAACGCCCGCGATGCCGATGCCGTTGACCGGCGCAGCGATGGTCGAGGCCACATGCGTGCCGTGGCCCGCGAGGTCCTCCACTGCCGCCTTATTGGTGCAGTCACCGTTCGCTATCTCGGACGGGGCCGCCGTCGGAGTGCCGGTGGTGATGAACGAGCACGACAGCGCCAGGTTCAGATTGGGCGCGATGTCCGGATGGTTCGTCTGCACGCCGCTGTCGATGACGCCGACGCTCACGCCCTGGCCGGTCGCCCTCGCGTAGCTGGCGGTACCAGCGTTCATCACCGCCATATCCCACTGGCACGGCGCGAACGGCTCGCTGTTCGGAGAACCGAAGACGCCGCCGAACAGGTCTGACAGATGGCGATTTCCTTCGCGGGCGGAATCGCCGCTTCGCTCACGCCCGCCGGTCCGACGGCGAACCCGAGGGCGAGCGCGACCGCCAGGATCGCAGATCGCTTCTTCATCCCGCTTCCCCTCCTCATTGCCGGGTCAGCCGATGGTATTCACGCGCGTGGCACAGAGTCCCCAGCCGTGGTCCGCTCTGGCGCGCTCGTGCCAAGACGTGCGCTCCTCCCCCACTCACGGCAGTGTTCTGAGCCACTGACGGTCACTCGAGCGGCCTCGCTGCCTGACGCGGCGGGCTCGGCGGGCCGCGTGAACACGGGCGGTTCGACCGAGGCAGACGTTGGAGCTGCTCAGGGGTGGATGAGCCAGGCGTCGGGCCCCATCACGATCCGTGGTTTCGCGGCGGGGTCCAGCCATCGCAGGACGGACAGCAGCTCGGGCTCCGCCAGGGAGATGCAGCCGCTGGTGGCCGCGGTGGCGCCCGAGGCCGTGTACTGGTGGCGGTGCAGGAAGATGGCGCTGCCAAGGCCCGGCACGACGGGATCGGTGTTGTAGCCGACCGTGGCCAGGTACCGGTAGGGCCCGACGCCGATGGCGTACAGGTCCTCGTTGGGTCGGGTGCAGGGGGTCGCCCGCACGAGCTGGTTGTACGACGGCGAGGAGCTGTCGCTGATCCAGCAGTCACCGGGGACGATCTGGCGGTAGCGGAAGCGGGTCCCGGGGTCGGGCTGGCGTCCCATCACGGCCGTGATCGGGAACGACCCTGCGGGTGTCGTGCCGTCACCCTCCCGGCGGTCGACCCGGAAGCCGCTCCGGCCGATGCGGGCCGGGAACGGTCCGTGGACGAGGCGCCAGCCCTTTCCGTCCCGCTCGTAGGTGGTCAGGCTCCCCGACGTGGACCCCCAGGCCGGCGCCGTGACCACGACGAGCTGCCGGGCGTCGCCGTAGCCGACGTTCAGCCGGTCCGGCACCGGCGGCCCGCACGCGGCCAGGAGCAGCACGACGACGACGCCGATGAACGACGGCCGCGCGAACTGGTCCCCGGCGGCGAGCGGAAGGGGCACGTGAGGTCAGTGGTCCGATCTCCTCTCCGCCCGGCGCGCAGCCTATCGCTGGGCCTGCCCGGCCTCCGCGGCCTCGACGGCCTGTTCCACCGCCGCCGAGACCTCGTCCAACCGGCTCTTGATGAGACGCATGCCGTGCTCCGAGCCGTCCAACACGGTCGTTGCGACCACGTCGGGCAGGACCGAGGCGAGCTCTTCCACGTTCCGGGCGTACGCCCCGTCGTCCTCGGCCGCCACCAGCACCACCGGGCCTCCGTAGCGCCGGGCCTCGGC
The DNA here is from genome assembly GCA_963769115.1 of uncultured Acidimicrobiales bacterium. Classification (GTDB taxonomy): domain Bacteria; phylum Actinomycetota; class Acidimicrobiia; order Acidimicrobiales; family Ilumatobacteraceae; genus DASTFY01. The sequence continues at coordinate 161,306 of CAVYKN010000006.1, forward strand.
GGCCACGTTCGTGCCTCCCAGGGCGAGCGGTGGGGAGACGGCGACCACGGCGTCCACCGGCGGATCGATGGACCCCGCGCTGACCAGTGACGTGGCGGCCCCGAGCGACGAACCCACGAGCACGACCCGCCCGGCCCCGCGCTCGCGGAGCGCGGTCACGACGGCATCGAGGTCGTCGGGCAGCCGCGAGACCTCGTTGCGGGATCCGCCGCTCGACCCCCGGCCCCGCAGGTCGTAGGCGGCCACGGTGACGCCGAGGTCGGTCAGGGCCGGTACGACGTCCATCCAGTCGCACAGGTCCTGGCCGGCCCCGTGGACGAGGACGACGGCCGTGTCGCCCTCGCCCACGACCGCGGCCCCGATCGGGGCGCCGTCCGCGGCGGTCACGGGCAGCCGGGCCATGCCCGCGGGGATCGTCTCGTCCGGGCACTCCTCCGCCACCGGGGCAGCCGGGTCGACCCGCGCGGCGCGGGCGTTCCGGGCCGGTTCCCGCCCGCAGTTCGCCAGCGCTCCGAGCGCGCTGACCAGCACGATCGCTGGACCCGACGAGATGGTCCAGAACCGGCTCCGCGCCCTCGGAGACCCGGGCATCCGCGCTCTGTGTAGCACCTCCTCGCGAACATGGCGGCCATGTCGATCACCACCGTCGCCGTCGGGCTCCTGGCCTTCGGTCTGGGCGCAGGCCTGGCCGTGCTGGCCGCGGCCGCCCTGCTGCGGCGGCCGGCGGTGGGAGCTGGTCCGGCCCCGGGGCCCACTGCGGAGCAGATGGCGCAGGAGCGGGACCGACGCCATCAACGCCGCGTTGCAGCAGGCCGCCGTCCTCCAGCGGGAGCAGCTGGACCAGGTGACGGCCCACCATCGCCAGCTCCTGGAGCAGGCCGGGGTGCTGCAGCGGGAGCAGCTCGGCGCGCAGCTCGATGCCAGCCAGCGCGAGCTGACGGCCAAGAAGGACGTCATCGACACCCGGCTGGACCAGGTGCAGGCCGAGCTGCGCAGCCAGATGGACCGGTTGGGACGGCTGGTGGGCCAGTTGGGCGAGCGCAACGCCGAGCAGTTCGGGAAGGTGGACGAGTCGCTGCGCACCCAGGCCGAGGTCACCCAGGCGCTGTCCTCCAGCACCCAGAGCCTGCGGGAGGCGCTGGCCAACCCGAAGGCCCGTGGCCAGTGGGGCGAGCGCATGGCCGAGGACGTGTTGCGGCTGGCCGGCTTCATCGAGCACGTCAACTACGAGAAGCAGACCGCGGTGGAGGGCACGCGCTCCCTGCCCGACTACACGTTCACGCTCCCCAAGGGCCACGCGCTCTACATGGACGTCAAGTTCCCGCTCAACGCCTACCTGCGCCACCTCGAGGCGGGGACGGACGCCGAGCGCCAGGCCCACCGGGAGGCGTTCCTGCGCGACGTCAGGGCCCGAGTTCGGGAGCTGGCCCAGCGGGACTACCCGACCGTGGGCGAGCGGCCAGCGGTCGACTACGTCCTGCTCTTCCTTCCGAACGAGGCCATCGCCGGGTTCATCCACGAGCACGATCCGGAGCTCGTCGAGCTGGCCCTGGGCCAGAAGGTCGTGCTGTGCTCACCGCTCACGCTGTTCGCCTTCCTGGGCGTCATCCGCCAGGCGTTCGACAACTTCGTCATCGAGCAGACGTCGGACGAGATCCTCACCCTCCTCGGCCGCTTCGGGCAGCAGTGGGAGAAGTACCGCGACTCGCTGGAGAGCGTGCAGCGCAAGTTCGACGCCGTGCACCGCGAGCTGGACCACCTCGGCGGCCCGCGGCGACGGATGCTGGAGAAGCCGCTCGTCCAGCTCGACGAGCTGCGCCGGCAGCGAGGCCTGGAGATCGACGCCGTGCTCGCACCCGAGGGTGCCGACGCCGACGTCCTGGCGCTCGGCTACCCGGACGACCTCGGCGCCTAGGCCTCGGGCTGGGTGGTCTCCGGCGGGTGGGGATGAGGGTGCGGGTGGGGATGGCTGTGGCTGCGGTCCGCGGGCGGGGCGCTCGCGGGTGCGGCCGCGCTGTCGGCCCGCTGCTCCAGCCAGCGCTGGAAGCCGGCAGCGTTGGAGTGCACGCCGTTCAGCGTCTCGGCGATCTCGCGGGCGTCGGGATCGACGGCGTCCAGCTCGTGGGCGAACGCGGCCTCGAGCGCGGCCGCGATGTCCTCGCCCGCCCGGAAAGCCGTCTCCGCCACGGACGCCCAGCCCCGCAGCGTCTCCTGCGCCTCGGCCAGCATGTCGAGCGGGTCGCCCGGCGTCACGCCGTAGTGGGCCAGGGCCAGCCCCGCCGGCCGGCGGTCGGCGAAGCGGTTCAGGGAGCGCAGGGCCAGGTCGAGGTCGAAGTCGGGCGGCGGGGTGGCCGGCCGCAGCACCCCCACCTTCGGCAGGCGCACGCCGACGGCGTCGCCCACGAAGAGCAGGCCGCTGTCGCTGTCGTGGAGCGCGAGGTGGTGCTTGGCGTGCCCGGGCGAGTCCACGCTGGTCAGCGTCCGCGACGGCCCCACCCTGATCTCCTCCCCGTCACCGAGCACGCGGACCCGATCGGCCGGGGTCGGGGTCAGGCGCCCGTAGAGGCTGTCGAGGAGGTCGCCGTAGACCATGGCCGCCGAGCGCACCAGCCGGTCGGGATCCACCAGGTGGCGGGCGCCCTTCTCGTGCACGTAGACGGTCGCTTTGGGGAAGGCGGCCGCGACGTCACCCACGGCGCCGGCATGGTCCAGGTGGATGTGGGTGACGACGACGCTGGCCAGATCGGAGGCCGCCACCCCGAGGGCGTCGAGCTCCCGCAGGACGGTGTCCAGCGAGCTCTGGCTCCCCGTCTCGACCAGGCACGGCTCAGGCCCTTCCACCAGGTAGCCGGCCGTGACCTGGTCCCATCCGCCGAGGTACGTGTCGATCTCCACCACGCCGGGCGCCACACGAGTGCTCACGACGGGCAATATTGCCGGACCGTGCCCGTCCTCACCCACTGCCGCCCGGAGCGCTCGTGAGCCAGCCCAGCTTCGACCTCGGCTTCGAGGACGTCGACGACGGCGGCCTCCCGACCTTCACGGTCGCCGAGCTGGCGGAGGCGATCAACGGCTCGCTGCGCCGCGGCTTCTACGAGGGCGTCTGGGTGCGGGGCGAGATCCAGGGCGTCAGCGAGCGCAACGGCCACCTCTACTTCTCCTTGACCGATGACGACGAGGGCGTCCGCGCCACCATCTCGGTCAGCCTCTTCGCCAACGTCCGGTTCAAGCTCCGCCCGCTGCTGCAGCGCCACCGGCTGCGCCTGGCCGACGGCATGAAGGTCCGGCTCCACGGCTACCTGGACTTCTTCGCCCCCAGCGGCCGGCTGGGCCTGAAGATGAGCGGGATCGACCCCCGGTACACGCTGGGGGAGCTGGCCCTCCAGCGCGACGAGCTGATCCGCCGGCTCGTCGCCGCCGGGCTGTACGACGCCCAGGCTCGGCTGGCCGCGCCGGTGCTGCCGCTCGCAGTCGGGCTGGTCACGAGCGTCGGCAGCGCGGCGTGGCACGACGTCACCCACGAGCTGGAGGCGAGCGGGTTCGGCTTCCGGATCGTGGCCTGCGACGCCCGCGTCCAGGGCGAGTGGGCGCCGGAGATGGTGGCCGCGGCCATCCGCACGCTCGGCCGGCGCGAGCTGGACGTGGTCCTGGTGGTGCGCGGGGGTGGTGCCCGGTCGGACCTGGCCACGTTCGACGCCGAGGTCGTGGCCCGGGCCATCGCCACCTGCCCGCACCCGGTGCTGACGGGCCTCGGGCACGAGGTGGACCGCAGCGTGGCCGACGACGTCGCCCACCTGGCCCTCAAGACACCGACGGCCTGCGCGGGAGAGCTCATCGCGCGGGTCCGGAGGTTCCGGGACGAGCTCACCCGCCTGCAAGGAGCCGTCGGGGACGCGGCGACGATCCGCCTGGCGTCCGCCGATCGGGCCCTGGCCGCGCAGGCCCGCCGGGCCGCCCGGGACACGCGGCGATCGGTCGACGCCGGGGAAGCCGAGCTGCGCCGCGCCGCGCAATCGCTCACCCGCCAGTCGCGCCTGGCGGCGTCGGCGTCGCGCGCGCTGGTCACCCACGACGCCCGCCGCACCGTCGCCGCCTCGGCGCGGGTGCTGGCCCAGCAGTCCGCGGCCTTGAGCGCCGACGGCGAGCGCCTGGCGCGCCGCGCCCCCGCGCTCAACCGGCAGGCGGCCCGGGACCTCGCCGCCGTCGAGGCCAGGGTGCGGGCGCTCGATCCCGCCCGGACGCTGGCCCGGGGCTGGAGCATCACGCGCACGTCCGACGGGCGATCGGTGCGCAGCGCCGCCGAGCTGGCGCCCGGCGATGCCGTGGTCACGACCCTCGTGGACGGCGAGGTCCACAGCCGCGTGGAGGAGGTGCAGGGACCATGACGGCCAAACCGACCGCACGGATCCGCCGGACCCGCCGACGAGCCCATCGAGGGCCAGCTCGGCTACAGCGCAGCACTCGCCGAGCTGGAGGAGATCCTGGGCGAGCTCGAGGGCGACACGGTCGACATCGACCGTCTGGCCGACCAGGTGCGGCGGGCGGCGGAGCTGATCCGCGTCTGCCGGGGCCGCATCGACGCCGCCCGGACCGAGATCGAGCAGGTCGTCGCCGAGCTGGACGAGGGCGCCTGAGGCGGATGCGCCGCCCGGCCGCGAAGTCCGTTGGCTCGGCCGGGAGCGCGCGCTATCGTGCGCGTCACCGGAGGAAGGAGGTGGTCCAATCTTGAACGGTGAATGTTTGGGGACCCCGGAGGTGGTTGGCCGCTAGCGGCGGCTGCTGGACCACCTGGCGAGTCCACGCCAGCCACCATCGATCCCGTTCCCGGAGCTTGGTCCCACCCGGGTGGGCCGTCACCCATAGGTGACCGCCCGACGTGACGAGATCGGTCCCATCCAGTCGTGCGACGGGAGCGTCCACAGGGCGCTCCCGTCGTCGCGTCCCGAGACGGCTCCGGCACGAGCGCAGCAGGCACAGCTCCGGTCGGAGCCCGCCGCCCACGGTCGCCTACCCTGGCGCCGTGCCCGCCGCGCCGCCGTCGTTGCTGGAGGTCGCCGACCGGGTCGAGGGCCGGCTGCGGAACCTCATCGAGGCCGAGCAGGCCCGCTGGGCGGCGCTGGACCCTGACCTGGCCGCTCCCCTCGCCGCGCTGGGCGGGTTGCTGGCGTCCGGGGGAAAGCGGCTGCGGCCGGCCTTCTGCCACTGGGGCTTCGTGGGCGCCGGCGGCGAGCCCGACGACACCCGCTCCATCGACGCCGGCGCGGCCTTCGAGCTGCTGCACGCCTTCGCGCTGTTCCACGACGACGTCATGGACGGCTCGGCCACGCGACGCGGCTCCCGCACGACCCACCTGAGCTTCGCCGACCGGCACCAGGACGAGGCCTGGATGGGCGAGGCCCGGCGCTTCGGCGAGGGGGTCGCCATCCTCGTCGGCGACCTGGCCTTCGTGTACGCCGATCAACTGTTGCACGGCGCGTCGCTCCAGGCCTGGGAGATCTGGTCCGAGCTGCGCATCGAGCTCAACGTCGGCCAGTACCTCGACATCCTGGGCACAGCGCGAGGCGAGCGCAGCCGGGTCACGGCGCTGCGCATCGCCCGCTACAAGAGCGGCAAGTACACGGTCGAGCGGCCGCTGCACCTCGGCGCCGTGCTGGCCGCGCCCGAGCGGGCCGGCGAGCTGCTGCCCAGCCTGTCCGCCTACGGGCTGCCGCTGGGCGACGCCTTCCAGCTGCGCGACGACATCCTCGGCGCCTTCGGGGAGACCGCGCGCACGGGCAAGCCGGTCGGGGACGACCTGCGCGAGGGCAAGCCGACACCGATGATGGCCATCGCCACCGGCCGGGCCACGGCCGCGCAGGGCGAGGTGCTGGCGCTCGTGGGCCGGTCCGAGCTGTGCCCCGAGGACGTCGCGTCGATCCAATCCGTGCTCGTCGAGACGGGGGCGCTGGCCGAGGTGGAGACCCAGATCGACGAGCTGGCCGAGGAGGCGCTGCGGGCACTCGACGGCGCCGACATCACCGACGACGCCCGCAAGGCGCTGGAGGAGCTGGCCCACTACGTGGCCTGGCGGGAGCAGTGATCGCGGACTCCGTGGGAGGGGCGACAACCGGAGCGAACCGATGAAGGTGGTGGTCGTCGGGGCCGGCCTCGGTGGGCTGGCCGCGGCCGCTCACCTCGTGGGCCGGGGCCACGAGGTCACGGTCGTCGAACGGTCGCCGCAGCCGGGGGGTCGGGCCGGCGTGGTGACCGGGCAGGGCTACGTGCTCGACAACGGCCCGACGGTGCTCACGATGCCCGGCCTGCTCGAGGACACCTTCGCCGCTGCCGGGGCCGACATGGCCGACTTCGTGACCATCCGCCCCGTCGACCCGATGTACCGGGCCGTCTACGCCGACGGCAGCGAGCTGCGGTTGTGGCACGACCGGGGTCGCATGGCCGCGGAGATCGAGGCGTTCTCGGGGCCAGATGACGCCGCCGGCTTCGAGCGCTTCTGCCAATGGCTGACCGAGCTGTACGAGCTGGAGATGCCCCACTTCATCGACACCAACTTCGACTCGCCGCTCGACCTGGCCCGGCCGCTGGCGCCCGCGCTGCGCCTGGTGCGCATGGGCGGGTTCCGCCGCCTCGACCGCGTGGTGCGCTCCTACTTCCGCGACGAGCGCCTGCGCCGGATCTTCTCCTTCCAGTCGATGTACGCGGGGCTGGCTCCCTACGAGGCGCTGGCGCTCTACGCGGTGATCACCTACATGGACGCGGTCGAGGGGGTGTACGCGCCGGAGGGCGGGATGCACCGCTTGGCCGAGGGCCTGGCCGGCGCGGTCGAGAAGGCCGGGGCCAGGATCCGCTACGGCGCGCCGGTGGGCCGGATCCTGCGGGCGGGCAGCGGCGCCGTGACCGGGCGTCGAACTCGTGGAGGGCGAGGACCGGGAACGCCTGGCCGCCGATGCCGTCGTCTGCAACGCCGACCTGCCGGTGGCCTACCGCCAGCTCCTCGGCGGGGTCGAGGCCCCGCGGGCGGCCCGCCGTGGCACGTACTCACCGAGCTGCGTGCTGTGGGTGGCGGGCGTGCGCGGCGACCCACCGGCGGGCAGCGAGCACCACAACCTCCACTTCGGGGCCGACTGGAACGGCGCCTTCCGGGCCGTCATCGAGGACGGGACGCTCATGCCGGACCCCTCGATCCTGGTGACCGTGCCCAGCCGCGACGACGCGGCGCTGGCCCCGGCGGGTTCGTCGTGCCTGTACGTGCTGGAACCGGTGCCCAACCTGGACGGCCGGGTGGACTGGGCGCGGGAGCGGGATCGGGTCCAGGCCGCGCTGGTCGAACGGGTGGCGGCGTTGGGCTATCCCGTCGATGTCGAGCTGGAGCGCTTCTATGACCCGCTCGACTGGGAGGCGGCCGGGATGGAGCGGGGCACACCGTTCTCGCTCGCCCACACCTTCCGGCAGACGGGGCCGTTCCGGCCGGCCAACGTCGACCGCCGCGTCCCCGGCCTCGTGTTCACCGGGTCCGGCACCGTGCCCGGGGTCGGGGTGCCGATGGTGCTGATCTCCGGGCGGCTCGCCGCCGACCGGGTCGACGAGCTGGCCGCCGACGGCCGGTCGGGCGGGACGGGCCGGTCCGGCCGATGACGCGGCAGCGCTCGCCCGTCGTCACGCTCGACGAGTCGTACGAGCGCTGCCGGCAGCTCAACCGGCGCCATGGGACGACCTACTACTGGTCGACCATGCTCCTGCCGAAGGTGAAGCGCCACCACGTCCACGCGCTCTACGCGTTCTGCCGGTACGCCGACGACATCGTGGACGAGCCGCGAGCCAACGGGTCGACGGGACCCGAGGAGACCGAGCGCGCGCTGGCGGACTTCGGCCAGCGGTTCTTCGCCGATCTCGAGCGGGGGCGAAGCGACGATCCGGTGTTGAAGGCGGTGGTGCACACGGTGCGGGCCTTCGACATCGATCCCGACTGCTTCCGCCGCTTCCTCCGCTCCATGACCATGGACCTCACGGTCACGCGCTACGAGTCCTGGAAGGACCTGCGCGTCTACATGGACGGCTCGGCCGCCGTCATCGGCGAGATGATGCTGCCCATCCTCGAGCCGCTGGACCCGGCCGCCGCCCCGCACGCCCGTGACCTGGGGGACGCCTTCCAGCTCACCAACTTCCTCCGGGACGTGTCCGAGGACCTGGATCGCGGGCGCGTCTACCTACCCCAGGAGGACCTGCGCCGCTACGACGCCGATCCGAGCCGGCGGCAGGTCACGCCGGAGTGGACCGCGCTGATGCGCTTCGAGATCGGCCGCTGCCGTCGCCTCTACGTCTCCGCAGACATCGGCATCGGGATGCTCCCGCCGCAGTCGGCGCGGTGCGTCCGCACGGCACGGGTGCTGTACAGCCGCATCCTCGACGTGATCGAGGAGCAGGGGTACGACGTGTTCACGCAGCGCGCCCGGGTGCCGACCTGGCAGAAGGCGGCCCTGGTGGCGAGGCACCTGCGCCGCGCGTCGTGAGGCGAAGAGTCGTCGAGCAGGCCGCGTTCGCGGTGGCCGGCGCCGCCATGGTGATCACGCCGCTCCTGCCGAGAGGGCGACGGGCGCTGGCGGCCTCGGTCGTCGTCGGCGGGCTGGCCGCCACCACTGGTGTCGCCGCGGCAGCGGCGTTGGGGAACCGAGCGTGCGCTCGCTGCATTCGCAACGGTTGCTACTGCAACAACGCTGATCGAGAGGATCGGCACGACGACCGGGCTCCCGTTCGGGCGCTACCGCTACACCGGTGTGCTGCGGCCCACGGTGGCCGGGGTACCCCTGCTGGTCCCCCTGGCCTGGCACGCCATGGCGCTGCCGGCCCGTGAAGTCGGCGCACGCCGCGCTCGGGTCAGCGGTCCACCGCGCCGGCCCGCATGTTCGCCGGGGGCGCGGCGCTCGCCGCCTGGGACCTGTTCCTCGACCCCCAGATGGTCGGTGAGGGCTACTGGGAGTGGGGCCGCAAGGGCCGGTACCGCGGGATCCCTTTCAGCAACCAGGCGGGATGGCTGCTCACGGGTGCGGCCTTGATGGCGGCGTTGGAGCGACTCGTTCCCCCGGCGCCGGGCGATGCCGACCGTGCCCTGGTCGGCGTGTACGGCTGGATGGCGGTCATGGAGACGCTCGGCTTCGCGCTGTTCTTCCGGGACCGCGTGGTGGCCGCGGCCGGCGGCGCGGCCATGCTCCCGCTCGCCGTGCTGGCGGCGCGGCGGGTCTGGGCCCGTGGCTGAGGTCGTCATCGTCGGGGGAGGGGTGGGCGGTCTGGCCGCCGCCATCCGCCTGCGGGCGGCCGGCCACGGCGTGACGATCCTCGAACGCCGAGCCGAGCTCGGCGGGAAGCTGGCCGTCGTGGAGCGGGAGGGCTTCCGCTTCGATGCCGGACCGTCGCTGCTCACGCTGCCGTCGGTCTTCGACGAGCTGTTCCGGGTCGCCGGCACCAGCCTGGCCGACGCGGTGCCGCTGCGCCGGCTGGACCCGCAGCTCCGCCACCGGTGGCCCGACGGATCGGGCTTCGACACGCTCGACGGTCCCGAAGCGACGGCGGCCGCCATCGAGCGGTTCAGTCCGGGCGCCGGTGAGGCCTACCGGCGCTTCGAAGCGCGCGGCGCCCGCGTGTGGGAGGTCGGCCGGCGCACGTTCCTGGCCGGGCCGATGACCGGCGGCCCGGCGCTCCTGAAGCGCATGCGCTCGCCGCGGGACCTGCGGGCGGTCGATCCGCTGCGCACGCTGGATGCGGCGGCGCGGGCCGCCTTCACCGATCCCCGCCTGGTGCAGTGGGCCGGGCGCTACGCCACCTACTCCGGCTCGTCCCCCCGGCGCGCGCCGGCCACGCTGGCCTGCATCCCGTCCATCGAGGCCCGGGAGGGGGTCTGGTACCCGCCCGGTGGCCTGGGTGCGTTGCGGGACGCTCTCGTCGCCGCCGCCATCGACCGCGGGGTGGACATCGCCGCCGGGGCCGAGGTCGGCGCGATCGAGCTGGCCGGAGGCGCGGTGCGCAGTGTGCGCACGGCCACCGGCGAGCGGCACCGCGCCGACATCGTGGTCGCCAACGTCGACGCCGAGCACCTCTACGGCGACCTCCTGCCGGAGCCCCGCGCGCTCCGCCGCGCCGCGAGGGCGGGGCGCTCGCTGTCCGGCTTCGTGATCCTGGCCGGTGTCCGCGGGACGACGCCCGGCCTGCAGCACCACACCGTCTGGTTCTCCGACGACGGGGCGTCCGAGCTCCGTCAGCTCGCTGAGGGTGCGTTCGCAGACGAGCCGACCATCTACACCTGCGTCTCCTCGGTAACCGATGCCAGCCAGGCGCCAGCGGGCCACGAGAACTGGTTCCTGCTCGTCAACGCTCCGCACGGGCGGCGGATCGACCGGGCGGCCTATCGCGACCTCGTCCTGGAGCGGCTGGCAGCAAGGGGCACCGACCTGCGCCCCCGGCTCCTCTTCACCGAGTGCCTCGCGCCGGCCGACCTGGCCGACCGGTACCGCAGCCCGGGCGGGGCCATCTACGGCACGTCCTCGAACGGGCGGCGAGCGGCCTTCCTGCGCCCCGGCAACCGGGGACGCCACCGCGGCCTGTACCTGGTCGGGGGGTCCAGCCATCCGGGAGGTGGGCTGCCGCTGGTGGCCATGAGCGCCCGCATCGTCGCCGACCTCGTGCGCGAGGACGGCTGGTGATCCGGCGCCTGTGGCTGGCGGCGAGGCTGGCGGCTGCGGTCGCCGTGGTCGTCCGCCTGGCCCGGGCGGCGCGGCGTGGCGAGCCACTCACGGTCGGTCCGGCGCCGCCAACCGATATCGATGACGACGCAACCATCTCCGTCGTCATCCCGGCGCGGGACGAGGAGGATCGCCTGGCGCCCGTCCTCGAGCTGCTGGCCGCCGATCCCTCGGTGACAGAGGTGATCGTCGTCGACGACGAATCCCGCGACGGGACCGCCACGCTCGCCCGCGAGCTCGGGGCGACCGTCATCACCGGTGCCCCGCTCCCGCCGGGTTGGGTGGGCAAGCCGTGGGCTCTCGACCAGGGTCTGCGCGCCGCGCGCGGAGACTGGGTCGTCTGCTTCGACGCCGACGTGGAGCCGTCACCTGGACTGGCCCGGGCGCTCGTCGATCGAGTGCAGGCCGACGGGCTCGACATGGCCAGCGTGGCCGGCCGCTTCGTGTGCCCGACGGCGTCGCTGCGGGTGCTCCACCCCGCCTTGCTCACGACGCTCGTCTACCGGTTCGGTCCTCCGGGGGCTCCACCCGCCCGGCCCGGGCGGGTGCTGGCCAACGGGCAGTGCACCGCCGTCCGCCGGGCCGACCTCCTCGCCGCCGGCGGTTACACGGTCGCGGCGGGCAACCTCACCGACGACGTCGCACTGGCCCGCAGCCTCGCCGCCCACGGATGGCGGACCGGCCTGCTCGACGGCACCTCGGCCCTGCGAGTCCGCATGCACACGAGCGCCGGCGACGCCTGGCGCGCCTGGGGACGATCGCTCCCCATGCCCGACGCCACCCCCGTCGCCGCCCAGCTCGTTGACGGGTTCACGCTGCTGGTGACCCAGGCCCTCCCGCTCCCCCGGCTGCTGCTGCGGCGGGCCGACGCCCTCGACCTCGCTGCTGCTCGCCCTGCGGGCGGGCACGCTGGCGGGGACCGCCCGAGCCTACGAGCGGAGGGACCTGGCGTACTGGCTGTCGCCCCTGGCCGATCCCGCCGCGGTGCTCCGCGTGCTGTGGGGTGCCATCCGTCCGGGGCGGTCCTGGCGGGGCCGCACCTACCCGCGACCGGTGCCACCGGCGGCGGCGTGGCGCTCGCCGTAGGCCGCCATGGCGAAGCGCAGGCCGATGATGCACATGAGCGCGCCCGTGGCGGCGACGCGCGCTCGTGGCTCGAACAGGGCCTGGATCACGGGGAAGCCGAAGACCGCGACGCGAGCACCGATGGCGAAGCGTCGCGTCACGAGCGTGATGACGGCGCACAGCGCGGCGGCGATCAGCGCCGGCACCGGGGCCAGCACGAGCATCCCGCCGACGAAGGTCAGCACCGACCGTCCGCCGCGGAACCCCGCGAACACGGGCCAGGCGTGCCCCACCATCGCCGCCGCCACCCCGACGTAGCCGACCCACCACGGCTCGCCCAGCAGGAGGCCGACGAGCGCGGCGAGCGCGCCCTTGGCGACGTCGCCCACGAAGACCGGGACGGCGGCCCGCCGCCCCAGCAGGTCCTTCGCGTTCCAGTAGCCGGGGTTGCGATCCCCCACCGCCCGGATGTCCACGCCCCGTGCCCGGGCCACCAGCACGGCCACCGGCACCGAGCCCAGCAGATAGCCGGCCACCACCGTGAGGGCCACGGCCAGTCCGGTTGCCTCGATCACCGGGGCCCCTGCGAGCATGTCCGGCGATGCCGGGCACCAGGGTCGCGTCGTTCCACCTGGTGCGGGAGCGGCCAGGGCAGGCCGTGCGGGCGCTGACCCGTCTCGCCACCGATCGGCCGCACCTGGGGCACACGGATGGCCTGACGTTCTGGCGCCTTCTCGGCACCGGCCGCGGCCGCGACACCGGGCTCGGCATCGATCCGCTCCGGACGGCGGTCTTCGCGGTGTGGGAGGACGACGGCGCGCTCGACGAGTTCCTGTCCGTCTCGCCCGTGGCCCGGCGCTGGGCCGATGCCGAGGAGGCGTACACCGTCCGGCTGCGAGCGTTGGGCGGGCACGGCACGTGGCGGGGATGCGACGTCGTCGGAGAGGTCGCGCATGATGCGCCCGGTCCCGGACCCGTGGCCGTCCTCACGCGGGCCACCGTCCGCCTGCGGAGTTGGAAGCCCTTCATCGCCGCCGGGCACCAGGTCAGCGCCGAGGTCGGGGACGCGCCGGGCCTGCTGGCCGTCGTCGGCATGGGCGAGGCGCCGCTCGGTCGCCAGGCCACGTTCAGCCTGTGGCGGGACATCGTCGACGCCCGTGCCTTCGCGTACTCCGCCCCGCGGCACGTGGACGCCGTCCGGCGCACCCGGCTCGACGGTTGGTACGGGGAGCAGCTGTTCGCCCGTTTCCGCCCCTACGGGAGCGTCGGCACCTGGGACGGCGTCGACCCGCTCGACCGGTCCAGCGGGTCGAGCGGTTGACGATCGGTGGCTGCCGCCCGTGACCGCAACCGTGCGGGAACGAACGGGACCAGCATCCCGTAGGGCTCGCCACCGAAGAGATGGTGCACGCGGTGGGCGTCGGCCAGTGATCGCAGGTACGGGTGGGAGAGGCGACGGACGGCGGGCAGGCGAGCGTGGACGACGCCGTCGTGCACGAGCCCGTAGGCCAGGCCGTACAGCGTGACCCCGGTCCCGACCGGGATCAGCCACTCGTACCCAGGGACGTTGAAGCCGATGGCCAGGGCGACGCCCACCAGCGATGCGAACGCAACGGGGAACAGGTCGTTGGCCTCCAGCCGTCCCAGAGGCGGGCGGTGGTGGCTGTGGTGCAGCGTCAGGCCGGGACCGTGCATGACCCAGCGGTGGACCGCGTAGGTGACGGGCTCCATGAGCACGAACGACACTGCGGCGAGCCCCAGGAACGCCGGCACCGTCACGCCGCCGACGCTAGACGAGGCCCTTCAGATCATCGAGTCAGACCAACGAGTCGAGGATCAGCTCGATGTCCTCGGTGGTCGTGCTGGGGTTCACGAAGCAGAACCGCAGGACGGTCTCGCCCTGCCACGACGTGGGGACCACGAAAGCCAAGCCGTCGTCGACGATGCGGTCGCTCCACGCGTAGTAGTCGTCGCGGGACCAGCCCAGGCGCCGGAACACGACGATCGACAACCCGGGCTCCACCACCAGCTCGAGGTGGTCGGAGGCGCGGATGAGCGACGCTGCGGCCTCGGCCAGGTCGATGCCGATGGCCACCGCGTCGGCGTAGGCATCCGTGCCGTGGGTGGCGAGCGAGAACCAGAAGGGCAGCCCTCGCGCCCGACGTGACAGGTGGTACGCGTAGTCGCTCGGGTTCCAGTGGGGCTGCTCGGTGACGACGTCGAGGTACTCGGCGTGCTGGGTGTGGGTGGCCCTGGCGATGGACGGGTCGCGGTAGAGCAGGGCGGCGCAGTCGAAGGGGGCGAACAGCCACTTGTGGGGATCGACGACGAAGCTGTCGGCCTGCTCGATCCCGTCGAACTGCGGCCGGACTCGGGGCACGGCCATCGCCGCGCCGCCGTACGCGGCATCGACGTGGAACCACGCGCCCAGGTCTGCCGCCGCCTCGGCGATCCCGGCCAGGTCGTCGATGACACCCAGGTTGGTCGTGCCCGCCGTGGCCACGACGGCCGCCACCCGGTCCCGATCGGTGGCGGACAGCGCGGCGAGGCCGGCCGCGAACGCCGCACCGTCGGCCCGGCCCCGCTCGTCCGTGCCCACGGCGAGCACCTCCGCGTCCATGACCTTCGCCGCGGACACGACCGAGGAGTGCGCGCCCTCGGAAGCCACGATCAGCGGCCGGACCGACTCGCGTGCGGGGTCTTCGAGCCGCCAGCGGAAGCGGGCCGCCACCAGGGCCGACAGGTTGCCCGCCGACCCGCCGGACACGAAGACCCCACCCGCCGATGCCGGCAGGCCGGCCAGGTCGGCCAGCCACCGCAGGGCCTCGTTCTCGGCGAACACCGCACCGGACGACTCCATCCAGGTCCCGCCGAACATCCCGCCGGCCCCGACCACGAGGTCGAACAGGGTGGCTGCCTCGGTGGGCGCCGACGGCACGAAGGACAGGAAGCGCGGGTGGTCGATCGAGATGCAGGCCGGCGCCAGCACCTCGCTGAAGATGCGCAGCGCCTCCAGCCCGCCGACCCCTCCGGGGGTCACGGTGTGCCCGGCCATCGCCCGCAGCTCCTCCTCGGAGCGGGGGTGGTCGAGCGGCGGCGGATCCATCCGCAGGCGCTCGACGGCGTAGCGGATGACCGCCTGGATCAGGACCTCGTTGTCGGCGTCCAGACGATGCACGGCGGACAGGATGGCACGCCGTCCGCGCCGGGCGGGGCGGGCGTCAGCGGGTCAGGTCGACGAGCTCGCTGCCTTCGTACCGGTCCTCGGCATCGCCCGTGAGCAGGTTGCCGAACAGCGCCGCGCCGACGGCGGAGGCTACGAGGATCAGCACAGGCAGCAGGAGCAGGAAGACGACGATGGCGATGGGCCCGGCCACGGCGATCACGCTAGCTCGGCGCACTCGCGCTGGCGGAAGCAGCTCATGACGTGGTCGTTGACGAGGCCGCAGGCCTGCATCAGCGAGTAGCAGATCGTGCCCCCGACGAAGCGGAACCCTCGCCGCTTGAGCTCCTTGCTCATCCGTTCGGAGACCTCGGTGGTGGCGGGGATCTCGCCCAACGACCGGTAGCGACCCTGGACCGGACGGCCGTCGACGAAGTCCCAGAGGAAGGCCACCGGATCGTCGAGCTCGACCCACGCCCGGGCGTTGCCGAGGGCCGCCCCGATCTTGGCCCGGTTCCGCACGATCCCGGCATCGGCCAGCAGGCGTCCGGTGTCGCGCTCGTCGAAGGCGGCGACCTTGACGGGGTCGAAGCCGGCGAAGGCGGCGCGGTAGCCCTCCCGCTTGTTCAAGATGGTGCGCCACGACAAGCCGGCCTGGGCGCCCTCGAGGATGAGGAACTCGAACAGCGTCCGCGGGTCCCGCTTGGGCGCCCCCCACTCGTCGTCGTGGTACGCGGTGACGATCGGGTGCCCGAGGGCCCACTCGCAGCGGACCGGTTCGCCCCGCCCCTTCTGCCCCGGCATCACACCGCCATCACTCGGGCTTGAAGGCCCAGGCCTCGATCTCCACCTGCGCGCCCATGGGGAGCGCGGCCACCGCGACCGTGGACCGGGCCGGGCGGCTGTCACCGAACCCTGCGATGTACGCCTCGTTGAACGTGGCGAACTCGTCCATGTCGATCAGGAAGCAGAGCGTCTTCTTGATGTCGGCGAGCGTCGCGCCCATCGTGGCCAGCTGGGCGCTCAGGTTCTCGATGGCCTGCGCCGTCTGGGCGGGAACGCCATCGGCCAGGACCCCGTCCCGGGCCCCGACCTGGCCGGACACGATCAGCCAGTCACCGGCCCGCACGACGGGCGTGTAGGGACCGAGCGGCTTCTGCATGGCGGGCTCCTTCGACCGGGCGGGCCCCGCATGGTAGCGGCGGCCGCGAAGCCGCCCCGCCCGTCCCTCCGCCCGAGCTCTGAGCCGAACGCGCCATCCCCGACTCACCGGGCTCAGACCTCGTCCGCCGAATCGACGTCGAATCGGCGGCAGAGTCGGGGTGCCGCAACCAGGGGCGGGTGGGCTGGCACGCTGGTGGGGTGCGACGCACGATCGTGGCCCTCGGAGTGGCCGCGCTCCTGACCGGGGCATGCACCGTGCCGGCCCCCAAGGCCGCGCCACCGGTCACCCGGGGCACGCTGCCGGCGACCGTCGCGCCCACCCCGACCTACTCGGGCCGGGCCGAGCCGATCCCGCCCGCAGTGCGCGACCTGATGATCGGGCGCTCGTGGCGGCCGGGATGCCCCGTCGGCCTGGACCAGCTCCGGCTGCTGACCGTGACCTACTGGGGATTCGACGGCAAGGTCCACGGCGGCAACCTGGTCATCCACCAGGCTCACGCTGACGCCGTCGTCGGTGTCTTCGGCGCGCTGTTCGCGGCCCGCTTCCCGATCCAGCGCATCCAGCTCGTCGACGACTTCGGCGCCGATGACGCGGCGTCGATGGCCGCCAACAACACCAGCGCGTTCAACTGCCGGAACATCGATGGCCGGCCGGGCGTCTTCAGCGAGCACAGCTACGGGTGGGCCATCGACATCAACCCCGTCCAGAACCCGTGGGTGCGGGGCATCAGGGTCGATCCCCCCGCCGGCGCCCCGTACGCCGACCGCTCCCGCCGCGCTCCCGGCATGATCTTCCCGGACGACGCCGTGGTCGGCGCCTTCCGCTTCATCGGCTGGACCTGGGGTGGCGCGTTCCGGACGGCCAAGGACTACCAGCACTTCTCGGCCACCGGCCGCTGAGGCCCGTCAGGCCGAGCCGACCGGCCAGCGCTCGGGATGGCCGGCCGCCCGCCACACCGCGGCGGCGACAGCGGCGAACACGGCATCGGACCCGTTCACCGGCGGCCCTGACGCCTCCTCGATCGTCACCTCGATGGGCGGTGTGTCGACGGCACGCCGGATCCCGAACGAACGGATCGTGAGGTCGTGAGGTTCACCGGACTCGTCCACCGCGATCCCCTCCGAGCGCACCCAGCCCAACGCCATGTGGGCGGCGCCGATGCAGTACGAGCGCAGGACGACCTGGTCGAGCGGGCGGCCGGCGCGCACCCGCACCGACACGGCGCCGTCGGCGGCCACGACCGCCGAGGCCTGACCACCGGATGACGCCCGCACGGTGTCCGGACCGTCGCCCAGGGACGCGAGCAGCACCGCCGCCTCCACCCAGCCCGCGCCGCGCACGGCCACGGACGTCGGAGGGCCGGGCACGTCGACCTCCTCGATCTCGAAGGCGGGCGCGGCCGAACGGATCGCGTCGGCGATGCCTGGCGTGCGCACCACCCGGATGACCCCTGAGCCGTCGCGCCGCACACCGGCCGCCATCGGCGGACGCTTGGGCCCGAGGCGCACAGCGTCCTCCCGCGCGTAGAGCACCCGGACGGCCCGACCGTGCTCGATCGGCCAGGCGGCGGGCCACGGTCGCCACCTCGGACGCCACCTTGCCGCCGAAGGCGCCACCGTTGGCCATTGGTGATGCCGGCTCGCCACCCGGCGCGCACCACGCCGCGTCGGTCTCGACGTAGCCGGGCTCGACCCAGGTGGTGCGCAGCGTGCGGTCCCATCGACCCCGGGCGGCACCTCCAACGGCCAGGTCAGCGCCACCGTCGTGCGCCGCCCCTGGACCTTCCCGGCGGCCGCGCGCGCCTCGGTCAGCGTCTCGCCGACCACCCACTCCCCGGTGGCCGAACGCACGGCGACGAGAGCGTCGGCCGGCGCGGCGTCGTCGGCGAAGCCACCTCGCCCCAGCGCCACATGGTCGCCGACCTGTTGCGCGGTGTGACCCTCGATGGCCGCCCGCTCGGCCGCCGCCGCCAGGTCGCGCTCACCGCCCAAGGGCGCTGCGCCGCTGGTGACGGCGAGCGCCGCCTCCCGGATGGTCTGCCAGCCGGTGCAGCGGCACAGGTGGGCGAGCAGGGCCTGGTCGATCGCGGCCGGCGTCAATGGCCCACGCCGGGCCGCGCCGGACAGCCGCACGACGATGCCGGGCGTGCAGAACCCGCACTGGCTGGCGCCGGCGGCCGTGAACGCGGCCGCCCAGCGGTCGGCATCGTCCAGGCCCTCGACGGTCGTGACCGCGCGGCCGGTCACCCGACGGGCCGGGGTCACGCAGGCCACGCGGGCCTGACCGTCCACCAGCACGGTGCAGCAGCCGCACTGGCCCTGCGGGCTGCAGCCGTCCTTGGCCGAGCGCACGTGGAGACGGTCCCGCAGCGCCTCCAGCAACGAGCAGCCGTCGTCCGGCACCTCCACCTCCCGCCCGTCCAGAACGAAGCGGAGCGGTCCGGCCACGTCGCTGACGTTACGGCCACACCAACGACATGACAGCCAACGGACGTGCCGGCGACCCCGGCCGCGCCCGGGGATCACGGCAGCGCGCCGGTACCCTGCCTGAGATGCCGGAACTGTCCCGCCGCACGTTCCTGCTCGGCTCGGTCGCCGCGGTGACGCTGGCCGCGTGCGGGAGCGACGGGGGCGGGAACAACGAGGGCGGCGACGGCGGCGGTGGCGGGGAGGAAGGCGCGTCGACCAGCGATCCCGGCTTCCCGGTCGGCGGCGGCACGTCCCCCAACGACATCGTCCTCGTCCGGCGGTTCGCATCGAACACGCTCGTGACCGGGTCGCAGCGGGTCCCGGTCGTGCTGGGCGACATCAACGGGCTGCTTCCGTTGGAGAGCACGCCCGAGACGCTGACCGCACGGGTCCTCGCTCCGGACGGTTCGGTCGCGGTGCCCTCCGTGACCGCCGAGCGCCACGGCGCCGACTTGCAGCAGCCGTACTTCCCGTTCGCGCTCACGCTCCCCACGG
Organism: uncultured Acidimicrobiales bacterium; assembly: GCA_963769115.1. Classification (GTDB taxonomy): domain Bacteria; phylum Actinomycetota; class Acidimicrobiia; order Acidimicrobiales; family Ilumatobacteraceae; genus DASTFY01. The sequence goes on from CAVYKN010000006.1 coordinate 180,392, forward strand.
CCGGCGTCTACACGCTGCAACTGGCCGACGACGAGGGGGCGACCACGAGCGTCGACGTGCTCGATCCCGCCGATGTCGCCATCCCGCAGGTGGGCGACCCGCTCCCACCTTTCGACACGCCGACCGTCGACGACGGCCGCGGAGTGAACCCCATCTGCACCCGTGATCCGGCCTGCCCGCTGCACGACCGCACGCAGTCGAGCGTGTTGGCGGCCGGCCAGCCCATCGCCTACCTGATCGGCACCCCGGCCTACTGCAAGACGGCCGTGTGCGGACCGGTGCTGGATCTGCTGCTGGACGAGCAGGACAGCCGGCCGGACATCGCCATGATCCACGCCGAGGTGTACACCGACGACACCATCGAGGTCGTCGCGCCCGCCGTCACCGCCTATTCGCTCAACTTCGAGCCCGTGCTCTTCGTGGCCGACGCCAGCGGGACGCTGGTGGCGAGGTTGGACTCGATCTGGGACGCCTCGGAGCTCACCGCCGCCCTGGATCTGGCCGGGGCGGGCTGAGCCCGGTCAGCTGAAGCTGTTGCCGCAGCCGCAGGTGCGGGAGGCGTTGGGGTTGTTGATGCTGAAACCAGCCTCCTGCAACCCGTCCTTGTAGTCGAGCGTGGCGCCGACGAGGAGCTGCGCGCTCGAAGGATCGACCACGACCTTGACGCCGCTGTAGTCGGCCTGCTGGTCGTCGTTGGCGATGTCGGCGTCGAAGAACATCTCATAGGAGAAGCCGGAGCAGCCACCGGGGCGCACGGCGACGCGGAGTGCCATCTCGGGCTCGCCTTCGGCGTCGAGCAGCTCCTTGACCTTGACGGCCGCCGTGTCGGTGAGGGTGATCACGGGTGCTCCTCCTGGGATCGGATCGTCGGGAACAGGTTACCGGGACGCGATGGCGACCTGGCAGGGCTGGCGGTGCACCAGCGGATGGAACTCCTCGACCTCGGCGTCGCCCATGGCGTCGACGAAGCCCTCGACCAGGCCTCGATGCAACGAGCAGACGAGGTCCGGATGGGCCTCGGCCAGCTCCCGGAACGGGCAGTGGGCGAACGCGATGACCGCGGTCTCGTCGTCCGGGCCGTCGACAGCGGGATCGAAGCCCACCCGGTCGAGCTGGTCGACCAGCGCCTCGAGGCACGATGCCGCGTTGGCGTAGGGCAGGGCGTCGCGCTGGCCCTGCTCCCGTCCGATCTCGGCCGCGTCCTCCGGGGTGGCGCCGGTGGCCTCGGCCAGGCGCACGAGCATGCGGGCCAGGAGGGGGAAGGCCGGGGGCTCCAGGCCGAGCGAGGGCGCGCTGTCGCTGAGCGCGTACAGGTTCTGCGGCCGGCCGACCGCGGTCCGCACCTCGGCCGACACCTCCAGCAGGCCGACCTCCCGCATGCGCTCCAGGTGGGGCCGGACCGTGTTGGGGTGCAGGCCGAGGGAGTCGGCGATGTCGGCGGTCGCCAGCGCCGTCGGCGACCGGGCCAGCTCGAGGTAGATGGCGTAACGGGTGTTGTCGCCCAGCGCCTTCAGCAGATCCAGGCGGGGAATCCCGCTCTCGGCAGCCACCAGACGAGATTACACGGCCGCCACCGGTAAAATGCTCCCCGTGGGAACGGAGCGCCGTGCGAAGGCTGGCCGCGTGTCACCGCCGTCCGTCGAAGAGGTCATGGGGCTCCTGCGCGGCGTGATCGATCCGGAGCTCGGCGGCAACATCGTCGACCTCGGCATGACGACCGGCACCGACGTGTCGGCCGAGGGCGACGTGCGCATCGGCGTCAAGCTCACCATCGCCGGCTGCCCGCTCCGCGCCCAGATCAAGAAGGACGTGGAGACCCGGGTCGCCGCCCACCCCGGCGTGCGCGACGTCACGATCGACTGGGGCGAGATGACACCGGACGAGCGCTCCGAGGTCATGCTGAAGGCCCGCTGGGCGGCGCGTGAGAACGCGCCCGACACCCAGATCCCGGCCACCACGCGGGTCCTCGCCATCGCGTCGGGGAAGGGCGGCGTGGGCAAGAGCTCCGTCACCGTCAACCTCGCCGCCGCCATCGCCGATGCCGGCTACACGGTCGGCGTCCTGGACGCGGACATCTGGGGCTTCTCGGTGCCCCGCATGCTCGGCATGGACGACCGGCTCGAGGCCCAGGTGGTCGAGGGGAGCGATCGGCCGCTGATCCTCCCCCACGAGCGGGCCGTGGGCGCCGGCCGGCTGAAGGTCGTGTCGACCGGGCTGCTGGTCGAGGACGAGGGCACCGCGCTCGATGTGGCGCGGGCTCATGCTGACCAAGGCCGTCGAGCAGTTCCTGCGCGACGTCCACTGGGGTCCGCTCGACTACCTGTTGATCGACATGCCTCCGGGGACCGGCGACGTCCAGATGGGGCTGGCACGGCTGCTGCCCCGCACCGACCTCATCATCGTGACGACGCCTGCGGTCAGCGCCCAGAAGGTCGCCATCCGGGCCGCCGACATGGCCCGGCGCTCGTTCCTGCGCGTGGCCGGCGTCATCGAGAACATGAGCACCTTCACCTGCGAGCACGGCACCCGCTACGAGCTGTTCGGCGAGGGCGGCGGGCAGGCCCTGGCCGACGAGGTGGGCGTGGAGCTCCTGGGCCAGGTGCCGATCGAGCCCGCGGTGGCTGCGGGCGGCGACTCCGGCGTGCCCGTGGCCCTGACCGGCACGGGACCGGCGGCCGACGCCTTCCGGGCCATCGCCCGGACCATCGTCACCGAGACGGTGCCCCCGGTCGCCATGGCCGGCTGCTCGGCCCGCCTGCTCGACGCCGTGGAGGCCGCGCTCGGCCCGGCCCCGATCTCCGAGCCCGCCTCGACCTCGTGAGCGTCAGGCGACGTAACCCAGTCCTTGCGCCGGCACCGGCTGCGGCACCCGCCTCGGGTCAGTCCTCCCGCGGTCGCCCGTCGAGCTCGGGCAGGCCCTCGAACCCGGCGTCATCGGGCAGCACCACTTCGATGCGGCCGTCGCTGTCGCGCCGCAGCTTGGGCCGGATGGTCGGGGGCCGGCCCCGGGCACCCAGCGCCGAGAGTGCGGCGTCCGCGGTGCCGTAGGGCAGCAGCAGCTCGAGGTTCTTCGTGGTCGGGGCGATCATCGCCAGTTCGCCCCGCTCGGCCTGGGCCAGCGCCTCCACCGGCCGCACCCACAGGCTGGCGATGGTCTCGTGGTCGTCGTGGAGGGGCTCCTGGGCCTGGGGAGCGCGGGCGAGGAAGAACCGGGTGTCGAACCGCCGCCGCTCGCCGATGGGCGTGACCCAGTGGCTCACGTAATGGATGTCGTCGGTGGAGAGACGCAGCCCTTCGAGGGTGCACAGCTCGACCAGCCGCCGCTCGCCAGCGTGCACTGCCGCCCGGTGGGCCAGGTACCGCTCCTCGACCTCGGAGTCGTCGAAGCGGACGGCCTCGCCGTCCGGCCGCCGCGCCAGCAGGACGCCGGCCTCCTCGAAGCACTCACGGATGGCGGCGATCCAGTAGGCCAGCCCGCCTTTCGCCACCTCGAGCTGCCGGCTGGCCTCGTCGTCCGTGAGGCCGTCGCAGTAAGCGCCCACCTCAGCGGTCCGGTCGGCGTCGTCCACGGCGCCACCCGGGAAGACGTACATGCCGCTGGCGAACACCGCCGACAACGTCCGCCGCAGCATGAACACCTCGACCCCGGCGGCTCCGTCACGGACCAGCATCACCGTCGCCGCGTCGCGGACGGGGATGGCGCGCGGGTCGAAGTCGCCGTCGGCGCGCGGTCGGTCCGGCGTGGCCGGTGGCAGCGACGTCACGGGTCGAGCTCGCCCGGAGTCGCCGACGGTCCCGGCGGCTGCGGTGGGCGCTCGACCCCTTCGGTGTCGATGACGGTGCCGCCCGTCCCGGACGCCGCTGACGGCCCCGCCGGTCCAGCCGGTCCGTAGGTGGCCTTGATGACCCGGAAGTTCGAGCGTCCGGAGTACCGGCGGACGAGCGCGCCGGCGACCACCGAGCGGATCGGCGGCAACAGGAGGAGCAGGCCCAGCGCGTCCGTCAGGAAGCCGGGCACGACGAGGAGGAGGCCGGCGCCGAGGAGGCAGACCCCGTCCGCCACCTCCTTCGAAGGAGTGTTCTGCGCCGCGAGCTGCTCGTTGAACCGGGCCCACACCTTGGTGCCGGCCCGCTTCACCAGCCATATGCCGATGAACGAGATCAGGATGACGAGCCCGAGCGCGTTCAGGAAACCGATCGCGTTCGAGACCTGGATGAACAGGTACAGCTCGACGATCGGGATGACGATGAGCAGCACGATGGCGAGCGCCACGTCCCGCAGCGTACCGGCGCCCACGGCCAGCCCGTAGGGGCAGGGCTCAGCGGGGGCGGCCGGGGGCGGCACCACTAGCGTCCTGCTCGTGAGCGCGACGAGCGGCCCGGAGGCCCCGAGCTCGAGATTGGCCCGACGGGCCTCGGGCGCCGGCAGGCCGCCCTCCGTCGACGCGCTCGCCCGCGCCCTCGCGCAGGAGGGCGAGGGGGCCGGCCTGCCCCATCCGCTCCTCGTCGAGGTGGCGCGGGAGGCCATCGCCGCCGGTGCGCCCGGTTCCGCTCCGACCCGGGCTGCGGAGCTGGCACGGGCGCTCCTCCAGCCGGTCGTCAATGCCACGGGCGTGCTCCTGCACACCAACCTCGGCCGGGCCCCGCTGGCCGCGGCAGGGGCCCGGGGAGCGACCAACCTCGAGCTGGAACTGACGTCGGGGCGGCGGGGTTCCCGCCACACCCACTGCGGCCGCCTGCTGGCCCGCCTGTGCGACACCGAGGCCGCGCTGGTCGTCAACAACAACGCCGCCGCCGTCCTCCTCGTGCTGGCCGCGCTGGCCAAGGGGCGGGAGGTGCTGGTCAGCAGGGGCGAGAGCGTCGAGATCGGCGGCGGCTTCCGCGTGCCCGAAGTCATGGAGCAGTCCGGCGCGCGCCTGGTGGACGTCGGTACGACGAATCGGACCCGGCCGGCCGACTATCAGCAAGCCTTGCAGCGCCCCGGCGCCGATGTGGCCCTGGTGCTCAAGGTGCACCCGTCGAACTACCGGGTCGAAGGCTTCGTGGAGGGGACGACGACGGCCGCGCTGGCCGCTCTTCCCGGCGCAGTGCCCGTGGTCGCCGACATCGGCTCGGGCCTGCTCGACGCCGCTTGCCCGTGGTTGGAAGGCGGTCCGCCCGCCTGGCTGGAGGGCGAGCCGGCCGCCCGCCAGACGCTCGCCTCCGGCGCCGCGCTCGTGACCTTCAGCGGGGACAAGCTCCTGGGCGGCCCGCAGGCCGGCATCATCGCCGGGCGCTCGGACCTGGTCGCGGCGTGCGCCGCGCACCCCCTGGCCCGCGCCCTGCGGCCCGGCGGCCTGGTGCTCTCCACGCTGCAGGACGTGCTCCTCGCCTACCTGCGCCGCGACGCGGGGCGGACGGTGCCGTTCTGGCGGATGGCGACGCTCCCCGTCTCCGAGTTGGAGGACCGCGCCCGGGCTGTGCTGACGGCGGTCGGTCCGGATGGAACTCCGCTCGGCCTGGCCGTCGACCCGATGGAGTCCCTTCCCGGCGCCGGTTCCCTCCCCGGCACGGCCGTCCCCTCGGCCGGCCTGGTGCTGGCCGGCGACCGGACCGCGGAGCTGCGCCTGGCCTCGCCGCCGATCATCGCCCGCGTGCGGGACGGGCGGACCTACCTCGACCTGCGGACGGTCGAGCCGTCCGACGACTACCACCTGGCCACCGCGCTCGCCGGCCTTGATCCGGGGGCGCCGCCACCCGCATCACCGTGAGGGTCATCGCCACCGCTGGGCACGTCGACCACGGCAAGTCGTCGCTCGTCCTCGCGCTGACAGGGACAGACCCGGACCGCTTCGAGGAGGAGAAGCGGCGGGGCCTCACCATCGACCTCGGGTTCGCCCACACGACGCTGCCGTCGGGGGAGACGGTCAGCTTCGTCGACGTCCCCGGCCATGTTCGTTTCCTCCGCAACATGCTGGCCGGCGTCGGGGCCGTGGATGCCTGCCTCTTCGTGGTGGCGGCCACCGAAGGGTGGAAGCCCCAGAGCGAGGAGCACCTGCGCATCCTCGGGCTGCTCGGGATCCAGCACGGGCTCGTCGCGCTGTCGAAGGTGGATGCCGTCGACGACGACCTGCGGGAGCTGGCGTACGTGGACGTGACCGAGCACGTGGCGGAGACGTTCCTGGCCGGCGCGCCGATCGTGCCCGTGAGCGCCTCCACCGGTGAAGGGCTCGACGACCTCCGGGCTGCGCTCGACGACCTCGTGCAGAGCACCCCCGCCTCGGCCGACCGCGGGCGACCCCGGTTGTGGTTGGACCGCGTCTTCGCCGCCAAGGGCAGTGGCACGGTGGTGACGGGGACGCTCACGGGCGGACCGCTGGCCACCGGTGATCGCGTGGTGGTCGGCCCCCGCGCCCTGCCCGCCCGCATCCGCGCCATCCAGAGCCTCAACCAGGCCCACGAGGCCATCGGACCCGGCCATCGCGTCGCGCTCAACCTGGTCGGCGTCGACCACGCAGACCTCGCTCGCGGCGACGCCGTGGTCCAACCCGGCCGCTGGTCCCCGACGACGCGGGTGGACGCTTCGCTGGCCGTGCTCGACGCACTCGGCCACCAGGTCACGCGGCGCGGCGCCTACCTCGCGTACATCGGCTCCGGCGAGCATCCCGTCCGTGTCCGGGTGCTCGGCGGCTCCGGGATCAGGCCGGGCGAGCGGGGCTTCGTCCGCCTCCACCTCGATCAGCCCGTGCCCCTCCTCCCCGGCGACCGCTTCATCCTGCGCGAGAGCGGCCGGCAGGAGACGGTCGGGGGTGGGGCCGTGCTCGACGTCGCGCCGGTGCGCCCGGCCTCGAAGGTGGGACCCGAACGTTGGGAAGCCGGCCCCGTGGAGCGGGCAGTGGCCGACCGGCGTTGGGTCCGCGTGGACGAGCTCGAGGCGTTGACCGGCGAGCGCGTGCCTCCCACCCTCGGGCCCTGGGTGGTCGCGCCGGGCGCGGTGGAGGCCATGGTCGACGCGCTGGCGGCGCGCGTGGCGGCGGCCGGTCCGCTCGGTCTGGACGTCGTGTCCCTCGACGAACGCGAGCGGGAGGTCCTGGCCCTCGTCCCCGCCGTCGAGGTCAGCGCCGGTCGGGCCCGGCCGGCGGCCGCGGGCGACCCCTTCGCCGACCATCCCTTCCTGCAGGCGCTGGAGGCCGGTGGCGTCACACCGCCCGCGCCGGACGGCGTCGACCGGGCCGAGCTGCGGGAACTGGTCCGTCGCGGTCTCGTGGTCGAGCGCGACGGCGTGTACTTCGCGCCGAGCGCCATCGACGCCGCCGCCCGCACCGCCGCCGCGCTGCTCGCCGGCGCGCCGGAGGGCTTCACCGTGGCCGCGCTGCGCGACCAGCTCGGCATCACCCGCAAGCACGCGCTGCCGCTGGTCACCGAGCTCGACGCCCGCGGCATCACCCGCCGGCGCGGCGACCTCCGCATCGCCGGGCCCCGCCTTCCGGCGCCGTGACGGCGGGGCCTCCCGGCGCCCTGAAGGCGGCTTGCCGCAGCTGTAGATCAGCTCGGGTCGTAGCTGCTCGAGCTCACGCGAGCCCTTGCGCTTCGGGCGTCCGAACAGCCGGCGCAGCGGCCCGGCCGCGTCCTCAGCGGCGGCCTCGGTCTCGGTCTCCATGGCCCGGGCCGCCTTGGCCACCTCGAGGTCGTTGGTGATGACCTCCACGAAGCGGCCGGGGTCGGCCAGCAGCCACGAGTGGCTGCCCTCGACGACGGTGCCGGCCGTCCCCACGGCCGTGCACATGGCCTCGAACGACTCCTTCGGGATGATCCCGTCCCGGCTGGCCCAGATGACCGTCACCGGGCGAGCCCCGGCGCTTGAGCTCCTCCAGCTCCGGGCGGAGGTCGGCCCGCCGGGCCATGTTGGCGACCCGCACCACCGAGCCCGGGCTGCGGAGCAGGTTGGGCAGCGCATCCTCCAGGATGACGGGCAGCACCCTGGTGGCCTGGCGGATCGGCCAGACGTCCGAGGGGAAGTGCAGCCCCCAGTCCCACAGCGGCCGGTCGGCGATCGAGGTCAGGACCTTGCCCCGCCGCCACGACGATCCGCCGATGGAGTTGACCAGCACCAGCGAGCGGACGAGGTTCGGGAACGAGTAGGCGGCGCGGATCGCCACGCCGCCGCCGAAGGAGTGGCCGACGATCACGACCTTCTCCTCGATGCCCACCTCGCGGATGAACTCCTCCAGCCAGGCCGCGTAGCCGGCCAGGTGGAACTTGTCCCGCGGCAGGCCCGGCGTGCCACCGAAGCCGGGGAGGGCCGGCGCCACGACCCGGCACCCCTGGTCGGCCAGCCGGTGGAGGATCGCCTTGTAGGAGTGCTGGCCGAGCGCCCAACCGTGGGCGAAGACGACGGGCAGCCCTTCGCCGACCACGCCGTACTGCGCGGGACGGTCCTGCACCCACGTCCGCTTCCAGACCACCGGTCCCCGGACCGGTGCCGCCGCCTTGGGTTCGACCGGATTGGCCTGGTCGTCGCCGGCCCCGCGGGCGCTCACGCGCTCGCTGTTGCCTCCTCGAGGCGGTTTCGCCGCTCCAGCTCGTTCAGGCCGCCCCAGATCCCGTGAGGCTCCCTGATCCTCAGCGCGTAATCCAGGCATTGTTCGAGGACCGGACAGGCGGCGCAGATGGCCTTGGCCCGGCGCTCCCGGGACAGCCGCTCATCCTTGCGCTCGGGGTGGTGCGGCGGGAAGAAGACCACGGACTGTGGCCCCCTGCAGGCGGCTTTCTCCTGCCACGGATCCCCCGCTCGTCCATCTGTACGCCGGTGTTGCATCACCGTGATACCCCCTCACAGCGAAGGGCAGCGTACGTGCTCGTTGACATTTCGACAATGAGGGATGCCGCAGGAAGACGGGGGTATGGGCAGGCTGACCGGGCCACGAACCCGGCGAGTGGCGCGCGCAGCGCGAGGCGTGGCCGAAGCGGCGCCGAAGCCCCGCCGGGGCCCGCCCGGACCGGTGCCGAGGGCCGTCGCTCATCGGCCCGACCGACCGGCGCCGCGCCGCTCCCGGTGGTCCTTGGCCGCTCCGACCTCCGGCTCGACCTCGAGCGTGTAGCCGTCGATGGCGACGACCCGCAGCGGGTCGCCCCGCTTGAGCGGCGTCGCCCGGTTGGTCCTGGCCCGCCATTGCGCCCCCCGCACGACGGCCACGCCGAGCGGATCGATGGCCACCTCCGCCTCGCCCATCTCCCCGATCATCCACTCCCGGCCGATCGTCGGCGTGGCGAAGCGGGCCCGCACCATGGACGGCATGCCCACGATGAAGGCCAGGGCCACCCCTCCGATGCCGGCCAGCAGTGTGATCCACGACGGCCGCAGCCCGTCACGGAACAGGAAGAGCGACGACACCGCGTACAGCGTCAGGCCGATGCCGGTCCAGGTCCTGGGCACACCGGTCTGCACGTCGATGGCCAGCCCGAAGAACGCCAGCAGCATCGCGGCCAGCGCCCAGCCATTGACGGGCAGCGCCCCCAGCCCGTAGCAGGCCAGCACCAGGCTGCCGGCGCCGACCACCCCGGCCACCCCGACCCCGGCCGTGAAGAACTCGAAGATCAGGAGGGAGAGCCCGATCGTGAACAGCAGGTAGGTCACGGGCGGGCTGGCCACCGTGTGCATCAGCCGGGCGGCCAGCGGCAGCTTGAAGAACCGGGGCTCGGCCACGAGCACCAGCTCCTTCTGCCCGTCGTCCCCGAGGCGCTCCTCCGCGGTGTTGACCGTGCGCCCGTTGTGCTCCAGCCCGTCGACGACCAGGAGCATGTTGCGCAGCACCGGCACGCCTTCGTCCTCGATGTCCGGGCGGAGCACGTTGCGCTCCCGGGCCTCCTGCGGACCCATCGTGAAGGACTCCAGCCGCTCGCCGCCGTCGCCGAAGTCGAGCTCGAAGCCCTCCACGGGGAGCGGGTCCCCGAAGTCGCCGATGCGGGTCGCCGGGGCCATGGCCGTGACGGCGGCCGCGCCCAGGAGCTGTCCCGGCAGCCCGAGGCCACGCGAGCCGCTCGGGCCGACCCAGATGGCGACCGGGACGGTCGAGTCGTGGATGGCCTCGGCGAGGCGGGCCATGCGCTCGGGGGAGACGACGGCCGCCTTGGAGTTGAGCTGCACGATGAGCGCCTGCACACCCCCGTCGGCCGCCCGTTCGATGGCCTTCGTCAGGTCATCCGCGACGACCTCGTCGACCAGCCCGCTGACCTCGACGATGTCCACCGGGGCCCCAACCGTGTCACTGGCCGTCTCGGTGGTCGATTGCGCCGCAGCGGTCCCTGCCAGGGCCAGCAGACCCGCACCGCTCAGCAGGAGCCCGCCGAGGGTGATGGCTAGTCTGCGCACGTCTGGGCCTCCGAAAGGGACGAGTGGATCCGCTGCAGTTCTTCGCCTCCTCCGGGCTCGTCATCGTGGCCGGCAAGGGCGGGGTCGGGAAGACCACCGTAACGGCTGCCATGGCGATCGCCGCAGCCCGCCTGGGCCAGCGGGTGCTCGTCGTGGAGCTGGAGGGCGCCAGCGGGCTGGGGCCTTCCTTGGGCTCTGACCAGGCGCTCGACTCCGGCACGGTCGTGCTGCGGCCCGCCGGCGAGCGAGGCTGCCCGGGCTCGATCAAGGGTCGCATGATCTCGCCCGGCGAGGCACTGACCGACTACCTGGACGACCACGGCATGCGCCGCCTGTCCGGCCGGCTGGCCAAGGCAGGGGTGATCGACGTCGTGGCCACGGCCGCGCCGGGCCTGGACGACATCCTGGTCCTGGGCAAGGTGAAGCAGCTCGAGCGAGCCGGGGAGCACGACCTCATCCTGCTGGACGCCCCGGCCGCCGGCCACGCGGTGACCTTCCTGCGCTCGGCCCGGGGCCTGGCCGACGCGGTCACGGTCGGGCCGATCGCCACCCAGGCCAACGACGTCCTCGAGCTGCTCCAGGATCCCGCCCGCTGCCAGGTCGTGCTCGTGACCCTTCCCGAGGAGACCCCGGTCAACGAGCTGGTGGAGACGGCGTCCGCGCTCGAGGAGTCGGTCGGCGTGCAGCTCGGCCCGGTCGTGGTGAACGGCCTGTACCCGGAGCGCGCCGGCCTGGCCGCGGCCCTGGCCGGCGAGGAGGGGCGCGTCGACGGCGGGGACGACGGACTGCTGCAGGCCGCCCGCTTCCGTCTGGCCCGCCAGGCCCAGCAGGCCGAGCAGGTGGCCCGCCTGTCGGCGCAGCTCCCGCAGGCCCAGGTCCATCTGCCGTTCTGCTTCAGCGCCCGCCTCGGCGCCGACGATCTCGAGACCCTGGCCGATCGCCTCGTCGACCACCTCGGCGCGCTGGCGGCATGACGGCGGGGGACAAGGCCCCCGGCCAGGCCCTCGCTCGGTTGGTCACCGAGCGCGCCGTGATCGTGTGCTGCGGGTCCGGCGGGGTGGGCAAGACGACCACCGCCGCCGTCCTGGCCGCCGAAGCCGCGGCGTCCGGCCGGCGGGCCGTCGTCGTCACCATCGACCCCGCCCGCCGGCTGGCCGACGCACTCGGCCTGGCCGGCCTGACCAACGAGCCCAGCCCTGTCCCCCGCTTCCGTGCCGGCCGCGCAAAGCAGAAGGACGGCGGAGAGCTGTGGGCGGTCATGCTGGACACGAAGAGCACGTTCGACCACCTGGTCGAGCTCTACGCGCCCGACGCCGAGCAGGCGGAGCGGATCATGGGCAACCGCTTCTACCGCAACATCTCGGCGGCGCTGTCCGGCACGCAGGAGTACATGGCGGCCGAGAAGCTCTACGAGCTCCACGACGACGAGCGCTTCGACGTCGTCGTCGTCGACACGCCGCCGACCCGCAACGCCCTCGACTTCCTGGAGGCCCCGGCCCGGCTGACCCGGTTCCTCGACCACCGCCTGTACCGGGCCCTGACCGCACCCACCCGCGTCGGGCTGCGGGTCGTCAACGTGGCCGCGCAGGCCTTCCTCCGCACCCTGAGCCGGGTGGTCGGCGGGGACGCCATCGCCGACGCCATCGCCTTCTTCCGCGCCTTCGACGGGATGGAAGAGGGCTTCCGGCAGCGGGCCAACGCCGTCGACGAGTTGCTCAAGTCCACCGACACGGCCTACGTCCTGGTCACCGGACCGCGCCACGACACCATCCAGGAGGCCCGCTACTTCGCCCGCCGGCTCACCGACACCGGCACGCCGCCGGTGGCCGTGATCGTCAACCGGGTCCACCCCCGGTTCGCCGAGACCTCTCGGAAGGCGGGCCGGCGGCGACCGGCCAAGGGCTCGGCCAGGGCCGAGCTGGAGGCCAACCGGGCCGAGCTCCAGGCCGTGGCCGACGCCGAGGTGGCGATGCTCGAGCCGTTGACGGAGCAGGTGGGTGGGGTGCCTGTGGCGACCGTGCCGCTGCTCGCCACCGACGTGCACGACCTGGCCGGCCTCGGTGTGGTGGCCGACCACCTCTTCGACCGCAGTGGCTAACGTCCGGCCGTGCCGCACATCCTGATCGCCGCCGACGCGGAGTGGGTCATCGACGAGGTCCGTTCCGCGCTCGAGACCCCGGACACCACGTTCGTCGTCTGCCGCCGCGGCCAGGACGTCAGCACGGCGTCCAAGGGCCAGACCCCCGACCTCGCTGTGCTCGACCTCCAGATCAGCAACATGGGCGGGATGGCGGTGTGCATGAACCTCCGCCTCGACGAGTCCGGCGGACGGCTCCCGCACATCCGCGTCCTCATGCTGCTCGACCGCGCCGCCGACACCTTCCTGGCCCGGCGGGCGGGCGCCGAGGGCTGGCTGGTCAAGCCGCTCGACTCCCTGCGCCTGCGCCGGGCGGCGGCGACCGTGCTCCGGGGCGGCACCGTCTACGAGGGTCTGCCGCCGGCCGAAGTCACCGAGGCGAATGTGGATGGGGCCGGCGGCGCTCCGCCGGCCGAGTCCGATGGGGAAGAGGACACCGGCGGTCCACCGGCGGAGGACGCAGACGAATCGGCCCGTGGCGACGAGGTGCCCGCCGGGTAGAGTCGCCGACGCACTCCGGGGAGTAGCGCAGCTTGGTTAGCGCGCCACGTTCGGGACGTGGAGGCCGGGAGTTCAAATCTCCCCTCCCCGACTGCATCGCACGCCGGACGGGCGTGCGCCCCAAGCAGGAGCCAGGGCCGCCTTCGCGGCGGTCGACCACCGCCGGAGGGCAGCCCGTGGCACAGGGGTGTGAGAAGGCGATCCCCGCCGAGCTGGAGATCCACACCGATCCCCGGCCGCCCGAGCGGGATCCGACCCTCGGCATCCCGGTCACCGTCGACAGCAGCGGCAGCCCGACGCATCGGCTGGTGACGATCGGCGACTCGATCACCCAGGGCTTCATGAGCCTGGCCGTGTTCAGGACGGACCTGTCCTGGCCGGCCATCGTGGCGAGGGAGCTCGGGATCGAGGCCACGTTCAGCTACCCGGTCTACGAGGGCCCGGACGGCCCGGGCGGGCTCCCGCTCGATCTCGAGCGGCTGGCCCGCGCCATCCAGATGTGGGCCGGGCCCACGCTGACCTGGCGCGACCTGCCCCGGACGCTGGCGCGCCTGCGCTCGTACATGGACGGCATCGAGGACCACTGGGAACGTGACTGGGAGGACCGGTTGCCTCCTCCCGGGCCGCCCTTCCACAACCTGGCCGTGTACGGATGGGACCTGCTCGACACGCTGGCCCTCGACGCCGACCGCCTCCAGCGGCGGATCGACGCCGGCAAGGCCCGGGACCAGCTCGTCCGCCAGGTGGTCGAGAACGACAACGACCGGGCCGGGCTGGTGGTGGCCCACCGGTCCCGCGACGGCAGAGGCCGGGCTCGCTCCGTGCTGCAGGCCGCTGCGGCCCTCGGAGCCGACGGCGCGGACGGCCCCGGCATCGAGACCCTGGTCGTGGCGCTCGGCGCCAACAACGCCCTCGGTTCGGTCGTCCGCCTGGAGGTGTGCTGGAGCACCGAGGACTACCCCGGCGGGCGGGTCGACCAGCGCCTGAAGCAGAAGGGCGGCTTCACGGTCTGGCGGCCCTCGCACTTCGCGGCCGAGTGGGCCGACGTCGTCGCCGCCATCGAGCGGATCGACGCCCGCCACGTCATCGTGGCCACGGTCCCGGCGGTGACCATCCCGCCGGTGAGCCGGGGTGTGGGCACCAAGGTCCGGCCCGAGTCGCGCTACTTCCCCTACTACACCCGACCGTGGATCACCGACGCCGAGTTCGACCCCCGCCGCGATCCGCACCTCACGGAGGACGATGCCCGGGCCATCGATTCGGCCATCGACGCCTACAACGCCACCATCATCGACTCCGTCCGCGCCGCCCGGACCAAGGGCCGCGACTGGTACCTGTTCGACCTCGGAGGTCTGCTCGACAGCCTGGCGACGCGCCGTTACGCAGACCCGCGGGCCGCCGAGGCCCGGCCCGACTGGTGGGAGCCGTACGAGCTCCCGCCGGCCCTCGCCGCGCTGGATCCTCCGCCCAACACGAGGTTCTTCCTCTCGGGCCCGGACGGCCGCATCGACGGCGGCCTCTTCTCGCTCGACGGCACCCATCCGACCACGATCGGCTACGGGATCATCGCCCAGGAGGTCATCCGCGTCATGGAGCTGGCCGGCGTGACGTTCGACGGTCCGGGCGGACGGCGCCGCTCCGATGGCGTCGAGGTCGACTTCGAGCGGCTGCTGCAGGCCGACACGCTGGTGTCCAACCCGCCGTCGACCGTGCTCTCGACGCTCGACCTCCTGTCCTGGCTCGACCAGCTCACGGACTGGTCCAGCCGGCTGCTCCCCTTCGGACGCTGAGCGAGCGAGCTCCACGTCAAGGTGCGTACCCTCGGCGGCCGTGCACCTGGCCGAGCTGCAGGATCTGATGGAGCGCACCTACGGCACCCGGGACCGCGAGCGCGGCATCCCCGCCGCGGTGGCCTGGCTCGCCGAGGAGGTGGGCGAGCTGGCCCAGGCGCTGCGCAAGGGCTCCGTCGAGCAGCAGCGAGACGAGTTCGCCGATGTCCTGGCCTGGGTGGCGACCCTGGCCAACATCGCCGGCGTGGACCTCGAGGCCGCGCTGGCGCGCTACGCCCACGGCTGCCCCAAGTGTGGGCGCCTGCCCTGCGACTGCTGAGAGAATCGTCCCGTGCTGGAGCCGGATGTCCCCACCGGCCCGCTCGCTCCGCTGTCCCCACTGGCCGGGGCAGCTGAGGCACTAGGCCGGCGGGCCGACGCCCGCGCCGCCGAGATCGAGCAGTTGCGCCGGCTGCCTCCTGACCTGTCGGCGGCGATGGCCGACTCCGGTCTCGGCCGGGCCTGGACGCCGGCCCGCTACGGCGGCTTGGAGCTGACCGTCCAGGAGCTGCTGGACGCCGTCGAGCGGCTCGCCTACCACGACGGCAGCACGGCGTGGTGCGGGATGATCGCGGCGACCACGTCGATCCTCGGTGGGTACCTGCCCGAGCGTTGGGCCGCAGAGATCTACGGACGGCCGGATGCCATCACGGGCGGGCACGCGGCGCCGCTCGGCCGGGCTCGTCCCGCGGAGGGCGGTCTCGTCGTCAGCGGGCACTGGCAGTGGGGTTCGGGCACGTTCCACTGCACGTACATCGGCGGCGGAACAGTCATCGTGGACGGCGACGGGGCGCCGGCCGCCCGGCACGACGGGCTGCGGGCGCCGTTCGTGCTGTTCGAGCCGGAGCAGGTGGAGCTCCTCGACACCTGGTACACGATGGGCCTGCGAGGTTCCGGCAGCACGGACTACGTCGTGCAGGAGGCGTTCGTCCCCGAAGGTCGTTGGGTGGAGATCGTGGGCCAGGACGCGGTGGTCGAGGCCCCGCTCTACCGCTTCCCGTTCTTCGGGGCCCTCGCCCTCGGGGTGTGCTCGGTCAGCCTCGGGTTGGCCCGCCGCGCCCTCGACGAGCTGGCGGCGCTGGCGACCGACAAGCGCTACGCGATGAGCTCCCGGCCGATGGCCGCCAGGGCGCCGGTACAGGCCGACGTCGCCCGGGCCGAGGCGGCCTACCGCTCGGCGCGGGCGCTCCTACGGGAGACCGTGGCCGAGGCCTGGGCGGCGGCCACGGCCGGCCACACCCTCGGTCCGGACCAACGACGCCGGCTGCGCCTCGCGGCCACCAACGCCGCGACGCAGAGCGCCTCGGTGGTCGAGGTGCTGTTCCGCACCGCCGGCGGCACGGCCGTCTACGAGTCCAGCCCACTGCAGCGCGTGCTGCGTGACGTCAACGTCGCCAGCCAGCACGCCATGGTCGCCCCCCGGACGTACGAGCTGATCGGCCGCCTGGCCCTCGGCCAGTCCACCGACATCGCCCAACTCTGACCCGCCGACGAGAGGCCGTGCCGTGGAGCTCTACGACGCCATCATGACCACCCGCTCGATGCGGCGGCTGTCCGACGATCCTCCTGTCACCGCCGAGGACATCGAGCACTGCCTCCGGGCCGCCGCGCAGGCGCCGTCGGGCGGCAACGTGCAGCCGTACCACTTCGTCGTGCTGATGGCCCCCGAGGCGCGGACGACCATGGCCGACATCTACCTCCGGGGCTGGCGCCGTTACCGCCCGGCCGTGCTCTCCAGGCTCGGCCCCTTCCCCACCCCGGCCGCCGAGGCCTCGTTCCAGCGGACCGTCGAGCTGAGCGAGCACCTGGCCCAGCACATCGGCGACGTGCCGAGCGTGCTGTTCTGCATGGCGAGCTACGACAACACGCTCGTGGACGACGAGGGACCGCTCGACATCGGAACGCTGCACGCCTCGGTGTTCCCGGCCGTCCAGAACTTCATGCTGGCCGCCCGTGGCCTCGGCTTGGGCACCACGCTGACCACGGTGTTCCGGGTCTACGGAGACGAGGTCAGGGCCGCGTTCGACCTGCCGCCGCACCTCGAGCCGGTGGCACTGGTGCCGATCGGCCGGCCCGCCGGGCGGTTCGGGGTGGCGCCCCGCAAGCCCATCGACCGCATCACCCACTGGGACCGCTTCGGCGAACGCCGTCCCTTCACGACAGCGCCGTGGTCGCCCCCGCCATGACGAGCGGGCGACCCGGCGGGGGCACGGCCGGCGGCGTCGTGCTCCCGTACTGGGGCAACCGGCCCAGCAGCGAAGCGCTCGACATCGCCATGGCCGCGGAGGAGCTCGGCTACGAGGACCTGTGGATCGGCGAGATGGCGACGTTCGACGCGTTCGCCCTCGCCGCGGTGATCGCCGACCGCACGGCGCGGATCTCGCTGACCGTCGGCCCGCTGGCCGTGCACCTCCGTCGCCCCGCCGCCCTCGCCATGGGGGTCGGCTCGGTGGGCGAGCTGGGCGGGCGGGCGGCCCACCTGGCCCTCGGCACATCGTCGGACGTGGTGGTCGAGGCATGGCACGGGCGACCACGGACCCGGCCGGCGAGCACACTCCGGGAGACGGTGCTGGCGGTGAAGGCCCTCCTCGTCGGCGAGCGGGGGGACTTCGAGGGACGCGAGCTCCGCACGCGCGGCTTCCGGCTACGAACCGGCCCGGTGGCCACCGACGTCACCGTCGCCGCCTTCGGCCCGGATGCCCTGGCCGTGGCCGGGGAGCTCGGCGACCGCCTGGTCATCAACCTGGTCACGCCGGACGTCGCGGCACGTCTGGTGGGCTCGATGAGGGAGGCAGCAGCGCGCGCCGGACGACCGGCGCCGCCGGCCGCCGCGTGGGTGGTCGCCGCGGTCGATCCCGGCGAAGCCACCCTGGAACAGGTCCGCAGCGGTCTCGTGTCCTACCTGGCGGCGCCGGGATACGGCGAGATGTTCGCCGAGGCCGGCTTCGGGTCACTGGTCCAGGCCGCCAGGGACGGCCAGCACCCCAAGGAGCTGCGGGCGGCCATCCCCCTGGCGATGGTGGACGCGGTGGCGGCCGTCGGGAGCGCGGCCGACGTCCGTCGACGGCTCGACGCGTACCGCGCCGCCGGCCTCGACCACGTGGCCGTGGCACCGGCCACCGCGGACGATCCCGCGGGCCGCCGCACGCTGGCGGCGCTGCGCTTGCCCTGAGCTGCCCCGGGCGTCGTCAGGAGCGGCGGGCCAGGAGGGCTTCGGCGATCTGGATGGCGTTGAGCGCCGCGCCCTTGCGCAGGTTGTCGTTGGACACGAACAGTATGAGCCCTCGCCCGTCGGGCACGGTCGGGTCCTGACGGACCCGCCCGACGTAGCTGGGGTCCTGCCCTGCCGCCTCGAGCGGGTTCGGGATCTCCGAGACGACGACACCGGGCGCCGATCCCAGGATGGCGAGCGCCTCCTCGACGGACAGCGGTCGCTCGAACTCGGCGTTGAGGGAGAGGGAGTGCCCGGCGAAGACCGGTACCCGCACGCAGGTGGCGGCGACGGGGAGATCGGGGATCTCGAGGATCTTGCGGGTCTCGTTCCTGAACTTCTGCTCCTCGTCCGTCTCGCCGGTGCCGTCGTCCACGACGTTGCCCGCCAGGGGCAGGACGTTGAAGGCGATGGGGCGGGCGAACTTCGACGGGGCCGGGAACTCGACCGCGGCGCCGTCGTAGGTGAGGGCGGCCGCGCCGTCGACCACCTTGCGGACCTGCTCGTCCAGCTCCTCCACGCCGGTCAGTCCGGCCCCGGACACGGCCTGGTAGGTGCTGGCCACCAGCCGGCGCAGCCCGGCCGCCGCGTGCAGCGGCATCAGCACCGGCATGGCCGCCATGGTCGTGCAGTTGGGGTTGGCGATGATCCCCTTGGGGACGGCGTCCAGCGTGTGCGGGTTGACCTCTGACACGACCAGCGGGACGTCGGGATCCATGCGCCACGCCGAGGAGTTGTCGATGACGATCGCCCCGGCGGCGGCGAAGCGGGGCGCCAGCTCCCGGGACGACGGCGCGCCGGACGAGAAGAGGGCCAGCTCGAGGCCGGTCAGGTCCGCGGTGGCGGCGTCCTCCACCGTCACCTCACCGCCCTTCCACGGGAGGGTCCGGCCGGCCGAGCGGGCCGAGGCGAAGAACCGGATCTCGTCGACGGGGAAGGACCGCTCCTCGAGGAGCGTCCGCATCACGCCGCCGACCTGGCCGGTGGCACCAACCACACCTACGCGCATGGCCCGCGACGCTATCGGGCGGTCCGGTCGCCGCCCGGTCGCATTCCGCCGCGGCCGCCGCGCTCAGGTGCGCTCGGGCAGGGGTCCGCCATAGGCCTGGCCGGAGTCCAGCCCGAACGCGGTGTGGAGCGACCGGACCGCCCGCTCCATGCCTGCCGCCGCGATGACGACGGAGATGCGGATCGTCGAGGTGGAGATCATCTCGATGTTGATCCCCTCGTCGGCGAGGACCCGGAACATCTTGGCCGCTATGCCCGGGGAGGTCTTCATGCCCGCCCCGACCAGCGAGACCTTGGCGATGTCGCCCTCGTGCGTCACGCCGCCCGCCCCGATCTGGGCGGCGACGTCGGCCACCACCTTCTCCGCCACCGCCATGTCGGCCTTGGGCATGGTGAACGAGATGTCGGTCGTGCCGTCCTTGGACGTGTTCTGCACGATCATGTCCACGTTGATGTTGGCCGCGGCCAGCGGCTCGAAGAGAGCGGCGGACACGCCCGGTCGGTCGGGCACCGCGCTCACCGTGACCTTCGACTCGGACACGTCGTGGACCACTCCGGAGATGATCGGGTCTTCCATGCTCGGCTCCTCGTTGTTGACCCACGTGCCCGGCTCCCAGGTGAAGCTGGAGCGCACGTGCAGGGCGACGCCGTGGTTGCGGGCGAACTCCACCGAGCGCAGCGCCAGCACCCGTCCACCGGCGGCCGCCATCTCCAGCATCTCGTCGAAGTGGATCCTCGCCAGCTTGCGGGCCTGGGGGACGATGCGGGGATCGGCGGAGTAGACGCCCGTGACATCCGTGTAGATCTCACAACTCACCGCGTGAAAGGCGGCGGCCAGCGCCACGGCCGTGAGGTCCGACGCCCCCCGGCCCATGGTCGTGATCTCCTTCTCGGTCGACACGCCCTGGAAGCCCGCCACCACGCAGACCTTGCCCGCGGCGAGGGCCTCCCGGACCCGGTCGCCCTTGACCTCGAGGATCTTGGCCTTGCCGTGGACGTTGTCGGTGATGATGCCGACCTGGCTGCCGGTGAAGGAGACGGCGTCGATGTCGAGGTCGGCCAGGGCCATGCAGACGAGCGCCATGCTCTTGCGCTCGCCGATGGTCAGGAGCATGTCCATCTCCCGGCCGGGCAGGGTGGACGACACCGCGCTCGGCCAGGGCGATGAGGTTGTCGGTCTCCTTGCCCATCGCCGAGACCACGACCACCAGGTCGTGCCCCTGCCGGCGGGTGAAGGCGACGTGCTCGGCCACGGCCTTGATGCGGTCGGCGTCGGCCACGGAGGTGCCGCCGTACTTCTGGACGATCAGGGCCACGGGGACCACACGGTAGCGACCGGCACGGCCGGGGCCCGGGCCTTTGCCTCCCCGCCGGGCACGAGTCCAGGCGCGGCCCGCAACGGGTGCCGATGCTCGGGCGGGCCTCGCCGTCGGTAGCCTGCCGCCTCCGTGGGCACCGACAAACGGGAACGACAGAAGGCCAACCGCCAGGCCCGCCTGGCCGAGCTGGAGCGCGAGCAGCGGCGCAGCACCTCCCGCAAGAAGGTCGTCCGCATCGGCCTCATCGTGGTCGTAGCGCTGGCGGCGGCCTTCGGGCTGTCCCGCCTCATCGGCCAGGACGACGACAGCACCGTCGACGCGTCGGACTCCACGCTCACGACCGACCCGGCAGCCACGACTGTCGCGCCGAGCACCATCCCCGGGGCGGCGATCACCGGCGAGACGCCATGCCCGGCCGCCGACGGCTCCAGCGAGCGGGCGGCCAGCTTCGAGAACCCGCCGCCCATGTGCATCGACCCGGCCAAGACCTACACAGCGACGATCGACACCAGCGAGGGCAGCTTCACCGTGGCGCTGGACGCGGCCAAGGCGCCGAACACGGTCAACAACTTCGTGGTCCTGTCCCGCTACCACTTCTACGACGGGCTGACGTTCCACCGCATCGAGCCGGGCTTGGTGATCCAGGGCGGCGACCCGACCGGCGCCGGCGCCGGCGGACCGGGCTACGAGTTCGCCGACGAGCTCCCGTCGACCGCCGCGGACTACGTCTACACCGCAGGCTCGGTGGCCATGGCCAACTCGGGCCCGAACACGAACGGCAGCCAGTTCTTCGTGACCGTAGGCGACACGGGTTTCGACGGGCCCAACTACTCGCTGTTCGGCCAGGTCACCGAGGGCTTCGACACCACCATCCCGGCGCTCGAGACGGCCGGCAGCGAGGGCCGCACGCCCACGATCACCTCCGTCACGATCACGGAGTCGTGACCGGAGCCTCCCCGAGCGGGAGGGCATCGAGATCGACCTCGGCCCCGGCCAGGTGGACGACGGCGTCACCGTGACGCTCCCAACCGCCGGGTCGCCGCAGCACCGCCGCGCCGGTGGGCAGGGTGACGACGGGAAAGGCCAGTCCGAGCCCGAGCGTGCGGTGCAGGCGGTCGTGGGACCAGGCCTCGGCCCCCGGCACCACGGCCATGGGCCGGGCCAGACCGAGGCCTAGCGTGAACGCCCCGCCGCGCGGGTCCGTCATGGGATCGCACAGGGCCATGGCGGCCGGGCCCGAGGCGGCCACGACGGCGCCGGCGGCCAGTGCCGACACCAGGGCCTCCCACAGGGGCGTGTCCTTGAGCACGGACCGCAGGTGCATCGGCGAGTCACCGACGAGGTACGTCAGCGGGCTCTCGGCCACGGCGGTCACGTGCTCCGGGGCGAAGGCGTCGGCGCGCCCGAGCACGGGCAGGCCCCGGGCCGCGCCGCCGAGGCGCTCGAACCATTCCGTGGCGCGGGTCACGGCCCGCTCGGGATGCTCGAAGGCGTCCGCCGTGGGCAGGACGAGTGCGGAGGCCGAGCCCGCGCACTCCAGCAGGGCGCGGTCGAGCTCCTCGGTGGCCACGAACTCCCCCCCGCCGATCAACGCCAACGTGCCGGTCACCGCTCTCCTCTCACCTTCCCCTCGATCCTGCGGACGCCGCCGGGGCGCTGCACCCTGGCCACCCCCGCCACGCAGGACCGTAGCGGGAGGGTCAGCGTCGCCAGCCCGAAGCGCTCGATGTCGACGATCGTGTAGCCGGAGGTCCGTAGCGCCCCCGGCAGGTCCCGCCCGGCCACGAAGCCGTCGGCCAGGAGCCGCCAGAGCGGCCGGCTCAGCTCCGTGGCCAGACCGGGCGCGCGGCGAGGGCTGTGATCGAGGAACAGCAGGCGCCCGTCCGGCGCCAGCCACGCGGCCAGCGTCCGCAGGTCCCGCTCGAGATCCCCGCGGGCGCTCAGCGTGAAGGTCGCCACGATGGTGTCGAACCCGCCCTCCATTCCATCGAGGGAGCGCCGGTCGACCACCTCGAAGCCGGGGATGCTCCGCCGGGCCGCCGAGCGCGCGAGGCGCGCCCGGGACGGGCCCTCGGCCCCGACGACCATCACCGAGGTGATCTGCGCGGGGCGGTAGTGCTCGAAGTTGACGCCTCCGGCTCCGCCGAGCTCGAGGACGCGCCCCCGGGCCTGCTGGAGCAGCCGGTGCCGGCGGGAGCGGAGCAGGGCCTGATCGAGCGGGGTCATCACCTGCTCGATCGGCGCCGGATAGGTCACCGGCCCGGATGGCGGAGCAGGGGCGACACGCCGCGACGCTACCGATCCGGCTGGCGCGCCCACATCGAATGCGCGCTGGCGCGCCCACATCGAATGCGCGCTGGCGCGCCCACATCGAATCGCGCGCGGCTCGAATCGCGCTGGCGACCCGGCGGCGTCAGGGGGCGGTGGTGAGCAGCGCCGACTCGAGGTGGATGAGCAGCGCGTTGGGCACGCCGATCGACACGACGTAGTCGCGCACCGATCCGTGCTCCTCGGCCAGCACCTCGAGGAAGCGGGAGATGGCCTCCGGCTCGGCCGCCATGTGGTTGGCGGGCACGGTGTCCCAGACCGCGGCCAGCTCGGGGTTGTGGACGAGCGCCCAGTCACGGGTCCGCTCGATGGCGCCGCGGGACAGGCCGTAGTCCTCGCTGACCAGCTCGTGGGGAACGCCCAGCGACGCCAGGATCAGCGCGGCGAGGATGCCCGTGCGGTCCTTCCCGGCGGCGCAGTGGAAGACGGCCGGGAGGGCGCCCGGCAGCCCGAGGAGGTGGAAGGCCTTGGCGAACAGCGGCTCGCCATAGGCGAGCAGCGAGCGGTACTGGTGGAACAGGAAGTCGGCGGCCCGGTCGTGGTCGCCGACGCTCTCGACGTCCCACGTGACGTCGATGACGGGAAGGTGGTGGAACGTGACCGGGTAGAGGTCCACTGGGAAGCGACCCCGCTCCTCCAGCTCACGGTCCGTCCGGAGATCGATCACGGTGTGCAGGTCGAGGGCCCGGAGCGCCTCCACGTCGGCGGGCGAGCACCGCTGCAGACCGTCGGCTCGGTAGAGGGTGCGCCAGCGCGTGACCCGGCCGTCAGCCGTCGGGTAGCCGCCGAGGTCCCGGAAGTTGTGGACGGCTTCGAGGATCAGGCGGCGGTCGGGTTCGGCGATGGTGGGCACGAGGTTCAGGGTACCGAGGGCAGGTTTCCGAACCGTGGCCAGTGGGTGACGCCGTCACCTCCCCTCGCGGTCATCCGTCACGCCCGCCGCCATCGGTGGTCCTGTCGCCGCCCCGGCGACTTCCCACGCCTCCTTACCGCTCGGTAACATACGGCGATGGCAGGGACGGTGATCAAGCGCGTGGGGGTCCTCGGCTCGGGGATCATGGGCTCAGGCCTGGCGGAGGTGGCGGCCAAGGCCGGGTGCGAGGTGATGGTGCGGTCCCGCGGCCGCGCCTCGGCCGACGCCCTGCTGGCCGGGCTGGGCCGCAGCCTGGACCGGCAGGTGGCCAAGGGGAAGCTCACCGCCGACGAGCAAGCCGACGTGATCGGCCGCGTTTCGGCCACCGACCAGCTGGACGCCCTCGTCGAGTGCGATCTGGTGATCGAGTCGGTCGTCGAGGACCTGGCCGTCAAGAAGGCGCTGTTCGCCGAGCTCGAGAAGGTCGTCCAGCCCGAGGCCATCTTCGCCTCGAACACCTCGACGCTCCCGATCGTCGAGCTCGCGGTGCAGACGCAGCGGCCGGACCGGGTGTGCGGGCTGCACTTCTTCAATCCGGCGCCCGTGATGAGGCTGGTGGAGATCGTGCGGCCGCTCACGGCCAGCGACCAGACCGTGGAGTCGGTGCGCGCCTTCGTCCTCGCCTGCCAGAAGGAACCGGTCGAGGTGGCCGACCGCGCCGGGTTCGTGGTCAACGCACTGCTCTTCCCGTACCTCAACAACGCGGTGCGGATGCTGGAGAGCGGCACGGCGTCGATGGAGGACATCGACACGGCCATGCAGGGTGGGTGCAACTTCCCGATGGGCCCCTTCGCCCTGCTCGACCTCGTCGGCCTCGACACGTCGCTGTCCATCCTCGACGCCCTGTACGAGGAGTTCCGCGATCCCAACTACGCCGCCGTCCCGCTCCTGCGGCGGATGGTGGCCGCCGGCCGGCTTGGCCGCAAGAGCGGTCAGGGCTTCTACTCCTACGCGAGCTGACCATCCGGGCGCCGGCCCGGACCGACCCTCCGTGAACACCCCCGCCGTGATCGAGGGTGCGGAGGCCTGGGACCGCCGGCCCGTCGAGCCGCCGCCGACCCGATGGGGGTTCCCCCGCCCGGCCGCCTACGGCACGGACGACCTCGTCGCCATCGGTGGTGACCTGGAGCCGGGGACGATCCTGCGCGCCTACCGCCAGGGCCTCTTCCCGATGCACGCCGACCGTCGCCACCTCGGCTGGTGGTCGCCGGTGGAGCGGGGGATCATCCCGCTCGACACGTTCCGTCCGTCCCGGTCGTTGCGCCGGAGCTGCCGCCGGTACGGCGTGAGCGTCGACCAGGACTTCCCGGGCGTGATCGCCGCGTGCGCCGGCGCCGACCGCCCCCACGGGTGGATCACGCCGTCGATCGTCGACGCCTACAACCGCCTCCACGACCTGGGCTGGGCGCACAGCGTCGAGGCCTGGACCGAGCAGGGGGAGCTGGCCGGTGGGCTGTACGGGCTCCGCCTCGGCGGCCTCTTCGCCGGCGAGTCGATGGTGCACCTCCACCGGGACGGGTCCAAGGTCGCCCTGGTGGCGCTGGTCGAACTGCTGCGAGCCAGCGGGGCGACGCTGCTCGACGTGCAGTGGCTCACGCCTCACCTGGCGACGCTGGGCGCGATCGCTGTCAGCCGCCAGGAGTACCTGACCCGCCTGGCCGCCGCACTCCGTGACACAGACAGCAGGGACACCGCCGGAAAGCCGATGGGGTGACCAGCATGTCCGGTCACCCCATGGCCCCGGGGGAGGCCCTTGAGACCTCGTGGGGACCGGTTGCCATCGGGGGGATGATGGCCACTCGGCGCCCCACGTCGTGCCTGCCGAAGGTAGTTCCAGACGCAACGATCTGCCCAACCATTTGCCGCCGCCGTCCGGCCTCGTCCGCTCGCGGGCTGACGCGGACCCCCCGCCGTGACCGCACGATCACCGAGCGCGCGACCGGCGGCACCCCGTGCCCGTCGGCCGGGATCGGGGCAGACTGATCCCATGGGCGACAGGCCGTGGCTGATGCGGACCTACTCGGGGCACTCGACGGCCTCGGCCTCGAACGCGCTCTACCGCACCAACCTGGCCAAGGGACAGACGGGCCTGTCCATCGCCTTCGACCTGCCCACCCAGACCGGGTACGACCCCGACCATCCGCTGGCCCGGGGCGAGGTGGGCAAGGTCGGTGTCCCCGTCGCCCACCTCGGGCACATGCGCACGCTCATGGACGGCATCCCGCCCGGCGCCATGAACACCTCGATGACCATCAACGCCACGGCGCCCTGGCTGCTCGGGCTCTACGTGGCCAACGCCGAGGAGCAGGGCGTCCCGTCGAGCGACCTGCGGGGCACCACGCAGAACGACATCGTCAAGGAGTACCTGTCCCGCGGCACCCACATCTACCCGCCGGGTCCCAGCCGCCGGCTCACGGTCGACGTCATCGCCTGGTGCAGCGAGCACGCGCCGGCGTGGAACCCGATCAACGTCTGCAGCTACCACCTGCAGGAGGCCGGTGCGACCCCCGTGCAGGAGGTGGCCTACGCCCTGGCCGACGCCGTCGGCGTGCTGGACGCCGTGCGCGACTCGGGGCAGGTGCCGCCGGCCCGGTTCCCGGCTGTCGTCGGCTCGATCTCGTTCTTCGTCAACGCCGGCATCCGCTTCATCGAGGAGATCTGCAAGCTGCGGGCGCTGGCCGAGCTGTGGGACCGGATCACGCTCGAGCGCTACGGCGTCGAGGACCCCAAGCTGCGCCGGCTCCGCTACGGGGTGCAGGTCAACTCGCTGGGCCTGACCGAGGCGCAGCCGGAGAACAACGTCCAGCGCATCGTGCTGGAGATGCTGGCCGTGACGCTCTCCAAGCAGGCCCGGGCCCGCAGCGTCCAGCTCCCGGCGTGGAACGAGGCGCTCGGCCTGCCCACGCCGTGGGACCAGCAGTGGTCGTTGCGGATGCAACAGGTGCTGGCCTTCGAGTCCGACCTGTTGGAGTACGAGGACATCTTCGACGGCAGCCACGTCGTCGAGGCCCGGACGGCCGAGCTGCGCGATGCCGCGGACGCCGAGCTGGGCGAGGTCCTGGAGCTGGGTGGGGCGTTCGAGGCCGTGGACGAGCTCAAGGCCCGGCTCGTCCGCTCCATGGCCGCCCGCGCCCGCCGCATCGAGAGCGGTGAGCAGATCGTGGTGGGCGTCAACCGCTTCACCGAGACGACGTCCTCGCCGCTCGGGGGCGCGGGGGCCATCGTCCGCGTCGACCCCGCGGTCGAGGCCGAGACGGTCGCCGACGTCGAGCGCTGGCGGAAGGACCGCGACGCCGCCGCCGTGACCGCCGCTCTGGACGAGCTGCGTCGGGTGGCCGAGAGCACCGAGAGCGGGGTCAACCTCATGCCGGCGACGGTCGCCCTGGCCCGGGCCGGCGGCACGACGGGCGAGTGGGCCGGCGCACTGACGGGAGGTCTTCGGTGAGTACCGGGCCCCGACCGGGGTGGGCGCCGCCAGCGGGGGGCGCTCGGGTGAACTGTCCTCGGTCGCCGCGCGGGTGATGGCGTTGGCCGGCGGTCCGCCCCGCCTGCTGGTGGCCAAACCCGGGCTCGACGGCCACTCCAACGGCGCCGAGCAGATCGCGGTCGCGGCCCGCGACGCCGGCATGGAGGTCGTGTACTCCGGCATCCGCCTCACCCCCGAACAGATCGCGGCCTCGGCCAGGGACGAGGATCCCGACGTCATCGGGCTGTCCGTGCTCTCGGGCAGTCACCGCGAGCTGGTCCCCCAGGTACTGGCGGAGCTGGCGTCGGAAGGGGTCGACGCGCCGGTGGTCGTCGGCGGGATCATCCCCGAGGAGGACCGCGCCGAGCTGCTGGCCGCCGGGGTCCGGGCCGTCTACACGCCGAAGGACTTCGAGCTGGCGCGGATCATGGACGACATCGCCCACTTCACCGAGGAGCACCGCGCCGCGCTGTCCGGCGCCGCCGAGCGCTGATCGACTCCGCTACCCGGTGGCGGACGTCGGTGGCGCGGGTGGCGGTGGAACCACGAGCTGCTGGCCGACCTCGATGCGGTTGGGGTCGGCGATGGCGTTGGCCGCCATGAGGTCGGCCACGGTGATGCCGAACTTCTGGGCGATGGCGCCCAGGTTGTCGCCCTCCGCCACCACGTAGAAGACCGGCGCCACCGTGGTGGTGACGGCGATCGTGGTCGTGACCGTGGGCAACGGGGGCAGCGCCGTCTCGCGCGTCGGCGTGACCGGCTCGTCGCCGCAGGCCGTCAGCACGTGGGCGAGCGCGGCCGCGGCGACGAACGCAGCCACGACTCGCAGCCTGCGCGGCACCAACGGTCCACCCCGTGCCATGCCATCCCTCCAGCGTCCGGTCAGCGAGCGTACCCGCGCCGCCTGCGGCCGGGCCTGGTCGGGCCGGAGCGCGGCGAGCCGTCCGCGTAGGGTGGCGAGATGCCCGATCCGGCGGCCGACGACCCTGCGGCGGTGACCTACCCGGGCGCCGTCGCGCCGTCGCGCACCGGCCGGGTCGACGCCGCCGGGGTGGGCATCGCCACGTACGAGTGGGGCGAGGAGGACGCGCCACCGCTCTTCCTCGCCCATGGCGGGTTCGACTTCGCCCGCACGTTCGACCTGCTTGCTCCCCGCCTCGCCGCCGGCGGCTGGCGCGTCGTGGCCTGGGACCAGCGCGGCCACGGCGACAGCGAGCGCGCCGCGCTCTACTCCTGGGAGGCGGACCTGCGCGACGCCGTCGCCGTCATGTCCGCCATCACGGACCGGCCGGCGCCCGTCGTCGGGCACTCCAAGGGAGGCGGGCTGATGATGCAGCTCGCCGACTGCCAGCCGTTCCGGTTCAGCCACCTGGTGAACCTCGACGGCCTGCCCTCGCGCCGTCCCGTGCCCGACATCGCCAACCACGATCGCACCCGCATGCTGGCCACCGAGCTGGCCGGCTGGCTCGACCACCGGCGGGTGGCCGCCGATGCCGAGCGCCGGCCGGGGACGATCGACGAGCTGGCCCGCCGGCGGGGGCGGATGAACCCCCGGCTCCCCATCGAGTGGCTGCGCTACCTCGTCACCACCGGCGCCCGTCACGACCCGGACGGCTGGCGTTGGAAGATCGATCCGATGATGCGCTTCGGTGGCTTCGGACCCTGGCGGCCGGAGTGGGGCCTGGTGCGCATGCCCGGACTCGGCATGCCCTTCCTCGCCGTCCTCGGCCTGGAGCTCGAGGAGATGGGGTGGGGCACTCGGCCCGACGACGTGCTCCCCTACCTACCTATCGGTGCCCGCTTCGAGGTGCTCGCCGACGTGGGCCACTTCGTTCACATCGAGCGACCGGACCTGATCGCCGATGCCGTGCTCGATCTCACCGGAGGGCCGTCGTGACGCTGCCTCACAAGGTGGTCCGGCACGGCCGGATCGAGCTGGCGCTCCACGCCCTGCGGCCCGAGACGTCGCCGTCCTCCTCCGGCGAGGCCCGGCCGCTGCTCCTCCTCCACGGCCTCGGCGAGCGCACGGTCGAGCTGCCACCCGAGTGGGCGGAGGGGTGGCCGGGGACCATCTGGGGTCTCGACTTCACCGGCCACGGCGCCTCCACCGTGCCGGTCGGCGGGGGCTACTCCGCCGAGCTCCTCATGGGGGACACCGACGCCGCGCTGGCCGAGCTCGGGCCGGCCACGCTGGTGGGCAGGGGCCTCGGCGCCTACGTGGCCCTCCTGATCGCCGGCGCCCGGCCGACACTGGTGCGCGGCGCCATCCTCACGGATGGACCCGGGCTGGCCGGCGGAGGACCGTCCCCGTCGTCCACCGTGCTGGACGGCGGCGCCGGGACACCGGGGCAGGCGCCCGACCTGTGGGCGCTGGCCGAGCTGTCCCGGGACGTGCGCCCGGCCGACTACGCCACCGGGTTCGCCCGCTCGGCCACGCAGCTCTCGGGGCTCGAGTGGCCACTGGCCGCGTGCGCGAAGTCGCGGCCGCCGTGGCTCGAGGCCGTCGCCTCCGAGGCCGGCGTGCTCGACTGCCCGCTGATCGAAGCCATCGAGCTCTACGCCGCCGGCGGCTGACGGGCCAGCACGCGGGCCCGGTTGTAGCGCAGGACGGCCAGGCACGGACCGTTCGCCACGACGGCGAAGGCCACCATGGCCAGGAACAGGCCGAGCGGGTTCCAGAGGGCGAAGGCGGGCGTGGCGGCCACGATCAGCCAGTGGGTCCGCTCGGCCCGGCGGCAGTCGGCCAGGAAGAGCGGCAGGGCGCGGGCGCCCCCCGGCGGCAGGTGGCGCTTGGAGCGTCCGCCGAAGGCCCGGCCCGCCTCGGGCAGCCAGGACTTCCACCGCTTCACCCTCAGCGTCCGCTCGTACCAGCGGCCGCCCCGCTCGAAGGGGCGGAGACGCAGGACGGGCCCGTCGACCTCGGGGTGCCGCGGCCCGCGCCGCGCCATCCACCAGCCCGCGGCCACGCTCCATGCCGTCCAGGCCACGACGTCGATGGCCACCACCCAGGGCCACGGCAGCCGGACGAGCATGGCCCGGGCACGCTAGTGCCCGTCCGGTCGACCGGCCTCGTGGGAGCGTGTTCGGCGCCCGGCGCCCCTCCCGCTACTCGGACAGCGCCCGGTACCACGTGGTCGTGGATGTCCGCCGGAAGCCGACACCTTGGTACAGGGCGCCGGCAGCGTCTGTCTCGTATGAGATCTTCACCCGCTCGGCGCCTCTCCTGACCAGGCGATCGATCCCGGCGGACAGCATCGCTCGGGCGAGACCTTGCCGTCGGAACTCCTCCTCGACGCGGACGGGTTCGACGAGTCCCACCTTGGTGGTGGGATCGAACCAGTACAGCGAGTAGCCGGCGTCCCGGCCATCGGTGGTCTCGACCGCGAGGTCGAGCGCCGGGTCGTAGAGCGGACACTCCTCGAGGCGCTGCGCCACGCAGTCCCCGTTCCGGTGCCGCATGGGGTGCGGGGCGTCCTGACGCTGCGTGCGATCGACGAGCACGAAGCCCTCCGCGGGCGCCTTGACGGTAGGCCGGTCGGCGGCATCCATCCAGGCGGTGCTGTCTCGGTGGCCAGCGGTGAATCCAGATCGCCGGGCGAGCTCCCGGAAGGTTCGATCGTCGTCTCCCACGGGCACGTCGAACCCGTTCACCGTGTGCTTCGCGGCATGCTCGATCGCCCGTCGCCAAACGAGGCCGGGCTCGGGAGCCGATGCGCGTGGGACGACGACGGGGTCGCACTGCCAGGCGTCATCGGTCCAGCTCGTCAGCAGGACACCGGCGGCGGGCCCCTCGTCGTCGACCCAGAAGAGCTTCTCGACTTCGTCAGACAGTCGCGGCCTCCGCCACCACCACTGGAAATCAGCGGCTTCCCAGAGACCGGCCTGGGGGTCGGCTCGGCGAGCGCGCTGCAGCAACTCGGTCGCCAGCATCAGTGCTTCACGCCCCGC
Organism: uncultured Acidimicrobiales bacterium; assembly: GCA_963769115.1. Classification (GTDB taxonomy): domain Bacteria; phylum Actinomycetota; class Acidimicrobiia; order Acidimicrobiales; family Ilumatobacteraceae; genus DASTFY01. Next base: position 211,403 of record CAVYKN010000006.1, read on the forward strand.
GGCCCTGACCTCTCGGACCGACACGTCCTACCTCCCCTCGACAACTCCGTTGGATCTCCGCCTGGCCGCCGATGCCAGGGTCCGTCACGCTAGTCAGCAGCCCCGTCTCGACAGCAGGGACTTGCTCGTCGATGATCCGTTCGTCGGCGCGGTGCCCGCCCGGTCGCCCGGCCGCGTCGCTACCGTGGCACCGATGGCCCTCACCCGCGTGCTCGTCGTCCGCCACGGACAGTCGACGTGGAACGCGTTGGGCCGCTGGCAGGGGCACGCCGACGCCCCGCTCAGCGACCTCGGGCGGTCGCAGGCCGCGTCCGCAGTGGCCGCGTTGCCGGTCGTGGAGGCCATCTGGGCCAGCGACCTGGCCCGAGCGCACGGCACGGCCGAGATCATCGGCGCCGCCATCGGGCTGCCGATCCGCCCCGACACCCGCTTCCGCGAGCGCGACGCCGGGGACTGGACGGGCCTGACCAGGGACGAGATCGAGGCCGGATGGCCCCGCTACCTGGCCGACCATCGCCGCCCGAACGGCTTCGAGCTGGACAGTGGGGTGCTGACCCGCGTCCTCGACGGTCTCGCCGACGTGCACCGGGAGCACCCGGGCGAGATGGTGCTCATCGTCAGCCACGGCGGTGTGCTGCGGGCCATGGAGCGCTACTGCAACGACGTCGACCGCGCCTTCCCCAACCTGGGCGGGCGGGTGTTCGACCTGGACGGCCCGCCCGACGAGCTCGCCATCACCGCCCGCCACCGCCTCTTCCTCCTGCCCGAGGACGAGGCGACGTACACCACGGCCCCCTGACGAGCATGACCGGCCTGCGACGACGCCCACCGCCCGGTGCCATCCCGCTCCCCCTGCCCGGGCTGATCGACAGCGCGCCCCCGGTGGACGAAGCACCGCCGCCGGCCGCGCCACCTGCTCCACCGCCTTTCGCCGTCCACGTCATCCGCAGCGCGAAGCGCAAGCGGACGTCGTCGGCCCGCCTCGTCGGCTCGACCCTGGAGATCCGGCTCCCGTCCTGGATGTCGAAGGCCGAGGAAGCCCGGTGGGTCGCCGAGTGGACGCGCCGCTTCGAGCGCAAGCTGTCGACCGATCGCATCGACCTGGCCGAGCGGGCCGCGATGCTGGCCCGCCGCCACGACCTGCCGGCGCCGACGTCGATCCGGTGGGTCGACGGCATGCGCACCCGCTGGGGCAGTTGCACCCCGGAGGCCGGGACCGTCCGCCTCTCGTCGGCACTCGCCCGCTACCCGGACTGGGTGATCGACTACGTGATCGTCCACGAGCTCGCCCACCTGCGCCAGCCCGACCACACCCCCTCCTTCTGGGCGCTGGTGGACCGGTACCAGAAGTCCGAGCGCGCCCGGGGCTACCTCATGGCCAAGAGCGGCGACGACGAGGCCGACAACTGGTGAGCGCCCTGGTGACGCGCCTCGTCTATACGTTCTGAGCAGAGATATATACTCGCCCATGTGACCAAGCGGCTGGTGGACATCGACGACGGCGTGCTGGAGCGGGCGCGGGCGGCCTCAGGGGCCCACACCATCAAGGAAACGGTCGACCTCGCACTCCGCAGCATCGTCGACGATGCTCTGATCCGGGTCCACGTCGACCGCTTGCGCGGCGAGCCGCTCGATCCTGACGCGACGGACGAGGCCCGGCGCCCGCGCTGGCCGAACCACCGTTGATGTCAGACCCCCGCTACCTGGTCGACACGTCGGTCTTGGCGAGGGCACACCAGGAGCCGGTCGCGGCGCGGCTCGAGGAGCTCCTCGTGCACGGAAGGTTCTGGACGTGCCGCCTGGTCGACCTGGAGGTGGCGTTCGCCAGCAGAGCATCCTCCGTCGCCGAGGTCGTCGAGGAACGGCAGGCGTTCCCCGAAGCCCCGATCACGCCGGCCGTGATGGACCGGGCGCTTCGCACGCTGGCCGTGCTGGCCGCTCGGAACCTCCACCGGGGGGCGAAGCCGGTCGACCTGGTGATCGCGGCCGCCGCGGAAGCGGCGGGACTGGCCGTGCTCCACTACGACGCCGACTTCGACCGCATCTCGTCCGTCACCGGTCAGCTCACGCAGTGGGTCAGCGAACCCGGCACGCTCGACACCTGAACGCGACTCGGAGGTGGTCAGCCGCGGTAGCCGTTGGTGATGGGGAGGCGGCGATCCCGGCCGAAGGCCTTGGGCGTCACCCTCACCCCGGGCGGGGTCTGGCGGCGCTTGTACTCGGCCACGTCGACAAGGCGGGTGATGCGCCGCACGACGGCCTCGTCCCAGCCCGCGCCGGCGATCTCGGCCGCCGTCCTGTCGTCCTCCACGTAGGCCTTCAGGATCGCGTCGAGCATGTCGTAGGGCGGCAGGCTCTGGTCGTCGCGCTGGTCCGGGCGCAGCTCCGCTGAAGGTGCCTTGGTGAACACCGCCTCGGGGATGACCTCGCGTCCGGCGCGGTCGTTGACCAGCCGGCACAGCCGGTAGACGGTCGTCTTGTAGACGTCCTTGATGACGGCGAAGCCCCCGGCCGAGTCGCCGTAGAGGGTGGAGTAGCCCACGGCCATCTCGCTCTTGTTGCCGGTGGTCAGCACCAGCCAGCCGAACTTGTTGGACAGCGCCATCAGCAGCATCCCCCGGATGCGGCTCTGCAGGTTCTCCTCGGTCAGATCGGCTTCCAGACCGGCGAAGGACGGATCCAGCAGCTCCAGGAACGCGGCGAAGGCGGGCTCGATGGCGATCGTCCGGTAGTCGCACCCGATGGCCGCGGCCAGCGCTTCCGCGTCCGATCGGGAGCCGTCGCTCGAGTAGCGCGACGGCATCGACACCCCGTGCACGTGGTCCGGGCCGAGGGCATCAGCGGCGATGGCGGCGACCAGGGACGAGTCGATGCCCCCGGACAGGCCGAGCACCACGTCCTGGAACCCGTTCTTGAGCGCGTAGTCGCGTAGGCCGAGGACGATGGCGTCGTACACCTCGTCGATGTGGTCCCGCAGCGGGGCGCACCCGCCGAGCGGCTGAGCATCGCGGCGCGGCGACGCCTCGCTGACCGCGATCTCCGGCAGCGCCTCGCGGGTCTCCCTGCCCCGCGGATCGAGCAGGCGCTTGCGGTAGATGGCGTCGACCTCGAGGTCCACCACCAGCAGGTCCTCGACGAACTGGGGCGCCCGCGCCACCAGGTCGCCCTCGGCGTCGAACACCATCGAGGCGCCGTCGAAGACCAGCTCGTCCTGCCCACCGACCTGGTTGACGTAGACAAGGGCGCACGAGGCGTCCGCGGCCCGGGTGGCCAGCATCTTCTCCCGCAGACGGACCTTGTCCATGGCGTAGGGCGATGCGTTGATGTTGACCACCAGCTCGGCGCCGCCGGCCGCCTGCACGGCGATGGGTCCGTTGGGGCTCCAGGCGTCCTCGCAGATGGTCACGCCCACCCGCACCCCGCCGATGACGTACAGCTCCAGCGGGTCGGTCAGGTCGCCCGGGGTGAAGTACCGCGCCTCGTCGAACACGGCGTAGTTGGGCAGGATCCGCTTGCGGTACGTCCCGAGCACCGTGCCCTGCGCGCACACCGCGGCCGCGTTGTGAAGGTCCCGGCCCGAGTCGACGAAGCCGACGATCGCCGCGCACCGGCCGGTGCGGGCGGCCAGCTTGGCCAGCGCAGCCTTCGTGTCGGCGACGAACCCGGGCTTGAGCACCAGGTCCTCGGGCGGGTACCCGGTGAGCGCGAGCTCAGGAAAGGCGACCAGGTCGCACTCCGCAGCCTCGGCCCGGCCGTAGGCCTCGACGACCCGCTCCAGGTTCCCCTCGAGATCACCGACAGTCGTGTTGAGCTGGGCCAGCCCGACGCGCACGTGCAGCACGAGGTCAGGCTAGGCCGGGTCCGTGACGGACCGGACCGGCCGAGTCCGACCAAGTCCGACCACGGGGGATCAGAGCGCGGCGCAGCTCTCGTCCGGCGTGAGCACCCGGAGGAACACCGTGTACGTGGAGCCGTCCTGGGAGAAGCGGGTCAGCTGGTTGGCCTCGGCGAACGTGGTGCCCACGTCCGCGGCCGGCACCTCGGTGCAGGCGCTCATGGACGCCAGCGGCGGGGCGCCGGCGGGCCAGGCCACGACGGTCGGGGCGATCTGGTCCTCGGTCGGCGCCAGCTCCTCGGGCGTGGCCGGACGGGCGATCACGCCGAAGCGCTCCGGCTCGTACACCTCGTCGGGCCCGAGGTGATCCCCCACCATGGTCGGCAGGTCACGCAACTGGTTGACGAAGTCGTTGAGGTTGGAACGAGCCTCCGTCGCCGACGACTGCTGACCGGTGTCGGCCTCGAAGCCGAGCGCGTACGCCTCGTGGCGGAAGGTCTCACCGTCGGCCTGGATCTCGAGGATGGTGGTCGGCGCGTCGGCCACGAGCGCGGTGGCGCCGCCGTCGTAGTCCGGGGCCGGCGCCAGGAGTCCCGCCTCCTGGGCGGCCTGCAGCACGATCTCGATCCCCTCCTGGTCGAGGGTGGCCACGGTCACGGCCGGCACCAGCGGGGCCGGGAAGATCTCGATCTGTGCTCCGGGGCGGTACACGCTCCCGTCGCCCTCGATCACCAGCTCGGCGGGGGTGCGGAAGTCCGCTCCTTCGGGGACGAAGCCGCCGCCCTGCGAGAGACGGACGACGGCCTGGTTGCCCGCCGGGGGATACGTGATGCCTCCGCCCGCCGCGGTGGTGTCGGTGGCGTCGACGGTCTCCGAGCCGCAGGCGGCCAGGCCGACGAGGGCGGGGAGCAGCAGGACCAGGGGCAGACGGGTGCGGCGAGCTGTCATCACGCCAGTTTGGACGTCGGCCGGCGCTCCCCGGTTCCTGGTGTTCACAAAGCATTCACAAGCAGGTGATCGATGGGAAACGGCTCCCTGACAACCTCGCGAGCGTCCCCTGGACCGGCGAGCGCCGTCCGCACCCACCCGAGAGGAAGAACGCAACCCGTGGCCTACCAAGCTGAGTACATCTGGATCGACGGGGTGGAGCCCACGCCGTTGCTCCGGAGCAAGACCAAGATCATCGCCGACGACGCCGAACCCGGCATCTGGGGCTTCGACGGGTCGAGCACCGAGCAGGCGCCGGGCGACAAGAGCGACTGCGTGCTCAAGCCGGTGTACATCTGCGCCGACCCGCTGCGGGGCAGGGACAACGTGCTCGTCATGGCCGAGGTCCTCCTCGTCGACGGCAAGCCGCACCCCACCAACACCCGCGCCGCCTGCGCGAAGGTGGCCAAGAAGTACGCCAGCCAGGAGCCGCTTGTTCGGGATCGAGCAGGAGTACACGATGCTCAAGCCCAGCGGCCGTCCGCTCGGCTTCCCCGAAGAGGGCTACCCGGGTGCGCAGGGTCCGTACTACTGCGGTGTCGGCACCGGCCGCATCATGGGTCGGGACATCGTCGAGGTCCACACGCAGGCCTGCATCGACGCCGGGATCAGCATCAGCGGCACCAACCCGGAGGTCATGCCCGGGCAGTGGGAGTTCCAGATCGGCCCGGTCGGTCCGCCGGCCATCGGCGACCAGATGTACGTCGCCCGCTGGCTGCTGCACCGCATCGCCGAGGACTTCGACGTCGTCATCTCCTTCGACGCCAAGCCGGAGAAGGGCGACTGGAACGGCGCCGGCGCCCACACGAACTTCTCCACCAACGGCATGCGTGAGGACTACACGGCCATCGAGAAGGCCGTGAAGGCGCTCGAGTCCAAGTGGGAGGTCCACGTCAAGAACTACGGAGCCGGCATCGAGGAGCGCCTCACCGGCAAGCACGAGACGGCGCCGTGGAACAAGTTCAGCTCCGGGGTGTCGGACCGGGGCGCGTCCGTGCGCATCCCGTGGCAGGTGGCCCAGGACGGCAAGGGCTACATCGAGGACCGTCGGCCCAACGCCAACGTCGATCCCTACACGGTGGCCCGCCTGATGACGGACACCATCTGCTCGGCGCTCGCTTGACGGTGGCGCCGGCGGGTCCGCCGAGGGGCGGGCGCACGTGTCGTCCGCCGCTCGGCGCGCCAGACTGGAGGTGGTGAGCATGGAGCGCCACCAGGACTACGTCTTGCGGACCGTGGAAGAGCGCGGCGTCCGCTTCGTCCGGCTGTGGTTCACGGACGTCCTCGGGCAGCTCAAGAGCTTCGCCATCAGCCCGGCGGAGCTCGAGAACGCGCTCGAGGAGGGCATGTCGTTCGACGGCTCCTCGATCGACGGGTTCAGCCGGGTGCAGGAGAGCGACGTGCTCGCCGTGCCCGACCCCAACACCTTCGAGCTGCTGCCCTGGGCCGATCCCAAGGCGCCGGAGGCCCGGGTCTTCTGCGACATCGCCAACCTGGACGGCTCGCCCTTCGACGGTGATCCCCGCTACGTCCTGCGCCGCAACCTGGACCAGGCCCGGGAGCGCCAGTTCAGCTTCTACGTCGCGCCGGATCTGGAGTTCTTCTACTTCGCTCCCGGCGCGAAGGGGCAGGCGCCGATCCCGCTCGACGAGGGCTCGTTCTTCGACCTGACCACCAACGACGTGTCCGGTTCCCTCCGCAAGCAGACCATCCGGGCCCTCGAGACGCTGGGCATCCCGGTCGAGTACTCGTTCCACGAGGACTCGCCCAGCCAGCACGAGATCGACCTGACCCACACCGACGCGCTCACCATGGCCGACAGCGTCATGACGTTCCGGCTGGTGGTGAAGGAGGTGGCAGCGTCCGAAGGCGTCCACGCCACGTTCATGCCCAAGCCGTTGGAGGGCGTGCAGGGCTCGGGCATGCACACCCACGTCTCGCTCTTCCGGGGCGAGGAGAACGCCTTCTTCGATCCCGACGATCCGTACAACCTGTCGATCATCGCCAAGCGGTTCATGGCCGGTCTGCTGCACCACGCGGCGGAGATCACCGCCATCACCAACCAGACGGTCAACTCCTACAAGCGGCTGGTCCCCGGGTTCGAGGCGCCGATCCACATCTCCTGGGCCCGCAACAACCGGTCCGGGCTCATCCGGGTGCCCATCGCCAAGCGGGGCCACGCCAACGCCACCCGCCTCGAGTACCGCTCGCCCGATCCCGCCTGCAACCCCTACCTGGCGTTCGCGCTGATGCTGGCCGCCGGCCTGAAGGGGATCGAGGAGGGGTACGACCTGCCGCCCGAGGCGGAGGCCAACCTGTTCGAGCTGACCGACGAGGAGCTGGCCAAGCTCGGCATCGATCAGCTCCCGCAGTCGCTGTCCGACGCGCTGCGGGTGATGGAGCGGTCCGAGCTGGTGGTCGACACGCTCGGTGAGCACATCTTCGAATGGTTCCTCCGCAACAAGCGGTCGGAGTGGCGTTCGTACAAGACGCAGGTCACGCCCTTCGAGTACGACCGTTACCTGAGGTCGCTCTGATGAGGTCGCGCTGATGATGGAGCCGATCGTCGTCTTCCCCGACCCGCCGCTGCCGGAGCTGGCCCGCACGCTCGACCTCGGCGGGTACGCATGGAAGGCGGCGCCGTCGGCCGACGTGGCCTCCCGGCTGGAGCCGCCGAACGGTTGGGCGGGCGCCATCGTGGTGGCCGACGGCGACCCGGAGGCGGCGTGGGCGTTCTGCCGGGCCGTGCGCAAGCGCGACATGCCCGTGGCGCCCCTCATGTTGCTGATGTCAGGAGCACAACTCGCCGACCTGGAGCTGCGGGACGACCTGTTCGACGACTTCTGCCTCAACCCGTTCCACCCGCGCGAGCTGGAGGCCCGCCTGCGGCACCAGTTCTGGCGAGTCGGCGGCGGGGCCCGTCCCGACCTCGTCGAGTACGGGCCGCTCAGCCTCAACCTGGAGACCTACCAGGCATCGATCGCCAGCCGTCCGCTCGACCTCACGTACATGGAGTACGAGCTGCTGAAGTTCCTCGCGCAACATCCGGGCAAGGTGTTCACACGCGAGATGCTGCTCTCGCGGGTGTGGGGCTACGAGTACTACGGCGGGGCGCGCACCGTCGACGTCCACGTGCGCCGCCTGCGGGCCAAGCTGGGCGAGGAGCACGCGGCGCTGATCTCCACCGTCCGCAGCGTCGGTTACCGCTTCGGCCAGAGCCGCTGGGGCGGCTGAGGCACCGCGTACGACTAGGCGGCGGCGACGGCCAGGCGCTCCATGGCGGGGTGCTGGCGGAGCTTGATGAGGATGCGGCGGCGGGTCGGGCCGAGGCTGCCGATCGGCCGGTGCACGGCCTCGCTGATGGCCGCGTAGCACGGCCGGTCCTCGACCGTGAGCATGCCGATGAGCTGGCGCTCTTCGGCGGAGATGGAGGCCAGCGCCTCCTCCAGCGCCAGGGAGCCCTGCTCCCGCTCGAGGTCCCTGTCGAAGTCCTCGCTGAGGTCCACGTCGATGTCGGCGCAGAGCTCGACGTCGTCCACCGGCCGCTGCCGGTCGTTGCGGCGAGCGGTGCGGCGGGCCAGGTTGGTGGCGGTCGTCCAGAGCCAGGTGCCCAGCCGGTCGGGCTGGCGGATCTTGGAGCTGCTGACGAGGAGGATGACGAAGGTCTCCTGCACGACGTCGTCGACGTCCGCCGGGGAGTAGAGCACCCGGCGGGCTGCGGCGGCGATCAGACACCGGTAGCGGGTCACGAGCTCCTGGCCGGCGTCGTGGTCGCCGCGACCGATGCGCTCCAGCAGCTTCCGTTCTGTGCCTGGTGGTTCCATGATCAACGACCCCTCGTTCGTGCCCCATGGGACCATCTCGTCCGGACGAGCGGTACGCCGCCGTGCACGGACCGGATGCGCACTTTTGCGTGATCACTAGGGTGTCGCGACGGTGAGCATCGAGACGCCACAGCTGCTGAGCGCGCTGCCGGCGGAGGCCAGGGAGTCGCTCTTGGACCGGTGCCGCCGGCGCCAGTTCGTGCGGGGTGCTTACCTCGTCTACGAGGGTGATCCGGGCGACTCGCTCCACCTCATCACCAAGGGCCGCGTCGCCGTCCTCGTCGGCGGGGCCGAAGGCAACCCGTTCGCGGTCGCCCTGATGGGCCCGGGCGACTTCTTCGGGGAGCAGGCGCTACTCAATGCGCGGGCCGTTCGCAGTGCAACGATCCAGGCGCTGGAGCCGACCGAGACGTTGGTGGTGAACCGGAGCGACTTCGAGGACCTCCGCCGCCAGCACCCTGAGGTCGATCGCCTCCTGATCGGCGTGCTGGCCAAGATGGTCGACCGGCTGACCCGCCAGGTGGCCGAGCTCACCGAGATCCCGGGCACCGTGCGCATCTACCGCCGCATCGTCGCCCTGGCCGAGCTGTACGGCGGCGACGGAGAAGTTGCGACCTCGGACCCCGTGGAGATCCCGCTGACCCAGGACCAGCTGGCCAGCCTGGCCGGGGTCCACCTCCGGCTGACCAGCCGGGTGCTGGGCGAGGCCCGCGCCGCCGGGCTCCTCGACACCAACAAGGGCCGCCTCGTCATCAAGGATCTGCCCGCCCTGCGCAACCGGGCCCGGCTCCAGGGCTGACGGCTTCTGCGCCTCGCTCAGCCGAGCGCGGCGGCGACGGCATCGGCGATGACGCCGGCGAACCGGCCGCCGCCCTCGGGCGCCAGGTGCACGCCGTCGGGAGCCAGCACCGGCTCGGTGGCGGCCACGGCGGCCCAGTCGGCCACCCGCAGCTGCGGCCGCTCGGCGTCCAGCAGCGCGAGCACGGCGTCGAAGGCCGCTGCTTCCGCGGGTCGGTCGGCGCGGTGGACGTTGACCCACACCACGGGCGCGTCGGGGCCGGCTGCTTCGAGCAGGGCGATGATCCAGAACGCGTAGCGGCTCTGGTCGAGCGGTTCGTAGGCCACGTCGTTGGTGCCGAGCTGCACCACCCACACGTCGGGCTGGAGCGATCGCAACGAGCGCACTACGTCGAGCCCCGGCGTGATCTGGCCTTCCAGCCCCCAGGTGGGGATCCGCCGGCCCGGGGCCACGTCGAGGACCGGTTCGGTGCCGGCGGCCCGCAACCGGCCGTCGAGCTCCGAGGCCACCGAGTAGGCCAGCGAGTCACCGATGACCGCGACGACGGGCCGCGCCGGCGGTTCGGGCGCAGCCGGGACGGGCTCGGCGGACGCCGGTGCCGGGGGCGGCTCGACCGCTGGCGGCGCGACGGCCGTGACCGTGGTGACGGGCGCGGCGTCCTCGGCCGACGCCGACGCGGGGACCGGAGCGGTCACGCCGTAGGCCACGACGACGCCGGCCATGAGCGTCACCATCGCCACCGCGAGGGGGGCCGACGAGCCCTGGGCCCTCATGCGACGAGTGCCTCGACCGCGGCGTCGAAGACCTCGCTGTGCAGGTCGACGTCGGCGGCGCTGTGGTGCGGCGACAGGAGCGCCATGTTGTGGAACGGCGTCAGCAGCACGCCACGGTTGAGGGCCCACAGGTGCATGAACGAGTCGAGCTCTGCGTCCACCGCGGCTGCCGCGGCCGCCCCGTCCCGCGGGGCCGGGCAGAACCAGTACTCGGCCCGGCAGCCGAGCTGCTGCACCGTCCACGGCACGCCGTGCGTGTCGATCGCCGTGCTGACTCCCCTCACCCAGCGGTCGGCCAGCGGGATGGCCCGGGCGAAGTCGTGCTCCGTGAGGGTCGTCGACAGCGTGGCCTTGATGGCGGCGACGGCCAGCGCGTTGCCGGTGAGGGTTCCGCCCACGCCGCCGATGTCGACATCCTCCGCGGACAGCACGTCGTCGAGCCCGGCCGCCACGTCGGCCGTGAGGCCGTAGGCCGCGGCCGGCATGCCGCCGCCGATCGTCTTGCCGATGACCAGGAAGTCGGGGTCGAGGCCCCAGGCCGCGGTGCAGCCCCCCGGCCCCGCGCAGATGGTGTGGGTCTCGTCGATCACGAGCAGCGTGCCGGTCGAGCGCGTCAGGTCCCGCAGCGCCTGGTGGTAGCCCGGATCGGGCAGCACGATGCCGATGTTGGTCAGCGCGGGCTCGGCGAGGACGCAGGCGACGTCCCCGACGGCCAGCGCCGCCTCCAGCGCGGGCACGTCGTTGAAGGGGACGACGACGGTGGTGAGCGCGGGATCGACCTGCGGGCCGATGGAGCCGTCACGGGCGACCACCCGCCCGCGCTCGTCGAGGGTGGCCAGCGCTTCGTCGACCGTGCCGTGGTAGCACCAGTCGAAGACGAGCACCTTGGGTCGCCCGGTCACGTGGCGGGCGAAGCGCAGCACGAAGCGGTTGGCGTCGGTGGCCGTCATCGCCAGCTGCCAGAGCGGCAAGCCGAACCGCCGGTGGAGCTCGGCGGCCACCCACAGCGAGTCGGCACCGGGGAGCATCGTGGTGACGCCCCGACGGGCCTGCTCGGCGATGGCCTCGGCCACCTGGGGCAGCGAGTGGCCGGTCATGGCGCCCGTGTCGCCCAGGCAGAAGTCGACGTAGGTGTTCCCGTCGACGTCCGTGCAGCGGGCCCCTTCGGCGTGCTCCACGAAGACGGGGAAGGCACCGGGCCAGCGGGTCATCCAGGGCATCGGGACGCCGCTCAGCAGGTGGCACCGCGCTTCGGCGGCGAGGGCCGCGGACGCGGGATGGCTGTCGACGAAGCGCTGGTCCTCGGCGGCCCGCAGCTTCGCCAGCCGGTCGCGGTCGATGCCCACCACCGGCCCATTCTGGCCGGTCGCGCCGGTGAGGTCTCAGCCGGTGAGCTCCTCGGGGAGGCGGCCCCAGAACAGGATGCGCTTGAACGTGTAGAAGTACGGCGAGCGGTCGCCCAGCACCTCCAGCAGTCGGGCGCGGTAGCGATCCAGGAAGGCCTCGTACGTGGCATCGTCCAAGCGGGTCCGGAACCGGGTCAGGCTCGTGCCCTTGACCCACTCGACCACCGCGGCCGTCGAGTCGAGGTGGTGGCCGTACACCTGCAGCCGGACGTGCTGGCGGGTGAAGCCGAGGGCATCGAGGAGCTCTGCGTACTGCTCGGGCCGGGCGACGTTGTGCACGGTGTCCCGGGGGATGTCACCACCGAAGGCATCCGAGAAGCGCGGCTCGTGGGCGACCTCGTCGGCGACCACGTGGGAGGCGTGATCGAGGTTGGCCGGGACCTGGACGGCGAGCTGACCGCCGGGGGCCAGGAGACCCTTCCAGCGGGCCAGCACCTCGGCGTGTCCGGGCACCCACTGCAGCGAGGCGTTGGCGAGCAGCACGTCGAACCGGCCTTCGAGCGGCGGGTCGGCGAGGTCACCCGCCACGAATCGCAACGGCCCTCCGGCGCGGGGCTCGGCCTCGGCCAGCATGGCGGGCGACGAGTCCACCCCGACGAGCTCCGACGGGCACCAGAGCCCGACGAGCCCGGCCGTCAGCTCGCCGGTGCCGCAGCCGAGGTCGGCCACCCGGCCGCCGGGCTCCGGGGGTTCGACCAGGGCGACGAGGTCGTGGAACGGCGCGCTGCGCTGGGCCTTGAAGCGGTCGTACTGATCGGGGTTCCAGCCATCGGGCACACTTGTATTCTACTTGTATTGTCAAGCAGGCCCGGCAGGGTCTCCACCGTCAGGGTCGGGACTGGGCGCGGCGGGCTCGAAGCGGTAGCCCATGCCCGGCTCGGTGATGAGGTACCGCGGGCGGGCCGGCTCGGGCTCCAGCTTGCGCCGCAGCTGGGCCAGGTACACCCGCAGGTAGTTCGTCTCGCGCTCGTACGACGGGCCCCACACCTGCTGCAGGAGCTGCCGCTGCGTGATCAACCGGCCCGGATGGCGGGCGAGCACGTCGAGGATGCTCCACTCCGTGGGCGTCAGGTGGACCTCCTCGCCGTGCGCCCACACGCGCCGTGCCACCAGGTCCACCCGGAAGTCCGGCGTCTCCACCACCGGCTCCTCGGCCACCGGCTGATGCCGCCGGAGGGCGGCGCGCAGCCGGGCCAGCAGTTCGTTCATGCCGAACGGCTTGGTCAGGTAGTCGTCGGCACCGAGGTCGAGCGCGGCCACCTTGTCGGCCTCCGCCTCCCTGACCGAGAGCACGACGATCGGCACCGACGTCCATCCCCGCAGGCCGCGGATGACCTCGAGCCCGTCGATCCCGGGCAGCCCGAGGTCCAGCAGCACGACGTCCGGATGGCGGGCGGCCGCCAGGTGCAGCGCCTCCTCGCCCGACGCCGCCTGGTCGACGTCGTACCCACGCGCCTTGAGGTTGACGGCCAGGGCGCGGCGGATCTGCGGCTCGTCGTCCACCACCAGGACGCGGCCACCCGCCCGCCCGGTCATGCCGCCGCCAGGGAGATGGTGACGGTGAGGCCACCGCCCGGCGTGTCGTCGACGCTGATGTCGCCCTGCATCGCGGTGACGAAGCCGTGGGCCACCGCCAGACCCGAGGCCGACGCCGGCGTCGTGCGAGCGGTCACCGAGGCGGCTGAAGGGCTCGAACACCCGGCCCCGCTGAGCCAGGGGGATTCCCGGACCACGGTCGATCACGCGCAGGCAGACGCGTCCCTGCACCGGCGCGGCCTCGATGCGCACCGGCTGCTCCTCGGGCGACCAGGCGAGCGCGTTGGACACGACGTTGGCCACGGCTCGCTCGAGCAGAGCGGGATCGGCCTCGACGAGGGGCACGGTCTCGGGCACGTCCACGTCGAGTTGCCGGCCGTTGACGCTGAGCCCGCTCAGCGCCGCGGCGACGATGTCCTCGAGGGCCACCGCCGCGGAGTTGAGCTTGAGCGCGCCGCTCTGCAGCCGGCTCATGTCGAGGAGGTTGGCGACGACGCGGTCGAGACGATCGGTGGCCGTGTCGATCGTGGCCAGCAGGTCGTCGCGGTCGTCTGCCGACCAGGCCACGTCGCGCTGGAGCAGGCTCGTGACCGCGGCCTTGATCGACGCCAGCGGCGTGCGCAGATCGTGGGACACGGCCTGCAGCAGGGCCCGGCGGAGGGCGTCCGTCTCCACCAGCGCCTCGGCCTCGAGCGCCTCCTCGCGGAGCTCGCGGCTCTCGAGCGCCAGCCGGAGCTGGTCGGCGAAGGCCCGCAGCACCTCCTGGTCCGCAGCACCCAGCTGACCTCCGGTGAGCACCAACCGCCGCTGACCGTCCTCGTCGAGATCGATCGTCATGCCCGGCGAGCCACCGCGCGCCGACATCCGGCTCGTGCGCGGCGGCCGGGAAGCTGGAAGCCAGGACCTGCTCACCCGTGCCCGACCGCTCCACGACCGCCGCGCCGGTCAGCCCGAAGCTGCTGCGGAGTTGCTCCACGACCGCGGGCAGCGGATCGGCGTCGCCGATGAGCGTGGCCGTGGTGCGGGCCAGCGCCTGCGCCTCGGCGCGGGCCCGCAGCGCCTCCCGCGACCGGCGCAGGGCCCGCCCCACCAGCACGCTGACCAGCGCGGAGACCGCGACGAAGGCCGACAGCGCGACCAGGTTCTCCCCCTCCGCGATGGTGAACGTGTGGAGCGGCGGCGTGAAGAACCAGTTCTCGAGCAGGAAGGCCGCCACCGCGGCGACCAGCCCGACGGCCAGGCCGCCGACAGCGGCGATGAGGACCACCGCGGCGAGGTAGAGCAGCAGCACCGTCGACAGCGACAGGTCGCCCCGCAGCGGGATCAGCACCAGCGTCAGCAGCGGGAGAACGGTGGCGGCGAGCACCCATCCCGCCACACGCCGCCGCCGGGGCAGCGAGCTCACGCTCTGCACCGCGGGCAACCGGCGCGACGCGCCTTGCCTCCGGCTCGGTCTCACCGGCGATGACGTGCACGTCGATGTCGCCGACGCGCCGCAGCACCGAGGTGACCGGGGAGCCGCGGAGCAGCTCCTGCCACCGGCTGCGGCGGCTGGCGCCGAGGATGACCTGCGTCGCCCGCTCGGCGCTGGCGAACGACGCCAGGGCCGAGGCCACGTCGTCGCCCACGACCTCGTGGTAGGACCCGCCGAGCTGGACCACGAGGTCCCGTTGGCGGTGCAGCTCGTCCTCGGAGGCGCCGGCCCGGCCGTCGGCGGCGGCCACGTGGACCCCGAGCAGCTCGCCGTGCACCCGCAAAGCCATGCGGCCGGCGCGCCGGATGAGGCGATCGCTCCCGGGGGCGCCGCTGATGGCCACGACCACCCGCTCCCGCGTCTCCCACGCCTCGGTGATGCCGTGGTCGTCGAGGTACCGCTGGAGCGACTCCTCCACCCGGTCGGCCACCCACAGCAGGGCCAGCTCGCGCAGCGCGCCCAGGTTGCCCGGGCGGAAGTAGTTGGCCAGGGCGGCGTCGACACGCTCGGGCGGGTAGATGTTGCCGTGGGCCATGCGCCGGCGCAGGGCCTCGGGGCTCATGTCGACCAGCTCGATCTGGTCGGCGGCGCGGACGACGGCGTCCGGCACGGTCTCGCGCTGCGTGACGCCGGTGATGCGCTCCATCACGTCGTTCAAGGACTCGAGGTGCTGGATGTTGACGGTCGAGATGACGTCGATGCCGGCGTCGAGCAGCTCGTCGATGTCCTGCCACCGCTTGGCGTTGCGGCTGCCCGGCGCGTTGGTGTGGGCCAGCTCGTCGACCAGCGCCACTGCCGGCTGGCGGGCGAGCACGGCGTCGAGGTCCATCTCCTCGAGCGTGGCGCCGCGGTACTCCACCGTGCGCCGAGGGACGATCGGGAGGTCGCGGAGCTGGCGCGCGGTGCCCGCCCGGCCGTGGGTCTCCACGTAGCCGACGACCACGTCCGTGCCGCGGCTCCGGCGACGCCACCCCTCGTCGAGCATGGCGTACGTCTTGCCGACGCCTGGAGCGGCGCCGAGGTAGACGCGCAGGCGGCCGCGTGCCATGACGTCAGTGTGCCCGAACGGCAACCGGACCGGTCACCCGGCTCCCAGCTCGTCGAGTGCCAGGTTGAGCAGGAGCACGTTCACGCCCGCGTCGCCGAGGATCGACAACGGCGCCGAGGTCGTGTGGCGGTCGATCAGCTCCAACACGGCGTCCTCGCTCACGCCGCGCGCCTGCGCCACCCGCGGCGCCTGCAGCCGGGCGTTGGCCACCGAGATGTGCGGGTCGAGCCCCGAGCCCGAGGCCGTCACGGCGTCGACAGGCACGGCCACCTGGTCCGCCAACCCGTTCTCGGCCCGGTAGGCGGCCACCCGCTCGGCCACGGTGGCAAGGAAGTCGGGGTTGGTCGGACCGAGGTTGGAACCGCTGCTGGCCATCCCGTCGTAGCCGTCACCGGCCGCGGACGGGCGCGGGTGGAAGTAGCCGGGCGCGGTCGCGGCCTGCCCGATCAGCTCCGACCCGACGACGGTGCCGTCGCGCTCGATCAGCGAGCCGTCCGCCCGGTGGTCGAACAGCACCTGGGAGATCCCGGTGGTCACCAGCGGGTAGACGAGTCCGAGGAGGACGGTGAACAGCGCGACGGCTGCCACCGCCGGCGTCAGCTGCCGTACGAGCGGCTTCATGTCAGCTCACCCCCAGGGCCGTGATGAGGACGTCGATCAGCTTGATGCCGACGAAGGGGGCGATGATCCCGCCCACGCCGTAGATGAGCACGTTGCGCCGCAGCACGTCCGACGCGCTCTCCGCCCGGAACTTGACGCCTCGCAGCGCCAGCGGGATCAGCAGGACGATGATGATGGCGTTGAAGATGACGGCCGAGAGGATGGCGGAACGGGCCGAGGCCAGCCCCATGACGTTGATCCGCTCGAGCGCAGGGAGGACGCCCGCGAACATCGCCGGGATGATGGCGAAGTACTTCGCCACGTCGTTGGCGATCGAGAAGGTGGTCAGCGCGCCGCGGGTGATGAGGAGCTGCTTGCCGATCTCCACGATCTCGATGAGCTTCGTCGGGTTGGAGTCGAGGTCGACCATGTTCCCCGCCTCCTTGGCCGCCTGCGTCCCGGTGTTCATGGCCACGCCGACGTCGGCCTGCGCGAGCGCCGGCGCGTCGTTCGTGCCGTCGCCCGTCATCGCCACGAGGTTCCCGCCCGCCTGCTCCTCGCGGATCAGGGCCATCTTGTCCTCGGGCGTCGCTTCGGCCAGGAAGTCGTCCACGCCGGCCTCCGCGGCGATGGCGGCGGCCGTGAGCGGGTTGTCGCCGGTGATCATCACCGTCCGGATCCCCATGGCCCGCAGGTGGTCGAAGCGCTCGCGCATGCCCGGCTTGACCGTGTCCTTGAGGCGGATGACTCCGAGGATGCGCAGACCGTCGACGACCACCAGCGGCGTGGCGCCGTCGCGGGACACCTGCTCGACGATGGGCAGCAGCTCCAGCGGCACCTCGCCACCGGCCTCGGTCACCATGCGGCGCACGGAGTCCGCGGCGCCCTTGCGCACGGAGCGCCCAGACGGGAAGTCCATGCCGCTCATGCGGGTCTGGGCGGTGAAGGGCACCATGACGGCGCCGGGCTCGACGGACTCCGTCAGGCCGTAGCGCTCGCAGGTCAGGGCGACGATGGAGCGGCCCTCGGGCGTCTCGTCGGCCAGGCTCGAGGCCAGCGCGGCCTCGGCCAGCTCCTGCTCCGTCACCCCGTGGACCGGGATGAGCTCGGCCGCCTGGCGCGAGCCGAACGTGATGGTCCCCGTCTTGTCGAGGAGCAGCGTGCTCACGTCGCCCGCGGCCTCGACGGCGCGGCCGGACATGGCCAGCACGTTGCGCTGCACGAGGCGGTCCATCCCGGCGATGCCGATGGCCGACAGCAGGCGCGCCGATGGTCGTCGGGATGAGGCAGACCAGGAGGGCCACCAGCACCACGATCGGCTGCTCGGCGCCGGAGTAGACGGCGAAGGGCTGCAGCGTGACGACCGCCAGCAGGAAGATGATGGTCAGGCCGGCCAGCAGGATGGACAGGGCGATCTCGTTCGGTGTCTTCTGACGGTCGGCGCCCTCGACGAGCGCGATCATCCGGTCCAGGAAGCTCTCGCCCGGGCGGGCGGTGATCCGCACCACGATCTCGTCGGACAGGACCCGGGTCCCGCCGGTGACCGCCGACCGGTCGCCGCCGGACTCGCGGATGACCGGCGCCGACTCGCCGGTGATGGCCGACTCGTCGACGGTGGCGATCCCCTCGACGACATCGCCGTCGCCCGGGGATCACCTCTCCCGCCGTCACGACGCACAGGTCACCCGGCTGCAGGGCCGACGACGGCGTCTCGACCAGGACGACCGTGGAGCCGTCCTCACGCCGCACACGGGCCACCGTCTCGGACCGCGTCTTGCGCAGCGTGGCGGCCTGGGCCTTGCCGCGTCCCTCGGCCATGGCCTCGGCGAAGTTGGCGAACAGCACCGTGAACCAGAGCCACAGCGACACCAGGCCGGAGAAGGTGTTCTCCGCCGCGGTCGCGCTGCCGAGGTCGCGGAGGAAGAGGAGCGTGGTGAGGACCGAGCCCACCTCCACCACGAGCATGACCGGGTTGCGGGCCATGGTGCGAGGGGCGAGCTTGCGGAACGAGTCCTTGATCGCCGGCCGGACGATGGACGGATCGAACAGCGAGCGGCTCGCTGACGGCCGCTGCCGGACCTTGGGTGGACGCTCGTCGAGGACGACTGGACACGGAGGCTCCTACAGGGAGAGGTGCTCGACGATGGGTCCGAGCGCGAGCGCGGGGAAGAAGGTGAGGCCGGCGACGATCAGCACGACACCCAGCAGCAGCCCGGCGAAGAGCGTCGAGTCCGTCGGGAACGTCCCCGCCGTCACCGGCACCCGCTGCTTGCGCACCAGCGAGCCGGCGATGGCCAGCGCGGGGATGATCAGGAGGAAGCGGCCGACCAGCATCGACAGCCCCTGGGTCATCGTGTACCAGTCGGTCCCGGTGCTCATCCCGCCGAAGGCCGAGCCGTTGTTGTTGGCCGCGGAGGCGTAGTTGTAGAGCACCTCGGACAGGCCGTGCGGGCCGGGGTTGAGGATCGACGCCTTGGCCGAATCGAGCAGGACGGAGGCCGACGCGAACGCCAGCAGCCCGACCGGCATGGCGATGAGGTACAGCACCACCAGCTTCATCTCCGCGGCCTGGATCTTCTTGCCCAGGTACTCGGGCGTCCTTCCGACCATGAGGCCGGCGATGAACACGGCGAGGAGCGCGTAGACGAGGATGCCCATGAGGCCGACGCCGACGCCGCCCGGCGACACCTCGCCCAGCATCATGTGCGACCATCGGCACGAGCCCGCCCAGCGGCGTGAAGCTGTCGTGCATGCAGTTGACGGACCCGTTGGAGGTACCGGTCGTCGTCGCCGCCCACAGGCCGCAGCTGGCCGGGCCGAAGCGGATGTCCTTGCCCTCGAGGTTGCCACCGCTCTGGGTCATCGACTGCGACTGGTCGGCCCCCAGCGCGGTCAGCTCCGGGTTGCCTCCCTGCTCGGCGAAGGTGCCGAGCACGGCCATCGCCAGCCAGATGACGACCATCACCGCCAGCAGCACCCGGGCCTGCCGCCTGCTGCCGGCGAGGTGGCCGTAGGCGACGACCAGGGCGAGCGGGATCACGATGATCGCGTAGGTCTCGATGAAGTTGGTCCAGCCGTTGGGGTTCTCGAACGGGTGCGCCGAGTTGGCGTTGAAGAAGCCGCCGCCGTTGGTGCCCAGCTGCTTGATGGCGACCTGCGAAGCCGCCGGCCCGCCGGGGATGGACTGGACCTCCTGGGCCGTCTGATCGAGAGGACGGACCTCGGTGGCCCCGCGGAGGTTCTGGACGACGCCCTGGCTGACGAGGAACAGCGCCACGACGAACGACAGCGGGAGCAGCACCCGGACGGTCGTGCGGACCAGATCGACCCAGAAGTTGCCGAGCGTGTTGCGGCGCCGCCGGGTGATGCCGCGGATGAGCGCCACCACGACGGCCATACCCGCCGCCGCGCTGACGAAGTTCTGGACCGTGAAGCCCAGCATCTGCGTGAGGTGGCTCATCGCCACCTCGCCCGAGTACCACTGCCAGTTCGTGTTGGTCATGAAGCTGACGGCGACGTTGAACGCGCCGTACGGCGCGATGCTCTCCACCCCCGTCGGGTTCAGGGGCAGCGACCCCTGGAAGCGCTGGATGGCGTAGACGGCCAGGAACGACACGAGGCTGAACGCCAGGAGCGAGATGGCGTAGACGTTCCATCGCTGCTCGCGCCGAGGGTCGACCCGCAGGACGCGGTAGATCAGCCGCTCGATCGGGCCGAAGATCCGGTCGCCGGGCGCCGACCCGTCTTCCCGGAGCCCGTACACGAGCGCCAGGTAGCGGCCGAGGAGCGGCACCGTCGCGGCCAGTGCGACGACGAAGAGGAGCAGCTGGAACCAGCCCGCCGCGCTCATCAGAACCGGTCCGGGGCGATCAGGACCACCACGAGGTAGACGACGAGGGCCAGGGCCAGGCCGAGCCCGATCAGGTTGTCGGCCAGCGAGGCGAGGATCACGCCGTCACCTCGTCCGGCGTGGGCGAGCCGGCCCGCGTCGACACCCGGTCGGGGTCGTCGGCGCCGAGCACGGGGTCGGGCCCGATGATCCGGTCGCACAGCGCCACATAGGCGACGCACAGGGCGAAGAACCCGAAGGTCACCGCCAGCACGAGGAGATCCCGCATGTCCTGTCCTTTCCTCGGGACTCAGCTGAGGGCCTCGACGCGGCCGCACCGCTCGAGGGCGACGGCCAGCACGTCGGCCAGCGCGACGGCGACGCGGCGCTCGTCCAGGGTCACGCCCCGGCCCGGCGTCGGTTCGACCGCGATGTGGCCGAGCACGCCCCGCCCCGCGACGACCGGGATGGCGAGCGCAGCGGGGAGCTCGAACGCCCGCCCGGTCCAGGAGGACAGCGTCGGCACGACCCGCCCGCTGCGGGTCAGGAGCGGGGTGTCGGCGGAGGCCGCCTCGGGCACGAAGTGCGAATCCTCCGCACCGAGCTCGTCGGCCAGGCCGGCCCGCACCACGGCCCACGTCTCATCCACGCCGGTCTCTCCGGCCAGCACGGCCAGTGCCCGCTCGATCCGATGGGCGCCCTCGGCCTGGAGGACCACCTCGGTGCGGCGGCGCTGGCTGAGCAGGGCCAGCTCGCCGACCGCCAGGCCGACCACGACCAACAGGACGACCGTGACGATGTCCTCGCCCTCCTTGACGCGCAGCGTCAGGTAGGGCTCGGTGTGGAAGAAGTTGAAGCTGACGGCGGCGATCACGGCGGCCGTCACGCCGGCCAGGCGGCCACCGACGACCGCGGCGGCGACCACGAACACCACGAGGATCAACGCGACGTTGGTGTTGCCGATGGTGTCCCTCACCGCCACCAGCAGTCCGGAGACGGCGATGATCGCGATGCCGGCCACGCAGGCCCAGACGACGCCCTCACGGTCGGCCTTGGTGCTCTGAGGAGTTGGCATGCCTCCGGTGTACGCCCAGGTGAGAGGGGATGACATCGACCTTGACGGGTTCTTGACGCAGGGCGAACAGACCTTGACGCGTCCCTCGCGGGGCGATCGGGCCGGGTTGCGATCGCCCGCCCGCCGGGTAGGAAGAAGGGCATGGATGCGCGGAGCCCGGTCGTGGAGCTGGGCCTCGCATCAGCAGTGGCGCGAGTGGCTGCTCGGAACTTCCTGCTCGTGGCCAGCGACTTCGACGGCACCCTCGCGCCCTTGGTCGACGACCCGGCGCGCGCCCGCGCTCTGCCTGCCGCCGAGGCCGCCTTGATCACCCTGGCCGCCCTGCCCCGGACCGTGGTGGCGCTGGTCTCGGGCCGCAGCCTGGCCAGCCTGCGGGCGGGAGTAGGGCGCCTGGCCGAGCACGCGACGCTCATCGGGGGGCACGGCGTCGAGTGGGAGGACGCGGCCCCGACCCCGGAGGAGACGGCCCGGCTGGACGTCCTCGTGAGAGCACTGGACGACGTGACCGAGGACGTGCCCGGGGCGTGGGTGGAGCGCAAGCCCTTCAGCGCCGTGATCCACCTCCGCCGTGTCCCGGCCGACGAGGCCGTCGACGCCCACGCCGCCGCCCTCGAGGCCATCCAGGGTGGCGAGTACCACGTCATGCTGGGCCACGGCGTCATCGAGGCCCTGGTCCGGGAGCCGGCCAAGGGCGGGGCCATCGCCGCTCTGCGGCGCTCGGTGGAGGCCGACGCCGTCGTCTACCTGGGCGACGACGTCACCGACGACGACGCGTTCGCCGTCCTCGGACCGGCCGACCTGGCCATCAGCATCGGCCCGACGCCGACCGGCGCCAGCTTCCAGGTCGCGTCCCCGCGGGCGGCGGCCGAGGTGCTGACCCTCCTGGCCGAAGAGCGGACTCGGCTCACGCTCTGACTCAGGCCTGACCTGGATCACCGCCGTGCCCACCACGCGGTCTGCGGCCAGGTCGGCCAGCGCCCGGTCCACGGCGTCGAACGGGTAGGACGTCACCTCCGGCGCCAGCGGGATGGCCGAGGCCAGCGCCAGCAGGTCCCGGCCGTCGGCGCGGGTGTTGGCGGTGACGCTCGTCAGCGTCCGCTCCTCGAACAGGTGGGCCTGGTAGTCGAGGGACGGGACGTCCGTGAGGTGGACGCCGGCCACGGCCAACGTTCCCGCCGCGGTCGAGTGCCGCCAGCGCGATCGGGACCAGCTCGCCGACGGGCGCGAAGAGGATGGCCGAGTCCAGCGGCTCCGGGCTGGGATCGGTGACGCCCTGCGCGCTGACCGCGCCGAGCTGCCGAGCCAGCTCCTGGGCGGCGGGAGCGCGGGTGAAGACGTGGACGCGGGCGCCGAGGTGTCTCGCCACCTGCAGGGTGAGGTGGGCCGACGCGCCGAACCCCCACAGCCCGAGGGCACCGCCCGGGGGCACGCGAGCCCGGCCCAGCGCCCGGTAGCCGATGATGCCCGCGCACAGGAGCGGGGCCGCGTGCAGATCGTCGAACCCGTCGGGCAGGGGGTACGCGTAGGCCTCCGGCGCCACGGCCAGTTCGGCGAACCCACCGTCGGCGTCCCAACCCGTGAAGCGCGGGTCCTCGCAGAGGTTCTCCTGGTCGCGCAGGCAGAACCGGCAGGTCCCGCATGTCGATCGCAACCAGGCGACTCCTACCCGCTCTCCCTCCTCGAATCGCGACGCGCCAGGGCCGGCACCGACGACCTCGCCCACGATCTGGTGCCCGGGAACGACCCCTCGACGCTTGGCGGGCAGCTCGCCGTCGCGGAGGTGGAGGTCGGTCCGGCACACGCCGCAGGCGCGGACGGCCAGCAGCACCTCCCCGGGGCCCGGCACCGGAGCCGGCTGCTCGACCAGGCGGAGCCCGCCCTCGGCCTCGCCGGGCCGTCCGGGCTCGACGATCCAGGCCCGCATCACCCGGCCGGCTTCATCACGGAGGCCCTGGTCACAGGGCCAGACTAGGGACCGTGCCCCCGGCCACCCTGCCCGCCGACCTCGTCGCGGAGCTGCAGGACGTGGTCGGGACGTCGCAGGTCCTGACCGACGCCGAAGTGACCGCGGGGTACGCCGTCGACTGGACGGGCCGCTTCCGGGGCCGGGCGTCGGCGGTGGTCCGGCCGGGGACGACCGAGGAGGTCGCGGCCGTGGTGCGGGCCTGCGCACGGGCCGGCGTCACCATCGTCCCCCAGGGGGGCAACACCGGCCTGGTCGGTGGCGGGGTCCCTCTCCACGGTGAGCTGGTGCTCAGCCTGGGCCGGCTCGACCAGCTCGGCGACGTCGACCGCGCCGCCGCGCAGGTGACCGCCGGGGCCGGCGTCACGCTGGCCCGGTTGCAGGCCCACGCCGACGCGGCCGGGCTGGCCTTCGGCGTCGACCTGGCGCCGCGGGACTCGTGCACGGTCGGCGGGATGATCGCCACGAACGCCGGCGGGATCCATGTCGTGCGCTACGGCACGATGCGGGCCCAGGTGGCCGGCATCGAGGCGGTGCTGGGCGACGGGAGCGTGGTGTCCCACCTGGCCGGGTTGGCCAAGGACAACACCGGCTACGACCTCGCCGGCCTGCTGACCGGCAGCGAGGGGACCCTGGCGGTGATCACCGCGGCGCGGCTGCGCCTGGTCCCTCGCCTCGAGCACCGCGTGACCGCGGGTCTGGGCCTGGCCGGCGTGGCCGAGGCGGTGGCCGCGGTCGCCTGGCTGCGGGAGCGGCTGGCCGGGCTGGAGGCCGTCGAGCTGATGTTGGCCGAGGGAGTCCAGCTCGTCGCCGACCAGCTCGGCTTGCAGCCGCCGAGCGCGCTCCGGGCGCCGGCGGCGCTCATCGTGGAGGTCGGTGGCCACGACGACCCCGTGGAGGAGCTGGCCGCCGCGGTCGCCGAGCTCGACCTGGTCGGCGAGCCGGTGGTCGCCGTGACGCCGGATCAGCGGCGACGGCTCTGGGAGGTGCGGGAGAGCTTCGCCGACGCCATCAACCGGCTCGGCCCGCCCGTCAAGCTCGATGTCTCCGTGCCGCCGGCCCGCATGGCGGCGTTCGTGGCCTCGCTGCCCGGCGTCGTGCCCGAGGGGCTCGGCGTCGTCGTGTTCGGCCACCTGGGCGACGGGAACCTCCACGTCAACATCACGGGGGTCTCGCCGGGTGATGTCGGGTTGGCGACGACCGTCGAGCGGGAAGTGCTGACCGCGGTAGTGGCCGAGGGCGGGAGCATCTCGGCCGAGCACGGCATCGGGACGGCCAAGGCGGCCTATCTCCACCTGTGCCGGTCGCCGGCGGAGATCGCAGCCTTCCGTGCGGTCAAGGCGGCCCTCGACCCCCACGGCATCCTCAACCCGCACACGCTCCTGGCCGCTCAACCCTCCGGGTAGGCCCTGAGCTCGACGAGCAGGCCGTCGGGGTCGCGCACGTAGATCGAGCTCGCCATGCCTCTCGCCCCGAAGCGCTCGCCCTCGTCCTCGATGACGAGACCCGATCGCTCGCGGACCTCGGACAGTTCGTCCCCGGTGACCACGAAACACACGTGGTCGAGGTGACCTCGGGCGCCGTCGTGACCGGGGACGACATCGATGATGGTGTCGGGCGTGACCCGCAGCGACGGGAAGAACACCTCGCCCGCCCGCCACTCGTCGAGGCGCATCGGGTCGAGACCCAGGTGCTCCTGGTACCAGGCCATCGTGCGTTCGACGTCAGCGACGACGAGCACGAGGTGATCGAGGGTGGCAGCGCGGACCATGGCCCGATCGAACCACATCGGCAGGGCGCGAACACCGCGAGACTGGCGGCGCCGGACGCACCCGGCTGGAGGCACCATGCGCTATGGCATCAAGACGGTCCCCGAGCACACGTCGTGGCAGGACGTGCTCGACATCTGGCGGGCCGCCGATGACATCCCGGTCTTCGAGTCGGGCTGGAACTGGGACCACTTCTATCCCCTGACCGGCGACCTCACCGGGGACAACTTCGAGGGCTGGACGATGCTGGCCGCACTGGCGCAGGCGACGCGCCGGATCCGCCTCGGGGTCCAGGTGACGGGGATGATCTACCGCCACCCGGCGGTGCTGGCGAACATGGCGGCGACCGTGGACGTGATCTCCGCCGGGCGCCTGGAGCTCGGCGTCGGCGCGGGCTGGAACCAGATGGAGTGCGACGCGTACGGCATCGAGCTCCCGCCGTTGCGGGAGCGGTTCGACCGCTTCGACGAGGGCGTCGAGGCCATGGTTGGCCTGCTGACCCAGGAGGTGACGACCTTCGAGGGCCGCTACGTCCAACTCCGCGAGGCGAGGTGCGAGCCCAAGTCGGTGCAGCGCCCGCACCCGCCCATCGTCATCGGCGGGCGAGGTCCCACCCGGACGCTGAAGACCGCGGCGCGCTGGGCGCAGCACTGGAACGTCATCGTGCCGGGCCCACAGGACTGGACGCCGCTCAAGGAGATCCTGGTCGGGCACTGCGAGGCCATCGGACGCGACCCGGCGGAGATCACGTGCTCGGTCAATGTCAGGCTGAACGAGGTGGGCGGGATCGGCCCTGGCGCCGAGCTGGCCGCGCAGTACCGCGACGTGGGCGTCGACCTCGTCATCTTCAACCTGCCCCAGCCCTTCGACGCCACCGTGCTGGAGCCGCTGGCCGAGGCGGTCTCAGCTCTCGGCTGACGCCCGCCACCGCGTGTACCGCGGTGGCCACGACGGCCGGGGTCCGTACGTCGCCAGGAGCGCCCGTTCGATCCGGAACTCGAAGAGCGTCTCGTCACCGCCCTGGATCGGCGCCGTGTACGCGGCGCGCACCGCGGCGATGGTGGCCGGCGACGTCGTCTCGATCGCCGTGCCGTCGACGCAGAACTCGTCGTCGACCTCGTCGGCCGGGAAGGCATGCACCGCGTAGCGCCCGTCACGGCGGAGGTCCGACGCCTTGGGCGACGGACCGATGAAGCCCCACAGTCCGCCCTCGGCGAGGATCGGGCAGAACGGGTGGAGCCGTGGCCCGCCGTCGGGACGGATGGTGGCCAGGTATCCGAGCCCGAGTCCGTGCTGGAGGAGCAACCGCCGGCCACCCTCGGCCAGGTCCGGCGCCGCCGCTTCGAGCTCCTCCCACCGCGCGCCCGGCCCCACGGGCGCCGTCCCGCGCCCGCTCACCCGCCCGGCGGTGGGTCGGGGCGGTGGACCTCGTCGAGCCAGGCGCCGTCGCGCATGAGCGTGCGACCTGCGATCTCGTTCGCCTCCCGCCAGGCCTGCAGGCGCACCGGCCGTAGCACGATGACCCGGTAGGCCTCGGCATCGGACTCGCCGCGGGGGTCCCATCCCGACTGCTCCGCGAACGTGTCCAGCAGTTCGCCTCCGTCGGGGGCCGCGACCTCGCTGGCGACCTCGGCGTCGATCATCACGAGATCCCTCGTTCCTCCGACACCCACCCGGGCGACGCCGCGAGCACTCAGGTTGCGTGCCGTCAGCGAGCGTTGCTCGGTGACGAGGACGATGTCGTTGCCGGTCCAACCGATCGAGAGCGGGACCAGATGGGGGGCCCCGTCGGCGGACGATGTTGCCACCCAGGCATCGGCCCCGGGAGCACCGAGGATCGTCAGCGCGTCGTGACGGCGCTCATCGTTCGACATCCACCCGACGATGTCCATGCCGTCGGGGATGACGTCGCAGACGACACCCTTCACGCCTCCCGGCTCGACGCCGTCGGCGTTCGCTCGGCACCAGCCGGACTCGGGGTCGAACACCCCGACGATGCCCCAGTCCTGCCAGAGGTACATGTGCCCGCGGTACAGCCACCAGGACGCTCCGGCCTCCTCGTCCTTGATCGAGTTCACCGTTCCGGACCCCGGATCGACGAAGGCCGTGAGGTAGGTGGGCTCCACGGTCTCGGGCGACCCCTCCGGCGGCAGCACCTCGCCGTACACCTGGTAGACCCCGCGACCGTTGCGGGGCAGCGTCAGGCCGTACGACTCCGCACCCTCAGGGAACGCTTCCAGGGCGGCGTCGGTCGGCGGCCTGCGGACCGATGTCACCCGGCGTGGCCCGGTAGCGGTCGCCGTCGAACCAGCTCTCGATGGCCTGGTGGCCGACCAGCCACGCGCCCGTAGCGGCGACGATGATGACCCACACGAACGGGGCTCGGCCACGCCCGCAGTCTCTCATCACGTGGTCGCCGCGGGCTCCGGTTCAGTCGCCGGTGACCGCGCCACCACACGGCCCGCACCCCGGCGGGAACGACGGCGACGCTTCTGCAGCCGGATCACGTACATGATCACCCCAAGCGCTAACAATGCGGGCTAACAGATCGGAGTCCGCGAACGAGTCCGATGATCACAGGAGCAGGTAGTACTGGGCCTGCGGGAGGCTGACGAAACCGGCCCGCTCGTAGGTGCTGCGGGCCGGCGCGTGACCCGGGTCCCCACCCGTGTTGACGATGGCCAGGTCCCGGCCGGCTTCGCGCATCTGGTCGGCGGCGAACTGGGTGAGCTGCACCCCGATGCCCTTGTTCTGGTGAGCCGGGTGCACCGCCAGCATGTGGATCTCGCCGTGCGGCTCACCGTCGGGGAGATGGACCGCGGTGAAGCCGGCGACTGCGCCGTCTGCCTCTGCGACCCAGACCCCGTACGTCCGGCAGGCGCGGCGGACGTCGTTCTCCTGGTAGCGACGCCAGTCGTCCGTGAAGAGCTGGCGGGCGAGCGCCGGACCGACGATGCCGGTCATGGAGGCGAACACGGGCTCCCACGCCAGCAGGGAGAGCTCGACGATGGCGTCCTCGTCGTCGGGCGTGGCTGGTCGGATCAGTGCCATCCCTGCATCATGCGGCACGCTCGCGTGGCCGATCCAGCACCGTGCGCGCATGCGCGAGGAACTGTTCCATCCGCAACCATGCACGTCTCGTGCCGGATACCGCAACGAAGGGTGCACACTTCCGACCAGTCGGGGTCTCATCGCGCGGTCCAGCGGGCAGCACTAGCCTGCGCGGTGCTTGGACGAGGAGGGGCACGATGAGCGACGAGCTGTTCCTGGTGGGCCGGGTGCTGTTCAGCCTCGTGTTCATCAGGTACGGAGTCCTGCACCTGACGCAGACGGCCGGTTCGGTCCAATACGCGGAGTACAAGAAGGTGCCGCAGCCGAAGGCCGCCGTCATCCTCAGCGGCTTGCTGATGCTCCTGGCGGGGATCGCGGTCGTGCTCGGGATCTGGATGGACCTGGCGGGCATCTGTCTCGCCGTCTTCGTGCTCATCGCCGCGTTCCTCTTCCACCGGTACTGGGAGGAGCAGGACCCGCAGACGCGCCAGGCCGAGATGGCCCAGTTCATGAAGAACGTGTCGCTCGCCGGTGGAGCACTCGTCATCGCCGCGGTCGCCGACGGAGCCCCGTACGCGATCACCGACGGCCTGTTCTGACCTGCCGGCCCGACGATCAATGCATCCGGAGTGGCTGATCGTCTCGGCGGTCGGGCTCGTGATCGCCGGACTCTCGGTCGTGGGCGCGCGCTGGCCGACGATCCATCCGGCTGAGTGCCGGATCTTCCACGCCGTCAACGGCCTGCCGAACGCGCTCTACGCCGTCGTCTGGTTGCCGATGCAACTGGGGAACCTCGTCGTGGGGACGGCTGCGGGGCTCATCGCCGGGCTCGTCGCTCGTGATCTCGCCGTCGTCGTCGGCGTGCTCTTGGCGATGGTGATGAAGCTCGTGACCGAACGCATCCTGCGAAAGGAGATGGCCGAGTACCTCTCCGTGCGCCAGCGCCCCGGTACGAGCCAGATCGGAGCGATCCTGCGGGGTCGGGACGTGCCCAGCTCCGGCCCGAGCTTCCCGTCGGGCCATGTGATCCTCGTCGCCGGCGTGGCGTGCGTGGTCGCGCCCACGGTCCCGGCCGCCTGGTGGTGGGTGCTCCTGCTGCTGATCGCCTGCGTGATGGTCGGGCGGGTCTTCGTGGGAGCCCACAACCCGCTCGACGTCACAGCCGGGCTCGGTGCCGGGCTCCTGGTGGGCGGCTTGATCGCCACCCTCGTCAACTGATCGAGGCGCACCGGCACAGCCCGCGAGCAGGCCCACTGGCGTCGGACAAGATCTGATGGTTCAGTCCTCGGCCGACCGGCATCGTGACCCGACGAAGCTCTGCGCAGAAGCACCCGATCACACCGCATCAGCGGTGCCGGGAGTGACGCTACGCGGGAGCGATCCGTTCATAGACGAGATGCACCGCGTTCTTCGACGGGCGGACGTTCGTCATCGTCGGCTCCTCTCGGTCCATGTGCAGACGGCCGGCGAGCGTCGGCTCATCGTCCATCCACCGCGCGAGACTCGCCTCGCCGCCGACGGAAGGGACCGCGTGACCGCGACGAGAAAGACGAGCCCGGCACCGAAGAAGCCGGCGCCCAAGAAGGCAGCCAAGCGCGCCGACTACGGCGCGCCGATCGGACCGTGGTTCGAGCAGTTGCCGCCCGAGAAGCGGGCACCGCTCGAGAAGCTGCGCGCCCTCATCGAGGCCACCGTGCCCAACGCTCGGTCGGGCCTGAAGTGGGGTGTCCCCTTCTGGACTGTCGACGGCAAGCAGCTTTGCAACCTGGTCGCGCTCAAGCACGAGGTCGCGCTCGGCATCTTCGCGTCCCCCGAAGCCCTCGACGATCCGAACGGCCAGCTCTCCGGCAAGAGCGACGAGTACCGCGTGCTCAAGGTGAAGGACGAGAGCGAGATCGACGCGGCGAGCGTGAAGCGCTGGCTCGAGGCAGCGGTCGCCGCGATGACGTGATCGACGCGTCGTGAGCCGCGTCAGCGCTTGGTCTTGGACTCGTTCAGGGCCACGGCCGCGCTGATCAGCGCCTTGAACGCCTTGTTGTCGATCTTCTCGCCCTCGTGGAAGTCGATGGCCCGCCTCGTGTTGCCCTCGAGGCTGGAATTGAAGAGGCCGGCGGGATCGTCCAGCGACGCGCCCTTGAAGAAGGTGACCTTGACGTAGTTCTTGTACGTCTCACCGGTGCAGATCATCCCGCCGTGCTCCCACGTGGGGACGCCCCGCCACTTCCAGTCCTCGACGACGTCGGGGTCGGCTTCGTGGACGAGCGCCCGCAGCTGGCTGAGCGTCTCGCCCCGCCAGTCGCCGAGCTCCTCGATCCGCTGGTCGATCAGCTCGGACGGAGACTTGCTGCCCTTCGAATCGCTCTTCGGCATGCCAACTTCCTAGTCGATCGGAAGCACTTGACAGAGTCGTCTGCTTTCATGACATAAGTTCTGTCATGAAAGCAGCGGCGGGGGCCCGTCCTTACTCCAGCCCGCTCGGGCGGAGCAGGCGGCCGCCACTCGCGATCGCATCGTCGACGCCGACCGTCGCCCTGCTCCGCGAGGGCGACCCGTCGGCGTTCGGGATGCAGGACGTCGCCGAGCGGGCAGGGGTCTCGGTTCGCACCGTCTACCGCGTCCTTCCCGACGAAGGACGACCTCATCGCCGGTGTCCTCGCCGCGATCAACGAGCGCCTCGCTGGCCGCGGCGGGAGATCCGCCTGCCACCGCGGATGCGTTCGTCGAGAGCGTCGGCACGGTCGTGCCGGCGATCTTCGCGCTCGAGCCCCTGTACCAGGCGCTCTTCGCCACGGCGGCGGGCCGCGAATCACACCGGCGCACCGGTGCAGAGCGGCTCTCGGCGATAGAGGCGGCCTTCGCCGATGACCTCGCTGACCTGCCGGCCGAGCAGGCCCGGCGCTTCGCCGCCGCGCTGCTACCTCGTGCACGTCCTCGCGCTCGATGTTCTTCCTCAAGGACTACGCCGGGTTGGACGCGGCCGACACCGCGATCGCCGTCGAGTGGATGGTGTCCACGCTGACCGCCGGGCTGCGTGACCGCGGACTGCGACGAATGCTCGGTCGAGCGGAGGAGACGGGCTGATGAGCCTCGAGTGGAAGGCACCGGGTGGCGGGCTCTGGGAGCTCGAGACGACCCATGTGCAGGGCGGCCAACCCAGGATCTTCCAGGAGCGGGCGCCGAGGGCATCGGCCGACGGGTTCCGCAGCGCCTCGGCGCGCTACGGCCTCCCGATCGACCACCTCGAGATGCGGTTCGTGAACGACCACTGCTACGCCCGGATGTGTGCAGTCGGCGCGCCCGAGC
The DNA here is from genome assembly GCA_963769115.1 of uncultured Acidimicrobiales bacterium. Lineage (GTDB taxonomy): Bacteria > Actinomycetota > Acidimicrobiia > Acidimicrobiales > Ilumatobacteraceae > DASTFY01. Next base: position 242,675 of record CAVYKN010000006.1, read on the forward strand.
CGAAGCCGGGGAAGCCGAGCAGCGCCCCACCGGCCGCCGTGCTGTGGCTGCTCGCCCGCCTGCACCCCGAGCTCCGGCGGCGGGCGAAGGCGGCCCGGCGGGCGATCGACCAGAAGGTCTGGCACGAGGATCGCCTGCGCTGGGAGCAGCACGACCGCGCGGCGATGCTCGCCGCCAATCGTGCCCTCCAGAGCGAGGACCTCGACCGCTTGGACGACGACGAGCTCGCCGACCATGTCCGCCGGGCCGCCGCCAACATGGAGCACGGCATCGCCATGCACATGGCGCTGATCCCCGTGCAGGACGTCACCGTGGGTCGGCTGCTGCTGGCGTGCCGCACGTGGGGCATCGCCGACGCCGACACGATCGCCCTCCTCGGCGGTAGCTCGCCGGCGTCGATGGCCTCGGCCGCCGGGCTCGCCGCCATCGCCCAGGCCTGCCGCGACGCCGGCGTCGAGCCGGCGACGCTCGACGACGTCCGCGCCGCCGGCCCCGAGGCCGCTGCCGCGCTCGACCGCTACCTCGCCGATCACGGCTGGCGCCCGGTCACGCAGTACTCGCCGCGGGGTGCCTGCCTGGTCGAGCTGCCCGACCTCCTCGTCGAGGCCATCCGGGCGGCGGTCGCCGGCACCGAGCCACCCCACGCCGATCGATCCGGCACCGCTGCGGGCGCGGGTCCCCGAGTCCGACCGGGCCCGGTTCGACGATCTCCTCGCTGACGCCCGCGAGTGCTTCGGCGTGCGCGACGACAACGTCGCCCTCACCTTCCTCTGGCCCTGCGGGCTCGTGCGCCGGGCGCTGCTCGAAGCGGGCCGGCGCCTGGCCGCTCGCGGGCTGCTCCAGGAGGACTGGCACGTCTTCGGCCTCGGCGAGGACGAGGTCGTCGCTGCCCTCGAGCGGAGACGGGACCCTCGCGGAGGTCGCAGCCGGCGAGGGCCGAGCGCGGGATGGCCGCCGAGGCCGAAGGCGCACCGCTGCAGCTCGGCGACGACGAGGGCCCGCCGCCCGATCCGGGCCTGTTCCCGTCGGCGATGGCCGAGCTGGTGCGCTCGATCATGGTCGGCTTCGAGCTCGAGCAGGCGATGCTCGGCGCGACCGAAGGAAGCCGCCGCGTGGACGGGCGACGGCATCGGTATCGGCTCCACTCCCTACACGGGCCGGGCGTGCGTCGTGGCGTCGGCAGAGGACGCCCTCGAACGCCTGCGCGCGGGCGACGTCCTCGTCACAACGCATGACCACCCCCACCTTCGAAGCCATCATGCCGATCGCCGGCGCCGTGGTCACCGAGTTCGGCGGGTTGGTCGGCCACACCGCCATCGTCTGCCGGGAGTACGGCATCCCCGCGGTCGTCGGCGTCGCCGGCGCCACCACCCACATCGTCGACGGCGCCCCGCTGACCGTCGATCCGTCGACCGGCCGGGTGCTCGTCGACGTCGCGTCGACCAGCAACCCCTAGCGCCCACCGAGCTGGAGAGACGCCAGGCGGAGTTCGATCACGCGGCGGGTCTGATCGCCGCAGGGGTCGCCGCCGCCACGCGCGGTGTGATCCAGATCGGCGGGGTCGGTTCCCCGTGGGATCATCTCGGCGATGACGCTTCCGGCTTCTGCACGATGATCGCACCGCTGAGAGCAAGAGCTGCTGGACGAAGCCCTGTGCAGTTGCTAGCAGGGAGTTAGACGACTACTACGCGCTGCAGGAGATCTTCTGCCAGCTCTTCGCCGCCTGAGAGCACGCGCACGACGTAGTCACGAGCCGACCAGTGGATCGGGGTGGGCGAGGCGATCGCCGCCCGGCGCAGCTCCGGCCGTTCGGCGTTCTGACGAACCCACTACGGCGGTCTACTCACTAACGCAGGGAGATGGCTAGAAGCTGACGAGGCTCTCACGGAATCTGTGCGCCTCTGGGCGCTGGGCCACCGCTCGCTACGTGGCGGCGCGCTCGTCAGAATAGCCGATCAGCGCGTGCGGCAAGGACGCTACGAGGAGGTCGAGCAGCTACTCGAGCGCCTCGGGCGTCGATCTCGACGAGCTCGACTTCGTCGCGGCCATCGACGCAGAGGCGAGCACGGTGCTAACGCCAAACACGCTCGAGCAGGCTTTGGCTGACCTCTACCCGCGCGGAACGACAGTGGAGCTCGATGTTGGCCACTCTTGGTCGATACACACCTGGCCGCAGGCGACCTCGAAGACGGCCGACGCCACCACTGAGTGAGCTCGGAGGCGTGCGCCGCCCTGCACGCCGACCGACTACTTGACGGCGTTGGCCGCCCTCGCTCGAGGCCGGCTCCACGTCGCACTCGGGACAGGCGACCCGCAGGCTTGCCTGCACGCGGCGCTCGCCCGATTAGATAGAGCCGAAGATGCCGATCGATGACGGACTGTGCTCGCCTCGAGCTCGCCAAGGCTCTCAGCACACGATCAGCCTGAGGTCGCGGTCGCGAGGACCGAGTTCGCGCTGGCCGCTTTCGCACGTCTCGACGCGCGCGGCACGAGGACGCCGCTACGGCGGTGCTACGCAATCTCGGCGTACGTTCGCCCGACCAGCGGCAAGGGGGCCGGACCGCTGAGCAAGCGCGAAGGAGAGGTCCTGGAGCTGCTCAGCCTCGGGCTGTCGAACCCGGAGATCGCCGACCGGCTCTTCATCAGCAGAAAGACCGTGGAGCACCACGTCGGCCACGTGCTGTCCAAACTCGGACTCCGCAGCCGCTCCGAAGCAGCCGCCTACGCCACCCGAGCCAGAATCCGCCGCCCGAATAGGGGAGCTCCCCGATGCGCCAGAACCGAAAGAGGGCGCATGCTTCGGTCACCGACGACCGGAGGATCACAGACCATGGCCGCGGACTACGACGCCATCATCGTGGGCGCACGCTGCGCTGGCGCCCCAACGGCGATGCTGCTCGCCCGCAACGGCTACCGAGTGCTGCGTGGTCGATCGGGCATCGTTCCCGAGCGACACCGTCTCGACGCACATGATCCACGCCCCTGGAGATCGCGGCATTGCACCGATGGGGGCTGCTCGACGAGATCATCAGCCACCGGGTGCCCGCCTATCGAGCTCTACTCCTTCGACTTCGGGCCCTTCACGATCGCCGGCAAGCCCGCGCCCCGCGACGGCATCGCGAGCGGGTACGCGCCGCGACGAACGGTCCTGGACAAGATCCTCATCGACGCCGCCGCCGCAGACGGAGCCGAGGTGCGCGAAGCGCTTCACCGTCGACGAGATCGTCATCGAGGACGGCGTCGGTCGTCGGGATCCGTGGGCACGGTAAGGATGGCGGCACCGTCACCGAGCGAGCCCGGGTCGTGATCGGCGCCGACGGGCGGAACTCGATTAGTCGCCAAGGCCGTCGCACCCGACGCAGTACAACGAGCAAGCCGATGCTCCAGTGGAGCTACTACACCTATTGGAGCGGGCTGCCCGTCGATGGCTTCGAAGTCACCGTCCGCCCCGACCGCGGCTGGGCCGCCATGCCGACGAACGATGGGCTCACGCTCGTCGTCGTCGGGTGGCCCTACGCCGAAGCGGCCGCCTACAAGGCCGACGTCGAGGCCAACTACCTGAAGACGCTCGATCTGTCGCCCGGAGTTCGCCGACCGGGTGCGCAGCCGCGACTCGCGAAGCACGGTTCGTTGGCACCGCCGTGCCCAACTACTTCCGGACGCCGACACGGGCACGGATGGGCGCTGGTGGGCTCATGGCGGCGAGCGGCGCCACGACGGTCTGAGCAAGCCACGGTGTCGGACTGGTGAGGCCTAGGCCGATTCCTCCGATCAGTGGCGCGGATAGCGGGGACCACGAATCCCCGGAGCTGCGGACCACCTGCCGGTCATTCGACGCCCATGACCGCGGCATCGGCGACGGTGTCATCACCGGCCACGGCGCGATAGATCAGCGCTCCCAGGACACCTCCGATGATCGGCGCGATCCAGAAGAGCCACAGCTGGCCGAGCGCCCAGCCCTCACCACCCATGGCCAGCAGGATCGCCGGACCGGTGGAGCGGGCAGGGTTCACCGAGGTGTTGGTGACCGGGATGCTGATGAGGTGGATCAGGGTGAGTGCCAGACCGATGGCGAGTGCGGCGAAACCCTTCGAGGCCCGCTTGTCGGTCGTGCCCATGATCACCGCCAGGAACACCGCGGTCAGGACCACCTCGATGACGAGGCCAGCACCCAGGTTGAAGAGACCGGGGGAGTGGTCGCCATAGCCATTGGCGGCGAAACCACCGGCGGTCAAGGTGTCCTTCGACACCCCCCTCTGGTTGATGGCGATGAGCCACAGGGTCGCGGAGGCTGCGATCGCAGCGACCACCTGAGTGACGATGTAGGGGAGGGCTTCCTTCCAGTCGAACCGTTTGGCGGCCGCCAGGCCGATGCTGATCGCCGGGTTGAAATGCCCACCGGAGATGTGACCGACGGCGTAGGCCATGGTCAGCACCGTGAGCCCGAACGCAAGGGAGACACCGAGGAAGCCGATGCCGAGCCCGGTGTTCTGGCCAGCAGGGTCGAGGAACTGGGCGGCCAGCACCGCGGCGCCCGTGCCGCCGAACACCAGCACGTACGTCCCGATGAACTCTGCTCCGAGCTTGGCTGAGAGTCTCATGGTGATCTCCTCTCGGTTGAGGCTCCGAACACGGACTTCAGCACACGAGGCGCGGCAAATCACGCATCCGCGTTGGCGGTGGTCGGCTCGCTGCCGAGTGTTGATCGTCTGTGAGCCTGTGCGTCGAGCGTCGATCCAGCCACGCCGGGTGAGACCGCGCTGACGGACGTTGCCACGGTTGGTCGTCGGCGCCACGTCTCGGCCGGTCGTGCTCGTCGCCTCGGGTGGCAGCCTGCGAGCAGGGCAGTGAGGGGTGCTTCCGACCTGCTAGGGGTCGCCGCGAGACGCGCGGGTCATGTCTGACGGTCGGAGGCTGCGGTGCCCGTTCCGGCAGTAGCCGCTGAGCCGAGCGGAACCGGGGCGCGGCTCGGCCGTCGACCGACGAGATACCAAGCCTCCATCTGGCCCTTGCCCTTGACGGCGATCGTGCCCCTCGGCTCGCATTGGAACTCGTCAGCGAGCAGTTCGTAGGTCGCCCGAGTGATCTGGATCCGCCCCGACGTCCCGTGCGATTCCATCCGACTGGCGGTGTTGACGGCGTCTCCCCACAGGTCGTAGAGGAACCGCTTTCGGCCGATCACGCCGGCCACGACCGGTCCCGAGTTGATGCCCACGCGCAGTTCCAGCCCGAACTGGCCGACGTCGTCGCTGGCGCGCATCGCGTCGAGCATGTCGAGCGCCATCAGCGCCAGGGCCTGGGCATGATCGGGCCGCGGTGTCGGCACGCCAGCGGCCGCCATGTAGCAATCGCCGATGGTCTTGATCTTCTCGAGTCCGTACCTATCGGCAAGGGTGTCGAAGTGGGAGAAGAGCAAGTCGAGGATGCCGACGACCTCGGCCGGCTCGCGGTGCTCCGTCCACGGCGTGAAGTCGACCACGTCGGCGAAGAGGATCGAGGCTGAGCTGAACTGATCGGCGATCGGCTGCGTCTGCGCCTTCAGCTGCTCGGCGATCGAACGCGGCAGGATGTTGAGGAGCAGGTTCTCGGACTTGGCCTGCTCGCTCCGAAGCGCGTTGAGGGCGTCGCGGCGCTGTTGCGCGAACAGCGCTAACAGCGTGAAGACGATCGTGCCCCCGACCACCACGTTGAGCGCGAGCATCGTGCTCGTGAACCAGACTGGCGGCGCCGGCGTGATGCCGCCCAGCACCTCCCCAGCGATTCCCGAGCCCAGGAAGATGACGACGTAAGCGGCGTACCATCTTGCCGCGGCTCGGACGTCGCTGAACACGAGGGCCCCTAGCGGCGCGAGGATGCCCCACAAGCCCACGCCCCCGGAGTCGAGGAAGCCACCGAGCGGGATCATCGAGAGCGTCGGCGCGAACAGGATGTCCATCAGGTTCACGCGGAGCAGCAGGGCAAAGTCGCGCGTGCGCGAGAAGACGCCGATCGCTCCGAGCAGGACGACGAAGTACACGAGCGGCACGAAGCCGACCGGCGATCCAAACGCCAGGTAGAGGACGCCCCAGAGCAGAGCGATCGGCAGGATCAGCACAGAGATCAGGACGAGGAGCGCCTTGCTGGAGCGGGTGTCCTCGTCGTCACGCGGATCGGCGCCAATGAGCGCCACCCGGGCGCGCACAGCATCGGCGACGATCCGGGTGCGACGCACCGGGTTCACGCCGGAGACGCTACTCGTGGGACCGGCGAGCCTGGATCTCTGCCACGGCAGCCAGGGGTCAGGGTTCTGCAGCATCCGGCGACATCGAACATGAGGGCGTGCGTGATCAGCACGTACCGAACCACGCCGAAGGAAATCACGGCCGCCCTTCACGGCACCACGCATCGAAACACCTCCGAATCGCAGCGCTGCGAACGCCCGGGGACTGTCGACCAAAGAGATCGCCAACGAGACGTGCATCTCGCGCCACACCGTCAACGACCACATAAAATCGATCTTCTCCAAGTGCGGCGTGACCAGCCGCGGCGAACTCGTCGCCAGACTGTTCGCCGACCCCTCGCCGAGTTCGGCGTTGGAGGCCCCAGTGTCAACGATCTCCGTCAGTTCCAGACAGCGCGCTCGGAGGGACTCGAACCCCCAACCTTTTGATCCG
>CAVYKN010000007.1:0-494922 GCA_963769115.1 uncultured Acidimicrobiales bacterium
TCGGGAAGTCAATGACGAGCTGACTTTGGCTCATGCCGTTCTCCTCTTCTCATGCTCGACGGATTTGGGTAGCTCGACCCACCTAGACGCCTTGACCCTCGCCGAGCACCTCGCGCACGCTTCGCGGCTCCCGTCGCTCCTGACCGTTGAGCCGATGGCGTGCGATCGACGAGCGCCGGTACACCTCTCTTCGCACCCGCTGGATCTCGCCGAGTGGCGCATGCTCCGCCGTGACCCGCCAAGGGGTGAACGACAACGCGTCCATGTGTTCAAGGTTGTCGGCACCAGAAATGTCCTGCACCGGTAGACGCACCTTGGCCACGGTCACGAATGGCGAGAGCGCCTCCAGCCATTCGACAGTCACGTCCTGGACGGGCATCAGCTCGAGATTCGTGCAGAGCTGCACCTGAAGGTCGAACTCGAAGGGACGCTGCTGCAGTTCCACTTCCAGCGCCCGCCGGTAGGCGTCGGCGTCGGATGCCAGATCGACCACGCGGTGTTCAACAGCGTCTGCGAATGCCCGTACGGGAGCGAAGCGCACCTTTGCGACGAAGTCGCCATGGCGCACGGCCCCCATGGTCCAGTAGCTCGGGAGCAAGAGATTCACTGGTGGCAGTCGAGCCATTCCGAGAAATGCAAGCAGCTCATCCCACGCCCAGTCCTTCTCAGCGAGCGTGCCCTTCCCGGTCAGGTACTCCGTGAGGAGTTGATGGATGCCGTCCTTGCCCCTCGCAAAGTAGCTGGGGGCGTCGGTGAACAGCTGTTGGATGAAGAGATAGTGCGCCACTGTGTTACAGAAGAAGACGGGCATGTTGATCGTGTTGTAGTCGAATGTGCCGGCATCTGGCTCTTCGTCCACAAGGGTCGGACCCGCAACGTCGAACATTTTGAGCGCCAGCCCGAATGCGTTCGAAAGGAACGCATCTGGACCTAGATGTGCGACACCGTTCGAGAAGCGAATCAGCGCATCGTGTCGTCCAGGTGTGGCGTAGATGCCTTGGGCATACGTGGATGGCAGCCCGTCAAGGATCTCCACCTCGGCGCGGACAAGCCCGTATCCCTTCGCATGAGCGAACCGGACCGCGCGCCCCACGCCCTCGCCCGCCACGGAGTTGACCACATATTGTTCGACCCCGGCGACCACTGCCTCGAGGTCTTCTTTGAAATGTGCACTCAACGTGTCGAGTTCCGGTGCATATCGAACGAACTGCGCCAGAGAATCCTCGTCGGTTGGTGTTTCGTCCATCGTCATGTCCCTTCACGCCAAGTTGACCATTGATGTAATCGCTGTGAGCTCGCTGAGCCAGGTCGATGTGACCCAGCTGCAATCGGGCCGCACTTACGTGGGACTCGGTCAGGATCGCCGGACATGGGTCAGTCGCATTCGGATCCGGCTGCCTCATTGAGCGCTTCCCACGCCACGGAGACGTCGCTCACCGGAGACGAGTGCAGTGGCTTGCTCCGGCGGCGTCGACGCCGAGGTGACCGAGGCCTGCACGCCCTCGACCGAGGCCTGCAGCGCATCGACCTCCGGCTCGAGCTCGGTGGCCGAGCCGCGCAAGGCTTCGATGCCCTCGAGGACGGGTGTCGAGCTGGGCGTCGAGCGCCTGGACGCCGTCTTCGACAACGTTCACGTCGCGGAGGTCCTGGATCGACGCCTGCGCGACGCGGTCCTCGCAGAAGCTGGAGGTGTCGTCGTGGAACAGGCGAGTCCGATGAGCGACAAGCCAAGACAAGCGGAGCGTCCGGCGCATGGTCAGTTCCTCCTCCGTGATGACCGACATCATCCGACCCGTGGGCAGCGCTGTCATCACCCGGTTCGAACGATCCGCGGTGTCGATCCCGGGGCGTCCACCAGACCCAGGGCGGTTCAATCGCCCATGTCGGAGCGTTCGATCTCAAGCCTGCTCGGCGCATTCACCTGAACCGGGTGACGACAGCGGATTGAGTGGGGCGCATCGTGGGTGGGGTGACAGTCGAGGGAACCGACGAGCGCGTCACCGACGGGGTCCGCGATCACCGATCCGCTTGTGAACCACGAGGCTGGATCCTGACCGCCAACACCAACGCCGGCGTACGGCACGACGGTCCCCGGTCTGCGGCGCGGCGAGTCCACCGTCGGGGAACGCCCGCCCAACTCACTGTGCCGAGGTGGGCGACGTCGCGGAACGAGAAGTGGTCGAGGACGCGTACGCATCCTGGAGCCCGACGTGCTAGCGATCTTGTTGACCATCCTCGGCGTCCCGCTGTGGCTGGTGCTGGGTGGGGTCGGCGCAGGACTGTGGTCGCGGCGAGCGTTCCGCAAGACGCCGGGAGTCTTCGCCATGAAGGCACGGCTCGTCGACAGCGCAGCACCACCGCCTAAGTGGAAACGGAAGGCGTCCTACGCCCGCTGGGTGCACGACGTACTGATCGTCCACCAAGGGCTCGGACTGGTACGCAACCGGGCGCTACCCGTGGCCGGCGTGTCGCGGGCGACGATCAGCTCCGGCGAGGTGAGAGGGCTCGGCGATGACCCGGTCGCCGTCCATCTCCTCCTCGACGGCGGTGAGGTGGTCGAGGTCGTCGCCACGGCGACCGACGGAGACATGCTGATCGGGCCGTTCAGCGAGCCGTTGACCTCGGTCTAAACGCCGAGTACCAGACGCGAGGAGCGGTTGACCATGACGGTTCGCAGACACAACGACGCCGACCCAAACGCCCGGCCTTGAACGAAACCGCACTTGTCGCGCTGTCGATCGTGATCTTCGGCTGGGCGATCCTCTCGGGGTGGTTCGCTGACCGCAACATCACCGGTCCGCTCGTGTTCCTCGTCGCCGGCTTGCTGCTGGCGAATCCCAGGTGGGGGATCGTCGACGTCGATATCGGGAGCTCGACCGTCCACGTGCTGGCGGAACTGACGCTGGCCATGTTGCTGTTCGCCGACGCCTCCGCGGTGCCGCTGGCTGCGGCGCGACAGGACCTGCCCATCACCGCCAGGTTGCTGGCGATCGGGCTGCCGCTCTCGATCGTCACCGGCGCGGCGCTGGCGGTGCTGCTGCTCCCGAACCTCCCGCTGGCCCTGGCAGGCTTGATCGCGGCGAGCCTCGCACCCACTGACGCTGCACTGAGCGCGACGGTGATCGCGGACGAGCGGCTGCCGATCGACGTCCGCCAGGCGCTCAACGTCGAAAGCGGCCTCAACGATGGCATCGCTACCCCGGCGGTGACCTACTGCATCGCCGCCGCCGCGACGGCGCTCGGTGTGGTCAGCGACGACTATGACGACGGACTCGGCGCGTTGGCGGAGTTGACGATCGGGGTCGCTGTTGGCGCGGGGGTCGCCCTCGTGGGTGGACGGCTGTTAGCGGTCGCCCATCAGCGCGGCTGGATGCAGCACGGCTCCCGACAGCTGGCCACCTTGTCGTTGGCGCTCGCCGCTTTCCTCGCGTCGGGGGAGGCGGGCGGCAACGCGTTCGTAGCCGCGTTCATCGGCGGGCTGGTGTTCGGGACGGCGGCGAAGGCCGACGCCGCCGCGTCGGTCGAGCTCACCGAGCTGGCCGGCGGCTTGCTGTCGCTCGTCCTGTGGTTCATCTTCGGCGCTGGTTTCGTGCTCACCGCGTTCGAGGATCTTGATTGGCGCATCGCGCTGTACGCGGCCGCCAGTCTCACCGTGGTGCGCATGGTGCCGGTCGCCATCGCCCTCCTCGGCTCCGGGCAGGGGCGGCTGACCGCTGCATTCATCGGCTGGTTCGGCCCGCGTGGGCTGGCATCCGTGGTGTTCGCGCTGCTCGCCGTCGAGGCGCTCGGCCACACCGACTCGCGTATGGAGGTCACCATCAATGCGATCGCGGTGACGATCGTGTTCAGCATCATCGCCCACGGTGTGACCGCTCGACCACTGACGACTCGCTACGTCGCGGCGCTCAACCGCACCGCACGTCGGACACCAGATCGATAACGCCTCGCCAGGCCGCCAGACCAGCACGTGCCCGGCGGCGTCGTCGGCTGCCGGGCGGGCGTGTGGCGTGACGCGTCGGGCCGGTGTTCGGTCCCACGGTCAGCGCGTCGAGTAACCACCATGCTCGCGTCCGGCTGATCGCCGAGCGTCCGTCTGACGATCGCGAGCCGGGATCACCTGTTACGGGTGATGACAGCGGACCACGTGCAGCGCATCGTGGGTGTCGATGACTGTCGAGCCAAGCGACCTCCCGAGGACCTCCGGAGGTTGCCCCTGGCCACGTCGGCGCAGCTCGGCGCCCCTGTTACGAGGCCGGGAAGGGGACCGGCTGACGTCCCGGCCGCACATCTCAAGGAGGCTGCTATGGCTCAAGATCACCTCGTGATTGACTTCCCGATCAGAGGTCCCGCCAACGCCAAGGCGCTCGCCGACGAGCTGCCGCCGTTGATGCCCGATCTGGCGAAGGTGCAGGACGACCTCGGTACCGTGCATTTCTCACGGTTCATGGTCAAGGGAGACGAGAAGCTGCTCTTTCTCTCGGACATCGATGGCGAGCGTGCGCAGCATATCGAGCGTCTGGTGGACAGTGCCGGCCCCGTGTTCGAGGCCATTTTCGAGCACGTGGTTGACCCCCCCGCGACGCCGGTGGATGGCAACCGTGAGGAAGTTGTCAAGTGGCTGAGCCAGCAGGTCCGCGTGCCTCTGGATACGTACTTCGCGTATGAAGACGCTTCTGTCCAGGAGATCAAGGAATGTGCGCGAGCAGCTGGCTTCACGGGCGAGACCGCGCAGGCCCCTTTGTTGACGTACATGCCAATCAAGTCACGCCTGCAGGGCGTCGCCTTGAAGCTTGATACAAGGGATATAAAGGACAGGGGGAAGGCAGCATCCGATGCTATTGGCACGCTACACTTCTCTCATTGGGTGCCTTTTGATAAGGAGGCCATAGGCTTCTTCACGATCTTCTGCGGTGACTTCACCAAGTACATCCAGGACTTCACCGACAAGACCAACTTTGTCTTCGACTCCGTGTTTCCACATGTAGAGGGCTCGCCGCCAACACCGATACAAAAGAACGCTGACGCCTTCTATCAGTGGGCCTTGGATAACAACTATCCGCCCATCGGGTTCTATAGCGCCTATCCAGGCCTGTCGGTTCAAGACATCCGGGCCCTGCTGGCCGATCACAAGTCAGACTCCGCCACCTGACCCCCTGTTGCCACATGGTCACGAACCAGGATCAATCCCGCGTTCTGTGTTGTCCAGGGACGACAACACGCACGCAGCCTCGGCGATGAAGAGTCCAGGGCTTCTTCGCCGACTGGTTGGTGGACGACGGGATCACCCAGGGAGAAGTGACGATTCGGGGCCACGGCAAGAATCAACGCTCGACCTCGCGGACATTCAAGGGTTCGTTCTCCGCGCTTATGCAATGCCGCTGCTGCGACATTTCCTGTTGACGGTCGAGACTCCGGCACAAGCGCGCCGGCTGCTGGGACGGCTTGTCAACGGCGACGAATCCGGCGCTCCCCAGGTAACGACAGCCGCGGACTGGCACGTGGGGTTTGCTCCCGGACCGGCAGACAATCCCGCCGATTCCCCGCGCCACCCACCCGACTATTGCCTGAACATCGGTGTCACCTGGCCCGGACTGGTGGCCCTGGAGCTAGACCAACTCATCCCGAATCTCTCGTTCAGGTCATTTGGCGCCTTCATCGAAGGGGCCGCGCGGCGTGCAGAGTTGGTCGGAGATACCGGTACGAGTTCGCCCCAGAACTGGGTCGGCGGATTTGGGAGCGGGGATGATCACCTCTTGGTGACGCTACACGCCATCAGCCCCGAGGCGATGACCAGCTACAGCGACAGGTTGTGTGCGTGGTTCGCCGAGGGTAACGCCTTTCGGGAGCTCTCGCGCGAGGACGGGATGGCGCTCATGCAGATACAGGACGGCCAACCCCGTGCCCACTGCCAAGGTTCACTTCGGGTACACCGATGGCATGACAACGCCCACCATCCGCGGCGGTCCGGAAGTCTATCCACCCGATCATCAGGAGCCCTGCGAGCCATGGCTCTTCGTCCTAAGGGAGGACGCTGCGAACTATCAGGTACCCGAGCCGCGAACACTTGGGCTGAACGGCAGCTTCGCAGTCTTCAAGAAGGTCGAGACCGACGTCATCGGCTTTGAAGACTTCTTGCAGTCGAACACGGACAGGATCGATCCTGAACTGCTGGCCGCAAAGATGTGCGGGCGATGGCGCAATGGCGTTCCCCTGGCCTTGTCACCAGACACGGATAGCCCCGCGGGAGGGATCTCACCTGAGCAGCTGAACGACTTCGGGTACGTAGAGGCTGATGGTTCGGGAGATCCGAAGGGGGTCTGTTGTCCCGTCGGAGCACACATACGCCGCGTCAATCCACGGGGCTCACCGGTCGCGGGTCAGGGGCTGCCCGGCGGAAGCAACAATTCTCACCGACTGATACGTCGCGGCCTGCCGTATGGGCCGACCTTTGACCCAAGCGAACCTTACGATGGCATCGAGCGCGGGATGCTCTTTCATTTCATCAACGCGAACATCGAGAACCAGTACGAGTTCGTGCTGCGACGTTGGGCCAATGACAGCGAATTCGCTGGGGGCGTCCGGCTTGCTCCGAAGTCAAGGGACCCACTGATTGGCACGCAGGACCCCGCGGAGAGCATCTTCGTGATACCTCAGGCAGATGGGAGTCCACCGATCGAGGTAACAGGTCTGTCGAGCTTTGTGACGACCAAAGCCGCTGCGTACTTGTTTCTGCCGAGTATCGGAGCCCTACGTCTCATCGCCAACTTGAGAGCGGGCGACGGGACGGCGGCTCGGCGTCGTTGACGACGAATCAGACGTTCTCGACTGCCTCGAGCCGGCCGGATCGGACCGCCGCGGCGAACGCGTACATAATCCCGCTCGTTCTGGTCGGCGTAGCGTTCGGCGAAGTCGGTGATCGACTGTTCGAACCCGTCCTTCTTGCCCAAGTACGCGGCGAGCGCGACCGGATCGCCGGAACGAGCGTGTGCGAGCGCAAGGGTTCGGCCGCAGACCTGCGCGTAGTGCGTGAGTGCCTCCGGGATCATGGCCTCGACGAGTGCCGACCCCTTCATGTCTCGCAGCTGACGCCAGTAGAGGTATCGATTGGCCTCCTGGTGTCGCGACCAGCCCAGGAAGATGTCGCTGGCGGCCTGCATCAGTCGTTGACCCTGGACCACACGTTCGCCGGGATTCCGGTAGCGGCTCTTTGGCAGGTGTTCCTCCAGGACCGACGCAGTCGCCTCCTTGACCTGCAAGAACAAGGGGTCGCCTTCATCACGACCCTGCAGAAGCACGATGAATGCCCGCAGCCCGACGCTGCCGACGCCCACGACCTTGTGGGCCATGTCGACAACCTCGAACTTTTCGAGGAGGAGACGACGATCGTCCTGCAACGTCTTGCGATACTCGCGGAACTGCTCGTGAATCACGTGCTCCAGCTCGTCGACCGAGCGACCGATGCGCGGGGCCAGGTCACGCAACGGGACCACAAGGGGTGGTTGGCTCACGATCCGATACCGGCCATCGACGCGCTCGGCCAGTTTCGACAGCGCTTGCAAGCTGTCGCGAGTGTGCGCCTTTCGTGCTTGCTTCTCGGCGGTCTTTGCCGCGGCCTTGCCCTCCTTCTTACGCCCTGCTCGCTCAATGGCGTGTGCCGCGTCCCTGATGCCGCTCATGAGCTCTTCTTCGGACAAACGTGCGTACCAGATGTCCAGGGTGCGCATCTCTGCCAACTCGGCCATCCGTGCTCGATAACTCGCGACCGACTCGAACGTCGCGGCGCGCGCATCGGATCGGCTGAAGGCGTTGTTACGTGCCGCGATCGTGAAGCTCGCCGCCATGCGCTTCACGTCGTACTCGAACGGCCCGGGGAGGGTCTCATCGAAGTCGTTCAATCCGAACGTCAACGCTCGTTCGGGTGACGCGAACGCACCGAAGTTCGAGAGGTGGGCGTCGCCGCACAGTTGGACGTCCAGTCCGGCAGTTGGGGTGTTCTCGAGATCCGCCGCCATGATCCTCGCCGCGCCGCGGTAGAACGTGAACGGCGAGACCAACATGCGTCCATGACGAACGGGTACGAGGTCGGGCACTCGAGTGGCGTCCTGCTCCTCCAGCAGTGCGACCGGATCGGGACGGTCGGGAGCCGGCTCCCATCCGGTGTGCGCCGACGGAGCCACCTGCTCACGCGCAGCCCTCCCTCGCGCACTACGTTCATCAACGCTCGGGTGAACGACTGCCGTCATCAGACCCTCCTTCGCTGTCCGCGCCATTCTACCAGTTCGAGCAGCGCGATCTGTTCGTCCGTCACCCGCCTCTTTCGCCGCCATCCATGGTCTCCTCGTTCTGGGATCGCTAAGCGAACCTCAGGCCTGTCGCATCTCTTTGCCATGGGCGGTGAGCGCCCAGATCACCAGAAGATCGATCGTGATCACGACGAGCGCCCACAACGGGTACGCCGGGATGAAGAAGAAGTTCGCGATCAGGCTGATGCTGGCGACGATCACCCCGACGGTGCGAGCCAGGACGTTGCCGCTGAACAGCCCGATGCCAGCCAACACCATCACGAGTCCCACGATGAGGTGGACCGCCCCCCACTGGGAGAGGTCCAGGTACACCGAGGCGCGATTCGTCCACACCACCCATTCGTCGTTGACGAGGGCGATGAGACCGTAGAGGGCGTTGAGGCCGCCGGCGATGATCAGCATGACGCCAGCGAACGCAATCCAACCGGTCCACCCGGAAGGTTCGGTCTCGTAGGTTCCAGCCGTCGTGTCACCGGTCTGCTGGTAGGTCTCGTCTGTCATCGCAGCGTCCTCTCTCTCCATGTCGGCGCGCTCCGCGTAGGACCGATACCGAAAGCCCCGGCCTGAGGCTCTCGACCTGTGCAATTCACCGTAAGGCCGGGCTCCCCGCGCGTCATCACCTACTTCAAATGATTCGCCACCGTCGCGCCTTCGGCCGCGCCCGCAGGTCGACTGGCCCACCTTGTCCACCGACGATCACTACAACGACGCGCACGAGTACGAAGCCAGGCAGACGATCGTCGCCCTCGAGGGAGGGCCGCTTCCGCATGGGCTCGGTCGATGCCAGGGCCTACTGGGCCGACGGCGAGGGCCCGATCGCCGTCGTCGAGCTGTCGCCGTTCCTGACCGACGCCGGCGCCCTTCGAGCCGAACGGCTACGGCCTGCACAACATGACCGGCAACGTGTGGGAGTGGTGCGTCGGCTGGTTCGACCAGGCCGCCTACCGCCACGACCCGACCCCGGCCCGAGCGCTGACCAGGGTCGTGTCTTGGGCCCTGCGGGAGGCCGCAGCGGGGCTGTACCCGGCCTCCGATGCGCTCGACCGGCTGCAGACCTGGTTCTGGGGACAGTTCGACGGCATCGAGCACTCTGACCGCCACACCCCAAGTGGGGCTGGCCCGACGAGGGCGAGTTCGACGCCCTGGCCCGCTGGTCGCTGGGGTGATCGCTGCCCGACCGCGATCGAGATCGCGGTCGCGGGCGAAGTGCACCGCTGGGGGCCACATCGGCGGTGCTGTTGCAGCGGGCAATCAGCCGAGATCGTCGGTCGACGGTGCCGTTCCATGGGCTCGCGCGTCGTAGTCGTGGTGATCGGGCCACGACACGGTGCCGGCGTTCCTCGACCGGCTTCGCCGCCATCTTCGACAGAAGGTCGTCCGTGGATGCGCCGGGCGTCGTCGCTCAGTGTTTGTACTGGCTTGTATCCTCCTGTGTACAAGCGAGGTTGTCCTCTAAGTCGGAACCCTCTCAAGGTGGCGGCACGGGTTCGAATCCCGTTGGGGCTGCTGGAAAAGTTCAGGCAGATGGCATTTTCCTTCAGGCGGTGCGGCGGAGGAGGGTCAGTTGCCCATCCACCTGACAGGCCGAGCTGGCTAGCCCCTCGCCCCGAGTAGTAATCCTCCAGCCCCGACGCCACCTGTGACAGGTAGTGCGCCTCAGAGCCGACCCGCAGCTTCCACAACGACAACACACCCGCCTGATGAGCCGCCGAGCCGGCGGGCGCAGCACGTGCAGCGCCTTGGTGCACATGTGTGGAACAGGGCTCTTCGTGCGGCGCCGGCGGTCACCGTGCAGCTGCAACCACTCACCGACTTGGTCATCCGAGGTATCGCAGCAGCGCGTCGAGCGCGACGAAGTAGCTGTGCCGACCAAATCCGGCGACGACACCAACACAGACCGGTGCGAGCACCGACTTGTGCCGAAACTCTTCGCGGGCATGGATGTTGGATAGATGTGTCTCGACGACGGCGAGTCCGGTGCCCGCGATCGCGTCCCGCAGCGCGATGCTGTAGTGGGTGAAGGCTCCGGGGTTGAAGATGACCCCATCCACAGCGCCTTGAGCTTCGTGCAATCGCCCGACGAGTTCTCCTTCCGTATTCGACTGAAAGTCAAGGATCGTGACGTCGAGCCGCGCAGCATGTGCACGCAGATCGGCCAGAATGGCGGCAAGGGTGTCACTGCCGTAGATGTCCGGCTCTCGTGTTCCGAGAAGGTTGAGATTCGGCCCGTTGAGGACAAGTACGGTTCGAGTCATCGTCTGCGCATGTGTCGTCGGCATTCACTCACGCGGCGAATCCGACCACTGTAGACGCCCACCGGCTTACTCCTGTGCGCAGGGCCCAGCCTGGTGCACGGCATCCGACATTTGTACCAACGTCTGCTCCACGTTTCCTGGCTCGGAGTCTTCATGCAGCCAGAGCCGTCGCGCCCGAGCTGCACGATGCATACTCAGACACCAGCCAGGCATTAGCTGGCTGGTGCCTTGCTGATGCGCATCGAGTTGCCAGCCGGGCCGTCGAACCACCAGCGAAGCCGACCGCTCGGCACGCCGACTCGGTAGGGACCGTCCTCGTCCGCGGCGGGCATCAACCCTCAGGACTACCGCCGCTCAACCGATGGTCGCGTCGAGGAACGACGTGCCTAGCCTGGTTCGTGATCCATGATTGCCTCTGATTCCCGCAACATTGTGCTCACTGGCTTCATGGGCACGGGCAAGACGACCGTCGGTCGGCTGCTCGCCCAACAGCTCGGGTACGAGTTCGTCGACACCGATCGGGTGATCGAGGAACGTCACGGCACCATTGCGGACCTCTTCCGGACAATCGGCGAGCAGGGCTTCCGACGCATCGAACGAGACCTCGCCAGCGAGCTCGCCGGTCGGGATCGGCTGGTGATCTCGACCGGCGGTCGAATGATGCTCGATCCTCACAATGTGGCCAGCTTGAGCCGAAATGGTCGTGTCTTCTGCCTGGTTGCGACGCCCGACGAGATCTTCGACCGGGTCGTCAACGACAGATCGTTCATCGAGCGTCCGCTCCTGTCGGTACCCGATCCTCGGCAGCGGATCGTCGAGCTGCTCGCCGAACGCGGTCCTGAGTATCGCCGCTTCGCACAGCTCACCACCGATGCCGTCAGCGCCGACGCCGTTGCCTCGGACCTCATCGCGCTGGCGACGTCCGACCCGCACCGTTTCGCGATCGACAACCCGAGCGGCGACTATGAGTACTCGGTGGGCGCGGCGATCCTGCCGTTCGTCCGTCAACTGGCGCGCATCGAGGGACCGATGGTGCTCGTCACGAACGCCGAAGTCGGCGGCCTCTACCTGGCGAGCTGTGGCGATGTCGACCTGACGATCACGCTGCCGGGTGGACGCGGCCGGCAGAAGAACCTGGCCGCCGTGCAACACGTGTACGACGCGCTACTCGAAGCCAACGTCGATCGTTCGGCGACGATCGTGTCGCTCGGCGACTCGATCGTCGGAGACGTGGCCGGATTCGCGGCGGCGACGTACTTCCGAGGGCTCCCCCTCGTGCACTGCCCGACCGATCTGATCGCGATGATCGACACCAGCATCGGCGGCAAGGTCGGGCTCGATGTGCCGCAGGGTAAGAACCTGATCGGCCTGTTCAAGCAGCCGTCGGCCGTGGTCGCCGACGTGGCAACGCTACAGACGCTCAGTCGCCGCCAGTTCGCCTCGGGAATGGCCGAGGTGGTCAAGCACGCCCTGATCGCCGGTTCGCACCTGCTCGACCAACTCGAGGGCGGGGAGTGGCACGCGCTGAGTCACGAGGAACGTGACTCGCTGGGCCGGCTGCAATCGTTGGTCGCGCTCGCCATCCAGGTCAAGATCGCGATCGTCCAGGACGATCCGTTCGAGGAAGCACGCCGAGCGATCCTCAACCTCGGGCACACCTTCGCCTACGCCTTCGAGCACGTCGGGGGCGACGTCCTTGTCCACGGGGAAGCAGTCGGGCTCGGTCTCGTTGCTGCGGCTCGCCTTTCCGAGCTTGGAGGATTCGCGCTGCCGGGTCTCGCTGATCGCGTCGAAGCCCTGGTCGCCAGAGTCGGCCTGGCAACCACGCTGCCGACCGTGATGCCGGCGGACGCTCTGGTCGAGGCGATGCATCGCGACAAGAAACGCCAGGGCGGCAAGCTCCGATTCGTCCTGATGCGCGACATCGGGGATCCCTTCGTCGCCGACGATGTGACGCCGTCCACGCTCGACAAGGTGCTTGTCAGCCTTCAGCCCGCCTGACCACAGTCGGCGCAATCGAGGTGCGGGAAATCGAATCCCCACCATGAACCCACGAGATCGACTTGCGCCTTCGACATGTCGTCGCCGTACTGCACACCGCAGCCGCGCTCGAGTGCGGCCGCCAACCATGGTGTGATGCGCGGGAGGGTCACGACCTCCCCGACGAGGGACGTCGAGTCCAGCGACGCAACGGGATGCGGCACGTTGGGATCGCCGTTCATGCCAACCGGTGTGGCGTTGATGACGAGATCGAAGCCTGCGAGCGAATCGAGGTCGAAGCGGACCAGTGGCGGAGCGGCCACCGACTCGACGACGCGCCGCAAACCTTTGTGCCGTGCCGGGTCGCGAACGCTTCAGCGCGAGTTCGGCGACGCCCTGCTCGGCGCAGGCATGCGCGACCGCGGTAGCCGTGGCACCTCCGCCGATCATGGCCACCCTCGCCCCAACAGGTTCGAAGCCACAGCACCGTGAAGCGGCAAGGAACGCCGTGCCATCGGTGGCGTCGCCGACGAGACGGCCGTCAACGTGCTTCACGGCGTTGACGACGCCGAGCGTCGAGGCGCGCGGCGTGAGCTCGTCCATGTGGCGCGCCGCGTGCTGCTTGTGTGGGATCGTCACGAAGCCGCCGCCGAAGTTGTGGGTCTCGCGCATCGCATCGAAGAAGGCGCCAACCGCGTCCGGAGCGAGATCGAACGCCACCAGCACGGCATCGTGGCCGTGCTCGGCGAAGAGCCGGTTGAAGGTGCGTGGAGCGACGACCTGCACGACCGGGCTTCCGATGATCGTGAATAGTGCCGTCGTACCCGTCGGGATGAGGCCGCCGTGCGCTTCGCCATCCAGCCCCACGTTCGATCGAGCGAGCTCGGTCATGGTCGAATTCTTCCGTTGTGATCCGGTTGGGCTTGCGGCGACGTGACACCGCTCATGACGCCTCCCAGGAAGAGTCGCCCGATCTCGGGGTGGTTGAGGACGTCCGACGCAGTTCCCGCCAGCGCCAATCGACCCTGCTGCAGAACGAGGCCGTAGTCGCTCACCTCGAGCGCCGACTTGGCGTTCTGCTCGATCATCAACACGGTCGTTCCACGATCGCGGAGCCCGCGCAGCACGCTGAAGACCTGCTGCACCAGGATCGGTGACAGCCCGATCGACGGCTCGTCGATGAGTAGCAGGCGCGGTTCGAGCAACATCGCTCGACCGATCTCCAGCATCTTTTGCTCGCCGCCGCTCAGCGCGCCGGCCTGCTTGTTGGCACTCGCGCGCAGCACCGGGAACAGTTCGAAGGCGAGGTTGTTCACCCGAGCGCGGGTCAACGACAGGTCGCCCAGGCTCACCCCGCCGAGCTCGAGGTTGGCGCGCACGGACATCCTCGGGAACACGTTGCGACCTTGCGCCACGTAGCTGATGCCACGTCGCAGCAACTCGATCTGACTGAGACCGACGATGTCGTCGTCGTCGTACCACACGTGGCCCGAACGAACCCGAACCATCCCGAAGATCGCCTTGATCGCCGTCGACTTGCCCGCGCCATTGGGCCCGATGATCGTGGTCAACGAGTTGCGGTGGACCTCGAAGCTGGTCTCGTGGAGCACCGTGGTCGCGCCGTAGCCTCCGACGACGTCTTCCACGCGAAGGAGGACGTTGGCGCCGCCGCGAGGTTCCTCGAGGGTCGCGCCGGCCTCTGGGACCATGGTGTCAGCCACCGAGGTACACCTCCAGTACCCGCGGGTCCTCACGCACCTCGTCAGGCGTTCCGGTCATGAGGATCCGCCCTTGCTCGAGCACCACGACTCGATCGGCGAGGCCGAAGATGAACTCCATGTTGTGCTCGACGACGGCGAAGGTCATTCCGTCGTTCTGGTTGAGGTCGCGGATCCGAGCTTTGAGATCACCGAGCATGGCCGGGTTGACACCGCCGGCCGGCTCGTCGAGGAACACTGCTGCCGGTCGCGACACGAACGCCATCGCCGTGTCGAGCAGCTTTTGCTGGCCGTAGCTGAGGTTGCCTGCTCGCTCGTCGGCGAGGTGAGCGAGGCGGAACCGCACGATGAGGCGGTCGATCTCGACGTCGAGATCCATGTCGGGCCGCTGGAACAACCGCCGACCCATCGAGCCCACGTGCTCCTGGGCGGCGGTCCTGAGGTTGTCGCGCACGGACATCGACTGGAACACCTGGAGCAACTGGAACGTACGGGCCAGACCGGCCTTGGCACGCCGGTGCGGCCGCCAGCGGCTGACATCCCGACCGTGCAGCTCGACGCGCCCGGCATCGGGACGGTACTGCCCGAGGATGCAGTTGAAGAGCGTCGTCTTCCCGCACCCGTTGGGCCCGATGACGCCGAGGATCTCGCCCCGCCTGAGGTCGAACGAGACATCGTCGACCGCCCTGATCCCGCCGAAGGACTTCGTGATGTTCCGAACCCGAACGACGACTTCCTGTTCGTCGCCCGCGTGTCCGGGATCGACGTCGGTGCCGTCCTCGATGGCGGTCATCCCGTCTCCGTCACGTTTCATTCGTCACGCGCTCGCGACGGTGCTTCTGCAGCCGTGCGCGGAGCTCGTTGAACGATCCGGCGACACCCTTGGGCGCGACCAGCATCATGACGACGACGAACAGGCCGAACCAGACTCGGTAGTAGTCGCCGGCGACACGCAGCCGGTCGGCGAGCACCGTGATGAACGAGACGCCGATGAAGGGGCCGACGAGGGTCCCGAGTCCGCCGACGACGGTTGCGAGGAAGAAGTCGAAGGACTGGCCGATGTAGAAGCCCCGAGGATCGACGAACTCGATCAGCCTGGCGTACAGCGCCCCGGCTACTCCAGCAAGCCCGGCGCTGATCGAGAAGGTGAGCAGTGTGTACGTGCGAATATCGACTCCGAGGCTGGCGGCGCGTGCTGGATTGTCACGCAACGCCTTCAACGACCGACCCCAGGGGCTGCGAACGATCCACCAGACCAGCACGGTCGCCGCGATCAGGAACACGACGCAGAAGTAGTAGTAGTTGCGACCCGAGGACAAGTCGATGCCAAACACGGTGACGTCGTCACGCAAGATCCTGATGCCGCGTGATCCCTCGGTGATGCCTGCCTCATTGTTGAGCACGAGGTACACGAGCAGGTTGAACGCCAGGGTCACGAACGCCAGCCACGGGCCTTGGACGCGAAGCGCGGGGAACCCGATGAGGACGCTGAAGATCATGCAGATCAACCCCGCCATGGCGATGGCCAGCAGGAACGGAAGGTTCGGAAGCGTCATGCTCCCGCCTGCGAATGCGATGTCGCGCCCGGTGTCGAACAGGACCGAGACGTAGGCGCCGATTCCCAGGAACGCGGCCTGGGCCAAGGTGACTTTGCCGGCGAAGCCATGGACGAGGTTGGTTCCGATGCACACCATGCCGAACACCGCGAAAAGACCCATGTCGAGCAACGTCGAGGCTGCTCGTCCGATCGGGAACGACAAGAGGAATGCCAGGCATCCGGCGAGAGTCGCCCACTTGACGACAACGCCGGTCCAGGAGTCCAGCGGCACCAACAAGTTGAGCGCCAGCACGCCGCCAAGAGCGACGAGCCAGAGCCATATGATCCCTGCGAACTGTGAACGGCCGATCGGGAGCGTGACGACGAGCGCGACCGCAACGAGGGTCACGATCGCGAGCGGCCACGACAATGCCCCCCGCTCGACTGTCGGGATCGTCGCTCGGTCGTCGCCGAGGTCCGTAGCCGTGGGAGCCACCGTTCTCATATCGTCCGCTCTTCTGCGATGCCGAAGAGACCCTGTGGCCGCCACAGGATCACGAGGATCATCAAGACGAGCGGGATCGCATCCCTGTATGCACTGGAGAAGTAGTAGCCCGACCAGTTCTGGAGCAGCCCAACCAGGAAGCCGCCGAACAGGGCGCCCCGGACCTGGTTGAAGCCGCCGATGATGGCGGCGGTGAAGGCGAACAGGCCGAGACTGATCCCGCCGTCGAAGCGGGCACTCGTGGTGGGCGCGACCAGCATCGCTGCCACCGTCACCAGCACGGCGTTGATCGCGAAGGTGTAGAAGATCATCCGTCCCACCGGGATGCCGAGCACTCGGGCCGTGTTCGGGTTCTGGGCTGCGGCCTCCATCTGCCAACCCGTGTATGTCCGGCGGAGGAACACCTGCAACGCGAGGATCACGACGACTGCCACGGCGAGGATCCCCAGGTCATCGGCTGAGATGGCGATCCCGCCCGGACGCCACACCTCCGTACCGAAGATCGACGGGAACTGTTGCGGTGTCGCTCCGAACTCGAGTCGCAGGTACTCGCGGATGACGAGGCCGAGCCCGATGGTGGCGATCACGAGCGGGATGTCGTCGCCGCCGGGCGTGAGCAGACGGTCCACGAGTGTCGCCTTGAATACATAGCCGAGCAGCAAGATCGCGATCGGGATCGTGATGGCGAAGGCTGCGATGATCCCGATCTCGGGGAGCGGCCCGGTGAGTGCGGTCCCGCCGATGACGGGTAGCCAGTCGGGCACGCCGAGAGTCGGCTGCATCTCGCCGAGAATCAAGATGATCACCGCCGGTAGCACGATGAACTCGCCGTGCGCGAAGTTGATCGCTCCCGCGGTCTGCCACAGCAGGGAGAACCCCACCGCCACAAGGGCATAGATCGCGCCCGTCGCCAGCCCCGAGAAGGTGATCTGGACGAACGTCGACATGGCGATTACGTGCAACCCCCCACGCCCGCGGGTGGCCCGCTCGGGACGCGGGCCACCCTAGCGAGCAAGGTTCTAGCAACCCCGATCAGCCAGGTTGCCGAGCGGCGGGACAGTGGCCGTGATCTGACCGACGCCGTCGACGACCTCGACGATGTAGCTCTCGCGGTCGATGTCACCGTTGGCGTCATAGCTCACGTCGAGCAGGACCCCGGGTTCGTCATCGGTGGTGATGGTCGCGCAGTACAACGTGGCGGCGAACTGCGTGTTGTCGAACGACCCGATCCGCTCCGTCGCCTCCTTGACGATGTGGACCGCGGTGTAGCCCTTGATGCTGTTGTGGTCGGGCGGGTCGGCGGTCGGATGGAAGGCGGCGTAGGCCTCCTTCCAGTCGGCGAAGACAGGGGCGGATGCGTTGAGCCCGGCGTGGGTCTGGGTTCCGTCGGCGGCGCCGGGTTGCACCAGCGCGATCGTCGACGCCGCGCTGAGCACGTCCCCTCCGTAGATCGGCTTCTCGAGGGCCTGGGCCTGGACCTCGTCGAGGAAGGCCGCCGTCTCGATCTCGGTCATGAAGGCGAAGATCGCGTCGGCCTCGCCCCCGGCGAGCTGTGCGACCTCTGCCGACAGGTCGATCTGATCCGGCTGGACCTGGATGTCGAGCCCGATGTCGATCCCGACCTCCTCGAAGGCTGCCGCGTACGCATCGCGCCCACCGGCCCCGAATTCGTCGTTCTTGTAGATCATGTCGACTGACGTGACGCCCTGCTCGACGATGTAATCGATGAACTTGTCGGCGGCGGTGTCGACTCCGAAGGAGGTTCGGTAGATGTAGTCGTTGTCACCGTTCTCCTCGCGGTTGGTGACCGCGGGAGCCTCGGCACCGACGAACATCGGGATCTCGGCGCGCTGAGCCTCGACCATGTTGACGATCGTGTTCGAGGAGAACACGGTCCCGAGGAACACGTACGGGTCGCCTTCGGCCATGTCGGCGACGACCTGCTTCGAAACGTCCGGATCGGCTTGCGTGTCCTCGAACTCGGGGACGATCTGGCAGCCGAGGATGCCACCCGCCTCGTTGATCTCGGCCACCGCCATCTCGAGACCGAGCCGCCAGTTGGCGCCCGCTGGCTGGTTGGCCTCGTACGGAACGGCCACGTTGACCGAGTCCCCGTCGGGGCACTCGGCGGATGCCGCTTCGGTTCCTTCGGTCGGTGCTTCTGTTGTGGCGCTCTCCGTCGTATCGGGCGTCGTAGCGGCCGGCGCCTCGGTGGCGGCACTCGTCGTGTCAGCCGCCTCGCCGTCGTCGTCGTCACCGCACGCCGCAGCGACGAGCGCGAGTGCGGCGATCACCGCCACTGGCTTGGACCAGCGTGGAACCATGGGCATTCGGGTCTCCCCCCTTGTCAGCCTGGCGCGCGACGGTCGTGTACCGAGCCCCCAGGATCGGCAACCGAAATGAATATAGTCTTTTGTCGCGGCCTACGTCAAACCCGGCTCGGGTTCTGGAGGCCAGCGAGGCGAGGGGAGCTGCTCACGTCGGTTCGCGCAATGGGCGCGAGACCAGACGCACGACTTCTGCTTGGTGGCGGGCCGCGTCGACGTTGCCGTCGGCGACCGCCACCAGCATCGCCGCCCAAGCGGCGATGCGCTGGCGTTCCTGATCGCCCTCGATGCCCTCCGTCGGGAAGTCGACATCGACGATCAGCCGTTCGGCCGCATCGAGCAGATCGACGTACACATGGCCAAGCAGTTCGTTGTCCGCCAACTCCAAGAGCACACGATGACCAGCCCAGATCAGGCGTTGTGCATCGAAGGACGGCGACGCCCTCACAAGCTGCCCGGCGAGCTCGCGCAGTCTGGCCACTGCGCTCTCCGGCCGGTCGACGGCTCGCGCCGCCGAGACTGCGAGCAGCGGATTCAGCGACTCGCGGATCTCGATGTTCTCGGCCAGGGACTGCGCCGACCCCGTCGCCAGACGACGGGTACCCATGCGGAGCACCGGTCGCGACCGTTCCACGAAGATGCCCCCACCAGGCCCGCGTCGCATCGAGATCAAACCGTCGTTGGTAAGGAGCGTCAGGGCCTGGGCGATCGTGGGGCCGGCCACGTCGAACTCCTTCTGCAGGTCCGCCTTGAGACCGAGGCGGTCTCCCGGTTGCATCCTCCCGTCGAGGATCCGCGCCTCGATGGTCCGTCGAATCGCCTCGGGACGCGAGTCGAACCCCGGGGCCTGTTCACCGTCGGGCATTGGATCTCGCCTCCTTCTGCAGACTCGTTTGCCGCATGCCAACACGATGACGGGTCGGCTCGGGCCTTCCGGTGTTGACGCTACTCGCCTAATTCAATACAGTCTTTTAGCGTTCGAGCCTAAGCGAGGTCAAGGTAGTTGAACACAGCCGATTCGTCTGCAGCCCCGCCCGCATGGTCCACCGCGCTCTCGGAGACAACCCGCGACACCATCGCCATCAGGGGCTACGACATCGGCGATCTGATCGGAACGGTTCCGTTCCCCGCCGTGGTCCACCTGCTCTTCACCGGGGAACTCCCGGATCTCGGGACTGCGCGACTGATCGACGCCGTCATGGTGGCCGGCATAGACCACGGCGCCGGAGCCCCCTCAGTCCTGGCCGCCCGCACCGCGATCTCCGGTGGTGCCAGCCTGCAGGCAGCCGCCGCCGCGGGGCTCCTGACGCTGGGCGAGTTCCACGGCGCCGCGGTGGATTCGGCCATGCAGGTCATCGCCGCGGTGGTCGACAGAAGTCGATCGAGCCGAGGCTCGATCGACAAAGCAGCCGACGAACTGGTCGCCGCACGGCGGGCGCAGGGCACGCGGGTTCCGGGCTTCGGACATCGTCAGCACAAGACCCGCGATCCTCGGCTCGAACACCTCTTGTCGGTCGCCCGCGAGGCTGACGTCCCGGGCGACCACTTGGCGGCCGCGACGGCAATCGAGTCCGCACTGAGTCGTGCGGTGGGCAAGCCGATGCCGATCAACATCGACGGCGCCATGGCCGCCGTCCTCAACGAGGTCGGCTTTCCGAGTGACCTCGGCAATGCCCTGTTTATCGCCTCCCGCATCGCCGGGATCCTCGCTCACGCCAACGAGGAACGATCGATGATCCCGATGCGGAGGATCGACCCGATGAACCACTCGTACCGCGGGCCCGGCCAGCGTCTGCTTCCAAACGGCTCGGGACGGCGATCGTGACCAGGGCACACTCCACCGCCGCCGAACAGCTCGTCGGGTATCTCGAGCAGCGCGGTGTCCGCCACGTGTTCGGCCTGTGCGGGCACACCAACATCGCCGTGCTCGCCGCCATGTCCCGCAGCAGCATCGAGTTCGTCAACGTCCGCCACGAGCAGGTAGCTGCCCACGCAGCAGATGGGTATGCGCGCGTCACCGGTCGTGCCTCGGTCGTACTCAGCCACCTCAGCCCCGGACTCACCAACGCTGCCACCGGCGTGGCCAATGCGGCCCTCGATTGCATCCCCATGGTCGTGATCGCCGGCGACGTGCCCTCCCACTACTACGGCAGGCACCCTCATCAAGAGGTCAACCTGCACGCCGACGCCTCGCAGTACGAGATCTATCGGCCGTTCGTCAAGCGGAGCTGGCACGTCGACAAGCCGGAGCTGCTGCCCGAGATCATCGAGAAGGCGTTCCTGCTCGCCGAGAACGGACAGCCCGGCCCGGTACTCGTCGACGTGCCGATGGATGTCTTCTCCAAGCCCGTCGACCCAGCGCTGTTCGCACGACTCGACCACGGCACCAAGACATTGCATCAGCCGTCTCTGGACGACGAGACCGCCCAAGCCATCGTCCGGCGGCTCGCCGACGCTCGGAGCCCAGTCATCTACGTCGGTGGCGGTGTGCTGCTGTCGAGGGCCAGCGACGAGCTCCGACACTTCGTCGACCACATGAGCGTCCCGGTCGCCCACAGCCTGATGGGCAAAGGTGCCCTGAGCGACGACCATCCGCTGGTGCTGGGCATGACCGGCTTCTGGGGAACGCAGCTCGTCAACGACGCGTGCCTCGGTGCCGACGTCATCCTCGCCATCGGGACACGCTTCAAGGAAGCGGACAGCAGCTCGTGGTACCGGGACTACACGTTCAACATCCCGGGCACGTCGCTGATCCACATCGACATCGAGCCCAGCGAGATCAGCCGCGCCTATCCGACGGAGATCGGCGCCGTGGCCGACGCCAGGGCAGCGCTCAAGGTTCTCAATCGAATCGCACGCGAGATGTACCCGGATGGCTTCGCCAACACCGAGGTCGTCAAGCGCATCAGTGATGCTCGGACGGCGTTCGCCGTGAGCAACTCGCCCATGGCGACGAGCACTGCGTTCCCGATGATGCCCGAGCGGATCCTGGCCGAGGCGCGCAGCGTGTTGCCCGACGATGCCTACATCACGACCGACGTCGGCTGGAACAAGAACGGCGTCGGCCAGCAGTTCCCGATCCGGACGCCCGGCACCGTCTTGACGCCAGGAGGGTTCGCGACGATGGGCTTCGGTCCGTCTGCCGCGATCGGTGCCAAGCTGGCCGCGCCCGACCGCACGGTGGTGTCGTTGGTCGGCGACGGTGGCTTCGGCCAGAACCCGGCGATGCTCGCCACAGCGGTGGAGCACGGACTCGGCATCGTCTGGGTCGTCATGAACAACAACGCGTTCGGGACCATCGCCGGCCTGCAACTGGCCCACTTCGGTTTGACATACGGCACGACGTTCGAAGGGGACAGCGGCGATCCCGATCTGCTCCCGAACTATGCCGACGTTGCCCGCGCCTACGGGGCCGAGGGCATCCGCGTTGATTCCGCCGAGAGCTTCCGCCCGGCGCTGGCCAAGGCGATCGCGATGGATGGACCGGTCGTGCTCGACGTCGCCATGAAGAACAACCCGACGCCGACCACCGGTCATTGGAACATCCTCGACATCTACTCCCCCGGCGAGCAGCGCTCGCACCTGGCGACCGATTGAGGCGGCACATGGCCCGAGAACTCACCCCCGACGAGCGGAATCTGGCGGCGGGCATGTTGGCCAGGGCGCGCGCGGCGATGGCGGAGATCGCCGATTACGACCAGGCGCGGGTGGACCGGCTGGCGCAGGCCATCGGCTGGGCGCTCGGCAACGAGACCACGTTCACTCGCCTGGCACACATGAGCGTCGACGAGAGCGGCATCGGTGACCGCGAAGGTCGCGTCGGCAAGCGCTTCAAGATCCATGGCATCCTCCGCGACGCGCTCCGTGCGCGCAGCGTCGGTGTCATCGAGGAGAACCCCGCCAAGGGATTGGTCAAGTACGCCAAGCCGGCAGGCGTGATCGCGTCCATCGTGCCGATGACCAACCCCGAGCTCACACCGCCGGGAACCGCGATCTACGCCATCAAGGCGCGCGACGCGGTGATCTTCTCGCCGCATCCGCGGACCAAGCGAACAACGAATGAAGTGGTCCGGATCCTGCGCGACGTGATGGAGCGCGAGGGTGCCCCGGCGGACGTGTTCCAGTGCGTCGAGGAACCGTCGATACCGCTGTCCCAGGAGCTGATGGCCATCTGCGACCTGACGTTGGCAACCGGCGGTGCCGCCATGGTCAAGGCCGCGTACAGCTCGGGCAAGCCCGCCTTCGGTGTCGGCGGAGGCAACTCGACGATGGTGATCGACGAGACCGCTGATGTCGCCGAAGCCGCCCGGAACTGCCGGCTGTCGAAGACCTCCGACTACGGCTCGGGATGCTCGGCCGACGGCAACCTGCTCATCGACGATCGCGTCTACGACGCCATGATCGCCCATCTGCAAGCCGAGGGCGGCTACCTCGCATCCGACGAGGAGAAGACTCTCCTCGAGCGCGCGATGTGGGACGACGACGGCACCCGGATCGTGGCGACGGTCGCCCAGCCGCCCGCCAAACTGGCCGCCGCCGCGGGATTCAGCATCCCGGATGACCGAACGTTCATCGTCGTCGAGCAGGACGGGATCGGTCGCGAGCACCACTTCTCGGGCGAGAAGCTCACCACGCTGATGGCGGTCTTTCGTTATCAGGGCTTCGACGATGCGCTCGACAAAGTGCGCCGAATCTACGACGTCGCCGGGAAGGGCCACTCCTGCGGCATCTTCTCCTACGACAAGACCCACATCGACGCACTCGCTCGGGTCGCGCCCGTCAGCCGCATCATGGTGCGCCAGCCGCAATCGAAGGCCAACGCCGGATCGTTCACCAACGGCATGCCGATGACCTCGAGCCTCGGGTGTGGGATCTGGGGCGGCAACGTCACCAACGAGAACATCACCCTCAAGCACTATCTCAACGTCACGTGGGTGAGCTCACCGATTCCCGAGGACCGACCCTCCGAATCCGAGCTGTTCGGCGAGTTCTACCGCACGGCCACACCCTGATGGAACACGGACGACGACGATGACCGTCAAGTTCTCACTCGCACACCTCACCGTGCTCGGCAGCACCCCGATCGAGCTGATCGAGATCGCCGCCGACGCTGGGTACGACTACGCCAGCATCCGAATGACGGCCGTCGCCCCGGGAGAACAGATCACGCCGATGGCTGGAGATCCAGCGATGACTCGACGCGTGTCGAAGCGTCTCGCCGACACCGGCATCGAGGTGCTCGACGTCGAGCTCGCCCGACTCGGACCAGACGACGAACCCGAGCAGTACCGCCCGATGCTGGAGGCCGCCGCAGCGATCGGTGCTCGACACATCATCGGACAACTTCCCGATCCGGATCGCATTCGAGCGATCGAGCGTTTCGGCCGCCTGTGTGACCTCGCCCATGACGTCGGGCTGACGGTCGAACTCGAGTTTCCATCATGGGACGAGACAAGAGACCTCCTCGGAGCTGCCGCCGTCGTCAGGGCTGCCGATCGGTCGAACGCCGGGATTCTGATCGACACGCTCCACTTCGTCCGGTCTGGCTCCACGCTGGCCCAGTTGGCGTCGCTTCCTGGCGCATGGTTCCGGTTCGTGCAGGTCTGTGACGCGCCGTCCGACGTGCCCCTCACCGTTGATGGCGTCATACACACCGCTCGGGCGGCGCGCTCACTCCCCGGCTACGGCGGGTTGCCCCTCAACCACTTGCTCGAACACGTGCCATCCGGGCCCTACTCGCTTGAAGTACCCAATGACGTCCTCCGCCGCGAGCTCGGAACCGCCGAGTACGCGCGCCTGGTCTTGGCGACAGCTCGCGACGTCATCGCGAACAGCGGTCTTTCCGCGATGGCCAAGTAGCCGCCCTGTCTCGCCAACATGTCTCGGATTCGCCCCGTCGCCGACGGCCAGATCACTCAACGCCAACCGAAGGACTCATGACCTCCCATCTCATTGCCTCGCAAAGCCCCGACGCGACGACGAATGAATCGCTCCTGTCCGTACGGCTCGGCCTCATCGGGCACGGCATCGACTACTCGCTCGCGCCGGCATTCCACACGAGCGCCGGCCAGATGCTCGGACTCAACGTCTCCTACGAGTTGCTCCCCCGCGAGACAACGTTCTCGTCCCAGTTCGACGAGTTCTTGATCGAGCTCGGTCAGGCCGGCTACCAAGGGGTCAACATCACGGTGCCGTTCAAGTCATCGGGATGGAAGACAGCCCCCGATGCATCCGACGAGGTGGTCACGACCCGCGTCGCCAACACGGTATTGCTCGGGCCGGACGGGCCCACGAAGGCCTTCAACACAGACTTCACCGGCTTCAAGTGGGCATACGCCCGGCACTTCGCAGATGCACCACCCGGAACCGTCGCGATTCTCGGCGCTGGTGGCGTCGGCACCGCCACCGCCACCGCACTCGTCGATCTCGGCGCCACGATCATCCACATCTTCGACATCCGCCCCGACCGATCGCATGCGCTGGCCGCCACGTTGCGCGAGCGCGGGTCCATCCAGGCGAATGTCGCGGACTCGGCCGAGGAAGCCGTGGACGGAGTTGACGGGGTCGTCAACGGGACACCCGTCGGCATGTACCTCCACCGGGGCACGCCCGTCAAGCTTGCCGCGATCGCTGACCAGCGGTGGCTCTTCGACGCCGTCTACTCCCCGATCGAGACACCGTTGATGAAGCGGGCAGCCGAAGCGAGCCTCTCGAGAATCAGTGGCTTCGACCTCTTCTTCGGGCAGGCGATCGACGCCTTCGAGATCTTCACCGGTCACCGTCTCACGCCTGACCTTCTGGTCGCCCTCGAGGCACGCATGCGAGCCGTCGAAGGCGAACGTCACTTCTGAGCCGATCCAGACCGGAACCGTCACCTCGACACTCGCGGTCAGCGACCCCGAGTTCGTCGAGTACTTCGACAACTTCGCGGCCGCGTACGGGCCGCAGCCGGAGCAGGTTCTGATGTGCTCGCCGTCGCTCTGGCACGCGGTGGCGCGCTCGGGGCAGGACCCCGAACATGAGAGTGCAATCCTGGGGGAGCAGGTCGTGGGAGGTGGCAGCGTGGGTGACCGAGTTGTTCAGACTGCGAGTTGTCCGAGCATCTGGCCGAACGGCGCGGACTACTGCCGAGGACCTCTCCGTTGACCACCACCGCGATCGGCGACTATGCCTTGCTGGCGGATCGGCATAGTGCGGCACTGGTGAGCTTGGACGGGTCGATCGACTGGTTGTGCTTCCCGCGTTTCGACAGCCCGTCGATCTTCGCTCGGCTGCTCGGCGAGCAGGCGGGCTACTGGTCCGTGCGAGCAGCGGGCGCCAGAGCGGTCACCCGTCGCTACCTGGATCGCACCATGGTGTTGGAGACGACCCATCGCACGGCCACTGGGACCGCGGTCGTCGTCGACGCACTGGCGATGGGCGAGGGCAACCGAGGGCACGACCTGGGCAGGGACGCGCCGCACGTTCTGCTGCGGCAGGTCACGTGCAGCTCCGGCGAGGTCGAGATTGACCTCGAGTACGTCCCTCGACCCGAGTATGGCCTGGTGTTCCCCCTGCTGGAGGCGGTCGACGGCGGACTGGTCGCTACCGGTGGGGCCGATGTCCTGTTCCTGTCGTGCCCGGTGCCCTTGGCCGTCGACCGTTCGTCCGCATCGTGCCGGTTGGTCCTTCGTCAGGGAGAGCAGGCCG
Source organism: uncultured Acidimicrobiales bacterium (assembly GCA_963769115.1). Classification (GTDB taxonomy): domain Bacteria; phylum Actinomycetota; class Acidimicrobiia; order Acidimicrobiales; family Ilumatobacteraceae; genus DASTFY01. The sequence goes on from CAVYKN010000007.1 coordinate 26,315, forward strand.
GCTTCGCCCTGCATCACCGCAAACGGGCCGACGCGGGGTCGGCTCGGGTGTGGAGCGAGTCCGAGATCGCAGCGCGGCTGGATGACACCGTGGCGGCATGGCAGTCGTGGTCTCGGCTGCACCAGGCCTACGTCGGTCCGTGGCGAGATCTGGTCCATCACAGCGGACGGGTGCTCCAGGCGCTGTCGTTCCAACCGACCGGTGCAATCTGCGCGGCTGCCACGACCTCATTGCCCGAGGTCGTCGGCGGTGCGCGGAACTGGGACTACCGCTACGCCTGGGTCCGAGACGCCTCTTTCACCATCGAGGCGCTGTGGGTGGCGGCCTGCCCCGATGAGGCGAACGAGTTCTTCGAATACATGACGGCCTCCGCTGCCGGATCCCTCGAGCAGGACGGCGACCTCCAGATCATGTTCGGAATCGGCGGCGAGCGGGACCTGACCGAACGGGAGCTGCCCCACCTGGGGGGCTGGCGGCGGTCCGTCCCCGTGCGGGTCGGGAACGGTGCCTGGCGCCAGCGCCAGCTCGACGTCTACGGAGAACTGCTCAGCGCGGCTCATCGACTCTCCGACCGACTCTTCGGCCAGGTGGCGGGCCCGGCGGGCCCCACGGCCGCCCCCGATGGAGGTGACCCGCCGCCCCCGCTGGCTCCGGCCACCCGACAGTTCCTCATCCAGCTCGCCGACGCGGCCGCCCGGCGCTGGCAGGAGAAGGATCATGGCATCTGGGAGGTCCGGGGCGAGCCCCGTCACTTCGTCTACTCCAAGCTGATGTGTTGGGTTGCGCTCGAGCGGGCGACAGCCCTTGCCGACTGTCTCGGCGCCTCCGACCGCGTCCAATCCTGGGCGCAAACCCAAGACCAGATCCGTCAGGCCATCTTGAGCGAGGGCTGGAGCGACCGGGTCAACGCGTTCACCCAAGTCTTCGGCTCGGACGACCTGGACGCCTCCAACCTGATGCTGCCCCTGGTCGGGTTCCTTCCCGCTGACGATCCGAGGGTGCTGTCCACCATCGACGCCACGGAAGAACGGCTCACCGACCATCGAGGGCTGGTCTACCGCTACCGCGCCCGCGATGGTCTGGACGGCGAGGAAGGCGCCTTCTTGCTCTGCACCTTCTGGCTGGCGCAGGCCCTGGCGATGGCGGGTCGGGCCGACCGGGCGCGATCGGTGTTCGAACGAGCCGCCGCGTTCGTCAACGACGTCGGCCTGCTCGCGGAAGAGGTGGACCCGATCAGCGGTGAGCTCATGGGCAACTTCCCCCAGGCGTTCAGCCACATCGGCCTCGTCAACGCCGCGTGGGCCATCTCCCAAGCCGAGACCGATCATCAGGCGGGTACTTCAGGGGCGTCCTAGAGATCGACGACGAGGTCGTCGCAGGGCTGGACGCAACAGACGAGCACGTTCCCGAGCGCCGGCTTGTCGACGGGCTCGGGCTCGTAGGTCACGCCGCCCGACACGAGACTCGTCTCGCACGTGTGGCACACGCCTGTGCGACAGGCCCATCGGACCGGGATTCGACATGCCTCGGCCAACTCCAGCACCGAGCCGTATCGATCGTGCCACCGCGCCGTCAGCCCGCTGCGGGCGAACGTCACCGCCGGTCCGGTTCCGGGCGGGCCGTCGGGAAGCCGCGGGGGACCATCGCGGCCGCCGACGACGCCGGGGGTGATGGCCCCGAGCGTTCCGAAGGTCTCCGTGCGGACCTGCGTCGGGGCGAACCCGAGCGTGACAAGGGCCGCAGTCAGGTCCGCCATGAACGCGGCGGGACCGCAGAGGTACAGGTCGGCGTCGACGGGGATCCCCAATCGCTCCACGACCGCGGCCGTGATCCGCCCCACCGTCACGCCCCCCTCACCGAGCCGATCGGCGGGCGACGGCGAGCTGTAGCAGGTCGACCACCGGGCACCGGGCAGGGTCGTCAACAGGCGGTGGACCTCGTCTGCGAAGGCGTCGTCGATGCGATTGCGCGCGCCGTGGATCCAGAACACGGGGCGCGTCGAGGCGTCGGCGGCGAGGTCGTGGAGCATGGCGAGAACCGGCGTGATGCCGACGCCGGCCGACACCAGCGCCACCGGGCCGGTCCCAGGCGCAAGAGTGAACGTGCCGCGAGGTGCGGCCGCCTCTATGGTCTGCCCCACCCGTACCGAGGCGTGGATGTGGTCGCTGGCGAGGCCGTGCGGTTCGCGCTTGACGCTGATGCGGTACTCCGAATGGCCAGGCGGTCCCGACAGCGAGTAGTTGCGCACGACCACCTGCCCCGAGGCCAGCACCAGCTTGATCGTGAGGTACTGACCCGCGAGCGGGGACGGCAGAGCGCTGCCATCGAGCGCCGCGAGCCGGAGGGACGTCACGGTCGCCGTCTCCCGATCGACGCCGGTGACGCGCAACGGGCGGAAGCCCTCCCACGCCGGCGGCGGCCCAGCAACAGTGGTGAGACCGGGATTGCCGTTGGCGGGCCCGCCCGCGTCGACCTGTTCCAGGAGGGCTGCCAGCGATGCCTTCCACCCCGGGCTCAGCGCGTCGACCCGAAGGGCGCGGGCCAGTTCATCCCGGGGATGCTCATGGAGGTAGAGGAGGCCGTCGACGCCGGCGATGGTGACCCCCTCGGGCCCCGACTCCACCTTGATGATGGCGTCGCCGGCCTGGACCCGTCCTTCCGTCAGCACTCGCATGTAGAAGCCGGGTCGGCGGTGCGAGACGAGCAGCGCGGGCATTCGCGGGTCCCCCATGCGGATGCCGAGCCGGTAGCACGTCACGCGGGGCTGCGAGACCTCGAAGCACGGCGTCGCCGATCCGATACCGATCGCCCACGCAGACCTCGTCGTCGGCCAAACCGTCGACCGTGAAGTTCTCGCCGAACTGGCCATAGGTGAAATCGGAACGGCCAAGGTGGGCCTGCCAGTATCGGTACGAGTCGAGCTGGTACACGAGGACCGCTCGGTGCTCGCCGCCATGCCCCGCCAGGTCGCCTTGGCCGTCACCGTCGATGTTCAGCCGGCGCACCATGCGACGGTCCTCGACCGGCCCTTTCCAGATCCCGGTGTGGACGTCAGTGTCCCTCCACGGGACGTCGACGGGAAGCCCGACATTGACGGCAACCAACGTCGCCACAGGCCCCGTCACCCGGCCACGTTACGACAGGAGCGGGTTCGGTCGGAACCGCTTGCGCGGGCGTCGGGATCGGGCCGCGCTCGCTACCGATCCACCCGTTGGAGGGGAACCGTCCATCTACCGAGCGGCCGGCGCGGCTCGTCGCGTTCTCCCTCCGACGGTCACGGGCAGTGTCCGTTCGGGTTGATGCGGTCCTGTGGTGGCACGTCGAGAGCTGGGTTACGGTCGAAGAAGCCGATGGGCCGGAGGTGGAATCCGGCGTACTCCACGGGCATCACCGGCCAGTCCTCCGGGCGGGCGACGTGGTTCGATCCGCAGGTGAACCACAACACGACGTCGGTGCACTCGAGTGAGCGGTTGCCGCCAGTGAAGGCGGGAAGCCCGTCTCCCCCTGGATGCTGGTTGGGGTAGTCGCCGGCGGCGTGCAGCTCGCCGTCGGCGTGTTGCGTGACCCACAGGTGGTGTCGGGCGAACTCGGCCCGTCGCGCGACCGCGCTGGCGGCGCCAGCGAGCAGTGCCGGTTGGGCGCCAGGGATCAGGGCGTAGGCCGTCGGTTCTCCCACCCTGTTGCGGGCATCAGCGGCGCTCACCTTCCAGAAGCGACCGGCCGCAGGAGAGGCGTCGCGACGCGCGTCGCGCTCGGTTCGCAGCGGTGTGGCCTCCGTGTGGAAGGCGGCCCCGTTCGGATTGTCCGGGTTGTGCGGGTCGATGACGAGGTCGACTTCCTCGATCGAGTTCTCGACACCGTCGACGTCGAGGTCGAGCCGGAAACAGAACAGGTGCTGGTGGTGCGGTGCCGACAGGTCGGCGGCGACGAGGGCACCGTGGGTCGGTCGTTGGCCGGGCTGGTGCGCGGCGGCCGCCGGAACCCCGGTCAACTTGACTTCCGTCTCGATCGTCCCGTCGAGGTAGAAGTACCAGAAGAACCCGTAGTCGTAGTTCCCGAGGTTGGCCCAGCTGGAGACGACCAACCGACGGGACCGGCGCACATGCGCACAGTTCGCTGCGCCAGTCGGCGTGACGCCAGAGCACGCCAGCGTCCTCCTCGTGGATGCACACGGCGTTGGCGATGACGGTGGGCTGACCGTCGTGGCCGATCATCGCGGCGTCCACGTAGTGCACCTCACCGACGCAGTCGCAGCCAAAGCTGAGCGACTGGGTGTTCTTTCCGAGCGCGGCTTCGCCGGCGTCGAAGACGTGCCGCCAGTAGTACAGCGGTCCGGGGTCGCCGTATGGCACCACCATCTCACTCAGCGAGGCCCGATAGCAGATCGGCCGGGTCCGGCCGGTAGCGGGATCGTCGTAGGCGATCTGGTGCAGCACCAAACCATCGATCGGATGAACCGAGATCCGCATCGACCAGCGCTGCCATCGCAACTCGCTGCCCTCGAGCGTGAAACTGGGGCCATCGGGCTGGGTGATGACGAGCGACGTGAGGTCCTCCCGTACGGGACCGACGCCGGGATCGTCCGCGCCCATTCGGCCAGGGTCCGACGGTACGGGGGTTGCACCGCCGTCGCGGACGTCGACCACTTCCCCCGTCGAACGGTCGGCGATCACGAGCAACCCTTCGATCGGCCGAGCCCACAGCGTGTCGCCGTCGTGCTCTCGGATGAACAGGATCGCTCGGCCGAGACGGCGTCCGAGATGATCGACCTCCTCCCCGAAGTAGGCCGCCGGCCACGGCTCGACGACGACGGTGTCGAGATCGGTGATGCCGCGCTCGCGCAGCGCCTCCTGGACGCGTGAATCGCCGAGGACGGCCGGAGTCGCCTCGAGCCACTCGACGGCCAGGACCGGAGCGTGCAGCCCGGGCTTCGCTTCGGCCTGCTCAACGACTCCCTCGCTGAGGTTGACGACGCTCTCGTAGGTGACACCAGTCGCCCGGTCGACGCTCACTGCCACAGCCCGGCGCGTCAGCGGCCCGTCGGCTGTCCACGCCAACACGTCGCACTTGGGCGGTTCCTTGAGCGCCACCCACGCCAGGACCGGCCTCTCGCCGACCCGGCCGCCGTCGAGCAGGAGCCCGACGACAACGCTGATCTCGTCCACCGACAGCGGCTCGAGCGGATGCGTCGCAGTTCTCGCCTCGGTGTCAACCATCTCGCCACGTTACGACCCTGTAGTGGTGCGGTTGAAGTGGCGTACGACCCCGGCCTACGCCGGGGCGACGGCAGCTCTGGTGTTCGGGTCAGCGCTCGACGCGCCGCCGGACGGCTGCCAGCCTTCCCAGCAGTTGGAGGCGCAAATGATCAACACCACGTATGAACTGAGGGCCATCGGCACCGTGGAGTCACCACTCGTCGATCGTGACCTCGCACCCAAACAGGGCGATGAAGGAGCACCCGACGCATGGCTGCAGATCGACCCGTCCGTGACCGTGGGGCTGCGTGACCTCATGCCCGGGATGGAGATCCTGGTGCTCACGTGGCTGGACCGAGCCCGCCGCGACGTCCTCGTCGTCCACCCTCGCGACGACCCGGCCAACCCCGAGCAAGGAGTCTTCAGCACTCGCTCGGCCGATCGGCCGAACCCGATCGGGGTCCACCGCGTCACAATCGTCGCCATCGAAGACACGCGGATCCGAGTGCAGAACCTCGAGGCGCTGGACGGGACTCCTGTGGTGGACATCAAACCAGTCCTCGATTCCAGTCACGAACGCTGAGCGCGTTTGACGCGCGTCAGAACGGCCGCCTCAGCCCTATCGTCACGCCCGCACAGTGACGACCTAAGGGAAGTTCGGATCGGACGAAGCATCACCTGAGGCCCGGTTCGAGTGTTCATCGCTCGAGGGCTCGATCCCAGGCGGCAGTGTCGGCGGCGGCCGCGTGCGTGGTGCGAAGGAAGTCGACGGCCCGTCCCCAGTACGGACCGCCGAGGCCGCGGCGCACAATGAAGCCGTCGTCGGCACTACCCGATGGGCAACTTCGTCCCGTGGCACGAAAGCGCATGGGCAGTGCTGACCGAACGAGTGAGCGTGCTCGCCGACCGTTGTGACCTCGTCCAGACCAGGATCGACTCGCCGCGCACGATGGCGGGTGTCGCGGCGACCGCCCGGGCCATCGCTGGCCGCCTCGCCGCTCATGTATCGCGCGAGCAGCTGGTCGACGTCTCCGATCATCGGACGTCGTGATCGCTGACGGGGGTCGGTGTCCTTCACCACGAGAACCGGCATTGCCATGACGATCCCCCGGCTGATGGTCGCAACTGCCCGCGTTCTAGGCCGGAGTGGCTGCTCCGAACCAGGTGGCAAGTGCTCGAGGCAACTCTGGGTCCGTGTGGTCTCCTGCCCAGGCGACATGCCCGTCGGGACGGATCAACACGGCGGGGGGCGCCGCGATCTCGCCGATGAGCGGCAGCTCCCAAACGCCATCGTGCCTGGCGTCGACGAGCCGGACTCGCTCCGCCCACGGAGAGATGTCGAAGCCGCCGGGGTCCCCGAGGTTGAGCAACACGGGACGCGCGTCGTGCAGCAGGGTGAACACGCGCGTTGGACCTCCGCGGTGTGGAGATCGAGGTCGGGCATGCGTCGTCCGAGCAGCGGGTGTCCTTCTCCGAAGTCGTAGTGGATGTCGAGACCGGTGAGCATCGCGGCGATGCGTTTGCGTGGCTCGTCCATGGCCAGCAGCTCGACCATGGTGTCGTGGAGAGCGCGGTGGCGTTCGTCGGAGATCGTGAGCGCGACTTGCGCCATGGTGTCGTGCAAGACCCGCGCACCGACCGGATGTCGTTCCGCGTGGTACGTGTCGAGCAGGCCTTCTGGTGAGGTCCCCTTGACCACTTGGGCCAGCTTCCAGCCCAGGTTCACGGCGTCCTGCACGCCGACGTTGAGGCCTTGGCCGCCGTGCGGGGAGTGCACGTGGGCGGCGTCACCCGCGAGGAGCACCCGCCCCGCGCGATACGAGGCCGCTTGCCGGGTCATGTCGGTGAAACGGGAGATCCAGTTCGGGCTGTGCGCTCCATAGTCGGTCCCGTACGCGGCGACGAGTAACTCGCGGAGATCCTCGAGTGTCGGTGTTCCCTATCAGGCGTGCTCCCTGCCTGATCTGTGGTGCCCCGACCGCGGGCTCCCGCTGCGCTGCCCACAAGGTGAGGGCCGCTTGACGCCAACGAACACCTGTTCGACACTCGCCTAGGTGCGGGAACGGTGGTGGGCAAGTCGATTCGCGGCGCCCACGTCCATGGCGTTTGACCGAGCCACTGAGGATGTCACCGCCTCCATCGCCGTGCGGGCATTGCTCGCGGCTGGCGCACCGGGGTGGGCACGGTGGTCCAGCTGGTCTGCTCGGTCCGTTCGACTGTGCTGTGCACCAGTCGCTACGTTCCGACCGCAGCGAATCGTGACCTCGAAGGATCGCCTCGTCGGCGTCCGCAGCATGCACGAGCACAATGAGCGAAATCGAGCCGCAAGATGATGGGATCCGAGTGCTCTTCGTGTGCACGGCCAACGTGTGTCGATCACCGATGGCGGCGGCGCTTCTGCGCGCTCGGCTGTCCGGTCGGGGTCCGACCGTCGCAGCTGCCTCGGCCGGCACGGACGCGTTCCCGATGGCTGGAGACAAGCGTGCCCAACGAGTCATGTCCGAGCTCGGAGTGACCATGGCGCATGAAACGTCTCGCTCCATCACGCCCGAGCTCCTCGCGCACGACGGCAGGGACCTCGTGATCACGATGACCCACGAGCACCTGCGCGCGGTTGTCCTGATCGATGGGTCGACCTGGCACCGCACGTTCCAGTTCCGCGACCTCGTGGCCCGCGCGGCAACCGCAGGACCCCGCGGGCGGCACGAAGACGTCTGTGATTGGGTGCGCCGACTCGCACGAGAGCGAACAGCGTCCGAAATCTTCCGGGAGAGTCCTGCCGAGGACGTCGCCGACCCGTACAGGCGGAGCATGGGACGATACCGCGAGACCGCCGCCGAACTCGATGAACTCGTCAGCCGCCTCGTCGAGCTCGCTCGTTGGTAGTCGGGGCGTTCGCGACCGCGCTTGCGGCCCATGCGCCGTGCTGTGCCGCTGCGATCAGTCGTGCCGCGCGCGGGTGGAGGCTGCCATCTTCCAGGCAAACCTGCTCGGCATCATCGAGGCTGAGTGGCGGTACACAGACGTGACTGATCAACGGATGCCGCGGGCGGAGGTCCGGCTCATGGGAGTTGAGCAGCGTCTCGTGGAGCTTCTCTCCCGGTCGAAGGCCGGTGTAGACGATCTCCACCGGTCGCCCTCCCTGCAGTATCAGGCGCCGCGCGATGTGCTCGATGCGGACCGACGTGCCCATGTCCAACACCATCGTCTCACCCGGCTCGCCGAGGGCAGCCGCCTGGATCATGAGGACGACCGCCTCTTGCACAGTCATGAAGAATCGGGTCGCGTCAGGGTGGGTAATGGTGATCGGGCCACCCGCTGTGATCTGCGCTCGAAAGGTGGTGATAACCGACCCACGAGAGCCGAGCACGTTGCCGAAGCGCACCGAGACATACGGCCGGCCGGTTCTCTGCGCCGCGTCAGCCGTCAGTCGTTCGGTAATCCGCTTCGATGCTCCGAGCACACTCGTCGGATCGGCAGCTTTGTCAGTGCTCAGATTGACGAACAACTGCACGCCGGACGCGACGGCGGCATCGAGCACGTTCTGAGTGCCGAGCACGTTCGTCTTCCACGCCTCGCCGGGATGCAGCTCGAGCAGCGGCTCGTGCTTGAGGGCGGCGGTGTGGAAGACCACCTCGGGCTGATGACGCGTGAAGACCTCCAGGAGCCAGCCTCGATCGCGGATGTCGGCCACGACGAGGCGGGGGCTGTCGAGCAAGGCCCGGCCCTCGATCGCTAGCTGCGTGGCGTGGAGGCCAGATTCGTCTCGGTCGAGCATGACGAGCGCCGCCGGGCGGATGCCGTCGAGTTGACGACACAGCTCGGAGCCGATGGAGCCGCCTGCCCCGGTGACGAGAATCCGCCGCCCGGTGAGATGCTCGGTGATCGAGGCCAGATCCACTTCGACCGGTCGTCGCTCGATGAGATCTGCTTCGCTCATCGGACGGATGTCGCCGATCGTGACGGTGCCGAGCAGCTCCTCGACCGGAGGAAGGACGAGCACGTCGATGCCGGCCGCGAACGCCGGCTCGGCGAGCGAGCGGAGCGTCTCGCCGGAGGCGGATGGTATGGCGAGCAGCACCGCGTCCGCGTCTCGGCGCTCAGCGACGGCGACGAGGTCGTCGCGGCAGCCTTCGACGCGGACGCCGTGGAGACGCAGCGCCCGCTTGCCGGGGTCGTCGTCGAGCAAGGCGACGGGTAGATACGGGCTGGCTGGATTGCGCAACATGGTGCGGACGATCTGGGCACCGGCCTCACCGGCGCCGAGGACGACGACACGGCGCGACGTGGACGCGGAGGGACGCCGGCGCTGCTCCTGCCACAGCCGGAAGGCGTAACGAACCGCGGCCGCGGCCACGAGCGCGAGAAAACTCGCCACGAAGGGAACCGTCCGCGGCACCGTGGAGCCGCCCTCACCGACGACGACCACCATGAGCACCAGCCCGGTGGCGGCGACGGTGAGGGCGAGCGACCGAACCTCGTCGAAGCTGCCGTAGTGGTAGCGGCGCCGGTAGAGGCCAAGCGCCCAGCCGAAGCACACCTGACCGGCGACGGCGAGCACGCAGACGAGCGCGACGCCCGAGGCGCTCACCTTGTCCGCTTGGAAGTCGTAGCGGGCGAAGGTCGCCACCGTCACCGCGACAATCCACGCCAACGCGTCGAGCGTGGCTTGGGCGATCGGGAGGTGTCGGCGCAGGAACGAGGAAGTGCGGGAGCGTCTCGGCAACTGCTGGTCGTACTCCAAGACCGCCTCTCGGCTCATCGGTTCTCCGTCTACCCCACAGATCGTAGATGCCGACCATGAGCCTGAGCGCGACCCGACGCCCTTCCAGGAGGCCGGGGCGAGTGCAGGAGTCGCGGGAGAGCGCACTGGTAGGGTCCGGCAATCACAACGGACGCCGTGCAGATGTGATCTGGCGTGGAACCGATCGACTATCTCCGCGCGCTCAGACGGCGCTGGCCCATCGTCGCGGTGGCGACCCTGATCGGCGCGATTGCCGCGTTCCTGGCCACACCGGCTGAGCCAACGCCGATCGAGCGGAGTTACCTGGCCACACATACGATGCTCGTCGCCGATCCCACGCTGGGCATCGAGCAGCGGGTCGGCACTGTCACGCTCGCCCAGGTCCCACTGTTCACCACCACCGGTGAGGTCCCTCGTCGCGTGGCGGACGAGTTGGGCTGGGTCGGCGCCCCGGCTGCGCTTGCCGCCGAGGTGCAAGCGCAAGTCGATCCGGAGACCGGCACGCTGCGGGTGTCGTCACAGCAGCCTGACCCCGAGCGGGCGGTGCTTCTGGCCGATGCGTTCGCTGACGAGACCGCCGCTTTCTTGGCCGAGCGCCAGGAGGAAGTCCGCCAGCGGCGCCTGACGTCGACCTTGGCCCGCATGGAGGTGCAACAGCAGCGGGCCCAGGAGCTGGATGACGCACTACGGGCGGACCCCGAGAACGGGGTCCTCATGGCCGAGCGCGATGCCGCCGTCCGGGCGTATGGCGTTACGTACGAGAGTTATCAGAATCTCAGCCTCGAGCAAACCGAGGACCTCAGCCTGACCACGCTCGAGCGGGCACAGCCCGTCGAGGTCGAGACCGGCGGCTTCGAAGCCCCCCGTTCCCGGGCGACCCGAGTCCCAATGGCCGCCGGCATCGGGTTCCTGCTCGGTTGTGGTCTGGCCATCGTCGTCGATCGATTGGACGACCGCATCCGCGACCGGCGGCGGGCCGAGCAGGCCTACGGCGTTCCCGTCGTCGCGGAGCTACCTTCGCTGCGCCGGCGGGAGCGGGGAACTCGGCTGCTCGTCGGTCCCACAGAGCACACTCACGCAGCCGAGAGCTACCGCACGCTCCGCACGTCACTCGCGTTCCTCGCCGCCGAAGGCGAGAACCCGCCCAGGTGCTTGGTCGTGCTCGTGACCTCCGCCTCGCCAGCTGAAGGAAAGACGACCGTCTCAGCCAACCTCGCGGCAGCGTTCGCCGAGACTGGGCAGAAGGTCGTCGTCGCCAACGCCGACTTCCGCCGGCCCAAGCTCGGGCGCTTCCTCTCATGGTGGCGCCCCGACCCATCGGTCTCACTGAGCGGCAACGGGAGTACTTCACCAGAGCGGTGGGTCGCCGATACATCGGTGGCCAACTTGCAGTTTCTGGACGTCTCGGGAGGGCAAGGGACGCCCGGCGACCTCGCCCGGACCACTGCCCAGATCATCTCAGTGTTGCGGTCGACGGTAGACGTCATCATCATCGACACCCCACCCCTCTCCGTCACCGCTGAATCGCTGGAGTTTGCGCCGCTTGCCACGGTGAGCCTGCTCCTCGCTCGTCTGGACCGCTCCACGGTGAGCGCGGCAGGGCGCGCGCAGGAGCTCTTGCGGTTCGGAGGGGCGAGCCTCGTGGTACTGGCCATCACCGACGCCGGTCAGCCGAGTCGGCGCCGCTATCGCTACTACGGCTACTACTCCGGTTCAGCGGACGAGTCGGCGAAGGGTAGGAAGTCGGGGAAGCGAGCCGGCAAGCGGACGGGTGGACCGCTGGTACCCGGGGCCGAGCCGAACCCGCCGGCGTGGCTGCCGAGCCTGCCGCCGCCCGAAGTCTCGGGCAGCGCGACGCCTGGACGCGAGCAAGGATGAGATTCCCTAGCGGCGACGTCATGTGGCGGCTGCTGCCCGGCTGCCTGCTCCTCGACGACCTGGCTGCCAAGGGCTTCATCCTGCGCGAAGGCTGAAGCGTGAGGCGCGGATGAGCACCGTGCTCGGGGTATCCGCCGGAGGGCGACGCGCGGTCGTATCGCTGGGACTGGTCGCGATCGCCGCGTACTGCGGCGTTCTCGCCTGGTGCATGGAACACGTGTCCTACGACACCTGGGCAGCCCTCGTCATCGGTCCCTTCATCCTCGCGGTGAGCCTTCCCATGATCCGGTGGATCACCCGCGATGACGACGATCCGATGTTCGGGTTGCTCGGCGCTGCCCTCGTCGTCAAGCTCCTCGCGTCGCTCTTGCGCTACTTCGTGGCCTTCGAGCTCTACGGCGGTCGGGCGGACGCAGCCCGATATGACCTCGTCGGCGAGCAGCTCGCCAATCAGTTCATCGCAGGCTCGCTTCCATTACGCGACCTCATCCCGCTCGCCACCGGCACCGAGTTCCTGGAGCGCCTCACGGCGACCGTGTACGCGGTGGCCGGTCCGACTCGCCTGGGAGGCTTCCTTCTCTTCTCCTGGATGTCGTGGTGGGGCCTCCTTCTCTGCCACCGAGCCGCCCGCGTCGGCGTTCCCGAGTTGGATCACCGCCGCTACGCGTGGCTGCTGTTCTTCCTGCCGTCGCTGTTGTTCTGGCCGTCCGGCATCGGCAAGGAAGCGTGGATGCTGCTGTGCATCGGTGTCGCCGCCTACGGCGCTGCTCGCATCCTCGCCCGCCAACCGCTCGGGTACATGATCGCGGCGATAGGCCTCACGGGCGCGGGTGTTGCTCGTCCCCATGTTGCCGCCGTGTTCATGGCTGCTCTCCTCGTCGCCGCGGTCTTTCGGCGGGCACCCGGTGAACGACCGCTGCTCGGTCCAATCGGGCGGTACCTGGGCGTCGCGATTCTCTCCGTTGGCTTGGCGTTCGCCTTCTCGCAAGTCGTGAAGTACTTCTTCCCGACCGGGGACGTGACAGGGTTCGATGCCGTGACCGGCGTCTTGGACACCGCGCAGGACCGTACGGCTGTCGGAGGCTCCGAGATCGACACCAGCCGGCCCAACTCGCCGATCGATTACCCGCGCGCGCTCGTGACCAGCCTCCTGCGCCCCACGGTCTTCGACGCCGATCGTGGCTCCGCCGCGGCACTGGCGGCGGTCGAGACCACCTTCGTACTCGTGCTCGCCATCGTGAGCTGGCGACGCCTGTGGTGTCTGCCAGCAATGATGATCCGGCGACCGTATGTCCTGTTCGCCGTCGTGTACATCGGCGTGTTTGGCTTCGCGTGGTCCACGATCGGGAACCTCGGGATCCTCACGCGACAGCGAGTGCAGGTCTGGCCCTTCGTCGTCCTCCTGCTGGCCCTGCCGATTGCACCGAGGGAGCCACGGCCAGCAGCGGCATCTCGCTCAGCGGCGGCGATTCAGCCATAGATCTTCGACCTCACTCACGGCCCTGCGGATGTCGTAGACGCCGGCGACGGCGGCAGATGCGACCGCGAGGCGCCCACGAAGCTCACGATCGTCGATGAGCCTCACGAGCGCCATTGCCAAACGGTCAGGACTCCCGGCTGGCACAAGGAGGCCGTCGGTACCGTCGGCCACGTGCGCGACGAGTCCACCGGCGTTCGTCGCCACGACTGGCAACCCGAGCGCCCGCGCCTCCATCAGCGCGATTGGGAGACCTTCGTGCCGCGAGGCCAGGACGAAGACGTCGAAGGCCGCCATCAGCCGCCGAGCGTCGGCGCGATATCCGAGGAACACGAACCGGTCACCGAGGCCGGAGCGCGCGTGCTCCACATCGAGTGAAGCCTTCAGCGGCCCCTGCCCGATGGCGACGAACCGGGTCTGCGGGCGCTCTTCGACGACGATTCTCGCGGCCTGCAGCAGATCCGGATATGCCTTCTTCTGCCGCAAGTTGGCGACCGTGCCGACCACGACATCGTCATCCGCCATGCCGAGCTCGGCACGACTGGACTCTCGAAGGTCCCGCTCCTCCGCAACTGCATCGATGTCGGTGCCGTGCATGAGAGTCGGGGTGGTTCGCCGCGCCGATCGACTCATCGACGCCCGAACTTCATCTGATACGGCGACGTGGGCGTCGTCGAGGCGGTATGTGAGTCGGTTCGCCCATCGCGTCAGCCGCCCGTACGAGGACCATTCGTTGTGTTCCGTGTAGACGAGTCGTGGTCTCCGCCACATTGTGCGGGCTACGAGTCTGGCGACGGGCGCCAACGCCGGGGAGTGGGTGTGCACCACGTCGACTCCGCCCTCCTGCATGAGCGCGCGCAGCCGCAGAACCCACCGCAGATCGCGAGGGCCGCGCGTTGCCAGGCGGGTGCAGACCACCTGCGCGGCTTCCGCTTCGGAGACGAGGTGCTCCTTGTCGACTCGGAGGTAGGCGATCCGCACGTCGAAGCGGGTCCGGTCCCGGAGGCGAGCCTGGTCGACCACGAGGCGTTCCGCACCGCCCGGCCCGAGCCCCTTGATCAGCAGGAGCACGCGGCACGTCGCAATGCCTTGCTCGGCCATCAGTCCGATTGCGTAGCAAAGAACGAGGTCCGCCGCTGAGCGGCGCACCTCGCAGTACCGTCGCGTCGATGGTGGCCGATGGTGTGCTGGTGATCGGAGCCGGTGGCCACGCGAGTGTGTGCATCGATGTGCTCCAATCCGGTGGCGAGCGTGTCCTGGGGTGCCTCAGTGACGATGGCGTCGCCCGCCGCCCGCTTCCGGTAGCGGTGCTCGGTCTCGACTCTGAAGTCGACCGGTTCATCGCGGACGGGTTGGATCGGCTCTTCGTCGCTGTGGGCGACAACCGAGCTCGCCTCCTGCTGATCGAGCGTTGCCTCGCGTCCGGAGCGCAGGTGATCAACGCGGTCAGCCCGCACGCGGTCGTGTCCCCGTCCGTGACGTTCGGGGTCGGCGTGGTGTTGATGGCAGGGGCGGTCGTGAATGCCGGCGCCTCGTTGGGCGATGGGTTGATCGTGAACACGAATGCCTCGGTCGACCACGACGCCGACCTCGGTCGCGGAGCCCACGTCTGCCCTGGATGCGCCGTTGCCGGCGACGTCGCTGTGGGCGACGGCGCCCTGCTGGGTGTCGGGTCGAGCGTGGCTCCCGGCCGCAAGGTCGGCGCCTGGGCGACGATCGGTGCCGGGGCGGCAGTGGTCCACGACATTCCCGACGGCGTGGTGGCCGTAGGCGTGCCCGCCCGATCGGTCGTTGCGTGACATGCCCGCTCCGCGCCCAGCGCCGACTCCTCTGCGGGTGACGATCGACGGCCGGACCGTGGCCCTGGCGGCGGCTGGTTCACTCGCCGTTGGCGCGCTGGCTCAGGACCTGGAGTTCGCTGTGCTCGCCGGCGGGGTGGCGCTGCTGGGGTTCGCGGGATACGTCACCGCTGAGCGCGCCTGGCCGACGCGAGCGCTCGCCGCGCTGCCGGGAGGGCTTCTGATTGTGGCCGCTCCCCTCGTCGACGTGGATCAATGGTGGGCGAGGTTGGTGGTGATCATGCTGCTCGCCGCCGCCGCTGTTGCCCTGCCCGACCTGGCCCGGCGGTGGGACGGTACGGGAGCGATCGGCCTGCTCCTCGCCGCGGGCGCCGTCGGTGTCTACGCTCTGCGTTCCCGAGACGGATCACCTGGAATACCTCGTCCCGGCCTATCTCGTGCTCGGCCTGAGCGAGGCCGTGGTCCGCCGGCCGTTTGGCCCAGGCGTCGCGTTGGCGGCGTGCGGTCTGCTGTGTTGGGCCGTGCTGTTCGGTGGCACAACGCGCGACGGCGCGATCGTCGGTGGGCTGGCCTGCCTCGGCCTGCTCCTCCTCGAGCCGGTTGCCCGGCGTCTGCCTGGTGGAGCATCCGCGCTCGTGGGCAGCGGAGCGGTGAGCGGTGTCGTGGCGATCACCGTTCTCCAGGGTGGCTACTGCCTCGCCGTCAGCCGAACGGCCGGGCTACGAACGGATGCTTGGGTCGCCCTCGCGATCGTCGCCGTGGCGGCGATCGGTCTGCTGGTCACCACCCGCGCCGTGCTGGGCGGGCTGCGATGAAGCGGCTATTCGACGTGGTGGCGGCCGCCGTCCTGCTCGTCCTGCTGTCACCAGTGCTCCTCGTCGCGGCGCTGGCGGTGCGAGTGACGCTGGGTGCCCCGGTGTTCTTCCGTGATCGGCGGGCGGGACGCCACTCTGCTCCGTTCGACCTGCTGAAGTTGCGCACCATGCGTCACCGGCGCGCGGGAGAGGAAGGGCCGGCGCACGATGCCGCCCGCCTCACCCGGATCGGCCGGTGCTTGCGAGCGACAAGCATCGACGAACTGCCATCCCTGATCAACGTGCTCCGCGGTGACATGAGCCTGGTCGGTCCCCGACCCTTGCCGGTGCACTACCTGCCCCGCTACACGCCCGAGCAGAACCGCCGCCACGAGATTCGTCCCGGCGTGACGGGGTGGGCCGTGGTGCACGGGCGCAACGGCCTGTCGTGGACCGAACGGCTGGCCCTCGACGTGTGGTATGTCGATCACCAGTCGCTCGTGCTCGACGCGCAGATCCTGTGGCGCACTGTCGGCCTCGTGCTCAACCGTCGCGGTGTCGACCACGCCGACGGGGTGACGATGACCGAGTTCACCGGCTCCGAGCCGTGACACGTGCGCTGCCGTTCACGGTCGCGGACCTGACCACCGTCGACATGAGCTTGGAGCTGCTCTTGCGCCGGCAGCTTGATGCCACCGTCGTCGCCGGGGCCGAGGTAACGGGTATCAGCGCTCCCGGCCCTTGGGCGAACGTGCTCACGGCCGGAGGCATTCGCCACGTCGCGCTACCCGCATCGACTCGGGAACGAAGCCTGCGCGCCGACCTGCGGGCGGCCGCGCAGCTGTGGCGGCTCCTCCGTGCGGAGCGTCCGACTGTCCTGCACACCCACAACCCCAAGCCCGGCGTGTACGGGCGGGTGGTGGGCCGGCTCGCGGGCGTGCCGATCGTGGTCAACACGGTGCATGGCCTGTACGCCACGGACGACGATGCCTTCGCGATGCGCCTGCTGGTCTACGGGCTCGAAGCGGTCGCCTCCCGATTCTCCGATGCCGAGCTCGTCCAGAACCCGGAGGACGTGGAGACGATTATCCGTCATCACCTCGCGGCGCGCGGCAAGGTGCAACTGCTCGGCAACGGGATCGACCTCGCAAGGTTCCGTCCCTCCTCGGTCCATTCTGCACGCCGGAGTGAACTGCGCGCGGCGTGGGGAGCGGCCCCCGACACGATCGTCCTCGGGGCCGTCGGCCGCCTCGTCGCCGAGAAGGGGTATCCCGAGTTGTTCGACGCGACCGCGGGTCTCGCCGGCGCGCGCCTCGTCGTGGCCGGCGCTGCGGATCCCGACAAGCCCGATGATCTCTCCGGCGACGTCCGGATGCGGGCCATCCGCGACGGAGTGCAGTTCCTCGGTCACCGAGACGACATGGTCGATGTGTACGGTGCCTTCGACCTCTTCGTGCTGGCCTCCCATCGAGAGGGGTACCCGCGCGCCGCGATGGAAGCTGCCGCGATGGGTCTGCCCATCGTCGCCACCGACGTCCGGGGCTGCCGGCAGGTCGTCGAGCACGATGTGAACGGCTTGCTCGTACCGGCGGGTGATGCGAACTCGCTCCGCGCCGCACTGAGTCGGTTGGTGGCTGAGCCAGCCACCAGACACCGTATGGGCCTGGCGAGCATCGAGCGGGCGGGCCAGCTCTTCGACGATCGAGCCGTGTGTGAACGGGTGCTCGCCAGCTACCGCAACATCGCGGCCCGCAAGGGAATCGAGCTCGTCCCCGTGTCGCGCGCCAGCTCTGCGGTCCATGGCTGAGCACCCGCGGATCCACCTCTCGCCGCCCGCGGTCTCCGAGCGCGAGATCGACGCCGTGGTGGCAGCGATGCGCTCGGGGTGGGTCGCGCCGGTCGGACCCGATCTCGACGCGTTCGAGCGAGACCTCGCGATTGCGGCCGGAACGCGCTGCGCAGTGGGCTTGGTGAGTGGAACGGCGGCCCTGCACCTAGCCCTGCACAGCCTCGGTGTCGGGGCCGGCGATGAGGTCCTGGTGTCGACGCTCACGTTCGTCGCGACCCGCGAACGCAGTCGTCTACACCGGGGCGAGGCCAGTCTTCGTCGATGCTGACCCCGCGACGTGGTGTGTCGCTCCAGCACTCCTGCACGATGAGCTGCAGCGGCGCCGACGGGCCAACCGCCTACCGAAGGCCGTGGTCGTCGTCGACCTCTATGGGCAGTGCGCGGACTACGACGAGATCATGCCGCTGTGCCGAGAGCTGGCGGTGCCGGTGGTCGAGGACGCAGCCGAGGCTCTCGGTGCCACCTATCGCCAACGGCGCGCTGGCTCACTGGGAGATGTCGGCGTGCTCTCGTTCAACGGCAACAAGATCGTGACGACGAGCGGAGGTGGGGCGCTGGTCTGTGACGACGAGGCGCTCGCGATGCGAATCCGGCACCTCTCGACACAGGCACGCGTGCCCGCGCCGCATTACGAGCACGTCGAACTCGGGTTCAACTACCGACTCAGCAACATCCTGGCTGCGCTCGGTCGGGCGCAACTGGAGCAGCTAGCTGACAAGGTCGAGACTCGACGCGCCACGAACCGCCGGTATCGAGACCTGCTCGCCAATGTGCCGGGCGTCGAGTTCATGCCCGACGCGCCGTACGGCCGACCGACGAACTGGCTGACCTGCATCACCCTCGATCCGGCGCAGGCTCCGTTCAGCCGAGACGAACTCATCCGTCACCTCGCCGATTACAACATCGAGAGCCGGCCGACCTGGATGCCCATGCACCTGCAGCCTCAGTACCGGGATGCACATTGTGTCGGCGGCTCGGTCGCCGAGACGATCTTCCGCACCGGAGTCTGCTTGCCGATGTTCCCGGCACCAGCAGAGGATCGTGCGAGGATCGAGCGGGCGCTGCGCGACCTCATCGACGCGAAGCACGCGTGAGCAGCGCAGTCTGAGACGAGGTCAGGTCACTCGTCCGGAGTAGCGGTACCGATCGAGCCCGCCCCGCAACCAGGCTTCCAGCCGCAGGCCACCCTGCGCCTTGCGCCGGAACCAGACGCCGCCGGTCGGCGACCTGGACCGGCGTACGGGCGAGCCGGTAGACATCAGTCGCCCGCCACGGGTTGGCTGTGCCACCAGCCAGCGCGGCGCTGTCGAAGCGGGCTCGCACCTCGGCTTCCGCGTCCGGGTTGCCGAGGACGGCCTTGGGATAGGCGAAGTGCCGGCAGGGGACGGCCAGCCGGTCCTCGATGAGGGCGATGGACTGGTCGATCTCCGCGGCCGCCGTAGCTCGATCGACCCGATCGAGCAGGCGGTGCGTATGCGTGTGGGAGCCGATGGTGGCCAAGCCGGTGGACACCAGTTCCGCCAGGCCAAGCCAACTCACGGGCAGCGCATCGTCGGGCAGGCGCCGCCCGTTCTCCACCTGCTCCGTCGAGACATAGAACGTGGCCGGAACGTCATGCTCGACCAGCGCGGGGAGCACGAGCTCCACCCAGTCGGAGGTGCCGTCGTCAAAGGTGAGTACGACCAAGTCGCCTTCGACCGATACGCCACCCGCCCCGAGCTCGGACAGCGCCGTCTCGAGCGCCACGACACGAGAGTTCGCCGTGAGCCACGCCAACTGGTCTGCGAAGGTGTTGGCCGGTAAGTCGACCTGCGACCGCGTCCGCCCGCCGATCCGGTGGTAGGCGAGGATGACCACACCCGCTTCGGGCCTGGCCACGATGTCGAAGCCCGCCGCGGCGAGCTTGATCGCCTGGCGCCCCATCCCACCGGCCCAATGCACGATCGAGTGGCTCGTCCTGCCGTGGCGCACGGAGGAGGAAACTACCGGGAGGCAGTTCGTCGACGTCAGGAACACGCTGCGCCAAACGGCGACGGGCGACTGCCTCCACCGAGCCGCAGGTACCGTCAGCAGATGCGTCGAGTGAGGACCACGTGATCATTCGACCGGCCTCGCCGGCCGACCACCCGGCTCTGGTCGACCTCTTGCGAACGACGATGGGATGGCCGGAGGGACCGGAAGGTCACCGGCTGTGGCAGTGGAAGCACGTCGACAGCCCGTTCGGCCCGTCGGTGATGTGGATGGCAGAAGAGGGCGGGCGGCCGATCGGCGTGCGCCCCTTCATGCGCTGGGAGTTCGAACGTGGTTCGTCCGTGGTTCGTGCCGCTCGAGCCGTCGATACGGCCACCCATCCAGATCATCAGGGCAAGGGTGTGTTCTCGGCGCTGACCCGCGCCGCGCTCGACGAACTTCGCGGCGACGGCGTGCAGTTCGTGTTCAACACGCCGAACAGCCAGAGTCTCCCCGGCTACCTCAAGCTGGGATGGACGAAAGTGGGTCGCCTGCCTGTTGCCGTCCGACCCTCGTCGCCCGGCGGCCGTGTGGCGAATGATGCGTTCACGCGTGCCCGCCGAGCGGGAATCCCTCGACACCACGGCGGGGGCTCCGATCAGCGATCTGCTGGACTCCGCGCAGCTCGGCAGTTTGCTCGCCGACCATCGGACCGGCCGGGGTGGCCTGCGGACGCGGCGCACCGTGGCGTATCTCCAATGGCGCTACGGCCGTCCCTGGCTCAAGTACCGAGCGATTCTGGGTGCACACGACGTGGCACATGGGTCTGCAGTGGTCCGCCGCCGTCGCCGCGGCCCGAGTGTTGAGGCGGCCGTCGTGGAAGCCCTCGCGTCCGGCGGCGATGAGCGAACGACTCGGGAACTGCTGAACTTGGCCGCGATTCGCACCGAAGCCGACTACGCCATCCGACTGGGCCCCGCCGGCCGCTTCGGGGCCTGGTTACCGGCGCCAAAGGCGGGACCTATCTTCACGTGTCTCCCACTTGACCGCAGGACTGCGCCGCCGCTGAACGAGTGGGAACTCACTCTCGGCGATGTTGAGCTGTTCTAGTTCCGAAGGCGCATCGGCTTCGATGACTGACTTCGACCCTCCGTTCGACCTCTAACTGATTCTCGCTGTACCGGGTGCCGGATCAAGGGACAGCCCGTGCCTCTCTCATTCTCGCTGTACCGGGTGCCGGATCAAGGGCAACCGGAGCCATGCCACTACCCATCCGTTGCCACACCCGGCCTCCAAGACGGGATGAGCGCCTCGATGCTCGGCAGTGGCGCCACGTCCTTCGTCTCGGTGCCGCCCTGACCGGCCCCCTCGGGCGGTGGTGGTGGTCATCGGCCCGCCGGCGACGGATCTCCTGACGGTCCCATGGTGGCCGATGGCCGCGTGCCACGATGGTCTGCCGTGCGCGTCCTCGTCACCGGCGGTGCCGGATTCATCGGATCCCACCTCGTGGACCGCCTCGTGGAGGAGGGCGCTGACGTCGTCGTTCTGGACGACCTCTCCACCGGATTCATCGAGAATCTGAATCCGTCAGCCGACCTCCGAGTCGCGGCCGTCACCGAACTGGACTCGGTGCGCGAGATGTGCCGGGGCTGCGAAGTGATCTACCACCAGGCGGCCGCCCGATCCGTCAGCCGATCTGTGCTCGACCCGCTCTCCACGAACCTCATCAACACGACCGGCACGCTGAACGTCCTGCTCGCCGCGCGCGAGGCGGGTGTCCGCCGTGTGGTGGCGGCGTCGTCGTCCTCGGTCTACGGCGGCGCGTCGCCCCGGCCCACGCCTGAGTCAGCCCCACTCGTGCCCCGCTCCCCGTACGCGGTCTCGAAGGTCGCAGCCGAGTACTACCTGCGGGTGTTCCACGAGCTCGACGGCCTGGAGACGGTCAGCCTCCGGTATTTCAACGCCTACGGGCCCCGTCAACACCCAGACGGCCCCTATGCGGCGGTGATCCCGCTGTTCATCGCCGCTTTGCGCGCCGGCCGGCCACCCGAGATTCATGGCGACGGCACCCAGTCACGGGACTTCACCTACGTCGACGATGTCGTCGCCGCCAACCTGGCGGCCGCGCAGGCACCGGCCTCCGTGTGTGCCGGCAATGCGTACAACGTCGCTGCCGGGCGCGCCTACAGCCTGCTCGAACTCCTCCACGAGCTCGAGGCGCTCCTGGGAGTGACAGCTCACCCTCGGTTCGGGCTGCCTCGCGCCGGCGACCTGCCGCACAGCCTCGCCGACGGTTCGGCCGCCGCCCGGGACCTCGGGCACGAGTCGTCGGTAGACCTCCGCGAGGGTTTGCGCCGCACCATCGCTTGGTTCCTGGAACACGATCGCAGATCGCGAGTAGTGGGCTGATCTCAGGACACTCGTACTTGGCGCCGACGCGCCGCCGCGACCGCGAATGCGCCGCCGGCCGCGGTGAGCACCAGGCCGAAACGGATCCAGGGGAAGGCTTCGGATCCAGTCGATGGCAGCTCCGCGCAGGGCACGAGCTCCAGCAGTGCTTGAAGCGTGAACGGGTCGCCGACTGCGGAGGTACCGGTGGCGGCAACCGTTGCCGTGCCAAACCCTGCGCGCGAAATCGCCATCTCGAACGGCGCAGTGAATTCGCTGCCTCCGGTCACGGTCGTGCTGCCGATCTCTCTCCAACGCCCCCAGGGAGCTGCGCCGTGATCGTCGCGGTCGAGCCCGGGAGGACTCCGAAGACCGTGCCCGAGATGGACCCGGGGTTGCAGGCGGGAGCGTTCAACGTAAGGGACGACGTATCGGGCGGGTAGCTCTCGACCTGCGCACCGACAGGCGCTGAGGTGCACAACGCGATGGCTGCGGCGATCACAGCGATCCGCTTGAGCATGGCCGCTCCTCGCGTCGGGCGCGACGAATAGGCTTCGTCCCTGCGACGAGCGTAATCCATTACGGAAGCTCCGTCACGGAAGAGGTCGCAGCAGACCAGTCGATGATGCTGTCGCCGCCGGAATCACGCACTCTCACGGACGTCACGTCAGGGAAGGCGAGCGCCTGGGGACGAAGCACGAACCGATACGTCTCCCCATCGGGCACCTCGCCAATGAGGGACAACTTCACGTCGAGCTCGTCGCCGGGAGGGATGTTCACGTAGGTCGAGTACACCCACCATCCGCGCTCCTGCTCGGACTCCATCGGCCACGCATTGCCGTCGACCTCCGCAGCGGCGAGGCGCAAGGGTGAGTAGACGGACAGGTACATCCGGTTCGTGCCGTTCGGCAGACCCACCTGGTTCCCGGCCACGTACTCAGTGAGGCCCCGTGCCGGCGCCTCGTTGCGCAACACGACGGTCGCGGTTGCCTGGATCGCGCCACTGTCCTCGTCGATCTTTGCCTCGTACCGCACGCTCCGTCGGAGGTAGGCATCAAGCTTGTTTCCTGCCGCGTTCACACTCACCACTGCCAGTCCGTCGGCTCCATGCTCGGGCAGCGCGCCGTCCACGCCGAGGCGCCGCAACGCGGCCGCTTCGTCTTCGTGGCTGGACCACACCACCAATCGGCCATCGCGCATCGCCGGTGAGAGCGCGTCGGCGAGCAGACGCGGGCCGGGGAGCGCACGTGAGAAGACCGCGTTCGTCAGTTCGTCGGCGAGAGTTTCGAGCACCTCCTCCCGCTCCTCGGATGTCGGGTCGAACGCCTCGTACTGCTCACGCAGAACGAAGTCAGCGGCGGAAGCGACGTCCAGCGTCACGCCGAACTCAGGCAGCTCGACCGGGCCAGTGAGCTGCAACAGATTGGCCACGGCGAACGGATCGAGCGCGAGCACGCCGTCGAGATCGGTGCCCCCGCTCAGCGGATAGAGCTGGCTGATCACCTCAGCGACGCTCGGAAAGTCAGGCGACATCGTGACGTTCGACCAGAAGTCGACCGCCACGGGCCGACCGTTGCCCCCGGCGCCGAAGCGTGCATAGCGGCTGAGATAATCCGCCGGCCGGGTGAGAATGCGCTCCGCGGCGTCGCCGCCGAGAATGAGATCAATCGTACGTCCGCTCCGGGTCACCTGCACCTGGCCCCGGTCGGCTCGAAGTTCGGCCCAGCCGCCCATGTACCCTCCCAGTCCGCGCGCCTCCGCTGGGTTGGTGAAGGCAACGAAATACGTGCGGGGCGTGTCAGCGCCCAGCATCGCCGGCGCGAGACGCACGGCTTCCAGCGCGGTTTCCGTCTGCTCGCCGATGTCGGCGGCCTCGTTCTCGAGGTCATGCACGCGGTCGGAGATCGGTCCCACGAGCCACGGATCATCGATGCGGTCAAGCATTTCGCGGAGATCGGCCAGCACGTCTCGCGTGGAGGTCAGCGGCGCGACGAGCACTTCGATAGCCGCAAGGTCGACGACTCCGCTGTCGACCTGAAGCTGGTCGAAGTCAACCTGCGCCAACGATGTCGAAGCTGTCTCCGCGAGGTCGGTCGCTGAGGTCGTCAACTCCGTGAGCGCTCGCGCGTGCTGTGCGACCACGGGTACGGCCAACGCGGGACGCACCCAGAGGCCAGTCCACCGCTCAGCCGCGGCGAGGCTGGAAGCGGCCCGGTCAAAGGCCTCAGCCGCGGCACGATCGTCGCCCGCGCGCAGCGCGCTGATCCCCGCCCGTAGATCTCGTTCGCCGTCGACGATTCGGCCCGCGGCCACGCCGCTGCCGATCCCCAGCAAGCCGACTGCTACGAGCGTGAGGCCACCGGCAAGGAGAGCGCCTCGTCGCACGCGGCGGCGGACGACCCGTGACCGTCGAGGTAGGCCAGTGAGGATGATCAAGCCGAAACACCCCGCGGCCAGGAGGGCGCTCTCACCGTGGAACGCGTCGATCTCGCACCGCAGGATCACCTGGACGGTCACGGCAGCCGATAGCGCGCGGACGGCGGGCCAGCTGGCACGGCGCCAACCGACGGCCAACGCGCACGCAGTCGCGGCCAGTCCCGCCGCGAGGAGCACCGGATTCGCAGCGCAGAGAACGGCGACGACGCCGACGGCTGCCAACGCCCACCAAGGGCTGCTCGCCGCGATCCATGTGGTAAATGCCGCAAGTGCAACCGCGAGACCCACATCGACGGCGCCAATCTCGGTGGGGTGGGCGTCGGCAAAGGCGGCGACGATGCCAGAAGCGGCCGCCACGACGGCGACGACCCGGGCATCCGCCGTGGAGATGCGATTCCGGCGCCTTGGGCGCGAACTCACCACGCCGCAATCCTGGCCGCTCGACGCCCGGGCGAGGAGTCACCATGTACTGACTTCATGATCGGTGAGCGGTTTGAGGCGCGTTTCCGTCAGCCCGGCGGCTGCTGATCCTCCCCGGCCACGACGAGGACGTCGAGCTGGTCCCCGCCGTTCGCCGCCCATCGCGGATCGTTCGCGGCTGTCCGAAGGGATTCGATGGGGAGCAGGAGCGCAGCCGCCACGGCTTGGCCCGCTGCCTCCTTCCCCTGACCGACGAGAACCACGGTGTCCAGGCTGTTGCCTTCGGCGTCGCCCTCTGACTGCGGGCTGAATCCCGCGTTCCGCAACATAGCGGTCATGAAGCTCGCCGTGCCGCCTGGCGCACCGCCGTTCACGACGCGTACGCGGTACGCCGCGATGTCGCCGAGAGGTGCTGTCGTCGTGGGCGCCGGGCTCGACGCGGTGGCGGTCGTAGACGTTGACGTCGGCGCGTGCGGTCGCGGTTGATGTCGGCGCTGCGGTTGACGCCACGGTGCGGCTCGTCGTCGAGACCTCGGCTGTCGTGGCGATCGCGGCCGCCGACGTCGTCGCTACTTCGGTGCTGGGAGTGCTCAGGTCGCCGGACGAAGCCGGATCGTCGACCAGGCTGAAGGCGATCAACGCGACCGCGGCGGCTGCCGCCAGCAGCCCGACGAGCTTCCACAGCCGACCCATCGATCGCCGAAGGTACAAGGTGTCGTCCGCCGCCTCACGGATACCGTGGAGGCGACGCTGCTCCGTCCCCGCCCGGCTCGGTCCCCTCCCCGGTGGCCGACTCGTCGATCGGCGCGGAACGCTGCCTTGTGGGCGGACGTGCCGCCGCGGTCAATTTCGTTGTGGGGACCGGTCATGGCGCGCAACTCCTCCTACACTCGCCGACCGTGGTTGGCAACGGGGTCGCGATCACCGAGGGCCCGCCGGCCCTCGAAGGCGGTGTGGTCCGCGTCGGTCCGTTCATCGCCGCGGGCCGGCCGTTCGTGCTCGAAGGCAATGTCGCCGAGGTCCTCGATCGTCTGGCCGATCGTCTGCGCGACCTGCGGGCGGCGACGGCCGAGGGGACACCGACGGTGTTCCTCATCGCTCGCCGCGGCCCCTCCTGGCTCTCCCACCCGTGGGGGCTGTGGCGCGACGGCGAACCGTGCGAGACAACGGTGACCGACTCCTACCTCATGTCCTACGTGCTGTGGGAAGTCACCCGCCTTGTCCTCGAGTCAGCCCATCCGCTGATCCCCATCCACGCCGCGGCCGTCGAGCGCGACGGCCGTGCGATCGTCCTCGCCGGTCAGTCCCACACCGGCAAGAGCACGCTGGCCGGGTGGCTCACCGCCCACGGCTGGGGTTTCTTGACGGACGAGGTGGCCCTGCTCGAGCGCCGACACGGCGGCGAGGCGCCGGTCGTCCATCCGTTCTGGCGACCCATCGGCGTTCGCCGTGGCGGCCCGCTCGACGCGCTCATCACTCCTCCCAGCCCGGATGCCGAGGTGCTCATCCCGGCGTCCGAGCTCGGTGCCCTGGGAACGGCCGCCCCGCTGGCGGCGATCGTCCTCCCGCAATACGACCCGGGAGCCGATCCAGGCATGAGGCCGCTGGCGCCGGCGACCGCCGTGCGCCTGCTGGCGAGCCACCTCCCGACGCTGGGCGCCATTGGACGGGTCGTGTTCCGCGCCATCGTCGTCCATCGTTGAGTCGGTTCCTGCGTACACGCTCGGAGTCCACGACCTCGACGCCGCGGAGCGCGCCGTGCGCCAACTGGTCGGCGACCGAGCGGCACCGTGATCGGGCGCCCGACCATCACCCAACGACCGAGGCCTCACCCGGCGATCGACACCGCGTTCCTGCACAACCAAGCGGTCCTCTTCGACGAGCGCACCGGTCAGGTCCACGAGCTGAACCCCTCGGCCTCGGCGGTGTGGCTGCTCGTCGACGGCGAGCTCTCACTCGACGATGTCGCCGCCGCCCTGCACGAATTGGTCAACGTGCCGTTCGAGACCCTCCGGGCTGACGCCGAGACTGCCGTGGAGGACTTCGCCGCCCGCGGACTGCTGGAGGGAACCGAGGCGGTCCGGCGCGACGGCGACCACCACCATCAGCCGGCATCGACTGTCGGCGCTCACGCCGGTCCGGTTGTGCTTCCCCGGCCGCCCGATCCTTGAGGCGCCGCCCAGCACCGCCCCGTGTGGGCGGGCACGATCGGGCTGCGGGTCGGTGACTACCTCCTCGGCGTGGAGTTCGACACGCAGGCGACCGCCGACGCGATTCGTGAGCGGTGCGCGGCCTGGCTCGACGACTCCGGTCGGGATCTCCCGGCAGCGTTCGGCGTCCGCACCGCGCCGGTTGGTTTGCTGCGCCGTCGAGTGGGCCTGGTCCATCACGGCGTGCCCGTGCGTCATCGCACGCCGGACCTCGCGAGCGCGGTCGACACGCTGGCCACGATCGTCGCCGGCATCGCGACTCCGCCGGCAACGGGCGAAGTCCATGTCGACGCGCGCCTGCTCATCCGCGACGGTCGAGCCGTCCTGCTCGCGCTGCCTGCCCAAGTCGATCTCGACGACCGCTCGCTTCGCAAGTCGCGGATCCGGGAGGTGGCGGGCTGGCGGGCAGTGGTCGACCCCGCCACCGGCGAGGTCCTCACCAGTGGCGGACGGCTGCCCATCGTGGCGATCATCGTCGCCGATCCGATCGCGGGCGCCTCACTCGACGGGTCGCGACGCCACCTCTGGGCGCTCAGCGAGGGTGATCGTCCGGGATGGGCTGAGCTCCTCGACCGGCGCGGTGACCTGATCCTTCCCGTGTCGGACGGCAAAGCTGTGAGCACCGTCGCCGCCACGCTGTTGGCCTGAGCCGACGAGGGCGCGACGCGAAGACGTTGCAGTCACAACCGGGGGCGGCGGGGCACGACGAAGCGGACCCCTCGCCGGACTGTGTGACGGATCGATCGCGATGGCGGGCGGCCCTGCTGTCGGGCGAGGGCGAGCAGGTAACGGGTGGCCCCCCGACCGACCAGAACCGGCACCGCGGTGAGAGCCTGCTCCCGAAAGGGGCGTTCGGCGGCAAACACTGCCAGCGCCCGGGCGTCTCCCCGGGCGATGCGCTGGCGAGTCGCCCAATCGTGGGCCGGGTGATCGATGCCCAGTCGGAGCGCGCCCCACGCGTCGTCGATCGCCCGTGCGACGACGGCCTGCACCCGGTGTCGGGACGCGATCTCGACCGTTGCCTCCCACGCCACGTCACTGACGAGCAGGAGCTGGGCGACGTCGCGGTGGGCGCGCAGGTGGCGGAACCCGCCGAGGGCGGCGTGGTAGCAGGCGTGCAGCAGCCGCGCCGGCCCGTCCAGCGTCGGGACCGAACGTCCCGCCAAGGTGACGTGGTCGACGCCCGCAAACAGGGCTTCCGTGGGGAGGCGCACCCCGAAGCGCCCGATCGCCAACCGTCGGTGCAGGTCGACCTCGAGCCCCTCCGGAGTGGTGATCGTCGCGCCCTTGCCGAAACGCTGGTCGAAACCGGGACCGAGCTCGGCGAGCTCACGCTTGCATCCGGCGCGGGCGAGCGCGTCGAGCGTCGCGACCCACGACGAGGGGTGGACGACGATGTCGACATCGCCAAAGAGCCGCAGGTTTGGATCCCGGTAGTCGAGGTGGGCGAGCGCTGGCCCCTTCGTGAGCCGCCACGTCACGCCGGCTGCGTCGAGGAGATCCGCCGTTCGCACGGCGAGCGCCTCGACCATCACCGATGCGACCAGCTGCTCGTGCCAGAGCTCGCGGACCTGGTGGCGCGCGGGATCGCTGACGGCGACGGTGTCGGCTGCGATGGCGGCGTGAAGCAGCCCGCCGAGCCGATCCATCGCCGCGACACGGACGAGTTCGGGCACTTCGTCGTCAGCGACGACGACGGGCCGTGCGGGTAGCGGGACGAGACCGAAGCGGGCGGCGGCGACGAGCGCTGGATGCTCATCCATCGACGACGAATCCCTGCGCGACCAGCTGCTCGACCAACCGTGTGACGTCGGTGCGCACGGTCGACCGGTCGGCTCCGTAGCGAGCGGCGAGGGTCTCGACGAGTTCATCGATCGTCGGGTCCAGGGCCAGCAGCGTCCACACATCGACACCAGGCCCGCTCACCGTGATCACGGACCCGTCGGGGCGGCCGAGGACGAGGAACTGCACGCCGGCACGCCACAACGCCTCCGGGTTGCGCCTCACGCCGGCTCCGGGTCGAGGTCGATGTCGCGGCGGGCGGCGGCGGTGTGGCCGGCGTGCATCACACAGGCCACGACATCGCGCTCATCGAACTCCCGACGCGCCTTCGCTGCCGCGGCTGCGCTCATCGCGGCACGTTGCTCGGGCGCGCCGACCAGCCGCTCGATCGCCGCACCGAGTGCGACGTCACCGCAACTGCGGATTTCGGTCGCCACGACCGACAGGTCGCTCACCGCCGCCTCTATCGCCTCGACGCTCGTCCGTCGCAGCAGCAACCGGCCGATTCGGGTCGTTCGCGCCGCGTCCTGGCGCGGCTTCCACACCGCTGTCGGCCGCCGTTGTGCAGAACTCAGGAGCTGGAACGGGCGCCTGCCGCGGCCGCTGCCGGGCTGGCGGAAGAGCACAGGCCGGCGGTCGCACAGCCGCATGATGTCGCGCGATCAGCACGCGCACGGGCCAGACAGACGACGACGCCGGCGCCGAGAAGTTCGGACGCGCGCTTCATCGACGGGTCCTGCCGCCAACGAGACGAGAGACGACGATGAGCACCGCGAGACACGGCAGTCAACGGCGCCGCCGGACTTACGGTCTCAAGGTCGGCCACGGGCCGTGCGATGATCACCGCCGACACCAACTGCGCCGCCGAACAGCGCCGGCCCGACCAGGCGCGGGGCACGATCGGGCGCCACGGACCGGGCGGCGCGACGACGGCGCGGGCGACGAGCGACAGCCTGACAACCGGGCACCGACGAGCGCGAGTTCGTGCGACCCGGATCCCGCGGGCCACTTCGACGCAATCACCACGCCCAGCAATAGCACCACAAGCCCGTCGATGTCGGCCCGCCTCTCGAAATCAGCAGCCTCAAGGAAGCCGAGCATGGCCACGACGCCGATGACGTGATCCGTTTCGGGCAACCGGGCATGAAGCCAACACCAGATCGTCGCTGAGCCAACGACACGAGCTGGCGACAACGTTGCTGGCCCCGGTCCGGTCCCAATCACGTCCGCACCACGGGCGGGATCGACCCGCCTTCAGAACCAGGAGCTTCGCTGAGCTGCGCGCACCGGACTGAGTCCAGGGCTGCAACCAGGGCGAACATCGACTACCCTGAACGCGAAGCGTGTATTGTTGCGCGCGGACAACCGAGGTCTCGGACTTAGTCATTCGACGCCAGGAGCTGAAATGCAGGCGACGGAAAGGACCGGCCACGCGTGAAGGTTCGTCGATGGACTCGAGCCGCCGGCGATGGCTTGACGGGTGCCGTCCCAGCCGGAGTTGCGTTCGCCGAGCAAAGGTGCTCGCCAGCGGCCACGGCCGTGCTGATGCCACCACGACCACGCGATGGCTCCCGATGATTGCCGGTAGTCGCGGAATGGGTACGTGGTTGCGAGTCGGCCGAGGCGCGCTCCTCCCCGGTGGTGTGCTCGTCGTGGGGGCCTCTCGTCGCCGGCAAGAGGTGGACGCGTCATGAGCGAACACACGACCGAGACGGTCGAGCGCGGAGGCTTCGACCGCCGCGAGGCGCTCAAGAAGGCTGCCGTCGCCGGCGGCATCGTGTGGGCCGCCCCGATGATCGCCTCATCGCGCGTCTCTGCGCAGGCCGGGTGCACCTTGAAGTGCGCTCCTGCCTTCACCGGTCCCCTCGATATCGTTGTCCAGGGTGCCAAGGGACCCTGCGACGAGATCACCAATCCCGGTCAGACCATCCGCGTCTTCACCGTCACCAGCGTCACGGTGCGAGATCCCGCCACGACGTGCGGGTGCGGAGGGTCGGCCACCGCATCAATGAGCCCGACGACGTTCACGCTCATCGATTCCCTGCCCAACCAGGGTCTGCGCAACGTCATCATCGGAACAACCACCCTCACCGTCACGTGCCTAGACCGGTCGGGCCGGCCGATTTCCACGACCTGCACTGCAAACGTGCGGGCTCGGTTCAGTGGATCGTGTGCAGGAGGTGGGGAACACCTTCTTCAACGTCGAGGGCTTGACCGGGTGCACCACCGCGTGCGTCTAGTCACCTCGATTGGGTCGGTTCCGAGACGTGGTGTCCAACCTTGGTCTCCTTGGTCTCGCTCGTCTCGGGCACACCTAGGCGACCCGTCACCATCCCCGGGTTATGGCCGGGGCAGGCCGATGGCGAATCGACACCGACGACGGTCGTGTGCGACGCCAAGCGTTGCCCTGGTCGACGGCTCGGCAACGCGACGGACGGCGTTGCACCGGCGGCTCACCGAGTCTCGTGACCGGGCCCCTGTGGCGTGCCCCATCGCAATCAGTGCGCATGGGTGCGTCGAGTCGTCGGCGAGTCGGCGCACCGCGTGTCGTGGTGTGACGCCACGAGCTTCGACGTCGGTGCCGATGGTTCGCGTGCGCGATCTCGCCTCGACGAAGCGGCTCTGGTCTTGCCCAGTACGCCACGCCGGGGCCGACTGAGGACGGCACGCTTCACCACGAGCTCACCGCTGAGCAGCCGTCACCAGCGCCGAGCTGTGCCCGTCAGCGGAGATCACGAGGCGCCGCCAAGGTCAGACGACCCCTGTCTGTCACCGTAGGCTCCCGCCGATGCGAGCGGTGGTGACCGGTTCAGCCGGGTTCATCGGGAAGTCATCTGAGGAAGCGGCTCGTCACCGAGAGGTGGGACGCTGTCGGACCGGACTGCCTCGCTTCGATCACGCGGCGAGGGACAAGCCGTCCAACCACGACTCAACGAGGGCAAACGATCGGTTTCAACAGCTGCGCTTGAACCTGGTGGACACGAACCTCGTCCGAGTCGAGGATGGTGCCGACGTGGTGTTCCACTTGGCCGCGCAGCCGCTGATCGTGGCAGTGAACCCGTTGATGCGATGGCAGGGTCGCCGGAGCGATCCTCGCTGACCCGAAGGAGTCACATTCGTCGCCCGCATTCCGCCGGGAGCGCGCCGTGACCTGTGAATGGGGTGGCCTCCGGGCCGGATCGACCAAGAATCCACTTCGTGAGCGGACGTTGGCCGACTGATGGAGGCCAGAGCGGCAATCCGCAGCGCCGCTGCGCGTCGGAGTGCTCACGCCAGTTCCGGGTCTCCGCCTGGCCCGCTGGCAGCGCTCCGTTCTGGAGCAGCTCATCGCCGGAGGCGACGCGGAGCTCGTGGTCGTGGTCGAGGAGGAGACCGCAGCGACTCGACGTCGCGGGCCGCTCGATCGGCGGTTCCTGTGGCGTCTCTACAACAACCTCTGGGTCTGCCGCCGAGCCACGTCGATCGCGAGGGTCGACTGCTCCGACCTGCTCGGCGCGCTTCCGACCGTTGCGGTTACACCCGTACGTGTGGGCAGGTACGCCCAGCACTTCCCCTCAACGGCGATCGAGCGGTTGCGCGGACACGAGCTCGACGTACTGCTGCGCTTCGGCTTCGGCATCCTTGGCGGCGAAGTCCTCGACGTCGCGCGGCACGGCATCTGGTCGTTCCACCACGACGACGAGCGGCGTGATCCGCGGCGGGCCTCCCTCGTTCTGGGAAGTGGCCGACGGCCACGTCACGACCGGTGTGCTGTTGCAGCGCCTCACCGAGCGCCTCGACGCCGGCATCCCGCTCGGCCGGGCCACGTTCCGCACGATCGGGCACTCGTACCCGCGCAACCGCGATCGGGCGGCGCTTGGGCGCGGCCGTGCTCGTGGCCAGGGCGGCGAGAGCCGTCCGGCACGGCTGGCTCGACGTGGCGAGCCTTCCATCCGCAGCCACCAACGCGCCGGTCCGCCGTGACCCGACCAACCGCCAGATGCTCGCGTTCCTCGCCCGGCACTCGATACGCATCTTGACAGCCCAGGTGCGAGGGATCCTCGTCGGTCAACGCTGGACCGTCGGGTTGACGATGGGCGAGCCGGGCCCGGCGGTGGGTGGTCGCGTCGAGTGGGTCCCGGAACGGCGTGCCGGGTACCTCGCCGACCCGTTCCCCGCTCGCCGTGACGGGGTCACCGCGATGCTCGTCGAGGAGTTCGACGAGCGCTCGGCGACCGGCGTGATCAGCGCCGTGCGACGCCACGGCACCCGCTGGACCACCACGTCCGGCGTGCTCGACCTCGGCGTCCACGCGTCGTACCCGTTTCTCCTCGAGCACGACGGCGACCTCCTATGCATCCCCGAGACGGCCCGCGCCCGTCGCGTCGAGGCGTGGCGGTGCGTCGAGTTCCCCGACCGATGGGAGCACCGCGCGTCGCTGCTCGACGACGTCGCGCTGCTCGATCCGACGGTCATCGAGTGGTCCGGTCGCTGGTGGCTGTTCGGCACCCGACAAGACCGCGACCCGAACGCCGAGCTCTGGTTGTGGCACGCGCCGTCACCGCTCGGACCATGGACGGTCCACCCGGCCAACCCGGTCAAGATCGACGTCCGGTCGAGCCGCCCGGCGGGCACCCCTTTCATCCGCGACGGTGTGCTCTACCGCCCGGCCCAGGACTGCTCGCGCGGCTACGGCGGCGCCGTGGTCGTCAACCGCGTCGTCCGCCTCGACGAGTCGGCGTTCCGCGAGGAGCCCGGCGAGCGCCTGCTAGTCGGCGGCCGCCGCTACCCGGCCGGCACTCACACCCTCGCCCAGCGCGACGGCCTCGTCGCCGTCGACGCCCGGCGCCAGGTCATCGACCTCCACCGCAGCCGGCGAGAGCTGCTAGCCCGGGTGCGCCGGACAAGGGTCTGACGGTGCGCGTCCTCTACGTCATCGACAGCCTCCTCGGCGGCGGCGCTGAGACGTCGCTCGCCCACATGGCCTCGGCCTACCGCGACCACGGCCTCGAGCTCCATGTCGCCTTCCTGAAGTCCCGCTGGGACGTCGCCGAGGATCTGAAGGCCGCCGGCGCCACGCTCCACCCGGTGATGCTCGACGCCAGCCGCCCGCGCCAGCTTGCCGGCCTCGTACGCCTCATCCGGCGCGTGCGCGCCGACATCGTCCACACCACGCTCTGGGAGGCCGACGTGCTCGGCCGGACAGCCGCGGCGCTGACGCGACGTCCCGTCGTCACGACCCTGGCCAACAGCAGCTATTCACCAGCGCAGCTCGCCAACCCGACGGTGGGTCGCTACAAGCTGCGCGCCGCCCAGGTCGTGGACGCGGTGACGGCTCGTTTGGCGGTCCGCTTCCAGGCGGTGTCCGAGTCGGTGGCGACCGACATGGCGCGTCGCCTCCGAGTTTCCCGCCAACGCATCGTCGTCGTGCCCCGCGCCCGACGGCGAGACGTCCTCGGCGAGCCCACACCCGAGCGACGGCTGACGGTCCGGCGGGGACTGGGCCTCGCCGACGACCAGCCGGTGGTCCTCACCATCTCGCGGCACGAGCACCACAAAGCGCTCGACGTGCTCGTCGGCGCGGTGGCCGCGCTCCGCTCGGATCGACCAGAACTGGTAGCGCTCGTCGCTGGGCGACCGGGTCGGGCGACGGAGAGTCTGACCGAGGTGATCTCCGTCACGGGATGCGCCGACATGATCCGACTGCTCGGTGCGCGGACCGACGTCCCCGACCTCATCACGGCCGCGGACGTCGTCGTCATCCCCTCACGGGTGGAGGGTCTCCCCGGCGCCGTCCTCGAGGCGATGGCCCTCGGGTGCCCGGTCATCGCGTCGGACATCCCGATGATGCGCGAGGCGATCGGCGACGACGCCTATGCCTTGGTCGCCGTTGACGACGTGTCGGGATTCGCGGCCGCGATCGACCGAGCCTTGGACGATCCCGAGCGCGCTGCGGTCGCTGCTCGCGCCCGGACCCGCTTCGAGATCGGGTTCACGCCGGATGCCGTCGTGTCCCGGATCGAGCGGCTCTACGTCGAGGCGCTGGAAGCCACGCGGTGGCGGCGAAGGTGGGCCACCTGACGGGCGACACCGTCGGCGAGTTGGACACGAGGGGTCCACCCGAGTTCGGTGGCCGCCCGCTCGACCACCGCCTCGGTCCGGGTGACGTCGCCGGGTTGCTCGGTGCCGAACGCGACGGCGACCGGTTGACCGACGGCCCGCTCGACGATCTCGATCACCTCACGCATCGATGACGACACGCCGCCTGAGATGTTGAAGACCGCGCCGGGGCGGACGTCGGCGTCGGCAGCGCGCCACGCCGCGTCGACGGCATCGCCGACGTAGGTGAAGGCGCGAGCCTGCGATCCGTCGCCGTAGACGACGAACGGTTCACCGCCGAGGGCGGCACGGATGAGTCGGTCGAACGCCATGTCCGGCCGCTGGCGCGGGCCGTACACCGTGAAGAGCCGAACGCATCACGAACCGGCACGTCGAAGTTCTGCGGCGTACGCCCGGCACAACGCCTCGGCAGCCAGCTTGGTCACTCCGTACGGATTGAATGGTTCGGTCGGGGCGTCCTCGGCGACCGGGACCGACGGACCGACCCGTACACAGAGGAACTGGATGCGAACACGAACCGCTGCAGGCGGCGCCCTCGACAAGCCTGGAGGAGCCGATTGGTGACGACGAGGTTGTGGTCGCTGTAGGTCGTGAACTCCCCCCATGACGCGCGCACACCCGGCTGGGCAGCGAAGTGGAACACGATGTCGACCTCGTCCAGCAGCGGTTCGAGTGGCGCCGACAACAGGTCGGCTTCGATGAGGTCGACGGCCGCCGCGCCACGGAGCACCGACAGGTTCGATTCCTTCAGCTTGCGGTCGTAGTACGGCGTGAACGAGTCAACGCCGCGGACCCGCCAGCCGGCGGATCGAATGTGCTCGGCGAGCTGGCTGCCGATGAACCCGGCAACACCGGTGACAAGGGCCAGCACGGCCGCCAACCTATCGCTCGACGTCACGCGCGCCGGCGGATGACGAGTTTGCGGTCGTCGGCGCAGCGCGGCCGCAACGTCCAGGTACGTGAAGCCCCAGGCGTCCCCAGCTCGAGTGAGGTCGGCCCCTCGTCGATCGGGGTCGGTGTGGCCGAGTTCTGAGCTGGGTCTCACTCCCAGGGTCGACGGCTCTGAAAGCCCGTCGAAGTAGCGTTGCTGTTGTGTCTGATCCCCAGCGGGGTGCGCCGCTCGTCGGTCGTCGCGACTGGGAGCGAATTCGTAGCATCATGCGTCCACACCGTGGGCGCCTGCTGGTGCTGTCGCTGACGTCGATCGTCAGCGGCGCCGTCGAGGCGGTCTTCCTGGTTGTGATCACACGGGCGGCGCTCGCCATCGCCGACGGCGAGGACGAGTTCGGTGTACTTGCTGGCCACTCGTCGTCCCTGACCACCGCGATCGGCGTCGCCGCGCTTCTGCTCGTGGTACGGCTGACTCTCGGCTTGAACGCCGTGCGAGTCTCGGCCGATCTCTCCGTGGCTGTGTTGAGCGACGCCCGGCACCGCTTGTCAGACGCCTACCTACACACGTCGTGGGCAGTGCAGCACGCGGAGCCAAGCGGGCGGCTGCAGGAGCTGCTCAGCGGCTTTGCCGGGTTGGCGAGCGGGGTGGCCACGTCAGTCAGCGTCGCGCTCATCGCCCTCCTCAATGTGGCGGCGCTCATCGCGGTGTCGTTGACGATCAACCCGATTGCCACGCTCGTCGTCGTCGTCGCCCTCGTGGCGCTGGCCGCAGTGATCGCCCCGCTGCGCCGGCGCATCCGGGCGCGGGCCTCGGCGGCCGCCGCGGCCCAGATGTCGGTGGCGACGACAGTCTCGGAACTGAGCGCGTTGGGCATGGAGATGCAGGCGTTCGGAGTACGCGACCAGTTCGCGGAGCGGGTCCGCAACGTGGTGGCGCGGGACGCGATCGCGCGTCGCCGAGCGTTCCTTGTACAGGGAGCGATGAGCCCCATCTACACCTTCCTCGCCTACGGCGCGCTCCTGGGCGGTCTGGGCTTGGCCAACGCCCTCGGGACCGGGGAATTGGGTGGAGCGGGGGCGGTGATGCTGGTGATGTTGCGTTCGCTCAGCTACGGCCAGCAGGTGCAGACGGCAGTGGGGGCGCTCAGCAACTCCGTGCCGTACATCGACGTCCTTGACGAGACGCTGGAGCGTTACGCGGAACAGCGGGCTCCCGGAGGCGACAGGGTCATCGAGGTCGTCGGCGCGGTCGAAGTCCGCTCCGTGACTTTCGCCTACCAGCCCGGCATCGATGTCCTCCACGACGTCTCCTTCCGGATTGATCCGGGTGAGGTTGTCGGCATGATCGGGCCGTCGGGGAGCGGGAAGTCGACGCTCGTTCAGCTCCTCCTCGGTCTTCGGGAGCCGACATCGGGCAGGGTCGAAGCCGACGGCGTCGACCTCCGGGAGATCGACCGGCGCTCGTGGACCCCGCGCACAGCGTTCGTGGCGCAGGACGCCCTGCTGCTCTCAGGCTCGGTTGCGGAGAACATTGCCTTCTTCCGCGAGCACATCGACCGCGAATCGATCGAGAAAGCCGCGCGCCAGGCTCACATCTTCGACGAGATCGTCCTGATGCCCGAGGGCTTCGACAGCGAGGTCGGCGAGCGGGGCGGCGGCCTCTCCGGCGGGCAGCGGCAACGAATCTCCATCGCCAGGGCACTGGCCGGGGAGCCGGAACTGCTCGTGATGGACGAGCCCACCTCGGCGCTCGACGCCCGCTCCGAAGCACTGATCCGTCGGACGATCGCCGAGCTCGCGGGACGCGTGACTGTGATCATCATCGCCCACCGGCTGTCGACGCTCGACGTCTGCGGTCGCATCATGGTGCTGCGCGACGGCGTCCTGAGGGCGATCGACACCCCGGCGGTGCTGGCGGCGAACGACCCCTTCTTCCAGGAGACGCTCCAGTTGTCAGGCCTCGCGTCGTGAGGCGGCCGCTGGCGGGAATGGACGGCGGACGGTCGATGCCGAGTCGCACATAGGTCCCGGTCCGGTCGGCACTATCTTCGGCGACGTCGTCCACCACAACTTCTACGCCATCCGGCACCGCCGTTAGAGGATCGGGACGGTCGACGGCGACACTGCTGTCGAGGCGGCCGAAGCGTGGCCCGTCGCCGTCGCCCGGTACCTCAGGTGCGAGCGCGGTCTCAGGGGGCGAGCCGCCCCTTGATCGCGAGCCTCGGGGCGACGACGAGGATCGTCACTGCTCTGCGCAACCGGGATTGCTCTCGCAACATCCAGTTGGCGACGGTGAGGGCCTGGCGATCGAGTCCGGTCGTCGGGATGCCCCGCCGCTCGAGACGTCGCCGCAGCGCGCGCGACGCGCGCGACACGTCACGCACTCGCAGCCGGTACCTGCCAACGTCGCTCGGTCTCTCGCCGACAAGCTCCTCGAAGTACCGCTGCGATCGGCGCCACGCCTGCTCGCCCTGATCGTCCGACCAGCGCGACGAGATGCTGTCCGACCGCTCGGCCATGTACGTCGTCTCCGACGTCGTCAACGCTTCGAACTCCCCAACCTCGAGGAGTCGAAGCCACAGGTCGTAATCCTCGACGGGGAACCACGAGTCGCGGTACCCGCCGATGTCGCGGACGGCGTCGCGCCGGAACATCACGGTGGAGTGCAGGGCTCGATTGCCCGTGAGCATCGCCACCGCAAGTGCGGCATGGGTTCGCGGCGGCACGCCACGACGGATCAGACGTCCCGCGGGATCGACTCGGTCGTACGCCGAAGCGCAGAGGACGACTTGTGGCCGCGTTCTGAAGACGGCGACCTGACGGGCCAGCCGGGTAGGCGAAGACGAGTCATCGGCGTCGAGTCGCGCCACCAACTCGCCCCGGCACAGTGCAAGGCCCTCGTTCAGTGAGGCCACAAGCCCGTGGTTCTCGTCGTGCGTGACGACGCGCAACCGTGGATCGCCGGCGCGATCCGACAGCTCGGCGGACGTCTCATCGGTCGAGCCATCGTCGATGACGATCAGCTCGAAGTCCGTGAGGGTCTGGGCGAGGATGCTGTCGACGGCCCGTCCGACGAGCTGGCCGCCGTTGAACACGGGCATCAGCACAGAGACCACCGGCCCGTGGCGTGACGTCAACTCGTTGTTCACGGCGCCGATTCAGGCTGCGAGCGAAAGGCGGACGTTCGCGTCACGAGTGCGCCTTGGTGTTGTCCATAGATCGGAAAAGGCCAACCAGCCGACCGGCGTGGCGGCTGACGGACGCGATCCAGAGGTACCGGCGCTGCGACGAGATGAGGTCGCGAGGGCCGACCGCTACCGCCTTTGCCGCCGCCCGGAGGCAAGAGCGCGCAGTGAAGCTGTATGGAAGGAGGCGTCCACCGGGGAGCCGGCTCATCGAGATCTGGTTCTTGCCTTGTCGGTAGCGCTGGCGGACCATCGAACGCAGACCCGGACGGAGCCGGTAATTCACGACAGCGTCGGCTACGTGGATCGGCCGGTATCCCGCGTCGTGAGCGCGCATGAAGAACTCGTTCTCGTCACCGCCGGTGCCGCTGAGGCGCTCGTCGAACCCGTCCAGCGCGGCCCACATCGATCGGTAGAAGCCGCAGTTGCTGCCCTTGGTGTCGTCGACATACGGGTCGGTCGGCCGGAACATCGAGTACGACGACACGTCCCAGAACCGGCGAGTCTGCGGCGAGTTCAACTTCTCGTAGCCGAGCACGCCTCCGACCCAACGCCCCGGGGTGAGCGCTTCGACCATCGCCGCCAGCCACGGCTCGTCGACCTCGTCGTCGGCGTCGCAGAGGAGGATCATGCCATCGGGCGCAGTGGCAATCCCGGCGTTGCGGGCGAAGTTGATCCCGCGCCGCGGTTCATGGACGACGCGGATCTGGTAGCGCTCGGGCTGCATGTCAAGGGCAACCTCTGCGGTGTTGTCCTCGGACGCGTTGTCGACGACGACAACGCAGAACGGCCGCTCGAACGTCTGGCGGTCGAGCGCATCCAATTGACGGCGAAGCGTCCGGGCCGCGTTCAGAGCCGGTACGACCACGGTCACTGACGCATCCGCATGCTCCTCGCGATCGATGCTTCCGGCGTCCATCAGTTGCTCCGGTGGCTCACTCCGCCGGCGCCGTCGATCGGGGCCGTATTGCGAACGCCCACACGACCTGCGGCACCAGCGGGTCGTTGCGCAGCGCCCACGGCGACAGGACGCGGTGCCACGGCCGGTAGATCGCCCAGTGACGGTGATTGCGGCGGATGCACCAGGTGTTACCCCAAGAGCTGACGGCGACCGGCTCGAGGCCCGCTCGACCGTACGACCTCGCTGAGTCCGTTCGGAGTGAAGCGCCAGTTGTCGATCGGGTTCGCGTGGACGCGCAACATGAACGGTGTAGAGATGATCACATGGCCGCCGGGCCGGCACAGCCCCGCCAGCGCGCGCGTGGCTTTCCAAGGATCTGTGACATGTTCCAGTACCTGCTCGCAGATCACAACGTCGAAGCAGCCGACCTCGTGCGGCGCAAGTAGATCAAACGCCGGGTAGTGGACGCTTGTGAAGCTCTTCCACGGGAGACCGGCGCGACCGTCGCCGGAGATCTCGATGGCATCGAGCGCGGATGGGTCGAGCGCCGAGGAGGAATTCCTCGATCTCACGATCCATGACGACGCGAACCCAGTGCTGCCCGTGCCCTTGGCTCTGCACTGCCCAGATCCGCCGGCGCACCGGGGCCGGTATCGCCCGTCGAGCGACCGTCCGGGCGCGGAGCATCGGCCTATTCTGGCAGTACCGCAGGCTGCCTATCCGGCTGCCGGTGACGGCGGATCGGACCGGCGTGCGGTCCCGGAGTGGTGATGGAGCACAGCGCCGACGGCTACAGCAGGGAGTTCTACGAGTGGGTCGACGTGTCGTCCACGGCGGCCGCACGGGTCGTTGTGCCACTCGTCCTCCAGCTGGTCCCGGTGACGTCAGTCATCGACGTTGGGTGCGGTACCGGCGGCTGGCTCCGAGCGTTCGCCGAGCGAGGTGTCTCGGACCTGCTCGGGCTAGACAGCCAACGCGTCCCGCTCGACTTGATGGAGCTCGACCGCGAGCAATTTCGCGCCGTCGATCTGACTGAGCCGCTGACCGTCGAGCGCCACTTCGATCTGGCCGTCAGCCTAGAGGTCGCCGAGCACCTGCCCGAGGCGAGCGCAGGCGCCTTCATCGAGTTCCTGTGCTCGCTCGCGCCGGTCGTCCTCTTCTCGGCGGCGATCCCCGGACAGGAGGGCGAGGTCCACCTCAATGAGCAATGGCCCTCCTATTGGGCGACTCGATTCGCATCGCACGGGTTCGAACCGGTGGACGTGCTCCGACCGGTGCTGTGGGAGAACGAGGAGGTCGACGTGGTTCTACCGCCAGAACATCTTGCTCTACGTCCGGTCCGCTCATCGGGACCGGCTCAACCTCGATGCGGCAACGGCAAGGTTGCCCTCTCCCCCGATGAGCCTCGTACACCCGGTCACGTTCACGTCGTACCGGACGCGGGCCGAGCGGAAGCTGTCGACGCCACTGTCGTTCAGAGCCCACGTTCGCGCACTCCCGGCTGCTTTCGGGCGGGCCATGAGGCGACGGTTCGGTCCCACCGGATCAACGTCCTGACGGACGCGATCCGATCGAGACCGCGGTCATCTGGGCGAGCAGCTCGACCCACCTATCGGCGACCGTTCGGCCATCCGAGGTCGATCGCATCCGAGCGCGTCAACTGGCCGATCACGCGACTCAATGCCTCCGCGAGCCTGCTCGCATCCCGCTCGACGATCTGCACGCCCGGCATCTCGGACAGGGCGCCGGCATCGGTCGCAACGACGGGCACACCGCACATCGCCGCTTCGATCGCCACCCCCGGCATACCCTCGGCCTCACTCGTGATCACGACCGCGTCGACCGCGTGGAGGACCCGGATTACGTCGCCCACTTCGCCGAGGAACATCACGCGGCCCGGTGCCTCGGCTGAAGCCTGCCGCTGGGCCTCGGCCCGCAGTGGCCCGTCGCCGGCAACGACCAGAAGGTGCCAGGCATCCGCGAGATCGCGGCAATCGCCAGCTCCAACCGCTTCTCGCGGCTGATGCTGCCGACGAAGGCGATGGCGGGCCGGTCGCCCAACCCGAGTGACTGGCGCGCCCGGTCGCGCTCATCAGCCGTAGGGGGTCGGAAGGCGTGGGGATCACGGGCGTTCGGGATCACGACGATCCGCTCCGATCGCACCCTGAACAGTCGCGCCACCGCGGTCGCCGCACCGGGCCAGAGCGCGACGACCATCGCGGCCCGGCGGTACTGGAATCCGGTGACCGCTCGGTGCAGGCGATTGCGGACCCAGTAGCCGGGGTCGCTGATATTGCGGTACACGAACGGCGTTCCGGAGCCGCCAAGGCGATCACACACGCCGGCAACGTTGACGACCCGTAGGCGATCACCACGTCGACGTCGTGGGCTGCCCGCCGCAGCCGCCGCAGGGTCGAGAGACCGAGACGTCGCCGTCCGAGAACGGTCATCGGCAGGGCCATCCCTCCGCCGGCACCGGTGAGCGCCGCTGACGCCACCGAGGCGCCGCGTCGTCGCAACTCAGCGCTCAGTTGCGTCGCCTGGAGCTCAGCGCCGCGGCGTCGCGCCGACGCCGTCACGATCAGCACCCGCGGCAGCGCGGTTCGCACGGCCGCGGTCGCGCCGGCTCCCTCAGCGTCCGACGGCTGCATGCGAGAAGGGTCTCCTTTGATCGGGAAGTTCTGGCACGACGTCACTCACACTGATGGCTCGTCAGAGATACTCGATGTTCCGGCCACTGGGCATGCAATGCCGGGTATCGAGTACAACTTCGGCGAACCGCTGGACATCGTCTAGATCAAACGCAGCGTGGTCGGCCAGCACGACCACAATGTCCGCGGCTCGAAGCTCGTCTACCGAGGCGTCAACACGAGTGATCAGCGATGACAGAGGCTCCACTACATGCGGGTCAGCACCCCGAACGAGGGCACCGCGATCGTGTAACTCCTTGGCGATCGCTACGGCGGGTGACTCGCGTGCGTCCCCCGAGTTCCGCTTGTACGCAAGGCCGAGGAGAAGAACGATCGACCCGGGCAGAGACCTCCCATGATTGGCAAGGCTGAGTTCAACACGCCTCGCCACGTATGAGGGCATCGCGGCATTGATCTCGTTGGCCGCCGCGACGAATCGGAAATCATGCCCGAGCCGGCCTCGTGCGTGCCACGACAGGTACGAAGGGTCGATCGGCAGACAGTGCCCGCCAACTCCGGGTCCTGGGTCGAACCGCATATATCCGAAGGGCTTTGTCTCTGCGATCCGGAGTGCTTCCCAAATATCAATGCCCAGTTCCCATGCATACATGGCCACTTCGTTGACCAGGGCGATGTTGACGTGGCGGAAGGTGTTCTCGAGCAGCTTCGCCAGTTCTGCTTCCCGGACGCCTCCGGCGACCACCGTCTGGTCGACCATCGTCGTGTAGAATCGTTGGACGGCCTCCAGTGATGCTGGATTGACTCCAGACACTGGCTTCGGGATGCTGGTCAGTTGCCATCGTGCGCTGCCCGGATCGATGCGCTCGGGGCTGTAGCCGACGAAGAAGTCTGAGGCAGCACTCAGTCGCGACTCGCGCTCGAGCAGCGGAACAAGGAATTCCTCGGTCGTACCGGGATAGGTCGTCGACTCGAGGATCACCAACGAGCCGGGCCGTACGAGCTTGCCGACGTGGAGAGCGGCGGCCTCCACGTGTGAGAGATCGGGTTCGCCGAGCCGCAGCGGTGTCGGCACCGTGATTACGGCGATGTCGAATCGGCGACACCTGTCAGGGTCGGTCGTTGGGTGGTACCTGCCGGTGTCTGCCGCCTGTCTAAGAACCTCGCTCGTCACACCCCCAACGAACGACCGCTGTGCAGCCAACTGCGCAACTCGGGCGCTGTCAGTGTCGAAGCCGACGACGTCGTATCCGACTTCAACTGCACGCAGGGCCAGCGGCAGGCCCACGTAGCCTTGTCCGACGACAACGACCTTGCGACGCACGTGCATCGACGAAGTGTCGCTCATGGCGGGAGTCAAGCGTCGGACCGGCGAGCACTTGCCGAACGAGTGTCCTCAGAAAGACCTGGTTCGAAGTCGTGACCCTCTGACGTAGCACGCGAGGCGTACGTCGATCGGAGGTCATCACTCCACGACGCAATCCGACAAG
The DNA here is from genome assembly GCA_963769115.1 of uncultured Acidimicrobiales bacterium. Lineage (GTDB taxonomy): Bacteria > Actinomycetota > Acidimicrobiia > Acidimicrobiales > Ilumatobacteraceae > DASTFY01. Next base: position 70,451 of record CAVYKN010000007.1, read on the forward strand.
CGGCGCACCAGCGGCGGCGATGAACGCACCGAGCACCGTCGGGTGGACTCAGGAGACGTCTCGACGAGGGTCAGGGCGTCGATGAAGGCACCGCGGCGGGAAAGCCAGTCGACGTCGCACCGCCAACCATCGCCTCCGGTTGCGGAAGCTTGAGACCACCAAGAACCCCGGTGGTGGGCCGGACTACCCTGCGCTCGAGATGGCAGCGAGCGTGTGTGTCGACTTCAGCGACTTCTGGCCTGGCTTCGACAAACATGACAACTGGTTCGTTGAACTGCTGAGCCGACGTTACGACCTGCAAATTCAGCCGTCACCTGATCTTCTGATCTACTCGTGCTACGGCAGCGACTTCCGACGTTACAACTGCCGGCGTGTCCTGATCATGTCGGAGAATCGTGGCTGGGGTTTCTCCGACTGCGATTACGCCTTCACATGCGACCGCCTCGATCACCCGGATCATTATCGGCTCCCGCCGTGGGCTTGGCGCTTGGACGAGACCAACACGTCGCGGCCAGTTGCTGTCGACATCTCGAAGCGAGGATTCGCCAGCGTCGTCGTGTCGAACGGGACAGGCCGTACCCGCAACCAGTTCGTCGAACGGCTCACAGCGTACAAACCCGTTGCGTCTGGGGGCGGTTCAAGAACAACGTCGGCGGGCCGGTGAGCGACAAGCAGGCGTTCATCTCGCAATACAAGTTCAACGTCGCTTTCGAGAACTCTACGTACCCGGGGTACTCGACCGAGAAGCTGTTGCAGGCGATGGTCGCGGGGACGGTTCCGATTTACTGGGGCGATCCGCAGATCGGTCGCGACTTCAACACGGCCCGCTTCATCAACGCCAATGACTTCGCGTCGACCGATGCCGTGATCGACAAGATTCGCCAGCTCGACGAGGACGACAACGCGTACGCCGCGATGATCGCCGAGCCCTGGTTCATCGGAGGTGAAGTGCCAAGATGGACCACCCCGGACGCTATCCTCGGTCGATTCGACCAATTCCTCGCCGATCGACGCACCCCCGTCGCCCAGCGACAGCGATCGCCCACCGTGCTCGGTGGACGAGTAGCTGATAGGTGGCGAAAGCGTCAGCGCTACCGGACCCGTGTCACTGAAGCGAATGAGACAGCGGCTGTCCGCCGGTATGACCAGATCCGCGGACCTGGTCACACGTTCGTACAGGTTGTTCAGCAGTGCCTTCAGCGGACAGACGAATAGAAACCGTCGTCCTTGGCGCAAGGTTCGGTCACGGCGATCAAGGACGCTCACTGAGCGGAACGGTCGACGTGGCGCACATCCGAGCCGGCGTTTCCCTTCGCGAGCGTCAGGTAGAGGAACGGCTGGAACCAGGCCCGGTGTGTCGACGGCGCGTACTGTCTCAGTGCCCGCTCGGTGCGTCCCGCCGTTGAGAGTGCCCATCCCACCCGACGTGCAGGATTGGCGGCCCTGCGGTCGAGCTGCATGCAACTGCGCACCTCGAGTCGCCGGTGGTCACCGAGCGCCAGGTCAAACTCGTGGAAGCTGACCCCACGACCACGCCGAAGGAATTCGAGCATCTGGCCCGCCGGATCGGTGTAGACGCCTCCACCGAACGTGGCACGTTGGCTGAATGTCGCGTAATCGAATGCGAGAGCGTCCGGGAGCCACGAGAAGAACGGTAACTGCGACGTGTGCGAGTCGACCGGCCACAGCCTGTTGGGGGTCTCGATCAGCGTGAGCAGACCGCCCGGGGAAAGTAGATTCCACGCGGCCCGCAGGGAGGCGACACGTTCGACGATGAGCATGTGCTCGAGGCTCGCCCAGAAAATGACCCAGTCGAAGTCCACGCCGTCGGCGTGATCAACCTCCGCGGCGTTGGCACAGCGGAAGTCGGCGTGCAGCCCTGCGCCCTCGAGATGCCGACGGGCGTCGTCGATCACGGACTGATCAACGTCGACGGCCATGACGCGCGCTGCCTGCTCGCACAGCGCGAATGTCGACGCGCCGGTCCCACACCCGATCTCGAGGATGTCGACGTCGCGCAAGGATCTGGTCGCGTCCAACCAGGGAACGACTTCGACTCGATCGCACGCCAACCGTTCGAGCCAGGCCGAGTCGACCGTCGTCGGAACCGCGAGCCAGCGCTCGCGCAAGAACGATGGCACCGCGCGTTTGTCGCTTAGCGTGATCAGCGATCGCGCTCGGAGTTCGAGGCTCATCCGCGCAGTCGTCAAGGCGCTCATCCCACCGTCCTCGAGGATCCCGGACAGGAACGCCGCGCGATCAGGCATTCGTCACACGTCGAATGGAATGGAAAGCCCCGCGTCGCAGAAACAAACGCCTGGGTGCAACCCGGCCGGAAGCGGTCGTGCAGTTCGGCAATGACGGCGCCGACGTGGCCGACCCACGGCTCGCTCCGTCCGAGGACGTCCAGCTCACCCCCTTCGATGTCGAGCTTGAGGAGGTCAATGCGATCGACGCCAAGTCGATCGACCAGCGACTCCATGCTGACGCATCCGACCGACCCGATTACCCGTCCGTCCGTCCACGGCCGCGCCGGCGAGTGCACGCGGATCCCCCAGGGCCCGAGGCCGGGATCGACGATGGCGCACCGTCCGTCGACATCCATCAACGCTCCGTGAACTACCTCGACGTTGGGCACGGCATGTGTATTGCGGTGCAACAACTCGACGTTGTCGTCGTCTGGCTCAATTGCTACGACGCGGGCTCGTGGATATCGCAGCGCGAACCACAGAGCCGAGTAGCCAGCGTTCGCGCCGGCATCGATGATGGTCCGCGGATCATCGAGACCGAGCTCGTAGCAGCGCGCGCCGAACACATGCAGCAGCGTCTGCATGTCGCTCTCTCGTCGACCGAATCGCACGGCCACCGCGGCACGCTCGCCCGGCGGTTGGAGCAGTCTGACCGTGGAGCACGCCCGCGAATCGAGCGCGGTGTATCGCAGACCGGTCCAGAACCCGAACGCCTCGACGCGCAGGGCGAGCCGCTTGGCGAACCAGAGGTTCAGCCTCACGAGACGTTTGGCGCTCAAGTCCCCTGCCACTCACATCGTTCCCATACCGCGGCCCGGCTCATCCTTGACGGTAATGGGCGGATCAGCCAGGTTGCCTCACGGACATCAGCTGCCATCGCCGTCGGATTGAAACGACCCGGCCCATGCGCCCGCGCAGTGCGCCCAACGCGCCACGCAAGCGGAGGCGCGTGATCTCCGTGCTGCCCCGCGCGAGGTGGGCCAGGTTGATCCTCGCCTCCCCGACCGCCCAGCCCGAGCCGAGAAGGGGCGACCGCCGGATTGGCCTGACCCCGTGAGGTTGGTCCACCAGTTGTGAGAGTCCGTTGCCCAGGATGGCTGGGCGAAGGAGGCTCATCACGATGGCTCGACGCAGGCACACGCCTGAGCAGATCATCCGCAAGCTCCGCGAGGCCGACCGGCTCCTCGGCGAAGGCGCCGAGGTCGCTGATGTCGCCCGGCACCTGGAGGTGTCCGGCCCGGGGATCCCGCCGGCGTTCTCGCTGATCTGCTCGCGGCCGCGGGCGGGGGGTGATGGCCGCCAGTGGTCGAGTTCAGGCGGCCATGGACGCCGTCGTGAAGGCGGTGCAGCAGCGCGGAGTGGAGCGGCTGATCATCGAGAGCCGCTCGACGAGCTCGGGAGCTGCGCCGTCACATCGGCTACCTACCGGGAGAGCTGCGGCTCGATGAGCGGCTGACTGTCCAGCAGACGGTGCGATCTGGGTCCTGTCCTCGGTTCGGCCGTGCGCTGCCCGCGCCGCGGTTGGCGTGGGAGGCCGATCGCGGCCCGGTGTTCGCCAACTGTCTCGGCCAGATCTCCGTACGACTCGCCGCATGATTACCGCCAAGTGTGGGTAGTGGTGGTGGCGATGGATGCAATAACGATGCTCAAGGAAGACCACCAGGCCGTGGAGCGACTGTTCAAGCGGTTCGAGAAGGCAGGGGACCACGCGTTCGCCGAGAAGCGGAGGCTCGCTGACCAGATCGTCGAGGCTTTGTCGAAGCACGCCGCGATCGAAGAGCAGGTCTTCTATCCCGTAGCGAGGGCCACCGTCCCCGGTACCGAGGACGTCGTGCTGGAGAGCCTCGAGGAGCACCACATCGTCAAGTGGGTGCTGTCGGAGCTGGACGGCATGGATCCGGCGGAAGAGCGCTTCGACGCCAAGATGACCGTGCTCATCGAAAACGTGCGTCATCACGTCGAGGAGGAAGAGCAGGAGTTCTTCCCCAAGGTGCGGGCTGAGCTCGATCGCAAGGCGCTGGCCGAGGTGGGGCGGGCGATGGAGGCTGCGAAGGAGCTGGCACCGAGCCATCCCCATCCGCGTTCGCCCGACACACCTCCTGGGAACCTGGCCGCGGCTGCGGGCGCGGGAATGGTGGACCGCATCAGTGACACGGTGAGCGGTGTGGCGCAGGGCAGCGTGACCGCGGTGCAGGATCTGATCGCGTTGATCCTCGGCCGGCGGAGGCGGGCAGCGGCGCCGACGGGGTCGAAGGCGGCCCGCGACACAGCGCAGGACGTGCGGGGCGGGGCGTCGAAGCTCACCGACGACGCCATCGCGGCGGCCGTACGGGCCAAGGCGACGGCGTCGACGGCTACGACTGGCGTGAAGAAGACCGCGACGACCGCGGTCGATGCCACGAAGGACACCGTCCGGGTCGCCAAGAAGAGCGCAAAGCGGACCGCAGCGACGGCGCGTCGCTCGGCAAAGCGAACGGCCTCGACGGCGAAGCGGAGCCCAGCTACTCGCCCGCCGCGCGCCCGGTCCACAGCGAAGCGGAGCCCAGCTACCCGCCCGCCGCGCGCCCGGTCCACAGCGAAGAAGGCGGCCTCGTCGACGCGCCGCACTGCCAAGAAGGCCACGTCGACGACCAGCTGACTCGCTCAGCCTGCGGGCCCCCCGAGCGCGAGTGGCTGTTCGGCAACGTCGCTCTCGTGGGGTCCCCAGGCGCGTCTGTAGCGTGCTGTGAAAATGACGGAACACGAACGTCCAAGTGGTCACGTCGCCGACGAGTCGCGGGGTGAATCGGGCGTCTTTCGCCGCCTTACGCGGCACATCACCGCCGCTACCGGTTCCTCCGGCGCCGCGGCGATGGTTGTGGGCGCCGCCGCCGGGTGGCTGGTGCTCGGCGCCATCACTGACTTTCCGCGCTGGTGGGAGCTGTTGGTCACCGCCGGCGTGCCCTGCCTGACTCTTCTCATGGTGGTGCTCATCCAGCACACGCAAAACCATGACGACCGTGCCACGCAGCTGAAGCTGGATGAGCTGATCAGGGCCACGCACAGTGCTACCAATCGCATGATGACCGTCGAGGACGCCGGCCGGGAGGACCTCGATCGCATCCACGACAACTTCCAATCGCAAGCCGAGTCGGCTGCGCCCGATCCCTCGGACGGGGCACGAGCACGCGGCGACTCCCTTGCGGATTGACAGTCAGCCGTCGGCCAGGGAAGGACGGTTGGCTGGCCCGGTCGTCAGCGTGGGAGGGCGAGGACCATCAGCGTCGACCACGTCAGGTGGGTCACCATGGGGGCGAGGACGCCGCGGGTCGAGAGGCGTTCGAGGCTGAACAGGGCACCCATCACGGCGGCGGCGATGACGAGAGCGACGTTGCCGGTGGCCGCGGTGACGACGACATACACGATGGTCGTCGCGATGGCAGGACGGTGCGGCTCGAGCGCGGCGTGGAGCGCGCCGCGGAAGAACAGCTCCTCACCGGCGCCGTTGACGAGCGCCACGAGCAGCACGAGGGCCGTGGGGCCGGCATCGGCGGCGGCTAGCACGCCGTCGAGGGCTGGGCCGACAAGGGGCAGGTGGCGGGCGACCAGGTAGGCGACGAGGAACGCCCCAAACGCTGCCACGCCGCCGGCGACAGGCCCGGTGAACGTGCGCCACGCCATTTCGCGATCGGGCTGGAACGGGATCGGACCCGGACGCGAACGATCCGACGGTCCACGTGGCCGCCACCAGCAGCCCGAGGACGGTGAACCACGCCGAACCGTCGGGCACGCGCAGCGTGGCCGCCAGCAGTCCCGTCCCGAGCACGATCGTCACGGCGGTGACGACGCGTCGTCGTCGGCGCGCCGCTGGTACGTCGACAGTCGGTGGCTCGGCGGCGGGGACGAGGAGGTCAGGGATGCGCATGGGCCTCGGCGGCCCCCCGACGCTCCGCTCTCGCCGCCAAGGCCTTGGCTGCGGCTTCGGCGAACGTCATCGGCGTGTGGCCCAGGAGCTCGTCGAGCCGGTGGTCGTGCACCACGACCTCGTTGGTCAGTGAGTCGACCAGCGCCCGGGCCGTGGTCAGGTCGACGTCGGTGATGAGCCGCAACCAGTGCGACGACAGCCGGGGCGACAGCAGCGGCACGGCGACGATGACCCGGTGACGGTCCATGATCCGGCTGGCGGTCACCATCATGTCGAGGTACGTCAGGGCCTCAGGTCCGCCGATGTCGTAGATCTCGCCGATGGTGTCGGGTCGACCGAGGACTCCCACGAGGTCGGTCAGGGCATCGTCGAGGGCGATCGGCTGGGTCTTCGTCTGGACCCAGCGCGGCGTGATCATGACCGGCAACCGCTCGACGAGCTGGCGCAGGATCTCCCAGCCGATGCTCCCGTCGCCGATGACGATGCCGGCCCGCAGGGCGGTCGTCGGGGTCCCGTCCCGCAGGATCGACTCCACCTCGCGCCGGCTGCGCAGGTGCTCGGAGAGGTCGTCCCGATCGTCACCGAGTCCGCCGAGGTAGATCACCTGGCTCAGCCCGGCGCCGGTCGCGGCGGCGGCGAAGGCGGTCGCACCTTCCCGGTCCCTGACGGCGAAGTCCCCGACGGCCAGGGAGTGCACGAGGTAGTAGGCGGCCTCCTGGCCGTCCAGGGCCTGGCGCAGGCTCTCCGTGTCGCCGATGTCGGCGTGCACCGCCCTCCCGGCGCCCGGGTAGTCATCGGGATGGCGTGTCAGCGCCGCCACGTCGTGGCCATCGTCCGCCAGCGCCTGGGCGAGGGCAGCGCCGATGAACCCGGTCGCCCCCGCCACGGCAACCCTCATCGGGCACCATCCGAGTCGCGGGTGGTGCGGACGACATGTGGACACGACGATTGACCGTACCCAGGGGGTCCGAGCCGGAACCCTCGACAGGAAACCCGCACAGGCCGAGCACGGCCCGCAAGGCTGCGGGAACTGGACCCGCAAGGAGTAATGAGCTATTGTCGCAGTTATGTCCAACTCTTGCGGGTCATCTGATGAATCCTTGGTGAATGATGCCGCCACTCTGGTCGTGCAAGTCGAACGCCCCAACGGCGTGCGTCTGTTGGGCGAGCTGGACCTCGCCAGCCTGCCCGAGGTCTGGGCCCGGCTCGACGGAACGGACGGCGACGTCGAGCTGGACTGTGCCGGGCTCACGTTCATCGACGCGACCGGTCTGCGCTTGTTCGTCGCTGTGGAGGCCGCCTGCCAAGCTCGAGGTGCGAAGCTGTCGATCGTGAGCCCGTCTCGGTGCGTGGTCCGGTTGCTCGAATTGACCGGTTTCGACGCGGTGTTGGATGTGCGGGCTGAGAGTTCGGCTTCGTGACCGCGGATCAGGCGGAGGGCGAAGCTGGACGGCGACCGATCTATTCGATCGGGGCGGTAGCCGGCATGCTCCGGGTCGAGACGGCGACACTTCGGGCCTGGGAAGAACGCTATGGCGTCGTGGTCCCGACGCGGAGCAAGGGCGCGCAACGTGTCTACTCGCGCGACGAGCTGGAACGATTGCGGTTCGTCGTCGACCTGGTGGAGGCCGGTACCACCCCAGCTGACGCCCACCGGCTGTTGGCCGAGCGGGTGCGTGACGTGGAGGCTCTCAGTCGTCCCAGCCCCGAAGGCGTCACGATCGTGGTGTTGCTCGCCGAACGCGATCGGTACGCGGCGGAGCTCCTCGAGTACTTCTTGCGCACGGAGGGATACGACGTCTGCGTGGCGTTCGATCCGCATCGGGCCGAGCAACTGTGGGGCGACCGTCGACCACACTTGTCGATCGTCGATCTGATGATCGCCGGCGGCGGTCTGGATCTCTGCGCCCGCTTGGCGCGCGATGGTGCTGGGCCCGTGCTGGCGATGTCGGCGTTGGATCTGGCCGATGAGGCCCTGGCGGCTGGAGCCAGCGCGTTCCTGGCCAAGCCGGTCGTGCCCCTGCAGTTCGTCTCTACGGTGCGCGACCTCTTGGGTTCGAGCGCGCTGACACGACGCGCCGCGGCGGGCGTCAGCTGATGGAACGGCTCTCCACAGGAAACGTACGGCTCGACGAGGTGCTCGGCGGCGGGCTGGTGTTGGATGCGATCACGCTGGTGGTGGGTGCGCCGGGTACGGGCAAGACGATCCTGTCGGAACAGTGCTTGTTTGCCAACGCCACCCCCGAGCGACCGGGGCTGTATCTCTCGACGGTGTCGGAGCCCTTCGACAAGTTGCTGCGCTACGGACAGTCGCTGGACTTCTTCGACACCGCGCAGCTCGGGCGGTCCGTGTTCTACGACGATCTCGGCGACGCGTTGCACCAACATGGTCTGCCCGCCGTGCTCGAACGACTCGACACCCTGATCAAGGCGCATCAGCCGGGCATCGTGGTGATCGACAGCTTCAAGGCGCTCCGGACGTTTGCCACGAGTGATGCCGAGTTCCGTCGGTTCCTTCATGTGCTCGCCGGCCGACTCACTGTCGTGGCCGTTTCGTCGCTGTGGGTCGGAGAGTACGAGCCTGACGAGGCGACGAACTCGCCCGAGTTCGCCGTCGCCGACGCCGTCATCGGTCTCGAGATGCGACGATCGGCTGAGCGATCGGTTCGCTACCTCAGCGTCCGCAAGCTGCGCGGCGGCGAGTTCTTGTCCGGGGACCACGTGTATCGCATCACCTCCGGCGGACTGGTCGTCTTCCCGCGCCTGGCCGACGTACGCGACGCCACTGCCTACTCGGCGAACGGTCAAAGGGTGTCGAGCGGCATCGCCGCACTCGACGACGCGCTCGAGGACGGCTACTGGTCCGGTTCCACCACACTCATCGCCGGACCATCCGGTGCCGGGAAGAGCCTCATGGGTCTGCACTTCGTGTTCGCCGGCGCAGCCCAGGACGAGCCTGGCGTGTTCGTGACGCTGCAGGAGAACCGGCCGCAACTCGCCCGCGTCATCGGCCGTTTCGGGTGGACCATCGACGACCCCAACGTGACGATCATCGACCGCTCACCGGTCGACCTGTACGTCGACGAACTGGTCTACGAGTTGCTTGATCAGATCCGGGAAACCGGCGCCCGCCGTCTCGTCGTTGACAGCCTCAACGACCTCATCGTCGCCACACCCGACCCCATGCGCCTCCGCGAGTTCCTGTACTCACTCGTGCAACGCTGCGCCCGGCTCGGAGTCAGCCTCATGTTCACGTACGAGACCGCGGAACTGTTCCGGATCACCCGTCTCAGCGAACTCGGCATGTCCCACATCGCCGACAACGTCGTCCTCCTCCAACACGTCCAAGACGGCTCCCAGATGCGGCGCGCCCTCACCGTGCTCAAGTCCAGAGGATCGATGAACTCGGCGGTCATCAGCGAGTTCACCATCTCCACCGAAGGCATCACGCTCGGTCAGCCACTCGACCTTCACCGGTTCTGGGGCTGACCCGTCACCGCACGCTCCTTGGAGGCTCTCGGCTCCAATCTTCTCGGACGAGCTCACGGAACTGCCACGGCGACACCGAGAGAGTCGAACGACTTCGCCTGCTCGTGGGCGTCGGAGTGGCAACCGACGTTCACCAACAACGCGCTGTAGTACACCACGGCTCGCGCCTCGTCATCGAGTCCAGTCCGTTCAGCGACCCGAAGGGCGATCAAGCACTGCCGCAGGACATGCTCCATCGGCTGGCTGAAGCCGAGATCGATGCCCAGCGACAGCGCGGCCACGATCTCGGCGAGCCGAACCGGCGGACTCTCGGGTACGGACGCCATCCAGCCCGACGCTACGGCGTCGAGCCGAAGGAGACATGGGGCCAGCCTTCGCTATCGGGATTGGCACACGGAGCCTGGGCGCCAGCACCTGCCCTGAGCATCTCATTGGCCTTCCTCGAACTCGACGAGCTCGAGGGTGGCCTCGCCACCGGCGACGGTGACGGCGGCGATGAAGCCGACGCCGGGGGCGTAGCGCTTCTCCTCGACGACGTCGGGTTCGAGCGGTGTCCAGTCCTCGGTCGTGATCACGTCGGTGAAGGAGCCGAACGGCACCGTGGCGTTCCCGCCGACGGCGAGAACCTCGGCCATGTCCTCGGCCTCCCCGATGTAGAACTCCTGGCGGTAGGCGTCACCAACCTCGGGGTCAGCCGGCATGATCAAGCCGGGAAGGGCGCCGTCGACGCCGGCCTGGAAGGACCCGGCGGTGGTGGTGACGACTCCGTCCTTGTACTCGGCGGTCTCCTCGCCCAGGTACCAGACGTTGCCGTCGCGGTCCTGGGTGAAGAAGTCAATCGTGTCCTCGGCGAGCTCGCCGGCGATGTAGGCCCGGTCCCTGACGACGACGGCGTCGATGCCCATGATCCGGCGGGTGTCGGCGAGCACCTCGACTTCGATGCGTTCGGCCTCGCCGTCGGAGGTGCCCTCGTAGGTCCACCGCGCTCCGACCGGGAGGGGGAAGTACGGGTTGTCGACGACGGCGACGGCGTCCTGGGCGCGAAGGGTGGGCCGGTAGTCGCCGCCGTCGCCGGGGTCGACGACCGGGCCGGTGACGACAGTGGTCGTGGCCACGTTCGTCGCGGCCGGAGGGGCGAGGTCGTCGCTGCCGCACGCCGCGCCGGTGAGGGCGAGAAGGTAGGCAGCCAAGAGGAGAGTGATCCGTTCCATGGCGCCCACCCTCGCCGCGGGGCGCTGAACCCAGCCTGAGCGTCACCTGGCGGGCGTTCAGCGCCGGTTCAGCTCGCCCGGCAACACTTGTGGGCACTGTGAAGCTGCTGCTCGTCGAGGACGACGCCAAGATCGCGTCCGCCGTCGCCCGGGGCCTGACGGCCGAGGGCTTCACGGTCGTCACGGCGTCCGACGGCGCGGAGGGGCTATGGATGGCCCAGGAAGGCAGCTACGACGCCATCGTCCTCGACCTCATGCTCCCGGGGCGCAACGGCTTCCAGGTCTGCGCCGAGCTGCGGGCCGCCGGGGACTGGACGCCGATCCTCATGCTGACCGCCAAGGACGGGGAGCTCGATGAGGCCGAGGCGCTCGACACCGGCGCTGACGATTACCTCACGAAGCCGTTCTCGTACCCGGTGCTGGTTGCTCGGGTCCATGCCCTGCTCCGTCGCAGCGCCAGCCGACACCCGACCCCCACCGCCGTGGGAGACCTCCGCGTCGACCCAGCCGCCCGAAGGGTGTTCCGAGGCGACGTCGAGGTGCCGCTGACCGCCCGCGAGCACGATGTCGTTGAGCTGCTGGTGCGCAGGGCCGGCGAGGTGCAGTCGAAGACCGACATCCTCGCCGCCGTGTGGGATGACGACTTCGACGGTGACCCCAACATCGTCGAGGTCTATGTCCGGCGCTTGCGCCGCAAGCTCGACGAACCCTTTGGGCGCCGGTCGATCGAGACGGTGCGTGGCGCCGGCTACCGGCTGGTCGACGATGCCGGGAGCTGAGCTGCGACGCCCGGGGCGCTGGTCAGTCAGGGTCAGGGTCACCGCGGTGGCGTCCCTCGTGGTGCTGGTCGTGCTGGCTGCTGCTGCCTTCGCCGTCGTCAGGGCTCAGGAGCGGACCCTGCTCGAGAACCAGAAGGAGGCCCTCGGGCGGGCGGCCGCGGACCTGTTGGCCGTCACCGACGAGGGCGAGGCTGGCGGGGTGCTGGCCGGCTTCGGCGACGACGACGCCGCCTACCTGGTTCTCGACGACCAAGGCAATGTCATGGCGGCGTCCGCCAACGCCGGCGACGGGGCCGCGCTCGCAAGGCTGGCGCCGGTCAGCGGATCTGTCACCCGTCAGGTTGAGTCCTTACCCTTTGACGGTGCCCGGTTCCTGGTGCGTGCCGAGGTGGTCGACAGACCCGGCGGTCGTCGCACCGTCGTCGTCGCTGCCACCCTCGACGACATCGAGGAGGCCACGGTCGCGTTGCGGAACGCCTTCACCGTCGTCGTACCAGTCCTCACCATGGCTCTTGCCGCGCTCTTGTGGGTGGTGGTCGGCCGATCGTTGCGGCCTGTCGAGGCGATCCGCGCCGAGGTCGAGGACATTGGCGGGCATGGCCTCGACCGCCGGGTCCCTGTGCCTCCGGGCGACGACGAGGTTGCCCGCCTGGCCCGCACCATGAACGGGATGCTTGAACGCATCGAGAAGGCCTCCGACCGCCAACGCCGGTTCGTCGCCGATGCCGCCCACGAGCTACGGACGCCCCTGACCCGCATGCGGACGGAGCTCGAGGTCGACCTGGCCCACCCGGGCAGCGCCGATTCGGTGGCGACCGAGGCCAGCGTGCTGGCCGAGGTCGAGGGCCTCCAGCGTCTCGTCGTCGACTTGCTCGACCTGGCGCGCTCCGACGCCGCCATCGCACCGCAGTCTGTCGCGCTCGACCGGCTGGTGGTTGACGTGGTGGAGGCCGCCCGCCCCGACGCCACCACGGCGATCGAGACGATGGTCGACCCGGTCACGGTGAAAGGCGACGCACCGGCCCTCCGGCGGCTCGTCGGAAACCTCCTCGAGAATGCTGTCCGCCACGGATCCGACTGCGTGGTGCTCACACTCCGGGCCGAGCACGAGTTTGCCGAACTGGCGGTGACCGACGACGGCCCGGGGATCCCGCCGGCCGAAGCCGAGCGGGTCTTCGAGCGGTTCACCCGTCTCGATCCGGCGCGCGCCCGGGACGACGGCGGCGCTGGCCTCGGCTTGGCCATCGCCCGCGCGGTCGCTGAGGCTCACGGGGGCAGCATCGCTGTCGACGTGGAGCACGTCGGCGGCGCCCGCCTGGTGGCGCGCCTGCCGATCTGACTCGCGCGATGGCAGATACGTGAAAGCGTCCTCGTCACCGCCGACAGGCGACAGCCGACAGCTGCTCGCCACCAGGGGCGTGCGCGCACTGGTCGACGGCACGGTCGCCACCGTCCTGCCGGCCTATCTCATCGTCCGAGGCCTGAATCCGACCGAGGTGGGAGCGGTCATCACTGCGACGCTCCTGGGATCCGCGGTCGTCACTCTCTTCCTCGGCCTCCGAGGTGGCCACTTGGACCGCGTCCGCCTCCTTCAGGTCGTTGCGCTGCTGATGATCGCGACGGGGGTGGCCTTCGGCCTGGCCGCATCGTTCGCGGTACTCGTCGTGATCGCGGCCGTCGGCACGCTCAACCCATCGGGAGGCGACGTGAGTCCCTTCCTCCCGATCGAGCAGTCGCTGCTGCCCGACACGGTGTTGCCCGAGCGCCGCACGCACGTGTTCGCGCGCTACTCCCTCGTCGCATCGCTCGCGGGATCGTTCGGCGCGCTGGCCGCCGGGTTGCCTGAGATGCTCACCGAGCACACGGATGCGACTGAGCTCGAGTCGCTCCAAGCCGTCTTCTTCGCGTACGCGATGGCCGGAGTGGTGATCGTCTTCCTCTACCGCCGGCTGCGACCGCGTCCGCCGATCGACCTGGCCGAGGGCGCGCGCCACGGGCTGCACAAGTCGCGCGCCATCGTGTTCCGCCTGGCGGGACTGTTCGCGGTGGACTCCCTCGGCGGGGGCTTCACCGGCCAGGCGATCATCGTCCTCTGGCTGTCGCTCCGCTACGACATGTCCACCGCGACGGCGGGTGCGGTCTTCTTCTGGAGCGGGCTGCTCACGGCCAGCTCGGCGCTGCTCGCACCCCGGATCGCGGGCCGCATCGGGCTGATCCGCACGATGGTGTACACGCACCTGCCCGCCAACGCACTGGTGATCAGCGCCGCGCTCATGCCGACCGTCGAGCTGGCCGTTGCATGCCTCCTGGCCCGGGCACTGCTGTCGCAGATGGACGTGCCCGCGCGCACGTCGTATGTGATGGCCGTGGTGGAGCCGGAGGAGCGGGCAGCGGCCGCCAGCGTCACGAACGTTCCCCGCAGCCTGGCCGGCGCCCTCCCGCCGCTCCTCGCCGGCTGGATGCTCACGCAGACGAGCTTCGGGTTGCCGCTGATCATCGGCGGGACGCTGAAGGCCGCCTACGACCTCGCGCTCCTGCGACTGTTCCGGGACGTCCGCCCGCCCGAAGAGCTCCGTGCCGCCGATCGGTAGGTCCCGGAGGGTGGCCCGCAGCCGTCGAGGCCGAGCTTGCGCCCAAGATCGCTCGCGCTCTCCATCCTCGCGATGACGGCCGGACTGCTGCGCGGCGAATCCCGCCACGAGCTCCGCACCCTCCACGCCGTCGGTGCCACCGGGCGCATCCGCCGGGCCATCACCGCATCGACCTGCGGCGTGCTCGCTCTCGCCGGCGCCGCCCTCGCCGTCGTGATCTCGTACGCCGCACTGCTCGCCGGCTACTGGCCCGAGACCGACCGGCTCGCCGACGTGCCCGTCGCCCACCTGACGACGCTCACCGTCGGGCTGCCCCTCCTAGCCGGCGGCCTCGCGTGGATACTCAGCGGCCGAGCCGGAACCGACGTGAGATCGGGGTGATGGGAGCGACTTGTTGACCTTCGGGTTCGGGCGTGTCGCGCCATGGCGACGGGCCCCGATGAGGATCCGGACAGCGGCGCCGCAGGCCACGCCGACGGCCGCACCGCCAACGACGTCGAGCGGGAGATGCGCCCCGACATAGACACGGGCGAACGCGACGGCAACCGCCACCCCCCAGATGACGATTCGCGTCCTCGGTCCGAGCCACATCGTCGCCACGGTGACGACCGCGAAGGCGACTGCGGCGTGCCCGGACACGTAACCAAAGCCGCCGACGTGGCCGCCTCGTTGGTGGAGGTCGTCCAGCACATCACCCGGGCGCCCGCGCTGCACGACGTCCTTCACCGCCCTTGCGACGAGGTACGCGCCGAGTCCGGCAACCGCGAGCCCGATGGCCAGGCGATACCGGCGGAACGCGAGAGCCAGGAGCGAGGCGACGAGAATGGCGACGACGTTGCCCGCTTGCATGACCACCGCGGTTGGCCAGTAGAGCGCATCGGGGAGATCGTTGACCCAACGGAAGACGTGTCGCTCTGCTCCGGAGATCTCGCCGTGCTGAGCGGGGACGGCGGACACGGCCAGGAGGACGAGGGCCGAGACGAGTAGCAGCAACTCAGCGCGGTGTCGTTGTTCGTAGTCGGGTGTGAGGTCGGTCGGGATGCTCAACGGCCGAACATTGGCAGGTGTAGTCGGCAGGGTCCCACTCGAGCTCGTCCTGATTGCGCAACGACGACCGCCCGATCCCACGCCACAGGCGGTGCCGACCCGATTCGTGGTCGAGATCCCAGCGCTACCGGTATGCACTCAGTCGGCGGCGCCGTCCGACGAGTCCTCGTGATCGACCTTGTCGGACACCACGGCGAAGCCCTCGTCGAGCTGGACGTCGATCTGGGTGCCGTCGTCAAGGGTCACCTCGACCTCGTAGTAGCTCTCCTCGTCACCCACCTCCGTGCCCGTGACTCTGCCTCCACCGGCGTGCGCGAGCGCCGTCTCACTGGCCCGTACCAGAGCATCGCCCGTGATCGGCTCGCCGCTACCGTCGTCTCCCGCTGTGGTGGCGACGGCAACTCCGGCGCCGATCCCGAGCGACACCGCGACCGCAGCAATGCCTCCGATGACCTTGGTTCGCGTTCTCATCCTGCTCCCTTCAGCTCGCCAGTTGCTTCGTGCCCGATCATCGCGATTCGGGCCTGAACCCTGGCTGACTCCCGAGTCCGGGCTTCGGACCTGGAGTCGACCATCAGCGCCACGCGTGCCCGATCCTGACGACGCGGACCTGGAGACCGCGATGGCTCGATCTCCTAGACTCGGGCGCACTGGAGTGACGGGAGCCCAGTATCGAGGCGTATGTCGATGAGGAGGGGAATTGCTGAGCTGTCATACGACGACCGCGCCGCGCGCCTCGCGGCGCTGAAGCGAGAGACGATGGGGCCGGAGTACTCGGTGCCAGCAGACTCCTCGACCGGTTGACCAGGCCTTACGCCGGGATCCCTGCTCGGAACACCCGATGAGACTGACCCGAGCCCACCTGGCCGGTGCTCCTCGGTAGGGTTTGGGCCGTGGGCGGAGCAGGCGGAAGAGAGCCCGGACGCGGGCAGGTGGACGAGGTCGCGCGCGTCGATCAGGCGATCGCCGCGCTCGAATCGCAGCGTGCCGTGCTCGGCGATGCTGTGGTCGAAACCGCCCTGCAGCCCCTGCGGGAGAAGCGCGCCGCGCTCCTCTCTCGGATCGAGGGTGAGCAGCGCAAGCTCGTCACCGTCCTGTTCTCGGACCTGGTCGACTTCACCGTGCTCTCGCAGACGCTGGACGCCGAGGACGTCCGGACCGTCGTCAACCGGTACTTCTCCTGCTGGCAGCACCACATCGAGACGAACGGCGGTGTGGTCGAGAAGTTCATCGGCGACGCCGTGATGGCGGTGTTCGGGATCCGCCAGGCGCGCGAGGAGGATCCGCACCTGGCGATCCGCGCCGCCCTCGCCATGCGCGACGCACTGCAGGAGCTCAACCGTGAGGTCGAGCCGCTGTACGGCGTGTCTCTCGCCATGAGGGTCGGCATCGACAGCGGCGACGTGGTGGTCGGGATGCTGGACGAGCGGCCGGGGCAGGAGGTGGCGATCGTCGGGGAGGCGGTCAACCGGGCCGCCCGTCTCCAGGCGGCGGCTCCGGTGGGGGGCGTCCTGATCTCGAGCGACACCTACCGGCACGTGCGCGGCTCGTTCTCGTTCCGGTCCGTTCCCGGTCTCCAGCTCAAAGGCATCGCCCACCCGGTCGACGGGTTCGAGGTGCTGAACGAGCGTCCGCGCGGCTTCCGGCTGGACGCCGCTCGGGGGGTCGAGGGCGTCCAGACCCGCACAGTCGGCCGTGATCTCGAGCTCCGGCAGCTGCAGGACCGGTTCCTTGAGGTCGCGGAGGACGGGCGCTGGAAGGTGATCACCATCGTCGGCGACGCGGGCGTGGGCAAGTCCCGCCTGCTCGGCGAGCTCGATCGCTGGCTGGCCGAGATGCCCGAGTCGGTGTGGTGGTTCCGCGGGCGGGCGTCCCCGTCCGGTGAGAACCGACCGAACGCCCTGCTCCGCGAGGTGATCGTCAGCCGGCTCGAGATCCAGGAGAGCGACGGGCCCGAGGTCGTGCGGGAGAAGTGGGCAGCCGGCTTCAACCGGGTCTTCGGCCCGGGCCCCGAAGGCGTACGCAAGGCCGGCGTCATCGCGCGGTGGTTGGGCTTCGACCTGGGCGACAGCCCGGCGGGACCGTCCGACAGCGTGGGTCACGACACGCAGCAGCTGCGGGACCAAGCCGTCATCTACACGGCCGAGTGCTTCCAGATCCTTGCCGCCGAGAACCCGGTGGTCGTCCTCCTCGAGGACCTGCACTGGGCCGACGACGGCACGCTCGACTGGATGGACGAGGCGGACGGCTATCTGAGCGAGAGCCCGGTGTTCATCGTCGCCACGTCGCGGCCCACGCTGTTCGAGCGCCGCCCACACTGGGGTGAGGGCCGCGACCATCACGTCCGCTTCGACCTGGCGTCGCTCTCGCGACGTGACAGCCGGCTGCTGGTCGGCGAGATCCTGCAGCGGGTGGACCACGTCCCGGGCTCCCTGACCGATCTCATCGTCGCGGCAGCCGACGGCAATGCCTTCTACATCGAGGAGCTCGTCACCTGGCTCATCGAGGCCGGCGTCATCATCACGGACGGCGACCGGTGGCGCGTCATCGAGGACCGCGTCGAGACAGCGCGGGTCCCGCCGACGTTGAAGGGCGTGCTCCAGGCCCGTCTCGACGCGCTGTCCCCTCCCGAGCACCTGGCGCTGCAGCGTGCCGCAGTCATCGGTCGCGTCTTCTGGGACGACGCCGTCGACGACCTGGGGTCGGCGCCGGGGGTGGCGACTGGTCGCGATGTCCACGCCGCCGAGACGCTCGAGCAGTTGCGTTCACGAGCGGTGGTGTTCGAGCGCGAGCAGTCGGCCTTCGACGGGACCCGCGAGTTCCTCTTCAAGCACGCCCTGCTGAGGGACGCCACGTACGAGAGCGTCCTGCGCTCGCACCGGCAGGTGTACCACGGGCTGGCGGCGCGCTGGCTGGAGCGCACCACCCAGCGCAGCCGCCGCACCGACCAGTACGCCAGCCTCATCGCCGACCACCACGCCGGCGCCGGTGACGGGGCGGCCGCCGCGGTCTGGTATCTGCGGGCCGGCCGGCAGGCCAGCGCCGTCCACACGCTGACCGAGGCCGCTCGCCTACTCGCGCGGGCTCGAGGTCGCCCCGGAGGACTCGTTGCGACTCCGCTTCGACCTGCTGATCGCCCGGGAGGACGTCCTGGAACGCCTCGCCGATCGGCCGGCGCAGATGGCGGTGCTCGCCGCGCTCGACGAGACCCAGGAGCAGCTCCAGGATCCGGAATGCACGGTGCGTGCCCTGGTGACGCGCAGCAGACGCTCGTTCAATGACAGCGACTATGCGGCCCAGACCCAGGCGGCGCAACGCGCGGTGGAGCTGGCCCACGAGGCGGGGCTTTCCGAGCTGGAGGTCGAGGCCCGACTCTGGTGGGGGAAGGGCCTGACCTGGGATCACCAGTACGACGCGGCGCAGGCTGTGCTCCAGGAGACCCTCGACGGGGCGCGGCGCACCGGCCAGCGGAGGCTCGAAGGTGAGGCCCTCCGGTACCTGGCGATCGTGGCCAACGACCGCAGCGAGTTCCCCGAGGCCGTCTCGCTGCTCGAGCAGGCCCTCGCCCTCCACCGCGCCGACGGCGACGCTGAGAGCGAGGGGGTCGGCGTCGTCCAGCTGTCATCCGTCCTCTACAACCAGGGTCACTACGCAGCCGCGCGCGCCCTGCTCGAGGAGGCCATGCCGGCCTTCATGGCGTCGGGATACAAGTACCGACAGGCCGTCATCATGAGCAACCTCGGTGTGATAATGCTCGCCCTCGGTGAGCTCGGCGCCGCCCGCCGCTACCTGCTCGAGGGGCTCGAACTGAGCCGGAACGTCGGTGACAAGGAGAACATGGCGTGCAGCTACGCCGCTCTCGGTGACGTCTACCGGCGCGCCGGAGACCTCGAGGTGGCCGAGTTCGACTATCGCCGAGCCGTGTCGGTGTCGACCGAGGTCGGGCCCTCTGCGGTGTCGAGCGAGGCCATCCTGGGACTGGCACTCGTCCGCCTCGAGCAGGGTGACGTGGAGGACGCGCGCCGCGTCGTCGCGAAAGCCATCGACGACGCCCGCGCCGGCAGCTCACGGATGGCCGAGGCGCGGGCGCTCGTGGCCACCGGACGCATCGAGCTGCGCGCCGGCCGCGCCGAGCACGCAGGGCCGCTCTTGCGACACGGATTGCAGCTCGCCGAGGAGCTGGAGCTCGACGTCGTCGTGGTGGAGGCGAAGGCCGCCCTCGCTCGAAGCGTTCTCGCGACGGGCGATGCGGATGAGGCACGGGCGCTGGTGGACGACGTGCTCGCCGACCTCACACCGACAGACCTGGCCGGAGCCGTGGATCCCGGCGAGGTCTACGCCGCGTGCTGGCAGGTGCTGGCGGCGCTCCACGATGAACGGGCCACCGTTGCCCTCGGGGCCGCCCGCGCCTACCTCGACCACGCGGCCGCGGTGATCGACGAGACCGATCTCCGCAGCGGCTTCCTGACCCGCGTCCCCACCAACGTCGAGCTCGCCCGCGCCCTTCGCGCATAGATGCCCCCGAGGGGTGGTCGCAAGGGTTCGAATGCCGTACCTTGGGGGGTGGTTCTGGCGGAAAGGAGCCGAGATGACGAGTGCGGCACGCCGAATCGTCCGGGCCGGCCTCGCGATGGCCGTGGTGGCTGTGGTGGCCGCGGTCCCTGCGACCGTGGGCGCGGCGTCACCCGGAGCGAACGGGCGGATCGCGTTCGAGATGGACGGCGTCATCTACTCGATCCAGCCGACGGGGGCCGGCGTACGGGCCCTGACCGCTGGTCCTGACGATCACGCGCCTCGTTGGTCGCCGAACGGGAGGATGATCGCCTTCGAGAGGGCGGGGAACCTGTGGCTGATGCGGGCCGATGGGACCGGTGCCCGTCAGTTCACGAGCGGGCCCGGCGACGACACCCACCCCGGCTGGTCCCCGAACGGCGCCAAGATCGTCTTCGTCCGGTCCGATGACGGGAGCGCCCCTGGACGGTCGATGTTCGTGAAGCCGGTGGCCGGTGGCCTGCCGACCAGGCTCACGCCGGCTGACGACGGATGCGCAAACGCCCCGACCTGGGCCGCGGACAACCGGTTCGTCGTCTACGCCGACGACTGCGGGCAGAGTCTGAGATCCGTGCGCAAGGTCAACCTCAAGACCGGAGCGATCTCCGACGTCGTCGGCACGGGCGGAGTCGCGGGACCCGGAGGGCGCTGGCTCTTCGAAGGCAGCGCGCCGGACGTGACTCCGGACGGGAAGAACGTGGTCTTCAAGGCCAGTCCCAATTCCTCCGCCTGCGGCATCGGCATCACCGACCTTTCAGGTGGCGGTTTCCGACAGATCGCACAGTCCGGCGAGTGCGGAGTCTTCCTCGCCAACGACCCAGCCGTGTCGCCGAACGGGAACAAGTTGGTCTTCAGCGCCGGCAACGAGAACCTGCGTCTCGAGGTCGTCCTGATGAACGGGCAGACCCAGTGCTGCGGAGGGATCTTCGGCACCGGCGACGTTCCGCTCAACGCCGACTGGCAACCGAAACCCTGACGTGAGGCGCCAGACGGCGGCTCGTCAAAGGCCGCGGATCAGGAACGGGGATCGACCAGGACCTTGATGTCCTCCGAGGGGCCTGCGGAGAGCTCGCGGAGCGCGGTCTCCAGTTGTTCCAGCGGGACGGTGCGGGTGTGCAGCGGGCCGGCCTTGACGCGTCCGTCCGACAGGAAGGCCATGCTCCGGCGGAAGTCGTCGTGGGTGAACGCGTTTGACGCCACCAGGGTGATCTCCTTGGCCAGCCAACGGCCGGCGTTGATGGTGGCGGGCTGAGCGAGGAAGCTGACCAGCGAGACGAGCCCACCGGCCCGCGTCAGGTCGACCGCGGTCTGCAGAAGGCTCGGCACCCCTGCGCATTCGAACACCACGTCGGCGCCCATGCCGCGGGTCAAGGTCTGGACGGCGTCGGCCGCCTCGTCGGGCCCGACGGCCGACGACGCCCCCAGCTCGAGGCCGATGCGCCGCCGGAGCTCCGATGGTTCGACGATCAGCACGTGCCCGGCTCCAGCGGCTCGAGCGAACTGCATGACGAACAGCCCGATCGGGCCGGCGCCTTGGACCACGACGATGTCGCCGGGCGTGATCCTCGAGCGGCGCACGCCGTGGAGGGCGACGGTCGCCGGTTCGATCTGTGCCGCCTCCTCGTCCGTCAGGCCGGGATCCGCGTGGAGCAAGCCGCGCCGCGGCCACCGTGATGCGAGGAGCGAAGCCACCGTGCGGCGGGGCGAGCGCGTCGCGACCCCGCGCCACGAACGACACCGTCCGGCAGTGCTCCGAGAGTCCGCTGGTGCACTCCGGACAGGAGCCGCACGCCGGGGGTACGGCGATGACCACGCGGTCCCCGCGGTCGAACCCTTCGACCTCCGGACCGACGTCACCGACCGTGCCGACCCACTCGTGGCCGCACACCGCCGGCTGGTGGAGGTGCCCGCTGCGGAACGACGCGATGTCGGTGCCACAGATGCCGCACAACGCGATGTCGACGGACAGGCAGCCGGGCGGAGGGTCCTCGTGCGGGAAGGTGAGGAACTCCACCGTCTCCTTGCCGGTGATCATCCCTGCCGTGACGTCAGCCATCGCTCGTGACCGCCTGCGTCTCGTCCAGGATGTGCCACACGATGTCGTCCGAACCGCGCAGTCCTCGTGTGTACGTGTCGGCGAAGGTGCTGCCATCGCCGACCGGATCGGTACGGCGCCATTCGAAGGCGCACACTCGTCTGGCGATGCGCGTGTAGGGCCCGTGCACGGCCTGTGGATCGCCGCGCAGCTCGACCTGGGGGTAGACGAGGCCGACCTTCATCCCTTCGCCCTCCGGGGTTCGGGACTCCGCCTTCCCGGAGAGGCTCGATCCCGGCCTCCAACACCCGGCGCTCTTTGATCAGCCAGCGGCCGTCCACCGCGACCCACCGGTCGTGGTACTCGCCCCACAGCACCATGTCCGGCCGATCGCGATCGCGGTAACGATGCCACGCCCGCACGTAGCTCACCGCGGTGGCCGAATCGGCGCCGGTGAACTCGATCCAGATGTTCCCGATCAGATGTTGGGTCGCCTCGAACTGCGCCAATGCCGAGTTCATCCAGTCGACCACGGCGTCCACGCCGACGACATCCCCGCTGTGCGGCGAGGCGAAGACGCAGTCGTCGACGAAGACCTCACGGTGCCGATCGGTCTCCAGCCAGTCGGTCGCCCACGCGTAGCGGAACATCTGGTCGGTGATCGCCGCCCGGTCCTCGAGCCGGTCCATCGTCATTCGGTCCTCCCGTTCTCTCGAAATCCTGCGTCACCGCTCGGTGTCGATGTGCGGCTCGGATTGCACAACAGCCGTTGTACTGCACTCTCGCGTGCCCGTCTCCACACTGCGTCAGCGTCGCGGCCTGGTCGGAAGGGCCGAACGTCCAGGCCGTCGGACCGGTTCGAGGAGCCGTACGACCCGTGTAGCCGCGCCAGCGAGACTGGCGCCTGAAGGTCGTGCTCACACGCTGATCCACCTAGGAGAGACCCATGAAGCGTTGGCCCTTGCTCGCCGCCGTCGCCGCCGCCCTGTTCGCCACCGGCTGCGTGCCGCCTGGCGGCTCCACGAATGGTCCACCTCCCGCGCCTGCCGGCGTCAGGGCCGGGCCGGGCGGCGGCAGCGGCGAGGTCGTCGTCACCTGGGATCCGCTGCCGGCCGCGGTAGGCGTCGCCCACTTCCGCGTGTACGAGAACAGGCTGCCGGGGCAGTTCTGGCTCCTCGGCGTCGTGACCGACGAGGCCCTCGGCACGCTCGAGCCCGGACGCCTCGGCATCGTCGATGCCCCTGACTACTGGCCGTGGCCGACGCTCCAGCCTCCGAATCGCTGCTACGTCGTGTCGGCGGTGTCCACGAGCGGACTCGAGGGCCCCTTCTCGTCCCAGGTGTGCGGCTCGGCGCCCTAGTTCCAGGATTACGGCGGCGAGCCGCCGGCATCGCCCCCGGAGCGCAATCGCTTCATCGGGAGCTGCGCCCAGCGTTGCAGGTCCTCCCGCACCTTCTGATTGGAGCTCTGCATCTTGGTTCGCAACGATTCGCCGGACTCGGCGTCGTCCGACGGGGGCTCATAGGTCGCCGCATCGGTGGCGCCATCGGGCCTGGCGTCGAACTCCTTCTCCTCGGGGCGCCGCTGCAGTCTCAACACGACGACTGCTCCTGCGAGGAAGGCGACGACGACGAGCGCCCACTTCTTCCCCGAGGCACCGAACGCTTGGGCAGTCGCCTCTTCGGTGAGCTTCGGCATCAGCGCTGTCCGCTCAAGATCGCGTGGTCCATGCTGTCCTCCACCACCGCGAACAGTGCACGGCGGTAGCAGCACGCTACGCCCCGCCCGGAGGGCGGCGGACCAGCACCCGAACACCACCTCGAGCACGACCCGGGCCGGCAGCGGCGCCAGCCCTCGACACCATGCTTCGGCACTGATCTGAAGTCGTACAGTCGCTGGTACAACTATGCACGAGCCGGAACCTGAAGTGAGCGGGGGCGATCGCCGGTTGGCGGTCCTGCTGGCGATGGCCATGTTCGTGCTCGTGGTCGACACCTCCCTGATGAACGTGTCGATCGCGTCGGTCGTTCGAGGATCTCGACACGACTGTGAGCGGTGTGCAGTCGGCGATCGCGCTCGAGGCGCTGGTGTCGGCGGCGTTCATCCTGATCGGCAGCAAGGTCGGCGATCTGATCGGGCGGAAGCGGGCCTACGTGCTGGGTCTGCTCGGCTATGCGGTCGGCGCGTTGGCGATGGCGCTGGCCCAGGGCCTGACGGCGATCATCGTCTTCTGGGCGATCGTCGGCGGGCTTGGGAGCGTCGCTGCTGTTGCCGGCCATGCAGTCCCTGATTCACGGCAACTTCGAAGGAGCGGCGCAGAAGCAGGCCTACGCGCTGGTCGGTGCGGCGGCGGCGATCGCGGCGGCGGTCGGGCCCGCTGATCGGCGGGTTCATCACCACGTACCTGTCGTGGCGCATCGCCTTCCTCCTCGAGGACCTGATCATCGTCATCGTGCTGTGCGGGATCAGGCTGGTCCGCGACGTGCCCTACACCGGGTCGCGCCGTGTCGACGTCGTCGGTGCGGTGTTCTCCGTCCTCGGCATGGGTGGCATCGTGCTGGGCATCCTGGTGTGGCAGGAGGGCGGCGAGGCCGTCGCCGCGCTCCTGGTCGATGGGCGCAGTGGCGCTGGCCGCGCTCGCTTTCTGGCTGGTGCGGCGCAAGCGTGAGGGCAAGGCCGACGCTGCATCGATCCGGATCTGTTCCGAGCGCCTCTCTTCAGGTTCGGGATCTCCGGCCAGACGCTGCAGCAGATCGCTCTCGGCGGAATGATGATCGCGTTGCCGATCTACCTGCAGATGGTGCTCGAGTACAACGCCATGGAGGCGGGCCTGTCGCTGGCGCCGCTGTCGTTGAGCATGTTCGGGGTCGCCCTGCTCGCTGGCAAGAAGGCGGGGCAGCGGCGGCCGAGCAGCATCATCCGGCTCGGGTTCGCGCTGCTGATCGTCGGGATCGGTGCTGTTGATCGCCGATCGTGCCCCGCGCCGACTCGGGGTGGTACCTCTTCGTCCCGCTGCTGATCGCGGGCTCGGGCCTGGGTCTGCTGGTGTCCCAGCTCAACAACTACACGCTGTCCCCGATCTCCGAGGAGCGGGTCAGCGAGGCCGCCGGAGTGAACTCGGCGGCGCGGATCGTTCGGCCTGTCGTTCGGGTTGGCGTTCTCCGGGGCGATCATGCTGGCCACGCTGTCACTCACGTTCACGAACATGGCCGAGGACAGCGCCGTCCTGCCGCCGGCCGACGCAGCAGACAGGTTGCCGACGCGCTCGAAGAGGACGCCGAGGTGATGAGCAACACGCAGCTCGAGGCGCAGCTAGCCGGCCAACCCGAAGCCGATCCAGGACGAGATCATCCGCATCAACACCGACGCCAGACCTCGCGCCCTCCAGGTGGCGCTGCTCATCCCTGTCGCTCGCCGGTCTTCTCGGGTTCGTCGTCTCCCTCCGCATGATGCGCCTGCCGGACCCTGCGCCGTCCGAATCGACCGAAGGCATGGCGTTCGGCTGATTCGACTCCCGTCGTCAGGAGCCGGCGCGGGCCGTCTGCTTCGCGTGGCGGAGCAGGAACTCGAGGATGCGCATGTGCTTCTGGGTGTCGAGCGCCATGAGCTCGGTCAGCAGCGGCCAGATCGTGGTCCGGCGGTAGTCCTTGAACCGCTTCTCCAGGTCCTTGAGCTCCTTGGCATCCTGCTGCTCGAAGGCCAGCCACCTCTCGAGCTCGGGGATGAGTTGCTCGGGCTCGGCTTCGCGCGCCAGGTTCGGCAGCCCGTCCTCCGGCTCGTCGAACGAGGCGAGTCCCTCGAAGGACTTGACCCACCGCTCATAGACGGCGTGGTGCCGGGCCTCGTCCTCCGCGATCAGTTCCAGTAGGAACCTCACGTGGTCGCTCGAGCGTTCGATGAGCTCGTCGTACCCGCTCAGCACCTCCGCCTCCGTGGTGACGTGCTCCACCAGGAGTTGGTAGACCTCGCGCTCCCACACCGACAGACCAGCAGGAATCTCGTTGACATCCATGGCTCTCACCTCGCAACGAGCGTCGCTTCGCGCGGGGATCTCACTAGAGACCAAGGTCCCGCGACGCCGGACTGGTGCGTGGCGGAAGCGGTGTCAGCCAGCACCGGCTGACCGGCTCGGGCAGGGCGGCGGCCAGCGCGGTCCGCACGTCGCCGCGCAGGCCGGCGGCCTCCCAGCGCGCCGTCCATTCCTGCTCGATGCTCGCGATGACGCGTACTGCCGCCCGCACGAGGTCCTTGCCGGCGTCGGTGAGCACGACCAACCGGGCCCGGCCGTCCTCGGGGTCGGGCACCCGCTCGACGAAGCCCCGCCGCACGAGCTGGTCGACCACCTCCCCGACGGACTGGTGGGTCAGCCCGGTCCTCGTGGCCAGGGTCGTCAGGCGGGTCCCACCAGGGTCGAGGTTCTCGAAGATCGGGTGGAACGTGGGCGGCGAATCGGGGAACCCGGCGGCCTCCATGCGGGTCGTGATCTCCTCGACCATCAACTGACCCGTGCGGCGAACGAGCGAGATGAGGGTGATGACCCGCTCGGTCTCCGCAGGCTCTCGTGCTCCACGTGACATGCGGCTCCTCGAGATCGGTTGACACATCGTGCAGGCTTCCTGCACACTTAGGAAGGTAACCTGCACAATATCACCGAAGGAGCAACTGTGTCCTCGACCATGTCTTCGATCGATCCTCGTCAGACCGCCGTTCGCGAGGCCCTGGCCGCCAACTGGTTCTGCACGCTGGCGACCACGTCGGCCGAGCGCCTCCCGCACGTGGCCGGTGTGCTGTACACGCTGGTCGACCGCGACCTGTACGTGCACACCGACCGGGCCAGCCGCAAGGCGCGCAACATCGCCGCCAACCCGAACGTCGCCGTGTGCGTCCCGGTCGCCGCGGCGCCGGGCGCACCACCGAACACGATCAGCCTGCAGGCCAGGGCAGCGCTCGTTGCGCCCGATGACCCGGAGATCACATCGCTGATCGCCAGCGGCCGCCTCGCTGCCATCACGTCCCATGGCGAGCTCGAGCGACCGGACACGTGCTTCGTGCGCATCACGCCTGGGCGGCGGGTCGCCGTCTACGGCATCGGCGTGTCCGAGGCCGAGTTGGCGGCCGACCCGCTCAGCGCCTCTGGCTCGGTGGCCTGGTGACCATGGAGACCTGGCTCCGCATCCTCACGATCGTCGGCGCGCTCACGACCGGACTGATGGCCGGCCTGTACTTCGCCTTCGCCACCGCTGTCATGCCCGCTCTCGCCCGGCTGGACAGCGGATCGGGCCTGGAGGCGATGCAGCGCATCAACCGGGCCATCCTCAACCCGCTCTTCCTCGTCACCTTCCTCGCTTCCGGGCTCGCCGGCGCCGCTCTCGCCGTGAGCTCGGCCTGGACCTGGGATCAGACCGGCGCCGAGCTCCGCCTGGCCGGTGGGCTGCTCGCCTTCGCCGGCGGCCTCGTGCTGACCGCGGCGTACCACGTTCCGCGCAACAACGCCCTGGAGTCCGTCAGCCGCGGCACGCCCGAAGGCGACGGCGAGTGGGCCCGCTACCTACGCGAGTGGGTGCCGGCGAACCACCTGCGGGCACTGGCCTGCACGCTGTCGCTCGTGCTCCTTCTCCTCGCGCTCGATGCCCGCTGAGGGCCTCCTGCCTCCCGGCTCGCAACTCCCTAGGAGCGCGCCCACGTCCGTACGTACGGTGACGCGATGGCTGGTGCGCTGCGCCTCCGACCGCTCCGCACCGGGGATGAGGCCTCGTTCGTGGCGGCTCACCAGTCGATGGCGGCCGATGACTTCTTGTTCGGGCTCTACTACGAGCCGGGCATGGAGTGGACGACCTATCTCGGCCAGCTCGATCGCCAACGTCGTGGGATCGACCTGCCGTCCGGACAGGTTCCGTCCACGTTCCTCGTCGCCGATGTCGGCGGCCAGATCGTCGGCCGCAGCTCCATCCGGCACGAGCTGAACGAGTTCCTGACTCGCGAGGGTGGCCACATCGGCTACGGCGTCGTCGCCGACCACCGGCGCCGCGGGTACGCGACCGAGATGCTGCGGATGAGCCTCGTCATCGCCAGGTCCCTCGGCGTCGATCGGGTGCTCGTGACGTGCGACGACGACAACGTCGGATCGGCCACCGTCATCGAGCGCTGCGGCGGGGTGTTCGACTCGCTGGTCGAGGGCTTCGATGGGCCACCGAAGCGGCGCTACTGGATCGACTGACCGCACATCGTCATGGTCGCCAGCTGCTGTCGCGGCCGGCCATTCCCAGGACCCGGTCGAGGAGAGGAGCAGAGGCGGGGACCGGCCGTTCCGGCCCGAACGCGTCCCCACGATCGTCCTCCGTGCCCGGCCCCGAGAACATCTCGAGGAACGTTCGAGCCCCATCGAGGGTCGTCTCGTCGGCGCTGAACTCCTGACCAGTGGCGACCGCGAGGTCCCAGCCGTGCACGACCACCTCATCGAGCGCCACCAGGCCCGCGATCTCCCCTGGCATCTCGATCGGGCCGGCCTTCGTCATCCCGGTCCAGGCGGTCGGGTCCTCCCAGGCCGCCGCCAGCGCGATGACGTCGGCGGAGATCGTGGCTCGCCAGTTCGCCTCCAACCGTGAGCCGTCGCCAGAGGCCGTCTGGTCGGGCATGCCCAGCGACTCCTTCGTCGCCGCGAAGGTGAAGGCCTTGGCCAACCCCCCGATGTGGTCGAGCAGGTCGCCCACGCTGTAGGTGGTGCACGGGGTGGGCGCAGCGAGGAGCTCGTCAGGCGTGGAACGGACGAGGTCCGCCATCTGCCGCGCCGCAGGGCCGAGGTCGACGGTCATGCTGTGTTCGACGAGGCCGCGAGGGCTGACTCATCGGTCGGCGTCCGATCAGCCCACCACGATTCAGCGTGTGCCGACGGTTCGACGGGCGACCTCGCGGGTAGTGCATCGGAAGCCTTCAAGGAGGTGGCTCGTGGGGACCGAACAGGAACGCAGCGCATTCGTGGACGTCGAGTTCACGATTCCAGCTGACATCGAGGCTCGGAGCGTGGCGGTGGCCGGAGATTTCAACGACTGGTCGCCGACCGCCAACCCGTTGCTGGCCGACAACCAGGGGGCCTGGCGCACCACAGTTCCGCTGCCACCGGGCCGCCACCGGTTCCGCTATGTCATCGACGGGGAACGGTGGGAGAACGACTGGGCGGCGGACGAATACGAGTCCAACGACCTCGGCGAGCAGAACTCGATCAAGGTCGTGATCGATCCTCGCCAGGCGGCAGACGCCGAGGCCGAGGCCATCGCTCGAAAGACCTCGGCCGAACAGCTCAAGCCGGATGCCGACCTGGTGGCTCCGCCGACCGAAGACAGCGACGGGCGAGCGCGCCCCGAGCTCCGCCTCTGCCCCGCTGGCGTCGCCCCAATCCACTGGGACGACCGACGATCGGGAGCTCCAACAGGGGTCGGGTCAGCCGTCACCGTCCATCGGTGAGCAGCAACAGAGCGTCGATCCTCGTTCGCGCTGACGGCGAGCCGGAACGGCCATCGTGGCTGACACCTCCGGCCAGGAGGGTGTACGGCAGTGGATGGGCCAGACTGATCCTGTCCCCGAGGAGCGCCCATGTCTGATCATCCTGAGCTCGAAACCGCCAACGGCAAGGTGACGCTCGCGGTCCACGTCCAGCCCGGCGCGGGACGCACCGAGGTCATGGGGCGTCACGGCGAGGCGCTCAAGCTGCGTGTGGCGGCCCCGCCGACCGGCGACCGGGCCAACGATGCTGTCGTGGACCTGGTGGCGAAGGAGTTCAACCTGAAGCGGGCCGACGTGGTCGTCCTGTCCGGCGCCACGAGCCGGGACAAGCGCCTGAAGCTGGGCGGTCTCGACCAGCGGGCGGCCGAGAAGATCGTGGACCGGCTGCTCGAGTCGCCTCGTCTTCCCGACCGCCGCTAACCCGAGCTCTCCTTCTCCGTCAGCTCCGCCTGGTACTTGGCGGTCGCCGACTCGACGGCCTTGAGGTTGCTCTCGACCAGCTCGGGTCGGGCGGCGCGGGCGCGGGCCTTGGCGTTGACCGTGGAGTCGTACTGGCCCTGGAACCGCGGGGCGACGTGGCGGGTGAAGAGCTCGAAGCTGCGCCACTTCGCGGCGGGGTTGGCCCAGTCGTGGGCGAGCTGCAGGTAGGCCCCGAATCCGCCGTTGGACTGCTTCCAGAGGCGGTCGATCTGCTCGATGGCGTCGTCTGGGGTGCCGATGGAGCCGACACCGCTCTCGTTGACGAAGTCGATGAACTCCTTGACGTTCGTGCCCTCGCCGACCGCCATCTGCGGGAACGCCGCGGTGTGTTGGAAGTAGTCGAACCACGACTCGATGCCGTGAGCCACGTCTGCGTACGCCTGCTCGCGGGTCTCGGCGATGTGCATCAGCCCGACCAGGCGCCACCGGTCGCGGTCGACGGTGGCTCCGTAGTGGGCGGCGCGCTCTTCCATCACGTCCCAGTGCAGGCCCAGGACGTCGAACCCTGCCGCCGTGGTCGCCCCGACCGACAGCAGACCGTGCCCGTAGCGGCCGGCCAGCCTCGGGCCGGCCGGCGACGCGACGGCGGCGATGGCGATCTCCGGGTGGGGGTAGGTGTAGGGCCGGAGGTGGAGACGGGCATCGATGATGTCCCACCGGTCATTGGAGAACGTGACCGGCTCGTCGCTCGTCATCAGCCGGGTGATGACGTCCACGGCGTCCTCGAGCAGCTCACGGGTGGTCGGCATGTCGAGGCCGATCATGGCCGCGTCGCTGGGCAGCGCACCGGGGCCGAGGCCGAGCATGAACCGACCCTTCAGCATGTGGTCGAGCTGCACCGCCCGCTCCGCCACCCACAGCGGGTTGTGGTAGCTGGCGCTGACAACCCCGGTCCCGAGCTTGATGTGGCTGGTGCGCTCACCCGCCGCGGCGATGAAGATCTCCGGCGACGCGATGGTCTCGCTCCCCGCCGAGTGGTGCTCCCCGATCCACGCCTCGTCGTAGCCCAGGCGGTCGAGGTGGGTGACCAGGTCGAGATCCTGGTCGATCAGCAGGGTCGGGTTCTCGCCGGCGGGATGGAACGGCGCCATGAATATCCCGAAGCGCATGCGGCTCATGTGTCCTCCAAGTCGTGGGAGCGACCCGGAGGCTAAGCGCTCGGGCGGAGCCTCCGGGTCACGCCGTCCGTCAGACCGTCGCGGACGGCAGGCGGCAGCTCTGGCTGATGGCGTCGATGTGGCGGTGGTCGGTGCCGCAGCAGCCGCCGAGCACGCGCAGCTCCGGGAGCGCGGCGCGCAGTTCGACGTAGTGCTCGGCCAGTTCGGCCGGGTCACCCGCGTCCAGCACCTCAGCCTCGTCCAGTTCGGCGTGGCTCAGCTTCGACGCGTTGGCGCGCACGCCGCTGATGCGTGCCGTCCATGCGGGCGAGCCGTCGAAGACGGACGCGAAGTGCGTCGGGTGGGCGCAGTTGACCATGTAGTAGGCGGGGTAGGCGCCGGTGGCGGCGTCGACCGCCTCGATCGCCTCGCCGAGCGGCTGGCCCGAGGGCAGGAGGCCGTCGGTCTCGACCGTGAACGAGATGACGACCGGCATCCCGGCCGACCTTGCGGCCTCGGTGACGCCGATCGCCTCCTCGACGTAGGTCATGGTGATCGCCGTGACGAGGTCGGCCTCCGAGGCCGCGAACGCCCGCGTCTGGAGGGCGTGGTAGTTGCGGGCTTCGTCGGCGGTCATGGTGGCGCCGACCTGGTAGCCGTCGCCGCGCGGCCCGATGCAGCCGCTGATGACGACCGGTGTGGAGGCCGTCTCGTGCCGGGCACGGACCTCGACCAGCAGGTCGACGGCATCGCGGTTGACCGCCTCCAGCGCCTCCACGCCGTAGCCGGCACGGGCGCCCCAGTCGGCGTTGGCCCGCCAGGTGGGCGTCTCCAGGACGATGCCGACCCCGTCGCGGTTGGCGACGGCGGCGTACGAGTCGAAGTAGCGGTGCAGCGCGGCGCGCCCGCGCCGGGTCGGCCAGCAGCGCGAAGGCGGCGAAGTCGGGCAGCTCGAACCCGTCGTGGAAGATCAGGGTCGTCTCGATGCCGCCGTCGGCTGAGGAACGTGGCGGCGTCGAGCTGCGGCAGGTGGTGGCGGTACTTGGACATGGGTCTCTCCGTTCGGTCTTGGGCTTCGGTGACACCGGAGAGGCGGTAGATAACGTCTCACACCGTGACGAGGGGGCTCCGGTGGAGCTGATCGGCCGGGCGCAGGAGGTGAGCGAGGTCATTGACCGGTTGGCCGACCGCCGGCTGGTGACGATCATCGGTCCTGCCGGCATCGGCAAGACGGCCCTTGCGTTCGCGGTGTCCGAACAGGTCGCCCCTCGCTACGAGCTCGGCGCCCACGTCGTGGACCTGACCCGCATCGACGAGCCCGACGCCGTCGGAGGAGCGTTGGCCGGGCAGCTCGGGTTCAGTTCGTTCGAGGCCCTGCTCTGTTCGCCATCGGAGCAGCCGGCCCTGGTCGTGATCGACAACTGCGAGCACGTCACTTCGGCGGCGGCGGACGCCATCGAGGCGTTGCTGGCCGCGTGCCGTTCGCCCACGGTTCTGGCCACCAGCCGCTCCCCACTCGACCTGCCGGCCGAGTCGCTCGTCGTGCTCAGCCCCCTCGGCGTGCCCGGAGCGAACACCGCCGACCTGGACAACGACTCCGTGCGCCTCTTCCTCGAGCGGGCCCGCGATGCCGGCGCGACGATCCCCGACGACCAGCTGGAGGCGGTCGCCGTCCTCTGCCGGCGGCTCGACGGCCTACCCCTCGCGCTGGAGCTGGCCGCCGCGCAGACCCGCTCGATGCAGCCCGCTGAGGTCCTCCGGCGGCTGGGCGAAGGTGTCGACGTCCTCGCCCGGCCGCGGTTCCGGGGCGATCAGCGGCACCGCAGCCTCTCAGCGACGATCGAGTGGTCGTACCGGCTCCTGCCCGCCGGCGTCGCCGCCCTGTTCGATCGCCTCGGCGTGTTCGCCGGCCCGTTCGGGGCCGAGATGGTCGACGCCGTCGGCTCGGACGTCGGGCTCGACCGGAAGGAGGCCGACGACGCCCTTCAGTTCCTCGTCGACTCGTCACTCGTCTCCACCGAGGCTCGCGCCGGGTCCACCTCGTTCCGCTTGCTCGAGACCGTGCGCGCGTTCGCCGTCCGTCGACTGGAGGAGCAGGGTGTCCTCGACGAGGCCCGCGACCGGCTGGCCGATCACGTCGCGGCAGCGGCGGCCGAGATCATCGCCGAGGGCGCCCGGAGCTGGGACACCTCGATCGTCGGTCGCCTGCGCTCGATGTACGACGACATCGCCAGCGCGCTGCGCTGGTGCCTCGCCCACGACGCCGACGGCACCCGGCCCCTGCTGCTGTGTGCGGTGCTCTGGGGTCTCGTGCACCATGGCCACACCGACGAGATCGCCTCGCTCTCCGCGCAGACGGTCGAACGCTGGCCCGACCCCAAGAGCCCGTTCGCGGCCGATGCGGTGGCGACGGCGGCGACGGCACGCGTGGTGCTCGGCGATCCCGGTGGCGCCTATGCACTCGCCGAGCGGACCCTCGACGCGATCGGAGCGTCGGGCACGGCGCCGGTCACGCTGCGGCGGGCCATGGCCTACGCGGCAAGGGCTCTGGACGATCGACCGCTCGCCATGCGGCTGTTCGCCGACGTCTCGGCGCGGGCCCGGGAGCGTGGTCTGGTCGGTCTGGCCCTCGAGGCCGACGTCAGCCGCGCCCAACTCATGGCCGACGACGTCGGTCTCGAGCCGGCCATCGAACTGGCCGAATCGGCCCGCCGTGAGGCGGCCGCTGCCGGCTCCGCGGTGAACGAGGTGTGGGCCCAGTCGTTCCTCGCCCTCTTCCACCTGCGTCAGGACACCCCGAGCGGGTTCGCCGAGGTCCACGCCGCGCTCGAGGCGGCGCGGCGCATCGACTATCCGGCCGCCATCAGCCTGAACCTGCGCTCGCTGGCCTGGGGCTCGATCCGCGCGGGCCGCCCGCGTGACGCCGCCGAAGCGCTGACCGAGTTGTTCGACGGAATCGTGGCGAGGGACGGCGTCGCCGCCGCCGGAGGCGCGTTGCACACCACCGTCGAGCTCCTGCGCGAGATCGGCTCCCCGGCGTGGCCGGCCCTCGCCGCGACGGCCGTGACGCTCCCGATCATTGGGCTGACCGGGGGCACGATCGACAGGCTGGAGGAGAAGCTTCCGGAAGGTGGCGCTCAGCCGTTGAGCCGGCGGGACGCCATCGTGCTGGCCCGCCGCGAGCTGCGCGACTACCTCGCTGAGGCCCCTGCCCGTTGCCCTGAGCCGCCTGAGCCGCCGACGCGGCCAGCGCCGCCAGCGGCCGCGTCACCCGGGCCGATCGAGGCGAGGCTCGTCGACCACGGTGACTACTGGGAGCTCGACTTCGCCGGGCAGACCGTGCACGCCAAGGCGTCCAAGGGCGTTGCCGACCTGGCGCGGCTGCTCGCCGCGCCCGGCCGCGAGGTGCACTGCCTCGAGCTGATGGGTGGCAGCGTCGAGCAGGCCTCGACCGGTGAGGTGCTCGACCAGACGGCGCGCCGCCAGTACGAGGACCGCATCCGCGAACTGCAGCGGGACATCGATGACGCCGAGGCCGACAACGACTACACCCGGGCCGATCGGGCCCGCGTCGAGCTCGACACGCTGGTGGACCACCTCACCGCGGCGTTTGGGCTCGGCAGCCGCACCCGACGCAGCGGCAGCTCGGCCGAGCGCGCCCGCTCGGCGGTCACGCAGCGTCTGCGCTCGACGATCCGGCGCTTGGGCACCGCCCATCCCGACCTGGGCCGCCATCTCGAGGCTTCGGTCATGACCGGCACGTACTGCGTCTACCGACCGGAGCATCCCGTGGTCTGGCGCAGCTGAGCGCGAGGGCGTTCTCACGGTGTGAGGCCCTTCGTCACGCCGGGAGTGCGTGTCGCCCCACCCGAGGGCGCCCCGCACAGGAGCCACACCATGACCACCATGAGGACCACCGACCCCACCACCGATCTCACCATGGGGCCCATCATGAAGCCAGGGCTGCTCGATGTCGGCGACGTCGAGCTGTGGGTCGACCAGCGAGGGAGCGGACCGGATGTCCTCCTCATCGCCGGCCTGAGCGACCCCGCGGAGGCCTGGACCTTCCAGCTCGACGGACTGGCCGACCAGTACCGCCTCACCGCCTTCGACAACCGCGGCGCCGGCCGTTCCCCCATGCCGCCGGACGGCTTCAGCGTCACCGACATGGCCGACGACGCCGCTGCGCTCCTGCGGGCAGCGGGCATCGAGCGGGCCCACGTCGCCGGGTTCTCCGGTGGCGCCGCCACGGCCCAGCACCTGGCCCTCCGCCATCCGGACCTCGTCCGCAGCCTCGTCCTCGTCAGCACGTGGGCCCGGCCCGACGCCTATCTGCGACGTGCCATGGAGGCGTGGACCTGGTTGCCCGAGGTGGCACCGAGCGAACGGAGCATGCTCGAGTCGTTCCTGCTCTGGATCTACACGCCACGGGCCCACGAGAACGGGATGGTCGACGCGATCATCGAGGACGCCATGTCGTTCCCGTTCCCGCAGTCGCCGGAGGCGTTCATCCGCCAGCTCGAGGCGTGGAAGCAGCACGACACGCTCGATCGACTCCACGAGATCACCGTCCCGACGATGGTGGTGGCGGGCGAGATCGACATCGTGACGCCGCCCCGCTACGGGCGGGTGGTCGCCGAAGGGATCCCGGGCACGTCGTTCGTCGTGCTGCCCGGCGAGGCCCACCAGCCGTTCCAGGAGAGTCCCGAGGCCTTCAACGCGATGGTCGACGCCTTCTGGTCGTCCCTCGACTAGCCGGTGCTAGTTCGGGCACGGTGCTTCGGCACCGTCCAGGAACGCCTCCCGCTCGACGTCCGTGAGCGGACGCGACGAGATCTCGCACGCGATCCTCACCCACGCCGTCGGGTCCGTCAGCCAGGTCGAGACCGTCGCTCCGTCGTGCGTCACCGCGGCGTGGGCGGCGGTCTGGACGTCGAGCAGGCGGGATCCCTCGGTCCGCAGCGGCAGACCGATCGGCGCGCCTTCGCCGACGTCCCACCAGCGCATCGTCCCGTCGTCGCTCACCGAGAGCAGCATGCTGCCGTCGGCGGTGAAGGCGAGTTGCCGTACCCGGTCCTCGTGGCCGGCGAGCACGGCCGAAGGGCTCCAGTCGGCCGTCGTCCAGAGGATGATCGATCGATCGTCGCTGCCCGTCGCCAGCAGGCTGCCGTCGGGGCTGAACGCGACCCCGCTCACCTCGGCGCCGTGCCCCTCCAGCGTTCGCACCTCGGCGCTCTCGACGTCGACCGTGACGACATCCCTCGTGCGTCCACCGGTCGTGCCGACGGCGATGGTGCCGCCGTCGGGCGAGACGGTCAGGTCGGTGATGGGATCGCCCGTGGCCTGGACGGGCCCCCCGACGGTCGAGAGGTCCCCGGGGTCGAGCAGCACCACGCCACCGTCACTCGTCGCCGCGGCGAGCTTTCCTGCGTCGGATCCTCCTGCCCGGGCGAGGGCCACGACGTCGAGATCCGTGCGCTCCGCCAGGCGCTCGCCGGTCCGTGGATCGACGACGGCGAGGCCGCTGCCGCCGACGGCGACACGGTCCGGGGCCAGGACCAGAGCGCTGGTCGGCTCGGCCACGCCTCCCTCGACCATCGCCACGACTGCGCCGTCTCCGTCCAGGGTGTGGAGTGCTCCGTCGGCGGAGATGGCGAAGATCTGATCGTCAGCGGGGGTGGCGGCCACCACGGCCAGCGCCTCGATGTCCGTGCGACCCTGGTTGAGCCCGGAACGACCGAGCCCGTCCCATTCGACGACGCCGTCAGTCCGTACGGCGACGATCCGCCCGTCGCCGTCACGAGCGCCCGCCGCGATCATCGTTGCCGGTCGCTCCCCGAGCGGTGCCAGTGCCGTCATGGGTGCGCCCGTCGGGCGGCCGTTCGCGAGGTTGAACTGCCTGACGACGCCCCCCTCGTCCACGGCGACGACCCGGTCACCGGTGACGGCCAGGCCCAGGACGGCACGGTCACCGCCCGGGAGACGGAGCGGCCGCTCGTCGGTGCCGTTCACGAGTGCGTCCACGGACCAGACGAGCAGATCCCCGGTCGAGCCGTCGCTGACCACGAGGCGGTCGCCGGACTCGTCGAACGCGGCCGCGTACACGATGCCGAGCACGTCACCGGACGAGACGTCGGCGACCATGGCACCGTCCCCGATGTCCCACAGCGTGAACCCGAACCGCTGCGAGCCCGCACCGAGCGCCAGCCCTCGCCGTGCCGACACCGCGACGGCGCTCGGGGTACCGGTGACCTGCCCGAGGGCGAAGCCGCCGCTGCCGAGGTTCCGGACCTCCACCACGCCGCCCTCGGTGGCATCGACGATCAATTGCCCTTGCTGATCGAGGCTCGCGAGGCGGACGGGCTCGTTCGAGGGCGCAGCGATCAGCTGGCCTTCCGCCGGGCCGGCCAGCAATGTGCCGTCGGCCGTGACGACGGCGATGGAGCCGCCGGCCTCCGTGATGACGGCGGGCACGCCGGGTAGCGGTGATTCGGGCCTGGCGGCACAGGTCCGTTGCACGCTGTCGCAGGCCAGCAGCTCGCCGTCCGCCGTGCCGACGAGCACCTCGTTCCCGCCCGGCGCGACGGCCGCGGCGGTGATCGTGCCGTCCGTGGGCGCCCACGTCCCGACGAGCGGCGCCGGCTGCGTGAGCGTCGTCGCCAGCGCGGAACGCACCGCCGGGTGCTGGGACCGGGCGTAGGCCGTGGTCGCCAGCCGGAGGCCGAGGTCCGGCCGATCGGAGGCCGCCCGGATCGACTGCTCGCCCAGTTCGCGGGCGACCGCCACCCGGTTCCGGTCGGCCTGGTCGCTCGTCCGGCGCCACAGCACGCCGACCAGACCGACGGCCACCGCCGCCACGGCGGCCGTCGCCACGGCCATCCAACGGCGTTGCTTCGCCCGCCGCAGCCGGCGCGAGCTCTCGCGCAGGTACTCCTGCTCCGTGTCGGTGAGCAGGAGCCGCCCGCTCTCGACCAGCGGTGTGAGCTCGGCGACCATCCCCGCCGTGGCCAGGTGGGCGACGGACCGGTCTGACCCCAACCACTCGGCCGTCGCGCCCTCGACCCGCTGTCGTGCCTCCTCATCGGCTCGTGCCGTCAGCACCCAGTCGTGCAGCCGGGGCCACGTGTTGAGGACGGCGTCGTGCGCGAACTCGACGCCGTCCTGATCGCCCACGAGCAGGCGGCTCTCGGTCAGCCCGCCGAGCAGGTCCAGCACCGCCTGCCTGTCACCGCCGTGCCCGGCGAGGTCCTCGGCCCGACGCTTCCGGCGCACTGCCGGCGCGCCCGGTGGGAAGGCGACGAGCCGGAGGAGCGTGGACCGCACGAGCGGTTCCTGGTCGGGCAGCAGCGGCCGGATCGACGCCTCCGCCAGCTCGGCCAGCGCTCCCGTCACGCGACCGCCCTCGACGTAGGCCTTGAGCGTCAGCCGGTCGCCCTGACGCTTGCGCCACATCTCCTGGAGCGCCACCGAGAGCAGCGGCAAGGCGTTCGGCTGGTTCTCGACGTCCAGCGCGATCTCGTCCACCAGCCGGGGTTCGAGCGCGATGCCGCAGTGCCACGCGGGCTGTTGGATCACGTCGCGCAGACCATCCCCGTCGATCGGCGCCAGGAGGTGGTGGCGGGCGCCGATCGCTCGGGCGAGCGCCGGCAGCTCCGCGAGCTGGTCCAGGTAGTCCGAACGCAGCGTGACGACGACGCGGGCGCGGTCGGGGCAGTGGGCGGCCAGCGCAGAGAGGTTGTCCCCGAAGGCCTTGCGAGAGGCCTCGTCCTGGCCTCTGGTGAAGAGCTGCTCGAGCTGGTCGACGACCACGAGCAGGCCGGTCCGCTCGTCGAGACCGCTCAGGACGGCCAGGACCGCACTCGAGAACACCCCCGTGTCGTGCTGCGTCTGCTCGACGGCGTGGAGCGGGAGGCCGAGCGGTGACGGGCCGAGGGCGGCGAGCCCGACGAGGAAGCTGCGCGCCGGCTCCGGGCCCGGATCGACGACGACCGGCCGCCAGTGGCGCAGCGACGCGATGGAGGTCGTCTGCAGGCGGGGGATCAGGCCGGCGCGTACCAGGGACGACTTGCCCGAGCCGCTCGGGCCGAGCACGGCCGTGAGCCCTGGTGAGCGGCACAGCTCCACCAGGGCGTCGATGTCGGCCTCC
Source organism: uncultured Acidimicrobiales bacterium (assembly GCA_963769115.1). GTDB lineage: Bacteria > Actinomycetota > Acidimicrobiia > Acidimicrobiales > Ilumatobacteraceae > DASTFY01. The sequence goes on from CAVYKN010000007.1 coordinate 109,530, forward strand.
CGCCCGAAGTACAGGTCCTCCTCGTCTGTCGTGAACGGGCGCAGGCCGGGATAGGGCTCGCGGTCCGTGTCCTCGGGGGGCTTCGGGTGTTCGACCCCGAGGCCCCGGATGCCGTTCGCGATGCGATCGACGACGTCGTCGTCGGTCGCACCGTCCATCTCGACATAGGAGCGGGTTGCGAGCTGCGTCCACTGGGCGCCGTCGAGCCGGGCGCCGGGCAGGAGCACGGGGATGATCGGGAGCTCGACGTCGAGCACGGAGCGATCGAGCGCGAGATCCACCTCGAAGGCCTGGACCCCACCGATGCCATCGGGCCCGACGGCGACGACGACCGCGCCCGCCTGTGCGATGCCCTCGGTGATCCGTTCTCGCCACCGTTCACCCGAGAGGATGTCGCTGCGATCGAACCACACATCGAGATCCCGCAGCTCCAGACCCTCGGCGATCGGCGCGACGAGTTCGTGATCGCTGTGGCGATACGAGACGAAGACGTCGGCCATGCCCGTGGGCAAGCTACGGGATCGTGAAGTTGAAGTTGGCCGTGTCCGTGGTGACGGCCCCATCCGGCGCGGCCGTGGAGACAGTCAGTGTGCAGGGGCTACCGGAGCCGAATGCGGGGTCGTACTCGACGGTGACCGTGTAGGAGTCGGACTCGCCGGCCGGCGACGCGGATGTCGACCCGCAATCGGCGTAGTGCTCCACGCCGGACCACCGGCGGTTGATGGTGACGGCCGCGCTGGCGGACGTCGGGCCGACCGTCGGGCCGCTCCTGCCGGTGAACCGCACGACCGTCGGGTTGAGGACGATCGTCGCTCGTGCGGATGCGGCCGTGTAGACGTTGCTGCCGTCGACGTACGCCTCGACGACGCAGTTCCTGGGCAGTCCCTCGAACAGCGGCACCTGGAGCGAGCTCCCGCTCAGCCCGCACTTGGTCTCGCCGAACTGATCCGGCAGCAGCCGGTAGCGCACCGCCGCGCCGCTCGTCGCGGTGGCGTTGAGCGGGATGGTGAAGGGGGTGCGGGGGTGTTCGACGCTGCGGTCGCCGAACCCCTCGATCCGCTGGGCACCCTGGGCGATCTGGGCCGAGACGCTGACCGGAGTGGCGGCGCGGTACCCGGGGCCGCCGTCCTGACGCGCGGTCACGGTGCACGTGCCGACGCCCGTGGCCTTCAGCAGCCCGAGGTCGGCGTTGGCGAACTGACAAGCGCCGCCGGCGGACAGGCCCACCCTCAGGCCCGAGGAGGCGGTGGCGATGACCGTGCGGGTGTCGCCGTAGACCCAGCCGCCGGGCACGGGGTAGACGGTGATCGTCTGGCTCGAGAGCGTCGAGGTCGACGAGCTACCGCCGCCCTTGGGCTTCGTCGTCGGCGTGCCCCCGACCCGAGCCGTCCGATGTCGACGGATCGACCGTCGATCCCGTTCCGGCGACGGTCGATCCGCTCGTGGCCGTCTCGTCCGACGACGACGGCTCATCGACGGTGACGTCGACGGTCGAACCGCCGTCCGAACCGGCCGTCTCGGTCGCCGAGACATCAGCCGACCCATCGGTGGAGTCGGTGCCGAGTTGCTCCTCAGACCCGCACGCCGCGGCGACGAGGAGCAGCGCGGCGACGGCCACCGATCGCGTGAGCCGATTCGCGCTGGTCATCGTCGACCTCCTCCCTGCACCGAGTTCTACCCGAGAGAGCCGCGACCGGGGAGGTCAGATACAAGCCGGTCGTCAGGTGGAGCTGACGACGACCACGGCCGTGCTGGCGATGATGGCGGCCTGCGTCGCCTCGATGACGTGCTTGACCGCGTCGGCGGCAGCGACCTGCTCCGCGGCCTGGGCGATGCGCTGCTTCGCCTTGGCCCGATCGGCGCGGGCGGGAGCGACGACCTCGAGCATCTGGCACGGACCGGACAGCGCCAGGAGCACCGCCGTCCGGGCGTCGAGCCGTGTGTCGCTCGTGGCGGCGGCCCGCACGCGAGCCAGCAGCCCGTCGTGGGCCGCCGGATCCCGAACCGGGTGGCGGGTCGCGTGCAGCGCCTCCTTCTCCCGCCCCAGCGTCCCGGACGCGACCATGGCGTCCACCACCTCGGACCAGCCGGCGTGCTTGATCGAGCCCAGCCGGCTCTTCAGTCGTTTGCCTTCGTGCGGCGCCACGTTGTCGAGAGCCTGCGCGAGCAGCGGGTCGGCCGGCCTGGTGCCGGTCAGCCTGATCCGGCCGTCCGTGAGGTCGAGGTGGCCGTCGATGGCGAGCTCGGCGACCAGGGCGCCGGTGACGCCGACGGCCGCTGACGGCTGGTTCGACGCGCCGCGGGCCACGGTGCCGTCGGGGTTGAGGGCGAGGAGCACGAACTCTTCAGCGAGCAACACGAGGATCCCTCTCCTTTCCTTGTCACCCCGCCGGCCCGGGGAAGACCTGCGTCCAGTCATGCTTGACGCTGACGGTGACGAACCCGCCCGAGGATGCGGCTTCCACGATCTTCTCCGCGCCCTTGTCGTACGGGGTGTCGCCGCGGCCGGTGTCGTCGTCGTGGTGGATGAGGAGGCTGAGGCTACGGGGGTGCCGCTGTACGAAGCGAAGCATCGGGAGATCGCCGTTGGCGTTCCCGGCAGCGAGGATGGGCCGCCGTCCGATGCGGCTCCAGATCCGGGTGGGCTTCTCCGGTCCGTCGGCCAGGAACGAGAACGAGGCCGCGTAGCGGACATCGCCGCCGGTCTCGTCCTCGGTGTAGACGAGACCCATGGCCGACCCGATGACTCGCTCGGGCGGGACGCCGTACGCGTCGGCGGTCATCGGGCGCATGAAGTCCCGATCACCGGCGGACACGATGTACGTCGTGAACCCGTTCTGCTCCAGGTACTGCAACAGTTCCACCATCGGCTGGTAGACGGTCTCTGCGTAGGGCCGGCGCAGCACAGGGTGCTCCTCGACGCGGAAGAACTCGCTGATCTCGGAGGCGTAGTCGTCGACGGTGCGCTCGGCACTGATGCCGACGATCGCCCTCACCATGAGCCGGAGGTCCGTGTCGTCGCCGGCGTAGTGCTTGTCGAGGGCGTCGGCGAGCCAGGCGACGTCACCCGAGGTCGCGGCGAGATAGGGCTGCCGATCGGCCAGCGTCGGGTCCGCGGTCGCCTGTTCGCGCCACTTGCCGACGATGAAGTGCAACTGGGTCGGCATGGGCTTCTCGGTCCACAGCGTCCCGTCGTTGTCGAAGACCGCGATCCGTTCGGCCTCCGGGACGTGTTCCGGGCCGTCGCCGGTGACGGCCTCGACGAACGAGACGATGGCATCGCGGGTCGGGGTCGCGGCCCACGAGGGGAGCACCTGCTCTTCAGCCATGACCTCTGGCTACCACGCGCCGCTCGGGCCTGCGAGGCCTGTCGCTCACGGCGAGATCTCGGGCTGCTCCTCCAGCACGTCGAACCGCAGCGACGAGGCCGGCGCCCCGCTCAGCGGGGTGCGGCGGCGCTGCACCCACAGAACGGGTTGGCCGTCCGTGCGGCGGCCGAGGACGTAGCGACGGTCGAGGTGGAGGCCGGCCCGGGGCACCGCGGCGGGCGCGAGGTGGTGCACCGGGTCGCTCGGGCCCGCTGCCGGGTCGCGCAGCAGGCGGCTCGTCGGTCCTGGCCGTGGCGCGACCGGCCGGACGGTGAGGTCGGCCAGCCGGCCCTGCACGAAGCGCCGCACGTTGCCGGCGTCCGACAGCAGGTAGGGATGCCACAGGTGCGGCACCGTCGTCGAGGGCAGGTAGCGGTAGCGGCGGGCGGCGGTGGCGACGACCTGCCCGGCCGGTGCCTCCGCCAGGGTCAGCTCGCCGGCCGGGCCGGTGCATCCGGAGCGGGCGCCGGGGCTCGACGAGCTCGATGCCATCGACGCGCTGTTCGATGGCCCAGAGCACGTTGGCGTCCTCGTCGACCCCGAGGAGCACCTCGTCGAGCGGGACGGCGGCCGTCAGGGGGTTGGCCACGGTGGGCCACAGCAGGAGCTCGCCCGGCCGCCGGCCGCTGACGTGGAACATCGACCAGCCGTCGGCCGGGCGACACGTCGTGGTGAGGCCCATGGCGTCCTCGACCTGCATGCCGGTCACGGCCACGAGCGTGCCCGTCGGGCTGACCAGGGGAGCGGTGAACCAGTCGTCGCCGTGGGAGGCGGTGACGTGGATCAGCATGAGCGCGGCCAGCTGCGTGCGGTGCGGCGCCACCGCCCCGGGGTCGTGGCGGTGGTCCTCGATCTGCCACCACCGCGGGTTGGGCGCGCCGTCGTAGGCGACGCGCGTCGGGTAGCTCGTGCGGACCACTGCTGGCGTCGGCGCGGGCGGGTTCGGGCCCTTGGCCGTCGCCGAGTACCAGTCGACGTCGCCGCCGTCGTGGCGGGGGATGGTCAGGGTCACAGGACCGGCGGCGAACGACGCGGTGTACGCCAGCTCGGCCGGCTGCCAGTCGTCGGGCGGCTCGACGACGGGGACGCCCTCGGCCGCGAACAGCGCGGGGCCGAGGCCGAGCGAGGCGCGGGCGCGGTACAGGGCCAGGCCGTCCAGCACCTTGCCGTTGAGCTGGTCGTACGGGGCGCCGAGCCCGCTGAGCAGCAGTGCCGGGTCGCGCCGTCGATCGGCCGGGACGGCGGCTCGCAGCGCCCGGCCCACCCTCACCCGCCGCCCGATCGTCCACCACTGCTCCGGCTCGGACTCGATGATCGCCTCCGGCGGCGTGATCCGGGGGTCGTCGTCGGCGGCCGGCGTGGGCCCGGTGACCGGGGTCTCGGTCACCGTCAGGTGCACGAGCGCCGGTGAGGCGGCATCCCGGCCCCGGTGCTCCCCGAGCTGCCACTGGCGGCCGAGGAACCACACCGGGTCGTTGACCTTGGCCCGCAGCGCGTCGCCCACGGCCCGCAGGTCGTACTGCGTGTGGACGGCCTCGAGGCGCAGGTGGAGGTCGAAGCGGTACGGCATCAGCGGGCCCCCAGCTCGACCCCGGCCCGGCCCGCCGCCGGGATCGCGGCGAGGTGCAGGGCCCCGGCCGCCGCGCCCATCTCGGCCACGTCGGCCATCCGCGCCCGCGCCAGCGCCCGTACCTCCTCGACGATGGCGACCAGCGCGGCCGGGGTGAGCTCCTCGTCCACCACCGGTGGCACGGCGAGGAGGATGGCCTGGGGCGCCCGCGCCGTCGGGAGGTCGTGCGGGAAGGCGACCGCGCTGACCTGCTCCGCGTCCGGCACGGTCTCCGCGAAGCGGTCGATCACCGCCACCGCGACCCGGCCCGGCGTCGTCGCCGCGGGGCGGCCGGGCAGCACGCCCGGCGGCCCGAACACGGCCACCAGGCGCGACGGCCGCACGACCTCGATGTCCGAGGCCGGCGGCGCCACCGTCTGCCACGGGTCACCGGGCCGGTTCGTCCACGCCCGCAGCGGCCGTCCACCGGTCGCCAGCCGTTGGCCGAGCTGCGCCGCCTCGAGGCGGGCCAGCGCCGGGCGGACCGGCGCCACCGTCTCCAGCCAGTCGGGATCGAGGCGGGGCGAGGAGCCGGCCGCCGCCGGCTCGGCCCGCAGACCGGCGAACGTCGACGCGGGCAGCCGGGCGAACACCGGCCAGGGCCCTTCGGGCGCGACCAGCGCGCTGATGGCCGAGGCCAGCGCGGCCGCAGTTGCGCCTTCCGTCGTGACCGGCGCGTCGGCGACGCGCTGCTCGAGCGCGTCGGCCGCCCGCCGGACGCGGTCGACGAGATCTCCCAGGTTCGGGTCGGGGACGTCGGCCCGCAGCGGCGTGATGCCCCAGCGCGCCAGCCGGCCCAGCGTGGCGCGCCGGCGGGCCGCGGTGGCCGTGGGCTCCAGCGCGGCACGGGCGTCGGCCACCGCGGCGATGGCCGCGTTCCGCACGGCGGTGTAGCGGCGTTCGAGGTCGGTGACCGCGGCGTTGGTGGCGTCCGGCGGCGCGCCGACGTCCTCCCGGGCCGCGGGAAGTCCGATCAGGGCCGCGGCCAGAGACCTGACGGTCGCGTGTCCGGGCGGATCCGTCGGTCCGAGCGCCGCCGCTCCGCTGACGTCGCAGAGCGACGTCCCGGAGGTTCCCGACGCCCAGGCCGACGGTGTCGCACGGGCGGAGGCCGATGGCGGCCAGGGTGACGGTGCCCGCCGGGCCGCCGTCCGCATCGAGGGCCTGCCACGTCCACGCCGGGCCGGCCGGGGCTCCGGCCCGTTCGTCCAGGTAGGCGGCGACCGCCGGGTCCGCGAGCGCGGCGGGGCTCGGACGGGCGCCGGACGGGGCCGTCGCGTCGGGGAGGACCACGAGGGCGACCGTGTTGACGACCCGTCCCGATCGGGGGGTGCGCACGACCTCGAACGAGGGCGGGGGCGCCTGCCCGGCGGCGGCCATGGTCGCCGCGGACACGGCGGCCGGACGGCCGCGGACCAGGCCGAGCGTCGCTTCGGCGACGTGCAGGTCGGCGAGGGCGTCGACCGCGGTCGCCAGCTCGACCAGCGCGGCCAGCGGGCCCGGCCGCACGCCGAGCTGGCTCAGGTCGGCCGGGCGCTCGACGGCGGCCTCCAGGACCGCGGCGCCGTCGCACACCCGCCGCACGAGGAGGGCGGGGCCGGCGAAGAACCGGATCGTCGGGAAGGCGACGCGCAACCGGTCGATGACGTCGGGGCGACTCACGATGCCCTCCACCATCCGGCCGAGGGACTCCGACGGGTGGCTCCCCTCTCTCGTCTCCGAGGCCAGGCGGAGCGCGCTGCGGATGGCGTCGGAGGTGAGATCGAGCTGCCAGCGGTCGGCGTCGGGATCGTGCAGCGCGCGGTCGCGCAGGATGGCGGCGACCGTCGCCTGCTCCGCGGACGGGGCCAGCAGGAAGCGGTGGTCGGGCTCGGACGTCCGCGGGCGCGGGGAGTCGACCCAGCCGTACACCCCCAGGGTGCGGGGAGCGTCGGCCAGGGCCTGGAGCCGCCGCCAGGCGATGCCCGTCGCCCACGGGTCGAGCCGGTTGGTCGCGGTGTCGAGCGCGGCGCGCAGGCCGCGGTCGAGGTCGGCCACCGGAGCGGTGGCGAGGGTCTCCAATCCCTCGAGCACGTTGCGGCGCACGGCGACGGTCGGGTCGCCGCGGCGGACGAGATCGGTGGGCTGCAGGCGAAGCGCCCAGGCCTCGGTCTCCGAGAGCGAGCGGCGATCGCGGCTGATGGGCTCGACCAGGCTGCGGGGCTGGCCCGCGGCGCTCCGGGCCACGTTCGCCGCGGTGGCCACGAGCGAGTGCCGCGCCAGCTCGGTGAGCAGGCTGGTGCCCCATTCGGGCGTCGGGCGCCCACCCTCCGCCGGCCCGGCGGCGAGGAGCGCAGCTGACCGGCGCCGCGGCCAGCCGGGCCAGTCCGGTCCCGATGTCGGTGCCGGCCGGGAGGTCCGCGGGTTGCGCGAGCGGCAGTTCCACCGGGTGCTCCCAACCCACCGAGACCAGCTGCCGGCTCGGGCGGGCCGCGGGGTCCAGGCGAGGGGTCTCGGCGGCGCGGCCGGACCACCACGTGGCCAGCTCGGTGGCCGGCGTGGCCTGGCCGAACCGGAAGGACACCGCGTGGGCCAGCGTGGTCGGCAGCATCCATCGCCAGGCGTACCGGGTGGCGGTGGCGTTGCGCACCAGGTCGCGGAGCGAGTCCCGTTGCTGCTGGGCGGCCTGGCGTTCGGCGGCCGCCGCCCACGTGTTCACGAGCGTGCGCACGAGCGGCACCAGCCGCGCCTCGATCGCCGGGTCATCGTCGTCGGCCTGCCACCGCCGCAGCGAGGTGGCGGGCAGGAGCCCGTACGGCTGATCGCCGACGCGCATCGCCGGCAGTGGCCCCTGGGGCACGAGGTTCTCGGCCGCCCACAGGCCGAGCTGGTCGGCGTCCGTCGAGTAGCCCCACACGTTGGCCAGCGAGTGGCCCCAGAGCGCCGGCCACAGCGCTCGGACGAAGGCGCGGTCGAGCGGCGCGTGGTCGTCGTCGCCGCCGACGACCCCTCGGAGGCCCGCCCGACCGGTCAGCGCCGTCGCCGCGGCGACTGTTCCCGGCTGGGCCCGCGGTCCCACCGGGACCAGGCGGCGCCAGGTGTCGGTGTCGCCCGTGGCGACGGCCGGCTCGCCGTCGACGGAGCTGGTGGCCGCGCCAGGAGCGAGCAAGCCGAGGCGGCCACTGTCGGCCTGCGCGGTCAGCAACGGGCCGGGGTCGCCACCGCCGATGCCGACGACGTAGAGGGCGTCGATGTCGTTGGGCACGCCCGGGCCGAGGTCGATCTCGGCGGCCAGCCCGACCCGCTGCGCCTCGGCGAACGATGCCCACCACGGCTGGTCGGTGCGGTCCGGGTCGTCCAGGTCGAGGTCGATCTCGTCGGCCAGCACCGGCAGCGTCGCCACCGGCACCGCGGCGGCGCCGCCCCGGGCCATCCAGATCTCCATCGCCGGCGGAAGACCCATGAGCCGGGGGGCCCGCATGGCGCTGCGGGTCTCGTCCGGGCGCTGGATCGTGATCTGCCCATCGGGGCCGGTGACCGGCGGGAAGGTGCGGGCCAGCCACGCGGCGCGCTCGGCCCCTGTCGCCGCGGCCAGCGCGCGCCAGGCGCGGCGCCCCGCCGCCGACTCGAGGTTGCGCCCCCCGGTCGCCACCCACATCGCCTCCACGGCGTCGAGCTCGACGGCCGACGGCCGGTCGTCGTGGTTGGTGATCGACACGGCGTCGGGGACGACGCGGACGCGCAGCAGCCACGGGCGGTTGCGTCCGGTCGGCGGGACGAAACGCGTCTCCAGGCGGACGGGGACCAGCACGCCGATCTCCGGCGCGCTCATGGCGAGCCCGGGAGCAGGATGTCGCCGCGGATCAGGACCCGGCGCGGCGCGCTGACGGTCTGGGCGGCGAGATCGGCGCCGTTGGTCGCCGCGCTCGGTTGGGTTCCGGCGTTGAAGAAGCGGCGGCCGGTCACGGTCTCTTCCAGCACGACCCACCGCTCCGCGCCGAGGTGGGGATCGAGGTCGAAGCCGAAGAAGACGAGGTCCGGTGAGATGCGACCCTGGAACGTGGGGAACTGGCGAGCGTCGAAGTCGGGATCGTCGGTCCAGTTGATCGTGCCGTCGGCGTTGCGCCGGGCGGGCACCAGGTAGACCAGGGTCCCGGGGTACTCGCGGAAGAGCGGGGTGGCGAAGAGGACGACGAGGTCGGCGCTCGAGGCGGACGGCGTCTGGTGGCTGGGTGACCCGAACGGCGAGTCGGCCGGCCAGGTGCCGATGTCGACGATGTCGTCGTCCACTGCGCCCGTCGCCAGGTTCACCCGGTCCCAGAACGTGCGCACGGGCGTCCACCCGGGGATCAGCGGGTGGTTGCGGAAGCGCAGCTCGGCGACGACCTGCGCGTTCAGCCCGACCATGAACGCGTCGACGAACCCGGGGTTGGTGGTCAGCGCCACGACCGAGTCCTCGAGGATCGTCCCCGCCCCCGGGAGCAACCAGTCGGGATCGTCGTCGCGCAGGAACCGCCAGGCGGGCAGGTCCAGGTCCGGCTTCAGCTCGACAGGCGCGATCGGGTCGGCGTCGACGGAGCCCACGTTGTCGAGCACCCCGTCGAGCACGCGGTCGACGATCGCGGGCCGGGCGACGGTCGGATCGAACGCCTCCGCGATCTGCGTGCCGGCGCGGTCGATGTCGAACGCCGCGCTGACCGGCTGGCCAGGGCGGCGGGCCACCATGGCCCCGAGCGCCGCCAGGTCGTCCGAGTCCGGCTCGACATCGAGCGCGGCGGCCAGATCGCTGCAGCCGGTCACGGGACGGCCGCCCCGGAGGATCGACCAGGCCGAGGAGGGGCAGGATGGGGACGGCCTGTCCGGTGTCGAGGCGGTCGACGACCGTGCGCAACCGGCGGTCGATGAACGCGACCGTGTCGTTGTCGAGCCCACGCCGGTCGAGCGCGGCGGCCAGGCGGGCCGTGGCCGGCCGCAGGCGGCGCCCGTCGGGCGCGGGACGCGACGAGGACGTCGTCGATCGGGGGCCGGCTGGCGGCCGCCGCGAACGAGTCCATGTGCACGGCGGCCGGGGTGCTGCGCGCGGGTCGAGGCGGTGCCGCGGCCGCGGCGCGCAGGGCGGACGCCAGACCTCCGGCGACGGCCGGTCCGGGCGGCGGCACGGCGGCGCGGTCGGCTGCTCGATCGGTGTCGGGGCCGGTGCTCGTGCCGGCCCGGCGGCGCAGGGCCCGCTGCGCGGCCGAGGAGAACAGCCCTCGCTGGAGCGCCCGGTCCGGGTGCTCCATCACCTCGGCCACCGGACCGTCCGGCGCCCGCACGTCGCGCAGGGCGGGTCCGAGCACGCCGAGCCGGCGGACCGACTCCTGTCGGGACCCGGCGTTTCCAGAGCGACCGGGAGGCCAGCAGACCGAAGGCCAGGCGGCGGAGACGGTCGGCGGCCTCCTCGTAGGCGCCGGCCAACCGCCCTGCCTCCCGCGCCAGCAGCTCCTGGTTGGTGATGCCCGCGGCCGACCCGATCCCGGCGACGGCGCGGGCCCGGTAGTCGGTCCGCAACTCGTCGCGCCAGCCCGGTTCGGCCGGGACGGGACGGCTCCGGCGGCCAGGGCTCGCCGTGGTCGGGCAGACCCAGGACGGGATGCGCCGCATCTCCGAGTGGCGCCGTCAGCGCTCTCGACGTCGGCGCGGACGTCGGGCGGCACCGGACCGCCGGCCGGAGCAGACAGGGAGGAGAGCGCGCCCCGGACGGGCATGGCGTCCGCGGTCGGGATCGGGCCGTACGCGACATCGGCCGCACCGAGGCCGGGCCCCGCGTCGCGGAGCTGCAACCGGCCGGCGATCACGGCGAAGTCCCCGCCCGCCCGGGTGTGGAAGGCCCAGTGGTGATAGACGGGGAGCTCGACCGGCCCGGTGGCCGGGGTCGGCCACGCCGGCGCACCGGCGGCGGTGAACGCCGGCACGACCACGGCGACGTGGTCACGGTCGCGGCAGGAGCGCCCGCGACGAGATGAGGCGGGCGATCCGGCGGCTGCCGTCGTCCTCGACGTGCGCGCCTCGCGCGGAGGTGGCGAGCGGGTGGGCGTCGAGCACGGACGGCTGGAGCCGCACGGTCGCGCCGGCGACCTCGATCTCCTCGGGCGTGCCGACCAGCAGCACGATCCAGGGCCGCAGCGCCTTGCCCTGGGGCAGGGCGACGCTGTGGCGCCAGGGGAGATCCGGCGCGCCGAGCTCGGCGTACACCGCCTTCTCGACCTCGACGTTGCCCGCGCCCGGCGAGGGGTAGGTGTGGACGACAGCGCCCCGCCCCAGGCCGGTGACGTCTCCCGGCCCGAAGAGGTCGTACGCGACGTTCCTCGTTGCGGCATCCGACGGTTGGTCGACGTCGCGCGCGGTGAGCGTGAGGCGGGCGGTGAGGCGACCGGCCGTGAGGCCGCCGGACGACACCGCCGCCGCGCCCGGCGGTCGCCACCACCCGAAGAACTGGAGGGTCGGCATCAGACCGTCAGCTCCACCACGCGGTCCGCTGCGTGCTGGACGCTGCTGCCCGCGCCGCGCGTGGCGAGGCGGGCGGCGACCGCGCCCACCCCGGTGGCCAGCACACCGCCGCCGCCGTCCTGGACGGTGAAGCGGTCGTCGACCACGCCGAAGCGGGCCGGGCGCGGCCGGATCGACGGTGGCGCCGTCGTCGCCTCCATCCGCTCGAGCACCTCGCGCGGGGATGGTCAGCCCGTCGACGAACCTGCGACTGCTGGGCAGCTTGATCTGCTCGAACCCGAGTGGCTTGGTGACCGGGGTCGAGCGGGTCTCGTCGAGCGTCACGATCACGCCCGCTTGATGGCGCTCGAAGGCGGGCAGGGCCAGCGCCTCGGCGTCGCTGAGCTCCACGAACGACCCGGGGCTGAACCAGTCCAGGTAGCTGGCCGTGGGGACCGATGCGGTGACCTCGAGGCGCTGGGGGCTGTCGAGCGTGCCGTCCTCGTACTTCTCGACGGGCAGCCCGAGCGGCACCCGGTTCTGGCTCCACGTCGGGACGCCGAGGGGACTCACGACCACGCGGTCCGACGTGTCGTGACGGGCGATCAGCACCAGGCCGTCTTCGCCCTCGGCGACGGTCAGGTTGCCGGGCGTCTCGAGCTCGGCGGCCAGGACGGACACGAGGCTGGCGAGCGCGGCGCCGGCGATGTCACCGGCGCTCCCGAGCTCGAAGCTGTCGCTCCAGCAGGCGTCGAACAGCAGCAGCGAGATGCAGACCTCGCCCCGCAGCACGAGCGGCGACGGCCCGCTGAGCCCGCCCTTGAACTTCACGCCGACCAGGTTGCGACCGCGGTACTTCACGTGGACGCTGCCCTTGATCGTGACGTCGAAGTAGAAGGGCAGGCGGATCAGCGCGTCGCCGCCGATCTTCCCTTCGAGCTTCCAGTTGCCGCTCTTGATCGCCGCGGTGAACTCGGCGCCGAACTGGATCGTGTTCGAGGTGATGGCCATGTAGCCCGAGGCGCTCAGCTCGATGGCGTCCGGCAGCTGGTCGTCGTCGACGGTGATGAGGATCCGCTTGAGCGAGGGGAACACGGCCGGCTCGGGGTGGAAGTCCGGATGGAAGCCGCCGAGGGTCGCCATCAGGTACGGCCGGTCCCCCAGCTGGCCCGCAGCCCGCCGTCGCCGGTGACCTTGAACACCCCCATCACCACGCCTCGCCGGATGGTGGCGTCCACCTCCAGGGTCCGGCGGGTGAGATCGAACACGCCCACCACGTCGACCTGGATGTCGAGGAAGCGCTCGAAGCGCACGCCGGCGATGCGCAGCGAGCCCAGCACGATGATCTTCAGCGGTCGCGTGCTGCTGTCGAACTCGACGATCACGCCGACGGCGAGCCGGGCCAGGTACTCGTTCTTCAGCGGGATCCAGCCGAGCTGCATCGTGAGCCCGAAGACGTGGACAGCTCGGCCTCGCGGCGGGAAGAGCGCGGCGAGGTCGCCGAGGAGCACCGGCGCGTTCCGCACCGGGTCTTCGGCGAAGAGGATGTTGCCGACGGCGCCCGACGTCAGCCGCTCGCGCAGGGCGTCGGTGTCGGCCCGCCGGTCGATGCCGATGATGCCGCCGGCGCCGATCCAGAAGATGCCGTAGGCGATGTGCCGGCCGGGGCGGAACGACGTCCCGATGACCAGGACGAAGCTCCGTTGCCGGTCGAGGTCGTCCGGGGACCCGGTCAGCTCGTGGAGGCCGAAGGCGGTCACCGTCCAGCGGGACAGCCCCTTCTGCTTGGACCCGATCGTCAGCGTGACGAGTCCGCCGTAGCGGTCGTTCGGCCCGCCGGTGAAGTCGAAGAAGCCGCCGCCGGTGACGCTGGAGAGCTCCAGCTGGAACCCGATGCCCGTCGGTCGCAGCAGGCCGCCGCACTCCTTGGCGCCGCCCGGCTCGTCGGCCCACGACCCGAGCCATCCGCCGGCGCCGTCCATGACGAGCGTCGCCGGACCGACCGTCGCCGACCAGTGGAGCCGCACCTCGGCCCGCAGGTCGAAGTGGTCCTGGTCCGCCCGGATCGGCACGTTGAGCAGGATCGAGTGGATCGTGACGCGCAGCACCTTGAGCTTCATGGTCTTGTCGAGGTGCCACCTGGTCGTGAGCGCCCCTTCGGCGCTGAAGCTGAAGCCCAGCCCCTCGGTGAGCCGGGTCACCAGGTCGAGGTCGAAGCGCAGGCCCTCGCGCAGCTGCGAGCCGCTCTCGCCCAGCGAGCGGAACCAGCGGTTGGTGACGACGAGGCCGAGGTCGTCGATCCGGCCGATCACCTCGACACTGGGCTCGCCCTGCTCGCGGGCGCGCACCTCGACGCCGAGGTCGCGGACCACGAGGCGGGTGTCGTAGGGCGGGCCGAAGACGAGGTCGGGCACGCCGGCGGCGGTGTCGCGGCCGATCCGGAGCACGCCTTCGTTCGTGTCGGTCGGGACGGAGCCCGCTCCCGGTTCTGCGGCTGATCGCGGTTCCACGGCCGCGTTCCACGTGCGGGTGCCGCCGTCGTAGCCGATGCCGGTCCGCACGCCGGGCTCGAGGCGGACCACGAACCCGGACGCCGTGCGCAACTCGTGGAACGCGGCGTCGGTGCTCGGGTGCAGCCACATCTCGAAGTCGGTCGCTCGCCGGCCGTCCGACCGGCCGGCGCTGGGACCGGATGAGCAGGCTGATCGCCAGCTCCGGGTCGAAGCCGCCGCGGAGGTCGGTGAACTCCGCCAGGCGGAGGCCCTCGTCCTCGATGCGCAGCGGGAAGGTGATGGGCATCCAGCCGGCGCTGTTCTCCCGCAGCTGCACCCAGGCCGGCGATGCCCCGTCGCCGGTCGGCGGCGGCAGGAGCGGGGAGATGCGGAGGTCACCCGAACGCAGCGCGCTGATCGCCTCCGGGGCCACGATGAGCAGCGCCGCCAGGAGCGCGGGCATCCGGCCGGTCGTGTCCAGGTCGGCCTCGCCGAAGATGTCGTCCCAGAACGTCTCGTCGACGAGCTCGGGGGTGGCGAGCATGAAGCGGCGGAGAGCTTCCCAGTCGATGCGCGAGCCGAGCGCCGGGGTGATCGACGATGACTCCGGCCAGGCTGAGCATCGACGCCAGGCGCTTGAACTTGAAGCGCAGCACCTCGATGGCCAGCGCCTCGAGCAGCTCCGCCCCGACGACACCGGCGGCGGCCAGCGGGGTGAGGACCACCTCGGCCAGCTCCAGCGAGGTCCTCCCCCCAGGCCTTCATGGCGTCGCAGAAGTCGTCGTGGCTGCGCGCCGCCAGCGTCAGCGCGGCGTCGGCCATGAGGTCCTGGAGGATCGCCGCGAGGCGGACCGGGTTCGCCGACGCGACGCCGGCGGCGAGGATCGGGGAGACGGTGACGAGGCCGGAGCGGGCCGTCTCGATCACCTCGTCCGCCACCACGGTGACGGGGGTGAAGACCGACTTCGGGTCGGTCATGTCAGCGCCACCCTCGTGGTGACCTCGTGCCGGTCGGCGCCCGGCACGCCCGGTTCGACGCTGCCGACGGGACACCGCAGCTCGTGGTGGACGGTCAGCTCGCCACCGGCGGACGAGAACGTCACGACGGCGAGCTGCGGGAGACCGACGAACACCCGGGCCATGCGCTCCAGGTCCGCGTCCTGGAGGGCCGCGCCCATCCGCAGCGACTTGCCTGGATCCCAGCCCGGCCACGGCGCGTCGACCGGGGCGGCGGCGAAGTCGGCCATGGGGTCATCGACGGGTTCGACCTCGTACCGCCATCCGGGGGCGGCCAGCCCGTAGGCCGTCGCCACGGGGGTGGCGATGGCAGTGGGCACCGAGGCGCCCTCGCGCGCGACCCGGCCCAGAAGCACGTCGACGGTGTCGTCCCACGGCAGCTCCGCTCCCGCCGGAGGGGCCGAGAGCAGCTTGGTCTTGTCGGCGTTCGACAGCGAGGCGAACCCGGAGAACTCCCGGACGCGCTCGAGGCCCAGACGCATGGCGAGCTCGCTGAACAGGCTGATGGCGGCGTTCTTGATCTCCACGTTCTTGGCGGCCGACGCGGTGAGTTGGGCGACGCGCGTGGTGGCGCCACCTTCGGTGCGGGTCATGCTGCTCGTGAACCCGTAGTGGACGTCGCCGGAGAGCACGACCACCGGATCGTGGGCGGCGAGGCGGGCCAGCAGGTCCTGGTGGTTGGCGCGGGCCGCCGACCACGACTCGAAGTCGGCGAAGCGCGCGCCGCTTGGCAGGAGCAGCTCGAGCAGGGGCTGGATCACGTCCTCGACGAGCTCGCTGCCGAGGATCGGCGCCGCGGCCACCACGATCGTGAAGGGCACCGGTGACGGCGGGGCGGGGAGCTGCGCCGCGAGCGCGGCGAGCGAGATGCGGGCGCCCCGACCGTCCGCCCGCGGGTACTCGCGGACGGTGCGTTCGTCCAGGAGGACGATGCGCACCGGCCAGCCCTCGTCGGGCCCGAGGGTGAGGTCGTAGCGGATGGCGCCCGGCGCGCTCCAGGTCACGCAGCACCTGGCTGGGCGGCGCGGCCGGCAGGGGACCGGCCGGGACCCCGAGCAGCGGCGCGCAAGCGGTGGCCGGGCTGGCCGGAGTGGCACGCGGACACGGCCGTCGCCACGGCGTCGAGCACGCGGCGCTCCGGTGAGCCGGGCGTCGCGAACGCCGCCGGCTTGTTGCCCCAGTGCTGGCACAGCGCGTAGGCGAGGAGCCCGTTGGTCACGGCCCGCCGCCCTGCCGCCTTCCCGTACACGCTGTTCACCCACGCGTGGTCGATGTTCCAGTCGTCGGTGATCTCGTGGTCGTCGAAGATCATCAGCGACGGGACGTTGGCGAGGACGCGCCGGACCGCCGGGAGGGCGGTACGGAACAGCCCGACGTTGATCAGCTCCTCGTCCCACGACTCCTCGGTGACGTCCGGGTCGACGTCGGGAGGGCCGAGCACCGGGTTCGTGGGGAACGCCGGGAGCGTGGCCGGCCAGAGCACGGGCGACCACGCGAGCAGGTACATGGCCAGGAACTCGCCGTAGCTCCACAGGTGGTTGGCGGTCGCGCCCGTGTACCCGAGCGCCGCCGTGCCCGGCCCTCGTCCACCGATCGGCGGGGGCGAGCCGAACACGTCGGTCTCGTCGACGCCGATCAGGTCCTTCGCGACGCGCAGCACGCGGGGCATGAGCGGATGGCCGACCTCGTCGGCGTAGATCTGGTCGCCGGACAGGACCAGCAGGTGCGGCTGGGGCCTCGGCGAACCCGAGAAACGCGTGGCCAGATCCTCGAGCGCCAGCGCCAGACCGTCGCGCCCGCCACCGTGCGGCTTCCGGCAGGACGTGTGGTGGACGACGAGCTCGACCGCGGCGGCCGGCGGGGCCAGGAACGTCGGCCTGGTCGCCGGCGCCAGCGAGAGCGCGGCCCAGTCGGTCCGCCGGCTCGGCGTCGACTCCCACGGCGCGGTCAGCTCGTACTCGTAGACCTGACCGGCCTCGAAGGCGCCGCCGGGCGCGCCGGCGGTGAGGACGGCCATCCACAGGTTGGCTCCGACCCTGCGACGGCTGCAGCGTGGCCGTCGTCGGTGGAGGTCCGGCCGGGTCCGCGGCGGCTCACGCGCAGGGTGATCGGGTCCGGCTCGACGCACGGCCACCCACACGCTGACCTCCGTACGCGTCAGCCGGCGCAGCACCGGGCCGGCGACGAAGCCCGGTAGCGAGCCGAGCGGCAGCGGAGTCGAATCGATCGGCACGGTCCCCCAGAGGTCCCGCCCACGATGCGCCTGCCGTGGTCGCAGGTCAAGCGGCGGTCAGACGGGCCATCCTTGTAGCACCCCTATGGGTACACTTGTTCGTATGGCGGCGGTGGTACGACGGTGGTGGGGATGACGGATCTCGCGGCGATGACCGCGGAGCTCTTACGGTTGGAGGGCGAGCGGCGGCGGGTGGAGTCTCGGTCTGGCCCGGTTGATCGCCCGGGTCGAGTCCTCGGAGGCGTTCCGGGCCGATGGGCATGGCTCGGTGGCGGCCTGGTTGGCCGCAGAGTGCGATTGGTCTCCGGGCGAGATCCGCACACGGATTCGTCTTGCTCGCCTCGGCCGCCACTCGCCGGAAGTTCTCGACGCCCTCGAGCATGGACAGCTCGGAACGGCACAAGCTGGCGAGCTCGGTCGATTGTGGGCCAACCCACGGGCCCGGCACCACCTCGCCGACTCGATCCGGCTGCTCCTCGAACAGGCGACCATCCTCCGCTTCGAGGACTTCGGAGTGGTGTGTCGTCGGTGGGAGGCCCTGGCTGACGAGGATGGCGCCCATCGCGATCACACACGTGCCCACGACGAGAGGCGGGTGTCGACCGCCTTCGTGGGTGGCCGGTTCCACCTCGAGGCGACCGGTGACCACCTGGCCGGCGCCGTCATGGGCGAGATCCTGGAACGGTTCGAGCAAGCCCAGTTCCATGCGGAATGGGATCAGCTGCGTGAGCGTCTCGGCGATTCCGCCTGTCCGGCGCTGCTGGAGCGCACCCCGGCCCAGCGCCGCTTCGACGCCTTGCAGGCGATCTTCACCGCCGCCGCGGCCGCTCAGGGGCGCCTCGTCAGGGCGAGCCGCTCGTGAACCTGGTCATTGACGCCGAGAGCTTCGAGCGGCAGTTGTCGGCCTGGTCCGGAGAGCGCGTCCAGGCGCCCGACCCGGCCACGGTGCTCGTCCGCCGCTGCGAGACCGCGGACGGCGTCGCTGTCGATCCCGCCGCCGTGGTGGCCGCAGCGCTCTCCGGCCAGGTGCGTCGCATCATCATGGACTCCTGCGGGCGGGTGCTCGATGTCGGTCGGCGGCGGCGTCTCTTCACCGGTGCTGCACGCGACGCCATCCGGCTCACCCGGCGCCGGTGTTGCTGGCCCGGCTGCCACGTCCCTGTCGGTCGGGCCCAACTCGACCACACCGTCCCGTGGGTCGAGGGCGGGGTCACCGATGTCGACAACGGTGGACCCTTGTGCGGCCGCCACAACCGGTTCAAGAACCGCGGCTACCGCACCCACCGCGACCGCTGCCGGCGACTGGCACACCTTCCGACCCGACGGCTCCGAGATCGCTCCGCTCCGCGGCCCACCATGACGTAGCCGTGTCAGCGGCAGGCGCGGTGCAGCACCTTCACCTCGTTGAGGCACATGTCGAGCATGTCCCAGAGGTCGGGGACGAGCTCGCGGCACGACACGAGGCCGAAGTCGAGCGTGTCGACGTAGCTCTGCACCGTCATGTTGAGCCCGATGCCATCGGTGACGGTCGACACCGGGTAGTAGTGCGTCATCTGCGCGCCCGTCAGGTAGACGGGTTGGCGGGGCCCCGGGACGTTGGAGATGACGACGTTCACCGGTGGGTTGACGCGGTCCGAGATGCGGGTGGCCGCGGCGAGACGGGCAGCACGGGTGGCCAGAGCCGGCGCGGTGAACTGGCTGAGGTCGACGATCAGGTCGGCCGGGAGCAGGTCGAACTGCTCCTTGGCCGCCACCATCGTGTCGTGCATGGCGCGAACCCGGTCGACCGGGTCCTCCAGGTCCGTGGGCAGGCGGGCGACGATCCCCGACACGCGGTTGGTCCACTTGTCGGCCTCGTCGCCGCTGCGGATCGACACCGGGACCATGGCCACCAGCGGGTCGGCAGGCAGCGCGTCGTGGGCCAGGAGGTACCGGCGCAGCGCGCCCGCGCAGACCGCCATCACCACGTCGTTGAGGGTGACGCCGAGGTGGTTCTTGATCAGCTTCACGTCGTCCAGCGCGACCGAACCCATGGCGAAGCGGCGATGCGGGCTGATCGTCCGGTTGAACGGGGTGGGCGGCGCGGCGACCCTCGGCAGGACCGGGGGCCGGTCGCGCTGCTCGGTCCTGCTCCCGCCGGGTAGCCGCCGGCGGAGCTGATCGAGGGTGTCGGCCAGATCGACCCGTCGCAGGGCGCGGGCCATCTCCCCGGCCGCGGCCACGCCCAGCCGGGCCGCCCGTCCGGGGTTGAGCGCCATGTTCATCATCGTCCGCTGCACGAGCTCGAACGGGCTCGGGACCGGATCCGGCTGCCAGTCGTCCGGGCCGGGGTCGGGCCCGCCACCCGTGGGGTCGGAGTCGAGCATGATCGTCAGCAGCTCGACTCCTGAGGCGCCGTCGATGGTGGCGTGGTGGATCTTGGTCAGGATGCCGAAGTCGCCGCCCTTCAGCCCCTCGATGACGTACACCTCCCACAGTGGCCTGGCGCGGTCGAGCGGGCGGGCGATGATGCGGGCGACCTGCTCGGCCAGCTGCTTCGCGTTGCCGGGCCGGGCGAGGGCGATCTCCCGGACGTGGAAATCGAGGTCGAAGTCGGGGTCGGCGATCCAGTAGGGCCGGTCCAGCCCGAACGGGACCTCGACCAGGCGGCGCCGGAACGGCTCGATCAGCGGGAGGCGGTTCGCGAGCTGGGCCCGGAAGGCCGCGAACGGCCGGAACGAGCGGTCGGCCGGCCTCCGGTAGATCGACAGGCTGGACACGTGGCCGAAGCTGCGACCGGTCTCCATGTGGAGGAAGCCGGCGTCGAGCCCGGACAGCTGTTGGAGCGTCACGAGCGACAAACGTACGCTCCCGCGGCGATGCCGCAGTTCGAGGAGTCCGAGAGGCCGAGCGATGCAGCGTGACCTCTTCGACGACGAGCACGAACAGCTGAGGGCCAGCTTCCGGTCCTGGCTGGCCGCCGAGGTCGTCCCTCTTCAGGAGGAGTGGGACGAGGCGGGCATCGTGCCGCGGGAGCTGTTCACCTCGGCCGGCGCGCAGGGGTTCCTCGGGTTCGACATCCCCGAGGAGCACGGCGGCGGTGGGGTGAAGGACTTCCGCAACAACCTGGTGATCGTGGAGGAGGTCCAGGCCGCCGGGGCCGGGGGCGCCGGCCTGGGCCTCACGTTGCACAACGACATCTGCCTCCCGTACTTCATCAAGTACTGCACGGAGGAGCAGCAGGCGCGCTGGCTCCCGGGCATCGCCAGCGGTGAGCTCATCACCGCCATCGCCATGACCGAGCCGGGCATCGGCAGCGATCTGGCGTCGATGTCCACCACGGCGATCCGCGACGGCGACCGGTACGTCGTCAACGGCTCCAAGACGTTCATCACGAACGGCATCAACGCCGACCTCGTGATCACGGCGGTCAAGACCGATCCCTCGCAACGCCACGCCGGCATGTCGCTGATCGTCCTGGAGCGGGGGATGGACGGGTTCGAGCGGGGTCGCAACCTGGAGAAGATCGGCCAGCACGCGCAGGACACGGCCGAGCTCTTCTTCTCCGACGTCTCGGTGCCCGTCGAGAACCTGCTCGGGAGCGAGGGTCAGGGCTTCGTGCAACTCGTGCACAACCTCCCGCAGGAGCGGCTGTCGATCGCCGCCTCCGGGGTCGCCGCCGTGCGCGCCGCGCTCGGCTGGACGCTCGACTACGTGAAGGAGCGCAAGGCCTTCGGCCAGCCGATCGGCTCGTTCCAGAACAGCCGGTTCGTGCTGGCCGAGGTGGCGACGGAGCTCGAGATCGCGCAGTCGTTCATCGACCGCTGCGTCATCGCACTCAACGCCGGGACGCTCACCGCCGAGGATGCCGCCATGGCGAAGTGGTGGTGCACCGAGCTGCAGAAGCGCTCCGTCGACCGCTGCCTGCAGCTCTTCGGGGGCTACGGCTACATGCTCGAGTACCCGATCGCCCGGGCCTACGCCGACGCCCGCATCACCACCATCTACGGGGGCACGACGGAGATCATGAAGGAGATCATCGGCCGGCAGCTCGGCCTGTGAACCGCGTAATGTGCCGGTCCGCATGACCTCCACGACACCGATCGAGCCGGTGCCCGAGCCGGCCTCGCCGCCGGCCCAGGTGCCGCTGGTCGACTACCTGGTCCTGGGCGACGAGCCGCACCTGATGGCCTACGAGTGCACCGCCTGCCAGGCCCGCTTCTTCGACCGGCGCAACGCCTGCGCGGCGTGCAGCGGCACGTCGTTCGAGCGGGTGCCGGTCGCCACGGAAGGCACGCTGCGGGCCTTCACCATCGTGTCGATGGCCGCGCCGGGCATCCCCGTGCCCTTCGTGGCCGGCGTGGTCGATTGCGGGGGCACGAGCGTGCGGGCCAACGTCATCAACGTCGAGCCCGATCCTGAGCATGTTGCGCTGGGCATGAAGGTGCGCCTGGCGACGTATTCGATGGGCACGGACGGCGCCGGCACCGAGGCCGTGGGCTTCGGCTTCGAGCCGGCCTGAGCGAGGGAGCCACCATGGCCGAGAACGTCTGGATCCTGGGGATCCACATGACCAAGTTCGGGAAGCACCCGGACAAGGACACGGTCGACCTGGCGGCCGAGGCGGCCATGGGCGCGCTGCGCGACGGTGGCGTCGACATGAAGCAGATGGGCGTCCTCGCCGCCGGCAACCTCATGGGTGGTCCGGGCGGCATCGGCCAGCAGCTGCAGAAGCAGATCGGCCAGACCGGCATCCCCGTCTACAACGTGGCCAACGCGTGCGCCACCGGGGCGACGGCGCTGCGGACGGCGATCATGGCCGTGAAAGCGGGCGAGGCGGACTACGGGCTGGCCGTCGGGGTGGAGAAGCTGGCCGGCGCCGGGCTCCTGGCGGGCGGCTCGCGCAAGGACGACGGCGGCACGTGGTCGCCCCGGGGCCGGTACGGCGCGGTGGCGCCGGTCGACGGCCGCATCGGCACCGAGACGATGCCCGGCGTGTTCGCGCAGATCGGCATGGAGTACGGCCACCGTTACGGCGGCACCAGCTTCGAGCTGTTCGCCCGCATCAGCGAGAAGAACCATGCCCACTCGACGCTCAACCCGTTGGCCGCGTACAGCAAGCGCATGAGCCTCGACGAGATCATGAACGACGTCATGATCGCCTACCCGAACACGCGGCCCATGTGCTCGGCCAACTGCGACGGCGCGGCCGCCGCGGTCGTGGTCAGCGACTCGGCGCTCAAGACGCTGTCGGCTGAGCAGCAGCGCCGCGCCGTGAAGGTCTCGGCGTCCATCCTCACGACCGACCCGTGGCAGGAGGCCTGTCAGATCCTCCCCGATGTCAACACGCTCACCCGCAACGCGGCCCAGCAGGCCTATGAGCAGGCCGGGGTCGGCCCCGAGGATCTCGACCTCGTGGAGCTGCACGACTGCTTCGCCACCGCCGAGCTCGTCCACTACGACAACCTGATGCTGTGCGAGCAGGGTGGCGCGGTGGAGCTCTTCGAGAGCGGCGCGACCTGGCGGGACGGCTCGACGCCGGTCAACGTGTCCGGCGGGCTGGAGTCGAAGGGCCACCCCATCGCTGCGACCGGCATCGCCAACATCTGGGAGGTCTGCCACCACCTCCGGGGCGAGGCGGGCGACCGCCAGATCGAGGGCGCGAGCGTGGGCCTGGCCCACGTCATCGGGCTCGGCTCGGCCTGCGGCGTCCACATCCTCGAGCGCCGCGCCGCATAGACCGAGCTCAGCACGGGGCCTGTCGTTCCAGAGGGAACCAGTGGCCGGTCTGTGGTGTAGAAGCGTGGTGAGAGCTCGATCAAGACGTCGTGCTGCCATCGCAACGCTGTCGGTGTTGGTGGTGACCGCCTGCAGCGGTGGCGGTGGCGGCGGCAGAGCGGAGCAGACCGACCAGGTGCCAGCTCCTGCGAGCTCGCCCGACCCCTCGACCTCGGCTGGGGGCGCGTCGTGTGCCTCGGCGGCGGCGGCCGCGCCGGCTGGGTGCTGGCAGAAGGTCCTCCCGCTCGGCAGCGGGGGCTTCCCTCCGGCCCCCGGCTCCCAGAACGAGCCGGTGTGGGAACCGGGCAAGTTCCCGCTCACGCTGCGCCCGCAGGTGGCCATCGACGACGAGCTCTGGATGGCCGCGCAGATCGTCGCGTACTCCTCACCGGACGGTCTCACGTGGACCGAGCACGCCAAGACCGACTGGGGCGAGCGGATCTACCACGCACTGGTCGCGTTCCAGGGGAAGCTGTGGATGTTCGGAGGTCTCGACTACGACTCCGGCGCCTTCCTGAACGACATCTGGGTGTCGTCGGACGGCACGACGTGGGAGAACGCCGGGACGGCTGCCTGGACTCCCCGCGGTGGGCATGCGATGGCGGTTCACCAGGGACGGCTGTGGCTCTTCGGTGGCGCCGACCACACGGCCTCGGACCGGTCCACCGACGCTTTCCTCAACGACGTGTGGGTGTCGGACGACGGTCTGGAGTGGACGCCGGTGACCGCGTCCGCACCGTGGTCGGCGCGTGACCAGGCCGTGGTCGTGCCGTTCGGCGATGCCCTGTACCTCGTCGGCGGCCAAGGCCGCGCGGACGTGTGGCGGACGGCCGACGGCCGCGAGTGGACCCAGGTGACCGGCGAGGCACCGTGGAAGCCGCGCCACGACCCGGCCCGGTTGGCGTTCGACGGCAGGCTGTGGGTCTTCGGCGGGTGGAGCGGCGAGTCGACCAACGCGTTGAACGACGTCTGGTTCTCGTCCGACGGCGCCACCTGGGAACGCCAGGCCGAGCACGCCCCGTGGGCCGAACGGGCGCCCATCTCGGTCGTGTTCGACGACCGGATCTGGATCTACAGCGGCAAGCACACGGGCGCCGACGACAACTGGGGCGGCGACCTCTGGCAGATGAGCGCCACGACGAGCCAAGTGGCGTAGGGGCTCAGCTCCGCAGGTGCTGGCCGAACCAGTCGAGCATCGCCTGGTAGGCCTGTGTCGCTGCTTCGGCGTCGTAGCGGGCGCCCGTGTCGTTGAAGAAGGCGTGGTCGACGCCCTCGAACGTCCGCAACTCGTGCGTGAGGCCGGCGGCGGTGAGCGCCTGCTCGCCGCCTCCATGGTCCCGTTGACCCGGCTGTCCTCACCGGCGTAGATGCCGAGCACCGCGGCGTTCGGGTGAGCCGGACAGGTCGGCGCCGTCCGGGAACGGGCCCGTAGAAGGGGACGGCGGCGGCCAGACGGGGCTCGCCGGCCGCCAGCAGTTGCCACGTCATGCCCCCGCCGAAGCAGAAGCCGATCGCGGCGAGCTTGGCGTCGGGCGCCCGCCGGCCGAGCTCGTCGAGGCCAGCGCGGACGTCGGCGATCAACCGCTCCGCGGGTGCGTTGCCGAGGGCGGCGGTGGCGTCACCCTCGGACGGCAGACTCGCCGTGCCGCCCTCGGCTGACAGCAGGTCGATGGCGAGCGCGGTGTAGCCATCGGCCGCCAAGCGGGGCGGGATGGAGCGGATGTGCGGGGTCAGGCCGCGGTTCTCGTGGATGACCAGCACCGCGCCCTGCGGCGAATCCGCCTCGGCCAGCACCCCGATGAGCTCGCCGTTCGGACCGCTGAACCGGATCTCCTCACCGGTCGAAGAAGCGCTGGCCGACGAGGGCGGGGACGTCGCCTGCTCGCTCCCCGCCGGCGTCGACGCAGTGGTGGTCGACGCAGCGGTTGTCGGCGTCGTGACCGCCGCGGTGGTGCTCGCGGCGTCGTCGTCATCGCCGCAGGCGGCCAGGAGTGCGACAGCGGCCGCGCCGGTCACGCCCAGCAGACCCAGGCGGCGCAGCGCCTCCCGTCGGGACAGCAGGCCGTCCTCGCAGTCGAGAGCGACCTCTTGCACGAGGTAGTCCCTGAGGGCCATCGCCGAACGCTAGGTCACGCGTACGTGCGAACGAGCTCGAGGACCGAGTCGACATCGGGCCCGGTGCCGTGCAGGGACGTCTCGTCGGGAGCCCTCCGCCGAGCCGCCACCAGGCACAGCTCGTGCCCGGAGCCCTCGATGACGGTGACCGGCTCTTCGTCGGGCACGAGATGCCACCGCGCGCCGCTCGGGGCCAGGAGATCGAACGCCACCGGACCGCTGAGCTCCCGGCCGTCGCGAGCGAACGCGTAGGGGAGCGTGCGCCAAGCGAGGCGAGCGATGTGCTCCAAGCGGTCGCTCGGCTCCTCGGTCGCGCCGACCGCCGCGGCGACGTCGCCGGTGTGGATCCAGCACTCGGCGAGCCGCGTCGTGGCGAGCGTCCGAACCGAGAGCCGCCCCGCGACCCAGTCCACGCGCTGGTGCGGGTCTGCGGCGGCGAGCGCCTCTCGCAGTGCGGCCGAGCCGGTCCGCCATCGCGCCAGCAGCTCGTCGGGAGGGAGTCCGCGTTCACGGGCCACCATCGCGTCGGCACCGGCGTCGACATCGGCCTGCGGCGGCGAGCCCTTCGGTGAGGCGGGCGAGCTGCTCGGCGAAGCGGTCCTGCGCGCTACCGAGCGCCATCTCGTCCGTCTGCGCCAGGTGGAGCACGACGTCGGCGACGGTCCACCCCTCGCACCGCGTGGGCCGCTGCCATCCCGCGTCGTCGAGCGACGAGAGCAGCGCGTCGAGCTCCGCGTGCTGCTCGGCCAGCGCGGCGAGGTTCGCCTCCATCGCCCGCTCGGGGGTCAGCTCTTCTTCGACTTCTTCGGCTTCGGCTGTGCCTTCGATGATGACGAGGGCGTGCGGCCGGTCATCCGCTCGACGTGGTCGAGTGCCGGTGTGATGGCCGACAGCACCTGCTCGGTCATCTCGCGATGGCGGGCCGCCAGCTCCGAGAATCGATCCGCCAGCTTGCGCTGCTCCTCCGCCCACGAGGCCACGGCGTCGATGAGCTCCTGCTGCTCCTCGAGCATGGCGCGCATCGGCGAGACCCAGAGGGTCGAGAGCTCGACGGTGCGCTCTCCCCACCGGGCCATCGGCTCGGCGAACGGCGCCGCGGCCGGTGTGCTGGTGAGGTTCTCGGCCATCGATCGGGCGGCCCCGGTGAGCTGGGCGCCGAGCTCCTGCATCCGGCGGAAGGCGTCGGCTCCACTGAACGGTGCGGCGGCGGGTTCCTTGTCACGTTCGGCCATGTCCTGACCTTACGGCGGCGCCAGGTCGCGCCCGAACGCCCGGCGATGTCACATCTCGTACGGAGGTGTCGCGAAGTGACATCCGCTGTCGCAATGCGACACCTCCGCGCTCGGCTCACCAAGCGGTACGCTCGCCGACGATGGATGCCAACCGGGAGCCGTGGGCCGATGTGGCCGAGTTGTTGCGCACGCAACGGCAGATGGCCCGGCTGTCGTTGCGACACCTGGCCAAGATGACCCACGTCTCGGACTCCTACCTCAGCCAGGTCGAGCGGGGCCTGTACGAGCCCTCGCCCGAGGTGCTGAAGTCGATCGCCGACGCGCTCAACCTCCCGATCAGCTCGTTGTACGAACGCCTGGGCTGGCTGGACGACGAGCCCGACGGCGACCGCCCGGACACCCCGGGGGTGGAGCAGGCCATCGAGGCCGACGACAAGCTCACCGCGGCCCAGAAGCGGGCCCTGCTGGAGATGTACCGCACGCTCATCGGAGCGGCCTGAGGGAGCCGATCGGGCGCACGGGGAAGACAACCCAGACAAGTGCTTGACTTACCAAGCAGATGCGTGGCATACTGAGCACACCCCTTCTTCCCCCTCACGGAGGTCACTCCCACCCATGTCACTGCCCACCTATCCCGAACTCACCAAGTCCTTCGGCGATCAGGTCGTCGACGCCGTCAAGCAGGCCGAGGAGCGCACCGTCTCCGCCATGGCGAGCGCCAACGAGGTCGTCGAGCGCGCTGCTCCCGTCGGTCCCGGCCGTCCCGGTGCCCGAGGGCGCCTCGCCCAGCGCCGTCGTGTCCGCCAACGCGGCGCTGCTGGAGCGTGTGCTCAAGGCCCAGACCAAGTTCGCGCTCAGCGTCCTCGACAGCCTGCCGGCCTCCACCGAGGCGGAGCCCACGCCCCGGAAGGCCTCAGCGACCAAGAGCGGCCTGAGCAGGGCCCCCCAGAGCGGGCGACATCGCGGCGGGTCACCTCGGTGGCCCGCCGCTGTCGCGCGAGGTGTCCACTACGGTCCGGCGGCATCGAGACGAGGACGGCCCCCGGACCGCCAGGAGCACGATGACCGACCGCACCGAGCGCATCCTGACCACGCACGTCGGAAGCCTCGTCCGCCCACCCGAGTTGGTCGCCCTCCTGAAGGCGCAGGCCGTCGGCGAAGCCGACGAGCAGGAGCTGGCGGACTGCCTGCGCCGCTCGGTGGCGGACGTCGTGGCCAAGCAGGCCGAGGTGGGGATCGACATCGTCAGCGACGGCGAGTTCGGCAAGGGCATCAGCTGGTCGCGGTACATCCTCGAGCGTCTCGACGGCTTCGAGGACCGGCCGGATTCAGCCCGCCGTGACTCGGACCCCAAGCGGATGCTGGGGCCCCGCAAGGACACCGAGCAGTTCCCGGAGTTCTACGCCGAGTACGACAAGACGCAGGGCTTCGCCGGTTCCATGCGCAACTGCTACTGCGTCGGCCCGATCAGCTACGCCGGCCAGGACGCCATCGCCCGCGACGCCGCCAACCTCGCCGCCGCGATCGACGGTCGGCCGGTGAGCGCGTTCATGCCGGCCGTGGCGCCGGGCAGCGTCGCCTACGAGCGCAAGGACGAGTTCTACGAGAGCGAGGAGGCCTACGTCCTCGCCATCGCCGACGCGCTGCGCGACGAGTACCGGGCCATCATCGACGCCGGCTTCATCCTGCAGGTCGACGACGCGCACCTGCCGCTCATGCACGATCAGATGGTCCCGCCGGCCACCCACGAGGACTACGTCCGGTGGGCGCAGCTGCGCGTCGACGCCCTCAACCACGCGCTCGAGGGCATCCCCGAGGACCGCAGCCGCTATCACATCTGTTGGGGGAGCTTCAACTCCCCTCACATCGGCGACGTGCCGTTCAAGGACATCGCCGCGCTCGTCCTGCAGGTCCGCGTGGGCGGGTACGCCATCGAGATGGCCAACCCCCGGCACGAGCACGAGTGGCGAGTGTGGGAGGACCTCGACCTGCCCGAGGGGCGGGTGCTCATCCCCGGCGTGATCAGCCATGTCACGAACGTCGTGGAGCACCCCGAGCTCGTGAGCGAGCGGATCACGCGGCTGGCCCGCCTCGTCGGCCGCGAGAACGTGATCGGGGGGACGGACTGCGGGTTCGCGCAGGGCCCGTTCGTCCGTCGGGTCCACCCGTCGATCATGTGGGCCAAGCTCGGCGCGCTCGTGGAGGGAGCCGAACTCGCCACCCGCCAGCTCTGGGGCTGAGCAGAAGCCGGTTCAGGCCGTGGGGAAGGGCTCGTAGCCGGGAGCGACGGTCGGCCACGGACGGAGTCGCTCCAGCTCGGCGGCCAGGCCGAGTGCCAGCCCGTCCTCGAACCGCGGCGCCACGACCTGCAGTCCGAAGGGCACGCCGGCCTCGTCCCGACCGAGCGGCACGCTCACCGCCGGGTGGCCGGTGAGGTTCAGGTCGGGCGTGTTGACGGCGATGGTCGGGTCGTGGAGCTCGCCCAGCGCCGAAGGCAGCGGGCCTTCGGGAGCCCAGCTCTGGACGTTGGCCGTGGGGGTCACCAGGACGGTGCCCGCGCCGAGGACGTCGTCGAACCGAGCGGCCACGTCGTGCCGGCGGCGGGTGGCGGCCAGGTACTGCGAAAGGGTCACCGCCTCACCGAAGGTCAGCGTGAACAGACAACGAGTGCTCGAAGCTGTCCCACTGGTCGCGGGCGCCCTCCAGGCTCTGGGCCAGCTCGGCGGAGCCGATCACGAACCAGTCGACCGCGACCGAACTGTCCGACGGCGCGTCGATCCGCTCGACGGTGAACCCGTCGGCGGCGAGCGTGTCCAGCGCTTCGTCGAACGCGGCCTCGATGACCGGATCGACCGCGGCGCGCAGGCTCCGGCAGGCGACGACGCGCGCCGGGCGTGCCGGCTCGAGCGGCGCGCCGGACGGAGGGAGTGACAGCCAGTCGCCGCGGGCGGGGCCGGCCGTGACGGAGGCCTCCAGCACGACGTCGGCCACCGTGCGTCCCGTGGCGCCCTGGGTGGAGAACCCGATCCACCGGGGCAGGACGTTGCGGCCGATCGCGCCCATCGACGGCTTGTAGCCCACCAGCCCGCAGCAGCTGGCGGGGATGCGTACGGACCCGCCGCCGTCGGAGGTCGTCGCCAGCGGGACCAGCGCTGCGGCCAGCGCGGCCGCCGATCCGCCGCTGGAGCCGCCGGGCGAGCGCTCCGGGTTCCACGGGTTGCGGGTGGTGCCGAAGAGCTGGTTGGTCGTGAACGCAGCGTGACCGAACGCCGGGGTGTTGGTGCGCCCGAGCACGATGGCGCCGGCCTCCCGCAGCCGCGCCACCACCACGTCGTCGAACTCGTCGGGCGGGGCGTCGGCGAACAGCGGCGAACCCATCGTCGTCCGCATGCCGCGGCACCGGGCCATGTCCTTCACCAGCAGTGGCAGGCCGGCCAGCGGCCCCGTGCGCGGGTGCCTGGCCGCCTCCTCGCGGGCCTCGTCGGCACGGAGCGCGACGACCGCGTTCAGCGTGTCCTGCGACGCCTCGATCCGCCGGAGCGACTCCTCGACCAGCTCCAGGGGTGTCGTCCGTCCGTCGCGGACCGCGCCCGCCAGCTCCTTCAACATCGCAGCGAGGGTAGCCACCGGGCTCGCTCGGGCCGGAGAACCCGGTGCGTCCGGCTTGGCCGGCGCACCGCGACGATGCTCGACGCATTGTCGAAGCGAAGCGAGTAGGAGCCGGCCCCTGCTGATCAATGGGGGCCCGGCGACGCAGACTCAGTCGAGGGCGATGCGCCCGTCGGCGGGCATGGCGAAGCGGCCGTCGGCGAGGGCGCGGGCCCAGGCCGCGCTGCGGGCGAAGGCGCCGAACGGGAAGAAGTGGAAGGGCGCGAAGAGGCTCCCGCCGTCCTCGGCCGCGGCGGCAGCCACGCCGGCCACGGTCGCCTCGGGGTACTGGGGCTTGGCCGATGCCAGCTTGAGCACGCTGCCCGCCCGCTTGCGCATGACGGCCAGCGACGGGCCGACGCCGCAACGCAGCCCGAACTTCACCAGCGTCGCCGCGGTGGCGGCGCCGGGCAGACCTACGTGCACGGGGAGGACGTTCCCGGCGGCACGGATGGACCGTTCCCAGATCACGACCGGCTCGGCGGCGAAGCAGAACTGCGTGAAGAGGTGGACATCGAGGCCGGATTCGGCCGCGAACTCGTTCTTGTCGGTGATGGCCTGGACGAGCTCGGCGTCGCCGACGTCGGGGCTTCCCTCGGGGTGGCCGGCGACGCCCACCCACGCGATCCCGTGGCGCTGCATGACGCCGGTCCGCAGCAGGTCGATCGTGGCCGGGAACGGGCCTGCGGCGTCGGCCACGGAGCCGGCGATGGCCAGGACGCGGTTCACGCCGGCCTGCTCGACGGCCGCGCCGACCACGTCCTCGATCTCCTGCTCGCTGCGGATCGCGCGCGCCGCGAGATGGGGGACGGGGATGAGTCCGGCGTCGGCGATCCTGCGCGCCGCGGCCACCGTGCCCTCGAAGCCGGCGTTGGGGAGCCACGTGATGAAGACCGGCGTGCCCTCCGGCAGCAGGTCCTCGATGGCGCCGATCGTGTCGAGCTCGCGCGGCGTGACCTCGATGCTGAACCCGCGCATCAACGTCGCGATCTGCGAGGCGATCTCGTCCCGGTCGGGCATTCGGGTCACGGCGTCAGGTCGGCTCCTGACCGCCTCCGCGCCCTCGACCATGGCGCGGAGCTTGGCTCTCGCCACGTCGGGAGGGAGGTGGCGGAGCCCGCAGTCCGGGTTCACGATGAGGTGCTCCGGCTCGACCACGTCGAGCGCGCGCCGGATGCGCCCGGCGATCAGCGAGCTGGTCTCGATGTCCTCGGACTTCACGTCGACCACCCCGAGTCCGAGGTCGCGGTCCCAGCCGTACTTCCGGAGGAGCTGCAGGTCGTCGTAGCCCTTGCGGGCGAACTCCAGCACGAGCTGGTCCACGTTGGCTTCCATCACCGCGGGGAACAGGAAGTCGTAGTGCCCCTCCCACGACGGCCGGGCGTAGCGGTTGCCGTAGCAGACGTGCAGGGCCCACGTGACGTCCACACCCGCGGTGACGATGTTGATGGCCTCGATGGCCGTCTCCACCTCGTCCCGGTAGCCGGCCAGGAACGGCTCGTCGATCTGCAGGAGGGTGGCGCCGGCGGCCGCCAGGCGTTGCGCCTCCGCGTTGAGCACCTCGGCCAGTGCGCGCACGAGATCGGCGTTGCCCGCGTACGCGTCGTTGCGCACCCGCCGGGAGAGCGAGAACGGCCCGGTGAAGGAGAACTTGATGGGCCGGTCGGTGTGCGCCCGCGTGAACGCGAAGTCCTCCGCGAGTCCGAGCGCCACGCCGTTCCCGCTGCGCAGCGCGCGGGGGATCGCCACGTCGTAGTAGTCGTAGTAGTAGGCCTTGAGCGGGTTGAGCACCTCGACACCGGGGATGCGGGCCAGCAAGTAGTCGATGTCGTTGTCCCGGCGCAGCTCACCGTCGGAGACCACGTCGATCCCGGCCAGCTCCTGGTCCTTCAGCGCGGCCTTGATGGCCACGTCGCAGATCTCGCTCAGGTGCTGCCAGCTCAGCCGGTTCTGGTAGTAGTCGTTCTTCAGCCGCTCCAACCACTCGGGCACGGAGTACGAGCCGACGACGGTGGTCGGCAGCAACGGCGACCCGCCGGCGGCACCGACCCCGACGACGGCCACGTCAGTCCCTCACCTGGGCGGTCATCGTGACGATGTTCGTGCCCTCCCGGTGGCGGAACGGCTCGAAGCGGACGTCGAAGCCCATCCGGCCGCCCACGTGGGCGAGCAGCGGGCCGTTGATCCAGTTGACCACCGATCCGTCGTACTTGCCCGGCCCGAGGAACCCGGTGCGGTAGCGGTGCGTGTCGGTCACGAACAGGTCGTGGTTGAGCAGGCGGCCGTACGGGTGCAGCAGCGGCAGCGTGTCCACGAAGCTGGCCATGGCGCCGTTGTTGACGTGCATGCGGATGTCGCCGCCGGACTCGAGATGGGGCCGGAGCAGCTCGCCGCTCACGCCTGGCGCGATGCGATACAGGTCGAGCCCGGCCAGTGGCGCGTAGCGCTCCTCCAGCCGCAACCCCTCCCACGTCCGGCGCCAGAAGTCGACGGCCGCCGGCACGTCCGCGAACTGGACCGGAAGGGCGTCGGCCAGCACGGCCGGGCCGAGCCGGAGCAGCTTGTCCACGGCGGCGGGCAGCCCGTCCGGCTCCAGGTGCAGATCCTCGGCCAAGGCCCGGGCGATCTCGGCCGGGAGGTAGGCGCGGGTCTCGACCAGGTAGCTGTGGCCACCGATCCGGGCCACCTCGTCCGTCGGCAGGTTGTCGTACACGTTGGAGACGTAGACGAGGAACACCTTGTACTTGAGGAAGGCCAGCGCGGTGGACGGCTTGGTGGCGTCCAGCACGAACGAGCTGATGTGGCCGGCGTGCGCGGCGACGGTCGGTCCGGGCCAGCTCGAGGACGTGCGGCGAGTAGTCGCACATGAGGTAGTGGAGGCGGCGGTAGTAGTCGCGACCCTGCTCCTCCTCGACCGACACGAACGCGTCGAGCCACGTCTTGGCCTGGCTCCCGTTGCCGACGCCCAGCTCGATGACGTAGAGCTCCTCGGGGAGGGCGTTGCGGGCGGCCAGCTGGTCCCACCATCCGAAGAGATCGCGGATGAGCTCGCGCACCGCCTCGACGTTGCGGGCATCGCTGGCGCCACCGGGCAGCGCCGACTCGTACATCCGCCCGGTCGCCTGCTCCCAGAGATCGAGCGCCTGCCAATACAGGCGGTTGAAGTCCCAGATGCAACTTTCGCGGCCCGGTCCCCACGGCTCCAGCACGACGCGGCCGTCGTCGCGCCCCTCCTGGTACTGCGCGATCACGTCCCGGGCCAGGGTCTTCAGGGGGACGTCACCGCAGCGGCGAAGGTCGATCGCCACCTCGACCTGCTCCTCGTGGGGACCCATGCGCACGGTGCCCGGCCCGGTCCCGTTCGAGCTGGCGGGGAGGATGGCACGGACATCGACGACGTCGCGGAAGTTGGCCCGGTACTGGATCCAGTCGCACACGACCCGGAGCCGGGACAGGTCGACGGAGTCCTCGTACAGCGCCTCGAGGACGGGCTGGATCGAGGCCGTCAGGTCGACCGCCTTGTCGCCTCGCAACCTCGTGGTGGGGCGGACGTCGACCAGCATGCCCTTCCTTCCGGTGCGCTCAGGATAGGAGCGGCCGCAGCTCGGCCACGAGTCCCGCGATGTGGTCGGGCGTGATACCACAACAGCCGCCGACGACCGTCACCCCCTGATCGATCCACCCTCGGGCCGTGACGACGAGGTCGGCCACGGACACCGTGTCCACGAACACCCAGTCGGGCCGGGCGAAGTAGCCGCTCTCGGGGTAGGCGCCGAGCGGCCCGGTGAAGCGCGCCCGGACGACGTCGATGGCGGCCGTCGTGTCGTTCAGTTCGGTGTGCATCACGGCCATCAGCTCGGGGCCGGTGGCGGCCAGCGCCTCGACCACCGCGTCGATGCCGCAATCCGGCCGCGACCACCCGACGAGCGCGCCGGCCTCGTCCCGCTCGAAGGCCAAGCCGACCCAGACGGGCAGGCCGGTCTCCATGGCGGCCTCCGTCGCCCACACCGAGTAGTCGGTGTCGCGCATCATCTCCATGACGATGAGGTCGACGCCGGCATCCGACAGTGCTTCAGCCTTCATGCGGCACAGCGCGCGGGCTTCGCTCTCCGGCCACTCGCGGGTGAGATCGGTGCGATCGCTGCCGGCCGGACCTGGACGCATCGTGGAGAACGAGCCCGCCACCGGCACACGATCCTCGGCGGCCTCCCGGGCGAGCTCGACGGCCCGCCGGTCGATCCCGGCCAGCTCGTCCAGGCGGTCGAGGTGGCTGAACAGGAACGGGCTGGATGCGAACGTGTTGGCGATCAGCAGCTGCGCGCCGGCCTCGACGTACGAGCGGTGCACATCCCGGACCACGTCCGGTGCGATCAGGTTGGCCTCGGCACACCAGGTCCGGTCATCCATGGGGACGCCGCGGCGCTGGATCTCCGTGCCCGTGCCACCGTCGATCACGGTGATCACGTTCGGATCGAGGGTCAACGCCGGGCTCACGAGATGGCGACCTCCCACAGCTCCAGCGCGGTGGCGGCGTCCGCGGCACAGACCCACCCGACCACCTGCGATCCGTCCTCGCCCCACGCCCGGCAGGCAGGGAACGGGTCCTCGGGCGCGGTCCACGTGAAGTCCGTGTACGGGCCCCGCTCGGCGCCGTCACGCGCCCATCTCCCTCCGCCGGTCACGTCGGCGGCGGTGCGCCGACCGAGCTGGTCGAGATAGCCGGCGATGTCGAGGTTGCTTGCGGTCGCCGCCGCGCGGAAGCGCACCGTGCCGCCGCTCGACGGTGAGGCCAGCAGGCACAGCTCGGTGTTCGATTCCAGGTCCGGGAGGGGATC
Organism: uncultured Acidimicrobiales bacterium; assembly: GCA_963769115.1. Classification (GTDB taxonomy): domain Bacteria; phylum Actinomycetota; class Acidimicrobiia; order Acidimicrobiales; family Ilumatobacteraceae; genus DASTFY01. The sequence goes on from CAVYKN010000007.1 coordinate 144,283, forward strand.
GACGTCCTCGCACTCGCCGTCGTCCATGAAGGGGAACGCGGCGCGGAGACAGGCCGCGTCACAGGCCGTCGGGACCTCGGTGACGATTGGCTCGGTGTCCGTGGGTTCGTCGGAGATCGGGGGAGTGGCGATGGTCTCGCCTGCCGACGGAGTGACGGTCGGGGCCACCGTCGGCTGGGTGGCGCCTGCGCCCTCGGTCGTCCCTGCGCTCGGCGAGGTGCCCGGCGTGGCCGAGGGGAAGGGCTCGGCGGTGCTGTCGCCGTCGTCCCCTCCGCCCTGGAGCGCGAAGGCACCGGCCCCCACGCCGAGGAGGGCAACGAGCGCCGCTGCCGCCCAGGGGACCCTGCTCCGGCGTTGCGCGCTCCTCGTCGGTGGCGTCGCCGTGCTGGGGCGGATCGGTCCGCTCGGCGCTGCCGCGCCCGCCTGCGTCACTGGCGGGGGCGGTGGTGGTGCTGCGGTCGGCTGCGTCACCTGCGGCGGGGGAGGAGGCGGTGGATGCGGCGGCGGTGGGAGCCCTGTCGCCGAGGACCGTGCTTCATCGTCCATCAACCGCGAGAAGTGCAGCCGGCGGATCGGCGCCGGCGGCAGATCGGCGTCCACGTCCTGTGGGAACGGGTCCTCCCACACGACGGGCCGGATGAACCCCTCCCGGTCCAGCGACAGCGCGTGACGGCACTCGGCCAGGACGTACGGCGACCGCAGCGCGTTCGAGGACCAGAAGAGCTGGAACACGTCGGCCTGCTCGATGAAGCCCTCGATCTGCTGCTCCCAGTCCTCCCCGCTGCGCAGGTTGCGGCTGTCGATGATGTACTCGTCGCCCAGCACGCCCACGGCGGCGGCCAGGCGATCCACCACCTCGGCGTCGGCGTGGGCGTAGGAGGCGAAGATCCGGCGGAACCGGTCGGCCCGCTGCGGAGGGGCGGAGGCGTCCTCGCCGGACGCGACACGGACCGTCATGGTCAGCTCGCCGATCAGCACGACGCCGGCGAAGATGCGCACGCCCCCTCGGGCCACGGCGGGGCCGTCCTCGGCGACCTGGAAGCGGAAGTCGGCGCGGTGGACCGGCTCGTACCACTGGAGCTCGACGGTCGGCGGGTTGAACGTGGCGCCGTCCAGCCAGGGCTCGATGAGGAGCGTCGTCCCCCGGCGCAACGAGCCCGCGCTGTCGGCGGTCAAGGTGCCGTAGTCGGCGGCGTCCGCGCCGAGGATCCCCTCGGCCTGGCGGCGCACCTCCGCCTCCGGGTCGTCCATCTCGGGGCCGCCTTCGGACTTGTGCGCGAACAGCAGCAGCCAGTGCCAGCGGCGGGGGGAGACCGTGCCGGGGCGGTACAGCGTGAACTGGACGTCGTCGTCGATGGGCCCGGACGGGTCCTCGGGGCGGGCGCCCGCTCGCCGGGGCGGGCACGCTGGGCTGGTCCGGCATCGGCGGCCGAGGCGGCGGGGTCCAACCGGGAGGCCGATCGGCGCGGGCCTCGCCGACCAGGGCGGCGAGGCCGACCAGCCAGTCCGGATCCGCGCGGTCGATCACGGGCGGCCGGGCGTCGCGGAGCGCCACCGGCCAGGCGGACAGCTCGACCGGCCCAGCGGCCAGGACCACCAGGCCCGGCCTGAGCGCCACCGCGTAGTCGACCAGCTGGGTCCAGGCGGGCTCAGCCGTGGCCTCGGCCGACACCACGACCAGCACGGTGTCCGCGTCCTCGAGCCGGATGAGCGCGTCGACCCACTCCTGCCGGCGCCCGGTCCGTGCGGATCAGGTCGACGCGGGTATCCCCGCTCTCCAACGCCTCGCTGAGCTGTGTGTCGACCCGCGCCTCGGCAGCTCCGAGCACCACGAGCTGCTGCTGAGCCACGCTCCTACGTTCGCGCGAACCGACCACGGCTGCATCGGGCATCCGGGCTGATCCGGCTCTCAGCCTTGCTCACCGTGGTGAGGAACCGACGGCCCGTGTGGCATTCGCACCCGACAGGTCCTCGTTCGGCATTTCGCCGTCCGGTGGCCCGGCATGGCTCTCGAGCGCACTGATACCGTGCCGATGGGCGCTTGTAGTTGCAGATTGAACAACTTTTCTCCTTCTCCATGCGCCGATCCTCCTCTCCCCTCGCGAGCCGTGGCCGCATCGCTCGGCCGGCATCGACGATCGCCGTCGCTCTGCTGGCGGCCGCGGCCTGCGTGCCCGCACCGACCCCTCCCGCCCCGCCGACCACCTCCACGACGGCGGTCGTCGACGCCAGCCGGGCCATGGCCGCCCGCCTGTGGGCGACCGAGTACCTCCCGTCGGTCGGGGCGGCGAGCCAGTGGTCGGGATCGGTGGCGTCCTGCGCCAGCGGTTCCGTGTCCGCCGGCTACCAGGCCGCCGTGCTCCGGCGCATCAACTACTTCCGCGCCATGGCCGGCCTGCCCACCGTGCAGCTCGACACCACCTTGTCCACCAAGGCCGGCCAGGCCGCGCTGATGATGGTCGCCAACAACACCCTGAGCCACGACCCACCCTCGACCTGGCTCTGCTACACGGCCGACGGTGCGGAGGCGGCGGCGCACTCGAACCTCTTCCTGGGGAGGTCCGGACCCGAGGCCATCGACGGCTACATCGAGGACGCTGGGGCCGCGAACCTGACCGCCGGCCATCGCCGCTGGCTGCTCCACCCGCCGACGGCCCGGATGGGGATGGGGGACATCCCCGGCCAGGCCAACGCGCTGTGGGTCGTGGGCGGCGCGGGCGGCGCGGCCGTTCCTCGCGACGGATACGTGGCCTGGCCTCCGAAGGGGTACGTGCCGAGGTCGCTGGTGTTCCCGAGGTGGTCGTTCGCCCTCCACGGCGCCGACCTGGCCGCAGCGTCGGTCGAGCGTGACCCGCAACGGAAGGGCCTGTGCCCTGACCGTCGTCCATCGGGACCGGCCGCCCGGCACCTACGGGGACCCGGCCGTGGTGTGGGACCTGGACTCCCGCTGCTCTCCCGGCACCGGTGGCGACGTCACCTACCGGGTGACCGTGAGCGGAGTCGTCGTCGGTGGCGTGACCCGCTCGTACACGTACACGGTGACAGCCTTCACCCCCTGAGGCGGTGACGGGAGGCGGCTCCTGGGGGAGAATGGGGCATGGCCTGGTGGTCCTCACCGCGCCGGTTGCGTGGCGAGCCGCACGCGGGGTTCGATCCGTCGGACCTCGCCGAGATGGAGGCAGCCTTTGCCGCCGTCGAGGCCGAACAGGTCCGGCGGCAGGGCGTCGAGGCGGGACCGGTCCTGCGCCGGCTGGTGGCGCGCCGGGTCCCGGCCCGGGCCGTCGAGGCGGCTCCGGAGCGACGGGCCGTCCGGGTCCGCTTCGCCGACGGGACGCAGCTGCTCGTGCGCGGGACGACGCCCGGCGACGCCGGCGTCCTGGCCCGCTGGGTGCGCGACCGCACCGTCCTGCTCGTGACCTGGCTCGAGGACGAGGGTGGGGCCAGGCTGACGTTCGCCTCGCCGGAGCGACGCGGCCGCCTGGGTTTCGTCGTCACGGGCGTCGACCACCGCCCCTGACCCTGCCCGCCCGGCAGGAGGCCGCCGGGACCGGTGTGGGTACGCTGCCGCCCCGGTGGCGACTCCTCCTGTGCGCATGGGCATCGTCGGCCTGGGCCGGATGGGCCGCTTCCACGCCGCCGCCCTCGCCGGCATACCCGAGGTGGACCTGGTCGCGCTGATCGAGCCCCAGGCCGACGCGCTGGACCTGGCGGCGCAGCTCGCGCCGAAGGCGGCACGCCACGTGAGCGTCGCCGACGGACTGGCCCACGCCGGGCTGGAGGCCGTGCTGGTGGCGGCGCCGACACCGAAGCATCCCGAGATCGTCGCTGCCGCCCTCGATACCGGGCTGCACGTGCTGTGCGAGAAGCCGCTGGCCCTGGACGTTGCCGTCGCCCAGGAGCTCGGAGCGTTGGCGGCCGAACGCGGCCTGGTCCTGCAGGTCGGCTTCTGGCGCCGGTTCGCGCCCCCGTGGCGGCAGGCCAAGGCGCGCATCGACGCCGGTGAGATCGGGACGCCGATCTACCTGCGGCTGGCCCAGTGGGACGCCGACCCGCCCCCGCCCGAGTTCTGCGATCCGGCGGTGAGCGGCGGCCTGGCCGTCGACTGCGGCGTCCACGAGTTCGATCTCGCCGAGTGGCTCACCGGCCGCGCCATCACGCAGGTGTCGGCGTGGGCCCTCCCCATCGTCGATCCGGCCGTGGGCGCGGCGGGCGACGTCGACAACCTCGTCGCCGTGCTGGAGCTCGACGGCGGGGCTGTGGCCACCGTCGACCTCAGCCGCAACGCCCGCTACGGCGACGACGTCCGCACCGAGGTACTCGGCTCCGACGGTGCTCTGCTCGTCGATCTGCTGCCGTCGAGCCGGACCCGCCTGGGATCGGCGCGGGGGATGCGCGAGCTCCCCGAGTCGTCCGTGGACGACGCCATGGCGGTCGGGGTGGCCGACCAGGCACGGGCCTTCGCTCGCGCCGTGCGGGGCGAAGCGGTCGACATCCCCGGTGCGCAGGCCAGTGTCCGGGCCACCGACGTGGGCCGAGCGGTCATCGCGGCGACCGCGTCCGGCGGCAAGGTCGAGGTCGCCCGCGCCACCTGACCCGTGGCCGCACGGTCAGCGCGGTCAGCGGGCGCAGCGGGTGGCAGCCGGCGCGGTGCCGGTTCGCGCCGCCTCGATCAGCGGCTCGTAGGCCTCGATGGGGAGTGCCCACGCGCGATCCTCGGCCTCCCGGCTGGCCGCCCACACCACGCCCACCAGGCTCCCGTCGCTCGCCACCACCCCGCTGCCCGAGTCGCCCGCGGTCACGTCCGCGCCGAGCTCGAACCCGGGCCGCTGGTGCTCGCCCTCGCGGTAGATGTCCGTGGTGTTGATCGTCACCCGGCGGCGGATCGTCACCGGCACGGAGGTGGCCCGACCGTCCTCGACCCGGATCATCGACGCCGCGCCGTCCGCCTCGCCGTCGAAGGTGCGGCGGGGGAGCGCCGGCAGGTCCAGGCCATCGACCCGGAGGACGGCGGCATCGAGGTCGGGATCGATGGCCGCCACCGTGGCCGGCAGCGTGCGGCCGTCCGGTGCGGTGACGGTGATGTCCTGCTCTCCGGCGACGGCGTGCGCGACGCTCACGACGAGATCGCCGTCCACCGCTACCCCGACTGCCTGATTGGGTAGCAGCCGGCAGCCCCGGGCCTCGATCCCGACCGTGGCCGCCGCCGGGTCAGGCTGGACCCGGACCGATCGGTCCCCGCACCCGAGCAACGCGGCGGGCAGCAGCGCCGCGGCGACGCCCCGTGTGAGCGGATGCGCCGCCGGGCTCATGGCGAGACGTCGACGAGGCCGCCACCCTCGGCGGCACTGCGCGCCGCGGCGTCCAGCAACTGCTGGACGCGGGCTCCTTCGGCGAGGTCGGGCTGGCACGGACGTCCCGCGGCGACCGCGCTGACCCACGCCCGCGCCATCGTGTCGCCCTGGCGGAACACGTCCCGATAGGTGTCGTGGACCGGGGATCGGCGGGCGCCCTGCCACAGCTCCTCGGGGACGGGCAGCAGTCGGGGGCCACCGGTCTCGCCGGACCGCACCCCTCGCACCTCCTGCACGGTGTCCCAGTCGTTGATCGCGTAGAGCGTGCCGTCGCTGCCGTGGATCTCGGCGTGGTGCGTCTGCCCGAACGGCGTTCCCTCCCAGCACACGGCCGACACCTGGAGCGATCCGATGGCACCGGAGGCGAAGCGCGCCGTGACGAGGGCGCTGTCCTCGCCCGGCGTGTAGGAGCCGCCGTCCGGACGCGGCCCCCGCTCGAAGAAGGTCGCGGTGACGGCGCCGAGCTGCGTGATCTCGCCCAGCCACCACCGGGCCACGTGCAGCCAGTGCGAGCCCAGGTCGCCGAGCAGCCCCCCGCCCGACCGTTCGGCATCGAAGCGCCACGAGTAGTTGTCCGAGCGCGCGTACCCGGTGAAGTAGCGGAGGTTCAGGTGGTACGGCCGGCCCACGTAGCCGTCGTCGACGAGGGCCTTGATCCACTGGTTGGTCGGCATCCAGCGGTACGTGAACGGCACCATCGTCGTGAGGCCGGCGGCGGTCGTGGCGTCGACCATCTCCCGGGCCTGCTCGGCGTCGAGCGCCACGGGCTTCTCGCACAGCAGGTGGATCCCCCGGTCGGCCGCCGCCAGCACCATCGCATGGTGCGTGTCGTTCGGTGACGCGATGATCACGGCGTCCACCGTGCCACCGTCGAGCATGGCCGCCCAGTCCGTGTGCACCTCCTCGATGCCCCAGCGGGCGGCGAACGCCACGGTGCGGTCCGGGTCCCGCCCGCACACGGCCGTGATGGCGCCGTCGGGATGGTCGGCGAGGGCGGGCAGGTACATGGCGTCCGCCCACCAGCTCGTCCCGATGATGCCGATGCGGACGGTCATCGTGCCGTTCCCGCCGCCACCGCGCGACCGGTTGGCCCGGCGCGGGCCGGCGGGAGGTGCCGTCGTCCGCCGGACGACCAGCGTCGGCGACACGAACTGGTCACGCACGGTCGTGCGCGAGCCCCGGATGCGCTCGAGCAACGCGTCGAACGCCTCGCGGCCCATCGTCGATCGCGGTTGGTCGATGGTCGTGAGCCCGATGTGGTGCATGGCGGACAAGGCGGTGTTGTCGTAGCCGACCACGGACACGTCCTCGGGCACACGGAGGCCTGCGGCCCCCAACCCGTCCAGAGCGCCGGCGGCGCTGAAGTCGTTGGCGGCGAAGATGGCCGTGGGCATGGTCCCGCTGCGCACCAGCGCGCTCACCGCCCCATGCCCGACAGCTCGGTCAGGTCGCCGCCCACCACCCGCACGCGCGCTCCCAGACCCGTTGGCGCCCATGGCCCGGCGGTAGCCGGCCCGCCGGGGGGCGCTGCCCGCGCCCCGCCCGCCGTCGATGTGCACGATCTGCTCGTGGCCCAGCGCCACGAGGTGGTCCACGGCGAGGCGGGCGCCCTCCTGCTCGTGGTTGTTGATGCTGTCGACGACGGACGACCGCAGGCGGCGGCCGACGGTCACCAGGGGCACGGTGGCCGCGCCGGCCTCGATGGCAGGTCCGTGGCAGCCGCGAGCCGACGAGGATGATGCCGTCGAGCCGCAGCTCGAGGAACGCCTCCAGCGCGTGGGCCTCCGCGGCCGGCCGGATCCGGCCCGAGCTGAACAGGATGCTGTAGTCGCTCTCGTCCGCGGCTTGCAGGATGCCGTCGGCCACCTCCGCGAAGAACGGGTTGTGGAGGTCGTTGAGGATGACACCAACCGTCATGGTGCGGCGCTGGGCCAGGTTGCGGGCCATGAGGTTGGGTCGGTACCCGAGCCGTTCGGCGGCCGCCACCACGGCGCTGCGGGAGCGCGCGCTGACCTTCGGCGAGTCACGCATCACCAGGCTCACGAGCGCCCGGGAGACGCCGGCGGCCCGCGCGACGTCTTCCAAGGTCGGCTGCTGGGCCACGGCACCTTCCCCCCAAGTCCTTGACAGCGACCGGGGGCGAGCATAAGAGTTGGAGCGCTCCAACGCAATGCCGCTCCGAAGGCGAGGAGCGGCCGTTGCGCAGCTGGGGAGCCGGGGCGATTTCAGGTAGGGGGAATGACGGACGCTGGGATCATGGCCAGGGTGGCTGGCGCGCCGATCTCGTGGGGCATCTGCGAGGTGCCGGGTTGGGGAGCGCAGCTCCCCGTCGACCGCGTCCTGTCGGAGATGCGCGACCTCGGCCTGACGACGACCGAACTGGGCGCCATCGGCTGGCTGCCCACCGACCCCGACGAGCTCAAGCCGGTGCTCGACGCCCACGGGCTGCGCGTCTCGGGGGCCTTCGTACCGCTGGCCTGCCACGATCCTGCCCGCAAGGGCGAGGCGCTGGCGTCGGCCGAGCAGATGGCGACGCTGCTGCAGGACATCGGCGCCGACACGTTCGTGACCGCGGTGGTCAGCGATCCCGGCGGCTGGGCCCGGCCTGACGTGTCCGAGGCCGGTTGGGCTCACCTCTTCGCGATGTTGGACGAGATCGAGGCCATCACGACCGAGCACGGTCTCCGTCAGGTCCTCCATCCCCACGTCAACACCCTGGTCGAGAAGGCTGACGAACTGGACCGGCTGCTCGAGTCGTCGCCGGTGGCGATCTGCCTCGACACCGGGCACCTGACCATCGGGGGCGCCGATCCCGTGGGGATCGCCGACGAGTACGGCGACCGCGTCGGTCTCGTGCACCTGAAGGACGTGCGGACCGCCATCGCCGACCGGTTGAACGCCGGCGAGATCGAGCTCATGGCGGCCGTCCAAGAGGGCTTGTTCGCATCCCTCGGCGAGGGCGACGTGCCGATCGCCGAGACCATCACTTCGCTCGAGCAGCAGGGCTACACGGGCCTGTACGTGCTCGAACAGGACGTGGCCATCACAGCCGGCGAACCGCCGGCCGGTGAAGGCCCCGTACGCGACGTCGCCAAGAGCGTCGCGTTCCTCCGGTCACTCGACGCCTCCCTGAGCGCTACGGTCCGCTCGGGGAATCATGCGCCGGGGGCCGGGTCAACACCCACCACCGACCGCGAGTGAACCCGACACACCACACCTCGAGGGGGACCCATTCCATGAGAAAAAGTCGGTACCTGTTGGCCACGCTGGCCGCTGTCGGACTCGTGGCTGCGGCTTGCAGCAGCGACGATGACGGCGGAGCGACCACCGAAGCCACCGCTGGCGTGACCGCCGGCGACACCACCGCCGCCACCGAGCCGTCAGGCTCCGAGCCGGCCGACTCCGTCGACGTCTCCCAGGGTGCGGACGTCAACCTGTACGTCATCACCCACGGCGACGACGGCGTGTTCTGGTCGGTGGTCCAGAAGGCCGTCGAGCAGGCCGGTGCCGACCTCGGCATCAACGTGACGTACCAGGGCGCCAACAACGACGCCGAGACCCAGTCGCAGATGATCGAGGCCGCCATCGCCACCAACCCGGACGGCATCGCCATCTCGCTGGCCGACCCAGAGGGCGTCTCCGCCGCGGCGCAGGCCGTGACCGATGCCGGCATCCCGCTGTACACGATCAACTCCGGCGTGAACAACTACGAGGAGCTGGGCGGCCATCACCCACATCGGGCAGACCGAGACCATCGCCGGCAACGGCGCCGGTGAGCGGTTCAACGAGGCCGGTGCGACCAAGATCCTCTGCGGACGCCAGGAGCAGACCAACGTGGCGCTCGAAGAGCGGTGCGAGGGTCTGGCCGAGACCTTCAGCGGTGAGGTCGTGTCGGAGTTCGTCGGGCTGGACGCCGATCCCGAGGCCCAGGAGCAGAACATCTCGGCCCTGCTGCAGGCCGACCCTGACATCGACGGCTTCATGGGCACCGGGCCCAACCTGCCGCTGCGGGCCATCGCCGCCGCAGAGACGGCCGGCCGTGAGCTCGTGATCGGAGGCTTCGACCTGTCGCCCGACCTCATCTCGGCCATCGAGGCCGGTGACGTCGCCTTCACGGTCGACCAGCAGCAGTACCTGCAGGGCTACCTGCCGGTCGTCCTGATGTACCTCCAGGCCACCAACCTGAACACCGCTGGTGGCGGCCTGCCGATCCTCACGGGTCCTGGCTTCGTCGACACCGAGAACGTCGCCGAGATCAAGACCCTCGTGGACGCGGGAACACGCTGACGCCGATCGGCGTGCACTGAAGATTGGGAGCGGGAGAGCCCGGGGCTCTCCCGCTCCCCTCGACTGGGGGGTCGACGTGGCTGACATCGTGATGAGCGAGCTGGACGCTCCGCCCAGTTCGGGCGGTGCTCCGCCGAAGCTCGGACGAGCGCCTCCTCCACCGGGGGCCCATCCAGCGGTTGCTGGTGCGGCCCGAGATCGGCGCCTTGATCGGCACGACGGCGGTCTGGTTCTTCTTCTGGGCGACCGCCGACATCTTCGGCACCGCGGCGGGTACGGCCAACTACCTCGACGTTGCCGCCAAGTTGGGGATCATGGCCGTCGCCGTGTCCCTCCTCATGATCGGCGGCGAGTTCGACCTGTCGTCAGGAGCCATGACGGGCGCCACGGCCATGCTGGTCATCCTGCTCTCGAAGGAAGTCGGCGAGCTCGGCGGTGCCGGTCTCACCCTCTACGTCGCCGTACCGCTCTCGCTGATGTTCGCCCTGACCATCGGCTGGTTCAACGGCACGGTCGTCGACAAGACGAAGTTGCCCAGCTTCATCGTCACCCTGGGCAGCTACTTCATGCTCATCGGCGCCAAGCTCAGCTTCGCCAAGCTCTTCGCCGGGCAGGTGGTCGTCGAGGGACTCGACGAGTCCTCCGGCTACAACTTCTGGAGCAAGGTCTTCGCGGCCTCGTGGATCCGCAACGACCACCAGTGGGAGGCGCGTGACACCTTCTGGGCGGGCCTGGTCATCGCCGGCATCGCCTTGGTCGTGGCCGGCGTGCTCGAGCTCACGTACCAGAGGTCCCCCTCCACCGACTCCAAGGGCCTCATCGCGCTGCTCCTCGGCCTGGCCGGCGCGGCCGCCGCCTTCGCCGGCCTGCTGACCACGAACGGCGTCGGGATCAACTTCGTGCTCGGGCTCGTGGTCGGCGTGGCCATCCTGGTCGCCGTCGTCGGATGGGGGCTGTGGCGCTACTCCCCACTGCGGCGCAGAGGTTCGTTCGACGTCGATCCGGCGGCGGGCCGCCTGGTGCTGATCGGCCTGGCCTTCGTCGTCGCGGCGGTCCTCGTGGCGGCGCTCTTCAACTCCGACTCCCAGAGCGAGGTCGGGATCCTCCTGAACAACGGCTTCGCCCGCGCCGTGTTCATGATCGGGCTGGGCGTGGCCGGCGTGCTCGCCATCGCGGTCGCCGCCGGCAAGCTCCCCGTCTGGTCCCCGCTCGCCGGAATCGCCATCTGCGCCGTCCCGACCATCGGGTTCCTCATGACCCGCCAGACCGCTCGCGCCGTGATCTTCGTGGCGCTTGGTCGTCGCCGGGCTCATCATCCTGGTCCTGGCCGGCAACCGGGCAGCGGCGCGGTCGGCGCTGGTCCGTCTGGCCATCCAGTTCCTGACGGCCGGCGTGGTCGTCGTCCTGGCCTTCTTCGTGCGCTCGGAGTCCACGTCCACCAAGTTCCGCGTGCAGCTCTTCACCGTGATGCTGCTCATCGCGCTCGCTCTCGCCTGCTCGGCCATCATGGGCTACCTGTTCTCGCGGCGGACGAGCGTGGACGCCGCCGCGGACAAGCTGGGCCAGCGCATGGCCGTCGGCGGGCATCCTGCTGCTGGCTCTCGCCACCATCCTCAAGATGCTGTTCGCGACTGCGGCCGAGGTGGCGGCGGCCTCGGGTGTCATCCGCTACCGCATCTCGATCCTCTGGTTCGCCCTGTTCGCCATCTTCGGCACCTGGCTGCTGGTGCGATCCCAGTTCGGCAACTGGATCTTCGCCGTCGGCGGCAACAAGGAAGCCGCCCGGGCAGAGGGCATCCCGGCCGCGCGGACCAAGACGACGCTGTTCATGCTGGTCTCCGGCGCAGCCTGGCTGAGCGGCATGCTCACCGCCTTCCGCCTCAACTCCGTCCAGTCGAACGTGGGCGACGGCGAGGAGTTCGAGTACATCATCGCCGCCGTCGTCGGCGGCAACCTGCTGACGGGTGGCTACGGCTCGGCCGCCGGCGGCGCCATCGGCTCGCTGATCATGTCGATGTCGACGCAGGGCATCCCGTTCGCGGGCTGGAACAGCAACTGGCGCTTCCTGTTCCTGGGCGTGATCCTGCTGCTGGCCGTCGCCGGCAACAACTACGTCCGCCGCAAGGCGGAACAGATCCGATGAGGGCAGACTGATGACGGCACATCCGATGGCGCGGCGCACCACTGGAGGCACGACATGAGCGACACCGGCACCGCCGCCCCCGGCCCGGACATCCCCGGCCCGGACGTCCCCGGTCCGGACGAGGTCGTCAACCCGCCGACCGGCGCGCCGCTGCTCGAGGTCCGCAACCTCGGCAAGTACTACGGCAACATCATCGCCCTGCAGGAGATCACGACGACGGTGGAGGCGGGCAAGGTCACCTGCGTCCTCGGCGACAACGGCGCCGGCAAGTCGTCCTTCATCAAGGTGCTCTCGGGCGTGCACAAGCACGACGCGGGAGAGGTGCTGCTGGACGGCGAGGAGATCCACTTCAACTCGCCTCGCGACGCGCTCGACCGCGGCATCGCCACCGTCTATCAGGACCTGGCTGTCGTGCCCCTGATGTCGGTGTGGCGCAACTTCTGGCTCGGTGACGAGCCCAAGCGGGGCGTGTGGCCGATCCGCTGGATCAACATCCCCAAGGCGAAGCGCATCGCCAAGGAAGAACTGCTCAAGATGGGCATCGACATCCGCGACCTGGAGCAGTTCGTGGGCACGCTCTCGGGCGGCGAGCGGCAGTCGGTGGCCATCGCCCGCGCCGCCTACCGCGGCGCGCGGGTGCTCATCCTCGACGAGCCCACCTCCGCGCTGGGCGTCAAGCAGTCGGGCGTGGTGCTGCGCTACATCCGGGAGGCGGCCAACCGCAACCTGGGCGTGATCTTCATCACCCACAACCCGCACCACGCCTACCCGGTCGGCGACCGCTTCCTCATCCTCAACCGCGGTCGTTCACTCGGCAACTTCGCCAAGGCCGACATCTCCCAGGACGAGCTGACCGCCCTCATGGCCGGTGGCTCCGAGCTGCGCCAGCTCCAGAACGAGCTCGCGCAGGTGAAGTGAGCGAGCGGAGCGAGCTCCATGTAACGGTTGCTTGTTCGCTGCGGAGCAGCGAACAGCTCACCGGTGCTCCCCGCCGGTGTAGGGCCCGAACAGTCTCTGAGCGCCAGGTCGCACACCGGTGAGCGACCTGGAGCTCTTGACGATCGGGCGCATCAGCGTCGATCTCTACGCCGAGCAGTTGGGAACGCCGTTGCGGCACGTCCGCACGTTCCGCAAGTCGATCGGAGGCACGGCCACCAACGTCGCCGTGGCCGCCGCCCGCTTGGGGCGGCATGCCGCCGTGTTCACCAAGGTGGGCGACGATCCATTCGGCGACTACGTGCGTTGGGCGCTCGAGGACACGTTCTCCGTCGACACCCGTTTCGTGGGCGCCGACCAGGACCTGCCCACGCCGCTGGCCTTCGCCGTGCTCGACCCGCCCGACGATCCCCGCATCATCTTCTACCGCGAGCCCAAGGCGCCCGACCTGAACCTCACCTTGGACGACATCGACGCCGAGCAGGCCCGAGCGGTGCCGATCCTCTGGGTGGCCGCCGGCGCCCTCGCCGCCGAACCCAGCCGCTCGACCGTCCACGCCCTGCTGGAGCGTCGGGTCCGGGAACGCCCCGACCAGCACACGGTGCTGGACCTCGACTGGCGCCCTCAGCTCTGGGACGCCGCGGCCAGCGCCACCCGGGAGGTCGGTCGCGCCCTCGACGCGGCCACCATGGCCATCGGCAACCGCGCCGAGTGCGAGATCGCCGTCGGCACCGACGACCCGGCCGAGGCCGCGGACCGGCTGCTGGCCCGGGGTCTGCGCGTAGCCGTCGTCAAGCTGGGCGGGGAGGGCGTCCTGGTGGCCACGGCGGAGGGCCGGCGGGAGCAGGTGCCTCCCTACCCGGTGGACGTCGTGTGCGGTCTCGGCGCCGGCGACGCCTTCGGCGGCGCGCTGTGCCATGGCCTGCTGTCGGGCTGGGACATCGCCGAGTGCGTCCGCTACGCCAACGCCGCCGGCGCCATCGTGGCCGGCCGCCTCATGTGCGCCGACGACATGCCCACGCCGGATGACATCCACGCCCTGATGGGGGAGCCCCATGCTGCTGGCCGATGAACGGTGGCGGGACCTGCTGGAGCAGCGCGCCACCCAGCCGGACGCCGCGGGCGAGGCGTTGCGGGCGCGGTCCCGCCGGCCCTTGCTCGGTGCCGACGGCCGCCTGTTCATCGTCGCCGCCGACCACACCGCCCGCGGCATGCTCGGCGTCGGCGGTGACCCCTTCGCCATGGTCGACCGCCGTCAGCTCCTCGAGCGCCTGCTGGTGTCGCTGGCCCACCCGGGCGTCGACGGCGTGCTCGGCAGCCCCGACGTGCTGGAGGAGCTCGCGCTCCTCGGCGCGCTCGACGCCAAGCTGGCCTTCGGGACCATGAACCGCGGCGGTCTGATGGGCGCCCGCTGGGAGCTCGACGACCGCATGACGGCCTACGACGCCGAGGGCATCACCCATGGCGGCCTGGACGGCGGCAAGGTGCTGCTGCGCATCGCCGACGACGATGCCGGGACCGCGCCCACGCTGGAGGCCTGCGCCGGCGCCGTGTCAGCGCTCGCCCGCCGCGGCCTGCCGATCATGGTGGAGCCGCTGCCGTACCACATCACCGAGGACGGCACGGCCAAGCTCCTCGACGACGACGACAAGCTGCTGCGGGCGGTGGCCGTGGCGGCGGCGATCGGCACCACGAGCGCCTACACGTGGCTCAAGGTGCCCGCCGGCCGGGACGTGGCCCGCATGCTGTCCGTCACGACGCTGCCGGCGCTCATCCTCGGCGGCGCTCCCGGCCCGGACCCGGAGGCCACGTACGCGTCGTGGGAGCAGGCGATGACCGTGCCCAACGTGCGGGGTCTGGTGGTCGGCCGGGCCCTGCTGTACCCGCCGGATGGCGACGTGGCCGGGGCCGTGGCGCGGGCGGCCCGCATCGTGCGACCCGGAGCGGGCCATGGCTGAGCAGTCCCTGCACCGGCCTGCCGGCAGCCTGGCCTCGGGGAGCGATCCCGTGGCGCTCACGCCCGACCAGGCCGGATGGGCATACTCCGGGCTGCGGGTGCTGCGTCTCGCTCCGGGCGAGCGGAGGGAGCTCCAGACGGGGCCGGACGAGGTGGCCGTGCTCCCGTTGTCGGCCACCGACCTGGTGGTGGAGGCCGACGAGCAGCGCTTCGAGCTGGCCGGACGGACGAGCGTCTTCTCCCGGGTGACGGACTTCGCGTACATCGGACGTGACACCGCCGTGAGCCTGGTGGCCGGGCGAGAGGGCGGCGAGGTCGCGCTGCCGTCCGCCCGCTGCGAGGCGAAGCGGCCCGCCCGCTACGGCCCGGCCGAGGAGGTCCCGGTCGAGATCCGGGGCGCGGGGCCGGCGACCCGCCAGGTCACGAACTTCATGAGCCCGGAGTCCTGGCCCGACGCCGAGGCGCTCATGTGTGTCGAGCTGCTCACCCCCGACGGCAACTGGTCCTCCTACCCGCCCCACAAGCACGACGCCTCGGAGGAGTGCCCGGTCGAGAACGAGGAGATCTACTACTTCCGCATCGGCCGGGCCGGCGAGGACGCGTGCTCGCCCGACGGCATCGGGCTCCACCGTCTCTACACCGGCGACGGCGCCATCGACGAGACGGTCGAGGTTCGCGACGGCGACGTGTTCCTCATCCCACGCGGGTACCACGGCCCCTGCGTCGCCGCCCCCGGCTACACGATGTACTACCTGAACGTGCTGGCCGGCCCCACCCCTGGGCGCTCGATGGCCTTCTGCGACGATCCCGCCCACCACTGGGTGCGGGACTCGTGGGAGGGCATGCCCACCGACCCCCGCTGCCCGATGACGAGCGCGTCCGGACCGGTCGATCGCGAGGAGGGGGTCGGTGCCTGAAGGACCGTTGCTCTACCTCGACCGGGACCTGCCGGACGCCATGATGACCGCCCTCGCGGCGCGGGCCCGGCTGTCCGGACCGGAGCCGGAGGCCATGGCCGCGGCCGAGGGGATCATCGCCGGCGCCAGTCGCTGGGACGGCGAGCGCATGGACCGTTGCCCGGCGGCCAGAGTGATCTCCCGCTCCGGCATCGGCTACGACAACGTGGACATCGCGGCGGCCACGGCGAGGGGCATCGCCGTGTGCATCGCGCCGGACGCCCCGACCGTCTCCACCGCCGAACACGCCGTGGCGCTGCTGCTGGTCGCGGCCAAGCGCCTCTCGGAGAACCAGGCCCGGTTGCGGGCCGGCCCCGGTGACCACTTCGGCCTCTCCCGCAGCGTCGAGCTGGACGGGAGCACGCTGGGCCTCGTGGGGTACGGCCGCATCGCCCGCCGCGTGGGCCGGGCCGGCGCCGCGCTGGGCATGACGGTGATCGCGCACGACCCGTACCTCCAGCCGGCGGTCGATCTCGAGGTCGAGCTCGTGTCGTTCGACGACCTGCTGGCCCGCAGCGACGCCATCTCCGTGCACGCCCCCCTGACCGAAGGCACGCGCGGCCTGTTCGGAACGGAGGCCTTCGCTCGGGTCCGGCCCGGCGTGATCTTCGTCAACACCGCCCGGGGTCCACTCGTCGACCAGGAGGCGCTCGTTGCCGCGCTCGACGCCGGTCAGGTGGGTGCGGCGGCGCTCGACGTGACCGATCCGGAGCCCTTGCCGATCGATCACCCGCTCCTCGGCCGGGACGACGTCTTCGTCACGCCTCACATCGCCTCGGCCACCAGTGCCGGGCGGCTGCGGCTGTACGAGCACGCGGTGGACAACGCGCTCGGTGTGCTGGCCGGGTTGCCCCCGGCCACCTGCCACGTCGTGAACCCCGAGGCGCTGGAAGGAGCGCGATGAACAGCACCCGCGCCCCGATCGGCATCGGCGTCGTCGGCCTTGGATGGATGGGCCAGGCCCACAGCCGGTCGTTCCTGCGCCTGCCCTCGCTGTTCCCGGACCGCGTGTACCAGCCCCGCCTGGTGCTGTGCGCCGACAACGTGGAAGCCCGTCGGGACGAGTCGGGCGCCTTCGGGTTCGAAGGGTCTACCGACGATTGGCGGCGTGTCATCGACCACGACGAGGTGGACGTCGTCATCGTCACCGCACCCAACATGCTCCATGAGGAGCTGTGCGTGGCGGCCGCCGAAGCGGGCAAGCACGTGTTCTGCGAGAAGCCCGTCGGCGGGACGCCGGAGCAGACGGTGCGCATCGCCGCGGCGGCGAGGCAGGCCGGCGTGATCACCGGGGTGGGGTACAACTACCGGTGGGCCCCGCTGGTGCTGCACCTCCGTCAGCTGCTGGAGGCCGATCGTCTCGGTCAGCTCACGAACTACCGCGGCCGCTTCTTCTCCATGTACGGGAGCGACCCCATGGGCCTGCTCTCGTGGCGCTTCCTGGAGGCCGAGGGCGGCTACGGCGTGTCCAGCGACATCCTGAGCCATGCCGTCGACCTGGCGACGTTCCTCGTCGGTCCGATCGCACGTGTGGTGGGGACCAGGGAAACGTTCATCCGGCAACGACCGCTGCCGCAGCCGGGCGTGCGCGGCCACTACGCGTTGGGCCAGCCGGGCGACCCGACCGGCGAGGTCACCAACGAGGACTTCGCCGCCGCGCTGGTCGTCTTCGCCAACGGAGTGCAGGGGACGTTCGAGAGCTCGCGCTCGATCATCGGCCCCGAGAGCCAGATGGCCTTCGACCTCTACGGCACCAGGGGCGCTGCCAGCTGGAACCTGGAGCGCATGAACGAGCTGCAGCTCTATGTCGTGGGCGACGACGACCACGCGCCCCGCGGCTACACGACCGTCTTCGGGGGTGACCGGTACCCGTACCACGGGAAGTTCGTCCCCGGGGACGCCAACAGCATCGGCTTCGAGGACCTCGTCGCCATCGAGGACCACGAGTTCCTGACCGCGGTGGCCGCCGGCGAGGTCTATCAGCCCGGCTTCGAGGAAGCGCTCGACTACGTCAGCTTCCAGGCGGCGTGGTTGCGGTCCTGCGAGTCCGGCACGTGGCAGGACGTCGTCCGACTGGGAGGAACGACATGAAGACCGTGCGCCTGACGACCGCGCAGGCCATCGTCCGCTACCTGATCGCGCAGCGCATCGAGATCGACGGCGAGCTGCGGCCGCTCTTCCCCGGGGTGTTCGCCATCTTCGGGCACGGCAACGTCACCTGTCTCGGGCAGGCGCTCGAGGAGGTCAGGGACGACCTGCCGACGTGGCGGGGCCAGAACGAGCAGGGGATGGCCCTCGCCGCCGTGGCCTACGCCAAGGCCATGCGGCGGCGCCAGATCATGGTGGCCACCAGCTCCATCGGGCCGGGCGCCACCAACATGGTCACGGCGGCCGCGGTCGCCCACGCCAACCGCCTGCCCGTCCTGCTGCTGTCGGGCGACACGTTCGCCAGCCGCATCCCGGATCCCGTCCTGCAGCAGGTGGAGGGCTTCGGGGACCCTTCGGTGACCGTGAACGACACGTTCAAGCCCGTGACTCGCTACTGGGACCGCATCGTCAAGCCGGTGCAGGTCGTCCACACCCTCCCCCACGCGGTGGCGACGATGCTGGACCCGGCCACGTGTGGCCCCGCCTTCCTGGGCCTGCCCCAGGACGTCCAGGCCGAGGCCTACGACTACCCCGCCCGCTTCTTCGACACCACGGTCCACGAGATCCCCCGGCCCCGTCCGGACGAGGGCCAGCTGGCGCGGGCGGCGGCCGTCCTGGGCGAGGCCACGAAGCCGCTGATCATCGCCGGCGGTGGTGTCCATTACTCCCTCGCCGAGGAGGAGCTGCGGTCCTTCGCCGAGCGCCACAACATCCCGGTCGTGGAGACGGTGGCCGGCAAGGCGACGCTGCTGTCGGCGCACGGGCTCAACGCCGGGCCCATCGGCTCGACGGGGTGCACGTCGGCCAACGCGCTGGCCGGAGAGGCCGACGTGGTGCTCGCCGTCGGGTCCCGGCTGCAGGACTTCACGACCGGATCGTGGACGGTGTTCGCCAACGAGTCGGTGCGGTTCATCGGGCTCAACACGGCCTCGTTCGACGCCGTGAAGCACCTCGCCCACCCGCTCGTGGCCGACGCGCGCGAGGGCCTGCGGGAGCTGTCGGCCCGGGTCGGTGCATGGCGGGGACCGGACGACTGGACCGACCGCGCCTCGGTCGAAACGGCGCAGTACCACGCCTACGTCGACAAGATCGCCAGCCCCAGCGCGCCCGCCCAGGAGGAGAAGCCGACGTACGCGCAGGTGGTCGGCGCCGTCGACCGCATGGCCCTCCCGACCGACTACGCCTTCGCCGCCGCCGGTGGCTTCCCGGGCGAGCTCAACAGCGGCTGGCGGGCGAAGGGCCTCGACTCCATCGACATGGAGTACGGCTACTCGTGCATGGGCTACGAGATCTCAGGCGCGTGGGGGGCGAAGATGGCGCTGCCCGACCGTGAGGTCATCGTCTTCGTCGGCGACGGCTCGTACCTGATGATGAACTCGGACCTGTACAGCTCCGTGCTGTCGGGCCACAAGCTCGTCGTCATCGTGTGCGACAACGGCGGGTTCGCCGTCATCAACCGCCTGCAGGTCAACCAGGGTGGCGCGCCGTTCAACAACCTGATCGCCGACTCCAAGGTGCAGGACGTGGTCGCGGTCGACTTCGCCGCACACGCCGCGGCCATGGGATGCCGGTCCGAGAAGGTCTCGTCGGTGGCCGAGCTCGAGGCGGCGATGGGCCGGGCGCGGGCCTCGGACCGGACCTACGTCATCGCCATCGACACGTCGGCCTACGACTGGACGGGTGGCGGCGCGTTCTGGGAGGTCGGAGTGCCCGAGGTCAGCTCCCGAGCGTCCGTGGTGGACGCCCGGGAGGCCATGGACGCCGGCAAGGCCGCGCAACGGGTGGGCTGGTGACCGGTATGGAGGAGACGATGGTGGACAGCGAGCCGGCCAGGCTGGACGGGAAGATCGTCGTGGTGACCGGTGGTGTGCAGGGACTGGGGGAGGCGACGGCGAGGCTGGCCGCGTCCCGCGGTGCGGCGGGCGTGGCGATCGTCGGTCGGGATCCGACCAAGGGCGAGTCGGCGGCCGCCGCGCTGACCGACCTCGGGACCGAGGCGTTGTTCGTGTCCGCTGACCTGTCGGAACCGGACGTGGGCGAGCGGGTGATGAGCGAGGTGGACGCCCGCTTCGGCGTCGTCCACGGACTGGTCAACGCCGCCGCCGAGGGCACGCGGGGCGGCGTGTGGGACACCACGAGCGAGCTGTTCGACCGGCTCATGGCCGTCAACGTCCGCGCGCCGTTGTTGCTCCTGCAATCAGCGGCGCGGATCATGAAGCGTGAGGGCGTGGCTGGTTCCGTCGTCAACGTCGGCAGCATGACCGGCTACGGCGGGCAGGTGTTCCTGTTCCCCTACGCCATCTCCAAGGGCGCGCTCCACATCCTCACCAAGAACGCCGCCTACTCGCTGATGTGGGACCGCATCCGTGTGAACCTCGTGAACCTGGGCTGGATGGACACGCCCAACGAGCACATCGTGCAGCGCGAGGTCCACGGCGGCGGTGATGACTGGCTGGAGACGGCGGAGGCCGAGCAACCCTTCGGGCGCCTCATCAAGCCGGAGGAGGCGGCCCGCACCATCTGCTTCCTGCTCTCGGACGAGTCCGGGATGATGACGGGCGCCTGCATCGACTTCGACCAATCGGTGAAGGGTGCCGGTGACACGCCCAAGCCCGCCCGTGACGAGGTGTGGCCATGAGTGCGCCCATCCGGATCGGCGTGCTGGGCTGCGGGCGCATCGGGCGCTGGCACGCGGAGCTCATCGCCAAGCGGATCCCCGGGCTGGCCCTCAGCCAGGTGTTCGACGTTCGACGCGAGTCCGCCGACGAGGTGGGGGACGCGCTGGGCGCCGTCGTCGCCGCCACTCCGGAGGAGCTCATCGAGGCCGACGACGTCGACGCCATCGCCATCTGCTCCTCCACCGACACCCACGTGGAGCTCCTGGTGGCGGGCTCGGCCGCGGGCAAGCCCATCTTCTGCGAGAAGCCCCTGTCGCTCGACCTGGCCGAGGTGGACAGGGGGTTGGCGGCCGTGGACGCGGCCGGCGTCCTCCTCCAGGTCGGTTTCAACCGCCGCTACGACCCCAGCCACCGCGAGGTCCGCGAGCGGGTCGCCGGCGGCGACATCGGCCAGCTCCACCTGGTGCGGATCACCAGCCGCGACCCGGCGCCGCCGCCCATCGCCTACATCGCGGTCTCGGGCGGGATCTTCTGCGACATGACCATCCACGACTTCGACATGGCCCGCTTCGTGACGGGCAGCGAGATCGAGGAGGTGTACGCGACAGGGGCCGTGCGCGTCGATCCGGCCATCGGTGACGCCGGCGACTTGGACACCGCGGTCGTCGTCCTGCGCCACGCCGACGGGGTGCTCACGACGATCGACAACAGCCGCCAGGCCGTCTACGGCTACGACCAGCGGGTCGAGGCGTTCGGGTCGGGCGGCATGGTCGGCTCGGAGAACGCGCTCACGACCACGACCATCCTGCGCAACGCCGGCGGGGGCCAGCAGTCGACGCTGCCGGACTTCTTCCGGGAGCGGTACGAGATCAGCTACCTGGCCGAGTGGGAGGACTTCGCGGCCATGGTGCGCGACGGCGGGCCTTCGCCGGTCGACGGCCGAGACGGCCGCGAGGCACTTGTCGCCGGCCTGGCCGCCTGGCGTTCGGTCCGGGAAGGCCGCCCGGTCGAGACGTCCGAGATCACGTCCGGCTGATTTGCGGCTCGTCGAGCCCGCGATCAGTCGAGGGTGGCCAGGAACTCGTCGAACTCGTCGTCGGGGATGCCGACGAGGTGCTGCTCCTCGGGGTACTGGCCGCTGTCCACGTCGGCCGCGTACTCGGAGAAGGCGGCGATGCGCTCCTGCTGCAACCGGTCGAGCTCGGCGCGGAAGTCCCGGTACACCTTGGCGTGGCGGGGCTGGTGCCCTGGCGTGTAGCCGAGCACGTCGACCGAGAAGAGGTACTGGGCGTCCCCGCCCGTCCCGCCGCCCATCGACAGGAGGAGCAGCGATGTGCGCTTGGCGATCTCGGCCGTGACCCGGGCCGGGACGACCTCGATCTCGGCGGCGAAGGCACCGGCGTGTTCGAGCTCCTTCACCTGGCGGTAGACGAAGGCCGCCGACTCCGCCGTGCGCCCGACCGCCTTGAACCCTCCTGTCCACGTCCGTCGGGACGGGATCAGCCCGGTGTGGCCGCAGACCGGGATGCCCTCGGCCCGGAGGCGGGACACGATCTCGAGGCTGGCCGCGCAGTAGACGGCGTCGCCCCCGAGGAGGATGGCGTCGTGGGCGGCGCGGACGTAGTCGTCGAACGTCGCCAGCTGTCCGTACTGCAGCCCGACGAAGACGAAGCAGTCCCCTGCCGCCTCCCGCATCGGCGCGCTCCAGATCGGCGTCTCGATGGAGAGGAGGTCGATCCTGGCCGCCGCGGCGGCCCGGGCCTCCTCCAGGTTCTCGAGGTGGAGCATCGAGAGCTGCCGGGTGCCCTTGAGCGCCAAGAGCTCGGACACGGTCAGGCGCGTGCGGTTCATGGGTGTCCTTCGTCTCGGATCAGGGCCCTGCTCGCGGAGAGGAGGCTTTTCAGAGTGACTGTCGGATCGGCGAGGGCGACAGGGTCAGGGTGGGCCCGGGCGGCGATCAGCAGTTCGGCCAGGCGGATGTCCTTGGCCACGGCGGTGCCGGGGGCCACGCCGCTGGCCGCCACCAGGCGGCAGCCGTCGTCGAGCCCGAAGTGGAGCACGACGCCATCGGCCCGCTCCCGCTCGACGGTGCTGGTCGCGGCGTGCGGCAGCCCGGCGATGTGCAGGCTGAGCTCGTACTGGTCGGTCCAGAACCAGGGCACCCGTTCGTAGGGCTCGTCGGCGCCGAGCAGGTTCCTCGCCACCACGTCGGCCTGGTCGAGCGCGTTGCGCCAGGCCTCCAGCCGCAGCCGCTGGTCGCCGTAGAGCGGATGGGGGAACGAGCAGCAGTCACCGGCGGCGAAGATGGCGGGGTCACTCGTGCGCAGGTGGCGGTCGGCAGCGATGCCGTTGTCGATGGCGAGTCCGGCCCGCTCGGCCAGCTCGACGTTGGGCAGCGCGCCGACCCCGGCGACGACGGCGTCACCCTCGACGAACGCACCGTCGGTCAGCACGACCCGGACTCGATCACCGGTGCGTTCGATCCGCTCGACGCCCACGTCGAGGCGCAGCGCCACCCCTTCCTGCTCGTGGCGGGTGGCCATGCCCGCCGCCAGCGCGGCCGGCACGACGCGGCCCATGAGGGTGGGCGCCATCTCGATCACGGTCACCTCGCAGCCCCACGCCCGCGCGCTGGCCGCCAGCTCGAGCCCGATGAAGCCGCCGCCGACGATGACGACGTGACCGCCGCGGGACAGCCCGGTTCGGATCTCCTCGGCGTCGGCCACCGTTCGCAGGACGAGCGCCTCGTCGCCGCCGGGGACGGACAGCGGCCGCGGCCGCGCGCCGGTGGCCAGCAGGAGCCGGTCGAAGGGCAGCGAGCGGCCGTCGGCCAGCGTGACGACGCGGCGATGGCGGTCGATGGTGGCGGTGGCGACCCCGGCCAGCACGTCGACGTCGAGCTCGGCCAGGCGGCCGTCGGCGAACAGCGTGGCCGGAGCCGCGGGCTCCTGGGCCGTGATCGCGGCTTTCGACAGCGGAGGTCGTTCGTACGGCGGGTGCGCCTCGTCGCCCACGAGCGTGATCGTGCCGTCGTGTCCGGCCTCCCGGAGCGCCTCCGCCGCCCGACCTCCGCAGACGCCCGCGCCGACGATGACGACCCGCTCGACCTGCGTCGTCATGCGGTCGTTCAGCCGAGGTCGATGAACACGGTGCCGTCCTCGACCTTCACCGGGTAGGTCCGCAGGTCCACCGTGATGGGTGCCCCCTTGCCCTCGCCCGTGCGGTAGTCGAAGCGGCCGTTGTGCTTCGGGCACTCGATGATGTGCCCCATCACCAGCCCGTCGGCCAGCAGCGTGTGCTCGTGCGTGCACACCCCGTCCGAGGCGAAGAACTGCCCGTCGGGGGAGTGGTACACGGCGTAGGGGCAGCCGGCGAGCTCCACGGGGATGACGTCCTCCTCCTCGACGTCATCCGTGCGGCAGGCCTCGACCCAGTTCGCCATGACGCGTCAGGCCGCCGCGGACGGCACCGCGCCCGTCTCCCGGCGGTCCACGAACACGGCCGTGTCGTGCCGCTGGCGGAGCATGACGGGCAGGAACTCCCTGAAGGCGGCGGGGATGCTCGGCGCCGGCTCGGGCAGGTCGTCCTTGATCTCCGCGTGCAGGGCGGGCAGCGAGTAGTAGGGGACCATCGGGAACATGTGGTGCTCCACGTGGTAGTTCATGTTGAGGTAGATGAACCGGGTGACGGGGTTCATGTACACGGTGCGGGTGTTGAGGCGGTGGTCCGTGACGTCCTCGGCCAGACCGCTGTGCTGCGTGAGGCCCGTCATGATGTGGTGCCAGGCGCCGTACATCCGCGGCAGCCCGATGAACATGGCCGGCAGGATGCTGCGGGAGACGATGCAGGCGAGCACGGTCGCGCCGTAGATCAGCAGCCACACCCGGGCGGTCCAGTACACCTTCCGCCGCTCGGTCTCGGGGACGAAGGTCGCTTCCGGCTCGGTGAGGCGGCCGGAGGCGTGGATGAACATCTCCTTGAAGGCCCTCGGGACGTCGAAGAGCCCGAAGATGTTGGCGATGATGTGACCGAGGGCCGGCGGTCGCATCGAGATGATCTCCGGATCCCGTCCGACCACGATGGTGTCGGTGTGGTGGCGGGTGTGGCTCCACCGCCACACCGTCGGGTCGCGCATGATCATGAAGCTGGCGAGGTTGTAGACGGCGGTGTTCATCCACCGCGTCTTGAACGCCGTCCCGTGCCCGCACTCGTGCCACCGGGCGTCCGACGCCGATCCGTAGAGGACGCCGTAGCCGGCGAAGAAGATCAGCGACCAGATCGAGAACCAGAAGTAGGCGCCGAGCGCGCCGAGGACGACCATCGACCCCAGCCAGATGATGGTGTCCCTGATGGCCGGGCCGTCCCGCCGCTGCATGAGCTCCTTCATGCGCTTGCGGGGCACCTCGGTGCGATACCACTGGGCCTGGGACAGGCCACGATCGACAGCCCGTTGTGCCTCCGGCCCGACCAGCGAGTAGTCACGACCAGTCGTCATCAGGTCCGATGATACGGCGCGTGCCCGCAGCGGGGCCGCCCCAGTGGGATCAGCGCATCCAGCGGACGATCACGCCGGCCTCGCCGGCCATCTGGGGCTCCTCGGGCACCAGCCCGCAGGTGTCCGAGATGAAGATGGCGACGCGCCCGTCGTCACTCAGCGAGGGACGGGTACTGATGTCGTCGGCGCCCGTGGGGTCATGGGTGCCGGGCAGCGTCGTGGTGGTCGTCGTCGGCGTGGGCTTCGGCTGGCAGGGCCGGGCCGCCTGCTCGGCCGAGTTCACCGAGAGGAGGAAGATCGTCCCGTTCGTCAGGTCGCGCATGAACGTGTCCCGCGTGCTGTTGCGATCGCCCGGCACCAGGCGGTTCGAGCTGGACACAAAGCCCACGCGCGTGCAGTTGCCGTTGACGACGATCCGGTTGCTTGCCCCGGTGACGTGGTTACCGTTGCTGTCGAGGCTCATCATCCTCGTTGAGCCGCTGGCGATGTCGAAGAGGAACACGTCGTCCGTCGCGTCGGGGTCCCCAGGGACGATGCCGGCGTCCTTCGACTGGTACGTCGCGCACGCCCCACTGCCGCTGATGTCGGGCCGCGACGCGAGCGCCGGGGTGCCGTTGGGCCGGCGGCTGACCAGCGTGGTGGTGTTGGCCTGCAGGTTGCGGACGTAGATGCGCTGTCCTTGGGACATTGACGTCGCCGTGGCGTTCCCGGCAAAGGACGCGAACACCATCATCGAGCCGTTGGTGCTGAGCTGGCAGCGATAGCTCCCAGAGTCGAGGGCCTGGCCGGCGTTCCCGACGCTGGTCAGGCGGACGTTGCGCAAGTTGGACCTGGAGGTGACGAAGCAGTCCTCCTGCCCGTTCCCGTCCCCTGGGACCAGATTGGTGGCGTCCGAGCTGTAGGCGATCGTGGAGCCGTCCTCACTGATGTCCGGGCGGCTGCTCCAGCCACCCACGCTGGCAGCACCGGTCGTGCTGATGCTGGCGATCGAGGTGACCCCGGTGTTCATGTCCTTGAGGAAGACGTCCTGCTGCCGGCCGTTGCCGTCGGTCACGAGGTTGGTGCCCTGGGAGGTGAACACGACGTAGCGGCCGTCGGCGCTGACGTCGGGGAACGACGACTCGCCGTTCGCGTAGCAACCGTTCGGCGCCCTGCTCACCAGCTCGGTCACGCCGGAGACGAGGTTCGTCCGGTAGATCTGCGTCTCGGGGCCGGGTGGCTTGGGACAGCCCGGCGGGCGGCTTGTTGGACAAGACCAGGTTCTCGCTGCCGTGGTGGTACACAGCCCACAGCCCGTCGGCGGAGATCTGGGCGCGGGAGGCCGAGCCGTCGTAGGTCTGGCCCGGCGGCGGCTTGCCGGCGAGGAAGGTGATGCCGTCAGGTGTGCCCGGCACGGGCGTGCCACCGCCGGGCACCGTTGGCGTCGGCGTCGTCGGCGGGGTCGCCACGGTCGGCGGCCCGCCACCACCGGGGGGTACGCAGCCGGCGGCGAGCGCCACGGCCAGTCCCGTCAGAACCGCCCAGGCTCTCGGGTTCCCGCGCATCTCTACGTTCCCCACCGCCAGCCGCAGGGCTGCCCGGTGGAGCCTCCTCGCCGGCCACCGTAGGCCAGCCCGCCCGGCCAGACCATGCGCGGCGGTCGGGCTGACCTGCGGACTCGCTCGACGATCCGTGCTCCGTGCGCAGGCGGTCCGCGATGTCTCTGCCCAGGTCACGGAGCGATGGCCGGCTCCGGTGTTCACGTCCCTGTCACCGTGGCGTCAGGTCCCGTCCCGATGGCAACGGCCACTCCGCGGGGTGAGCCGAGCACGGCGGGTGTCGGCTGATCGGCCACTCCGCTGTCAGAGATCGACCTCGCCGCTGCACGCAGGTCACGGTGCCGCCGCCGACCCAGATCGCGCCGTCGGCGTCCTGGGTGACGACGACCCGACCGGCGCGGCCGAGCGCCGTCCCCTGGCTGGCCACGTACGGCGCCGTGACCCGGCCGGTGCGCAGCAGCCACTCGGCCAGCGAGGCGTTGAGGCTCCCGGTCACGGGATCCTCGGTCGTGGCGCCGTCCTTGGGAAAGAAGGCGCGCACCTCGATGGCCTGGGGAGCACCCTCCGGATAGAGGGCGACGACACCGACGTCGAGATCGACCGGGTTGGGCCGGACGGCCAGCACCGCCTCGACGCTGGCCAGCAGCACGGCCACCCAACCGGGACCGTTGTCGACCCACTGGGCATCGACGATGTCGTCACTGTCGATGCCGAGGAGCTCAGCCAAGTGGATCTGCACGTCCTCGTCCACCGGCCCTGAGCGGACGAGGGGTGGCGCGGCGAAGAAGCCGTGCCCGTCGTCGAGGACCCGGATCGGGATCAACCCCGCTGCGCACTCCTGGACGGCCTGCTCGGCATCGAGCGGGGTCCCGCCCGCCTCCCGCCAGGCGTGCCAGGTGCCGAGCGTCGGGTGGCCGGCGAACGGCAGCTCCAGGACAGGCGTGAAGATGCGGACCCGGTAGTCGGCCTCCGGCGCCGTCGGCGGCAGGACGAACGTGGTCTCCGACAGGTTCGTCCACCGGGCGAAGAGTCTGCATCTCCTCCGTCGACAGGCCCTCGCCGTCCAGGACCACGGCGACCGGATTGCCCTGGTAGGGCACGGCGGTGAAGACGTCGACCTGGTGGAACGGGCGCAGCATCCGGCGAGTGTGCCACCGTGATCGCCGTAGGGTGGCGGGAATGACGATCGACACCGTGCAGTTCACGTCGATGGAGCAGGGGACGCGCGAGGAGTACGAGTTCCTCCACCGGCTGGAGGCCGACTACATCGGCCGCTTACCCGACCGGCTCCTGGCCGGGCTGCGCCGGCTCGACGACGGGTTGTCCGGCTACCGGGTGACCCGCCTCGAGCACTCGCTGCAGACCGCGACCCGCGCCCAGGCCGACGGAGCCGACCTGGAGATGGTGGTGGCGGCGTTGGTCCACGACATCGGCGACGACCTGGCGCCGGACAACCACTCGCAGCTGGCGGCGGCGATCATCCGGCCCTACGTGCGCGAGGAGGTGACGTGGACGGTGGCGATGCACGGGCTGTTCCAGCTCAGGTATTACGGCCACCACATCGGCCTCGACCCCGACGGGCGGGAGCAGTACCGCGACCACCCCTGGTACGACACGTGCGACCAGTTCTGCGCGCGGTGGGACCAGGCGTCGTTCGACCCGGACTACCCCACGCTCCCGCTCGAGGCCTTCGAGCCGCTCGTCCGCGAGGTCTTCGGCCGTCCGGCCTTCGACCCCGCCATCATCGAGCCTGCCTGACGCAATCAGGCCCAGTCCATCCCTTCGGTTGCGGCCGATGGCGTGATCTCTGGCAGGCGCCGCATGCGGAACCCGTTGAGGACTCCGATGAGGCTGGCGAGCATCGGCACGAGGAGCGCGACCTGTAGGGACCGATCTCTCGCGTCAGTGTTGATGCGGAGGATCTCGGCTTGGATGTCTTCGGGCTCGTCGACGAGCAAGGCGTCGAGTTGGGTGTTGCTCATGACTTCCGCGCTCTCCTCCAGCGTGTCCGCGATCTGCTGCTGTTGGGGTGGGGGGATCACGTTGCTCTCTTCGGTCAGGTTGGTGAACGTCAGCGAGAGCACGGCCAGCATGATGCCGCCGGCCATCGCGAGTCCGAACGACAGACCGAACGATCCGGCCGCGGAGTTGACCCCGGCCGCCTCGCTCACCCGTTCCTCCTCGATCGGGGACAACGTGTAGTTGTTCAGCTGCGACACCAGCAAGCCCAACCCCGATCCTGTGATCAGCAGGGGGACGAGGAGGGCCCAGCCGGAGTCCGCTCGGGGCACGATCGGGATGATCAACGCCATCCCCAGCGTGCTGAGAGCAAATCCCACCAGGACGATGTTGCTCGGGCGGCGGTTTCCCGCCTTGCGCCCGGCGAGAAGGGCCACTCCGAACATGCTGAGCGACAGCGGGGCGAGGGACAGGCCCGCCTGCATCGCGTTGTACTCGAGGGTCATCTGCAGGAAGATCGGAAGCGCGATCATCGCCCCGCCGAGGGTGACCTGCTGCAGCATCTGCTGGGTGATCCCGATGCGGAAGTGCGGGAACCGGAACAGGTCGGGGTCGAGGAGGGTCAGCTTCCCCTGACGCTTGCGCCGCACCAGCCAGTAGGCGAGGAGCGCGAGCGCGATCGCACCGAGCGCCATGAGCAGCCCGACGAGCTCGCCGCCTTCCTGCCAGACCAGGATGCCCAGAACGACACCACCCATGCCGACGACGGACAGGACGGCGCCCACCACGTCGATGTGTCGGGGTCCGGTGTACGCCACGTCGCGGACGAGGTTGATCTGCGACAGCACCACTGCGATGACGACGACTTCGAGAAGGAAACCGACGCGCCACGACAGATAGGTCGTGACGAAACCCCCGAGAAGTGGTCCGACCGCGGCGGCGATCGCCGCTGCTGCGCCCACCAGCGCGTACGCCTGCTTCCGGGCCGCCCCTTCGAAGTTCCCGTGGATGAGGGACTGCATCGCTGGCAGCAGGAGCGACGCTCCGAGTCCACCGATGATGGCCCAGAAGACGATGACCGCAGTCAGGCTCTGAGCCAATGTCATCGCCAAGGCCCCGATGGCGTAGGCCACCAGTCCGATCACGTAGGCGCGCTTGCGCCCGATGATGTCGCCGACCTTGCTGCTGATCAGGATGAACGCCGCCGAGACCAGCGCCTCCAACGCGATGGCTGACTGGACGCCGCTCACCGTCGTATCGAGGTCCTCAACGACCGCTGAGATCGAGACGTTCATCAGCGATGTGTCGACAACGAGCACGAACATCGCTGCCGCCAACAAGACGGCCAATCGAGGACTCGCCGTGCCCTCCGCAGGGACGCCGGCATTCGTCTCTGCGGCCATAGGACACCCCCCGAAACTCTTGTGCGGAAGTCCTGCCTAGCACCCCTCCACCGCCGCTGCCGACAACATCACGGCGTCCGGGCGCTCGCGGGCGGCGCGGGCGGGCTCTGCTTCTCGCTCGGGCGCCCCCGATTCGCGTCGCCGGTGCCGGCACGACGAAGATCGGAGTGTCATGGGTCCGCTCGTTCGGCTCGGTGAGGCGCTGCTGCCCGAGGGTGTAGTACTCGAACGGGCGGTCGACGACGGGGTCGAACGCGTCCGGTTGACGGCAACCCGAGATCTCACGGGCATGGCGACAGGCTGGTTCTGGCGACTCGGTGCCCGGGTCGCGGTACGTGTCGAGGGGGGACCGAGCTATCTCGGGTTCGCCTGCACACAGTTCGCGCTCCCGGTGGTCGCCGGTCCTCTGCTCGACTTCGACTTCAACCCGTCACCCGGTCTGCATTCGCCGCCGGTGCTTGGCGTGCTGCTGGCCCGGGTCGAGCAGCGACACGTGTTGCTGGCCCCGGTGGATCATCCGCACGAGCAGGTGATCGGTGTCGCGGATGGCGGACTCGTTTGGGGTTGGCATGGTGACCTCGACGAGGTGCCGGCGGGCTTCTCCACGACGCTCGGGATCTACGTGGGTGACTCGGCGGCCGACCTGCTGGATCGATGGGGGGCCGAGGTGCGAGGGGAGCGCCCACGCCGGTCGAGGGATGCCAACCCGATCGTCTCGCACCTGTCGTACTGGACGGATAACGGCGCCGCCTATTGGTATCGCACCGAAGTCGGTCGGACGATCGGGGCCAGCGTCGCCGAGGCCGTGGAGACCTTGCGGGCCGACGCCGTGCCGGTCCGGGCCGTCGAGCTGGATTCGTGGTGCTACCAGCACGAGGTGCCGCGGCCGATCACGGAGATCGGCTATCCGGAGGAGGTGCCGCCCTCGGGGTTGATGAGGTGGGAACCGCGCGCTGATGCGTTCGATCCACCGTCACCCGGCCATGACCCGATCGAGCAGCTTGCTGACCGCCTCGGCCATCCACCGCTGGTCATCCACGCCCGTCACATCTCGCCGCAATCGCCGTACCTCACGGAGGGGGAGTGGTGGGTCGACGCACTCGCGGCCCACCCTGTCGACCCGACGTTCTTCCGGCGTTGGTTCGAGGATGCACGCCGCTGGGGTGTGTGCGCGATCGAGCAGGACTGGATGCTGCTCTCGTGGTTCGGTGTCCGAGCCATGCGCGCCGCACCGGACCGGGCGGCTGCCTGGCAGCGCGGGCTCGATGCGTTGGCCGACGAGTTCGGCGTCGAGCTGATCTGGTGCATGGCCACGCCCGCCGACATCGTGCTCGCGGCCACGCTCGATCACGTCGTCGCGGTGCGCACCAGCGACGACTACCGCTTCGCCGCCGACCCGGCGCTGCTGTGGACGTGGTACCTGACCGTCAACCGCCTCGCCGGCGCGCTCGAATTGCCCACGTTCAAGGACTGCTTCTTCTCCCGCCGTCCGTCCCAAGGAGGCGACGCCATCGACGGCGACGAGCACGCCGAGCTCGAAGCACTGTTGGCGTGCATGTCGGCCGGGACCGGTCGGTATCGGCGACCGTGTCGGGCGCACGGACCGCGAGGTGGTCATGCGGACCTGCGACTCCGACGGACGACTCCGCCACGTCGACCGTCCTCTTGCCCTCGTCGACTCGTGCCTCTTCGGCGAGCCCGCCCGAGGCGAACGCCTCGCCTGGGCCACCACCACATCGACCCGTGACGGCCATGTCTGGACGTACGTGGTCGCCATCAACACCGCCACCGAGCGACGAGTCATCGCCGACCGCCTCGAACTCGCATCCATCGGGCTCGCCGGCTCGTCTGCGGTCTACGACTGGCGACGCGGCGCCGTCGAGCAGACGGACACGATCGGCACTGAGCTGGAGCCCCGTGACTGGGCCTTGTGGGTGTGCGCCCCACCGGGCGAGCACGCTGACGCCGGTGAGCTCACCAAGTACGTCACCGTCCCGTCCGACCTGAGCTGACTGTCGCGGTGCGGTGCACAGGCTCGAGTCAGGCGATCGCTCGAGCACGCAGTGGCGGTGATGCGCTATTTCTTCCCGATCGGGGCCGGAGCGACCGTGGCGCCGATCTCCACCTGGCGGTGGAGCTCCAGCCAGGGCTGGCTCTTGGCGCCACCCTCCGGTTCGCCCCAGAGAACCGAGACGCGCGTCCCAGGCTTGGCGTACTCGGGGTCGACGACTGCGAGTGAGAGCATCGCCCGCTCGTTCCAGCTGAAGCCGGTGTACGTCGAGGCCCCCATCGTTCGTCCCTGGGCGTCGTGGACCGCGTCGTACTGCCATGTCGCGTACGTCGCCCGCGGGAACTCGATGTAGAGCGCCGGGGTCTCCTCAGGCCGCATGTACGACTCGACGACTCGAGCAACGTCGGCAGGGTCCCACACGAGCGTCACCTTCCGCCGATGATCATCGCCCGCCGTCCGTTCGAGCGCTTCTCGCCCGACGAAATCGTGGTCGAACTTGACCACATTGCCGTACCCGAGCTCCCGCGGCGTGAAGTAGTAATCCTGGATGTCCGGTGAATAGAAGCTGCCTCCGAGACCCCAGATCGCCTCGCTGCTGGTCGCCGGCAGCCACTCACGGAAGGGGCGCAGTTGGTCGGCAGTGAAGATGGCCGGCATGGGCCGCGGGATCCAGCCCAGCTCCAGAGCGTTCGTGAAGTACGCGAGCGACCCGACCCGGCGCAGGTCGAGTGCAGATCCGGCCTCCAGGATCGCCTCCTTGACAGCGGGACCCTCATCCCAGGGTCCGAAGAACTCACACCCCGGATTGCCGGCCATCGTGTGCCGCTGGGCCCAGACGTCATGGCCGGCGATGGAGACAGGGAAGATGTGCGACCACGGCGCCTCGGGCAAAGGAGCCCCGGTAAGCCGTTGCACGAGCTCCAACGCGTGCGGCCCCTCCACTTGGTACCGGTACACGGTGCGCCGGCCAGCGGGATTGTGGGAGAAGATCTCGTCGGCCTCGACCGACACGTCCCACCCGCCGGTCTCGGCGCAGAACCGCACCCAGTTGTGGCCGGCCGCCCGACCCACGAGCACCATCTCCTCAGGGGCAATGGTGTAGAGGATCCCGTCGCCGATGAGATAGCCGTCGGGGCTGCAGCAGACGAAGTGTCGGGAACGACCGACACCGAAGGTCTCGAAGCTGTTCACCGCCAGGCTGGACAGGAGCCGCTGGGCATCCGGGCCGCGCAGGTAGGTCGTCGTCATGTGAAACGACTGGTCGTAGAACGCAATCCCCTCGCGCCACGCCCGTTGCTCGTCCCGCCACGTCGTGAACTCCGGAGCGACGAACTCGGTGGGCTGGCGCAGCACGGCGTCCTTCAGGACGGATCCCTTGCGGTTGCTGTACAAGTGGTCGACGAGGTTGGGGACAGAGTCCAGGACATCCTGGAGCGATTGGGTCGGCTTCTCGGCAGTCACGTCGTCTCCTCTGGGTTCGATCCCGGCGCGGGCGCCGAGCGCACAGGCGCCGGGAGGTCACCGCGTGCGCCACGGTGTCGACGTGCACCCGAACCCGCACGTGGGTTCCCCGGTCGGAGCGTACTTGGCGTCTGCTGCGACGGGTTCGTCGATCCAGCGGACTCGCTGCCGGCGTCCGATCGCAGCAGAGGCTCAGCCGCCCACGTCGTGCTCTGCCCGAGACGCTGGGGTCGACTGACTTCTCGCGAAGTGGGTAGATGCTCACCGGAAGTCGAGCAAGCCAAGGAGTGTCCGGTGACCACGAACGTCCCGAGCGTCACGCTGACCAACGGCGTAGAGATGCCGATCCTTGGTTTCGGCGTGTACCAGATTCCTCCGGAGGAGACCGAACAGGCCGTGGCCACGGCCCTCGAGGTCGGGTACCGGCTCATCGACACGGCGGCGTCCTATGGGAACGAGGAGGCGGTCGGCCGCGCCGTGCGCAGCAGCGGCATCTCGCGTGAGGAGTTGTTCGTCACGACGAAGCTGTGGATCCAGAATCCAGGTGAGGCGAACGCGAAGGCCGCCTTCGAGGGATCCCTCGAGCGCCTCGGCCTCGACCACGTCGACCTGTACCTGATCCACCAGCCCCTCGGCGACTACTACAGCTTCTGGCGAGCGATGGAGCAGCTCTACGCCGACGGCCTCGCGCGGGCGATCGGTGTCGCGAACTTCTACCCCGACCGGCTTGTCGATCTCATCGAGCACAACGAAGTGACTCCGGCGGTCGACCAGATCGAGGCCAACCCGTTCTTCCAACGCCACGCCGACCAGGAGCTCATGCGCTCCCACGGCGTGCAACTCGAGTCCTGGGGCGGGTTCGGCGAGGGCCGGAACAACCTGTTCACCGACCCGACGCTCACCGCCATCGGCAACGCCCACGGGAAGTCCGTCGCCCAGGTGGTGCTCCGGTGGCTCATCCAGCGCAGCATCGTGACCATTCCGAAGTCGGTCCGCCGCGAACGCATGGAACAGAACCTCGACGTCTTCGACTTCACCCTGGCCGACGACGAAATGACCCGCATCGCCACCATGGACACCGGAGCCTCGCTGTTCTTCGACCACCGCGACCCGACGATGGTCAGCTGGCTCAACAGTCGACGAGACACGTGACGCCACGACTCGGCGCGGCCGACGTCGGGCGGAGTCAGTCTGCTGGGGCTTCGTCCGGTTCGGCCAGGAGGCCGGCGCTGGCGGCCAGCGCGCTGGCCAACACCGGCGGCCCGCTCGACGACGGTGGCCACGTAGTGGCTGGCAGGGAGCCGGTTGCCGGGGAGCGGCGGGTCGCCGAGGGAGCGCACGAGCGCGGTCGGGTCGTCCACCGGGGTGATGGGCTCGGCGTCAGGCAGGGGCAGGCCGGTCCGCCACAGGTCCTCGGGGCGGAGCTGCCGCGGCTGGGCGCCGCGGCCGTTGCGCCCGGACGAGCGCCGGTTGCGTGACTGGCGCCCGTTGGTCGACTGCGCGTCGCTCATGTCATCTCCTCGGTCAGCAGCGACCCGGGCTGGAGTCCGAGCGCCACGCGGAGCTGGTCGGCGTTGAGATCGGACAGCGAGCTGGAGGCCGGCAGCACGAGGTCGGCGACGTGGCGCTTGCCGGCCACGACCTCCTCGACCCGCTCGTCGACCGTGCCCGGGCACACCAGGCGGTGGGAGACGACCGTGCGGGTCTGGCCGATGCGCCAGGCCCGGTCTCTCGCCTGATCCTCGACGGCGGGGTTCCACCAGCGGTCGTAGAGGACGACGTGGCTGGCCGCGGTGAGGTTGAGCCCGGTCCCGCCGGCCTTGAGCGACAGGACCAGCGCGCCGGCCCCTTCGCCGGCCTGGAACTCGGCGATCATCCGGTCGCGCACGCCGCGGCTCAGGCTGCCGTCGTAGCACGACACCGGAGTGCCCGTGACCTCGGTGAGGTGCGCGGCCAGCTTCCGGCCCCACTCGGCGAAGTGGGTGAACACCAGGATGCGCTCGCCGGCCTCGAAGACCGATGCCACGATCTCCTCGAGCCGGGCCAGCTTGCCGGACCGTCCGGCGAGTGGGCGTCCGTCGTCCTGGTAGGCGGAGGGGTGGTTGCAGATCTGCTTGAGCGCGGTGATGGCGGCCAGGATCGCCCCCTGCTTGCGCTCCCGCCCCACGTCGGCGGCGTCGGCCACCAGCCCGTCCAGCACGGCCTGGTACAGGCCGATCTGCTCGGGGGTCATCGTGCAGTGGTCGAGCTCGTCGATGCGATCGGGCAGCTCGGCTGCCACCTCGGGCTCGGTCTTGGTGCGCCGGAAGACGAGGATGCCGTTCAGAGCCCGCAGCGCGGCCTCGCCCTCGCCGGCCATCTGCGCCACGAAGGCGGGCCTGGTACCGACGAGACCGGGGTTGGTGAAGTCGAGCAGCGCCCACAGGTCGCCGAGGCCGTTCTCGATCGGGGTCCCCGTGAGGACCACCCGGGTCGGGGCGGGCAGCCGGCGGAGCTGCTGCGCGGTCTCGCTGGCCGGGTTCTTGATGGCCTGCGCCTCGTCCAGCACGATGCGGGACCAGGTCCGCTCGGCCAGCGCGTCGACGTCGCGCACCGCGGTCCCGTAGGTGGTGATGACCACATCGGCGTCCGCCACCTCGGCCTCGAGCTCGTCCGCGGTCGCCCGTGATGCGCCGTGGTGCACGACGACGCGCAGGCTCGGGTGTGAAGCGGGCCGACTCCGCGGCCCAGTTCCCGACCACGGCGGGAGGCGCGATCACGAGCACTGGCCCCTCACCGGCCGTGCGGGCGATGTGGGCGAGGACCGTCGGCGTCTTCCCCAGCCCCATGTCGAGCGCCAGGCAGCCGCCCAGCTCGGCGGCGTCCAGGAACGCCAGCCACGACAGGGCCTCGGCCTGGTAGCTCCGCAGCTCGCCGACGAACCCGGGGGGCTTCGTGACGGGCTCGTCGGCCACGGCCTGGGCCCGCTCGAAGAGATCGGTGGCCCAGCCCGCTCCGCTGAGCGCCACCCGTCCGAACGGTGACGGCTCCAGGCCGAGCCCCAGGCGGAGGATCTCGGCCCCCGAGAGCTGCGTGGTCTTGGCCCGCTCGGCCAGCGCGGCGGCCGCCTCTTTGAGGTCGACCCGGTCCAGCTCCACCCACCGGCCGCGGGCCTGGACGAGCGGTCGGGCCTCGGAGGCCAGCCGGGTGATCTCCGCCGCGGTCAGCTCGACGTCGTCGAACACCACCGACCAGCGCACGTTGCTGAGCTGGTGGGCGCCGACGTGCGACTCGCCGGTCGGCGCGCTGAACAGCTTGAGCGTGGGGCTGGGCCGGCGCCGGGACAGCGGCGGCACTCGCACCTCGAACCCGGCCGCGTCCAGCTCTGCGCCGTTGACGGTCATGAGCTCCCACGCCTCGTCCTGGCTGAGCACGACCTGGCCCCGGCGCATGGCCCCGGGCCGATGGAGGACGGGCAGGAGGCGTTCGAGCCGGACGAGCTCGTCGGTCAGCGGGCGGGACGGGCCGCCGTCACTGAGCGCCACCTCGATGGGCAGCAGCTGCCCCGTGGCGCCCGGGCCGAGCACCGAGAGGAACCACGCGCCGCCGGCGTCCGGTGGTTCGAGCTGCACGACGAGGCGGGGCCGGCGAGGTGACGTCACCGACTTCGACCACACCTCGAGGCGCCGGGCCACCTGACCGGCCGGGCCCGCCGGGACCCGGAAGGTGGATCCGTCGAGCCGCGTGGTGAATGCCTCGGCGATCGCCGCGGTGGTCGTGGTCGTCGGCGGTGGCGCCGGCAGCTCCAACCGGCCGGCCGCCTCGCTGACGATGGCGTCGACCACGGCGGTCATGACGGCCATCACCGTGGCCCGCGGCGTGGCCGGGGCCAGCACGACGACCGGTCCGGGCATGGCGGCGGCGAGCTGGTCGAGCTCGGCCTCGTCGACCAGGGCCGGCAACCAGGTGACCGACGCCTCCTGCCCCCGGCCGTCGGCCGCCCGGGCCGTGCGCAGGGTCGGGACGACGGCGCCGGCGGTCACGAGGCGCACGGCGAGCAACGCCACCCGCCCCAGCCACAGCACGCTCGGGCCGACCTGGTCGCCGTGCGAGCCGCTGCCCACGTCGGCCAGCCACCCGAGGGACTCCCGCACGGGGATGCTCAGCGCCTCGGCGCGAGCGCCCGACGGCAGCGGCACATCAGCGTGCAGGTTCCACCCGACGGCCGGACCGCCGACCGCTTCCAGGAGATCGGCGAGGTCGTCGTTGGTGGTCGAGACCGTGCCCGGACCACCGGCCCAGACGACCACCTGCCCCGCCGACCACGAGGCCTGGAGCTGGATGCGACCCATGACCTCGGCCAGGTCGGACGGCGACGGCGTGCTGTCCCCGTCGGAGAGCAGCGAAGCGACGGCCTGGAGCCGGGCCAGGTCGTCCTCGAAGTCGGCGACGGCCAGCTCGCGCCCCTGCCCGCGCAGATCGCGGACCGAGGCCAGGCTGTCCTCGGTGTCGCGGATCAGGCGATCGACCGTGTGGAGCCAGCGCCTGGGATCCCCTTCCAGGAGCGCGCGCTGCTCATCCGTGGCCCGTCCTTCGGCCACCGCCCAGGTCGCCAGCTCAAGTTCTCGTGTGGCGTCGTGCATCGATCGGCAGCGCTCCCTGCGCCGCTCTCGCCGCCCAACGGGGACGGCAAGTCCGTCGCGTGGCGTCTCGGAGCTCGACCCGACCGTCTCCACCGCTCATCGGGAGCGGGACGCCAGACGGCCAGGATACCCGACGGATGCCGATGTCGCGACCCCTCCCGGCGTGCCGTGCTGTCAGCGCCCCTCGACGAGGAGGGCGAACCCGTCCGTGCTGCCCTGTCGCAGGCCGATGATCTCCTGGTAGGCCGGCGAGTCGTACCAGGCCCGGAAGGCGTCGCGGTCGGGGAACTCGAGCACGACCACACGTGGACCCTTCGGCTCCCCCTCGATCGTCTCCGCCGCGTTGGTCGACACCTTCACGGCCACGTCGTGGCCCTTGAGCGTGGCGCCCACCGAGGCGCGGTACTCGTCGAGCAGCGCGGGATCGGTGATCGCGGCGTTGACGATCAGGTAGGTCGGCATGGCCGCAGTCTGGCAGCCGTTCGGTCAGTCGGTCAGGCGAGCGCCCGTCCCATGGCGTCGGCGATGACGGCGGCCGCGGCGGCCACGCCGGACGAGCCGGTCGGTGCGCCGATGGCGGCCAGCGCGGCCTCGATGGTGCCGAGGGTCCCGAGGATCATCGGCGGGTTGAGGTGGCCCATGTGCCCGATGCGGAAGCCCCGGCCGTCGTGGTCGCCCAGTCCGACCCCGAGCGTGAGGCCGGCCTGGTCGAAGCAGACCGCCCGTAGGCGGTCGGCGTCGATCGCGCCGCCGAGGATCATCGTGACCGAGTTGGCCCGCGCCGACGGATCGGTGATGTTCAGCTCGAGGCCGTCCGGCGCGCCCCAGGCCTCCACCGCGGCGCGCACCGCGTCGGCCAGCACGGCGTGCCGGCGCCACGCGGCCTCCAGCCCCTCTTCCTCGATCATGACGAGCGCCTCGCGCAGGCCGAACAGGTGCGGGATCGGCGGTGTGCCGCAGTAGCGGAGGTAGTGGGGCTCGTCAGTGGCCCGCGAGGTCCAATCCCAGTACCACGTGCGCAGATCCGCCGTGGCGTGAGC
The DNA here is from genome assembly GCA_963769115.1 of uncultured Acidimicrobiales bacterium. Lineage (GTDB taxonomy): Bacteria > Actinomycetota > Acidimicrobiia > Acidimicrobiales > Ilumatobacteraceae > DASTFY01. Next base: position 183,208 of record CAVYKN010000007.1, read on the forward strand.
CTCCCACGCCCGCGGGCCGGCCCATACGAACCCCAGGCCCGGCGGCACCATCAGGCCCTTCTGCGAGGCGCCGACGGTGACGTCCACCCCCCAGGCGTCCATCTCGTAGCGCTCGGAGCCGAGCGAGGCGATGCCATCGACCATGAGTAGGGCCGGGTGGTCGGCGGCGTCCATGGCGGCCCGGATGGCCTCGATGTCGTTGCGCACCGACGTCCCGGTGTCGACGTGGGCGACGAGCACGGCCTTGATGGCGCGATCGGTGTCCGCCGCCAGGTGCTCCTCGACCTGCGCGGGGTCGACGGCGCGGCGGTCGGGTGCGGCCAGCTCCTCCGTCTTCACGCCCGCGAACGCGGCCATCTCCCCCCAGGCGCGGGCGAAGGGCCCGGACGTGAGCACGAGGATGCGATCACCTCGCGAGAGGGTGTTGCTGAGCGCCATCTCCCAGGCGCCGTGGCCGTTGGCGATGGCGATGAACGGCCGGGCCGTGGTCCGGGCCACGGCGGGCAGCCGCTCGATCACCTCGTTGGAGACGTCGATCAGCTCGCCGCCGTAGATGTTGGGCATCGCCCGGTGCATGGCCGACAGGACGCGGTCGGGCACCACCGACGGGCCCGGTATGGCCACGAGCTCGCGGCCGGCGCTAAGGGACTGGTTCACGACGCCGAGTCTGTCAGCCCGCCCTGCGATATCCGTTGGTCCGTCCGGTCCGTGCTCGACAGACTCCCGGCGTGCCCGCCGTCGACCTGCGCCCCCTGAGCATGCACGAGCTGGAGGACGTGTGCGCGCTCGTCAACCGCTTCGAGCGGTTTCACGGGATCCCGAGAGTGCTCCTGGTCGACGAGCTGCGCGAGGAAATGGAGTCCCCGCACCTCGATGTGGCCGCCGACACCCGCGCCGCCTTCGTCGACGGCGAGCTGGCGGGCTGGGCGTGGATCTGGAACCCGCCCTCCGAGGCGTCGCAGGAGCGGGCCTATCTCCACGGCGAGGTGGACCCCGCCCACGCCGGGCAGGGCGTCGGCCGGGAGCTGATGGCGTGGAGCCTCTCCCGCGCCGAGGAGCGCCTGCGCAGCCGGGACCACGATCTGCCCCGCTACGTACGGGTCGACGCCTACGACTTCCTCGAGGCCAACCACCGGCTGTACGCACGGATGGGGTTCGAGCCCGTGCGCTGGTTCGAGGAGCTCGTGCGGCCTCTCGAGCACCTTCCCGACCTCGACCTCCCCGACGCGCTCGAGCTGGTGCCGTGGCCGGACGACCGGGATGAAGAGCTGCGTCTCATGCGCAACGCCGCCTTCGCCGACCACTGGGGCTCGACGCCGGTCGCCGCCGTGGACTGGGAGGGCATCACGCGGGGGCACGGGTCCCGGCCGGACCTGTCCGTCCTCGCCGTGGAGAAGGCCACGGGGCAAGTGGTGGCCCTGTGCCTCGCCCACGCCTACCCGGAGGACGACGCGCTGACCGGGCGGCGGGAGGCCTGGATCGAGAACCTGGCCACCGTGAAGGAGTGGCGGGGGCGCGGCGTGGCGTCGGCGCTGATCGCCGCGTCGTTGAAGATCTTTGCCGCGGACGGCTTCACGCACGCCATGCTCGGCGTCGACGCCGACAACCCCACGGGCGCGCACCGCCTCTACAAGGCTCTCGGCTTCGAGCGCGAACGGCGATCGATCACGCACCAGATCGAGGTGGTGCGGTAGTCAGACGCCGTAGAGGCGAGCGGCGTTGCCGCCCAGGATGAGGTCCTTGGCTTCCGTCGTGATCGCCGGGTAGCCGTAGCGCTCCTGCGCCTCGGGCGTGATCTCGAAGGCCCGGAAGGCGTCGATCTGACCCTGCGGGGAGCCGTACCAGATCGAGTCCGTTCCCCACAGGATGCGCTCGGGCCCGAGGAACGTCAGCAGCTTGCCGAGCACATGACCCGCGCTGTCGAGGTCGCGGCTGAGGTTGAACCAGGTGCTGCCCAGCTCGGCGTAGACGTTCCCGCCGGGGCCGATGCCCGCCGCCCGGAGGCTGGCGATGAGACGGTCGACGCCCCGGAGCTGCTCAGGGGGCACGTCGGCCTGGAACGGACCCTCGGGCGCGGCGAGCTCCCAGCCCGAGTGGTAGACGACGATGGTGGCGTCGGGATGGGCCGCGGCCGCGGGGCCGACGTCGGCCGGGGACGCCGCCGGCGCCTCGCCGCCCAGTCCCTTGTGGACGGCGAGGATCGGCCGGCCGAGGGCCACGGCCTGGGTCAGCAGCGCGTCGCCGCGCTCGTCGTCGAGCCGGTACTGGTCCGGGGCGTGCGTGTAGGTCTTCCAGGCCGCTACCGGGTAGGTGGCGGCGTCGGCGGCCATGCCGTCGAGCGCGCCCTGGAGCGGACCGCTGGCCGGGAACACCGGCGCCTGGAGCAGGAGCCGCTGGTCGGGGCCGAGCTCGGCCAGGCGCACGCGGGCTCGCTCCATGATGTCGACGGCGAGCGGGCTGTCGCGTCCTGCGAACGGCAGGCCGGACAGGACGCCGATGCGGGTGTCGCTCTGACCGAACACCAGGTCGAGGAACACGTCCTGCGTGAAGCACAGGCGGGGATCGGGTCCGCAGTCCGCCTGGGGGAAGCCGCCGCCGAAGCCCCCGGTGTTGCGGTCGGGATCGAGGAAGTGGAGCTGGACGTCCATGACGAGCCCATCGCGGTCGAGCACGGAGGACGCCGCGGCCGGGTCGAGCGTGGTGGCCGTCGAGGTGGCGGACGTCGTGCTCGACGCCGGCACGGTGAAGGTGGCGCTGCTCGACGGCCGGCCCTGGCTGGCCCGCTCCTCCGACGTGCACGCGGCGAGCGCTGACAGGACCGAAGCCGATGCCGCGGCCGTGCGCAGCAGCTCTCGCCGCGACACCGCGCCGCGCCGGACGAGGTCCTCCATCGCCCGCCGCGCGCGCCGCGCGGCTTCCTCCACCACCGGTGTCGGCGGCGGCGGGTCGTACTCGTCACTGGACCGCGGTCCGAGGTCGAGCGGGCGCACCGACCGACAGTCTGCTGTAATCCGATCAGCAGGTGGGAGCGCCGATGCTGGGATCGGCGGGGGGTGCCGCGGCGTCGAGCGTGTTCCCGACCAGCATGCGGATGCGGGCGACATCAGGGTTCGCCGGCTTGATCACCGGGGGCACGAGCACGAGGGTTCGTGCGCGCGACACGTCGACGAGGCTGAAGACTCGTACCAGGTCACCCAAGCGCTCGCGCGGGATGTCGGACCGGAACGCGCCTTCGACGGCGGACGCCAACCCCAGGTAGTTGACGGCCAGGTCGGTCGGCTTCGTCCCGCCGGCGACGGCGGCGAGCAGGCAGCGCTGGCGCTTCATGCGCGAGTAGTCCGAGTCCTTCTCGCGGGAGCGCACGAACGAGAGCGCCATCGCCCCGTTCATGTTGACCGGGCCCGGGCCGACCGACGGCGCCTCCTTCGTCTGCCCGTCGATGTTCGGCACGAGGTGCACGTTGGTGGAGAGGTTGACGGTGACGCCGCCGAGGGCGTCGATGATCCGCATGAAGCCGACCATGTCGACGAGCACGTAGTTGTCGATCGGGATGCCGAGCAGCTCGGCCAGCCCGCCCTTGACCGCCTGCGCGGGATCCAGCCCGAGCTCGGGATGGGTGGACACGTAGGGGAAGAGGGCGTTGGCCAGGTCGTCGAAGCCGCCGGGGAAGCGGTCGCGCAGCGGGCCGGGCGGCATGGGCAGGTGCTTCAGGTTGCGGGGGACCGAGATGCTGGCCAGGTCACCCGTCTGGCGGTCGACGCTGACCACGATCATGGTGTCGGTCCGCAGCCCCCAGCGGTTCGGCCCGGCATCGCCGCCGAGGAGCGCGATGTTCCACCGACCGGGGGCGAGCGGCGGCGTCGTCGGGACGGTCGTGGGCGGGGCGGTCGTGGGCGGGACGGTCGTGGTGGTCGCGGGGGCGACGGTCACCGACGCTGTGGTGGTCGGTTCGATCGTGGTCGTGATGCCGAGGTCGGCCAGAGGGCTCGGCTGGGCGACCTGCACGTCTCCCGAGCCGGCGAACACGGTGTCGAGCAACGTGTCCTGGCGCACGGTGACCAGCGCGAAGACGGTGCCGGGGAGCAGTGCGGCCACGCCGACCGTCACCACGAGGAGGGTGCCCGCGACGCGAGCGCCGCGGCGTCCGACGCGAGCCGGCCACGAGGCGAGCGCGGCGTCAGCGGCCGCCATGTAGCAGAACAGCGCCCAGGCCAGTCCGGCGACGCACAAGGCGCGGAGCGTGCCGGAATCCACCGACCAGTCGACGAGCGTGGCCCGGTCGTGTTGCGCCGCCCACACCAGGCCGGCGACGACGGCCACGGTCGGGAGGGCGAACAGGGCCGCCGCCCGCCAGCGGCGTTCGATCGCCTGCCCGGTGCCCGGCACGAGGGCCGACGCGACGGCGCAGCCGAGAGCCCGGGGCACGGACCGACGCCTCCGCCGCCGCTGGGGCGCGACGGTCTGAACCGTCCGCCCACCCGTAGGCCCCACTCTCGTGTGGGGATCCGGAGGACCCCACGGAGGGCTCTGCGCCATGGCGGCGCCAAGCGTAGCGAAGGCCGTCGCACGCGTTCTGGTCAGCCGTCATCGCGCTCGGCGCGACTCCGGCTGACCAGAACGGTCGGGAGGGTGGTGGCTCAGCCTGTGGTGCTCGGGGCCTCGGTCGTCGGCGCCTCGGTCGTCGGTGACTCCTCGCCGTCATCGTCGGCCTCGTCGGCGTCGCCGCCGCGTCCGGTGAAGGTCTTGTTCACCAGCTCGTCCAACCGCCCTTCGAAGGCGGCGGTGTTGGCGTCGGCCTGGTCCTGGGTCAGCCGTTCGGCGGTCACGAGCTCCTGCTGGCGGGTGCGGAAGGCCTCGAGCATGGCGTCCTTGACGGCCTCGATGTCCACGCCCTCGGCCTCCGCGATCTCGGCGATGGTCTGGCCGTCCCGCAGCTGCGTGCGGAGCTCTTCGGTGGTCAACCCCAGCGCCTCGGCGGCGGACTCCAAGTTCAGCCGACCGCGGCCGAAGCCTCCGTGCCCGCCACGGCCCGGTCCACGGTCGGGGCGGGCTTCCTCGAGGGCGGCGATCACGGCGTCGGCCTGGGCCTGGGTGATCGTGCCGTCCTCGACCAGCGGCGCCAGCGCCTCCTGGAGCCAGCTGCTCCGCTCCGGCGTCTCGCCGTCGGTGGTGTCGGGCGCCGTGGTGTCGGGGGTCGTGGGTGAGGTCTGGGCGACTGCGCTGCCGCTCCCGCCGGTCAGCACCAGGCCCGCACCCGCTCCTGCGGTGAGCCCGGCGAGTCCGAGCGCCGCCAGCCCGAGTTGCTTCTTCATGAGGGGTAGCTCCTTCGTCGTGGACGTCACGGTGGACGTTCCGATGTGTTGCGCATCGTCGCGAAGGCCCGTAAGCGTGGGACCGACCGGGCGCAAGAAGGTCGTAAGACGGTCGGCGCCCGCTCTTACGGGCGTCTTGCCCGTGGGCCGTAGGGTCCGCGGCGATGGCCGACAACGGTGGCGGGCGACGGGTCCTCGTGGCCGAGGACGACCGCGGGTTGCGGGAGTCGCTCGTGCGCGTCCTGCGCTTCGAGGGCTACGACGTCGATGCGGTGCGGGACGGTGCGTTGGCATTGGAGGCGGTGGCCGAGCAGGTCCCGGACGTCGTCGTCCTCGACGTGATGATGCCCGTCGTCGACGGGCTGACGGCCTGCCGCCGGCTGCGGGAGCGGTACCGCCACCTGCCGATCCTCATGCTGACCGCGCGCCACGAGGTGGCCGATCGCGTGGCGGGGCTCGACGCCGGTGCCGACGACTACCTGGTGAAGCCGTTCGCGCTGGACGAGCTCCTGGCCCGGCTGCGCGCGCTGGTCCGCCGGGCAGTACCGGAGGACGATGACGAGGACGTCCTGCAGGTCGGCGACCTCGTGCTGGACGTCCGCCGCCGGCTGGCCCGTCGCGGCGAGCGCGCCATGGAGCTGACCAAGACCGAGTTCGACCTGCTCGAGCTGTTCATGCGCAACGCGTCGCTCGTGCTGGAGCGCGAGACGATCTACGACCGCATCTGGGGCTACGACTTCGAGACAGGCTCGCGCTCGCTCGACGTCTACGTCGGCTACCTGCGGCGCAAGACCGAAGAGGGCGGTGAGCCCCGGCTGCTGCACACCGTGCGCGGCATCGGCTACGTCCTGAGGGTGTCGTGAGCCTGCGCTGGCGCATCGCGCTCGGCCTCGCCGCGGTGGCCGCGCTGGTCGGTGCGCTGTGCGCGACCGGTGCGTACGTCACGACGTCCCGGCAGCTCCGGGACAGCGTGGACGAGACGCTCCTGGCCCGGGCGAGGACGCTCGACGCCCTGGGCCGCCGGGCCGGTGAGCGTCGTCCGTACCTGCGCTGCCCGTCGGCGGGATCGGTGCAGCCGGCGGCCGCGGCCCAGCTGGTCCTCTACGACGGCCGCGTCCTGTCGTGCATCGAAGGCGGTCCGGCGCTGCCCGTCGACGACGAGGACCTGGCGGTCGCGGGCGAGAGCGAGGACTACCTGCTGCGGTCCGTGTCCGACGACGGGAGGTCCTATCGCCAGCTCACGATGCCGTGGCGCGAGGGCGTCGCCCTGCAGATCGCCCGCGATCTGTCCGAGCAGGAGGAGACGCTGGACCGGCTCCGGTTGCGGCTGATGGTCCTGACGCTGGTCGGCGTGGCTGTCGCGGCCGGCCTCGGCTGGGTGCTGGCGGGGCGGATCGTGCGGCCGGTGCGACGGCTGCGCGACGCGGCGGAGGGCATCGCGGCGACGAACGACCTGAGCACGCCTCTGCCCACCGACGGCCCCGGCGAGGTGGGCAGCCTGGCCCGCAGCCTGAGCACGATGGTCGGCGCGCTCGCCACGTCCCGCGCGCAGCAGCAGCGCCTGGTGGAGGACGCCAGCCACGAGCTGCGGACGCCGCTGACCACGCTGCGGACGAACGTCGAGCTGTTGCAGAGGGCGCCGGATCTGCCCGAGGCCGAGCGGGCCGCGGTGCTTGCGCGACCTCGACGTCGAGACCCGCGAGCTGTCGGACCTCGCCAACGAGCTCGTCGAGCTGGCCACCGACCGCGCCTCGACGGACGACGCGCCGGAGACGGTGGACCTGGGCGAGCTGGCCGAGGTCGTCGCCGCCCGGGCCCGCCGCCGGACCGGTCGCACGGTGACGGTGACGCGGACCGGCTCGACCGCGCTGACCGCACGGCCGCGGATGCTCGAGCGGGCCATCGGCAACTTGGTCGACAACGCGCTGAAGCACGCCGACCAGGGGAGCCCGGTCGACGTGGTGGTCGACGGCACGAGCGTCGAGGTGCGGGACCGTGGGCCGGGCATCGATCCGGCCGATCAGCCGCTCGTGTTCGACCGCTTCTACCGGGCGACGACGGCCCGGACGGCGCCGGGCTCGGGCCTGGGGCTGGCCATCGTGCGCCAGATCGTCGAGCGGCACGGCGGCCAGGTGTGGGCCCGCAACCTCGTGGAGGGGGTCGCCCCCGGTCGGGTCGTCGGGGCCGCCGTCGGGTTCCGTCTGCCGGAGGCGCCGGCCCCGGTGGCGGGGGGCTGAGGCCGCGCTCGGACGGCGCTCCCTCGCGGCGGATGCTTGCATCCGCAACTGAAGAGGCGTTCAATCGGCTGATGGATCTGCCGTCCGGCAGCGCGACGGACACCGGTCGCGCGAACGCAGCGTTGCTGTGGGCAGTGCTCGCCGGCGCCGCCGTCGCGCTGGCGCTCGGGGTCTACGGACGGGAGCACGAACCGGCCGGCCAGGCGCTGTTCACGCTGTGGTTCAGCGGCACCCTGAACATGAAGGCGTGGCTGGCCACCGTGGCGCTGCTGCTGGGCATCGTCCAGGTGATCCTCGCCGCCCGCATGTACGGCAAGCTCGGGCGGTCGCCGGCGCCCGCCTGGGTCGGTCCCACCCACCGGCTGTGCGGCACCCTGGCCCTGCTCGTCACCCTGCCGATCGCGTACCACTGCCTCTGGTCGCTCGGCTTCCAGACCGACAGCACGCGGCGCTACGTCCACTCGGTGCTGGGCTGCGTGTTCTACGGCGCGTTCGTGACCAAGGTGCTGTGCGTGCGCTCGGCCCGACTCCCCGGATGGGCCCTGCCGGTCATCGGGGGAGTGCTGTTCGCCTCCCTCGTGGTGCTCTGGCTGACCAGCTCGCTGTGGTTCTTCGACAACGTCGGCTTCCCGAGCTTCTGAGCGTCACCGTGCTGGACCGCGTCGTGCACATCGTCCAGATCGTCACCGCGGTGATCGTCGCCGCTTTCGTGATCCTGCTGTTCGTCAACGAGCCCGCCCAGCCCGCAGCCGTCCCGGCCGCCGGAACCCAGGACGAGGGCGCCACGCTCTACTCCACCCGGTGCGCGTCCTGTCACGGGGAGGACGGCGGCGGCAGCTTCGGGCCCGCGCTCGGCGCCGGCGTGGCCGTCGGCCGCTTCCCCGACGCCGCGGACCAGATCGCCGTCGTCTCCGAGGGGCGGGGATCGATGCCCGGCTTCGCGGACACGCTCACGCCCGAGCAGATCGCCGCCGTCGTCGATTACACCCGCACCGGTCTCGGTTGAGGCGGCCGCCCAGAACTCGGCCTGGATCGCCTCTCGGGTGAGGAAGATCGGCTAGCAAGGTGGGGATGTCGGACGCCGCGGCCGCCGCCGCTCCGGCCGCCTCCTCCCGGTGGTGGCGGAACAAGGCAGCCCGCAACGCCCTGAAGATCGTCGCGATCTTCTTCGTCTTCTACTTCTTCATCCTGCCGCTGATCCCGGGCTTCCGGCGGGCCCTGGACGACCTGCAGAAGGTCAACCCCGCCCTCCTCCTGCTCGGCTTCTCCCTGCAGCTCTGCGCCCTCGGCAGCTATTCGATGCTCACACGGGCCGCGCTGCCCAGAGACCGTGTGTCGATCGGGCGCATGTTCCGCATCCAGCTCTCGACGAGAGCCCTGGCCAGCGTGGTCCCCGGGGGCAGCGCAGCCGGGTCGGCCCTCGGGTACCGCCTCCTGACCGTGTCCGGGGTCGACGGGCCCGACGCCGGCTTCGCCCTGGCCACCGCGGGCCTGGCGTCGGCCGTGGTGCTCAACGTCATCTTCTGGACCGGCCTCCTGGTCTCGATCCCGCTGCGCGGCGTCAACCCGTTCTACGGGACGGCCGCCATCATCGGCGTGGTCGTCGTGATCCTCATGCTGGTGCTCGTCATCGGGCTCCTGAAGGGGCAGGCCCGCGCCGAGCGGGTCCTGCGCTCGCTGGCCCGCCGGTTCCACTTCGACGAGGACCGGGCGGCCAACGTCGTCCGCCAGCTCGCCGGCCGCCTGCGGGAGTTGGTCTCCGACCCCAAGCTGCTCAGCTCGGTCATCGGATGGGCTTCGGCCAACTGGCTGTTCGACGCCGCGTCCTTGTGGGTCTTCCTGCGCGCCTTCGGCGGGAGCGTGCCCCTCGATGGACTGATCGTCTCGTTCGGCCTGGCCAACATCTTCGCCAGCGTGCCCATCACCCCCGGGGGCCTCGGGATCGTGGAGGGCATCTACATCCCGACGCTGGTGGGCTTCGGGTTGAGCCGCAGCGTCGCCATCCTCGGCGTCATCAGCTACCGCGTGGCCCAGTACTGGCTGCCCATCCTCCTCGGCGGCCTGGCCTACCTCAGCCTGCGGGTCGGGCCGTGGTCGATCACCCGGCGGGACCGCCTCGAACGCTTCCGCGTGCTGGCCAAGGAGGAGACCGAGGTCTTCGAGAGCGGGCTGGAGTGGGCCGAGCGCTACGGCCACCGCCCGACCGATCCGACCGTCCCGCTGGAACGCGACGGTGACGGGGGCGACGGCGATCGGGACGGCACCTCGCAGGACGATCTAGCGTCGCCGGGATGACCGCTCACGAGCGTCCGTTCGGCCGGTACCTGGAGGACTTCACCGTCGGTGACGTGTACCGCCACTGGCCGGGCAAGACCATCACCGAAGCCGATGACCACCTCTTCTGCATGATCACGATGAACCACCACCCGCTGCACACGAACTCGTGGTTCGCGGAGCACGAGACCGTGCACGGCCGCAACGTCGTGGTCGGCAACCTCGTCTACTCGCTCGTGCTCGGCATGAGCGTGCCCGACGTCAGCGGCGCGGCGATCGCCAACCTCGAGGTCGAGACGCTGCAGCACAAGCACCCCACCTTCCACGGTGACACGATCTACGCGGAGACCAAGGTCGTGGACGTGCAGCCGTCGCGCTCCCGGGACGACCGGGGGATCGTGACCGTCGAGACCAAGGGCTTCAACCAGGACGGGCAGGAGGTCTGCTTCTTCCGTCGCAAGGTCATGGTGTGGAAGGCCGATCACGCGCCCGCCCGGCGGCGCCCGTACGACGGGCAGGACGTCTGGGCCTGAGCGTCCTCTCCGCCGCCGACCAGGCCGCCGTGTTGGCCTGGGGTGAAGAGGTGCGGCGCGACCTGCCGTGGCGGCGGACGCGTGACCCGTGGGCCGTGCTCGTGTCGGAGACGATGCTGCAGCAGACCCAGGTCGCTCGGGTCGTGCCCCGCTTCCTCGCCTTCGTCGAGCGCTTCCCGACGGTCCGGTCCTGCGCCGACGTCCCGGCCGGCGAGGTCCTGCGCTGGTGGAGCGGGCTCGGCTACAACAGCCGGGCGCTCCGCCTGCACGCGGCGGCGAGGGTCGTGGCGGACGAGCTGGGCGGCCGCTTCCCGTCGACGCTGGAGGGTTTGCGGCAGTTGCCGGGCATCGGTCCGTACACGGCGCGGGCCGTGCTGGCCTTCGCCTTCGAGGCCGATGCCGCCGTGGTCGACACCAACATCGCTCGCACGCTGGCCAGGTGGCGCGGCCGCCCGCTGCGCTCGGCCGAGGTCCAGGCGCTGGCCGATGGCGCGCTGCCGGCCGGCCGGGCCTGGGCGTGGAACCAGTCGCTCCTCGATCTGGGCGCCACGGTGTGCACGGCAGGGTGCCCGCGCTGCGAAGCCTGCCCCCTGGCCCGTCGGCTGCTCCTGGCGGCGGGCGGGGCGGGCCGCCCCCGATCCCGCCGCGGGCTCGGCCCACACGGGGAGCCGCCAGAGCAGGTTCGAGGGATCAGACCGTCAGGGACGCGGCCGGCTCGTGCGGGCCCTCGCCGCCGGCGGGCCTACGGGCGGCGTCGAGCAGGCCCGCCTGGCCGGCGTGATGGGCTGGCCCGACGACCCGGCCCGGGCCGAGCGCGTGGCGTCGACGCTCGTGCGGGACGGCCTGGCCGTCAGCGAGGGCGGCGTCTACCGCCTGCCGTGATGGACTGCTCGGCCGTCAGACGATCGTGGTCGTCGTGGTTGTCGAGTCGGGGACCGTGGACGTGGTCGTCGAGGTGGTCGTCGTCGAGGTCGTGGTTGCCGGCGCGGTGGTCGTCGTCGCCTTCGCGGTGGTCGGCGGGGTAGCGGGCTTGGCCGGCTTCGGCGGCGGCACCGGCTTCACGTACTGGTCGAGTTGTGCCTTGATGAACGACGCCAGAGCCATCGTCCCGGCCGGAGTCAGGTGGATGCCGTCCCGACCGAACCACTCGGGGTGCCCGCGGCTGTAGTTGTTCCAGTCCGCCAGGTGCATCGTGGGCTGGTTGAGCGACCACAGGTACAGCGCGGTGTTGTGCTGCGCGTACAGGTTGCGGGCCGGGAAGCCGCCCGGCAGGACGTACGGGACGTTGAGCGGGAACGTCAGCCAGATGACGTGCTTGACGCCCTGGGCCCTCGTCTCGGCCATGATCTGCCCGATCGCGTCGCCGATGTTGACGTCGTCGTAGCCGGCCATGATCACCACGGCCTCGCCGAGACGGCCGCGGTGGGCCCGCAGGACGTCCAAGCGTGTTGGACGGCGCGTAGCCGAACCGTCCTCGACAGCTCGGAGCGGTCAACCGGCGGCACGACTCCGCCTGGATGTTGACGCTGTACTTCGTGCGCAGCACGTTCTGGGAGTGAGTCGTCCCCGAGTTGTCGTACCAGACCATCGCGGCCATGGTCGAGTCACCGATCAGGGTGACGTGGGGCTGGTTGCTGGGGGGGACGCAGGCCGGAGCAGCGGCGAGAACAGCCAAGCTCAGGATCGTCAAGTGCGCCGCCCGTCGTGCCTTCAGGCGCATCCGGGGCATGGTAGACGCCGGTACCCGACGGTGCCCGGGGCCACACCCGAACGGCGGCCCGGCGGCTCCGATGCGCCCCGATCACGACGGAGCGCGGTGGAACCCGCGCCCGATCAACCCAGGCGGGCGATCGAACGGGCCAGGAAGTGGGCGAACGCCGCCTTTCCCTTCGAAGTCAGGTGGACGCCGTCGACGAACCAGGAGCCCCGGCCGGCGCTGTACGAGCGCCAGTCCAGCACCCGCAGCTCGGGCCAGCGCAGGGACGCTGCCATCAGGGCCCGGTTCGTGTCCCGGTAGCCGGAGCGGCGCTCGCTCAGGTTGATCCACGCGACGCGGCTCACGCCCTGGGCCCGCAGCTCCTGCATCACGCGATCGATCGCCCGCCGCTGCGGCCGGTCGTTGTAGCCCAGCTCGATGACCACGAGGTCGCCGAGGCGACCGCGTTGCGCCTTGATGGTGCTGAGCCCGCTCGGCGGCCTCGTCCCTTGCCCGGGCACCACGCAGCTGGCCACGGCACCCCGGCAGGCGAGGGCATCGATCACGAGGCCCGTGTGCCCGAGCCGCTCCTCGATGGCCGCCTCCGACCAGGCGACGACCGAGTCACCGAGCAGGTAGGGACGCGTGCGCGCCGACACCGGGGAGGGCAGCACCGCGACGAGGAGCAGAGCCAGTCCGGTCGCGCCGGCGAGCGCGTGCCGGGCGCGCCGACGCAGCGGGGCGGAACGACGAACGATCGGTGAGCATGGGGTCTCCAAGCCAGCCCCACTCAGCCCGATCGCCGAACTGTACCCCCAGTGGGACAGCAGGAAAAGGGCACCGGCCCTCAGGTCGTGACGGCCTTGACGATCTCCTCGAAGGCGTCGTCGGCGTACGCCCGCATCTCGTCGTCCGTGCGGTCCTGGATCGGGTGGGGCACGAACACGCGGGCACTCGGGAAGCCGAGCGCCACCGCCTGGGCCTCCGCTGCGCTCACGAACTCCGCCGACGCCACGAAGACGCCAGGCACCCCCCGGATCTCGAGGTCACTGATGTCGTGCACACTGCACGACGTGCAGCTCCCTCAATCGGCGAGGGCTTCGATCACCACCTCGCACTGGGTGGCGATCTCGTGGCGGAGGTCCACCGGCGCCGGCTTCGTGAAGGTCGGCTTCCGGTAGCGCTTGACGGTCGCCCCCGCCTCGGCGAGGCGTTGCTCGAGCCGGTCGAGGAAGACGTCACCTCGGGGCTTGGAGATGTCGAGCAGCCCGACCACCTTGCCCTCGATCGAAGCCGGCCTGGGCAGCAGCTCCCGCGGCGAGGCCTGCGTCTCGTTCCCAGGGTCAAGGATCACTCGCGTCATGTGGGCCCTCCTCGCCTCGTCAGTGTGGACACCAGCCGGCTCACCGGTTGGCTCCCCGTGGCTCCGTTCACCCAACCGCCGATGATGGCAGAGAACAGCCCCGCCCGGCCGCCGGCGTGCACGAGCAGCAGGCCGCCGTCGCGGAGCTTGGGCAGGGTGGTGTCGCGGAAGCCGGCGGGCAGGCCCTCGCTCATCCCGCCCGCGCCCTCGATCAGCTCGGTGCCCGGACGGGCCGTCCGCTCGTTGATCTCCTGCACCGTGCGCTCGCGGTCCCAGCCCGCCTCGCCGAACACGCGGGCGTGCTCGGGTCCGACGACCACGAGGGCGTCGAAGGCCATGACCAGCTTCGGGTGGTGCATGGCCCGGAGGCACTCGGCGAAGCTGGCCGCCAGCGACTCCGGGTCCCGCGACTTCTGGTCGACGATGGTGCGGGGACCTTCGCCGGCGAAGACCGTGACGGCGTCGGCGCCGGTCGGGAGCCCAAGGGATTCCGCCAGGGAGGTCCACGGCGAGCCGCCCTCGTCCTCGGCGAAGCAGAAGCTCAGCTTCCCAGGGTTGCCGTGCGTCGCCCGGTCCACGCCGCCCGGACGGCCCCCGCCCACGTTGCGGACGACGAGCTGCAACGCCCGGCCGATGGTCAGGTTGGCACGGTGCCCCTGCCCGAGCGCGTTGCCGCCGCTGTGGATCCCGACGGCGGCTGCGCCGGGACCGTTGGCGACGATCACCGGGCCGACCGGCATGGTCGTGGCCAGGACACCATGCATGTTGAACTCGTCGTTGCACACCGCCTCGACCGCGGCCAGGACCCACGGCAGGTGCTCCGGCCGGCAGCCGGCCATCACCGCGTTGATCGCCACCTTCTCGACGGTGACCTCGATGAGGTCGGGCGGGACGACGGCCACGACCTCGTCCGGTCCCCGGCTCGTGCCCTCCAGCATGCGGAGGACCCGCGCCTCGGTCGGGGGAACGACGGGCAGCCCGTCCGTCCAGCCCCGCTCGAACAGCGCCTCGAACTCGTCCTCCAGGTCGGCCAGCTCCACCCGCCGGGCCCGCAGGATCGAACCTCCGAAGCGCACGTTGAGCTCGTCGACCAGGTTCGGGTCGACGGACAGCGAACCGCAGCCCGGTCGCATCTCGGGCAGGCCGGGGCCGAGACCCTGCTGGCCGGTGAGCTCCTCCCACGCCGCCCGGTGCCAACCCACCGTCCGGTCCTGCTCCGCCCCGTCCACCACGCGGACGAGGGTGGGGACCGTCTCCACCTCGTGGTGCCACGAGACCGAGAGGTCGGTGTCGTCCCTCGGCTCCACCGGTCGCGAAGAAGGCGGGATCGTCCTGCACGTAGACGGTCAACGGGTCCGGCCCGGCCGCCAGTTGCTCCAGCACCGGCACGACGGTCACGCACGTCGCGCAATCCCGCTTCACGACGGCCACCAAGCCCTCGGGCAGCGGCGGGCGGACCTCACTCATGCGCGGTCATGAGGAGAGGAACTCCAGGACCCGCCGGTTGACCTCGTCGGGGCGCTCGAGGTGCAGGAAGTGGCCGGCCCCGTCGACGATGTCGACGGTGACGTTGCCGGGGACCATGCCCCGCGCCGCCTCCGCGACCTCCACGCCGATGCAGCCGTCGTCGGCGCCGTGGAGGTAGAGCAGCGGCTGGGGCGGGACCTGCTGCGTCGCCTCCTGGACGGCGTCGAGCGCCGGGTCCGTCAGGCCGTCGCCGAGGCGGGCGCGGTAGTAGCCCAGCGCGGCCTGCAGGTTGGCGGGGTCGCGCAGGGACGGCTTGAGGAGCTCCAGCTCGGGGGTGGCGTCGAAGCCCGGTGACCAGTCCGCCCACAGCATGTCGACGTACGCCAGGTCGTTGGCGCCGACCAGCAGGTCGGCCAGCGGATGCTGGAAGAAGAACATGTACCAGGAGCGCTTGACCTGCCTCAGGTTCGTGACGAAGGCGGCGGCCGAGCGCGCCGCCGGGAGGCACCGCCATGGACACGACGGCCCGCCAGCGCTCGGGCGCGTGCCCGGCCGCGCCGTAGACGGTCGGCGCGCCCCAGTCGTGACCGATGAGCACGGCGTCGGCCCCGCCTCCCAGCGCCTCGTGGAGCGCGATGGCGTCCATGCTGAGCGCGCCCGATTGGTAGAGGCCGTCGGCGGGTACCTCCGTGGGCGCATAGCCCCGCTGGAACGGAGCCACGGCCCGGTAGCCGGCCTCCGCCAGCTCGACGAGGAGGTGGCGCCAGGTGTGGGCGGAGTCGGGGAAGCCGTGGAAGCAGAGGGCCAGCGGCCCGTCGCCGCAACAAAGCACCCGGAACTCGACGCCGTTGGCCCGCACTGACCGTTCGTCGATCGGAGGAGCCGGACGGGGCACGGGCGCACCATACCGAGCGTGAGGAATCGGCGTGAGAAGGACGTGAGAATTGCGTCACCTCGCACCGCATCGTTCGTCCATCCAGGAGTAGCGTGACGTTCAACAGGGGGTCAGCCGAGTGGTCGACATCAGGTTCCATGGAGTGCGCGGCTCCACGCCCTGCTCAGGTGAAACGACGATGCGGTACGGCGGGAACACCTCGTGTGTGTCCATGCACAACGGCGACGAGCCTCCCTTCGTCTTCGACCTGGGCACGGGTCTCCGGTACTTCGGAGCGAGCTGGCCGGCGGAGCGCACGTTTCGCGGCACCGCGCTGCTCACGCACCTGCACTGGGACCACGTCCAGGGCTTGCCCTTCTTCGTGCCGCTGCTGCGGGGCGACGGCGCCAGCCTGGACGTGTATGCCCCCTTCCAGGAGGACGGGCGCTCGGTCCACGACGCCTTCGACTTCTTCCTCCGCCCGCCCTACTTCCCGGTGACGTTGCAGGACCTCGGCGGCCGCGTGACGTTCACCGACCTGGGGGAGGAGGAGCGCCCCATCGGGACGGCGCACGTGATGTCCCGGCTCGTGCCCCACTGCGGGCCGACGCTGGGCTACCGCGTGACGTGGGACGGCGTGTCCGTGGCCTACCTGTCGGACCACCAGCAGCCTTCCGACGGATCGTGCGACGTGAGCGCCGGGGCCCTGGAGCTGTGCGCCGGCGCCGACCTCGTCATCCACGACGCGCAGTACACGCCCGCCGAGTTCGCCCGCAAGAGCACATGGGGGCACTGCACGGTCGAGTTCGCGGTCCGGGTGGCCCACCAGGCCGGCGCCAAGCGCCTGGCTCTCTTCCACCACGACCCGCTGCGCGACGACGACGCGCTGGACGAGCTGGCCCGGGAGGCGAAGGAACTGGCGTCCTGCCTCGGGGTCGAGGTGATGGTGGCCTCGGAGGGCCTGACCGTCAGCCTGTGACGGGCTGACGGCGGGCGCCACGGCCTCCGCGCTCGGCCCGCTGACTGGCCTGCAGACCGACGACCCGGCCCAGACGCTCGTACATCTCGAACTGGGCTTCGTCGGGCCACTGGTCGCCCGTGCTGTCGCTCGGGAAGCGTCGGCCTGTCCGGCCGCTGGCGAAGTCGAGGAACGTCGGGTCACCGTCGTCGGTGAGGTCCTTGAACAGCAGCGCCTTGGCGTACACGAGCGTGCCTGAGGTCGCGGGTGCGTCCGCACCCTCTCCGGGAGCGAGACCGCCGGGCACCGGCGGGTAGTGCACGTCCAGCACGGCGACCGCCGCCACGGCCGTCCGCCGCTCGACGTCGCCGGTCCCCGTCGCGTCGCTGACCGTGACGAGCTCGGTCAGCAGCTGCGCGTTCGGCGCGAAGGGCAGTTCGGCCGGGTCGGGCTCGTCGGGCGGATCCTTGTCGCCGGCCGTCCCCCGCAGCCGCATGCGGACGCCGTACCGCTCGTACGCCAGCTTCCGCACCCCGTCGAGGGTCCGGGTGCCGAGTGGCCGCCCGCTCTTGTTGTCGCCCGACGCGTCGATGCAGATGATCAGCCGGCAGCGCCGGGACAGGAGCTCCAGCAGCCCGAGGTTGTCCACCTGCCCGCCGTCGGTGACCAGCAGGAACCGATCGGTGGGGTCGTGGATGCTGAACACCTCCTTGAACAGGTAGGTGAAGCGGCGCCAGCGGATCCAGCGCGGCAGCGGACCCTCACGCGTGCCGCTCCAACCCTCCACGCCCATGAGCTGGTTCACGTACCGCGGCGCCGGCAACCACACGCCGAGGCGCAGGTTGGCCAGGACGATCAGCGCGTTGACGCTACCCAGCCGGATCTGGCCGAGACCGGGCGAGACGGCGGCGCCGGAGACGGCCATCGCCGCCTGGACCGTGGCGTCGCTGCGGTTGAAGTTGCCGAGCGACGAGCGGAAGTCCTCGGTCCGGCACCAGCCGACGTCCCCACCGCCCACGAAGTCGCGGGCGAACGTGAACGGCCAGGCCTGCACCTCCCCGGGGCAGTGGTGGGTGTCGTAGGCGGCGGCGCAGATGAGCAGCTGCGGATGCCCATCGCTCGGTGCCAGGGAGTCGAGCGGCGTGTCCTTGATCGGCGCCGTCCCACCCTCCGTCCGCACCCGGGAGAAGGTGCTGGCCAGCCGGCCTTTGTACATGCCGTGGGGCGACCAGGCCTTCTGGTCGACCAGGTAGTAGAGGAGCAGGAGCCCGAGCGCGAAGCCCACCCACACGACCCAGGCCGTGACGTCCTCCTTCACGATGGCGTGCGCCAGCGCGGCCACGATCAACACGAGCGCCAGTCCGCCGGAGAGGAGGCCGAACACGCCGGACCGGCCGGGTCGATCCCCGGCGGAGTGCTGCTGCCGCACGAAGGCGATCATCCCGAGGAGCCAGAAGAGCAGGGCGACGGCGGCGACGATCAGCGCTGTGGAGCGCCCGCGGTCGAGGATGACCAGGACGGCAGCGGCGGCGCCGACGATCGCCGCCCCCGGGGCGCCGAGCGTGAACCACCTCGGTGACGGTTCCCGCTGCCTTCGGATCGCGGTGCGTCCAGGCCCAGATGCGACGGATGAGCTGGGCGGCCATGATCCCCACCAACGCCCCGGCGATCAGGCCGACCGCCCACCACGCGAACAGCGAGGAGGTGGTGCCGTGCCAGCCGGAGGCGAACGCGAGGCCGAACCACCACTCCCAAAGGAAGAAGGCGATGAGCCCCAGGACGGGGGCGGGAAGGAAGAACAGCAACGGGATGCCCGTCGACCGGCGCGCCGGGTGGCGCTTCGCCTGCACCTTCTGCACCAGGAAGCCGATGGCGAAGACGGCGAGTAGGGCTCCCAGCGCGCACCAGAACCACCAGGCGGGGACGTCGAACCACAGCAACTGCACCGCCGCCGCGGTGGTGACGGCGCCGGCGACCGCGGCGGCGACCCACCGACGGAACCCGAGGATCCAACGGCCGAGGGTGCGAGCCCACGCCATCGTGACCAGCGGGCCGAGAGCGATCGTGACGAGGACCGTGGCCAGGAGCCAGCCTTCGGGCCGCGGGCCCCGCTCGCCGAAGAGCGCGTGGGCCCCCCAGCCGACCGGGGTGGCGATGGCGTAGATGCAGACCGCGGCCAAGACCAGGTTGAACAGGATCGACAACACCGCGGTCGACGCCGTGGAGATGAACCCGGCGCCGTGGCGGTCCTGCTTGGGCGTGGGCCAGAGGAAGCGGGCGTGCTCGCGGACGTACGCGGCTTCGGGGGTGTCGGGCTCGAACGGCCTGGGGAGCGCGGGCTCCGACCTCGTGCCCGCCAGGTGGGCCGCCGTCCCCAGGTAGCCGCCGCCCGAGACCGTCGCCAGGTACGTCGCCCGCCCGTAGACGCCCGTCGATTGGAGCGACTGCAGCGCGCCCATGGCGAAGGCGGCGGCCCTGATCCCTCCGCCCGAGAAGCAGATTCCGGTGGCGTCGGCAGGCGTGGCGTCGGGCCGCGTGTAGCGGTGCTTGACGGCGTCTGCGGTCGGGGCGGCGACGCGGCGAGGGTCCAGGAAAGCCGGGGGCCCGGGGAGCAGGCCGGGCGGGACCGGACCGCCCGGCGGCGTCCGGTCGTGACGTGCGAGCCGCGAGATGGCCGTCGTCAGCGACAGCAGGCCGTAGAGCATCGGCAGCACCACGACCCACTTGGCCAGGGACGTGGCGAACAGCACGTGGAGCAGGGTGGAGGACGGCGGAGGCCGATAGAAGGCCCGCCACAACAGGTGGTCCTCCGCGAGGTCCATCACGCCCGCGAACACGGTGACGTAGACCATGAACCACCCGAGCCGCCGCGTCGGCCGGCGCCGGGAGCGCAACCCGCCGTAGGCGCACAGGAGGATGAGGGTCGGGACGTAGAGGGCGATGAGGAGCTGGTCCCACAGGAGCGAGCTGTCGATCGAGCCCGGCACGCCGTCGAGGGGCTCGGGGAAGCACGCCTCGACCTGTTGGTCCCACACGTCCAGCGAACCCGAGAGCGCGAGGTCCGACAGGTCGACCGTGCCGCCTTCGCACTGCAACGTGAACCCGTCCCTGGCGTTGATGAGCGCGAACGTGCAGAGGGCGAGCAGGATCAGCGCGGCCAGCAGGAACAGCCCGGTCTCCGACGACGAGCGCCGCTTCTCAGCTGCCACCCGCACCGCCCTTGAGCTTGCCCTTCAGGCCGACGAGGCGGCCGAGGGCGTCGTACCAGAACCCGGCCCCGAACATGAGAGCGGCGGCGGTGACGAGGCGGCCGGGTACGCGGTGCCAGAGCCAGGACCCGGGGTCTCCCGCCTCCCACCGGCCCTCGGTGTTCTCGTCCCGCATCTCGGTCCAGAGGGCGGCGGGCTCGACGAACCGGTACCGGCGCGTGCCCCGCACCAGGTCGGCGGCGCACTGCAGGCGGGCCTGGGCCTCCTCCAGCTCGGTCCGCTCGGTCGTCGCCGCGGCGGCCGTGGTCGTCGGAGCGGCCTCGTCGAGGCCGGCCACCTCGCGGCACAACGCGAGGAAGGCGGCGGGATCCCTCACCTCCAGGTCGGCGTCCACCACCTGCGAGGCGTCCGTGGCGAGAGCCGATCGCAGGTCCTTGTCGTGCCACAGGTCGTCGAGCAGCCGGAACGAGTCGGCCTGGACCACGAACACCACGCCCAGCGCGATGATCGCGGCGATCTTGCGGTTCTGGCGCCGGTAGAAGCGGCTGAGCGCGTCCATCTCCGCCTCGAACCAGGTCTCGATGGCCTTGCGGGCCCCGACCATGAGGTCGTTGCCGCCGACGGCCTGCCGGACCCGCCGCAGGGCGGTGGCCAGTTGCTTGTTCCCGGCCACGATCGACTCGAGGTCCTCGAGGGTGACGAGCCGCTCGGCCTCTTCGACGACCGTCTCCCACTGCTGCGCGGCGACGCCGGGGGGCGGCACCGAGGCGACCTCCCTGTCGATGCCGCCCGGGGCGGGCAGACCGGCCCAGTACTCCTCGGGCGCCGTCACACCCAGTCGCGTTGCCGCTTCCTGGAGCGAGCTGCGGGTGAGCGTCTCCTCGGCCAGACCGACCAGCGCGTCGCTGAGGAGCTCGCCCGG
This sequence comes from uncultured Acidimicrobiales bacterium, assembly GCA_963769115.1. Taxonomy (GTDB): domain Bacteria; phylum Actinomycetota; class Acidimicrobiia; order Acidimicrobiales; family Ilumatobacteraceae; genus DASTFY01. The sequence goes on from CAVYKN010000007.1 coordinate 204,053, forward strand.
CACATGGCTGAGACGGGTGCGCCAGCCACCGGCTGCGGTGTCGTCGAGCGATCGGGACAGGCGGTCGCGGAGCCGCTGGAGGAAGTCCTTCGTCGCCTGCGGAACCTCGTCGGCGTTCGGGACGCTCGCCGCCTTCGCCCGGCGCTCGGACAGCGCAGCTTGATCAGCGGTCCGATCGTCCGGGCTCACCTCGGGCCGGTAGTCCGACACGCCGACGGGGATGCGCCACAGCACGTCGCGCAGGCGCGCCTGCGGCTTCACCGTCGAGTCGACGATGCCCGCCAGCGATCGCCAGAGCTGCTTGGCCCGCATGCGGGTCAGCCAGGAGAACGCCTCGTTGATCCCCGAGACGGCGATCGAGAGCAGGAACCACACCAGGACGAGGCCGATGGCGACATCGAGGATCTCCGACACCCCCACGCTGGCCCCTCCCCGGCTCGCTCGACCCGTGCCGCCGGCGAACCGTAGTGGCCGCCGTCATGGGTCGCGGCGGACCGTGCGCGCGCGGAGGTCGGCGCGGCGCAGTCGGCCGCGTCAGGCCTGGTTCTCGCCGCCGAAGATCTCGCTGACGCTCGTGTCGTCGAAGACGGCGGCCAAGGCGTCGGCGATGATCGGTGCCACCGAGAGCACCTCGAGCTTGTCGAGCTGCTTCTCGGGCGGCAGGGGCAGGGTGTTGGTGATCACCACCCGGGCGATGGGCGCGTTCTTCAGTCGGTCGACCGCAGGGCCGGAGAGCACCCCGTGGGTGGCCATCGCCCAGACCTCGGTCGCGCCCCGCTCCAGGAGGATCTCCGCCGCCGAGGCGATGGTCGACGCGGTGTCGATCATGTCGTCGGTGATGACGCAGTGCCGGCCGGCGACGTCACCGATGACCTCGCGGGCGACGGCGACGTTGGCCATCCCCTTCGGCCGGCGCTTGTTGATGAAGGCCAGATCGGCGTCGAGGTCGCCCAGGTGCTGGGCGAAGCGCTCCGCCACCTTCACCCGCCCGGCATCCGGCGCGACGACGACCACGCCGGGATCGCAGTGGTCCCTGATGTAGCCCTCCAGCACGGGGATGGCCGTCAGGTGGTCGACCGGGCCGTCGAAGAAACCCTGGATCTGGCCCGAGTGGAGGTCGACGCTGACCATTCGCTTGGCGCCAGCGGCCTTGAAGAGGTCGGCCACGAGGCGCGCCGTGATCGGCTCGCGGCCCTCGGCCTTGCGGTCCTGCCGGGCGTAGCCGTAGAAGGGGCACACGGCCGTGATGCGCTTCGCCGACGCCCGGTAGGCGGCGTCGATCATGATGAGCTGCTCCATGATCGAGTCGTTGACGGAGCGCCCGTCGCAGCCGTAGTGCGTCTGCATGATGAAGACGTCCGTGCCGCGGACGCTCTCGGTGAACCGGGGGCGGTACTCACCGCTCGAGAACTCGACCAGGTTGGGGTCGCCGAGCTCGATGCCCAGGTGTTCGGCGATCTCCTCGGCCAGCGCCAGGTGGGTGCGGCCCGAGTAGAGGGCCATGCGCTTGGTCGTGACGCGTTCCATCTACTGCTCGGACTCCGCTCGCCGGTCGGAAGCCCCAGTGTAGAAGGCGCCGGTCACCTGCTTCGACTCGACGACGCTGCCGGCCTCCAGCACGGCGTACGGCCCCACGTGCGCCTGCTCGCCGACCTCGCTGTCCCGCACGACCGCGTGCTCGACGATGGCGCCGTCACCCACGACGCTGTCGACCAGCCGGGTGTCGGGGCCGATCTCGCAGCCGTCGCCGACGACGGTGCGACCCTGCAGCATCGTGCCCGGGTAGAGGGTGACGTCGCGACCGAGCTCGACCGTGGCGTCGATGAAGGTCTGGCGGGGGTCGAGCATGGTGACGCCTTCCAGCAGCCACCGTCGGTTGATGCGCCGGCGCAGCTCCCGCTCGGCCAGCGCCAGCTGCCAGCGGTCGTTGACGCCCTGCACCTGCTGGGCGTCATGGAGCGTGTAGGCGTCCACGCCGTGACCCGTGTCGTGGAGCACCGAGATGACGTCGGTCAGGTAGTACTCGCCCTGCGCATTGTCGGGCGAGAGGCGCCGCAGGGCGGGCCCGAGCAGGTCCCGGCGGAAGCAGTAGATGGAGGTGTTGACCTCCTGGATGGCCCGCTCCTCGGGCGTGGCGTCGCCCTCCTCGACCACCCGCGCCACCAGGCCGTGCTTGTCCCGCACCAGGCGGCCGTAGCCCGTGGGCTCGCTCATGTGGGCGGCGAGGATGGTGCCGCCGTGGCCACCGGCCTCGTGGAAGGCCACGAGCTCGTGGAGGGTCTCGGGCAGGAGCAGCGGCGTGTCGCCGGGGACGATGAGCACGGTCGAGGTGTCGTCCAGATCCGCGTCCGGGAAGGCGGTGAGCCCGACCATGACCGCGTCGCCGGTGCCCCGCTGCACCCTCTGCTCGACGAAGCTGACGCGGAGCTCGGCGGGGCTGTCCTCCTGCACCCGCTTGGTCACGCGGGCCGCGCCGTGACCGACGACCACGACTGTCCGCTCGACGTCGAGACCCTCGAGGGCGTGGAGCACGTGGAGGACCAGCGGGCGGCCACAGATGACGTGGAGCGGCTTCGGACGTTCGGACCGCATGCGCGTGCCCTGGCCCGCCGCCAAGACGATCGCTGAGATGCTCACGCCACCGTTCTAGCGCTCTGCGGACCCTGCCGGGCGGGTGGATGGCCCTGAGCAGGGCAAGCCCGGCGCTCGAAGCCCGTGTCGAGTGGGAGCTCCCGTGCCCGGCGGACGGCCCTGGCGCCCGGCCGGTCGTTGCGGTAGGCAGGGTGCATGGGCCGAGGGGCTGTCTCCCCCGCAGATCGGCGCCGTGGCCAGCGCCGCGCACACAGTGGCCAGCGCGGGAGGGACGACGCCGCTGTCCCCGGCCGATCGCCGGGCCATCGCCAGCGCGCTGCGGACCGTGTTCGGCTGCCGCGACGACGTCGATCTCGACGCGTTGGAGGTCATCTCGTCGACGCACGTCGCCGAGGTGCTCGAGGACCCTGCCGCCCGCCTCGACCTCGTCCGGGTCCTGGCCGTGCTCGCGCTCCTGGACGGGGTCGTCGAGCAGCCCAAGCTGGAGCTCGTCGTCGACATGGCCAGCGCGTTGCACGTCCATGCCGAGTTCGTCGACGCCGTCCACCAGCTCTCGCTCGACCACGTCCGCTGGGTCGGCCACGACATGATCCGCGCCAACGTGGCCACCATCCCGGGTGTCCCGTGGGATCCGGTCGACCCGTACGGCGCGTTCCTGCCGTACCACGACGACGCCCTCGATCCCACCCTCACCGCGCGCTACGAGCATCTGGGCGAGCTGGACGCCGGCACGTTCGGGCGCGCGTTCTTCGATCACTACCGCTCGAACGGCTACGCCTTTCCGGGCCGCGAGTTCGCGCTCATCGAGGCGTGGGCCACGCCCCATGACAGCCTGCACGTCCTCTCCGGCTATTCGACCTCGGCCCAGGGCGAGCTGCTGGTGGCGGCCTTCACCGGCGGGATGCTGCGGCGCGACGTCGATCCGATGGAGAGCCACATCCTGCCGACGATCCTCATCTACCACCTCGGGATCGACCTCAACAAAGGGCTCAACGCCGGCGACCGCGCCCGCATCGCCGCCGACCCCTCGTGGCGTGACACGTACGAGGGCAACGTCCACCTCGGCTTGGATCCGGAGAAGCTGTGGGTCGCCTGGGAGCGGGGCCGGACGATGAGCGAGGACGTCTATTCGGGTCACTGGAGCTTCTGGGACCACGTCGAGCAGCCCCTCGACGAGCTCCGCTCGCGCTACGGCATCCCACCGTTGGATGCGTCACTGGCCGCAGTGCCCGACGGCCAGGTGCGCCGCGAGGACTTCGTGCGTTCGGGCCTGCCCGATCCACCGGCTGTCTCGTCGGTGCCGATCGCCGATCGCCCGGCCGCGGCCAACGCCTGAAACCGCGCCGCCGCGGACCGGCTGGCCGGGGTTGGGTACGCTGCGGCCATGGGCGAGGTGGTGGCAGTCCTGGGCGTCTTCGCCGGGTTCGTCCTCGTCGGCTCGGTGGCCCTCTGCTGGCTGGCCTGGCGCACGTTGCGCCGTCGCAACGAGGTGAGCGCGGCCCATCCGACGCGACCGCCGCTGCGCTGGCTGGTCTGGCCGACGAGCTGCGCCCGTCTCCACCGGCGGCTTCGGGCGTCGGTCGACGTGCTCCGGACCGCGGTCCCGGCTCGCCGTGCTCGGCGCCTCCGCGCCCGCCGGCGAGACGATGCGTCGGTGCTCGAAACGCTGGCCGCCGAGATCGAGGCCCACGCGGTGGTGCTCGACGGCGAGCTCCTCCTCGTGGCCCGGGCCCGCGGTGCCAGCGGGACGGTGGGCCGGCAGCAGGCGGCGCGACACGTCGCCGAGCTGGAGCGGAGCGCGCTGCGCATCGCCGCCGAGGCGCGCGGGTGCGGCCCGGCCGGGAGCGAGTCGGTCGACGCCGGGCTCCGGCGGATCAGCGAGGACCTCGATGCCCGCGACGCCGCCTGGGAGGAGCTGTCGCGGATCGAGCGCGGCGCCGGGCTGAGCGCTACTGCGTGAGCTCCTGGCAGGAGGTCGGTGACGGCTGCTTCCGGCGTCGTTACCAGAAGTTCGACCTCAACATCGGGGTCGTGCGGGGCAGTGATGCCCTGCTGGTGCTCGACACCCGGGCCGACCTGCGCCAGGCCGACGAGCTGCTCCGCGAGCTGACCTACTTCGGCCGGCCGGTCCGATGGGTGGTCAACAGCCACTGGCACTTCGATCACGTCTTCGGCAACCAGCGCTTCGTCGAGGCGGCCCGCGGTGAAGGTCAACCCGGCGCCGCGGAAGTCGCCGGCGACGTCGAGCTGTGGGGCCACCGCGACCTCCCCGAGATGCTGCTCGCCGACGAGACCCTGCTGCGATCCGAGTTGCGCGCCCGCTTCGGGGACGAGGCGGGGGACGAGTACGACCGCGTCGTGCTGACCGCGCCCGATCACCTCGTGGCCGAGCGCGTCACGCTGGATCTCGGCGACCGCGCCGTCGAGCTGGTGGACCTCGGTCGCGGTCACACCGGGAACGACCTCGTAGTGGTCGTCCCGGCGGCCGGCGTGGTGTTCGCCGGTGACCTGTTGGAGGAGTCCGCGCCGCCTGCCTTCGGTGACGACTGCTTCCCGCTCGAGTGGCCGGCCACGGCCGGCGCGGTGGTGGCCGAAGGCGGAGCGGTCTACGTCCCCGGCCACGGCGACGTCATGGCGTCACGAGCGGCGAGCGAACAGGTGCGAGACCTGACGTCGGTGGCGACCTTGATCCGGGAGCTCTTCGACGCCGGAGTTTCCGCGGCCGACGCGCTCCAGGAGGCCGGCGACCGATGGCCGTACCCGGCCGACGCGCTCGTCGAGGCCGTGAGCAGGGGCTACGCCGCGCTCGCCGGCTGAGCGCTCAGTCCGAGGAGCCGGTCAGGCGCAGGTGACGCAGCCGCCAGCAGGCCAGGACGAGTGTCACGGTCGTGATGATCGCGAGCCGGACGACGGCCGCCCAACCTTCCGGCAGGCCGTCCCTCAGGAGGTCGTCCGTGCCCGGCCCCAGTCCGGCGAACACGGCCCGGCCCTCCCACATCGGCGACAGCTGCGCGATGCCCGTGAGCGACGAGCCCAGGAGCCGCTCGACGAAGAAGACGACGGCCAGCGACCACACCGCGGTCCGGCGGGTCACGCAGCCGATGAGCACGAACAGACCCACGTAGGCGGCTGATCCGGCGGCGGTGGCCACGGCGATGGCTGGCACGCTCTCCGGGCTCTGGGCGACGACCGCGGCTAGTGCCATCGCCGGTACGAGGGTCACGAGGGACACGATCCAGCCGCCGAGCCAGCGCCCAACGACGATGGTCCGGATCGGCGCCGGCGAGAGGAAGGTGAAGTGGAACGTGCCCGCCCGCAGCTCGGCGCCGAGGACCGCGTCACCGATCACGAGGCAGGCGATGGGGATCAGCAATGAGAACAGCCCGACGTCGGCCACCGTGGCGAAGGCCTCGTCGGCAGGCTCGTCGCTGAGTCTGGACAGCAGCCCGAAGCCGACGGCGGCCACGCACGGGATGGCGAGCGCCCACCATCGCCGCGCCGGCAGGCAGGCCCGCAACGTGAAGCCGAGCACCGCCCCGAAGGGCGCCCTTCCCCGGGTCCGGGTCGCGGCGGTCATCGGACCAGCTCCCTGAACATGCTCTCGAGGGAGTCGTCGAGGGGTCGCACCTCGTCGAGGCGGGCGTCCAGTGACCGGGCCAGGCGGGGGAGGGCCACGGCGATGTCGCGGGCCCGGGTGGACGACACGATGATCTCGGTCCCGTCGACGGCGACGCTGTTGACGGCTTCGAGCTCCAGCAGCGCGCCGGCCAGCGCCCGCGTGGAGCGGGTGCGCACCAGCACGCGGCGGGGCCGGTCAGCCATGGCGTCGCGGATGGCGCGGTGGTCGCCGGCCGCCGCCAAACGTCCCCGCAGCAGCACGATCTGCCGCTCGGCCAGGCGTTCGACCTCGTGGAGGACGTGCGAGCTGACGATCACCGTCCGCCCCTCGGCGCCCAGCTGGCGGAAGAGGGCGATGAGATGAGCCCGCTGCACGGGATCGGCGCCGTTGAGCGGCTCGTCGAGCACGAGCACGGTGGGGCCGGTCACGAGGGCGGCCGCGATCTTCGTGCGCTGGCGCATGCCCTTGCTGAACCCGCCGACCCGGCGGTCGGCCACGTCGGACAGGCCCACGGTGGCGAGGCTGGCGTCCGGGGTGCCCCGGTCGCCCACGCCGTGCAGCCGCGCCACGTAGCGCACGAGCTGGCGCGCGGTCACCCCGGCGGGGACCGCCTCGTCCTCGGGCACCAGCGCCAGCGACTGCTGGACGGACCGGTCCCCGCGAGGGTCCCGATCCATCACCCGGACCGATCCGGTGTTCGGTCCGAGGAGACCGGTCATGGCCCTCATGAGCGTCGTCTTGCCGGCGCCGTTCGGCCCCAGGAGCCCGGTCACGCCGGGGCCGAACGAGCAGCTGAGCTCCGAGAGCGCGACCTTCGGACCGAACCACACCGATACGTCGTTGACCTCGACCGTCGCGCCGGGCGCGAAGGCGGGGTCGACGACGGGCTCGCCGGGCGGCGGCAGCGCGCTCACGCGTCCGGCTCCCGGTAGCGGCGGAACAGGATCACGAACGCCAGGACCAGCACGAGGACGTAGACACCGATCGCCAGCATCCCGCCGCCGCTCACGCCGCTCAGGGGACTTTCCTCTTCGATCTCGCCGAGGAAGATCAGGTCCCGCAGGTACAGAGGGAGGGCGAGCAGGTTGAGGACGCCGATGGGGCTGGTCTGGTCGGCGTCGTTCTCCAGCACCGCGCCGGTGATCACCGACGGCACCAGGGCAAGGGCCAGGATGGCGACGCCGGCCACGATGCGCCGGCTGGTCAGCGAGCCGATGGCCACGCCGATGGCGGCGTAGTACACGGCGAGCAGGACGACCGCCAGGGGGACCTGCCAGATGACCTCGGCGTTGTCACGGAGGTAGTCGAGCGCGGCGTCGCTGACCAGCATCTGGCCGACGAACAGCACCACCTGGGGGAGGAAGCTGAACCCGAAGAGGATGGTGGCGATGGCACCGACCTTGGCCAGCACGTAGTCCCGGCCCTCGAGCGGACGGGCGAAGATCAGCGGCAGGACGCGGTGCCGTCGATCGGGGCACACGACGTCCGGCGCGGTGAGAGCAACGAACAGGAGCAGCGCCGTCGACACGCCGACGTACTCCCGGTAGGTGATGAACTCGAACCCCTCGGCCGGCGTGTCCCTGGTGAGGTAGCCGACGCCGACGTTGATGATCGCCGGCACGGTGACGATGGCCAACAGGCTCCACGGCAGGACCTTCTGGCGCCACGAGCGGCGGATGCCGAGCGCCCGGCGGATGGAGGCGCGGTACAGCGCCAGCGTGGCCGAGCGCCGCCCGCCGAGGGTCCCCTCGTAGGGCCGGTAGCCGCGGTCGTAGACCGCCCCGAGCGGGCCGGTGGCGGTCACCGCTCACCGGCCTGACGGAGGAAGACCTCGTCGAGCGAGGAGTGCCGGGTGGACAGCGCGTGGAGCGGCAGCCCGAGGTCGGCGACCGCGTCACGGACCGCGTCGAGCGTCGCGTCCCCGCCGAGCCCGTCGGAGTCGACCTCGAGGCTGGCGTCCTCCAGCGTCGTCACCCGCAGGTTGCGCCGGATCAGCTCCTGGACGAGCGCGTCGTTGGCGCCCCCCACATCCACCCTGACGGTTCCCGGCCGTTCGAGCAGCTCGTCGGTCGGTCCGGCCAGCACGAGCTGGCCGGCGTTGATCATCACGACGTGGTCGCACACGGCCTGCACGTCGTCGAGGAGGTGCGTGGCCAGGACCACCGAGATGCCGAAGCCGGAGAGGCGGGCGACGAGCGCCAGCATCTCCTGGCGCCCGATCGGGTCGAGCCCGGCGGTCGGTTCGTCCAGCAGCACCACCTCCGGGTCGGCCACCAGGGCCTGCGCCAGCTTCGTGCGTTGCCGCATGCCGGTGGAGAAGCCTTCGATGGCGCGGAAGCGGGCCTCGTCCAGACCGACCAGGTCCAGGACGTCCGAGGCCCGCTGGCGGGCGGCCCGGGACGGCAGGCCGCTCATCTCGCCCAGGGTGGAGACGAGGTCGGCCGCGGTCTGGTCGGGCGGCAGGCAGTCGTGCTCGGGCATGAAGCCCAACCTGCTGCGCACGCCGACGGGATCCTCGGCCACGGGTCGGCCGCACACCTCGACTGCTCCGTTCGTGGGGCGGATGAGGCCGAGGAGCAGCCGGAACAGGGTGGTCTTGCCCGCCCCGTTGGCACCGACGAGCCCGACCGATCCGCGCGGGACCGACACCGTCAGGCGGTCCAGCGCGGTCGCACCGCCCGGGAAGACCTTGGTCAGGGTGTCGGCCTCGAAGGCGGGGGCCACTGCCATAGCGGTCCCAGTGTGGCCCGTGAGCGGGCGCTCGCCCGGTCGCGTCGCGCCGGCGCGACGAACGAAGGGGCGCTGGCGCGACGAACGAAGCGGCGCCGGCGCGACGGAAACGGCGCCGTGGTGTCGTTCCCATGGCGAGCGAGGTGGTAACGAGCGGGGCCATGACGGACGAGGAGGTGGTGGCGTTGTACGAGCGATCGGTCGGTCCGCTCTACCGCTACGCCACGCGCCTCACCGCCGGGGACCGCGCCTGGGCGGACGAGCTCGTCCAGGAGACCTACCTCCAGCTCGTGCGGCGCCTGCGCAGCGGCCCGCCGTTCCAGCCCGACACGGGCTGGCTGATCGTCTCCTGCCGGCACCGCTTCCTCGATCAGCTCAAGCAGGACCGGCGGCGTCGTGAGCGGGAACGACGGGACGCGTTGTCGGGTGCCGATGCCACCGTGGGCGAGGCGGCTGATGGGGCGGTCACGGACGCGCTCGGCCAACTCCCTCCCGACTACCGCGTCGCGCTGGTGCTCCGGTACGTCGACGAGTTGAGCGTGCCCGACGTCGCCCGCGAGCTGGGTCGTAGCGTCCACGCCACCGAGTCGCTGCTGGTCCGCGCCCGCGCCGCGCTGCGGGACGTGGTGGTCCACGATGGATGACGACGACCGCGACGTTCGCGCCGCGGTGCGCGCGGCCGGCGTGGAGCCCACCGCCGCGACCAGGGACGCGATGCGGGCGAGCCTCGTCGCGGCCCTCAGCGGCATCGACGAGCAGACGGCACGGGCCTGGTCCGCTCGGCCCAACCGGCACAATCGGCGACGAGGCCTGCTGGTGGCCGCTGGGCTGGCGGCCGCGGCGGCCGTGACTGCCGGCGCCCTGCTGGTGGTCGATCGTGACGACGACTCGGCCCGCGTCGTCACCGGTGGGTCCTCTCCTTCCTCGGCCCCTTCCTCGGCTCTGCCGACGGGTCCACCGTCCGTCGCCATGGACGACCTCCGGGGAGGGCGATGGGTGGTGGTGGAGCGTGATGGCGAGCCGTGGTCCACGTCCTACCTGCCGTACGTCGAGTTCGGGACGAGCGGGCTCAGTGGGGCGGCCGATCCCTTCCTCGGCGGCAATGACGGGTGCAACTGGTACGGCGCCGGGGGCTCGCTCGACGGCGACCGGTTGCGGGTCGCCGAGGTCGCATCCACAGCCATGGACTGTGGCGCGGGCGTGGGAGGGGTGCTGCCGCAGGACGGTGATCGGGTCAGCCTCTCGGACGGTGGCCGCACGCTCGACCTGATCGGTGCCGATGACCGCGTGAGGCTGCGATTGTCCCGCTTGGAGTCATTGGCCGCCGCCGCGCCCGACACGCTGACCGGACGCTGGGTGCTCGACGGTGGTGCGCCCGGTCCGCTCGAGTTCGGCTCCGACTGGTCGGGTGGGTTGGGGAGCTGCCGGTGGGGATGGAAGCTCGGGCAGGCGCTGGTGGTCAGTGGCTGGCCGGCTGACCCGTACGCCTGCCTCGACGGCAGCGAGGACCAGGCGTCGAGCCGGCTCGTCGAGATGCTGGTCGGCGACGGGCCCGTTGCCGCCCGGCTCTCCGACGACGGCACCGACCTCTACCTCTCCGACGACCAGTTCGTCATCCGCCTCTCCCGCACGAGCGGTGGGGAAGGCCCGCTCGCGCCTCCGCGCACCGTCGACATGCTGGCCGGCTGGCCCCCTCCGCCCGCCGTGGTGCCGGACCTGGCGCTCGTGCCCCGGTTGCTCCCGAGTGAGCCGGTCCCCGGGGCGCGGGATGTGACACGGCGCGAGTACGCCGACGAGCCGGCCACCATCCACGACTACTCCCAGCTGTGGCTCCGCGGCGGTGAAGATGCCGCGGCGCTCCTCGTCACGACGCACCTCGGACAGCACCCGCAGCCGCCGGGCCCCGGCATGACCGAGATCGACGTGGACGGTTGGGACAGCGCATGGGTGACCACTGGCCCGGAGCCGCAGTCACTCGTGCTCGACGATCCCTCCGGGATGGTCACGATCCTGCAGGCCGGGATCTCCGGGGACGTCGCCGAGCTGGTGCCGATGCTCGAACGGCGCTCCGAGGGCCAGCCGGGCTGGGACCTGGCGCTGAGCAGCTTCGTCCCGGTGCACGAGGGCTGGGGAATGGGCGCGGCGGCGCGGGACGTGACGTGGACCGGGGACAGTGCCGCGGGCACCGTGGCCGAGCTGACCGTGATGTGGGGGACGCCGGGACCGCTCGTCAACGTGTTCACTGGTGTCGTCAACGGGAGCGCCGACGTCACCGAGGTGGGAGGCGCTCCCGCCGTCACCTACCAGGTCGGCAACATCTCCGTCGTGGCCTGGTCGCCGCAGCCGGACGTCGTCGCGCAGCTGGCGCTGGTGGGTTCACCCGAGGACGCGCTGTCGCTGGCCCGCAGCGTTCAACCTGTAGACGAGGGCACGTGGACGGCCATCAGGTCGGTCGAGCTCGGCGACGGGTGCCAGAGCCTGCTCTGTTGACCTCGGGGAGTCGGCCCGGACAGCCCGGCGCCGGTCGGCGAGGGTCAGCGGGCCGCGGCGTGGCGGCCGGCCAGGTAGCCGTACACCATGGCCGGGCCGATGGTGCCGCCCGGCCCGCCGTAGGTCATGCCGAACGGGGAGCCCATCACGTTGCCCGCGGCGTACAGGCCGGTGATCGGCTCGCCGTCGAGGTCGAGCACCCGACCGTCCGGGTCGACGCGGGGGCCGCCCTTCGTGCCGAGGGTTCCGCTGTGGATCTCGAATGCGTAGTACGGCCCGCGCTCGAGCGGCCCCAGGGTGGCGTCCCTGCGGCCCTTGCGGTACGGATCGCCCCACCAGCAGTCGAACGCGCTGTCGCCGCGACCGAAGTCCGGATCATGGCCCTCGGCGCACAGCTCGTTCCAGCGGGCGACGGTCCGCTCGAGCTCGTCGCCATCGATGTCGAGCTCGGCGGCGAGCTCGGCCGGCGTGTCCCCTCTCGGCACCCAGTCGGGCACGGTGTCGCCTCCCGCGCCCGCCGTGACCCGGAAGCCGTAGGTCTCCACGTAGTTCTGGTCGAACACCAGCCAGCAGGGCAGGTTGGCGTACTCGAACCGCGAGACGTCCTCCACGTGGAAGGCGGCACCGAACGCGTTGTAGTTGGCGGCCTCGTTCGTGAAGCGCCGCCCGCGCTTGTTCACCATGATCGAGTGGGGCAGCGTGCGCTGGCCGTTGACGAGGATGCGGCCCAGCGGGTTGGACTCCACGGGGACCACGCCCACGGGGATCCACCACGCCTCACGCATGTTGGAGAGCATCGCCCCCGCCCTCATGGCCATGAGCAGACCGTCGCCGGTCGACGTCTCGATCGAGACCGGGTGGCTCATCGGTCCTCTCAGGAACGCGCGCCGGAGCTGCTCGTTCCATTCGAAACCACCGGAGGCAAGCACGACACCCTTCGTTGCATACACATCGATCGGGCCATCGGGGGTGTCGACGATGACGCCGACGACGACGTCGTCCTCGATGATCAGCTCGCGGCCGGTGCACGACGTCCTGGGCTCGATCCCCCGGGCCAGGCAGGCGTGCAGGAGACGCCCGGCCAGTGCCTGCCCGCAGCCCCGCTCGTTGCGGAGCTTCCGCCGCTCGTGCTCTTCCGGCGACGGCGGCTCGGGCACCGCCTTGCCCAGGGGCGTCTCGCTCATGGTGATGTGGGGGTCGGCGAAGTAGGGGGACGGCGTCACTCGGTCGGCCCATTCGCCGAGCTCGTCGAACGGGAAGATCGGGCACTCGAGCGTCCGCCCTCCTTCGGGGCTGCCGCCCGGGAACTCCGGGTGGTAGTCGGGCATGCCGGGGACGGCGTAGAACTGGACGGCCGTCTTCGCCTCGAGCAGCTCGACCATCTCCGGCCCGGCGTCGACGTAGGCCTCGACGAGCCTGGGCTCGAGCATGTCGCGCGACAGCGACATGATGTAGGTGATCGCCTTGTCCCTGCTGTCGGTCACACCGACGTCGGCCATGTGCGGGTTGTTCGGGATCCACACCTGGCCACCGGACCACGCGGTGGTGCCCCCGACCTTGTCGGCCTTCTCGAACACGGCGACGCTGGCCCCACCTTCGTGGGCGGTCACCGCCGCTGTGAGCCCGGCCGCTCCTGTGCCCAGCACCACGACGTCGAAGCGCTCCATGCCTCCAACCTCCTCTGGCGGTCCGCGTAAGCGCGGTGAGGCGATGGTAGTCCCGGTCGTGATGTGGGCAACAACCGTTGCCCTAAACGGTGGCGCCGAGTGGGTCTAGGCGGCCGCTGGGCTCTCCTGCAGCAGGCCGCGCAGCTCGCGGAGAGCATGGAAGGTGCGGCTCTTGACCGTGCCGATGGGGAGTCCCAACCGCTCGGCGATCTCCTTCTGCGTGAGCTGCTCGAAGTAGGCCAGGCGGACCAGCTCGCGCTGGGCCGGCGCCAGGTCCGCCAGGGCGCTCCGGACGGTCATGGTCGTCGCCACGGACTCGGCCGCCGGCTCGACCGGCGGGGCCAGCTCGTGCACCTCGGCGGTGGGCACCGATGGCCGCGCCGCCTCCCGGCGAGCCCGGTCGATGACGACGTTGCGGGTCACCGTGGCGACGAAGGTGGGCTCGGAGCCGCGGGCGGGATCGAACCGGGCAGCGCTCTTCCAGAGTCGCACCATCGTCTCCTGCACCACGTCGTCGGTGCCGGTCGTGGTGCCCATGCGGCGGGCGACGCTGCAGACGAACGGGGTGAAGCGGCGGACGAACTGGCCGAGCGCGCGCTCGTCGCCTGCTGCGATGAGGGGCAGCAGGGGCCGGGAGGGGGCGGCGGCCAGGGTGGTGGCGGACATCGGGGCGTGCCTTTCCTTGCGTGGGCGGGTCCTGCCGTCCACCCTGCGGGTAAGGGGTCCTGCGCCGGTAGTGGGAGGATGCCTATTCCGCCGCTCCGAGCGGCCGTCTGAGGCTCAGGCCGGCCCGCCGCCGGCGGCGCCCAGACCGGACCGGACGGCCACCGCCGCCGCCTGCGCCCGGGTGCGAACGCCCAGCTTGGCGAGGATGCGCGAGACATGGACGCTCGCCGTCTTCTCGCTCATGAACAGCGCGGCCCCGATCTCGCGGTTCGTGTGACCGGCGGCCACCAGGCTCAGGACCTCCAGCTCCCGGGGGGTGAGGTCGAAGGGCGTGGCCTCGGGCCGGCGAGGCTCATCACCCTCTCCCGTCAGGGGCAGCGCCGCCCGCCTCGCCGCCTCCTCGATCGCCCGTTCGAGGCTCGCTGCGCCCACGCTCCTGGCCGCGCTGTGCGCCTCCTGCCAGAGCGCGGCCGCCTCGGCCCGGCGGCCCGCGGCCAGGACCGCTTCGGCCTGCCGCCACCGGCAGTACAAGGCGGGCGCGAGGAAGCGAAGGCCCTCCCACCGGCGTGCGGCCTCCGCCCATGCCTCCGGATCCGACCTGCCGGCACGGCGGCCGACCTCGGCCTGCCCCATGGCCGTCGAGGCCCGCACCTCGGACGTCTCCGGGGCTTGTCGCGCCCGCGCCCGCCGGTCGAGGCCGTCGAGGGTGTCCTCCAGCCGTTCGGCCTCGGGTGACGCGCGCCGCCCCGCCCCGAAGTCAGAGGCACAGCGTCGGCGAGGTCGGCAAGCGCCCGCAGGCCCACGGCGCACAGCCGGGCCAGCATCTCGTCATCGCCCGTGAGGCCCATGCCCGTCGTGACAGCGGCCAGGGCATCGTCGGGCCGGCCCTCCCAGAGCGCGAGCTCCGCCAGCCCCCGGTAGAGGAGCCCGTTGATGCGGCCGTCGTGGATCTGGACACCCAGGCAGCGCGCCGTCTCGAGGTGCTCGCGGCCGCTCTCCGGACGGCCGAGATCGACGTCGAGCAACCCCGTCACCACGTGGTGGACGACGGCCGGTAGACCCCACAGGTCGCGCTCGTCCACCTGGAGCCGCGACTCCGCCTCTGGCCAGCGGCCGAGCTGGTGGAGGAAGCCGGCGGCCATGCAGTCCAGGAGCTGCGCGGCGACGTCGAGGCCCGCGACCCGGCAGAAGTCCGCGGCGTCGACCGCCCTCGTGACCATCTCGTCGGCGCGGCCGTGCTCGGAGAGCACGCGCCACAGGTGGACGTAGGTCCCGGCCACGTCGGCCACGTCCCCGTTGCGCTCCGCCAGCTCGCGGGCGCGGTGCAGCTCGGCGAGGCCGCCGTCGGTCTCCCCTTCCGCGCACAGGACGAGTCCGAGGACGTGACGGGCGTGCCCCTCGTCCAACGGCGAACCCACGGCCGCGGCCATGGCGATCGCGGCCTCGGCATGAGGTCTGGCCCCGGCCGGCTCGCTGATCCGCTCGAGCGCGTCGGCGTAGGCCGCCATCACGCGGGCCCGGGCCGCGCTGGCCGGCTCGTCGGGTACGAGGCCGACCGCCTCGCGATACTCCTCGAGCCCCTCCTCGTGGCGGCCGGCCCGCCACAGGAACCAGGCGCGCCGCTCGTGCAGGAGCCCGGCCACGGTCGGGTCTGTCGCGGGGTCGACCTCGTCGATGGCCGTGCTCGTGAGCCCGATGGCCCGCTCCAGCGCGCCGGCGCGGCTGGCCGCGTCGGCGGCCCGCGCCAGCAGCTCGTCGCGGTCGAGCGCCACGGTGGTCGTCCCGTCCTTTCGCGTCGCGGTGCGCCGGGTCCCAGAGCTCCACCGCGGCCTCGTAGTAGCGGTGGGCCTCGGGCAGGGCGTACCCGGCCTCGGCGGCCAGGCCGGCCTCGATCATGGCGGTGAGCGCCCGACCTGGATCCCCGGCCGCCCGCCAGTGATGGGCGAGCTCGGCCCACGCCTCGATGCCGGACCTCGCCGGTGTGGCCGCCAGCAGCTCGGCGTACCGGGTGTGGTACGTGCGCCGCTCCCCGGGCAGGACGTCGGCGTACACGGCTTCGTGGAGGAGCGCGTGCCGGAACTCGTAGCGGTCCGCCGACGGTTGGGTCGTGATGATGTTGGCGTCGCGAGCCTCCCGGAGCGCGGCGTCCATCGCGGCAACGTCGAGCGGCAGCACTGCTGAGAGTCGGTCGTGCTCGATCCGCCGGCCGCCGACCGCCGCGACCCTCAGCACGAGCTGGGCGTCGGGGGAGAGGCGGGCGAGGCGCGACGCCAGCAGATCGGAGAGCAGCGGAGGCACCACGTCCGCCGGCGCCTGGTCCGGCCGGAGCGACGCGGCGCGGGCCAGCTCCTCCAGGAAGAACGGGTTCCCCTCGGACCTCTGGAAGATGGCCTCCGTCAGCGCCGGATCGGGGGTCGTCCCGAGGACGGCGGTGAGCAGCGCAACGGCATCGGCCCGCCCGAACCGCTCGACGCGCAGGTTGCTCACGCCCGGGCGGCGTTCGAGCTCGGCGACGAAGCCCCGCAGCGGGTGTCCGGTCGTCAGGTCGTCGCTGCGGTAGGTCACGACCATCGCCAGCGGAGGCTGTGGGCCCGAGGAGGCCAGGTACGCGATGAGATCCCTGGTGGAGCGGTCGGCCCAGTGGACATCCTCGACGATCAGGAGCACCGGACGCACCTGCGTCGTCAGCCGCTCGAGGACCCGTTCGACAGCCTGCAGCGTCGTCGTCTGGCCCTCGAGCGCGCCGCGCGCACCGCTGTCGTCGCCGCTGACCAGCCCCATCCGCGCCGCGTCGGGCCCGAAGATGTCGGCCGGCGTGGCACCGGCGGGCGACGACCGGCCCGTCGCGCCCAGCCGGTGACCGAGGTCTGACAGCGCCTCGACGACGGGGGCGTAGGGGACACCACCCACCTCGAGATCGAGGCATCCCCCGATCAGGACCTCCATGTCGCCGGCGCGGGCCCGCCGCGCCAGCTCGGTCACGAGGCGCGTCTTGCCGATCCCCGCCTCGCCGCCCACGAACACGGTCGCGCGGCGGCCTTCACGGCAGGCGTCGAGCACTTCCTCCAGGCGGGTGAGTTCCCTGACGCGACCGACCAGCGGCGCGGCGTTCACCCCACCGACTGTCGGCCTCCGGTCGGCGCGCTGTCAAACGGCTTCGACCCCTCCGGGCAGATCTCCGGGTTCGCCCTCCAGGTCGAGTGGGGTGCCCCGCAGCGACGCCGCGAACAGGTGGCCACCGCCGACGAAGTGGCTCACCAGGTCCGCCACCGTCCACTTGGAACAGGGCGTGGGGTTCGTCAGCTGTTCGATGCTTGTGTGCTCGACGAGTGGCGTCAGCATGTCGATGGCGGCGTTGGTCTGCTCGATGGCGTCCATTGGTTCCCTCCCGGTAGACGGTCATGCCCCCTTCGCCACGCGGGCAAAGGTGGATCACCGTCCACCGGGACCGGGGGCGTGCCATCCCGGTGGAAGATCAGGCCGACGGATCGCGCCCGGTGTAGGCGAGCAGACGCTCCTGCGGTGACGCGTCCGCGCCGACCTTCAACTCCGGCTTGAACACGCCCTTGCGTTCATCGTCGGTGAAACGGCCGTGGAGCATCCCGTAGACCTCTTCGGCCAACCCGTCGGGCATGGTCGTGTCCTGGCCCGTTGCACGGGCAAGGTCCCAACCGTGGAGCAGCTGGTCGCCAGCGGCGATGGCGAGCGAAGGCCCGGTCTTCTCGATGACGCCAGGCTGGTCGAACGCCTCGATCGTCTTCGTCCGCGCCCGCTCGAAGTCCGCGGCCGGATCATCGCCGAGGAGCTCAGGCGGATGCGGTGACGGCGGCGACGCCTGGCCGCCGCTGGCCGTCGTGGCGAAGTAGTTCTGGGTCTCGAGCATGTGGTTCATCAACGTCCGGACGTCCCACTCGTCGCACGGGGTCGTGGCGTCGAGATCCTTGGTGCCGGCCACCTTGCCGACTGTCCACTCGCTGGCTTGCTGGTACAGGTCGAGCAGGTCCATGGTCATGAGTGCCTCCTGGGTTCGAGGGCACCCGTATCAGTACCCGGTGTCCCTCCCGGCAAAACCGGACCAGAAGCCGTCGAAGACCCCGAGCGCGTCGTCCGCCAGCTCGGGACAGGGGCCTTCGACCTCGACCGACACGTTGCCGCGGGCGAACACATCGCGGCTGGACAGGCGGAGGACGCGGGGCCCGTCTGCGGGCACGATCTCGGCCAGCTGCTCGCCGGCGAGCGCGAAGACCAGTCGCCCGATGCCCGCCCAGTACTGCCCGGCGGCGCACATGGCGCAGCTCTCGCAGCTCGTGTACAGCGTCGCCGCGGCGCACTCGGCCGCGGTGAGGTGGGCCGATGCCCACGCCGCCAGCGCCAGCTCCGGATGGCCGGTCACGTCGCCGCCGCCGACCGTGTTCATCCGTTCGGCGACGACGGTGCCGTCGCCGTCGACGAGCAGCGAGCCGAAGGGCTCGTTGCCGCCTTCTCGGGCGGCGCGAGCGAGCTCCAAGCAGCGGCGGAGGTGTGCGATGTCCTTCTCGTCCACCGTGTCGAACCTACTGGCGTCGCGGTACCGTCGCCGCCGTGACCGCTGAGCGGTGGGAGCGCCGAGGGGCCAAGGTCATCCTGATCGCCGCCGACGGCTCGACCCTGCTGTTCCGGGGCGGCGATCCGGCCCGGCCCGATGCGGGGACGTGGTGGTTCCCTCCCGGCGGCGGTGTCGAGCCGGACGAGACCGTGGAGGCTGCAGCCCGGCGCGAGGTCCTCGAGGAAACCGGCCTCGAGCTGGACGAGCTCGGCCCCGTCGCCGCCCGCCGCCTCGTGGAGTTCCAGTTCGACGGTCGCACCATCGTGAGCGACGAGGTGTACTTCGTGGTCCGGGTCGCGGGCGGCGCGATCGACACAGACGGCTGGACCGAGCTCGAGCGCGAGGTGGTCGAGGAGCACCGCTGGTGGACGGTGGACGAGCTGCGCGCTACCGACGAGACGGTCTACCCCGACGACCTCATCGACCTCGTCGAGCAGTTCGGGCGCCACTCCTAGGCTGACCGCGTGTACGGCATCGCGCTGACCGTCGCCGCCTGCCTCCGCGCCGATACGCGCGTGCACGTGGCATGGGTGGTCGGGACCGAAGGCCTGCCTCCGGCCGACCCCGCTGAGGCGCTGGCGATCACGCCCGGCGGCGGGCGGGTCGGTTCACTCCTCTCCGGTGCACTCGACGACCAGCTCGCGGACCGCGCCACGCAGTCCGGCCCGCACGGCCGGCTGGTGTCGCTGACGGTCAGCGAGGTCGACGCGCTGGTGGCCGGACTGCCGAGCGGTGGCGTCGCCCGCTGCCTCGTCGTGCCCGCCTCGGATCTGCCGGAGGACCTGTGGGACCTCCTGCTGGCCCGCCAACCGGTCTGCCTCGTGACCCGCCTGTCCGGCGACGACGTGGTCGGCACCGAGCTGGTCTCGGCCGACGAGCTGGCGACCTTGGGCGAGGACGCGGCCGCGCTGGTCGCGCGGTCCGCCAGTGCCGCTGGGGTATCCGGTGACGTGGTGGCCACCTCGCTGTGGCCGGTCCCGAGGTTGGTCATCGTCGGTGGCGGGCCGCTCGCCGGCGCGCTGGCCGACGCCGCGGCTCTGCTCGGATGGCAGATCCAGCCCGCCACCGACGCGCAGACGGCGACCGGCCTCATCGCCGGACTGGCGTCGCTCGACAGCGTGGTCGTCGTCGGTCACGACCACGAACTGGTCGGGCGTGCGCTGGCCGCGGCGCTGGGCGGCGACGCGGGGTACATCGGCGCGGTGGGCCCGTCGCGGGTGCAGCAGGCCCGCGCCGACTGGCTGGCCTACCGAGGCATCACCGAGCTGGAGCGCATCCACGGGATCGGCGGTCACGCCGGGCTGGACATCGGCGCCCGGACGCCCCCGGAGGTCGCAGTGGCCGTGCTCGCCGAGGCGCTGGCCGTGCGGTCGGGCCGCGAACGAACGGGGCTGAGGGGTGGCTGATGGAGGCGGATCGGTGCCCGCGCGGCGGCCCCGGTAGCATGACACCCGATGGGTGATCACGGGGATGACGCACTCGAAGTCCTGCGCGCGGTGTGGGCGGTGGACGAGGCCGCTCGTGCTGAGCTCGACGACGAGTGTGGCCCGACCAAGTCCTGCAAGAACATGAAGGACGTGACGTTCGACGGCTACGCCGAGCCGGGCGCGGACCTGACCGGCGCGTGGAGGGAACGGCTGGCCCGGGAGGGCAAGTTGCGCGCCTCCGAGGGCAGCGTCCGCGACCTGGTCCTCGGGTCCTCCGAGCCCCGCTGACCGCCGACCTGTCCGGCGGTGTGAGGTCGAGGCCGATGGAGCGCCCGTCCGATGTCACCGCCCTGACGGAGCTGCTGCGCGGCGGCGGCTATCTCGCCGACCGCGGGCTCGCCACCGCGCTCCACGTCTCGCTGTCCCTGGGGCGTCCGCTCCTCCTCGAAGGTGAGGTCGGCGTCGGCAAGACGGAGGTGGCGAAGGCGCTGGCGTCCGTCTCCGGCCGCCGCCTGATCAGGCTGCAGTGCTACGAGGGCATCGACACCAGCCAGGCCCTCTACGACTGGGACTACGCCCGCCAGATGCTGCAGATCCGCGCGCTGTCCGAACGTGATCTGGGCGACGACGCGGACGACGCGGTCGACCGGCTGTTCGGGCCCAAGTTCCTCATCGAGCGCCCGCTGCTCCAGGCCGTCCGTGCCGGCGACACGGCCGTCCTCCTCATCGACGAGGTCGATCGCGCCGACGACGAGTTCGAGGCGTTCCTGCTCGAGCTGCTGTCGGACTTCCAGGTCAGCATCCCCGAGATCGGCACCGTCGTCGCCGCCACGCCGCCGGTCGTCGTCCTCACCTCCAACCGGACGCGTGAGCTGCACGACGCGCTCAAGCGGCGCTGCCTCTACCACTGGGTGGGCTACCCGAGCCCCGAGCGCGAGCTGGAGATCGTCATGGTCCGCGCCCCGGACGTCGCCGAGACCCTGGCGCGAAAGGTGGTCGCGGCGGTGAACCGGCTGCGGGAGCTGGACCTGGCCAAGCCGCCGGGTGTGGCGGAGACGCTCGACTGGGTGGCCTCGCTGCAGGTGCTGGGGGAGGGCGACCTCGGAGTCGCCGCGGCCGAGGACACCCTCGGAGCGGTCGTGAAGGAGCGCGACGACCTGGAGCTCGTGCGGGAGAACCTGGAGGAGATCGTCACCGGTGCCTGACCCGCCGCTCGATGCGGCCTCGCTGGCCAGGCTGCTCGTCGACTTCGGCCGGGAGCTCCGCTCGGCAGGGATCCCCGTGGGCACGGGCGACGTCATGGCGTACTGCGCCGCCGCGGCAGCGCTGGAGCCGGCCGACCTGGTGGACCTCTACTGGGCCGGGCGCACGTCGATGCTCACCGGCCGCGGGCAGCTGGCGACGTACGACGAGGTCTTCCGCCGGTTCTTCCTCGGTGAGGGGTCCGCCGTGCCCGAGCCGCTCCGGCTCGCCATGCGTGACAGCGCAAAGGGCCAGTCGGTGCTGCAGGTCCCCGCGGCCGAGCCGGGGAACGGGGAGCGCGGCGACGAGGAGGAGGCCCGCCTCGGGCTCATGGCCTCGGACGCGGAGATCCTGCGGGGAAAGTCGTTCGCGGCCTGCACTCCGGAAGAGTTGGCCGCGCTGCGCCGCATCATGGTGCGCATCCGGCTCGTGCCTCCGCGCCGCCGCACCCGCCGCACGACGCCGGCTCGTGCCGGCCGCCGCCCGGATCTCCGCCGCACGATGCGCGAGACGATGCGCATGCACGGTGAGCCCGCCGAGCTCTACTGGCGGCGGCGGGGGATGCGGATGCGGCCGCTCGTCCTGATCCTGGACGTCTCCGGCTCCATGTCGGACTACTCCCGGAGCCTCCTCCAGTTCGCCTACTCGACCAAGCGGGCGGCCACCAGGGTCGAGGTGTTCTGCTTCGGCACCAGGCTCACGAGGGTCACCCGCGCGCTCGAGCGCCGCCGGCCGGACGATGCCATGGACCGGGCCGCCAGAGCGGTCTTCGACTGGGAGGGCGGCACGCGGATCGGGGACTCGCTCGACACGTTCGTGCGCCGGTGGGGGAGTCGCGGACTGTGCCGCGGCGCGATCGTCGTGATCTGTTCGGATGGCCTGGACCGCGGCGATCCGGCCGTGCTGGCGAAGGCGATGGAGCGGCTCTCCCGGCTCAGCCATCGGATCGTCTGGATGAACCCCCACAAGGGGACCGACGCCGACTTCCGGCCCAGCACGCTGGGGATGATGGTCGCCGCGCCCCACGTCGACGTGCTCCTCTCCGGGCACGATCTCCGCAGCCTCGAGGAGTTCGCCGCGCTCCTCCCGAGCCTGAGCTAGCGGGGACCGTCGTGAGGTGGAGCGTGGCGGTCGTGGCCGAGGGCGATCGGGTCATCACGCCGGAGGAGGTCGTCGAGCTGGCCGATGCCGTCGCCGCCAGCGGGGGGATCGCGTCGGGCATCGGCACGCCGAGCTACGGCGCCCAGCTCGTCGTCGAGGCCGACGATGGTGACGAGGCACTCGAGCTCGGCGTGGCGGCGTTCCAGCGCGCCGCGTCGGTCGCCGGTCTGCCGCCGTGGCCCGTGGCGCGGGCCGAGGCCGTCAGCGAGGACGACGAGCTCGACTATGACATTGACGAACGCGGCGACATCGATGAACCGGCGCGGCGGCGATCGATGATCCGTCTCGGTTCGCTGGCCGGCTACCCGTTCGAGGGGCCGCGGGCGCTGGCTGGATGGACGCCGCCCGCGCGTCCGGCGGTCTACGCGGTCGTGTTCAAGCCCGAGCCCGCCACGGACCCCGAGCAGTACGCCGTCATCTTCGTCGGCCATTCCGAGGACCTGTCCACGGAACGCTTCCCGTTCAAGCACCCGCAGGCGTCGTGCTGGGTGCGGCGGGCCGGCAACAAGTGGGCCGTGTTCATCTGCACCTACGAGGTGCCCGGCGGGCTGCCGTCGCACCGGGAGCAGATCGTCCGCGAGCTGACCGCCATCTACCGCCCGGGTTGCAACACCGAGCAGTACGACCCGGCGTGGAAGGACGAGTGGATCGGTGAGTACCAGGCGCCGACCGCCGGCCCGCTGACGACCGGACGGGATCCCGCCCCCGGTGGCTAGGCCGGTACCTGCGGATCGGGCTCCGGCTGGCTCGCCGCGCCTCCGTCGGCCGCGGCGGGCACGTAGCCCACGCTGTCGTGCAGGCGCGAGCGCCGGCGGCCGGACGCCGGCCGGGCCGGGCCGCGCTCGGCCGCCGCGGCGGGCTCGTAGGTGGCGCCGACGACGATCCCTTCCGCCATCCCGTACAGCAGCGGCAGCGCGCCGGCGATGACCCCGCCCGTGTGGTTGATCTGCTCGACGCCCGGCTGGATCACGGAGGCGTTGCGCTCGACCGTGCGCACGAGCTCGGCGCAGGCCTCGAGGTTCGTGGCGACGCGGGTGAGCTGCGAGCCGACCACGTAGAGGTAGAAGGCCAGCCCGGCGATGAGCAGGACGATCACGACGACGGAGAGGACGATCTGCGTGGTCACGAGCGCACCTTCCCGAGGACCCGGCCGAGGAACAGGTGGTGCTCGAGGCCCTCGGCCAGCACGGCGTCGACCTGGGCCGCCGTCTCGGCGATGAGCGCGGTGTCGGCGGTGTTGGCCGCCGCCTGCTCCAGCGTGTCCCGGATGGTGGCGACCCTGCGGTCGATGGTGCGCACCAGCATCACCAGGATCGTCAGCAGCGCGGCGACGGCGAGGACGACGACGAAGCCGCCGATGATGGCGCCCCACCACAGGTTCTCCTGGGTCGAGGTGAGCGCGAGCTGCATGGTCAACCTCCCAACCGGGCGCGGCCGCGCTGGAGGCCCGCGGTGATGAGCCCGGCGGACTCGTTCGTGGTGTTGAGCTGGGACAGGGCCGCGGTGTGATCGACCGCTTCGACCAGGCTGGCGTTGATCTGCTCCGCCTGCCCGCCGATCGCCCGGGCCAGCAGCAGGATCGGCACCACCAGGGCGACGACGACGATCACCACGACGATGGCGATCGTGTAGCCGATCGCCCAGCTGGTGGTGGAGTCGCTCGCCGCGAAGAGCGCGCTCATGGCTCGTCCCTCCTCATATCGACTCGCAGAAGTCCCGCACGGGGGCCAGGTTGGCGTTCACGGACGGCAGCACGTCGGGGACGGTGCGCGTCTTGTCGGCCACGACCTGCACGCCGCCGACGACGGCGCCGAGCGTCCGGTGGATGGCGACCAGGTGCAGGATCACCCGGACGAGGCCGAGGGCGGCGGCCGCGACGATCAGTGCGGCGATGATGATGGTCACCCAGGCAGCAGCGGGCATCGCAGCGTCCTCCCTCTCACCCGAGCAGCTTCCCGACGGAGCCGGCGTACCGCACGGCGCCCACCGAGACCTCGTGGATGGTTTCGTCGGTCGTGGCCAGCAGGTCCGGGACCTCGTCGAGGTCGCCGATGAGGGCGACGCCCCCGGCCAGGATCTCGTCCGACGCCCCGCGGATCCGCTCCAACGCGGCGAGCACGCGGTTGAGCAGCGCGACGAGCACGGGGACGACGACCAGGAGCAGGAGCACGTTCCCGATCCACCACAGCACCATCGGTCTCCTCCTCAGCTCGGGTTGGGCTGGTAGGGCAGGAAGAAGCGGCGCGCCACCCGCTTCAGGGCCATCCATGTGGCACGCAGACCGATGCCCAGCCCGCTGGCCGGCGCGGCGCCGGACACCTCGGCCGGCGACAGCCCCCGGTCGATGGCGGTGATCCGGTTCTGCATGTTGGTTGCAAAGTCACGCATCAGGACCGAGGAGACGTCGGAGATCATCCCCCGGCCGTACTGCGCGGCGGCGCCCGCGAGCTGCAGGTCCTGCGCCACCTCGACCTTCGTCCCCTTGGCCGTGGAGGCCAGCGTGGCCGTCACCAGCATGGCGGCCTGGCCCCGGCCCTTCTCGTCCGCGCCGGCGGCGTCGACCACCAATCGCTTGGCGGCGTCGTCCCGTTCCTTGATCTCGGCCGTGCCCGCGAACTGCAGCTTCACCGGCCCCATGCGGATGGCGACCTTGCCGCGGTATCGGTCGTCGCCCAGGTCCTCGGTGAGCTCGGCGCCCGGCAGGCAGGCCGCCACCTGTGGGATGTCGTCGAAGAACCGCCAGACCTTGTCGACGGACTCGGCGACCTCGAAGTCGTTCTTGATCAGCATCGGGCCTCCCTCGGCACATGGGCGGCCGGATCGCGCTCGAAGGTGCTGCGGCAGCCGGCGCTGCAGAAGTAGTACGTCACGCCGCCGTGCTCGAACGGTCGGCTCGTGTCGTCAGCGGGCACGGTCATCCCGCAGATCGGATCGACGGCCTCCGCAGGAGTGGCCGGCGCAGTGGCGGCGTCGCCCGTTCCGCCTTCGGGCATCAGGGCACCGGCGGCCCGCAGCTGCACGAGCTCGGCGAGCACGGCCACCGCGATCTCCCGATGGGAGGTGTGGCCGAGGTCCAGGCCGGCAGGCACCCGGATCCGCTCCAGGACGTCCTGGGGAACGCCGCGATCGGCCAGGTAGCCGAGCACCGACTCGCCCCGACGCCGCGAGGCGACCAGCCCCAGGTACACCGGCCGGGCGGCGACGGCGCGCTCGATGGCCTCCTCGTCACCGTGGCCCTGGGTGGCGACGACCACCACGGACCGGGCGTCGAGCGGCGCGTCGGCGAGATCGGCGCGGTCGACGAGCTCCACGTGCCACCCGAGGGCACCGGCGAGGTCCCGCAGCGTGTGGGCCATCGGCGACGCACCGATCACGACCAGGTGCGGGCTGGCGAGCACCGGCTCGACGTACACCTCGAGCGCGCCCTCGCTCTGGCAGGCGATGGGGATCACGGTCATCCCGTCCGGCACCGAACCGAACTGCTCGGGCGTGCCGAGCAGGAGCAGGCGGGGCTGGCGGTCGGCGATGGCGCGCTGGGCCTCCCGGATCACCGACGGCTCGGCGCAGGCGCCCCCGATCCAGCCGTGGACCTCGCCGGTCGCGGTGACGATGGCCCGGGAGCCGGTCTGCCCGGAGGACGGCCCCTCCCGCCAGACGACGGTGGCCAGCGCGAACTCCTCCCCGCGCCGGGCCAGCGCCGCTGCGTGCTCGACCACCTCCCAGCTGTCCATCAGTCGGTCCTGACCGGTGGCGCGCCGGAGATGTCGTGGCGCTGGGTGAGGGCCTCGTGGACGCGGTCGGGCAGGAGGGGCATGTCGATGTTGCGGACCCCGGTGCCCTTGATGGCGTCCATCACCGCGTTGACGAACGCCGCCGGGCCGCCCACCGTGGCGCACTCGCCGATGCCCTTCGCGCCGATCGGGTGGTGCGGGCAGGGGGTGACCACCTCGTGCAGCTCGAAGCCGGGCGTCTCCCACGCCGTGGGCAGGAGGTAGTCCATGAAGTTGGCCCCGATGCAGTTGCCGTCGGCGTCGAAGGTGATGAACTGCATGTTGGCCATGGCGTAGGCCTCCGTCAGGCCGCCCATGATCTGGCCCTCGACGATCATCGGGTTGATGCGGACCCCGCAGTCGTCGACGGCGACGACGCTGAGCACGTCCCACACCCCCGTCTCCGGATCGACCTCGACCGTCGCGATGTAGCAGGCGAACGGCCAGGTGAGGTTGGGCGGGTCGTAGTAGGCGTTGTTCTCCAGGCCGGGCTCCATGCCGTCGGGCATGTTGCTGTACGCGGCCATGGCGCACTCCTGGATGCTGACGCCACGGTCCGGCGCGCTGCGCACGTAGAAGCGGCCGAGCTCCCACTCGACGTCCTCCTCGGACACCTCCAGCAGGTGGGCAGCGAGCTTGCGGGCCTTGGCCCGGACCTTGCGGGACACCATCGCCACCGCGGCGCCCGCGACCGGCGTGCTGCGCGATGCGTACGTGCCCATGCCGAACGGGGCGGTGTCCGTGTCCCCCTCCTCGACCATCACGTCCTCGGCCGGGATGCCCAGCTCATGGGCGACGATCTGGGCCCACGTCGTCTCGTGGCCCTGGCCCTGCGACTTGGCGCCGGTGCGGAGGATGGCCTTGCCGGTCATGTGCACCCGCAGCTCGGCCGAGTCGAACATCTTGATGCCGAGGATGTCGTACTCGCGGCTGTTGCCGGCGCCGAGGGGCTCGGTCATGGTCGAGATGCCGATGCCCAGCAGGCGCCCGTTCTTCCTCGCCTCCTCCTTCTGCCGGAGGAAGTCCTGGTAGCCGACGGCCTCGAGTCCGACGTCGAGGCACTTGCCGTACTGGCCGGAGTCCGTGAGGAAGCCGAACGGCGTGCGGTGCGGGAAGTCGTCGTCGCGCACGAAGTTGATGCGCCGGAACTCGGCCTGGTCCATGCCGAGGTCGTCGGCCGCGGCCTGCACCATGCGCTCCTGGAAGTACATCGCCTCGGTCACGCGGAACGAGCAGCGGTAGGCCACGCCCCCGGGAGCCTTGTTCGTGTACATGCCCCGGGCCGTCAGGTGCGCCGCTGGGATGTCGTAGCAGGCGAAGGCCGAGTGCATCAGGCCGATCTTGAACTTGCTCGGCTGGGCGTCGGAGAAGAACGCGCCGTGGTCGGCATCCGTGTGCATGCGGACGCCGAGGATCTTGCCGTCGCGGCGCAACGCCATCTCGCCGTGCAGGTAGATGTCGCGGGCGAACCCCGTGGAGATGAGGTTGCCGGTCCGATCCTCGATCCACTTGACCGGCCGCTCCAGCAGGATCGACGCCAGGATCGACATGACGTAGCCGGGGTAGACGGGCACCTTGTTGCCGAACCCGCCACCGAGATCGGGTGAGATGATGCGGATCATGTGCTCGGGCAGCTCGGCCACGAGCGCGACGGCGGCCCGGATGATGTGGGGCGCCTGCGTCGTCATGTAGACGGTGAGCTTCGAGGTCGAGCGGTTGAAGTCGGCGATCGAGCCACAGCACTCGAGCGGGGCGGGGTGGGACCGCGGGTAGTGGAGGTCGAGCTCGGACACGACGTCGGCCTGCTCGAAGGCGCGGTCGGTGGCGTCGCGGTCGCCGACGGTCCAGTCGTACACGACGTTGTCGAGCTGGTTCTCCTTGTCGTCCCGGATCAGCGGCGCGCCGTCGGCCATCGCCTGGCGGGGGTTGACGATGGCGGGCAGCGGCTCGTAGTCGACGTCGATCGCCTCGCACGCGTCCTTGGCGATGTACGGGTCATCGGCGATGACGCAGGCGACCTCCTGGCCCTGGAACCGGACCTTGTCCGTGGCCAGCACGGCCTGGGTGTCGTACGACAGGGTCGGCATCCAGGCCAGGTTGCGCTTGGCCATCATCTCGCCGGTCAGCACCAGCCGGACACCCGGGATCTTCCAGGCCCGGCTGACGTCGATCGAGCGGATCCTGGCGTGGGCGAGCGGGCTGCGCAGGATCTCCATGTGCAACATGCCGGGCAGGACGATGTCGTCGACGTAGTTGCCCTTGCCGCGGATGAACCGGTTGTCCTCGACCCGCTTGCGGCTGGCGCCCATGCCGCCGATCTTGATCTCATCGAGTGCCTGGCTCACCGGTGCCTCCCCGTCAGCTTCCGTTGGCGGCGCGCAGCTTGGCCGCCGCCCAGAGGACCGACTTGACGATGTTCTGGTACCCGGTACAGCGGCAGACGTTGCCCGAGAGCGCCCAGCGCACCTCGTCCTCCGTCGGGTCCGGGTTGGTCTCGAGGAGGGCCTTGGCGGTCAGCATCATCCCCGGGGTGCAGAAGCCGCACTGGAGGCCGTGCTCGTCCTTGAAGCCCTCCTGCACGGCGTCCAGCTCGCTCGCCGTGCCCAGCCCTTCGACCGTCGTGATCTCGTGGCCGTCGGCCTGCACGGCCAGGACCGTGCAGCTCTTCACCGGTGTGCCGTCGAACAGGACGGTGCACGCTCCGCAGTTGCTGGTGTCGCAGCCGGCGTGGGTACCCGTCAGGCGGAAGGCCTGGCGCAGCAGGTGGAGGAGCAGGAGACGGGGCTCGATCTCGGCGGCGCGGCGCTCGCCGTTGACGGTGAGCGTGACCCGCCGGACCGGCACGTCAGCTGGGGCGTCAGGGCTGATCTCCTCGTAGAGGCTCGTCATCTCAGGCCGCCCTCTCCGCGGACTCGTTGACACGGTCGAGGATGCGGACCACGAAGGTCCGCACCACATGACGCTTGAACTCGGCACTCCCTCGGTGATCGGTACGGGGCCGGGCCGCCGCCGCCGCGCCGTCGGCCGCAGCGCCGATGGTGTCGGCACCGAGCGGCCGTCCGACCAGCGCTTGCGCGGCGTCGCCGGCATCGATGGTCGAACCGCCGACTCCGGTGAGTGCGATGCCGGCCCGCGTGATCGAACCGCCCGAGAGCTCGACGGCGACGGCGACGCCGACCGTGGCGAAGTCGCCGACCCGGCGTTCCAGCTTGAGGTAGCCGCCTGCCGGTTCGCCCTCGGGTCCGGGGATGACGGCTTCGACGGCGATCTCGTCGGCCCCGAGCACGTTCTGGAAGGGACCCGTCACGAAGTCGGTGACCGGGATCGTCCGGCGGCCACTCGGCCCCTGCGCGACGACGTGGCCGCCGAGGGCCGTGACCACCGAGGCCCAGTCGCCCTGCGGGTCGGCGTGGCACAGCGACCCGACCAGCGTGCCTCGGTTGCGGATGATGGGATCGGCGATCAGCGGCGCCGCTGCGGCCATGGTGGGCTGGCGCGCCGCCAGGACGTCCGAGTGCTCCAGGTCGGCGTGGCGGCACAGCGCTCCGACGCGGACCGTGCCGTCGGCCTCGACGCGGTGGTAGCCGAGGCCGGGCAGGTCGTTGATGTCGACCAGGAGCTCAGGTGTGGCGAAGCGCAGCTTCAGCAGCGGGATGAGGCTCTGCCCGCCGGCGAGGACCTTCGCCTCACCGCCCCCCTCCTGGAGCAGGGCGATGGCCTCGTCGAGTGAACGCGGGGCTTCGTAGCGGAAGCGGGACGGGTAGATGGGAGCCTCCTCGGTGTGCGGCCGCCGTGGTCGGGATGCTCGTGCCGGTCAGCCCTGCGGGGGCGACGCGGGCGTCGGCGTCGCCGACTGCGGGTCGGGTACGGCCACCGGGAGGGACTCGGCGCCGGGGTCGGGCCGTCGCTCCTGATGAGGTGGCCAGGGACCCTGCACCGGCTGCCCGGCGACCTTCAGGTAATCGATGAGCTGCGGCCAGGCCCAGACGGTGGGGCTCTTGCCGGTCTTCGGAGCGTGCTCGATCACCTCGTACAGCCGCGGATTGCCCCGACTGCGACCGGTCGACTCGACTGCCACCCCACACCCCCCCATCGTTCGGCCGGGCGGTGCGCGCCCTCGCCTTGAACCCCGCCGGCATGGTAGCCCGGCGGCTCAGGGACCGCGACGTTCTGTGGTCGGGCGACCGTCACCCGGTCGGATCCGGCCAGCCGATTTCGACCCGCTTCGCCGCCTCGGCCGAGTCGATGACGGGGTGGATCTCGAACTCGGCGATGTCCTGCCAGCGTTCCCGCCAGACGTCGAAGAGCCCGGGGTCATCGGTCTCCATCAGTTGGAAGCAACGGTCGAGCCGGTCGTCGTCGACGATCCAGCTGTCCACGTAGCTGAGGCCGTCGGGGAGCATGCGCCCGTGGGCCGCGGCGCGCTCGTAGACCGCTCGGGGTCCAGCCGTGTAGCGCTCGATCACCATGTACCGCACCGCCGTTGTCTAGCGGTCGGCCAGGCGGCCGGGCGTCCGCACGTCGTTGCACCGGGAAGCATGCACCTCACGTTGCGCTTTCCGGCACGAGGCGTGCATGCCTCCGAGCCGTTCGGCCTTCGTCCCGCGACCGCCGCGCGAGGGGCGGACGCCGCTGCCGTAGCGTGACCGTCGTGGCTGACTCCGCCATGGCCCGGCTGAAGTCGCTCGGCAAGGGGCTCATGCCCCGGATGCGGGAGCACAACCTCACCCTGGTGGCCGCCGGCGTGGCCTTCTACGCCTTCCTGGCCTTCGTTCCCGCGCTGATCGCCTTCATCTCGGTCTACGGGCTCGTCGCCGACCCCGACGACGTCGCCGAGCAGGTGGAGGACTTCGCCTCGGCCCTCCCGCAGGAGGTGCAGGAGTTCCTGGCCTTCCAGCTCAAATCGATCGCCAGCGCCAACGGGGCCGGTGTCTCGTTCACGCTCCTGATCGCGGTCGCACTGGCGCTCTGGAGCGCATCGGGCGGGATGGCGGCCCTCATCACCGGCATCCACGTCGCGCACGAACACGAGGAACCGAAGAGCTTCGTGGCCAAGCGCGGCAAGGCGTTGCTGCTCACGCTCGGCGCCATCGTCTTCCTGGGCATCGTGATCTTCGTGATCGCCGCCGTCCCGCCGCTGCTGGCCGACGCCGGCCTGGGCACGGCGGGGAGGATCACGTTCGGCATCCTGCGCTGGCCGATCCTGGGCGCGGTGATGATCATCGGGATCGGGCTCCTGTACCGGTTCGCCACCAGTGGTACTGGGCGGGGCTGGCTCGGTGTGGTGACGCCGGGGGCCGTGGTGGCGATGATCGGCTGGCTGATCGTGTCCGGGCTTTTCGCCGTCTACACCGCCAACTTCGCCAGCTACAGCAAGACATACGGCGCGCTGGCCTCGATCATCGTGATCCTGCTGTGGTTGTGGTTGAGCTCGTTGCTCGTGCTGATCGGCGCCGAGGTCGACGGTCTCGTCGCGGAGGACGAACAGCGGTGAGCGCCCGGCCGTCGAGGACGACGCAGGACGTCAGCCGCTGACCCTGGGGATGCCCGTCGCCAGGAAGCCCTCCAGCGCCTCGCGAGCCGGAGCCAGGTCGAACCCGTGCGATCCCAGCCACTCCGCGTCGTAGTAGCTGCGCCGGTACCGCTCGCCGCCGTCGCAGATCAGCGTGACGACGGATCCTGTCTGGCCTCGGGCGAGCATCTCGGCGATGAGCCGGAACGCTCCGCACAGGTTGGTCCCCGTCGAGCCTCCGACCGACCGGCCGAGCCGGTCCGTGGCCAGTTGCATCGCGGCGAGCGAGGACGCGTCGTCGATGCGCTCCATCCGATCGATCACCTCACGGATGAAGCTCGGTTCCACCCGCTGACGCCCGATCCCCTCGATGCACGAGGGACGGTCGCACGCCAGGTTGACGTCGCCGGTCGCGTGGTAGTCGGCGAAGACGCTGTCCTGCGGGTCGACGACGCAGAGCTGCGTCGGAACCCGGCGGTAGCGGATGTAGCGGCCGATCGTGGCCGAGGTCCCGCCCGTGCCGGCACCGACGACGATCCACGTCGGCAGCGGGTGCCGCTCGAGCGCCATCTGCTCGAAGATCGACTCGGCGATGTTGTTGTTGCCCCGCCAGTCCGTCGCCCGCTCGGCGTACGTGAATTGGTCGATGTAGAGACCGCCGCACTCTGCGGCGAGCCGCGCCGATTCGGCATAGACGGTGGAGGCATCGGTGA
Source organism: uncultured Acidimicrobiales bacterium (assembly GCA_963769115.1). GTDB lineage: Bacteria > Actinomycetota > Acidimicrobiia > Acidimicrobiales > Ilumatobacteraceae > DASTFY01. The sequence goes on from CAVYKN010000007.1 coordinate 236,227, forward strand.
CGGCGTGGATGCGGCCTCCCTGGTGCTCGATGAGCGCCAGCTTCTCCGGTGACACCGTCCCCGGGACGACAGCGACGAACGGAAGGTCGAGCATGCGAGCGAAGTAGGCCTCGCTCACCGCGGTCGATCCGGACGACGCCTCGGTGATGGTGACACCCTCGTCGATCCAGCCGTTGCAGAGGCCGTACAGGAACAGCGAGCGCGCCAGCCGGTGCTTGAGCGAACCCGTCGGATGGGTCGACTCGTCCTTGAGGTAGAGATCGATGCCCCAGGCCGGCGGCAGCGGGAAGGTCACCAGGTGGGTGTCCGCCGATCGCCGCGCGTCCGCTTCGATGCACGCGATGGCGTCGAGGGCCCACCGCCGGTCGGTGCCAACGGGCCGGCCACGTCGGTCCGCGTCGCGGATGCTCACTCGTTCGGGACGGCGGCGACAACGAAGTGCTCCGTCCCCATGAGGCGCTCCAGCATCGAGCGAGGAAGGAGATCGGCATCCGTCGCGTACTGCGAGCGGTGGGCGGCGAGCGCGGCCACCTTCCGGTCGAGCGCCGTACTCACGTCGACGGAGAAGCAGACCTCGCCGTCCGGGCACCCGGCTGTCACCGGTTCCGTGGATGCCTCGGTGGGTTCGACGACCGCGCTGGCACCGCGGCCCGTGGACTGGCTGGGCTGTTCCGGCGCGAGCACGAGGCAGGTGACGTCGTCGCGGGCGATCACGTGCGCGTTGCGCGGGCGACCGGACGCCAGCCCGTCCTCACCGAGGAAGCAGCCGGCCCCTGTCGTGGTCCGGTGCTCCATGCGGCCGTCCTGGTGCTCGACGACGATCTCAGCCGTGCCCGACAGGATGCAGAGGAGCTCGGTTGCCGGCTCGCCCTGTTCGATGATGAACGAACCGGCCGGGAACCACTCGATCCTGAGGTGATCGGCGGCGAACCCGAGCATCGAGCTGCCGTCCGCGAACAGCCTGAAGGCGTGCCCGAAGGCGGCGGTGCCGGTGAAACGCTGTGGGTGCGACGTGAGCCACTCCACCATGGCCTCGACCAGGGCCGGTCCGCGCGCGGGGAACCGCGCGTGCAGGAGCCGCGGCGGCGTGACCATGCCGCGGACGGCCTCGACGGTCGCGAGGCACGACGTCACGTGATCGGGATGACCGAACGCGCCGTCCGGGCCGAACGTGACGACGACATCGGGCCGGAACCGGTCGATCAGCGTGCGCGCCGTGGCCGCCAGCTCCTCCAGCGGTTGCTCGGCCAGGTGACCGTCGCCGAGGTCCAGGCAGACGACGTGGTCGACACCCAGGGCCTGAGCCGACTGCTCGAGCTCCTTCACCCGCACCGTCCCGAGCACCCGCCTGGTCGCCGTTGCCGCGTCCCGGATCTGGCCCGCCTCGCCCTGCGTGAGTGAGACGATGGCCGTGACCGCGCCCGCCTCGGCGCACCGTGCGATCGTGCCCCCGGCACAGAAGACCTCGTCGTCCGGATGGGCGAACAAGCCGAGGAGTCGGGGCGCACGGTCATGAGGGACCTCGGAGCCCCACACCGCCGCCAGCTCGGCGGGGTTCGATCCCGATCGGCGGGTGAGCGGCTCCACCTGCGACCCTTGCTCCTGCAACCGAAACTCCGTTCGCGGTTGGTCGGTTGGTGATGCGGCGATGCCGTCACGCCGACGGTACCAGTAGTCATCCGGAGCCCCAGCCGCCTTACGGAGATACGTCTGGTGCCGACACGAACAGGTCCAGACCCAGCCGGCGGGAGAGGATGCGCCTCCTCGATCAGGTCACGGACCCCGCTCACCCGGGGAGGGGCCCTGTCGAGACGTACGGTCGGGCCTCGCCCAGCGAACTTCCCACTACGAGGTCCTACCATCGTCGGCAGGTTGTCTATCCAGGGACGCAGGGATGATCGAGGATCTGCACGAGCTCATAGGGTCGCGACCGGCCGGTCATTCGCTGCCCCAGGCCTTCTACACGTCGCCCGAGGTCTACCGGCTCGATGTGGACGTGGTTCTCCGCAGGCACTGGAACTTCGTCGGGCACGAGTCGGCGATCCCGCACGCCGGCGACTACCTCGTCTGCGAGTACGACCTGGATTCGGCCGTCGTGGTGCGGGGCGAGGACGGCCAGGTCCGTGCACTGGCGAACGTGTGCCGCCACCGCGGCTCGAGGATCTGCAGCGAGCCCGCCGGCCACGCACGCGGCGGCGCGTTCCGCTGCCCGTACCACTCGTGGACGTACAACCTCGACGGCAGCCTGCGGAAGGCGCCCTGGCTCGAACCTGATGCCGACATGTCGACGCTCGGGCTCGTCACGGTGCCGGTCGAGGTGTGCCAGGGCCTGATCTTCGTCTCGTTCAGCGACGACCCGCTCGACTTCGGCGGGGTGCGGCGGGCGCTCGACGACGCGCTGGGCGCGTTCGGCTGGAGCGAGGCGACGGTGGCTCACGAGGAGCACTTCTCGTTCCGCGCCAACTGGAAGCTCGCACTCGAGAACCAGGTCGAGTGCTACCACTGCCTGCCCTCGCACCCCGAGTTCGCCAGGGTCCACGCCATGGCGCGCAAGGGCTCGGAGGGTGCCGCCTCCGATGTGGTGGATCGCTGGGCGATGCAGGGCGAGCCCGGCGCGGAGCTGTACTTCTCGTCGGACAACGCCCTGCAGGGAGGCGCACTGACCGGGAGCGAGGACGGCGAGGTCGTCGGTGCCCCGATGGGGCCGGCCGGCGCCAAAGGCAGCTTCGTGGTCGCCTACGCAGGGATCGTCAACCACTTCCTGGCCTATGCCGACTACGGCTGCGCGCTGCGGTACGCGCCGAGGTCGGCGCTGGAGACGGACCTCACCGTGACCTGGCTGGTGCCCGCCGGTTCGCAGCCAGAGCTCGACTACGACCTCGAACGGCTGACCTGGATGTGGCGGGTCACGGTCGCCGAGGACCTCCGCATCGTGTCCGAGAACCAGCGCGGCGTCTCGTCCTCCGCCTACCGGCCGGGGCCCTACGTCATGCCGATCGAGTCGAAGACGCTCCGGCTGACGCGACTGGTACCTTCAGGAGCTGTCGGGCGCCGTGAGACCCTGACCGGAGAGCGTGCGTCGTGCCCACCTACCTGTCGCCCGGGGTCTACTTCGAGGAGTTCAGCCCCGATCGTCTCGGGCTGCTCCCGAGCGTCGAGCGGCCGGTACCCCAGGCGGTTCGACCGATCCGTCCCGTGCGATCACGTTGGAAGGACGCCTCGTCCACGGCGATCCTCATCGGCTTCGCCGAGAAGGGCCCGTTCGACGAGCCGGTGTACTTGCGGAGCTGGAACGAGTACGAGTGGACATTCGGCTCGTGGATCGAGGGGGCGTTCCTGGCGCCCGCCGTGCACGGGTACTTCCAGAACGGCGGCACGGCGTGCTGGGTGATCCGCAGCGGGCTCGAGCAGCGGACCCACCGGCGCGAGCGGAGGTGTCGATCCCGGGCGTGGATGAGCAGGCGGGTGCCCTCGCCCTGACGGCGCGCTACGGCGGGCCGGTCACGAACGAGATCGAGGTCGAGATCACTGACAGCGCCACCGCGCCCGACCGACCGACGCTCTTCTCGATGTCGGTATGGGTGGAGGGGAGGTGCGTGAGCGGTTCGATGACCTCGAGACGGCGGGCCCCGGCAGGCCCACGACATCGTCAACCGGCTGTCGCGCGAGGTCGTGGTACGCAGCTTGCGGGCGGCGCCCGCTCGCGGGAGGTTCCGGCTCGACGGATGGAAGCCTGCGGATGCAGACGGACCCTCGGCCCCGCCAGCCGGCGCCGTGAGCTGCAGCCCTGCGCCGATCCGTCGAAACGATCCGCGGCCTGACCGATCAGGCCGACGTCGTCTGCATGCCCGATCTCATGGCGATGTTCATCCAGGGCATGCGTCGAGCTCGAAGACCTCAAGGCGCTCCAGCTGCTGCTCATCGACACCTGCTGAGGACGCGGGCACGTTGACGGCCATCCTGGACCCTCCGCCGGGCCTGTCGCCGCAGCAGGTGCGCGAGTGGCGGGTGGACTTCACGGCGTTCGACGCACCATGCGCGGCGCTCTACTACCCCTGGATCGCCGTCCGCCATCCCTCGACGGAGCAGGAGCTGTTCGTGCCGCCGTCCGGCCATGTCGCCGGGATGATCGCCAGGGTCGCGGCCACCGCCGGCCTCCATCGTGCGCCGGCCAACGAGGAGCTGGCCGGCGCGACCGGCGTGGAATACCCGCTGAGCAGGCGCGAGATCGATCTTCTCCACCCGATCGGCATCAATCCCATCGCTTCGGTGATCGGCGCCGGTGCACGGGTGATGGGCGCGCGGACGATGTCGTCGGATCCCGCGCAACGCCAGCTCGCGCGCAAGCGTGTGGTCGACTTCGTGAGTGCGAACGTCCAACACCGGATGAGCTGGGTGCTGCACGAGCCGAGCGAGCCGCTGCTGTGGGAGCAGATCGCCGGCGAGCTCGACAACCTCCTCGGGCTGCTCTTCCGGGCCGGCGTCCTCGCCGGTGCGGCGCCCGAGAACGCATACGTCGTGCGGTGCGACTCGGGTACCAACCCGCCGGAGGTCCGGGACTTCGGACAGGTGATCGCCGAGGTCGTGGCCAACCTCGCCGACGGTTCGCAGTTCTCGTCGCGTGTGGTGTTCTTCAGCGGCTGACGGCGCGCGTGAGCGGCTCGGCCCACAGCCGCTGATAGGTGTGGAACACGGCCCGCGGCGTGGCGATCTGCTCGAGTGCGGCGCACGCGGCGGCCCGCTCCCGTTCGGTGCCGTGGCGCGCCCGCTCGATCAGGACCGGCACGGCCGGTGCGCCGACCGCGGCCGCGGCGGCGATGATGGCCTCACGCTGCGCTGGTTCGGCGGTGGCGAGTCGCGGCACGAGCATCGGCACGGCTGGTGATCCGAGACCGCCGAGACCGCGCACGCCAGCCGTCCGCACGAGCGGATCCGGGTCCGCCAGAGCGGAGGCGAAGAGATGCGCGGCCTCGGGCGCGCCGATGGCCGCCAACGTGTCGAGCGCCCTCGCATATCCCGGCGCGTCGCGCCGTTCGACGGCGGCCAAGAGGGCGCTGAGCGCAGGTGGACCGATCTGGACGAGGACCCGCTGTGCGGCATCCGCTGCCGGCCCTCCTGACGCGAGCGTCGAGACCATGCTGGCGCAGCGACCGCGCCGAGGGCGGTGAGCACGAGCTCGGCCGAGGCCGGTTGATCGGTGGTGCCGAGCTCCTGCACGAGGCGCGGTACCGCGGGCGCACCGATGGCGAGGAGCGCGACCCGGCAGCCGCGGCGGACCACATCCGAGCGGGTGGTCGACAGCAGGTCGACGAGAGGCTCGACCGCGGACGGACCGAGCTGCGCCAGCGCAGCCGCCGCGAGGTCCCGGACGTCATCGTCAGGATCGTCGAGCATCGGCAGCAGCGCGGGCAACGCCCGTGGGTCGCCCAGTTCGTTGAGCGCGTCGACGGCGGCCGCCTTGACCACCTCATCGGGCGATCGGAGCGCGGCGACCACGCGATCGGTGGCGACGCGGTCACCGATGGCGCCGAGCACCGACACCACCCGCCACTCCTCGTCCGGGCTCGGGCTCGGCGAGGTCGCCGCGAGCTCGGACGCGGCCTCCCCACCCAGCCGCACGAGCACGTGGGCCGCGGCCTCCCGTGCCGCGGTCGAGGACGAGCTGCCCATGCTGGCGATCAAGGACGGCATCGCGATCGAGCCCAGGGCGAGGAGCGCGTTGGCCGCCGCCTCGGCTGCTTCGGGCGACCGACCGCCGAGCGCCTCGACCAGCGCGGGGATCGCGGTGTCGCCGAACGCGGCGAGAGCGCCGGCCGCCTGCCAGCGGACATCGATCGAGCGGTCCGACAGTGCGCCCACCAGCGCGTCGCGGGCGTCGGGCCGGTGGATGCCGCCGAGCGCACCGACCGCGGCTGAGCGCACTCGTTCGTCGGAGTCGCGCGCCGCCACCGCCAGCGCCGCCACCGACGCCTCGTCGGCAACCGCGCGCAGCACCGCTACCGCGGACAGGCGCGACTCGGGCTCGGTTGCGCCGGCCGCCACCTCGGCGACGGGGACGACGACCGCAGTCCCGATACGGCCCAAGGCATGGGCGGCGGCCGCGCGCACTCGTTCGTCACCGGAACGGAGCAGCGGTACCAGGCCCGCAACGGTGCTCGGTCCGATCGTCGCCAGCCGATCGGCCGTGGCGGAGCGCTGGTAGGGCGCGGTGTCCGTGGCCGCCAGGCTCACCAGCAGCCGCTCCGATTCGGGTCTGATGAATGCCTCGGTCACAGGATCGAGGACCGGATGCAGGCGATCGCGCATCTCGTAGACGGGCTCGAGCCGCTCGTGCGGCCAGAGGTACGACGGGGCGCGCCCGCTGGCGTCCCAGTCCCTGGCCGCCCGGATCACCACCTGTAGCAGGCGCAGGTCGTCGCGCTGGCGCTCGATCACGTCGCGCAGCCGGCGCCAGCTCCGGAACAGCGCCTCGTGCGCCACCTCGAAGCTCGCTCCGTGCGCACCTGCGCCCGAGACGAGAAGGCGGGCGTCGGTGAAGGCTCCCACCAGACCGATCGCCGCGGGGATGCCCTGGATGGCGGACATCGGCGCCCGCCGCCGAGCCGGTCGGCCGTCGTCGTCGATCTCCACCAGCTCGCGGAACACTTGAGGGAACACGTCTCGCTCCGCATCGCCGATCCGCTTCTGATACACGTGCTCGGCCCGCACACCGATGGCGCCCTGCACGCCGCCGAGCGCCTCGTACGCCGCGAGCGTCATCTGCCCGTCGGACAGCCGGTAGAGCTCGTCGAGCGCGAACGCCAGGAGCGGCAGGGCTCCTGCGCCGGTCCCGGTGTCGTACAGCAGGCGGCCGACGAGCTCCTCCTCGAACGTCAGGCCGGCGATGGTCGCCGGTCGCGTGATCATCTCGAGCAGCTGGTCGGTCGGGGCCGCCACGGGGATCTGGCCGTCCTCCATCAGCCGGGCGAGGGCCGGCCGTTCCACACACCGCTGGTAGAAGTCCGAGCGCAGGGTGACCACGACTCGGTGGGCGCCGGCGGACGCCAGCGCGGCGAGGAGCTCGATGAAGGGATCGCGGTGCTCCTCGGCCACCACCGTGAAGAGCTCCTCGAACTGGTCGCAGAAGACCAGCGCGCCAGTGGTGCCGCTGGCGCGTCCGAGCTCATCGAGCACCGTGATCGGCTCCGTGCGCAGACGCGACGCGATCTCGCGCGGGACGTCGGCCACCAGTGGGGCCAGCTGCGCGGCGAACGGCAGGAACGGGTCGGGCCCTAGCTCGCCGGGCGTGAATCGGAGACCCGACCATCGCCGGGTGTCGCGGTCGAACGATGGCAAGAGCAAGGCTGGTTCCGACTCGGCCAACCGGGGGATCAGTCCCGCGCCCACGATCGATGACTTGCCTGATCCGCTCGCCCCGATGACCGTCACGAACGGGCTCGTGGTCACCCGGCTGACGAGCAGGTCGGTCTCGCGGCCGCGGCCGAAGAAGATCGGCGCGTCCGCCGGCGTGAACGAGCGCAGTCCGGGGAACGGCGAGCCCTGCCACAGCGGAGCTGGAGGTGCCTCGGTCTGCGCGAGCGGCGCATGATCGGACCCGTCCAGTGCGTCCTTGACCAGGCTTCGCAGGTCGAGCTCGACCCGCTGCCGGAAGTCGTCGGGCTTCTCGTAGATCGAGTAGGCGGTGTGGATCACCCCGGTCGCCGCATCGGTGAACCGCCCGAAGTAGGCCTCGAGCCCACGGAACTGGGCGATCCGATCGTCGGCGTCGGGTGTGGTCAGGTCCACTTGGTGCGGAGGCAGGCGCCGGTAGATGAGGACGTCTGGGCGGCCGATTCGCCGAGACGTGTCGAGAGCTTCCTCGAGCTCCCAGACCGAGCCCGACTCGTAAGCGGTGCCGTCGGAGCGCGCGTACTCGGGGTGCGGTAGTGGCGTCCCGATGCGGCCCCAGAAGACGGCGATGACGATGTCGCACTCCGATGGACGGGGAAGCCCGGCGTCGATGGACGCTTGCGGCGTCCGGGCTGCCAGCATGGGCGCACCGCCGCCGGGCGAGTCCCAGGCCACGAGCTCGATGGTCGCCCGATCCCGCACGAACGGATCGGTCGGTAGTTGCTGGAGGAAGGTTCGGACGATGGCGCGCTCCTCGCCCACGTCGCCAGGCGAGGTGAGGAACACCCGGAGCCGAGGCAGGAGCACGCCGGCCATGCTTTCACCCAAGGGCGGGGTTCGCTCCGGGCGGGGCCAGACGCATCGGTGCCGGACGCGACCGGATGAGGGTCAGGCCGAGCACGGAAGCGAGTGTCAGGACGAAGCCGGCGAAGGCGAGCCACTCGAGACCGGCGCGGGCCTCGTCGCCGAGGAAGGCCAACCCGACCGCGGCGGGCACGATCGTCATGGCGGCGTGCTGGCAGGCCGTGGCCACCGACACCAATCCCCGTTGGAGCGCGGACGCGAAGAGGGCGATCCCCAAGCCGGCCAGCGGGAGCAGGGCGATCGTCAACGGGTTGAAGAGGACGGCTGTCAGCGTGTGGTCGGTCTCGAGCGCACGCGCGCACAGCGCGGTGCCCCCATAGGCCAGGCCGGAGATCGCTCCCAGGACGGCTGCCCCCCGGTCGCCCTGCGTGCGCATGGCCAGCGCCCCGATGAGTCCGATGCACACGATGCCGATCCAGATGGCCACGTCGAACCACCCGGATACCGGCTTCGGGCCGCCGGGTTTCGCCGATGCCGCGAGGGCGATCAGGCCGGCGCCGAGCGTGATGAGCAGGACGGCCTGCCGCCGTGGCACCGGTTCGCGGGTGAGGGCCCAGTGGAGCACGACGACGACGCCGATGCTGCTGGCGCCGACGGCCTGAACGGCGAACAACGGCAGGCGCTGCAGGGCCAGCAGCGAGAGCATCCAGCCGAAGAGGCTGAGCCCCATGCCGAGCAGATAGGGGAGCCGGGTCGTGACGGCGAGGACCGACTTCGTGGTCGAGAGGTCCTCCGTGGGCGTCTGCTTCGCGGCGCGGTCCTCGAGGATGGCGCTGACGCCGAAGCACAGCGCGGTCGCGAAGGCGGCGATCCAAGCCAGCGTCATCGCGGCTTCCCGGCGATCGTGTTGCCCAACCAGCGGAAGCCCGGGTCCCAACGGCGGTCGAACTCCCGTGCCCGCTCGACCGCGCGCTCGTGCCGCTCCGGGTGCCGCGGGTACCGCCGGTGGTCCCACCACGAGCCCGGGCGGGCCAGGCGGATGGCGCCGACGTAGCTGACCGGCGGGATGAACACGGCGAACAGGGCCAGGCGGTACTTCCCCTTCGCCACGCACACGGCGGCCGAGAGGACGGCCAGGGCGACGAGCGCGACGCCCGACCACCGCAGCCCGGCCTCGGCGGGATCGAGGTCGTCGACGCCGAAGGGGACGAAACCGATGAGGATGCAGAGGAGGGAGACCGTGACCAGCGCGACCGCCTGCACGGACACCCTGCCCTCCTTGGCCCAGTAAACGTCGCTGAGGCGCAGGATGAGCGCGAACTCGTCCAGCACCAGCGACGCGCCGATCCCGATGACGACCGCGGCGATCTCCCTCCAGGGGCTCACGGGAGGGGCGGAGATCGAGGCGATGGCTCCGAGCAGGAGCAGGATCAGACCCGGGACGGCGTGGTGGATGTGGACGTCGCCGGTCTCGATGTCGTGGAACGGACCCCGCCCGGCGCGGATCGAGCGGGTGATGAACCGGGTCGCGAGGAAGGTCACCACGAAGGCGACGAAGCAGAGCAGCAGCGGCAACTTGCCGGGCTCGGTGATGTTGCGGACCCACCAGCCGGGCATGCGACGAGCTCCTCCGGTCGACGGGCTAGACGCGCTCGGCGTGGATGTCGGCGAGGGTTGCCGCGTCCTCGGCGCTCATGCCGTCGATCGGCTCGCCGTTCCACACCACGTCGTCGGCCATGGCCTCCAGGATCGCGACCTGCTCCTTCCGGCTCATCCGCTCGCCGTGGGCCAGCGAGGCGAACGACCAGAGCATGGGCATGTGGTCGTGCCAACCCCGGCTGGAGTCATGAACGTGGACGCAGGTCGTGGATGGTCTTCGGCATCTGCTTCAACGGTTCCTTGAACATCTCGGCGATGACGGCGAAGTCGAGCTGGATCTCAGTGCCGGGCTCGACCATCGTCAGCGGCGCGGATGGGTCGGTGATGCCGGCGGCCAGGTGCTCGGCGCTCATGAGGAGCGCGCCGTCAGTCGTCCTGGGGTTGCACTCGATCAGGAAGAGCTCGTCACCGCTCTCGACGAAGTCGAACGAGAGCTGGCCCGTGTACTGCATGGGCTCCGCGAACTTCCGCACGACCTCGAGCGTCGGGTGGCCGTCGATGCCGAGGAACGAGATGCCGGTGCTGTGCTCCCACTGGTGCGGCGCGCGGTACGTGCAGTGGGCCGTGACGGAGCCGTCGTGGAGCGTGCTGTAGGTGCAGACCATCGGGCCGGACACGAACTCCTGCACGAGCCACGGTTGGTCGGTGTTCGGGTGGCAATCCTCGACCGCCACCTGGCCGGCCAGTGGCCCGGTGTTCGTCAGCAGCGCCACGCCGCCGCGGGAGAACGCGGCGCGGGCGAAGAAACTGCGGGAACTGGGCGATGGCATCACGCAGCGAGGCGTCATCGTGGGCGACGAGCGTGCGGGGGATGCGCACGCCGGCCTGCTCCGCCATCTTCTGGAAGCTGACCTTGTCGTGCAGCCGGGCGAGCTGGTCGAACCGGCCGGTGTAGAGCTTGGTGATGGGCCGACAGCTGGGCGTGACGGGTGGCCAGGTAGAAGGCCTCCTCGAAGCACGGGACCACCATGTCGATCTGATGGCGCTCGACGATCGCTTCGACGTCCGAGATGAACTTCGGCGTCTCGTGGCGCGGCGACGCCGTGACCTCGTGGCCGGCGAGGTACTTGGAGTGGCTCCCGGCGGCGGCGTTGAAGGTGTCACAGGCGTAGACGGTGTGCCCCTGCTCGGCCAGCTTCCGCACCAGGTCGAGCGCGAACGGGTTGCGGGAGCTGGTGATGAGCAGGCGCATGGCCGGCGAGGGTAGTGGGGCCGGCCGAGGAGACGTTTCGTCAGCAACGACGTGCCCGGCCATCACGACTCGTCCCACCGGTCCCACTGCAGGACGACGACCCGCTTGCCAGTCGGACGGAGACCTGAGACCGTTGGACGGTGCCGACCCGGCTTGTCGACCCCGAGGAGTCGGTGGGCGAGCCGCCCGGCGGCCATCCTGCGCAAGAGCGCCAGGTGCAGTTGGCGTGACGACACGGATCGCGTTCTTGCGAGCTGTGAACGTGGGCCGGCGCAAGGTGCCGATGGGCCGTGTGGCCGAGACGCTGGAGGGCCTCGGCTACGACAACGTCTGGACCCACGCCAACAGCGGCAACGTCGTGTTCGAGGCCGCGGGCGCCCGTACCGCGGCCGAGCGGTCCATCGAGCACGCGCTCGAGAAGGAGTTCGGGTTCGAGGTCACGACGTTCGTCCGGACGGCGGCCGAGCTGCACAAGGCTGTCCACCTCGAGCCATTCCCGGTGGCCGCGGGCGACACGTACTTCGTCACGTTCCTGAAGGCCGGCCCGTCCCGCTCCGTCGCCAAGGCCCTGGAAGAGGCGTCCAACGACTTCGACACGCTCGTCGTGCGAGGCCGGGACGTGCACTGGCGGATGCGGGGGAAGTCCACGGACACCCGGCTCACGTCGAAGACCTGGGACCTCGTCGGCCGCCACGGCAGCACGAGTCGGAACATCAACCTGTTGCGCCGCCTGGACGCGAAGGTCCGGACGTGACCGGTGGTCGCATCGGCAGGGCCGACGCGGCGCCCCCTGAGTCAGGTGAGGGGTCGCCGGGGCGGGCTGCCCAGGCCGGTCAACTCGACAGCGCGGCCGATCGTCAGGACCAGGTCCTCGCGCCAGCGCCGACCGACGATCTGCAGCCCGATCGGCAGCCCATCGGGACCGAAGGCGCACGGCACGGACAGGGCGGGACACGGCGACACCAGGTTGAAGACCCCCGTCATGTCCGGGCCGTGGTAGTGACCGTCGTCCGGCGGCTGCTCGGGCGACCGGTCCGCCTTGGCGGCCGGAGGTGGTCCGGTGGAGGTGGTGGGGCAGAGCAGGGCGTCGTGGCCGGCCAGGACGGAGGCGATCCGTCGCCAGACGTCCGTCCGCACCAGGTCGAGGCGCTTGTAGTGCACGGCGCTGATGGTGTTGCCGCGCTCGATGAGGGCCACCACATCAGGGTCCATGTGGTGCGCGTGCTGCTCCACGAGGTGGCCGTAGTTGGCCGCCAGGAACACGGCCCAGAGCTCCGCCCAGGACTCGTCATGGCCGGCGGTGAGGCCGATGTCGACCTCCTCGACCAGTGCACCGGCCGCCTCGAGAGCCACAGCCGCCTTCCGCACCGCAGCTTCGATGGCCGGCTCGACGGCCCAGCACCCGAGATCGACGCTGAGCGCCAGCCGGAGTCCGTCCACGTCGCCGGACACAGGCCCGGCGAGGTCCAGCGGGACGGGGCTCGAGAGGATGTCGGCGTCGTCCGGCCCCTGGGTGGCGGCCAGGAACAACCGGGCGTCGTCGACGCATCGCGCCAGCGGACCATGGTGGCTGATCGTGTCGAACAGCGCGGGAAGCACATCCATCGGGATGCGCCCGAGCCCGGGCTTCAATCCCACGATGCCGCACCACGCCGCCGGGATGCGCACCGAGCCGCCCATGTCGGTCCCCTCGGCCAGCGGCACGCAACCGCTCGCCACGGCCGCCGCGCTTCCTCCAGAGGAACCGCCGGGCGTGCGGGTCGGGTCCCACGGGTTGCGGGTCACGCCCCACAATGGGCTGTCGGTGATGAGCGTGTGCGCGAACTCGGGCGTTGTGGTGGTGCCCACCACGATCGCGCCGGCCCCGGCAAGCGCTTTCGCGATCCACGCGTCGTGGTCGGGGATCCAGTGCTCATGGGTGAAGGAGCCCAGGGTTGTGCGGTGCCCGGCGGTGGGAGTCGTGTCCTTCAGCGCCACCGGGACACCGTGGAGCGGGCCGAGTGGAACTCTGGCGGTGACTGCCTCCTCGGCCGCCCGGGCGGCGCGCAGCGCTTCGTCGGAGCGGACGCTGCAGAAGCAGTTCAGATCGCCGGTCACCTCGTCGATGCGGGCGAGCGCGTTGCTCACGACCTCCACTGGTGACAGCTCACCTTGAGCGATCCGCGCGGCGATCACGCCTGCCGAGCTGAACGCCATATCGAGATCCACCACTGACACGGGGACCGTAGCGATCGGTCAGAGACCAGTTCGCCGGGCGCTCACCTCGACGTGGCGGACGTCCGTGATCTCGCCGTTGCTGATGAGCGCCCGCGCCGTCGTGCACGTCGGTGCCCGCCGGCGGAGCAGCGCCGATCCCGGGTTGACGTGGTGCTGGATGTGACCGTCGGCCGCCACATCGACCTCGTGCCAGGGCAGATGGGAGTGTCCGAACACGACCAGATCGCAGGACGGGAACCACCGACGGAGCCGGCTCCGGCGACCAGTTCGCGGCCCGCTGTCGTGGATGGCGCCGATCAGGCACCCGTCCACATCCACCTCCATGCGCTCGGGCAGGTCGACGCCCACGTCGTTGTTGCCCTTCACCGCGAGGATCTGGGCATCCGGGACCCTGCGAGCCAACGCCTCGAGCACCGACAGGTCGGTGATGTCGCCGGCATGGACGATGACGTCGACCTCGTCGAGCTGGTCCTCGATCCTGTCCAGCAGACGACCGGCCTGGCCCGGCCCGAGGTGGGTGTCAGCGAGCAACAGCACGTCCGTCGTGGCATTCGCTACCGGGCGGCGCTCCCGACGGGATCTGCTCACCGTTCGTCGGCCAGGTCGACGACGATGCCGGCGAGCACGACGTCGATCACGCTGCGCACCACGTCGAGGTCGAGGGGACCGTGCGAGAGCAGGAGCCGGTAGAAGAGCGGACCGACCAGCGCGTCCTGGACGACGTCGAGCTCGAGGTCCTCCGAGAGCTCCCCCCGTGCGACCGCTCGCTCGAGCACCGTCCGTAGTGGCCGCCGCCGCGTGGCGACGTACTCTCGCAGGGCTTCGGCGAGCGCGTGGTCGGTACGAGCCGCGGCCATCACTTGTGACAGGACGTCGAACCCTGGGTCACCGACCTTGTCGAGCAGCGTGCCGAGGATGACTTCGACGTCGCCGCGAAGCGAACCCGTGTCAGGTGTTTCGGCCGGGGCGATGAGCGTCCGCCACGCGTCGACGACCAGAGCCTCCTTCGACGGCCAGCGCCGGTAGATCGTCGCCTTGCTGACGCCGGCCTTCGCCGCCACCGCGTCCATGCTGAGGTGTGTCAGACCACTGCGGGCGACGAGGTCGAGCACGGCCTGGAGGATGGCGACGTCGGCCCGGGCGTCGCGCGGGCGCCCAGCCTTGCGGGTCGCCGTATCGACGTGCGTGCTCATGCGGTCAGTCGATCGCGACCGGGGCCGATGTGTCCACCCGCGCATCGTCGACGTCGGCGGCGTCAGCCGCTTCCTCGGCTGCACGCGCGCCAACCGTTTCCGACGTCATCGCCTCCGCGGGCGTGAAGTGGTGACCGACCGCCCGTGCGGGGAGGAAGCGCCACGCCAGCACGGCGGCGATGAGGACGACGACGGCGCTGAAGCGCAGGCCGAGCGACAACGAGTGGACGAACGCATCGCGCACGGCATCGACGTAGCCCTGCGGGTTGTCGGTGCCCGGCGCAAGGCGTAGCGCGTTGGCGAGGGACTGCTGGGCCGTGGTGACCGCGTCCCCGACCACACCGAAGCCGGGCACCGACGTTGCGATCCTGCTGGCGTAGGCGGACGAGACGATGCTGCCGATGATGGCAACGCCGAGGGCACCGCCGACCTGACGCGTCGTGTCGTTGACGGCCGATCCGACACCGGCCTTCTCGCGGGGCAGCGAGCCCATGATGGATTCGGTGGCCGGCGCCATCGTGAGGCCCATGCCGACGGCCATGAGGCAAAAGATGGCGATGACCAGCGAGTAGCTCGTATCGCGCTGGATGAACGACAGCAGCACCAGCGAGGTCGTCATGACCAGGAGCCCGCCGCTCACCACCCGCTTCGTCCCGACCTTCTCGACCACGCGTGCCGACAGCGGGGCGACCACCATCATCGTGAGGGCGAAGGGGATCAGGCGTACGCCGGCCCCGAGCGGTGTGTAGCCGTGCACCAGCTGCCAGTACTGGGTCATGAGGAAGAGCGACCCGAACATGGCGAAGAACGTGAGGGTGATTGCTCCGTTGGCGACGGAGAAGCGGGGGTTCCTGAAGAACCTCATGTCCAGCATCGGGTGGTCGGTGTTCAGCTCCCAGGCGATGAACGCCGCCAGCACTGTGAGGCCGACGGCGAAGCCGGCAAGCACCAGCGGGTCGGTCCAACCACGGCTCGGGCCCTCGATGATGCCGAACAGCAGTGCGCCCAGCCCGATGATCGACATGGCCGCGCCGGGGACGTCGATGCGGGGTGCGCTCGGGTCCTTCGACGTCGGGATGAGGAACGCGCCCGCGATGAGGGCCGTGAGCCCGATCGGCAGGTTGACCCAGAACACAGAGCTCCACGAGAAGTGCTTGAGGAGCAGACCACCGGCCACCGGGCCGAGGGCGACGCCGAGACCGGAGAAGCCGGCCCAGATGGCGATGGCCCGGCCCCGCTCGCGGGGGTCGCGGAAGACATCGGTCAGGATCGACAACGTCGCCGGCATGATGAGCGCGCCGCCGATGCCCATGAACGCACGGGTGAGGATCAGCTGCTCGGCCGAGCCGGCCATCGCCGAGGCGATCGAGCCCATGCCGAACAGGACGATGCCCAGCTGGAGCGCACCCTTGCGACCGAAGCGATCGCCCAGGCTGCCCGACGTCAGGAGCAGGCCGGCGAACACCAACGTGTAGCCGTCGATGATCCACTGGATCTGGCTGTTGGTCGCATGGAGGTCGTCCATCAGCGACGGGATCGCCACGTTGAGGATCGTGTTGTCCATCACGATGATCAGCAGGCTCAAGCACAGGGTGGCGAGCGTCCACCACCGCCTCGCGTGGGCTGCGTCGCCCGTTTGCTGTCCTCGCTCCATCACCGTCGCCATGAGGGCGCCATCCTTCGTCGTGTGGTCCTCCCGCGGAGCTGTCTCGCTCGGGTCCGTCTCCGAGGCTAGGGACGCCCCAATAGAAACGCAACCGTCTCGTATCGAAATGTCGGAGTTTCGCCCTGGTCCCGTCCGAAGACGTGGCGGGTACCTGACGGCGGCGGGGCGGGAGGATTGGCGCGTCGCCGTGGCGGGCAGTGCCCCCCGGTGACGATCGTCGGATGGCACGCGTCTCATGAGCAGGTCCCGCCGAGTGGGCTGTTGCTGGCTGCCCGCCGCGCGGAAGAGGTCGGCTTCGATGCCGGGATGTCGTCGGATCACTTTTCGCCGTGGAGCGCCCGGCAGGGTGAGTCCGGGTTCGCGTGGTCGTGGCTGGGGGCGGCGATGGCCTCGACGTCATTGCCGTTCGGGGTCGTCAACGCGCCGGGGCAGCGCTACCACCCGGCGATCGTCGCTCAGGCCGCAGCGACGTTGACGGAGATGTTCCCGGGCCGGCTGTGGGTGGCGTTGGGGACGGGCGAGGCGTCCAATGAGCACATCACCGGCGGTCGCTGGCCAGACAAGAACCATCGCAGGCGGCGACTGGGGGAGTGTGTGGAGGTGATGCGGGCACTTTTCGCTGGTGATGAGGTGACCCACCACGGCCTGGTCGTTGTCGACCGGGCCCGGCTGTGGACACTTCCGGTCACGCCGCCGCCGCTGCTGGGGGCGGCGGTGTCGGCGGAGACGGCGGCGTGGGTCGGCGGGTGGGCCGACGGGCTGGCGACGGTCAACCAGGCCGTCGACGTGCTGCGCCGAGTTCTCGATGCGTTCCGCAACAACGGCGGTGATGGCAAGCCGGCCTACCTGCAGGCGCACGTGTCGTGGGCCGAGAGTGACGAGGAGGCGTTGGCCGTCGCCTACGACCAGTGGCGGACCAATGTGTTCGACCCGCCGGTCTGTTGGGACCTCGAGCTGGTGGAGCACTTCGACGCCGCGGCCGCCTTCGTGCGCCCGGAGGATGTGCGCGACCGCATTCTGGTGTCGGCCGATCCGGCCTGGCATCGCGACCAGCTCGCCGAACTGGTCGCGCTCGGCTTCGACGGCGTGTGGATCCACCATGTCGGCCGAACGCAGCTGCCCTTCCTCGATGCGTTCGGCGAGCATGTGGTCCCGACGCTTCGGCGCGCCTCATGAGCATTGCCGAGACGGCCGACCTGTGGTGGAAGAACGCCGTCATCTACTGCCTGGACGTCCAGACCTTCTTCGACGCCGACGGCGACGGGATCGGTGACTTCGCAGGGCTCACCGAGAAGGTCGACTATCTCGCCGGCCTCGGGGTCACGTGCGTCTGGTTGATGCCGATCTACCCGACCGCCGACCGCGACGACGGCTACGACATCTCCGAGCACTACGGCATCGATGGGCGGCTGGGCTCGTTCGGCGACTTCACCGAGTTCGTGCGCACCGCTCGAGACCGCGGGATGCGCGTGATCGTCGACCTCGTCGTCAACCACACGTCGGACCAACACCCGTGGTTCCAGTCGGCCCGCCGCAGCCGTGAATCCCGGTTCCGCGACTTCTACGTGTGGCGCGACGAGGTCCCCGACGACGGCCCACAGGGCGAGGTCTTCCCCGGTCGCCAGGGCGGGATCTGGTCCTACGACACCGAGGCGGGCCAGTACTACCTGCACCGCTTCTACCGGCACCAGCCCGACCTCAACATCGCGGCGGCCGAGGTGCGCGACGAGATCCGCAAGCTGATCGGGTTCTGGCTGGCCCAGAACCTCTCCGGGTTCCGTGTCGACGCCGTCCCGTTCCTCCTGGAGATCGACGGGATCGGCGAGGAGATGGAACTCGACCCGCACGATTACCTCCGCGACCTGCGGGCATTCCTCGGCCGCCGCAGCGGTGAGGCCATCCTGCTGGGCGAGGTCAACCTGCCGGCGGAGGAGCAACGGCGGTTCTTCGGTGACGAGGACGGCGACGAGCTGCACCTGCTGTTCGACTTCCTGGTCATGCAGGCGACGTACCTCGCGATCGCTCGCGGCGACGCCGAACCGATCGTGCGGGCCCTGCGTAGGCGGCCGTCGACGCCGCCGGAGGCGGCTTGGGCGACCTTCCTGCGCAACCACGACGAGCTGACGCTCGACAAGCTGAGCGACGACGAGCGGGCCGAGGTGTTCGCCGCCTTCGGCCCGGATCCCGAGATGCAGCTCTACGACCGGGGATTGCGGCGGCGGCTGCCCACGATGCTCGGCGGCGACCAGCGGTGGATCCGCATGGCCTACAGCCTGATGTTCTCGCTGCCCGGCACGCCGACGCTGTTCTATGGCGAGGAGATCGGGATGGGCGAGAACCTCGCCGTCGAGGAACGGTTGGCCGTGCGCACCCCGATGCAGTGGACCGACGGTGACACGGCCGGATTCTCGACGGCCCCGCCCGACGCGCTGTGCCGGCCGCTGCCGACCGACGAGCGGTTCGCGCCAGCGGTCGTCAACGTGGAGCGCCAGCGCACCGACCCCGACTCGCTGCTCAACTGGTTCGAGCGCATCATCCGGCTGCGCAAGGAGCTGCCCGAGATCGGCTGGGGCCAGTGCACCGTGCTCGACGGCGGCGAGTCGTCGGTGCTCGTGCTGCGTTTCGACTGGCAGGGGCGCACGGTAGTCACCGCCCACAACCTCGCCCGCCGCAGCGCGACCGCACGCGTCCCCATCGATGATGCCGGCCCCGGGACGCAGCTTCACGAGCTGCTGCAGCCGGGCGGCCCGGTGACGATCCGTAACGGCCGGGCCCGCATCGCGCTACCGGCCCACGATCACCGCTGGTTCCGCCTCGTTCATCCCAAGTAGAGCGTCAAACTGACGGCGTCCACCAGGCCCTCGTCGATGCGGGCCCACTGGTGCCCCGAAGACGAGTCGAGGAAGTGAAGCACCTGGCTGCGATCCCATGACTTCACCTCGCGAATCAGACCGGACCGGGCGCGCGACCCACCGTCCGCGCTTGATCCCCGTACAGCAGCAGGGAGCCGTCGTCGTTCAACGCCCGCACACCCCACCGTGCCTGTTCGGGCGCAGGCGTGAAGCGCAAGAGCGGCTCGCCCGTCGACGCATCGGCGACAACCACCTGGTGCTGGTCCTGGATGTCGTCGTAGGCGACGGTGGTGCCGTCGCCGCTCATCGCCGCTCCCCACAGCGGGACTCATGGATCTTTCGGAGAGCAGGCGGCGCTCGCCGCTGGGGCGATCCACGATCTCGGTGCCGAGTGTGCCCTGCGCCCAGTCGCACGGGCGCACCGCCGAGGCCGAACCACGGAACGTTCGGACCAGGAGGTGGGTGGCCGAGATCGCAGCGGGGTATCCGCCGCAACGACCGACGTCGAACTGGTAGACCAGCTCGCCGGTGTCGGCGTCCCACATTCGGATACCGACGACGTCGGGCGGCGGGTTCTCGATCGTCCTCCACGTCGAGCGAGGGGATCCGGTCACGGTTGTAGGGTCCCAGAAAACCCCGGCGACGACGTTCTCACCGACGGCGGTAAACAGCGCCGACGCCGCCATGCCGAGGCGTCGTCAAGCTCGACCTTCCATGTGGTTGCGTCGGTCGCCAGATCGACCACCTCCACGATCTTGCCGGAACCCGTCGACCGCGGCAGCACCTGCCACCACCATCCGCCGTCCGGTCGGATCAAGGTCGGCCGTCTGGAAGGCGAGGTCATGGACGACGCCGGGACGGGCCGTGACCCGATCGGCCGCCCATGCCCGGTGCAGCGCCGCGGTCGCCTCCGGCGTCGGGTAGGTCGCGGTGGCCGACGCAACGGCAAGCAGTTTGGCGAGGCTCGGGTCCTCCTCCAGCGAGCTGATCGCCGACGCCGCCAGCGTGTGGGTGGGGCGCGATCGGCCTCCTGGTCGGCGCGCTTGGGCCTCATCGCCCGCCCGCTCCGCCGCGTCGTTCGCCCGCTCCGCCGCGTCGTTGGCGTGCTCGGCTTCATGATCAGCGCGGCGTTGGTTGACGAGCGCACGATGGGGTTCTGCCTCGACCCCCACCGGCTGCAGCCCGGCCGACGTCGAAGTCGTCGGCCACGGCGGCAGCATCCAGGGCTCACGATCACTCGTCGCCTACCACCGCGACAGCGGCACGACCATCGTCGTGCACGGCAACATCAACGACATCGAGCTGCCAAAGCTGGCGGCCATCCTCCCCGATGTCCTCACTGCGCTCGGCATCACCTGACCAGACCGCCAAGCGGCCAGAAGGAGGTTCCCATGGCACTCTCACCCGGCTGAGACCCCCGCCGTGCCGGGTACCAGCCCGAGCGGTGCCGATACGCCGTGCGTCGATCGGACGGCGCCAGCGGCCGAGGAGTTGTGGGCACAAGCCTGCGTCAAGCGGGAGTCGTCACAGGAGCCGGCAATGCTGCTCGATGAGTACCGGCTTGCCGCCGAGACCCAAGCACTCCGACACGACACCGAGGCGGCGTTGCGCAACGCTCCCGCAATCGCGCAGCTGCGGCAGACCCACCGCAAAGATCGGACCGCAGCAGCCGAGCGGCGGACACCGCCCGGTCAAGGCATCGTCGCAGCGCTGAGCCGGCTCATTTCCGGTTCCACCAGTCGCATTGCCCGACGCGCCTACAGCCCATCGTCGAGCGCACATCGCTCTCGAGAGCCGAGCCC
This sequence comes from uncultured Acidimicrobiales bacterium, assembly GCA_963769115.1. Lineage (GTDB taxonomy): Bacteria > Actinomycetota > Acidimicrobiia > Acidimicrobiales > Ilumatobacteraceae > DASTFY01. Next base: position 257,001 of record CAVYKN010000007.1, read on the forward strand.
GATCTCACCGCGCGACAACTCGGTCCGCGTTCACACGGCACGTTCCCGACTGTCCCCCGGGGACATTGCCACGCGAGGCTCGGGTGCACGATTTCACACGGTGTGATCGCGCCTCGACGTCGACGGGACCCGTACGGGTTCGGCCCTTACCGAGTACCCCATATCGCTCACCAAGCGCAGCGTGGAGGCGTGCCACCAAACGCCGGCTTGGCGCGCCGCTTCTCAAGCCGGGGCGTCGCTTACGACGAGGCGCTGATCGTGATGGAGGGGTCGTGCACGATCACCAGTGGCGACACGAACATTCACGTGAAGCCCGGTGAAGTGGTGTACCTGCCGACGGCGGCGACCGATCAACGGACAGGGGCGAACGGTGAAGGCCGTAGGGTGGACCATCTCGATCATCGCCATCTTGATCGTTGCCGTCATCGCCGTGGGCGCCTCGCGGCAGAGTCGCTGATGGAACACCCTTCCTTCGACAGCTGGCAATGGAGATCAGGAAACACGCTCGTCAGCGCGTTGGCGCGACTGGGGATCGGTCCGATGCAGCTTCTCACGACCCGCGGGCGCCGGAGTGGTGATCCGCACACCGTTCCGGTCGTCCCCGTCGACCACGACGCAAAGCAGTGGTTGGTCGCCCCCTACGGTCCAGTGTCATGGGTCCAGAACGTTCGCGTCGACAACCGGGTCAGCCTGCGATACGGACGATCCACCAAGCAGTACATGACGCGTGAGGCGACCGCCACCGAGGCCGGCCCAGTCCTCAAGCGATATCTCGACGTCGCCACCAAGACCCGCCAGTACTTCTCGGCGAACAACGACTCGCCTGTCGAGAAATTCGTCGCCGAGGCGCACGCCCATCCCGTGTTCGAACTCATCCCCGCCGACGACACCGGATCCGAGTCGCCCGGACCTCGCAATGGCGACCGAACACCCGGCTGAGCACGAATCCATCCGTCGAGACCGGGTGAGCGAAAGACTGACCGGGGTCCCTGAAGTCGGTCAGAACCTTGGCGTCGAGAGGCCGCCTGCGTGCGAGTCAGTGGGAGATCCTTGCCCGACGGCCCCTCAGGCCTGATCGGCGGGGAGCGTCGGCAGTGGCACGTCGAGGAACGGCGGGATGATCGCCAGCAGCCACTCCCACCGGTCGAGGACGCCGCAGCCCGGCGGGACGAAATGGGAGGTGCCCGGCAGCACTGCGAGCTGCGACGCCGGCATCCCTTGGAGATCACCCATTACCCCGCCGCCGAGCAGCTCGAACATCTCCACCGCATGCTGCAGCCGGACGCCGTCGGAGTCGCCGACGACGATCAACGTCGGCGCCGCGATGTCGCGGATGTCGTCGTCGGGCCAAGCGAAGTCGGTCGTGTCGAGTCGCGTGAGCTTGTCGACGAGCTGGGGGAAGGCGCCGGGGTTCGGAGCGTGGCGGAGATACGCCTCCTCGATCGGCGACCCGGCAAAGAGCTCCGGGGATATCGACGGGAACATCTGCAAGGCGACCGAGGGCATGCCATCGAGGCGATACGACGCCGAGGCAACCACGAGTCTGCGGACCACATCCGGATGACGGATCGCCACTTGCAGGGCGACGCCACCGCCCATGCTGTAACCGGCAACGTCGGCGCGCTCGACACCGAGGTGAACGAGGAGGGCCACCGCGTCGTCGGCCATCTGCTCGTACGTGATCGGACGGTCGATGTCGGCGGTGTGACCGTGGCCCTGCAGCTCGACCGCGATGACCTCTCGGGACTCGGCGAGACCGGGCAGGATCGGCCCCATGGTGTCGATCGTCATGTACGCGCCATGGAGGAGGAGCAGCGGCGGCCCGGCGCCATGGAACTCGTAGTACATCTCGAGACCGTTGACCGGGGCGTAGCCGGTCCGGGGACCACCAGCCATGCGGCCGACTGTAACGCCGGTCGGGATCGGCCAGGTCGGCTGCGGCTCAGACGCGGAGGCGTCCTGGGGTGATCACGATCGCCTCGGAGAACGCCTGCGCGAATCGTTCGACCGTGCCGAAGATCGCCCCGATGCGTTCGGCGTACTTGGCCGCATACGCGGGGACCCGGTCGGCGGGTGGATGGCCCGGCACACGCACAGCCGTGCCCTCGATGCGGATGACGTCGCGGCCGATGTCGGTGACATCGAGTCCCAACGCGACATGCGGGTTGGCGTCGATGTTCGTCAGCTTCGCCTTCCCGGGTTGGCTGTACACGAGGATGGTGTTGTCATCGCGCAGCAGGAACCACACCGGCACGGAATCCGGACGGCCCGCTGGGTTCACCGTCGTGAGCCAGGCCATGAGATTCGTGTCGAGCCGCGTCTCGACTCGAGCTCGGCGGTCATCGGGCAGATCCGCAGTCAGGTCCATCAGGTCCTCACGATCTCAGCGCGCACCTGGGCAACGTCCGCCGCTTGAGAGGTATTCCGTACCCACACAGAGATGAGGTCGCGCTGTCGCGAAACCACACGTTCGAGCGCGTGATCAAGGGTGGTCACCATTTCCCGATGTGCGACAAACCGACACAGCTCGTCAGCGACCTTCTGGCGTGGCTTCCCGACTGACTCCGACGCGTTCGGAGTTCCGAACGTGGCGGTTCTGTGTCGCCAGGCCACGCCGACGACCCTTCAGATCTCGTGCAGGCTTGCGGCATGACGCGGGATCGGGGTTCTTTCGTCGCGGCCGTGATCTCCGCGAGTCTGGGCGCGGCGAGCGCGGCGATGAGCGCGTACTGGGCGCTCGGTGGTACGGCGTTGGTCGACACCGTCGGGGGCGAGATCGAACGCTGGGGTCGGGAGCGTTCGGCCGGTGTCGTCACCACCCTGTGGGTGATCACCCTCGCGAAACTTGTCGGAGCTGTCGCGCCGCTCGTGCTCGTGGGAGTAGGCGCGGGCCGGCTCCCGGCGTGGACAAGAGGCCAGCCGATGCGAGCGCTCGGATGGATCGTGGCGATCGGGCTCACCGTCTATGGGGGTGTGCTCACCGTCGCCGGGCTGCTCGTCGAGGCTGGGGCGATCGACGCTGCCGACGATGCTGACGAGCATGCGATCGCCTGGCACGCGTACTTCTGGGATCCATGGTTCGTCCTGTGGGGCATCGCCTTCACCGTGGCCATGTGTCGCAGTCGTCCACAGGCGTCCGAGTAAGGCGCCCGATATTCCCGGACTCACAATCCGACACCGCCCGGCCCAGGCGCCCCGGGGATGACCCGCGCCGTGTGGTCGTCAGCGGAATGAACGGTGCAGCGTCTCGACGGTGAGCGCGATCCAGTCCTCGAGCGACCAGCCGCGATCTTCGACGAAGCCTCGGTGTCCGACGGGCCCGAGGAGCACCAACGCGACGTCGACGAGCTCGTGCCGTTCCACTCCGGGTGCCAGTCCGTGACGGTCGACGAGGTGATCGAGGAAGGCGCCGTAGCCGTCCTTTCGTAGCTGTTCACCTCGCGCCCACAGCGCCACGACGTCCTCATCGGGTCCGACGCCGTCGAACACCGGCCGCAAGGGCGCGACGCGCGCCACAATCTCCCCGACCCCTGCGGCCCATATGCGCAGCGCGTCGCCGAGGTCCTCGGTCGCCTCGGCCTGGCGATGCCAGTCCTGGAGTGGTGGCGGGCTACCGCCGTCGCCCGTGACCGCTCGCTCGAACACCTCACCGAGCAGCCCAGCCTTCGAGTGGAAGGTGAAGTAGAGGGTTTGCACGGCTACGTCCGCTGCTCGAGCGATTTCCGCCATCGTCGTGCCCGGGTAGCCCGATGCGGTGAAGCAGCCGTGAGCGGCGTCGAGCATGCGATGTCGACATCACAGCTGGCGCGGCGCACAGGTGACCCTCGATACGGAGATCCACGACGAGCGCTTCCTCGCCGCCAACGTCCGCGGCCGGGGAACCACGGTGTTGACCGCCTGCTCGCACGCGGGCGTCGTCAACGTCGGCCTCGAAGCACGGCACCTCCTCCCCGACCAGCCGGTCGACCTCCTACTCGGCGGCTACCACCTCGCGGGCGCGACCGTCGAAGACCGCATCGAACCGACCGTCCGCGACCTCACCAACCTGTTGCGCCTCGGATCGTCGCGCCGGGACACTGCACCGGCTGGCGAGCTGCCGCCGCACTTGTTGAGGCGTTCAGTCCCGCTGGCTGCGCGCCGAGCGTCGTCGGCACACGCTGCCTGCTCAATGCTTCGTAGACCGGGTCGGCGCCTGCGGGCGCCGAGCGGCCGATCTGGCGCGTCAAGGGCGACCGGTCAAACGGGCCTGCTCACGATCCGCGAGTCCCGGACCGGCACATCGGGGCAATGCCTGCAAGCGTCTTCTGCGTGCGTGACGTCAACGACGCCAGTCGGCTGTGGTGCGCGGAGCTGAACGCCTAGGAGTACCGCGGGGTCGCGTTGCAGCGGCCGAGCGTGAGGCACGGTGCGCGGTGCGGGACCACCGCACACGCTCCGGTCGGCGTGTCGGCTCGACTCCTCGTGTGGTGGTGAGGGCTAGGTTGGCGCCGAGCTGCATTCCCGGGGAGGGCCCATGAGGCTCATGCGTGTGGGGAGCGGTTTGTTCGGGTGCGGAGCCATGTCCATGGCTGCTATCGGCCTGGCCACGGTCGCACCGGCGGCGGCGGTAGACTTCGTTCCGGGGTCGCCTGGCCTGGGCGATCCGTTCTTCCCGAACGCCGGCAACGGCGGCTACGACGTGGCGCACTACTCGTTGACGTTGTCGCTACGAGCCGTCCACGAACCAGCTGTCGGGCACCGCCGTGATCACGGCGACCGCGACGCAGAACCTGTCCAGCTTCGACCTCGATCTGCGGGGCTTCTCGATCTCGCGCCTGCTCGTCAACGGGCAGCGCCGCGTCCTTCGCCCGACGGTGAGCAGGAGCTCGTGATCACGCCTCGGGCCGGCTTGAGAGCCGGCACGGTGTTCACGGTGGTGATCGACTACGCCGGCACGCCCGCCGTGGTCACCGACCCCGATCAATCGATCGAGGGCTGGATCCCGACCGATGATGGCGCCTTCGTCGTCGGCGAGCCGCAGGGGTCACCGGCGTGGTACCCGGTGAACGACAACCCGCGCGACAAGGCGACGTTCGACTTCAGCATCACCGTGCCGGCCGGGCTCACGGCGATGGCGAACGGAGTCCTCGTTTCCAACGCAGACGGCAGGTGGCAGAGACGACCTGGGTCTGGCAGGAGACCGATCCGATGGCCCCATATCTCGCCACGGCGACGCTCGGCCGGTTCGACCTGACCATCTCGACCACCTCGGCGGGAATTCCGACGTACGTCGCCGTGGACCCACAGCTCCCAAAGGGCCAGGTGCTGGACAAGCTTCCGGAGGTCGGTCGACTTCTTCACATCGATCTACGGGCCGTATCCGTTCAACGCCGTCGGTGCCATCGTCGACAGCGCCAAGGTCGTCGGCTACTCGCTCGAGACGCAGACGAAGCCGGTGTTCGACCGGATGCCGGACGAGGCGACGCTCGTTCACGAGCTCTCCCACATGTGGTTCGGCGATTCGGTGACCCTCACGACGTGGCCGGACATCTGGCTGCACGAGGGCTTCGCCACCTGGTCGGAATGGATCTGGAGCGAGTACCAGGGCAACAAGTCGGCGGCGCAGTGGTTCAACCAGCTGTACAACACCCCGGCGCAGGACACCGCCTTCTGGACGCCTCCGCCGGGCGATCCTGGCACACCCGCCTTCATGTTCAACGGCACCATCTACTACCGCGGCGCGATGACCCTCGAGGCGCTACGGGAGAAGATCGGCGACGCCACCTTCTTCACGGTGCTGCGCGACTGGGCCACGCTGAATCGCTACGGCAACGTGACGACAGCGCAGTTCATCGACCTCGCCGAGCAGCGCAGCGGCATGGACCTCGGCGCACTTCTTCGACGTCTGGCTGTACCAACCCGACAAGCCCACCTCCTGGTAGACGAATCACACGCCGAGACAGCTGCACACACGCGACGACCTTCGGTTCCGGGAGCGACCACCAACGTTCCGTCTGAACCCGGTCGGTCCGCTGGCGCAAGAGTCGTGACGAACGCCTTGGAAGAGCACCCTTCTCGGGCAATCCGCCACGAGTGGCGGCACCTCACCTCAACGCCCCTCTTCACACGCCCACCTTCGCGAGGCGCCGCGCCCAAGCGTCCCTGAACGCCGGGTGGATCACGCTCGTCTCAGTCGTCGACCGGCACATCGGACACGCACCCGCTAGGCGGCCAGCGAGCACACGGTCCCTCACGCCGACGCGCCGATACGGGCGACCGGGCCTGTGCCGTCGTCTCGCCCATACCGGTGGATCCCCGCACCTGGAAGCCGGACCGGGTTCCAGGTCGTCCGTGGCGACACTCGTCGGGGCGTGGAACAGCTCTGGCATCGGTCGCGACCTTCAGGTTCGAAGCGCTCGCGAGGGCGCCCGAAGGCCACGATCAACCGTGGCAGCGGGTCCAGCTGGGCGGGCGGTCCGCATGAACCGTGCCGTCGAGGCGTTCGTCCAAGAACTTGGGGAGGGGATCATCGACTCTGGGCATTCGGACACGAACACCGGGCAGCGGGCCGGGCTGTCGTCCCAACCCCACTCGATGATCCGTTCGAGGAACTCCCGCAGCATCCCGAGCCGCATCCGCACGGTAGGCGGCGACCACGTCAAGCGCGGGGAGCGGCATCGGACCCCGCGACCGGCTCCTGGCAGTGCGGCACGTCGCGCGGCGATCGGGGGCTCCACATGAGAGCCCCCGATCGCACGGTGTGGGTTGGTCAGGCTTGACCAGCGCCGAGATCGACGACGGGCGAGATGAGCCCGAAGACCGCGCCGTCGACCTGGACGCGGTCGTTGCCGGCGAGCGTGTTGAGCCGAAGGCTGTCGGTGGCTTCGCTGCCGGTGATGCGCGTCTCGGGTTCGAGGCCCTTCACGTCAACGCCGCCATTGTGCGTGGCCACCTTGACCCTGTCGTCGTTCGCCGTGCCGTTGACCGTCAGGACATCGACGGCGCCATCCGCGCCGCCGAGATCGACGTCAGCCCGCTCGAAGTCGGTGCCGGACATGTCGTCGATACGGATGGTGTCGACGCCGCCGAGCGCGTCCAGATCGAGTCTCTCGACTCCGTCCATGTCCATGTTGATGATGCCCTGGTCTCGGTGGAACAGCGACCGAGACCCGTTCGGCGCCAAGAACATGTTCTCCAGTGCGATCGCCGCGCCGTTGAAGTCGAGGGTGTCGACGCCGAGTTGGCCCTCGACGATGTCGCTCCCGTCACCCGGATCCCAGGTGAAGCTGTCGGTCCCGTTGCCCAGATAGGCGGTGTCATTACCTCTGTTGCCGTCGACCGAATCCGCACCGTTGCCGCCATAGAACACCTCGACACCGTCGCCGCCGTTCATCGTGTCGCTGCCGTTGCCGCCATCCACCGTGAGCGCTTCATCGGAGAAGGCGCCGTTGGCCTGGTCGACACGGAACTGGTCGTCGCCCGCCCGTAAGAGCACGTCGATGCGGCTGAACGTCGCTCGATCAAAGCTGAACTCAGCGGTGCCATCGTCGCCGAAGTCGACCTCGAGGACGCCGGGCGCACCGGCTTGGAGTCGGAGGGCGAGCAGCTCGCTCGCCTGGGTGGCGGTGACGGTGAGCGTGTCGTTCGCGACCGAGGCGGATGGCACCTGTGCCGCCGAGGCCGGACCGGCCATCACCACGGCGGCGAGGCTGAGGGCCACGGCTGCACCGCTGGCCTGCCCAACTCGCCGGGCTCGTGTGTTTCGGGTGGTGGAGATCATTCGAAATCCCTTCGTCAGACGCCGGCTTGGGGGGACCGGCGTGTACCGACGGGTACGGAGCCCCGCTGGGTTCGGTTCTCGGCGACGCCGTGAGCGTTGGGCGACGGTCCGACGGCGTTCGCAGCGGGCGCACCGGCAACGAGCGTCGACCAGCGCTCGCGACCGACTACGAAGACTGCGGCGGTCGTCACCAGCGCGACCGTGACGACAGACGCCCGTGTTTCACCCCGTGAACAAGACCGACCGCCATGACCTGCACCTCCTTGTGCGGGCTGCATCGTCACCGGCCGCCCAAACAAAGCAGGGGTCAGTCGAGGGCCAGAACGCCCCTGATCGCCGGCTCCGAGGCGCTGATCTGTGCGGGTACCTCCGCACGGTCAGGTAGCGCATCACGGCAGATATGAGCGGCGCTTCACCTCAAACGGGACGAGCGCGGAAGATCGCTTCGGCGAGTGAATGGCCCGCGTCTCCATCGCTGGCGCGAGCGGCATTGGTGGCGACGAAGATCGTCAGGTCCTCGTCGCCCGCAGGATCGCTAGACACATCCCGCGCGGCGAAGGCGCGGCGAGCCTCAGCCTCAGTGAGCGAGGCGATCGGGTGACCGGCCACGTGCTGATACTTGGCGTCGTAGGCCCGTGTCCAGACGCCGGCCGCCCACGAGCGCTGGATCTCGTCAGCGCTGAATACACGGGCGCGGGCGCCACAATACGCACGCAGGAAGCGGTCGGTCTCCTCGACCGTGGCCAGCTCGTCCGGGCTGACGGTGGAGTACAAGGCGGCGGCGAAGCCGACGAGAACAGCCTCGCTGTCGGCGACCGCGCTGTCCCAGTCGTGCACGACCAGAAGCTCGTCGCCCTTCCAGCGCACGTTGTCGGCCAACCAGTCGCAATGGCCGATCACGGCCTCCCACACGCCCGCTCGCAGCCGGTCACGGGCACGATCGGCGGCCCGGTCGATCCACTCGGGGCCGTCGACCTCGTTGAGGTCGAACTCAGCGCCCTCGGGCCGCGGCCACAACCCGGCCTCACCGTGATTCCACGACGCCCACGACGGCGCCGGATCCAGCGATGGTACCTCGGCCGGCCGGGGCGCCAGCCCGATCAGCCGCGCGAACGCCTCAGCGGACAGCTGGGCCGTGTGCTCTGCCCCCGGAAGCTCGTCACCGCCGGGCACGTAGGACTCAGCGGTTGCCACGCCGATCCCGAATGGGGCTGGCCCGCCGAGCGGCTCAGGACACGGATAGCCGGACTCGAACATGCGCCGCTGGACTTCGACACACGCTGCTATCCGCGGCGAGGCCGGGCGTACTTTCACCACGACCTCCCGCCCATCTGCCAGGCGCAGCCCGATCACCGCGGACAGGTGGCCGGACCTGAACAGCTCCGCCGCCGGAGCACTGCCGAGATGATCCGTGCACCACGCAGCGAGGCTGGCAGGATCGACGGCCGGTACACGCGGTGGCATCTGCCCATCGTCACACAGGCTGCCAACGTCGTCACCGACACGCCCGACGCGGCGCCCTCCAGCGAGAGCATGAGCGACGACTGGGCAGGAAGATCACCGACTGAACCCGAGAGCGCACCTCCCGGCGCTCTCGGGCGCATGCTGCCTGATCGAGGCGCGACCTCGCGGATCGGCAGTTAGTCATCTGCGGTGCGAGGGAGCGCATATTGCCCGCTCCGCGCTCGTTCTGACGAGCCCGATCGCGCACCGATCATTCGATCTGCGCACTGCCCCAGAACGCCGGGAGGCGGCGTCCTCGTTCGATGGTCCGTCCTTGCTGGGTCGAGAACTGTCCTCGATCGGGGCGAAGGAGGGCTTGCCGTTCGCGTCCTTCGCGTCCTTCGGGGTCGTTGGCACTCGGCGTTGGCTTGGGTCGTCCAGCAAAGGAGGACGACCATGGCCGATTTCACCACCCTTGTCTCATCGCTCGAACTCGTCACACCTGGTCCTGACGACGCTGACCTCGCTGGGGTCGCGTTCCTTGCCCGGTACAGCGGCCGCACCCTTGACGCCTACCGGCACGACCTCCGCTCGTTCTTCCAATGGACGGCCGACCACGGTGTGGCACCGTTGGCGGCGACCCGGGCCAACATCGAGCTCTACCGGATGTCCATGGAACAACGCGGCTTTGCGGCCTCGACCATCGACCGGCGGCTGTCCACGGTGTGCGGCTACTACCGGTTCGCGCACATCGACGGTCGCATCCCCGCCAACCCGGCCCAGTATGTCCGGCGCCCCAAGGTCCCCGAGACCCAAGGGCACGGGATGGACCGCACCGAGCTCGGCACCTTCCTGTTCACCGCCGAACGGTACGACCCGATGCACGCCGCCCTGGCCGTGCTGCTCGGCCTCAACGGGCTGCGGGTGTCCGAAGCGTGCGGCGCGAACATCGAGGACCTCGCCGTCCAGCGCGGACACCGGACCCTCGCGATCGTCGGAAAGGGCAACAAGCCCGCGGTGATCCCGCTCGTGCCGCGCACAGCCCGCACCGTCGATCTCGCCGTGGGAGAGCGCCACGAAGGGCCGATCCTGTGCCGGCGGGACGGCCAGCGGCTCGACCGTCGCACAGCCCATCGGTGGGTCCGGTCGATCGGCAGGCGGGCCGGGCTTGGGGTCGTGCATCCGCACATGCTGCGGGCCGGGTTCATCATGGCCGCCCTGGACGCCGGGGTCCCGTTGCGGGACGTCCAGATCGCGGCGCGCCACGCCGACCCCCGCACCACCACCATCTATGACCGGCGCCGCGAGAACTTCGACCGGCACGCGGCCTACGTCGTAGTCGCCTTCGTCGCTGGCGGATAGTGCCCCGCCTCGGCACTTCTGGGTCGCGCCCGACTGGTCACGCAGACTGAGATCCTGCCGGTGCTGCCTCTGTCGTCGGTGCGCACCTGACTCGATTCACGTATCCGAGGGCCGCGTCGGCCAGGCGATGTCTGCGCGGAGTCCGTAGTGATCGCTGGCGAAGACGCCGGTTCTCGCCTCGTTGAAGGCAAGTTCGGCGTTCACGACTCGTCCTGCGCCGTCTTCGCGGAACGCCGGGTCACCGACGAAGATGTAGTCGATGCGACCGGGGTGATAAGAGTTCGGGGTCATCGGATTGCCCGCGGGATCCCACGTCACACCGCCGGCACCGTGCACCACTCCCCAGGCGTCCTGGAAGTACGTGCTTCGTTCCTTGACGACGGCGTTGCCGGTGAGGAAACGGATCACGTCGGATTCCGGATCGGCGTTGAAGTCCCCACACAGCACCGGTGGCATCTCCGCCGAGGGGTCACAGGTTCGAGCGATCGCGTCGTCGATGAACAGCGCCTGCTCCACGCGTTGGGCCGTCTGCCCGGTCCCCGAGTGGAGATGGGTGCTGTACACGTCGATCCCACCCGTGCGGGCGTGGAGCAACTCGTACGGAACTCCAACCGGAACGAACGGCACGCGCATCGTCACATGGGGCCGATCTTCCTCGTCAGGGTTGATCGGCATCGCCATCAACTCGACGGTGTCGATTGGCCACCTGCTCAAGATCGCCGATCCGAACCTCACCGACGGATGAGCGCCGGTCGCTTCGGGGTCAGGCAACGCGAACCCGTCGAACGCCACGTACCAAGTCTCCGACAGGTGCTCGACGACCCATCCGGCCGTGTTCGGGCGGCGATGATCCTCCCAGACCTCTTGTAGACAGACCAGGTCAGGTTTCAGGTCCTCGAGCCATCTGACGACCTCGACTCTGCGCTCCGGCCACCGAGGCCCGAATATCGAATCCATGTTGAGCTGAACGACCCTCAATACCCCCACGCTCATGGGCTGCAGTGTCCCACCATCGACGAGCGGCCGCAGCGGCTGCGCCGGTGTCCGACTGCGCGGCCGAGCCGCAGGCTCAACTGATCGCGCCCACCCGAGAAGACTCAACCTGCACACATCCGCCCAGAACGCCGGTTCTCGGGGAACGTGCCGGAGCGGGCATCACAGCTGCACAGTCTGCGCGGGTTGACTTTCCCAGTTGGAAACCGTAACTTACTTTCCGGATCGGAAAGTAAGGAGCAATCATGCCCAACTCGGTAGGGGCGAGCGACGCCCGCTCGGCACTGACAGCGGCCGAGTACAGCCGCCAACAGGTCATCGCCGAGATCGACATGCCCCGCTGGTATTGGCTAGGCCTGGCGGCGGGTTGGATCGGACTCGGAGTCATCGCCGACGTAGGCCCCGCCTGGTTGGCGGTCGCCGCGACGCTGGCATTCGGCGCCGCCCACGCGGCGGCGGCACAGAACGTGTTGTCGGGAAGAAGGCGATCGGCCGCGCTCAGCGTCCGAGCCGAGCTGGTCGGTACACACATCCCCACGTTGGTGATCGGGTTCCTCGTAGGTCTCGTCGCACTCACCGTCGCGGCGGCGTTGCTGATCGATGCTGACGGTGCGAACCACCCGGCCACGATCGCCGGCGTCATGGCGGCGATAGCCGTCGCCCTCGGCGGTCCGGAGCTGATGGCCGCAGTCCGCCGGAGGGCGCTGCGCAATGCCCCGCGATGACAGCCGAACCGCGGTTCGATGAACTCATCCACCCGAGCACGCGACTATCAATCGTCGCCCTATTGGCCGCCGCCGACTGGGTCGACTTCGCGTTCGTCCGCGACAGGCTGGGACTTTCCGACTCCGCACTGTCCAAACAGTTCGCGACCTTGGAAAGCGCCGGCTACATCGCGATCGAACGCCCGATAGCTGACCGGCGACGCCGGGTCCATGTACGCCTCACCGACACCGGACGGCGCGCGTTTGAGGGACACGTGGCCGCGCTTCGCCAGATCGTGGCCAGTGTCGACCGATAAGTCGCGTCGCTGACCGGCCAGTAGCGAGGGCCAACTTTCCGTCCGCCGAGATCGCAACCCATTCTGACCACGCAGCGGCGGCGGCCCGACCCTCAGTACTGCGCCAGCCAACACCCACCGCTTCAGGACGCTATCCACGACCCCTTCCAAGGTGTCACCAAACGCCGGCTCCGGGCCGCTGATCTGTGCGGGCACCTCCGGACGGTCAGCTAGCGCATCACGGCAGATCGGCGTTCTCCGTGGCCACGATCGCGCGTGTCAATCGGGCGGTCGGTATGTCTCGCGCACCATGGCGTCGATGTCGCCACCGTCTTGTTCGATCGCCTCCATGTAGAGGCGGCCCCAAGCAATGAGCTTGCCCTCGATCCCCACCACGGTGACGCCCTGCATGGCAAAGGGCTTTCCATCGGTATGCGTCCCCCGCCAGCGCCATTCTCCGATCTCGACATCGTTCTCGGTGTTCCCCGATGTCAGGAGTTCGGCCTGGAAGTCGGAGATGCCAGCGAAGACGCTCGTCCAGTTTTCTCGCACCTTGTCGCGGCCCTCGAACGCCCGGCCGGGATGAGCGGGCTGCTCACTGTGATAGTCCGACGCGAAGCATCCGACGAACGCATCCAGGTCATGGGCATTCAGCGCGGCGAGCAATCGGTTCATCAGGTCGGCCATGATGGACCTCCTCGTGACGGTCGCGGGCCATCAGTATCCCGCATTGAGATCACGCATGGCCCATCCGACGCCGCCGTCACCGCTAGCGCCGATTGCCCGCTCCGCGCTCGTTCTGACGAGCCAGATCGCGCACCGATCATTCGATCTGCGCACTGCCCCAGAACGCCGGTTCCTCGCCAGGGTCGCGGTGATTTCGGACCGCCGTGAGAGTCCACCTGATGTCCGTACAGGAGAGGGGACATCCATGTCAGATTCCATCACGCTCAGCTCGGCGGCGCTCGACTGCCCGGATGCCCGAGAGCTGGCCGCCTTCTACGCCGGCATCACCGGCGGACGAGTGATCTTCGAGAACGACGCCTGGGCCACCGTCGACGGCCCTGGCGGGCGGATCGACTTCCAGACCGTGCCCGGCTACATGCCGCCGGCGTGGCCCGACCCGACCTCGTCGATCCAGATGCACCTCGACTTCTACGTCGAGGACCTGGCCGCCACCGAGGCTCGCGTGCTGGCCGCCGGGGCGAGGAAGTTCGGGTTCCAGCCCAATTCCGATCACTGCTTCGTGTTCGCCGATCCGGTCGGTCACCCCTTCTGCCTGTCGACCTGGGGTGACCTCGCGGCGTCGACGGGCGACGGGATCAGCCGCCCGACGGCAGAGATCGAAGCGCTGCTCGCCTACCTTGACAGCCAGCGTGATCACGTGCTCGGCATCCTCGACGGACTCGACGAGGCCTCGCTGCGGCGGCCGGTGCTGCCGTCGGGGTGGACCTGTCTCGGGCTGGTGCAGCACCTTGCCGTCGACGTCGAGCGGTTCTGGTTCCGTGGCGTGGTTGCCGGCGAGGTCGCCGTCACAAGTGAACTGATCGAGGGCGAAGGCGACGCGTGGCAGGTCGCCCCCGGCGTCCCGGCCGTGGAGGTCTTCGCCAACTACCGCGACGAGATTGCCCGAGCCAACGCGATCATCGCCGCGAGGCGAGCGGACACCGCGCCGGCCTGGTGGCCCGGCGACCTGTTCGGTGAGTGGCGGCTCGATGATCTTCGCGACATCGTCTTGCACGTGATCACCGAGACTGCCTGCCACGCAGGGCATCTCGACGCGGCCCGCGAACTGCTCGACGGCCATGCGTGGCGGGTCGTCACCAGGTGACCATCATCCACGACGTAGGTGACGACAGCTTCGTTGTTGATCCGCCCTGGCGTCACGCGATGTCGATCATCTCCTCCAACTGGTCGGTGCCGACGACTCGGTTCGCGCCGCCGGCGGCGACGGCGAGGGTGGCCCGACTCTGCCCGCACCCCACATCGAGCACCCTTGCACGACTTGTCGGGCAGCAGTGACGCATGCACTCGCGCGTAGTCTCATGAGGTCCGCTACCCGCGGTCCGGAGGGCGCCGTAACACGCGCGGTCGGACCAGCTCGGACCGTGCTCGACGGATCCACGATCGCATCTTCGTCGCACGATGCGACCTGCTGCCATCTCCTAACGATGCTCCTAGGGGCTGTCAAGGGCGAGTTGTTGGCGAGGTAGGTGGTTGTAGACCTCGCGTGCGATGTAGCGCTTGAGGCAGCGGATCGCCTCCTTCTTGGTGAGGCCGTCCTTCAGGCGTCGTTCGATGTAGTCGCGGGTGGCGGGGTCATAGACCATCCGCGTGATGACGATCTTCCAGAGCGCGGAGTTGGCTTGGCGGTCACCACCGCGGTTGAGGCGGTGACGTTCCTGTTTGCCGCTGCTGGCGTCGATGGGCGAGGCGCCGCAGAGGTGAGCGAACGTCGCCTCGTTGCGCAGCCGCTCAGGGTTGTCGCCTGCGGCGACGAGCAACGCTGATGCGCATTCAATGCCGATGCCCAGGCGGGCCACCAGCTGGGGCGCGGTGTCGGCCACGAGGGGTTCGAGGATGGTGTCGAGCTCGGCGACCTCGGCCTCGAGCGATAGCGCCCGTCGGGCCAACAGACGCAGCGTCAGCCTGGTGAGGGACCGAGGGTCACGACCAGCTCCAGGTCGGGAGGCGCTGCAGCGTTCGAGGAGCCGATACACGTTTAGATGGCGCAGCTCGGTGCGGATGTCGTCGGGCGCGGTGGAGATGAGGCTGCGCATCTGATTGAGCGCCTGGGTCCGGGCCTTGCGGGCCGAGAGGCGCGCTACTCGCAGAACCCGCATCGCCTCCACGTTTCCGTTCCTCGTCTTGGCCTCGCCGTGGGCATCGCCGCACTGCGCGGCGCGCGCCGCGGTGATGGCGTCTTGAGGATCGCTCTTGCCGCGTCGGCGTCGACGCTGGCGATTGGGACGGTCCACCTCGACGACTCGCACCGCCTCAGCGTGGAGGTGGCGGGTGAGGCCGGCGCCATAGGACCCGGTTCCCTCGACACCGACCACGTCTACCTCGCCGAAGCCACGCAGCCAGATGAGCAGACGCCGATAGCCACTCAGCGTCGTCTCGAACGACTCGACTCCGAGGAGCGCGCCATGGTGGTCCCTGTCTCACCGGGAGCTGTGGTGATCTGACCACTTGTCACGTTGAAGCAGTAGGGGTGGAAAGGGAGCCCCTCGATCGCGAGCCTGTAGAACCCCTCGTAGTGCGTCCGTGACTCATCGATGGGCATCATGTTCGTGTACTTCGTGCTCAATACGACGTCCCACTGGGCTCCCCAGCGAGGCGCTCGTTCGGCTTTGACGTCAGCGTCGCCCCGACGAACGGCGGCACGCTGCACCTCGACGTCTGGAACGACATCGGACAAATCCCCCTGATCCCGACGTGACGACCGGCAGCGCCCTATCGGCGCTCCGAACGTCGATCCCCCGCAAAGATCATGAGGACGCCGATCGGCACGTCGGTACCACGTCGCCAAGACGCGGAGTCGGCCACCCGGTAGGGCATATTGCCCGCTCCGCGCTCGTTCTGACGAGCCCGATCGCGCACCGATCATTCGATCTGCGCACTGCCCCAGAACACCGGGAGCCTGACGTGTCCGCGCGCGTGGCTCATCGGCACTTGCGGGACACCCTCGCCGGCCGTCTGCCGAGCGTTCCAGGACGCGCAGTAGCGAATGCTCGGCGAGATCCTCGGGATCAGCCGGGAACGGCGCTTGGAGGATGGTCCGGCGGGTCCGATGCCGCGCGTTCGAGGACGCGCACTATCTGCGGCGGCGTACTGTGGAGAGTCGCCCGCGCGGGAGGTATCGGCATGAGCCATGCGGCAACCCGACCGCCGAAGCACCCGCCGCCGTGGTTCGTGCACGCGGCTTGGCGCGTTCATCGCGCGCTGTACCGGCTCAGCGGCGGCCGATTCCTGTGGACCACGTCGAACAAACGCGGCTGGGGTTCGCTGCGCCTCACGACCGTCGGGCGGAAGTCTGGGCAAGAGCGCAGCGTCATTGTCGGATACCTCGAAGACGGCCCCAACCTCGTCGCGCTCGCGATGAATGGCTGGGACGAGGGCCGTCCCGCATGGTGGCTCAACCTCGAGGCGCATCCGGATGCCGTCATTCGATTGGCGGACAAGCAGCCGCGCCCGGTGCGCGCACGCCTTTCGGCGGGAGAAGAGCGTGATCGGCTGTGGCAGCGCTGGGTCGCGGTCGATCCCAGGATCGACGCGTTTGCGGGCCGGCGGTCGACCAAGACGCCAGTGATCGTCCTCGAGCCGCGCAACCAGACCGCCTGACACACCGCGGCGATGGCGTCCGCCCTGATCAGGTAGACAACGTGATCTCGAACGGAGAGCTGCTGCTTCGCAATGCCGCTCCAGCGCATCGCTCCGCGAGGACGGTCCCCTAGCGCCGGCTGTGCGGCGTCAGCCGAGGCGTTGCTCGAGGTGGACGACGACATTGTCGCCGTCGGTCTTGCCGATGGCCTTGCGGATGGCAGCGGCGATGGGGAGCTTGTGCGTGCCGTCGCCGAGCGCCATGAACGAGCTGCGGAACGCAGCGCCGTCTACGGTGCCGGCGACCTTGACGAGACCGCGGGTGCCGAACACGGTGGCGGAGTCGGACATCTGAACGCAGGTCCAAGTGTCACCCTCGCGCACTCGCCCCAACGTGGCGGTGAACGTGATATCGAGCGGCCCGATTGTGGACTTGGTTATGGCTGCCTCCTCCCTGGTTCAGTCCGCCGGGTGGCAGTGAGGCACAACGCCAGTGTCAGACTCTAGTGACGACGCTCGATCGACGAATTCATCGGATCGCGTGCGAGTCCCGAGTCCGGATGGATCGACCGATCGGGGTCGCCGGACCACGATGACGCAACCCCTCCCGCTACCGTCCCCGACCGCCGGATGGTGGACCGGCGCGTGTCGTGGAAAGTCGAAGCGGCTCATTGTCACGAACGCTGCTGGCGACCACGCCGCCGGTGGCGTCGGAGTCCGGGTGATCAGGTCAGCCGGCGCCAGGCCTTGGCTCGGCGACGCGCCATGACGAGCGCGACGACTGCACACAGCGTGCTGGCGAGTCCGACGAGGACGAATGTCGACCACCAATGATCGAGGATCTCGAGGGCGCCGTCTCGCAGGTGCCCGACGACGTGGACCAGACCGAAGGTCGACACACCCACCCCGAGCACCGCTACGACGAGCAGAGGACTAGTCATGTCGCCGAGTCTCAGCCCCAGTGCCGCCACGAGGACATCGGCGCGGTCTCGCACGGGACGTGTCGAGCCGTCGAGTAACTCCGCCGCCTCCTCACCGTGACGCGCCCGAACCTCTGCGGGGAGCATCCGGATGATCAGGCGGTCCACGCCCCACCTCCCAGTCGCTGCTGTGCGGTGTCGACGACGTGGCGAGCTCTCGCCACCTCCTCGGCGAGGCGCCGACGCCCCTCGTCGGTGAGCTCATAGGGCCTACGGCGTCCCCGCGGGGGACCTGGTCGGATGAACCCGTCGTCCTCGAGCCTGTTGATGGCCCCATACAGGGTGCCGGGGCCAACTGGGCGCCCCGACAGCACCTCGATCTCGGACTGCATCCGATGGCCGTGCATCGGCTCGGCGGCCAGCGCCGTCAGTATCAACAGCTGCACGTCGCGCACGCCATCAAGCATACTACGTTGAACGTAGCAATTGGAGTGAACCCAAACCGTGAGGAAGCCCGCGGCGCGCGTTCCGCGCCCGGGCAGAAGGCCCACGGTGACCCCGAACGCCGGCTCTGGGCCGCTGATCTGTACGGGTACCTCCGGACGGTCAGCTAGCGCATCACGGCAGTTCGGTGCGAGGTCGGGACGACCCGCGCCCTAGCCGACGCCAAGTTGTCGCATACGCGTGGTCACGAGCTTCCTCACAAGCCGCTTAGGGAGCGGTTTGTCGACGGGAAAATGCAGCGAACCCTTCGTCTGCTCATAGCTGGTGAGGTCCTCTCCGAGGGCTGGAAGCACTGAACCGCTGTGGGGCAGGTAGCTGAGATGCCGCTTGAACGCCGCAAACCCGGCCACCGTTTTGCCCTGGATCTTGAACGCGGGCATCCCGTACGAGATGCACTGCTCTGCTTCAGGCACTACTTCGAGAATCGACTGCCGGAGCGTTTCCAAGGTACTTCGCTTCGGCTCGTCGAGCGCAGCGAGGTATTGGTCGATTTCTCGGGACGACATGGCGGCCAGCCTCCCATCTCCGCCGCACAGGGCTGCAGTCTCGCGACTGGTCGTACGAGTACCCGATCGAAGCCTCTTTGTTGTCAAGGGGTCGTATCGGGGCGCGTCGAAGCGAGCCCGGTGGGGTGGGCGTAGCGTTGTGGTGGGCCTGGGAGTGACTGGTCCGAAGTGCCGGTGTTCAGGGTTCAGCCGGCCACGCTGGATGTGAGAGTCGTCCCTGGTTGTCCTCCCGGGCCCGCGTTGTCAGCGGTGGGTGAGGTCGGCTTGGAGTTGCCGCCAGACGACGTCGGAGAGGCGACGCTTCAGGGCCCGGAGGGCTTCTTTGCGGGACTTCCCTTCTGCGATCTTGCGGAGGTAGTAGGCCCGTCCGGGGGTGTCGTGGCGGATCTGGGTGACGGCGGCCATGTGGAGGGCGTGGTTCAGTGTGCGGTTCCCGCGAGGGTTCAACCGGTGCCGCTTCCTCGGCCCGCTGGACGCTTCGATGGGGGCGGTCCCGTTGTAGGCGGCGAACCGATCGGCGGTCGGGAACCGGGCGGGGTCACCGACGTGACCGAGGATGAACCCGGCCACGATCGGGCCGACCCCGTGCACCTCGAGCAGGGTGGTGCCCGAGGCGTGGACGGCGTCGGTGACCCGCTGCCGTGCGGTGGCGATCTCCCGATCGAACCGGCGGACATCGGCCAGCAGTTCGAGAGCGAGGCGTTTACGTTGGATGGCGGCGACACCGTCAGGGTGGACGGCGCGCAGCAGCTTCGCGGCCCGGTCGGCGGAGAGCCGTCGTGGTGCTCCACCAGCGATGAGCTCCCGCAACGCCACATGCAGCCGGCAGGCCGCCTGGGTGCGTAACGCGGTGAGATCGTCGTAGCGGTCCACCAGCAGGCGAATCACCGCGGTGTGGTCCTCGCGTCGCACGGCCCGCAGCCCGCAGTGGCGCAGCCCGGCGATGGCGGTTGCCAACGCGTCGTTGCCGTCGTTCTTCGACGCTTTGGTCGAGCCCAACAGCCGGACACGGGCCGACAAGGTCGTGGCACGTCCACGACATGCTCACCGGCGCCGACCAGCTGTTGGGTCAGCAGCTTGCCGAGCCCGCTGGCCGACTTGACCGCCCACGTCCGCTCCGACCCCAGCGGAGCCGCCCACGCCAACAGCCGTGCTGTCTGGTCCCCGCGCGGTGAGCTGCAACCGGGCAAGAAGCCGTTCGTCGCCGTCGATCGCCCCGCGGCGTGGGTCGCCTTATGGGGGTCGATCCCGATCATGACTGTCATGGAGCTCCTCCTCGTGAACGCCTGGATGCGTCACGACGGGCACTCCTGATGAAGGATCGCTACTCGCCTCTTTCGAGCCACGCCGTGACCGAACCCCGACCGGCCGGCGCTTCGTTCACAAGCCAACCCGACACGCGAGCAGCAGGCAGTTCGAGAGCCAGCCAGCCGAGACCCGAGGACGCTACGAGCAACCGCTCAACGTCCACCCCCAGCATCCATCAGGCAGTTCTGTGCCGGTCCCGAGCGCGCATCAGTCAGGTTGCGGCAGCGATCGGAGGTACCCTTGTAGCGGGTTCGTCCAGTCCCTGCGTCCGCCCCGAGGTTCGGGGCCTCGCTCCCGATCACTTGGGAGCGGGCCGATCAGGCCGGTGGCAGTCGCTGTTCTGGCAGACACGGCCGGTCGTCACCGGAAGGGGACTGTGATGAACCGAAGGCTCTCGCCCGTCACGATCGTCGAGTGCGGCCCGGGCATGCTCAGCGTCTCCGGCGAGATCGACATGTCCACCGCCGGCCAGCTCGATGAGCTTCAGGAAATGCACGGCCCGCTGCGTCTCGATCTCGATGGCGTGACCTTCATGGACGCGAGCGGCGTCGCCGCACTCGTCCGGCTCTACCAGCGCTGTCCGCACCGTGACTGCACGCTCCTGATCGACCGCTGCTCGGCCCAAGTCGAACGCGTCCTTCGCATCGTGAACCTCTACTCGATGCTCACCGTGGATGGCACCGGGCGCAGCATGAACAGCGAGCGACACGGCCCACTTCTGCAGCCCCTGGCTCCCTGATGGAGCCGGGGGCAGCGGCCGAGGCCTGACGCTGGCGCGGATCGCCGGGAGCTGACGCCCACAACGCCGAGCACAGAATGCCCGATCAGGCCCACAAGCCTGCCACGACCGATCGGCGGTTCTGTAGTGACCTCACACCAGCGACTCGAAGATGCCTTCCCCGGGCCGCCAAACGTCCCACGGTCCCTCGCTGTGTTGAACAGTGCGATCTCCGGACCCGTCAGCTCGTCGGCTTGCGGCTTCATCCGAAGCAGGCACGAACCGCACTCGACGACGATCCCTTCATGGTGTGACTCCTCAACCCGGGTGACGTCACGACCGATCAGCGCGCACAGGGCATCGCGGTAGCCGGGATCTGAGAACCGAAACTTGATGCCCTCTATCGAGACCACCGGCCACGCGAAACAGTCCAGGAACGGGCCAACACTGCCGTACTGGAACTCGATCCTCAAGTAGTCGTGTACGAACATCATCGTCGTGATCGTGTCGCCAATGAGACAGCGGAGGATCGACGCGCTCCCGGTTGCGTCGCGGTTCGACACCCGCACAGATTGCCCGCTCCGCGCTCGTTCTGACGAGCCCGATCGCGCACCGATCATTCGATCCGCGCACTGCCCCCGAACGCCGGCTCCGGGCCGCTGATCTGTATGGGTGCCTCCGGGCGGTCAGATAGCGCATCACGGCAGTTCGGTGCGCTTGCTACTTCTCGTCGAACAAAGTCACTCGGGGCAGAGTCGAGCGTTCGGGTGGGCTCAGGGTTTCGGGTGCGCGAAGAGCCACTCGATGATGCCTGCCGACAACGGTCGCGACCCGTCGGCGAACCGGATGTCAGGGTTGTGGCTGCCACCCTGCACTGTCCACAGCTCCAGCCCAATGCCGTCGGGGCAGCCATCGACACGCGTCAGCACAGTCTCCTCGCCGGGCAGCGCCGAGTCGAGGTCGAGCGTGCCCGCGGTGTCGAGCGAACGATCGTGGCAGCCGTCGTAGTCCGCCCACGTGGCCACCGAGGTGGCGGCACCCGGATACGCGCCTGTGTCGGGCGGGGTCGCGCCGTCGTACTTGACGGCGACGTCGGCCGTCCCGTGGACCTGGAGCACGCTCACTGGTTCTGACGGGTTGCACTTCGACGTGTCGGCCCAGGTGGCCCCGGCGACGCTGGCGATCGCGGCGATGCGCTCGGCGGCGTCGCAGGCCATTCGGTACGACATGAAGCCGCCATTGGAATGGCCCATCACGTAGACCCGGGACGGGTCGACGTTCCTGGTGGCACCGACCTGGTCGATGATCGACGTGAGGTACGCCACGTCATCGGCGGTGCTGCCAAGTCCACAGCACGCGTCGGTGGCGTCCCAGAACCGATCACCGGCCGGATGGGGAGTGCCGTCGGGGTGTACGTAGAGGAAGCCCCGCGACTCGGCGAGCGGTTGCAGCTGGAAGTACGCCTCCACGATCGTCGCCGCTCCGGCCGAGGCCGTGAAGGAGAATGACCAGCGGCATCGGCGTGTCGTCGCGGTACGACGATGGCGTGAACAGGGTGAACGGTCGGGAGGCGTCGCTCGCCACCATCGTCGCGAAGCTTGGGGTGTCGGCGGTGCTCGACGAGTTGGCGCAGGCAGTGAGCGCCACGATGCCCACGAGGAGGATGAGGGGACGCCCCATTCGCTTGCACGCTATGCCGCGATCGGAGCCCATGCGCGGCGGATGCCCCCGACCTGCCTGGCCGACCACGACTCTTCGAGCGGGTCGCCTCAGCCCAGTCAAAGTCGGAACCTCGACCGCGTGGATCGGCGTCTGCCGGACACCCCAGAGGTTTGGAATGTACGCGGACGTCCCCGCGGGACTCGATCGCCGTCAGCGCAGCATGCCCGCTCCACGCTCGTTCTGAGGAGCCCGATCGCGCACCGATCATTCGATCTGCGCATTGCCCCAAAACGCCGGCTGTGAGCGTGGTTATGCGTGGCGACGACCGAGATCACCGCTAGCGCCGAGCGAGCAGATCGGTGTGGGTACGGGCGCGGATGCGGTGAGCCCTTGCGGAGTCGACGCACCGCTGCCGACTGCACGAGAACCGTGTTCGGCGCTATCACGCGCGACGGTTGCGTGGATGGAGTGCTCGCGATCGCGAGCATGACCCGTGGCGCACACCGCGCTTGGGAGGTCTGCGGGCACGTCCCTCCGCCACTGTGCGGGGGTGCCATCGAGTTCGCGGGAGACTGCGAGGATGGGCGAGCGGCCGACGGGAACGGTCACCTTCATGTTCACCGACGTGGAGGGTTCGACGGCGCATTGGGAGCGCCATCCCGCCGAGATGGAGCCGGCCCTCGCTGCGCACGACGAGGTCCTTCGCTCCGTCATCGAACGCCACGGGGGTGCGGTCTTTGCGGCCGGTGGCGACGGCTTCGCCGCCGCCTTCGGGCGGGCGGATTCGGCGGTTGCCGCGGCTGTCGACGCGCAACGGGCCCTCGCCGGGCTGAGCTGGCCCGGCGGTTTGGAGTTGCGCGTACGGGTGGGGCTGCACACGGGCGAGAGCCACGAGCGCGACGGGGACTACTTCGGGCCGGCGGTGAACCGGGCGGCGCGGGTGATGGACGCGGCAAACGGGGCGCAGATCCTGCTCAGTTCCTCGACCCGTGAGGTCGTCGGTCACGAGATCGGTGCGGCGGCGACGCTCGTCGATCTGGGAGTCCACGAGCTTCGCGACGTCGTCGAGCCGATGCGTCTGTACCGGATGGAGGACCCGGCGTTCGTCAGCGACCGGCGCCCACCGCGAACGGGGAGCGTGCGCGCCGGAAACCTGCCGACCGCATCCGGTGTCCTGCTCGGACGGGACGCCGAGGTGGAGGCGGTGATCGCCGACCTCGCTGTCGGCGAGGGTGGTCACACTCACCGGAGTGGGCGGCATCGGCAAGACACGCTTGGCGTTGGAGGTCGGCCGCAGATTGCAAGCGGACCGGCGCGACGGCGTCTGGTTCTCCGCCCTCGAGACCGTCGCCTCCCCGGGGGCGATGCTGCTCTCGCTGCTCGGCACGTTCGGTATCGAGCCCCGCGCCGAACGTGATGCGGACTCGCTGGTCGAAGGCCTCCGCTTCCGCCACGCCCTGCTGATCCTCGACAACTGCGAGCACCTCTTGGACGCGATCGCAGCGACCACACGCCTCATCGTCTCGTCCTGCCCTGATGTACAGATCCTTGCCACGTCTCGCCAACCACTCGACATCGACGGCGAGCGAACACGGCGCACGTCGTCACTGAACCTCGACGATGACGGGCCAGCCGTGACCTTGTTCCGGTTGCGCGCCGAGGAGGCCGGCGCCGTGCTCGACCCGGCGCGAGACACCGCGGCGATCGTGCGGATCTGCCGCCGTCTCGACGGGATCCCGCTGGCCATCGAGCTCGCCGCGGCACGGGCGCGGTCGCTGCGTCCGGTGGAGATCGCCGATCGTCTCGACGACATGTTCCGGCTGCTGACCGGGGGCAGGCGGGGGAGCGTCGAACGTCATCGGACGTTGCGGGCGGCGCTCGACTGGTCCCACGACCTGCTGCCCGAAACGCAGCAGGTCCTGCTCGCGCGACTGTCGATCTTCGCCGGCTCGTTCCCGCTCGCCGCGGCGAGCACGGTCGGCGGCGGTCCCATCGAGGGCGAGGAAGTCGTCGATCTCATTGACGGGCTGGTGGGGCGATCGTGGGTCGATCCCGTGGGCGAGGGCGACGAGAGCCGCTTTCGGTTGCTCGAACCGGTCCGCCAGCTGGCCGCCGAGAAGCTCGCCGCGCGCGGCGAGACCGAGGCCGCCCGTGCTGCGCACACGCAGTGGTACCTCGACCTGATCGTCGATCTCAGCGATCGGTGGCGGGCCGGGGACGACCAGGGAACGTGGCCGATCGCGGCTCGCGAGCTGCCGAACCTGAAGGCGGCATTCGATCACCTGGTCGAGACCGGGCGGATCGAGCAGGCCCAACAGTTCGCCGTCGCCGGGTACGGCCCCATCGACCTGCACTTCGACACCATCCCGCTGTACGACTGGGCGCCGAGAGCGGCTTCGCTCGATCTCTCCCATGTCGGTCCCTCGACCGCGTCAGTGTGTGCCATGGCCGCCTGGGGCGCGATTCCCCGCGGCGACCTCGAGGGCGCGGCCGTCTGGCTGCGCCGCGGCGCGGCGGCCATCGAACACGGCTCCCGCGACGACGGCCTCGTCGTCGCCGCGGCGATGCACCACGTGGTGTTCGGTGGCCAGCTCGCCGTGGACGATGAGTTCCTCCAGCGCGGCACGGACGACGCCCTGCGCAGCGGCGAACTCGATCGGCAGGTCTGGGTGCTGGCGTACGCCGGCCGGGCCGACGAGGCCCTCGCCGTGGCGCGGAAGCTCGGCAACAAGCTGCTGATCGCACTGGCGCGGGTCGTGGTCGTGCTCACCGCCAGCGCCCGAGACGGCGACGACGAGGAGTCACGGTGGGAGGCTCTCGAGTCGTACTGGGAGTCGGCGCAGCGATGCCATAGCTACCTGATGGTCAACCAGGCCGCGCACTTGCTCGGCGCCGCCCACATCCGTGCCGGCGCGGCGATCGACGGGCTGCTGCTCCTGCGGGCGCCCGCCCGGGACTGGCTCCTGCGCGGCGACACCCGGGTGTGGGGCGTGCTGCACTCACTCGCCACCGGTCTCGCCGCCAGCGGCGACCTCACGGCCGCCGCGCGCCTCGCGGCTGCGATCGGCGACCGACACCTCACGTTCGTCTCCGACGCGGAACGAGTTCAACTCCGATCCCTCGTCGATGCCGGCCTCAGCGACGAGGATCGAGCCCGGCACGAACGCGCCGGCCGGGAACTCGACGCCGGTGCCGCTGTCGCCGAGGCACTCCAGCGAATCGAGGCCCTCGTCCCATCGGACACGACGGCAGCCAGGCCCACGGACGCCGACGCCGGCGACCTGACGGCTCGACAGCAGGACGTCGCCACGCTCGTCGCCCGCGGCTTCACGAACAAGCAGATCGCCCACCGGCTCGGCATCAGCCGCTTCACGGCCGAGACGCACGTGCGCAACATCCTCGAGCGCCTCGGCGCCGCCAGCCGCGCCGAGATCGCCACCTGGGCGGCCCGACGGCAGGATTGACCGGCACCGCCGAGTCATCGGACCAGGTGGGTGGCCGCGTACCTGATCTCAGCGATGGTGGTCGACCGCCTCCGTCCCTACGGTCGTCGGGCGAGAGCGCAGAAGGGAGACGACGATGACAGCGACCCAAACCTCCGACGACAGGGACTACAAGGAGACCGTCCGCCGGGAGTGGACGGCGGCGGCGGCGGGATGGCGGAAGTGGTTCGAGATGCACGAGGCCGAGGCCGCTGGTCGCGCCGTCACCTCCGCCCTACTGGAGCGCGTCGGGCTGCAGCCCGGCGACGTGGTGCTCGACGTCGGAGCGGGCTACGGCGAGCCGGGACTCAGTGCCGCCGCCCTCGCCGGGCGTGACGGTCACGTCACCTGCCTCGACATCTCGGGCGACATGCTCGCCTTCGCCGAAGAACGGGCGCGGGCCGCCGGCCTGTCGAATGTGCGGTTCGTCGAAGGCGACATCGAGTCCGCCGAGCTCGCGCCCGGCAGTTACGACGTCGTGCTCAGCCGTGCCGCCCTCATGTACGCCAGCGACCCGCTCGCAACGCTGCGCCAACTCCGGCGATCGCTCCGAGCCCGTGGCCGCCTGGCCGTTGCCGTCTGGGCGACACCCGACAAGGTGGCGTTCGCGACTCCTGTTCCGATCATGCTCGAGGCGCTGGGAATCGATGCCCCCGCCGGCGGCCCCGGGCCTTTCGCCCTTGGCGAACCAGGAGCCCTCGGCAACCTCGTCGCGCAAGCCGGTTTCACCGACGTAGCCGCCGGCACAACGGTCGCCGTGTACGAGTTGCCCAATCGGGAAGCGTGCACCCGATGGCTGCGCGACGTCGCCCCGCCGATCACCGATCTGATCGCCGATCAGCCGGCCACCATCCAAGACGGCATCTGGGATCGCGTCACCGACGCATGGGCGCCATTCCAAGGCGACGACGGCCGGATCCGCCTCCCATGCACTGCCATCTGGGCGTCAGGAACCAACCCGGACAGCTACGGGACGCGGTGATGGGTGAGGGGTGTCTTGCTGCCACGGACCGTTGGACACAACCCCGCTAAGGACATCGATGTCGGAGTAACGCGTCCCGTATCCCGGCGCGCCAGCGCGTCCTCGATCGCCGAATACACGGGTCGGCTTGCTGGCGCGTTGGAACGGGTCGGCGACAGCTCCGCGGGTGGCGTCGCCAGGTCGAACGCTCCGGGAACGGCCGGAAGAATGGCGCCGACAGCCGTAGAGATTGCCACCGGCGCCGAAAGACCCGTCGCAGCAACCAGTAGGCGTGCACGGGACTGACCGGATGACCAGCATGGCGTGAGGTGGGTGTTCGGTGGGACCTCGGCGTTGACAGCCGGTAGAAAAGCTCGGGGTACGGGCGTGTGGACCGCCGCATGAGCCGGCAGTAGGGGCAAGCCGTCGTGCAACGGACTGCTCTCGGGGCTCCACTCGGCGCACCGGGACCAGGACCAAGGCCCCTAGTTCGACACGTCGCTGGATGGGATAGTGGTGCGCACAGACGGCTCGCGGAGGTCACGTATGAAGGCTGCAGTGGTGCACGAGTTCGGATCGCCGCTCTCCATCGAGGAGAGGCCAAAGCCGGTGCCCGGCCCCGGTCAGGTGGTGGTGAGGGTGGAGACGTCGGGGCTGTGCCACACCGACATCCACGCTGCCCAAGGCGACTGGCCGGTCAAGCCGGCACCGCCGTTCGTTCCGGGACACGAAGGTGTCGGACTCGTCGAGCGAGTGGGCGCAGGCGTGACACGGCTGCGCGAAGGAGATCGGGTCGCGGTGCCATGGCTGGGCTGGGCCTGTGGCGCTTGCGAGGCGTGCGCATCGGGTTGGGAAACGCTGTGCCCGGAAGCCAGGTACACGGGGTACATGGTCGATGGCGGCTTCGCCGAGTACGTGCTCGCCGACGCCGCGTTCGCCGGACTCGTGCCCGAGGCGATCGATCCGCTCGACGCTGCACCGCTGACGTGTGCGGGCGTGACGACGTACAAAGCCGTCAAGGTGTCCGGGGCACGCCCATCGGATCTCGTCGCCGTGTTCGGCATCGGCGGACTCGGCCATCTGGCCGTCCAGTACGCCAGGATCGCCGGCGCCACCGTCGCCGCGGTGGACATCGTCGACAGCAAGCTCGACGTCGCCAAGCGACTCGGTGCCGAGTACGGGATCAACGCCGCGACGCACGATCCGGTCGCCGCGATCCAGGCCCTTGGCGGAGCCGATTCGGCCGTCGTGCTCGCCGCCACACCGACGGCCTGTGAGCAGGCGTTCGCCAGCCTCAAGCGCAATGGCCAACTCGTCTTGGTCGGCCTCCCCAAGGACAACACGATGCGCCTGCCGATCTTCGAGACCGTTCTCCAGGGGAAGAAGGTCATCGGCTCACTCGTCGGAACCCGCGTCGACCTTGCCGAGACCTTCGAGCTCCACGCCGCGGGCCGCACCACGATCGTGCGCGAATCCCGACGACTGGACGACGTGAACGATGCCATGGGCGAAGTCCTCGCCGGCCACGTCGACGCCCGTCTCGTGTTCGACCTTCGCTGACCAGCAGCACCTCCTCGTCCCCGGCTCGGTTGGCGAGCCTTCGCGGGCGCGGCCTCGCGACAAGGCTGCTCGCCGCCGCCGAAGCCGATCGGGGGACCGATGAGAAGTGGCGGCGGTGCCGGTCTGATGACGGTCCGCCAGGTGCCGGCTCGGAGTCACGTCCTCGGCACCAGATGCCGCTCCGGCGGAACGAGGCCTAGAAGTAGTAGCCGTCCAAGGCGATGCCTTCCGCGACGAGCGTGTACTCGTCGTCGATCATGGCGTACGTGCGGTCGTAGGGTCCGACGAACACCGCCTCAGGGAGGGGTAGTCCGGCGTGAGGGTTGGTGAACACGTCGATGCGCGGCACCCGCTCCGTCGTCATCGAGTAGTCCCGCTGTTGTGAGTTTGTCGGCCTCCGCCCAGACCCTGCGGACGGACTCCTCGACGGTGGACGGCTCGTGGCCCTTGAGCGCACGGTCCGGCAAGATGCCGCCCGGGTTCGCTCGCTTGAGGATGGCGATCGAGCTGAATCGAGTGTTGAGGCTCGGCTGCAGTCTCCCTCCGCCGAGGAAGGTCGTCTGTGCTTCGGCGTCGGCTGGGATTCCGCTTCCCAGATCGACCGGCATTGAGATGCCGACGTTCCCGAACATCGCCCCGCTCACCGCCATGAGGTCGTCGGACCAGTTCGGCGCGTAGATCACAAGTACGTACGGATGCTTGCCCTTGACGTCTCGGCCCTGCTTGACCTTCGCTTCGATGGCCGCTCGGATCGGGGGGTACGGGTCGAGCGTGACGAAGTCCACGGGGGGAATGGCTGCGGAGACGGAGCGCACTCGCAGACGACGACCCCGGCTGGGGTGTCCAGCCAGAAGTCGGGGTGCTTCCCTGCCGCTTCAAGTTCGTAGTCGAACGGGATGCCGCGGTCAGCGAGGTAGTGCTCGAAGATCACCTCCGCCCGTTGGCCGAGGTCCTCTGGTAATTCCTTATCGCTGAGGCCTTGCACTTCACCCCGTTTCTCCCACCGTCGCGCCGAGATCGGCACCGGGGACCAACACGCTTGTGCTGGCCCCTGCGTCCGTCCCCCGGCAGGCCGGTCAGCGAGGTGCCCGGGTGGAGCACCTGGTCACGCTGGCTGGCGGGGGAGGACTCGAACCTCCAACCCCCTGATCCAAAGTCAGGTGTTCTGCCATTGAACTACCCGCCAGGGTGTTCTCCGCCCACGCTATCCGGCCGGTCTGGCGGGCCGCCCCGGGGTTCGTCCCGGCCTGCGAGGATTGACGCCGGCGGTGTCGCCCGGCCAGCCGGGGGGAGGAGGGGCCCATGCAGGAGCTCCCGAACGAGGGCATCCGGCTCGACTTCGCCCAGGGTCGTACGACGATCACCGACCTGGCGGAGATCAACTCCACCTTGCACCCGATCGGCTTCCGGGCCTGGCCGATCGATCTGACTGCCGCCTCCGAGGCGCTGCGCCCGCTGCTGGCGCGGCCGACGCTCACCGACGCGGACGTCGCCGTGGTGCGGGACCACTTCCTTCTCTCGCAAGAGCAGTTGCTCACGCTCATCGCGGAGGCGGGCCGGACGCCTCAGGTCCCGGGCGGCGGCGAGATGACCACGCTGGACGCCACGAACGGCGTGACCTACCCCCAGCTCTACCTGGTCGAAGCGGGGGTCGACTACAGCCGGTTCGACCGCTTCCACGTCAACTCGTCCGCCGAGGGCCCCGGGACGGACGAGTTCATGCAGATCCTGTCCGGTGGCGGGATTCGGGTGCTGCAGCACCTGCCCGGCGAGGGCGAGTTCACCGTCACGTTCGATTGCGTGGGCGACGAACGGGGCTGGATGGTCACCTACGACGGTGGCCGCCCGCACATCGGCAGCTTCACGGGCGCCGAAACAGGGACCAAGATCCTCGTCCAGGTCATGGGCCCACCTAGCTGGGAGATGCACTACGTGGACGGGTAGCTGGTTGGCCCGGCGCGGCGGCGCCCGGTAGCGTCTCCTCCTCGTGGGTTCACTGATCAAGAAGCGCCGCAAGCGCATGCGGAAGAAGAAGCACAAGAAGATGCTCCGCCGCACGCGCCACCAGCGTCGCAACAAGTAACCGATAGATCTCGCCGTCACCGACCGCCCGGGGATCGCCCCGGGCGGTCGGTGCGCGTCAAACGCCAGGTCAGGCCGGTGCCGTGCGTGAGACCACGACGAACGCGTCGGCCAGCGCCTCGAGCAGGTCCGGATGCGCCCCCTCGACGAACCACGACGCGCCGCTGCCGGCCAGGCTCGGGGCGACCCCCGCCACATCCCGGATGCGATCCCTCCAGCGGGCCAGCTCGGGAACGACGACCAGCGCGGCGGGCTCCAGGTCGTTGCCGCCCTCCCCGGCGGTCCGCCCAGGTCGTCCCAGGCCCGGTAGACGGCGGGCGTCGACACCACGACGGGCGGCGTCACGACGGTGAAGGTGCGGTCGACGTGGGGCAGGGGCTCGACGCTCTCGCCGATGCCCCGCACCCGGGCCCGGCCGCCCACGAGGCAGAACGGGACGTCAGCACCGAGCCGGGCCGCGGCCGCCATGTCATCGAAGCCGGCCCAACGCAGGACGGCGGCGGCGTCGGCCGAGCCGCCACCGAGACCGCCGCCGGAGGGGATGGCCTTCTCGACGTGTACGGCTGCCTGCCTGCCGGCCAGCCGCAGGGCCCGGCGGACCAGGTTGGTGTCGTCGGTCGGCACGCCGGCCGCGAACCGGCCGGACACCGTCAGCGCGTCACCGTCGGTGAAGGTGAGCGTGTCGGCGAGGTCGAGCGTCACCATCTCGGCGTCGAGCAGGTGGTAGCCGTCGGCCCGGACCCCCGTCACCCGCAGGCTCAGGGTCAGCTTGGCGGGCGCCCGCATGATCACGTCCCGCCGCCCGAGCGGGCACGGACGGCCAGCGCCAAGCGGCCCCAGGCGTCGACGTCGAGCTGCTCGGCTCGGGCACCCGGATCGACCCCGGCGGCGACGAAGTCCTCCTCGCCGGCCAGTCCCGCCAGCGAACGGCGCAACGTCTTCCGGCGCTGGCCGAACCCCGAGCGGACCAGCGCGAACAGATCGTCGGGAAGCACTCCGGGCGGCCCGGCGGGCACGCCGCGGCGTTCGATGGCGACGAGCGCCGAGTCCACCTTGGGCTGGGGGAGGAACACGGTCGGCGGCACCCGTCCGATCACGGAGGCGCGCGCCCAGTACGCCACCTTGACGCTGACGGCGCCGTAGGTCTTCGAGCCCGGTCCGGCCGCCAGCCGCGCGCCGACCTCGGCCTGCACCATCACCAGCATCCGGCGGATGAGCGGGACGCCGTCGAGCAGGTCGGCGACGATGGGGGTCGCCACGTTGTACGGCAGGTTGGCGACGAGGACGGCTGGTTGCTCATGCAACAACGACGTCCAGTCCACGGCCAGCGCGTCCGCGTGCACGATCGTTGCCTCGGGAACGACCTCGGCAAGGACGCCAACGAGGCCCTCGTCCACCTCGATCGCTGTCACCTCGGCGCCGGTGTCCAGCAGGGCCCGGGTCAGCGCGCCGAGCCCAGCGCCGATCTCGACCACGTGGTCGCCGGGGCCGACGCCGGCCAGCCGGGCGATGCGCCGGACCGTGTTCGGGTCGACGACGAAGTTCTGGCCCCGCGACTGACGGGGAGCCAGCCCGTGCCGGCGCAGCAGCTCACTGGTCTCTCGCGGGCCGAGCGTCACGGCCGGCGTGCGCTACCAGGTGATGCGGACGTGGATCGGAGACTGGCCGAGATCGGCGACCTCCTCGAACTCCTCGGTGTCGAGGACGAGGCCGGCCCGGGCGCCCGCCGCCGGCGGACCGATGACGGAGCACCAGATCGACTTGCCGTTGTCCAGGTCGAGCACCAGCAGGTCGGTGCCGAGGGCGACGCCCGGGAACGCGCACGGATCGGGGATGCCGGGCTCGTCGGTGAAGCGGTCGTAGGTGGCGGTGCCCTCGACGATGTTGTCGGGCCCGGAGGTGGGCACGACGATGCGGATCTCGGACGGTTGCGTCGCCGGGGGCGGGCCGAGGAGGAACGCGGGCATGGCCGTCGGCTGGAGCACGTCGTTGGCGGGGGCCTCCTGCGGGACAGCGGCCGAGGAGTCGAGCGCGCCGGCGAGGCTCGCGCCTTCGCCGATGGTGGCGACGCCCGTCGGTGAGGATCCGCCACCGAACAGGAACGGCAGCACGGCGATGGTCGTCACGCCCGCGGCCAAGAGGCGCCGTCGATCACCGGGTTCCAATGAGGACACTCGTGCGGATCCTTCTGCCGACAGTTCCTGGGCGGTGCTTCTGACTCGATCTGGGTGCTCTTGTAGCCCTACTGGGGCCGTGATCCTTGGAGCTGAAGGCAGACACGCGCCGGAGTGCCGGTGCCGCCCGCAGCCGTGGAGGCCACGCTACGAGAGCGGTAGTCCGAACGCAACCCGTGCGTTCATGCTGGTGATGTGCTCGATTCGGGTCACGTTAACCCCGCGCACGGCAGCCAGCGCGGCACCGACCAAGGGCACGAACGCAGGCTGGTTGCGATGGCCCCGGTGGGGGATCGGAGCCAGGTAGGGGGCATCCGTCTCGACCAGCAACCGGTCGTCCGGGCAGATGGCGGCGGCGGCCCTGATGTCGTCGGCGGACTTGAAGGTGACGATGCCCGAGAAGGACAGGTATCCGCCCCGGTCGAGGGCGAGCCGGGCTTCCTTCTCGCCGCCGGTGAAGCAATGGAAGATCGTGTGCGACGGGATGGTCTCGGCGTCCAGCACGGCGAAGGTGTCGTCCCACGCGGAGCGGGTGTGGATGACGAGCGGAAGCTCGCGCTCGTGCGCCAGCGCGATCTGCGCCGCGAACGCCTCCCGCTGGACGGGGCGGGGCGAGTGGTCGTAGTGGTAGTCCAGGCCGCACTCGCCAACGGCCACCACGCGTGGCGCGTCGAGCAGGCCGACGATCGATTCGACCCCGTTGACCGCGTCGTGCGGGTGGAGCCCGACGGTCGCCCACACGTCGTCGTGGGCGGCGGCGACGTCGATGGCGGCCGCGCTGCGGTCCGCATCCGTGCCGACCGTGATGAAGCCGGTGACCCCGGCCTCCCGGGCGGCGGCCAGCGCGGCCTCGGTGCCGCCCGGGATCCGGTCGTCGTCGACGTGGCAGTGGTTGTCGAACCAGCCCATGACCCGGCCCCGCCGCTCAGGCCGAGCGGCGGGGGAACAGCGGGGCTCCCTTGGTGACCGTCAGGCCACCCGGGTAGCCACCCCAGGCCAGTGCCCCGGGCACCCGCTGATCGGCCACGGCGCCGGCCAGCCCGATCCGCTCCCAGATGGTCTGGGCCGTGCCGGGGATCGCCGGGAGAGCCAGCAGCGCCACGATCCGCAGGGCCTCGAGGGCGTCGCCGAGCACCCGATCCACGCCGGGGCCCGGGTCCGCCTTCCACGGCTCGTTGGTCTCGAGGTGCGCGTTGGTGGCCCGGATGAGTTGCCACGTGGCGGCCAAGGCGTCGCTCGGCTGGATGGCCTCCCACGCCTCGGCCGCTTCGGCCACGGCGCGCGCCGCCGCCTCCACCAAGCGGGCTGTCCGGAGCCGGGGCCGGTCCGACCCCGCCGCACTTCGAGCCGACCACCGTGGCCACCCTGCTGAGCAGGTTGCCGAGGTTGTTGGCCAGGTCGGCGTTGTAGCGGGCGACCATGCCCTCGTAGCTGAAGTCGTTGTCGCCGCCGACCGGGCAATCGGCCAGGAAGTGGTAGCGGTAGGGGTCCAGACCGAAGTCCGCGACCAGGTCGGCCGGGGCGATCTGGTTCAGCGCCGTCTTGCTCATCTTCTCGCCACCGACGAGGAGCCAGCCGTGGACGTGCCAGTCCCGCGGCGGTTCCACTCCGGCCGACAGCAGCATCGCCGGCCAGTAGACGCAGTGGAACCGGATGATGTCCTTGCCGATGAGGTGCACGGCCGGCCACCACCGGGCGAACTCGTCCTCCTGACCCGGCTGCCCGTAGCCGGCGGCGGTGATGTAGTTCGTCAGCGCGTCGAACCAGACGTAGGTGACGTGCCGCTCGTCCCACGGGATCGGCACGCCCCACTGCAGCGAGGTGCGGCTGATCGAGAAGTCCAGCAGCCCACCCTTGATCAGCCCCAGGACCTCGTTGCGCCGGCTGGGCGGGTGGATGACGTCGGGACGGTCCTCGTACCACTGCAGGAGCCGGTCCTGGAAGCGGCTGAGGCGGAAGAAGTAGTTCTCCTCCTCGAGCTCGATGACCTTGCGACCACGGGCCCGGTAGTCCTCGACGTCGTCGGCGCCGATGTACTCCTCGTCCGACACCGAGTACCAGCCGCGGTACGTGTCGAGCTCGATGTCGCCGGCGTCGTAGCAGGCCTGCAGCAGCTTCGTCACCGCGGCGTAGTGGCCGGGCTCCGTGGTGCGGATGAAGCGGTCGTAGGTGATGTCGAGCGTGCGCCAGGCGTCCTTGTAGCGCTCGACGGTGCGATCGGCCCACTCCTGAGGGGTCACGCCGTTGGCCTCGGCGGCCTGCTGCACCTTGAGCCCGTGCTCGTCGGTCCCGGTGAGCAGGAAGACGTCCTCTCCGCACAGGCGGTGCCACCGGGCGGTGGCGTCGGCGATGAGGGTCGTGTAGGCGTGGCCGACGTGTGGCGCGTCGTTGACGTAGTAGATCGGCGTCGTCAGGTAGTAGCTGGCCACGCCGGGTGAGGCTAGGTGGTCCACGGTTCCTCCTTCCTGTCCGGCCCGCCGGGAAGGAGATCAGTGGAGGATCCCCGGCCCGAGCGGGGATCGTTCCTGGTCGCGAGCGTCAGCGCGCGGCGAAGAGCCCCACGTCGGGGCCCATCATGAGATGGCCGAGGGCGGTGGCGACGGTGCTCACAGGGCCGAGGCTACGAGGCCCGGCGGCCCGCCCGGGAGCGATTTCAGCGCCGCCGGGCGACCTGGTACCCGGCGGCGAATCCGGCGCCCGCCAGCGACACGGCGGCCGCACCCGCAGTCGAGCGCCGCACCACCTGGCGGGTGCGGCGGCTGAAGATGACGACCGGCCAGCCCCGGGCCGCGGCCGCGGCGCCGAGGCGGGCATCCGGGTTGACCGCCACCGGATGACCGACCGCCTCCAGCATCGGGAGATCGCTGGCGGAGTCGCTGTAGGCGTAGCAGCGGCTGAGGTCGTAGCCCTCCCAGTGGGCGACGTCCGTGATGGCGTCCACCTTGCCCGGGCCGTAGCAGAACGGTCCGGCCAGCTCGCCGGTGTAGACGCCGTCCTCGACCACGGCGCGGGTCCCGAGCCCGGCCGTCATGCCGAGCGCCTGGGCGAGCGGCTCCACGATCTCCACCGGCGCCGCCGACACGATGAAGGTGGCGTGCCCGCGCTGGGTGTGGGACTCGAGCAACGTCCGTGCCTCCGGCCGCACCTTGCCGAGGAGCTTGGGCACGATCGTCTCGTTGAGGGCGATGAGGTCCTGCTGCCGGCTGCCCTCGACCGCGTGCAGGATCCGCTCGCGGACCTTGGCCACGCTCTCGTGGTCACCACCGTCGCCGCGGAGCTTGAACGCCACCGCGCCGAAGGCGTCCCTCGCGAATTGGCCCGTGGGCACCATGTCCTTGCGCCACGCCGCGATGGCGAACGTGAACGCCGAGGAGCCCGCGATGAGCGTGCGGTCGAGGTCGAAGAAGGCCGCCTGCTGACCACCCGCCCAGTACGACCACTCGTGGGCGGTCGGACTCGCGGCAGGGACCGCGGCGTCGGCCGCGGGCTCGCGTGAATCGACCGTCGAGTCGGGGGTGGCCGGTGCGCTGGCCATGACGGTCAACCTACTGGCGACCTGTTACGCGGTGCCGTCGGAGGCCTTGCCGGGAGGTGGCTGGTGGGCCAGCGCGTACACCCGCCGCTTCGGCGCGCCGAGCTCGTCGACGACGGCGGCGATGGCCGTCCGCCGATCGAGCCCGGCCGCCTGGTGGGCGGCGAGGGCGGCGAGGATCTGGTCGTCCTCCGCCGCGGCCGCGGGTGGCGCACCGGCCACCACGAGCACGTGCTCGCCGCGGGGCTCCGCGGCGTGCGCCCGTTCGAGCGCTTCGGTCAGCGTGCCCCGCCAGGTCTCCTCGTGCAGCTTGGTGAGCTCACGGCTGATGGCCGCCGGCCGGTCGGGCCCGAGGACGGCGACGAGATCGCCGAGCGTCCGGGCGAGGCGGTGCGGCGCCTCGTACAGCACGATCGTGCGGCGCTCGCCCGCCAGGTCGTGCAGGCGATCCCGTCGCTCGCGTCCCTGCCGGGGGAGGAACCCCTCCATCACGAAGCGCTGGGCCGGGAGCCCACTCACCGTCACCGCGGCGATGACCGCGGCCGGCCCGGGGACGGCGCTGACCTCGTGACCGCCCTCGACGGCCACCCGCACCAGCCGCTCGCCGGGATCCGAGATGCCCGGCGAACCGGCGTCGGTGACCACAGCGATCGTCGCCCCGCCGTCGAGCAGGCGGCGAACCTCCGCGGCGGCCGCGGCTTCTGTGTGCTCGTTGGCGATCAGCAGTCGCCGGCGGCCGATGCCCGCCCGCTCCAGCAGCCGCCCCGTGCGCCGTGAGTCCTCGCAGACGACGACCTCGGCCTCGGCCAGCGAGGCGACCGCGCGGGGCGACAGGTCATCCAGGTTGCCGATCGGTGTGGCGACGAGGACGAGCCGTCCGGTCATGCCGGATCCGGTCATTGGGCCGGTCATGCTGGGCGGGCGCGGCTCACTGGCGCAGCTCCACCAGATCACCCACGTGCAGTCCCCAGCGGGCGAACGCCCCGGCCTCGGCCTCGACGACGACACGGGCCTTGGGGATGGGAAGGCCCAGACGGTTGCGGTTCATGCGGACCGTCTTCAGGACCACTCCTTCCGCATCGAGATAGCCGACATCCAGGGCGAACTGCATGCCGAAGGTGTGGATCCAGCGGCACGGCGTGAGGACCAGTGCACCCTCGTGGTCGGTCCGACCCAGGAGGCCGCGGGTCCGGTCGCGGCGCCCGTGCACGATCTCAGCCGACGCCAGAACCCTCCCGTCGACCACCAGCCAGGCCATCGTCCCAGCATCGCACTTGAGACATGGCGAGTGGGTCGGGCGGGGATCGGGTATCACTAGGAGCGTGCGTGAGTCGGACGGCGCGAATCATCCGAGCAATCTCCCGGCTGCCGTCGACGACGCGCCGGAGGCTGGCGGTCGTCGGCGCGTCAGTCTGAAGCCCCTCACGGACCGGCTGGCGGCCGTCATCACCGGCCCGCTCGATCGGGCCTTCGACGAGGTCTTCGAGCGCCACATCGACGTGCGCTCCGTCGACCACGCCGAGGAGATGCTCTCCGTCATCAGCGCCCGAGAGAAGGCGTCGGCCAACGTCGGCACCTGGTTGGCGCTGGCGGCGTCGTTGCGCCCGATGGTCCTCCGGGTGGTCAAGGGCGCGCAGGCCACCAGCAAGGTCGCCCGCTTCTCGGGGGCCGGCCGCCTCGCTCTGTGGGGGGTGACGGCGACGGTGGCCGCGGGCCGCACGGTCGAGACGGCGAAGGTCGGCGTGAGCGAGCTGCAGATCATGGCCGCCTACCTGGCCAGCCGCATCCGTGCCCGCGGGCACCTGCCAGCCCAGGACGCGGTGGAGCTGACGGTCCTGTCGCTCTACACGAAGCCGGGCCGGCGCGTCGATCTGCGCCAGCCCCGCCGCGCCCTGCTGTCAGCGGCGGCGCGGCGCTGGGTGCTGGACGCCTTCCGCCCAGACGCCGAGGACTCCCGGCGTCGCCGCACGCGAGCGCGGCTGCGCGCGGTGGAGGAGCTGAGCGACGCCGAGCTCCTCCAGCTCGTCGAGGTCATCGACGTCGTCGACGTCGTCGAGGTGGGGACCAACGGAGCGATCGATGCGCGCGGACATCGGACGTCCGTGCCCGGGACCCTCGAGTCGCCGGGCGAGCGTCCTCGCCGCCTGCGGCTGTGGCGCCGGTCCTGAACCGGTCGTGAGCGGTGACAGCGACGCGCTCTGCTTCGCCAGCGCGCGTGACTTGGTCGCCGCCATCCGCAGCAAGGAGGTCTCGGCCCGCGAGGTGATGGCGGCCCACCTGGACCGCATCGAACAGCTGAACCCCCAGCTCAACGCCATCGTGGCCAAGCTCGACGACGACGCCTGCCTGCAGGCCGCCGAAGGCGCTGACACGGCGATCGCACAGGGCGACGAGGTCGGCCCGCTGCACGGGCTGCCCACGGCGTTCAAGGACACGGAACCGGCCGTCGGGTTCCCGTACACGATGGGATCGACCATCTTCCGGTCCTTCCGGCCGCCGGAGGATTCGGTGCTGGTCGAGCGGTTGCGGCGGGCCGGCGTGGTACCCATCGGCAAGACGAACGTGCCCGAGTTCGGCATGGGCTCGCACACGTACAACTCCGTCTACGGCACCACCCGCAATCCGTACGACCTGTCGATGAGCGCGGGCGGATCGAGCGGTGGCGCCGCAGCCGCGCTCGCCGCGGGGCTCCTGCCGATCGCCGACGGCAGCGACTACGGCGGATCGCTGCGCAACCCGGCCAACTTCAACAACGTCGTGGCGTTGCGGCCGACGGTCGGGCTGGTGCCCGGCGCGCCGACGACGCTCCCGCTCGTCGGCTACGTGGTGAAGGGCATGCTCGCCCGCTCGGTGGCCGACGTCGGCCTGGGGCTGAGCGCGGTCGTCGGCATCGACGCCCGTGATCCGTTGTCGTACCCGAGCGATCCGGCGCCGTTCGCGGCGCCCTTGGATCGTGACCTCGCGGGCCTCCGCGTGGCGTGGTGTCCGGTCCCCGGTGGCCTACCGCTGGACCGGCGGGTGCGGGCGGTCGTCGATGGCTGCCGGGCGACCTTCGAGGACCTCGGTTGCGTGGTCGAGGACGCGGAGCCGCCGTTGGAGGGCGCGGAGGAGGCGTTCCTCGTCGTGCGCTCGTGGTCGACGTGGTACCGGCTCGGACCGCTGCTGGAGGAGCATCGGGACGAGATGAAGCCGGAGGCGGTGGCGCAGATCGAGTCGGGCGCCGAGTTGACGGGCCACGAGGTGGCCGAGGCGATGCGGGTGCACGGCGAGCTCCTGGAGCGCATGCGGCAGTTCCACGAGCGCTTCGACGTCATCGTCGGCGCGGTGAACCAGGTGCCGCCGTTCCCCGCCGACATCGCCTGGCCGACCGAGATCGAGGGCGTGGCGATGGAGACCTACCTGGACTGGATGCGCTCGGCCTGGTGGTACTCGGCGACGTTCCAGCCCGCATTGTCCGTGCCGGCCGGCTTCACCCCCGAAGGGCTGCCGGTCGGCATCCAGATCGCCGGCCGCCGCCACGACGATCTGACCGTCCTGCAGATCGGCCACGCCTTCGAGCAGGCCACCGGCGTCGGTCAGGTGCGCCCACCCCTCGCCCTCGCCTGACCCGGCCCGCCCCCTCCGGTTGGGGGGCGGCTCGTTCCCGGGCTCAGCGGGAGTGGTAGGGGCGGAGGCCGTCGGCAGGGATCGTGCCGAGCCGTCCGGCCTGGAAGTCCTCGACGGCCTGGACCAGCTCGGCCCTCGTGTTCATCACGAACGGGCCGTAGGCGGCGACGGGCTCGCCGATGGGCTGCCCACCGAGGAGCAGCACCTCGAGGCTCCTGGCCGGGTCGGCGTCGATGGTGACGGTGTCTCCGCTGCCGAAGACGGTGAGCTGGCCTGACTCGAACGGCCGTCGCTCGCCGCCGACGGATCCCTTCCCGTCCAGCGCGTAGGCGAGCGCGTTGAAGCCGGCGGGCCAGGGGAGGACGAGGCGGGAGCCCGGAGCCAAGGTGGCGTGGGCGACGACGATCGGCGTGTGCGTGGAGCCGGGGCCAGCGTGACCGGCCAGGTCGCCGGCGATCAGCCGCACGAGCGCACCGCCGTCGGCCGAGGACAGCAGCACGACCTGGTCCCCCTCCAGGCTCTGGTAACGGGGAGCCGTCATCTTGTCCTTCGCGGGCAGGTTGACCCACAGCTGGACGCCGTGGAAGAGGCCGCCGCTCACGACCAGGGCCTCGGGAGGCGTCTCGATGTGCAGGATGCCGCCGCCCGCCGTCATCCACTGGGTGGCGCCGTCGGTGATGACGCCGCCGCCACCGTGGGAGTCCTGGTGCTGGAACGTGCCGTCGATCATGTAGGTGACGGTCTCGAACCCGCGGTGCGGGTGCCAGTCGGTGCCGCGGGGCTCGCCCGGGGCGTAGTCGACTTCGCCCATCTGGTCCATGTGGATGAACGGATCCAGGTCCCCCAGGTCGACCCCGGCGAACGCCCGCCGGACCGGGAACCCCTCGCCCTCGAACCCCTGTGGCGCCGTGGTGACGGAGCGGACCGGGCGCTCGACGGCATCCGCGGGCGGAGCGGCGATGCGGGGGAGCGTGAGGAGATCGGCGGTGACGGCGGGCATTGGGTTTCGTCCTCTCGATAAAACTTGCGCGTGCAAGTATCTTCAACCCGGAGGTGCCTCCGTTTGTTCCCGGCTCAGTCCTCGAAGTACTCGGAGGCCTCCGCGGGCATTCGCCGATCGGTGAGGATCCCGACGGGGATGTTGAGCACCCAGACGAGCATGCCCAGGAGCGGCGACACGAACGCGACGGGGATCGAGAGGAAGAACAGCAGCGCCGGGGCCAGTGACGCCACGACGCCCCAGCGGAAGATCTCGTCCGTCGGCTCGACCGTGAGCAGATCGTGCTTGTAGGCCAGCGTGAAGAGCACCACCTCGATCGCGGCGACGATCCCTATGCAGAGCGCGTAGAGCGCGACGGCCACCGAGTTGTCGGTGTACTCGCCGAGCAGGCCGGAGGGGAATGGCAGGAAGGCGATGAACGCCAGGTAGCACAGGGTGCAGAACATCAGCGAGCGGTCGATGGCCGCCAGCCGGGCCACGAAGCGATGGTGCGAGAGCCAGAAGCTGCCGATCACGAGGAAGCTGATGAAGAACATCAGGATCTCGGGCTCGAGCTCGTCGAGGGCGTCCCACAGGTCGCCGTTGGACGAGGTGTCGATCACCCGTGGGACCTCGAGGCCCACGACGAGCAGCGTGAGCGAGATCGCATAGATGGCATCGCTGAAGAACGCCAGCCGGTCGAACTCCAGCTCGCCCCGCTCGAAGGTGTGACGACGGGAGGCGGGGACTTCCATGGCCGAGAGATCGTCCATGGCGGGACGGTAGCGGAGGCCCGCTGACCGTCATCGAGCTGGTGTCGGTCGTCGCGTCGGCCCGTTGAGCAACCACGCGGCCAGCAGACCGCTCAGGCCCATCACGATCGCCGCGCCTGCGTACGCGACGGGCACTCCGGCCACTCCGGCCACCACCGCGCCGATGGCCGCACCGAACGGCTGCCCGCCCCACGACACCATCCGACCGAGCACGTTCACGCTCGAGCGCAGATCGTCCGGGGCGGCGAGCTGGCGGTAGGTGATGCCGGCGTTGATGGTCGTGGAGATCGACCAGGAGAAGACCACCAGCAGCGCCGCGGCCGGCACCCAGAGGCTGACGACGGCGAGCGCGGCGGCCACCGTCGACGACAGAAGCATGCTGCCGGGCGTCAACCACCGGATCCGCTCGGGCCGGAACAGCCGGCCGAAGATGACGCCCGCCACGAGGGCTCCGACACCCGTGGCGCCGTAGAGGAGGCCGATGCGGGCGTCACGATCGGCCAGCCCGAGCTCCGTCACCGCGTAGGGCACCAGCAGGCCGAGCACAGCGCCGAAGGAGAACGAGTTGCCGAAGCCGACGCCTATGAGGGTGGCCACGGTGCGGTCGGATCGTACGAAGCGCAGCGCCCGTCCAACCTGCTCGCGGATGCCCACCCCGACCCCGGACGCGGCCGGGGTCGTCCGGAACGTGCTCTTGATGGTCATCTGGCAGCCGGCGGCCAGCAGGAAGCTGGCGGCATCGACCCAGACGGCGTTGGCCGGTCCGATGGCCGCCACCAGCAGCCCGCCCACGACGGGACCGGCCACCTCGGCCGCCGAGGCCTGCGCGTAGAGGAAGCCGTTGGCCCGTGAGAGCCGGTCCGGGCCGACCAGGGCGGGCACCGCGCCGAACACCGCGGCGTCGGAGAACACGAACGCCGTGGCCGACAGCAGTCCGACCACATACACCTGCGCGACCGTCAGGACACCGAGCACGTGGGCGAGCGGGATGGTGGCGACGAGGAGACCCTCGGCCACGTTGCCGCCGATGATGAGGAAGCGGCGGTTCCCCCGGTCGGCGAGAGGTCCGGCGATGACCCCGAACAGCAGGTAGGGGACGACCCGGACGGCGAACAGCGCGCCGGTCTGCGTGACGGAGCCGGTGGCGTCGAACACCACCAGCGGCAGCACCACCGTGGTGATGGCGCTGCCCAGCATCGAGATCCCCTCGGCGGTGGCCCAGCGGACGAACGCCGGCTCAGACCGGAGTGAGGTCTCTCGTCTGTCGCCTTTCAACGGGCGTCATCGTGGCAGGCGAGGTCGGCCCCCGACCGGGTCGACGGCCAAGGACGCGAGGGACGACGGCGACGGCGTCGGTGCCGTCGGAGAGAATGCGCACCGTGCACGACAACCGGGAGCTCGTCGAGGCGCGCCTGCGCCGCGAGGTGAACGAGCGGCTGTTCCCCGCCCTCCACCGCGCCCGGGTCCCGCTGCGGGTCGAGGCATGGTCGTGCCCCGGTGAGCCGGTGCCCTACGACGTCGCCGCGGCCGCGGACTACGAGGCCTTCGAGATCGGCCGACCCTGGGGCCGACCGTGGGGCACGACCTGGTTCCGGTTGGCCGGCACGGTGCCGGCGGAGTGGGAGCGATGGCCCGGCCAGGTCGAAGCGGTGATCGATCTCGGCTTCCGCGGTCCGGACGCCGGCTTCCAGGCCGAGGGTCTGGTGTGGCTGGACGGCGCCCCTCTCCAGGGCGTCCATCCGCGGCGTGCCGCGGTACCGCTCCCGACCGCCGGCCCCGGGCAGGCCGTCGAGCTGCTGGTCGAGGCCGCGGCCAACCCGGCCTTCCCCGGCTTCCGGCCGTCGCCCATGGGCTCCTGGGACACCGCGCCCGACCGCCCGATCTACCGCCTGGCCACCGCGGACCTGGCCGTCCTCGACCGGGACGTCTTCGCCCTCGCGCTGGACGTCGAGGTACTCGAGGGCACGATGCTGGCGCTCCCGCTGGACGATCCACGCCGGCAACGGCTGCTCCGCACGCTGGAGCAGGCGTTCGACGCGCTCGACCTGGCCGACGTCTCCGGGACGGCCGCCACGGCCCGCGAGATCCTCGCCCCCGCCCTGGCGCTCCCGTCCCGGAGCGGCGCGCACCGCACCGTCGCCGTCGGCCACGCCCACATCGACACGGCCTGGCTGTGGCCGCTGCGGGAGACCGTCCGCAAGTGCACCCGCACCTTCGCCTCTGCGCTGCGGCTCATGGACGACTACCCGGACTACCGGTTCGTGTGCTCGCAGGCCGCTCAGTACGAGTGGATGCGGGAGCGGCATCCGGCGCTGTTCGCCGGTATCCAGGAGAAGGCCGCCGCCGGGCAGTGGATCCCCGTGGGTGGCATGTGGGTGGAGACGGACGCCAACATCCCGAGCGGGGAGTCCATCGTCCGCCAGCTCGTCCACGGTCAACGTTTCTTCGAGGAGCACTTCGGCCGCCGTTGCCGCGAGGTCTGGATCCCCGACGTGTTCGGCTACCCGGCCTCACTCCCGCAGATCTTCGCCGCCGCCGGGTGCGACCGCTTCGTGACGCAGAAGCTGTCGTGGAACAAGGAGAACCGGTTCCCTCACAGCACCTTCTGGTGGGAGGGCATCGACGGCAGCCGGGTGCTCACGCACTTCCCTCCGGTGGAGACGTACAACGCCATGATCGTCGCCGGCGGAGCAGACCGACCTCGTGCGCAACTTCCACGAGCACGGCTGGAGCGACTGGTCGCTGACGCCGTACGGCCACGGCAACGGCGGGGGAGGGCCG
This sequence comes from uncultured Acidimicrobiales bacterium, assembly GCA_963769115.1. Taxonomy (GTDB): domain Bacteria; phylum Actinomycetota; class Acidimicrobiia; order Acidimicrobiales; family Ilumatobacteraceae; genus DASTFY01. The sequence goes on from CAVYKN010000007.1 coordinate 301,429, forward strand.
ACCCGGGAGATGGTGGAGCGGGCACGGCGGATGGCCGATCTCGACGGTCTGCCGCGGCTGGAGCTCGGGACCGTGGACGGGTTCTTCGAAGCCGTCGAGGCGGAGGCCGCGAACCGGCGCACCCGTGCCGGTGTGGCAGGGCGAGCTGTACTTCGAGATGCACCGCGGCACGCTGACCAGCCAGGTGATGACGAAGGTGGGCAACCGGCGCAACGAGCGCCTCCTGCACGAGGCGGAGCTGTGGTGGACGATGCTCGGCTGGCCCGACGAGGTGGCGTCGGAGCTCGACCGCCTCTGGAAGGACCTGCTGGTGCAGCAGTTCCACGACATCCTTCCGGGCTCGTCCATCGCCTGGGTCCACGCCGACGCCGAGGCCGAGCACGCGAGGATCACCGAGCGTCTCGAGAAGCTGATCGCAGCGGGGCTCGCCTGCCTGGCGCCGGGGCCCGTGGCCGTGGCGTCGGCCCGGAGCCGAGCCCGGACCGAGGTGGTCGTGGCGCCGGTGACCCCGTCCGGTCCCGGCCCGGTGCAGCAGCTCGCGGGAGGTGGCTGCGCCTTCCTCACCCCGGTGCCCGCCATGGGCGTCGTCCCTGCGGAGCGCCGCCGCGCTCGCGGCGGGCAGCGAGGTCGTGGTGTCCGATCGGAACCTGTCGAACGGCTGTCTGGTGGCGGAGTGGGACGACGACGGGGCGCTGGTCTCGGTCCGGTCGCTGGAGCAAGACCGTGAGCTGCTCGTGCCCGGCCGCCGCGTGGAGCTCGAGCTGACACCCGACCACCCCGTCGAGTACGACGCCTGGGACCTGGAGGGCTGGGCCCGCCGGCGCTCCCGCTCGCTCCGAGGCCCGGCCACCGTCGAGGTCCTCGAACGCGGTCCGCTGCTCGGAGCCGTGCGGGTCACCCGGGCCGATGGCCCGTCGACGTTCGCGGTGACCTACCGGCTCACCGCCGGATCGAACCGGCTCGACCTGGTGGTGGACGTCGACTGGCGACACGAGGAGCACCTGCTCTCGATGGCCTTCCCGGTCGACGTGCGGGCGGAGCAGGCCACGTGCGACATCCAGTTCGGACACGTCCGGCGCCCGACGCACGCCAGCTCGTCGTGGGACGCGGCCAAGTTCGAGGTCTGCGCGCACCGCTTCGTCGACCTGTCCGAGCCGTCGTTCGGGATCGCCGTCCTCAACGACGGCCGCTTCGGACACGCCGTGCAAGGCGACGCCGTGCGGGTGTCGCTCCTGCGCGCCGCCCGCTACCCCGACCCGCAGGCCGACCGCGGTCGCCACGAGGTCACGCTGGCGCTCGTGCCCCACGGTCCTGGCCTCGGGCGCGTGCTCGAGGAGGCCGAGGCCCTCAACCGTCCACCTCGCGTGCTCACGGGCGGCTCGGCGCCGTCGTCGCCGGCGCCGATCGTCGCGGTGGTGGGGGGCGCAGCGGAGCTCGTCGCCGTGAAGGGTGCGGACGACCGGTCGGGAGACGTCGTGCTGCGGCTGCACGAAGCGCTCGGTGACCGCAGCACCGTCCGGCTCGAGTTCGCCCGCGACGTCCGGCGGGCGGTGCGGTGCTCGGTGCTGGAGGACGCAGGCGACGAGCTGCCCGCCGACGGCCACGCGGTCGAGCTGTCGCTCCGGCCGTTCGAGCTCGTGACCCTGCGGGTGACCCTGGCGGACTCGTAGGACGTTGGGCCCTGGCCCGAACGGCCGCCGTTCGCCATGCTGGGGCGGTGGCCACCAGGAGAGCGGCGCCGATCTTCGGTCCGGGCGAGCTGCCCGACGGGACCGCGGTCGAGATCGAACCCATGCACCGGACCGATGCCGGGCGGCTGGAGACCTTCCACCACACCCTCTCGCCCGAGACGACCCGACTGCGCTTCTTCCACCTCCACCCCGAGCTGAGCGAGCAGGAGGTCCAGCGCTTCACCCACGTCGACCACGAGGACCGGGAGGCTCTGGTGGCCGTGCACGACGGCCAGATCATCGGCGTGGCGCGGTTCGATCGGCTCGAGGATGCCGCGGACGCCGAGGTCGCGTTCGTGGTCGCCGACGCGTGGCAGGGCCGGGGGCTCGGGTCGCTGCTCTTCCGCCGCCTGGCCGCCCGGGCCGCCGAGGTGGGTGTCCGCCGTCTCGTCGCCGACACCCTCTTCCGCAACCGCCGGATGCTGGCCGTGTTCCACCACGCCGGGTTGCCCTACGTGGAGTCGATGGACGGCGATGTCGTGAGCATCGTGCTGGAGCTGGACCCGGCTCCTCCGGACGCGGTCTGAGGGCAGGACGATCGTCGCGTCAGGTCCTACGGTCGCCCGTATGGAAAGGGCAACGACAGCCGACGCGGTGCTCGAGCACATCCGTGCACGGTGCCGATCTCATCCTGCCGCTGGCCAACGGCGAGCCGGTCACGCTCATGGACGCCATCGAGGTAGCAGGCCGATCAGCTCCGCGACGTCCGCGTGCACCAGATGCACGCCCTCCACGATCGCCCCTACCTCCACGGCGCGTACCCCGGCCGTCTGCACCACGTCTCCTACTTCCTGTCGCACGTAACCCGAGCGCCGTTCCACGCCGGCAACATCGATCTCGTCCCCAACAACTTCAGCGAGATGCGCGCCATCCTGCACGACCGCACGACGGATCCACTCGTGCTGGCGGCGGCGTCGCTGCCCGATCGCCACGGCTACTTCAGCCTGGGCCTGAACGCCGACTACGTGGCATCGTTCATCGGTCGGGCCCGGTTCTTCCTGGAGGCGAACGCCCAGATGCCGAGGACGTTCGGCCGGAACCAGGTGCACGTGAGCCAGGTGCTCGGTTGGATCGAGGTCGACCACCCGCTCGTCGAGGTGGCGCCCGCCGAGCGCACCGAGATCGACGATCGGATCGCGGGCTTCGTGGCCGAGCGCATCCCGGACGGGGCGACGATCCAGACCGGCATCGGCGCCATCCCGAACTCCGTGATGGCCGCGCTGGTCGACCACCGGCAGCTCGGCGTGCACACCGAGCTCATCTCGGACGGCCTGATGGACCTCGTCGAGCGCGGCGTGGTCAACGGGGTGGCCAAGCAGCTCAACCGCACGAAGACCGTGGGCACGTTCGCGCTCGGCACGAGGCGCCTCTACGACTTCCTCCACGAGAACAGCGCGTTCGAGCTGTGGCCGGTGCGCTACGTGAACGATCCTCGGGTCATCGCGCAGGAGGACGGTTTCGTCTCGATCAACTCGGCCATCTCCGTCGACCTCATGGGTCAGTGCGCCTCGGAGACGATCCACGGCGAGTACTACTCGTCGAGCGGAGGGCAGGCGGACTTCGCCCGGGGGGCGATGTACTCGCGCAACGGCCAGGGCTTCGTCGTGCTGCACTCCACCACCAAGGGCGGTGAGGTCTCCAAGATCGTGGCCGAGCTCGAGCAGGGCGACGTCGTGACGACGCTCAAGAACACGGTCGACAAGGTCGTGACCGAGTGGGGGGTAGCAGAGCTGCGGGGCCGGTCGTTGCGGGAGCGCGCACGGGCGCTGATCGCCATCGCCCATCCCGACCATCGCGACCAGCTGATGCACGAGGCCCGTGAGCAGGGACGACTTTGACCGCGAGCGGATGAGGTTCAATCAGCCGTAGCGACGGGTACGCAGATCCACGGGCGCACTCGACCTCCGGAGAGTCAGCCATGGATCCACGCAACGTCGCCGAGCGGATCGAGGCGATCGACGCTCTCGACCGCGCCGCGGAACCCGTCGAGCAGCTGGTCGGTCGAGTGCTCCCGCGGGGCGGCGTCAAGGACGTGCTCCACGGGGTCTGGATCGGGCATCCGTTGCATCCCCTGCTGACGGATCTGCCCATCGGGTTCTGGACGAGCGCGTTCATGCTCGACATCGTCGGTGGCCGCCGATCCCGTCCGGCTGCAGATCTGCTCGTCGGCCTGGGTGTCGCCAGCGCGCTGCCGACCGCCGCGGCCGGCGTCGCCGACTGGTCGGAGCTCAACAAGCCGGAGCGACGAACGGGCCTGGTCCACGCCGCCGCCAACCTGACCGCGACGGCGCTCTACGGCCTGTCGTTCCTGGCCCGCGGCCGGGGACGGCGGGGCGCCGGCGTCGCCCTCGCCATGGCCGGCGCCACCGCCGCGACTGTGGGCGGGTTCCTCGGCGGTCACCTCACCTACCGCCGGGCCAGCGGAGCCAACCGGGCCGTCGACGCGCCTGCTCCCGAGGACTGGGTCGAGCTCGAGGTCGCCGGCGCGCTCGCCGGTGACAAGCCGACCCTGGCGCACATCGACGGCGAGCCTCTGGCCGCCGTGGGCGGAGGGTCGCCGGCGGCGCTGTTCGCACGCTGCAGCCACCTGGGCGGGCCGCTCGAGGAAGGCGACCTGGTGGACGGATGCCTGCGCTGTCCGTGGCACGCCAGCACGTTCCGTCTCACCGACGGCACCGTCGTCCACGGCCCGGCCACTGCGCCACAGCCCGCGTACGAGCTTCACGTGGACGGCGGATCGGTCCAGGCGCGGCGTCGTGCGCCCGCCTGAGACCCACGATTGACGCGGCGGCACCGGTGGTACAGGCCATCCGTCGACCTGGGAATTCAGGAGGTGCGTCATGCCACCAGCCGCTTGGAGCAAGAAGCGTGAACGGCAGTACGAGCACATCAAGGAAGGGCTGCTGGATCGAGGCGAGAAGGAGGACACCGCCGAGGAGATCGCGGCGCGGACGGTGAACAAGGAGCGGGCCCGCAAGGGCGAGGCCAGGGAGTCGAGCCGCTCGTCGACCGAGGACATCTCCTCGAGCCGTCGCGGCGGACTGCGCTCGCACCGCGGCCCTGGCGGTCGCACGTACGAGCAGCTCTACAACGAGGCGAAGCGGAAGAACGTGAAGGGCCGCTCGAAGATGAACAAGGCCCAGCTGCAGCGCGCCGTCGGCCGCTGACCAGCCCCCGGAGGGTCACGCCGCGGCGGCGGGAACCTCAAATAGGGTTCCCGCCGCTATGAACCTGTTGATCGGGTTCGTCATCACCATCGTGGTGACGGCCCTCGCGATCGCCGCGATGCTCTTCGTGCGTCGTCGTGCGCCGGAGGGGAGCTACTTCACGGACGGCGATCGGGCGTCGGGCGTCTTCGGAGTGCTGGCGTCCGGATTCGCGATCCTGCTCGGCTTCATCATCTTCCTGGCCTTCACGAGCTACGACGAGTCCCGCGCGGGGGCCGAGACGGAGGCGGTCACCGTCGTCCAGCAGGTGGAGACCGCCCAGTACTTCGACTCGCCGGCTCGCGAAGAGCTGACCGCGGCGCTCGTCTGCTACGCCCGCTACGTCGCCGGACCCGAGTGGGAACGCCTGGAGGACGGGACGCTCGGTGACGACGTGAATCCCTGGGGTCCGGTGATGTTCCAGACCCTCAAGACGGTCGAACCCGAGACCGCGAGCGCACAGACCGCGTACGATCAGTGGTTCGCCCAGACCGTTGAGCGCCAGCTCGCCCGGCAGGACCGTGTCCACGGTGCCGTCGGCGTGATCCCGTCGCCGCTGTGGGTCGTGCTGTTCACCATCGCCTCGGTGATCTTCGTCTACATGCTGTTCTTCGCGGACAAGGGCGAGAGCGCGGTGACGCAGAGCTTGCTGATGGGGTCGGTCGTCATCGTCATCGTCGGGCTGCTGCTCCTGCTGCAGTTCCTCGACAAGCCGTACCAGCCCGGGGTCGGGTCGCTGCGTCCGGTTGCGATGGAGCGAGCGTTGCGCCTGATGGACCAGGAGCTCGACATCGTCGGTTTCGACGCCCCATTGCCGTGTGACGAGTCGGGCCAGCCGGCGCAGGGCAGCTGAGATGGCGGACGAGGGCGAGCGCGCACCGAAGCATCTCGATCTGATCGAGATCTTCGCCACGCTCCTGCTGGCGCTGGCCGCGGTCGCCACGGCGTGGAGCGGCTATCAGGCCAACCGTTGGAACGGTGAACAGGTCAAGGCGGGCAGCCGTACGAACGCCCTGCGTATCGACGCCGCCCGAGCGCAGGGCCTGTCCGAGGCCGAGACGCAGGTCGACGTGGCGACGTACATCGAGTGGGTGAAGGCGTACGCCGCGGAGGACGAAGTCCTCCAGGACTTCTTCGAAGCACGGTTCCGCGAGGACTTCCGGCCCGCGTTCGACGCCTGGCTGGCAACTGATCCCTTCGAGGATCCGGATGCGCCGCTCACGCCGTTCAAGATGGAGGAGTACCAGCCGGCCTCCAGGACCGAAGCGGCGCGCCTGGATGCCGCGGCGGCCGCCTCGGCCGAAGTGGTGCAGCGCAACCTCCAGCGCTCGGCGAACTACGTGCTCGCCGTCGTGCTGTTCGCAGTGACGCTGTTCTTCGCCGGTGTCAGCACGAAGCTCGACTCCCGCCGCATGCAGGTCGTGCTGCTGACCGCGGGATGGGCCGTGTTCCTCGGGACCGTGCTGTGGCTGCTGACGTTCCCCGTGTCGATCTCGGTCTGACGGTCGCGGCGGCCGCCGAGGTGGCGGCCGCCGCGGCGCCCATCAGGCCTTGCTGACCTCCCGGTACGGCTGGGGGGCGTGGCCACCGGCCAGCTCGGGGTCGAGGACGAGGTTGACCTCGCAGGTCATGCCGTCGGGGTCGATGAAGTCGAACCCGAGCACCGGTCCGAAGTCGGTCACGTCGCCGTTGCTGTGCCCGCGCTCGACGAGGCGGTCCCGCAGGCTCCAGAAGGCGTCGCTGTCGGTGACCGCGAGACCGAAGTGGTCGATGTGCCCGCGATCGAACATGACCGGCTGGCCGGCGACGTGCTCGTTGCCGTCGATCTCGAAGAAGTTCAGCGCGCTCCCGGCGCCGAGGCGGACGATGCCGACCCGGCCGAAGGGTGTCTCCTCGAGCTCGATCAGCGTGGTCTCGAACATCTCGTTGTAGAAGGCGACGAGACGGTCGAGGTCGCCGGTGACGACGGCGGTGTGGGTGATGCCTTTGACGAGGGCCATGGGGGTCTCCTTGTGACAGGTGGTCGGTCGAACGTCAGCATGCGCGAGGACGGCTGCGGTCCGGCTGCGATCTGTGGCCGCCGTCACCGGACCCGGTCGGTACGGTCGGGATCATGCGGCTCGCCGTGCTGGGCCCGTTGACCGTCAGCGACGATGACGGCCGCAGGGTGCCGGTCACCCCGCGCAAGGCCCGCGAGCTGCTGGTGCTGCTGGCATTGGAGCACCCGCGCGCCCTCTCGCTCGAGGCCCTGGCCGCACGGCTCTGGGACGATCCGCCGCCGGCGGCCGGCAAGACGATCCAGGCCCACCTGTCGCGTTTGCGGCGTGCGCTGACATCGGCGGGCGCGGCACCGCCCGGCATCGCCGGTGGCCCGGTCGGCTACCACCTGTCCGACCTGTCCGACGGCGGCCTGGACATCGAGGAGCTGCACCGGCTGTCACGGACGGGCCGGCAGGCCATGCTCACGGGCACGTGGCCGATCGCCGCCAGCTCTCTGGGCCGTGCCCGCGAGCTGTTCCGAGGCTCGGCCGAGCTGCCCGAGACCCTCGCCGGCCACGCCGTGAGAGCGTGGCTCGACGAGGTCCGCGACGGTGTCGTCGAGGATCACGTCGAAGCCGTCGTCGCGGCCGGGCAACTGGACGCGGCCATCGCCGACCTGGAGCTGCTGACCGTCGCGCATCCTCTGCGCGAGCGGCTCTGGGCGCTGCGGATGATCGCGCTGGCCCGCGCCGGCCGGACCGCTGAAGCGCTGCGCACGTTCGCCGACGCCCGGCAGGTGCTCGTCGAGGAGGCCGGTCTCGAGCCCGGCGACGACCTGCGGCGACTCGAGCGGGAGATCCTCGACGGCCGCATGCCGTCCATCTCGGCGACCAGCCCGGGCCGGCCACGTCCGGCGACGGCACCCGTGCCCACGGTGGATCAGTCCGTGGCGGCAGCCGTGCGCTACGTCGAGGTCGACGACGTCCACGTCGCCTACTGCTCCGTGGGTGACGCCGAGTCGTGATCTCGTGATGATGAACGCGGGCACGATCCCGGTCGACTCCGTGCTGACCGAACCCCGGCTCGCCCGGGCCGTGGAGCAGCTTTCCGCCTTCGCCCGCGTCACGTGGTTCGACCGGCGTGGCCTCGGGTTGTCGGACCGCTCGACGGCCGATCGGCTGCCCACGGTCCAGGACTGGGTGCGGGATCTCGTATCCGTGCTCGATGCCATCGGGGCCACCTCACCGGTGATCTACGCGTGCGAGGACACGACGCCGATCGCCCTCGAGCTCGCGGTCCAGCAACCTGACCGTCTGGCCGGCATCGTGCTCACCAACGCGTCGCCCAGGTTCACCCGCGGCGACGGCTACGAGCACGGCTGTCGATCCGCTCCTCGCCGAGCAGGGCGCGGCCGAGACGACCGCGGCCACGCCCGTCGAAGGAGGGTTCGATCTGCTCACGATGATCGCCCCGACCGTGGCCGGCGACGATGCCTTCCGCGCCTGGTGGGACACGGCCGGGCGGCGGGGCGCCACGCCGCAGGTGGCGCGAGCGCTGCGGAGCCGCTACCAGAACAGCGATCTCCGCCCGCTCGTCGACCAGGTCAGGGTCCCGGTCCTCCATCTCGTCAACCCGACCGCGACGGCGCACGATCCCGGGCACGACCGCTACCTGGCCGAGCACCTGGCCGACGTCGAGACCCACGAGCTGCCCGGCCCGGACGAGCTGTGGTGGCTCGACACCAGCGGCCTGTTCGCCACCCACGTCGAGCGGTTCACCCGTCAGCGCACCGAAGCTCACCGCCAGCGGACGCCGTCCTGAGAGCTCGAGCGCGCTGGCCGCCACTCGGGCTGTCGGAGTGCGCAACGTGACCGCTGTCAGGTTGCTGGTTGCAGCGGGCGGGGGCGTAGGAGTGTCCACCTGACGGGGCACACGATCGTCATCCGGCCGCCGGCGATGGGCTCGCTTACGGTGACCCGGCGTGGTGGGGGTCCGCAGCACCGAGCTTGGGGCCCGAACGCGCCTGGCTCGCAGGCTGGTCCGCTCCTCGTCGTTCCGGTCGCTGTCGCACCGCAACTTCCGGATCTTCTTCGTCACCCAGACGGTCTCGTTCCTCGGCACCTGGATGCAGCTCGTCGCGCAGACACTGCTGATCTACCGGCTCACCGGCAGTGGCACTGCCGTCGGCATCCTGACGGTCTGCCAGTTCCTCCCGACGCTCCTGCTCGTCGCGTGGGCCGGCGCCGTGGTCGACCGGAGCGATACCCGGCGGCTGATGACGCTGAGCTCGGCCGTGATGATGGTGAGCGCGCTGGTGATGGGAACGCTGTCCGTCACAGGACGGGTGACGCCTGCCGCCGTGTACATCCTGGCCACGGTTCTCGGCGTGGCCAACACGTTCGACGGCCCCGGGCGCCGGACGCTGGTCAACGAGCTGGTGCCGGGCGAGCACGTGTCCAACGCCGTCAGCCTGAGCTCGACCATCGCCATGGGCACCCGGATCGTCGGCCCTGCGTTCGCCGGGCTGCTCATCGCCACCGTCGGCATCGGGTGGTGCTTCCTCCTCAATGGCGTGTCCTTCGTCGTCGCCATCGCCGGGCTGTGGATGATGGACACGGCCACCCTGCACGCCGCGGCCGCCCGTCCCGAGGGCGCCCGGCCAGGTCCGGGCGGGCCTGCGCTATGCCTGGCGTACGCCCCCGCTGCGGCAGGCGCTCCTCCTGCTGCTCGCCCTCGGGGCTGTCTCCATGAACTTCCACGTCACCCTGGCGTTGTACGTCAAGATCGGCCTGGGCGGCAGCGACGGGCTCTACGCCGCTCTCAGCGCCGTCAGCGGCATCGGCGCGCTCGTCGGCGGGCTGATGCTCGCCGCGCAGGACCATGATCGACGTCGCCTTCCTGGGGTGGATGACCCTCGTGTACGCGGTCGCGCTGGGGCTCCTGGCGTGCTCGCCCGACGCATGGTGGGCGCTGATACCGCTGGCGCTGGTCGGGCTGGGCCAGCTCGGCGTCCTCGCCAGCGCCAGCACGGTGGTCCAGGTCCAGTCGTTGCCGTCGATGCGGGGCCGCGTCCTCGCCCTGTTCACGTTGGCCACGGTCGGCGCGAACCCCGTCGGTGGCGCCGTCGCGGGCTGGAGCGCCGACCGCTTCGGGGCTTCGTTCACCGTCGCCTACGGCGCATTGTTCACCTTCGTGCTCGGCCTGGGCACCGTGTGGGTGGCGCGCCGGAAGCCCCGCGGCGCATGGCATGACGAGAACGTGCTCTTCAGCTGAGGCTCAGACGTTGAAGCGGATCTCCAGGGTGTCGCCGTCGACGACCTCGTAGTCCTTGCCCTCGACGCGGAGCTTGCCCAGCTCCTTCGCCTTGTTCCACGAGCCGATCTCCAGCAGCTCATCCCAGCGGATGACCTCGGCCCGGATGAAGCCTCGCTGCAGGTCCGAGTGGATGACGCCCGCGCACTCCGGGGCCTTGGCGCCGGCCCGGAAGGTCCAGGCCCGGCTCTCCTTGTCCCCGGTCGTGAGGAACGTCCGCAGCCCGAGCAGGTGGTACGCCGAGCGCACGAGGCGGGGCAGCGCGCCCTCGCCCAGGCCGAGCCCTTCGAGGAGCTCCGTCCGCTCAGCGGCGTCGAGGCGGCTGGCCTCCGCCTCCAGCTGGACGCACAGCCCGAGCACCTCGGCGACGCCGTCGAGCTCGCTCGCCACGCGTGCCACCAAGGCGTCGCCAGCATCGAGATCGTCCTCACCCAGGTTGACGACCGCGATGACCGGCTTGGCCGTCAGCAGGAAGTAGGGCTGCAGCAGCGCCCGGTCCTCGTCGGTGAGCCCGGCGCGATAGAGCGGGGTGGCGCCCTGCAGGTGCCCGACGGCCCGCTCCAGCGCGTCGAGCTCGGCGCCCAGCGACTTGTCGACCCTGGCCGCCTTGCGGCGCTTCTCGAGCTGTGACTCGGCGCTGGCGGCGTCGGCCAGCACCAGCTCGAGCTCCAGCGTCGTCAGGTCATCGAGCGGGTCCGCTTCCCCAGGGACGTTGTCGTCCCGGAAGGCGCGGAGCACGTAGCAGATGGCGTCCACTTCGCGGAGACCGCCGAGGAAGCGGTTGCCGAGGCCCTCGCCCTGCGACGAGCCCTTCTGGAGCCCGGCGATGTCCACGATCTCGGCGCTGGCGTGGACCACCTTCTTCGAGCGGCTCATCTCGGCCAGCGCGTCGATCCTCGCGTCGGGGACCGACGCGACGCCGATGTTGGTCTCGGTCGTCGAGTAGGGATGGGCGGCCACCGGCGCGTCGCCCCCCGTGAGGGCGTTGAACAGGGAGGACTTCCCGGCGTTGGGGAGGCCGACGAGGCCGAAGCGTTCCATGCGGACCGATGAGGCTACGGGTTCACGGCCCGGTTGTCTGCCGGGCCAGGGTGACGAGGGCGTCGCCGGTGACCCGGTGGGTCGTCCACTCGTCCATGCCGGTGGCGCCGAGTCCGACGTAGAAGTCGATGGCGGGCGTGTTCCAGTCGAGCACGGACCACTCGAGCCGCCCGTAGCCGGCGTCGACGCACCGGCGGGCGAGGTGGGCGAGCAGCGCCTTGCCGTGACCGGCTCCCCGATGGGCGGGCGTGACGTACAGGTCCTCGAGGTAGATGCCGTTCCGGCCGAGCCAGGTCGAGAAGTTGAGGAACCAGATCGCCATGCCGACCATGACGCCGTCGATCTCGACGACGTCGCAGAAGACCGTGGGGTGGGGCCCGAACAGGACCTGGTGGAGCTGGTCCTCGGTGGCCTCGACGGCGTCGGGCTCCCGCTCGTACTCGGCCAGCTCGCGGATGAGCCCGAGCACCGCCGGGACGTCCGATGGGGCGGCGGGCCTGATCACGACCGGCGACCGTAGGGCGCGCTCGGGCGCACGGACGACCCGATCGGTTCTCGCGGCGTCCTGTCTCGCAGGACGAGACCGCTCGCCGCGAGAAGCCTCCGGCCAAGCGCCAGCCTCCGCTCTAGCCTGGCCGGGTGACCCCCGCCGAAGCCCTGCAACGGATCGTCCACTGCCTGGACCGGGCCCACGTCACCGGCTTCAAGACGAAGGCCTGGGTGCGGGCACTGGACGTCGTCCGCACCACCGATCCGGACGAGCTGGCGGAGCGGGCCACGGCTGGGACGCTGACCGACCTCCCCGGCATCGGCGACTCGACGGCGCGGGTGATCAAGGAAGCCCTCGACGGGGAGGTCCCGGCCTACCTCACGAAGCTCGAGGCCGAGACGGTGATCGAGGTGTCCCCCGAGGCGCAGGTGTACCGCGACGCCCTGCGGGGGGACTGCCACCTGCACTCGACCTGGAGCGACGGTGGGGCGACCATCGAGGAGATGGCGACCACGGCCATCTCCCTGGGGCACGAGTACATGGTCCTGACCGACCATTCGCCCCGCCTGACGATCGCCCACGGGCTCAACCGTGAGCGGTTGCTCGCCCAGTTCGAGGACCTCGCCGCGCTCAACGAGCAGCTGGCCCCGTTCCGCATCCTGACCGGGATGGAGGTGGACATCCTCGAAGACGGCCAGCTCGACCTGGACGACGACCTGCTGGCCCGGCTGGACGTGGTCGTGGCCAGCGTCCACTCCAAGTTGCGTATGGAGCGTCCGTTGATGACGCAGCGCATGATCCTCGCCGCTGCCTCTCCGCACGTCGACATCCTCGGTCACTGCACCGGCCGTCTCATCGGCAAGCGACCGGAGTCGGTGTTCGACGCGGACTACGTCTTCGCGGCGTGCGCGCAGTACGGCACGGCGGTCGAGATCAACAGCCGGCCGGAACGGCTCGATCCGCCCAAGGAGCTGCTCGACCTTGCGCTGTCGTACGGCTGCTTCGTCTCGATCGACTCCGATGCGCACGCCACGGGCCAGCTCGAGTGGCAGCCGCACGGTTGCGAGAAGGCCGCGGCCAGCGGGGTGCCCGTCGAGCGGGTGATCAACACCTGGCCGATCGAGGACCTGCTGGCCTGGACGGAGACCTCCGAGGCGGCCTGACCTGGCGCGGGCCCCGGGTCACGGCCCGAGGACGCGGTTGAGCTCGTTCAGGATCGATCGCACCTCCGCCCACGCCGGCGCCAGCCGGACGAGCAGCTCCTCCACCTCCGACCAGTCCCGCGACAGCGCCGCGTGGCTCTTCATCAGGCGCCCCACGCTCTCGCCCGACAGGGGAGCCATGGCCATCGATCGCGCCAACCCCTCCACCTCGTGTGTCGTCAACCGTTCCGCCATGGTCGGGAGTGTACGAACAGGTGTTCGTCTGGTCAAGCGGCCATCCGCACAGAGGTCACGGGACCCGGGAGTCCGACCTGGGTGAGGATGGGGGCGACGCCGTAGGCTGGCTCCTCATGTCGAAGAAGACCAAGAAGAAGAAGGCGCGCCTGCGTCGCTCCAAGGCCAACCACGGCAAGCGCCCCAACATGGGGCGTTGACCGGCGTGTCGCCGCGACGCTGATCTGGATGCGGTGCTGACGCCGGCCCCGCCATCCCGGCGGGACGACGTGGTGGACGTGCTCCACGGCCGGAAGGTCCCCGACCCTTACCGTTGGCTGGAGGACGGCGAGGCCCCTGAGGTCGCCGCCTGGGTCCAGGAGCAGAACGAGCGGACGAGGCTGGCGCTCGACGCCCTGCCCGACCGCCGAGCCTGGCTGGACCGCCTGGTCACCCTGCTGGAGCTCCCGGTCTCGACCGAAGTGCGCCTGGCGGGGCGCTGCGTGTTCGCACTGGAGCGGGGTGGCGGGCAGAAGCAGTTCGTCCTCGTCGTCCGTTCGGCCGACGATCCGACCGGCCCGGCGCGCCTGCTCGTCGATCCTGCCCGCCTCGTGGCCGACGCCACGGCGGCGATCGACTGGTACCACCCCTCGCCCAGCGGTGCCCTCGTCGCGTACGGCGTCTCGGAGGGCGGTGACGAGCGCAGCGTCCTGCGAGTGATCGACGTCGCCACCGGCCAGCACCACACCGACGAGATCCCGGACACCCGAGCGGCGAGCGTGGCCTGGCTGCCGGGCGAGGACACCTTCCTCTACGCGCGCTATCCGGAAGGTGATCAGTACAACCGCAAGATCTTCCGCCACCACCTGGGCCGGCCGTGGGCGGAGGACGAGGTCGTCTGGGACGATCTGCCGACGCCCGAGACGTGGGCTGACGTCGCCGCCTCCCCCGACGGCCGCCATGTGCTGGTCAGCGCGCTGGTGGGCTGGTCACGGACCGACCTGCACCTCCAGGACACCGCCAGCGGCGAATGGCGCACCCTCATCGGCGGGGTCGACGCGACGACGCAGGCCTGGTTCGACGGTGAGCGCCTGCTGGCCATCACCACGTTCGAGGCCGCCCGCGGGCGGGTCGTCGCCATCCCGATCGACGAGGCGACTGAGCCGGATGGGTGGACGACACTCGTGCCGGAGGGCGATGGCGTCGTGCAGCACGCCGAGCCGGTCACGGACGGCATGCTCGTCGTGCGCATGGAGCGCGCGGTGGCCCGCGTGACCCACCACGATCGCGGTGGCCGGGAGATCGGGGACGTCGCGCTGCCCGAGCTGTGCTCGGTGGTGGGCATCGACGGCACGCGGGACGAACCGCTGGCCTTCCTGCAGATCGAGGGCTTCACCCTCCCGGCCAGCCTCTTCCGGTGGGAGGGCGGGACCACCCTCGCGCCCCACGGGCGCACCGAGGGTGAGTCGGTGTTCGAGACCACGTTCGCGGTGACGCAAGAGACGTATTCGTCCGCGGACGGCACCGAGGTCGGCCTGTTCACGGTGCACCGCGACGACCAGCCTCCCGACGACGACACGCCGTGCATCCTCACCGGCTACGGGGGGTTCGCCCTCACCGAGAGCCCGGCCTGGTCGCCGACGATCGCCGCCTGGGCGGAAGCCGGCGGCCTGTTCGCGGTGGCCGGCCTGCGCGGTGGCCACGAGCAAGGCGAGGAGTGGCACCAGGCGGGGCGGCGGGAGCACAAGCAGAACGTGTTCGACGACTTCCACGCTGCGGCCGACCATCTGGTCGCCACCCGCCGGACGGCGCGTGATCGGCTGGCCATCCGCGGCGGCTCGAACGGCGGTCTGCTGGTGGGGGCTGCGCTCACCCAGCGTCCCGACCTCTGCCGGGCCGTCCACTGCGCCGTCCCGCTGCTGGACATGGTGCGCTACCCACGGTTCCTCGTCGCCCGGCTCTGGACGGACGAGTACGGCGACCCCGATGTCGCCGAAGAGCTCGACTGGTTGCTCGGCTACTCGCCGTACCACCACGTCCGAGACGGCGTGTGCTACCCGGCCGTGCTGCTGACGACCGCTGAGGGCGACAGCCGGGTCGATCCCCTCCACGCCCGCAAGATGGCGGCGTTGCTGCAGACGGCCACGTCGTGCCCCCACGAGCGACCGATCCTCCTGCACCAGGAGAGCCGCGCCGGTCACGGCAAGGGCAAGCCGCTGCACAAGCAGGCGGACGAGCTGGCGGACGTCCTCGCGTTCTTCACCTGGCAGCTCGGCGTGGACGCAGGCGTGTGACGCGCTTGGTCGAGCTGCATGTCTCCGCCGATCCGGACGCGTGGCGGGCAGCGGGCGTGCCGCTCGTCGCCGACGGCCTGGGCTGGCTGGGATCGGTGCAGCTGCGGGTCGACCCCACGCTCGGGCCGCCGGGGGTGCGATCGTGGGTGCTCGATCGGGGATCGGGAGCGGCCGTCGCCGACGACCGACACCGACGTCGACGGGCTGCCGACCGCCGTCGGCCCGGCGCCATCCGGAGCGACCCCGCCGGCCGCGGACGGCGCGCTCGGTGTCACCGGGATCGACCACGTCGTCGTCCTCACCCCGGATCTCGATCGCACGATCGCGGCCGTGGAGGACCAGGTCGGCGTCCCGTTGCTGCGCATCCGCGATGGCGAGGCCGGTGGGTCGCCGGTGCGTCAAGCCTTCTTCCGGTTGGGCGAGGTGGTCCTCGAGGTGGTGTCGGCCGAGTCGCCGGAGCCGGGTGGGGACGGTCCGGCGCGCTTCTATGGCCTGGCGCTCACCGTGAGAGATCTCGACGCGGCGGCGCACCACCTCGGAGACCTGCTCGGGCCGGTCAAGCCCGCCGTCCAACGCGACCGGCACATCGCCACCGTGCGCCGCGAGGCGGGGCTGGGCGCCGCGGTGGCGCTGATGAGCCCCGCCCCCGAACGCGCCTGACGGGACCGGCGCCCTCACCACGACCCGTTGCCGTCGTCGTCCTGCCGCTGCAGCTCGGCGCGCCCGTCGGGGCAGTCGTCGCTGATCGGGCACCAGCGGCATGCCGGCCCCGCCAGCACGGACGGGGCACGGGCCTCCGCGGCCAGTTCGACGATCTTGGTGATCCCGTCGACGGTGCGGCGCAGCGCCGACTGCAGCAGCGCCACCGTCACATCCTCGGGATGCGCCCGGGCCGACTCCAGGTAGTACGAGGCCAGCTGGCGGGGCGGCACCCCCAGCTTGATGGTCTCCAGCAGGGCGTAGAAGCGGAGATCCTCGCGGTGCGTCGTGCTGGGGCGACCGGACTTGAGGTCGATGATGACCTTGTTGGCGACCGAGCCGATCGGCCGGCCGAGGCTGAGGTCGGTCTTGCCGGAGAGGATGACCGCTCCACCGAGGAGCTCCACCCGGGCCCGGCTCTCCGTCACCGGGATCCACGCCGCCTTCAAGGGCGGGAAGCACTCCTGGAAGCGACTGACCAGATCGACCGCGGCACCCCGGAGCTCGGACCGGTCTCCCTCGTCGAGCCGCTCCAGGAACCGCTGGAGCCCGGCGCCGTCGGCCTGGATGAGGCGGGCGATGGCCTCGTCGACGAGATCCATCGGCGGCGCCTCGCCGCGCCAGTGGACGCTCAGCTCGATGGCCTTGTGGGCCACCGTGCCCCGGGCCGCGGCGACGGTCCACGTGAAGGGTCGCCGCTCGGCATCGACGTAGTGGGCCTCGCAGCCGTGGACCATGGCCAGGGCGTGCTTGCTGACCCAGAGCGGATCGGCGGGGGTGTAGACCGACGCCACCGGTGCCAGCTCGTCCTCCAGCTCCGCCTGCAGCTCCTCGCCCAGGCCGGCCGCGAACGTCGGCGGCTGCTCGGGTCGCCCGAGCAGGGCGACGAGCGCCTGCTGCGCGGCGGTGAGGACGGTGGGCGAGGTCACGACGGGAACGGTACCGAGGGGGTGTCGCGCAGAATGGGGACGGTCGCCCGCGGGAGGCTGGCACCCCTCTCGGCGAGGGGCTGCCACGGTTCACGACTCGGACCGTGCCTCGTACTGTCGGGCTGATGGCCACGGCGCAGCTCGTCGCAGCCCCTGAGAGCGCCGAGACGGCCGGTGACCGCAGGGCGGGCGGCAGTTGGGCCGCCACACGCTGGTTGGCGGTCCGCTGGCTACGGCGGAGGGTCCTGGCGGTGGTGCCCCTGGCGGTCGTCCTCGCTGTCGGGGTTACCGGCACGATGCTGGCGCTCGCCGCCAGCCAGCGCACGGCCGATGCGTACGGCGCCTACCAGCGCCGCGCCGACATCGGCGATGTCGTGATCAACCCGTCGTGGGCGACGCGTGAGATCGACAGCGTCATCCGGTCCCTGCCCGGCGTCGAGCAGGTGACGGTCTCCGCGCTCCTCACGATCTCGCCGGATGATGGCGCCCCGCGGCCGCGGGCCGCCGTCGACGATCCCGACAGCATCCCGATCCTCGGCGCGGTCGTCGGGTCGCCCGACGGCGGATACGTCGACATGGACCGTCCGATCGTGGTGGAGGGCCGGTTGCCGACCGGACCCGACGAGATGGTCATGACCGCCGCCCTGGCCGAGGTGGTCGGCGGCCTGGAGGTCGGCGACACCACGCCGATGGCGTTCTGGGAGGGTGTCCTCCTGGAGTCCGCTGTCGAGGGCGACTACGAGGCCTACCTCGCGGAGGAGGTCCAAACCGTCGGTGTCGAACAGGTCGAGCTCGTGGGGATCGTCACGATGCCGGACGAGGTTCTGCCGGACGACCTGTACGAGCGCGGTGTGGCCATCCTCTCGGCCGACCTCGCTGCCCGCTACACCTGCCCGCTGCTCGACGTCCAGGTGGCATCGGTGACGTACGACGAGATGATCGCCGCGCTGACCGAGACTCCGTGCGCCAGCAACTACCTCCTCTATTCGCTCTCGATGACGGACGGCGCGGCCGACGTGCGGCCCGCTCTGGACGAGTACGTCCGCCGGGCGGCCGCGTTGAGTCCGCAGGCCACCGACGCCGCGGAGGAGGGGATCGAAGTCCCGGCCTACGAGCTCTTCTCCACGGAGACGGCACGGACGTCGGACCGCGTGGCGCAAGCGATCGGGCCGACGGTGACCGCCCTCGCGGTGCTCGGTGCCGCGCTGGCCGCGGTGACGATCGTGCTGGCCTGCCTCGTCGCCGCCCGTGAGCTCCGGCGGACCCGGCCCGACCAGCGCCAGTGGCACCAGCTCGGCATCGGCTCGCTCCAACGGGCGCTCGTGACCGCCGTCCCCCTGGTCCTTGCGGTGCTCGTCGGTGGCGCGGTCGGGATCGCCACCGGCTGGCTCTTCGACCGAGGTCCGGTCGGCATGGTGGGCGTCGTCGAGCCGGACCCGGCGAGGCGATTGAGCGGCGTCGTCCTCGCCGCGGTCGCCGGCCTGATCGTCGTCACCACGCTGGCCGTGGTCGGGCTCGCGCTGTTGTCGGCCCGCCGCGCCGCCCGGCCCCCTGGCCGGACCGAGGCGGCCCGTCTCGCCTGGCGCGGACGCATCGGCTCTCCGGCGGTCGCCGACGGCGTGGGCGCCGCGTACGGCTCGCGCGCTGCCATCCCCGTCGTGGCCGGCGTCGCCGTCCTCACGGGAACGTTCGTCGCCACGGCCGTCTTCGCCGCCAGCCTGTCCACGCTGTTGTCGACGCCGCGCGCCTACGGCTGGCCGTGGGACGTCGCGGCCGTCCACAACCTGGGCTACGGCGGGCTGGATGTCGACGGCCTCGCCGAGCAGCTCGACGAGAGCGCTGATGTTGCCCGCTGGA
Organism: uncultured Acidimicrobiales bacterium; assembly: GCA_963769115.1. GTDB lineage: Bacteria > Actinomycetota > Acidimicrobiia > Acidimicrobiales > Ilumatobacteraceae > DASTFY01. Next base: position 320,343 of record CAVYKN010000007.1, read on the forward strand.
CGGCCTTCGCCATCCAGCCCGGCTGGAGCCTGAAGGGCGAACCGGTCACGGCGATCGTCGGGTACGACGCCACCGCCGATGTCGATCTGCCCGTGCTGTCGGGTCGGCTGCCGAGCGCGCCCGGCGAGATCGCCATCGGCCGGACGACGGCGCGCGAGCTCGGCGTCGAGGTCGGTGACCAGGTCGAACTGCACGGCATCGAAGGTCCTTCGGAGGTCGTCACGGTCACCGGTGAGACGGTGTTCCCGACGCTCGGGCCGTACCAGGCCGAGCGCGTCTCCACCGGCTCGGGCGTGCTCCTCCCCGAGGCCGCGCTGCCCGCCGACCAGCGCCCGTTCGCGGCCTCGTTCGTGGGCGCCGAGCTCGTGCCCGGCGCGGACGCCGCCGCGGAGGAGCGCGTGCACGACCTCGTCGCCGCCCGATCAGGCATCACCTATGTCACCGCGTTCACGTCCGCGGTCCGCCCGTCCGAGATCGTCGACGCCCGTTCGATGCTCGCCATCCCGATCGCGGTGTGCGTCGTGTTCGCCATCGCCGTGGCGGCCGGGCTGCTGCTGGCCTCGTGGGCGGCGACGCGCGCCCGCCGGCACGAGCTGGCGATCCTGCGGGCGCTCGGCTTCAGCGGGGCGCACGTGCGGACGTCGGTGCGCGTGCAGTCCGTCGCCACCATGGTCGCCGCGGTCGTGCTGGCCGTGCCGGCAGGGGTGATCGTGGGGCGTGCGTTGTGGCGGGCGTTCGCCGAGCGGCTCGGCGTCGTCCCCGACCCGTCCGGCGCGTGGCTGCCCATCGCCGGCGTGGTGGTCGGCGGCCTGCTGCTGGCCGTGCTGGCGGCCGAGCTCCCCGCCCGGCTCGCCGCCAGGGCCCGACCGGCGGAGGGCCTGCGGAGCGAGTGACGGGGGCGCGTCGGTGCGATCCGGGCCCCGCACGCGCCCCCTGAGTGTTCTCGCGGCATTGAGTTGCGGTATCCGCAACCCAGCCCCGCGAGAACGCGTTCCGAGGGTGAGCGTGCGCGCCCGGCGCACGGGTGCTCGGGCAACTCTGCGACACCCACCGGTCATGATCGATCCGATGGAGGCCGCCACCACCGCCCGCTTCGCCCTGGCCGCGCGAGAGCTGGCCCAGGCGGCGCGGGGGGCCGGCCTCACCGCGCCCGGCTTCCGCAGCCCACCCCGACTGGTCGGCGCCGACCGGACCTTGCAGACCCGGGCCGGTCGGGTCACCGTCGCCGTGCGGGTGCGGGGCCGGCCGTGGCTGCCGGTCGTGTCCGACATGGTCGAGGGGATCGTGGCGGCCAACGGCCTGGTCGGCCCGCCCGCTGACCGGGCCCGGGACGTCCTGTGGCGGGCGGTCGCGGAGGATCCACCCGGCCAGGCAGGCCACGCGCAGCAGGTGGCGTGAGCGGGGACCGCTCGCCGGCCGGTGGGGCGCGGCATGCTGGTGCGATGCCGAAGCGGAAGGCCATCTCGAGCACCCGGCGGGTCTGGCCGGGCCGGCCCTTCCCGCTCGGCGCGACCTACGACGGCGCGGGGACGAACTTCTCGCTCTACTCGGAGGTCGCCGACGGCGTCGAGCTCTGCCTGTTCGACGACCACAACGAGGAGCGCGTCGCGCTCACCGAGCGGACGGCGCTGTGCTTCCACGCCTACCTGCCCGACGTGCGGCCGGGCCAGCACTACGGCTACCGCGTCCAGGCGCCGTGGGACCCGCGCCGGGGCCTGCGGGGGAACCCGGCGAAGCTCCTGCTGGACCCGTACGCCAAGGCCATCGACGGCACCATGCGCTGGCACCCGTCGCTCTACTCCCATCGGGCGGCTGACCCGATGGCTCCCGAGACCACGGACAGCGCCCCTTACGCCCCCCGCTCCGTCGTGGCCGACCCGTTCTTCGACTGGGCCGGTGACCGTCGCCCCCGCACCGTCCTGAGCGACACCGTCGTCTACGAGGCCCACGTCAAGGGGGCCACGTACCTCCATCCCGACATCGAGCTCGAGCTGCGGGGCACGTACAGCGGCATCGCGCACCCTGCCTTCCTCGAACACCTGCGGCGCCTCGGCATCACCGCGCTCGAGCTGATGCCCGTCCACCAGTTCGTGCACGACGCCCGTCTGGTCGACGCCGGCCTGCGCAACTACTGGGGCTACAACTCGATCGGCTTCTTCGCGCCCCACGACGAGTACGCCTCCCGCCCGGGCGTCGGCCAGCAGGTGCAGGAGTTCAAGTCGATGGTCCGCACGCTCCACGAGGCGGGCATCGAGGTGATCCTCGACGTCGTCTACAACCACACGGCCGAGGGCAGCCACCTGGGCCCGACGCTGGCCTTCAAGGGGATCGACAACCCGGCCTACTACCGCCTGGTGACCGGTGACCGCTCCCTCTACATGGACTACACGGGCACGGGCAACTCGCTCAACATGCGCAACCCCCACACGCTGCAGCTCGTGATGGACAGCCTGCGCTACTGGGTGACGGAGATGCACATCGACGGGTTCCGGTTCGATCTCGCCGCCACGCTGGCCCGGGAGCTGCACGAGGTCGACCGGCTGTCCGCCTTCTTCGACCTCATCCAGCAGGACCCGGTCATCAGCCAGGTCAAGCTCATCGCCGAGCCGTGGGACGTGGGGGAGGGCGGCTACCAGGTCGGCAACTTCCCGCCGCTGTGGGCGGAGTGGAACGGCAAGTACCGCGACTGCGTCCGGGACTTCTGGCGGGGTGAGGAGCAGGGCCTGGCCGAGGTGGCCTACCGGCTCACGGGCTCGTCGGACCTCTACCAGTCGAACGGGCGCAAGCCCTACGCGAGCGTCAACTTCGTCACCGCGCACGACGGCTTCACGTTGCGGGACCTCGTCTCCTACAACGAGAAGCACAACGAGGCCAACGGCGAGGGCAACGCCGACGGGGACAGCCACAACCGGTCGTGGAACTGCGGCGTGGAGGGGCCCGACGGACGATCCGCAGATCCAGGCGCTGCGGGACCGCCAGATCCGCAACTTCCTCGCCACGCTCCTGCTGGCCCAGGGCATCCCCATGCTGCTGGCCGGGGACGAGCTCGGTCGGACCCAGGGCGGCAACAACAACGCCTACTGCCAGGACAACGAGATCTCGTGGATCGACTGGAGCCACGTGGACCAGGGCCTCCTCGCCTTCGTGATCGGGCTGGTCCGGCTGCGCCGCGACCATCCCGTCCTGCGCCGGCGGAGGTTCTTCCAGGGTCGGGCCATCCACGGCTCGCAGGTGGAGGACATCGAGTGGTTCACCTCGACGGGCGAGGTGATGAACGACCAGGACTGGAGCGTGTCCGCCACCCGCTCGCTCATGGTGTTCCTGAACGGCCAGGCCATCACGGAGCCGGGCCGCCGGGGCGAGAAGATCGTGGACGACTCCTTCGTGCTGTGCGTGCACGCCGGCGCCGAGCCCCTGACCTTCACCGTTCCCGACGCTCGGTGGGGTGAGGCGTGGACGATGGAGGTCGACACCCGCGCCTGGGCGGTCGAAGGTGACCGGGCCGTCGTCCCCGGTGCGCCGTTGGAGCTGGAAGGCAGATCGCTGGTCCTGCTCCGGAGCCGAAACCCCTGAGACGCGGGCGCGGCGGTTCGGGCAGACTGTCCGACCCCTGTGTCCGTGCTGTTCCCCGACCTGCCGGCCGAGCAGGCCCACCTCGCCCACGCGCACCGGTGCCGGGATCGAGATGGTGCGCCGCCTCGAGGCGCTGGCCGCGGGGGAGGGGGCCGCCGACGACATCACGCAGGAGTACATCGAGATGGTGGTCGCCGAAGCGCTGGTCGACCTGGCCCAGCCCGGCGCGGGTGACTTCTTCGGGCGCCTCGACGAGGAGACGGGTGAGCGCTGGTACGTGGGCCGCCGGCACATCGAGGACGACCGTCACGATCCGGTCGTCATCGACTGGCGGGCCGCCGTGGCGGCGCCCTTCTACCGGGCCACGGTCCACGACCCGCTCGGTCTGCACCGGCGCCGGCGCTTCACGATGGCCGATGGTCGAACTCACCGCCTATCTCGACGAGCACCTCGATGACCCGGAGGCCGCCGACGTCGCCAGTGGCATCCCCGATCCGGTCCTGGCCGAGATCGGCGCCGCCCGCAGCGGGGCGATGCGGGAGATCGTGGCCACCATCCAGGCCGAGCAGGACCACATCATCCGGGCTCCCCTGGAGGGTGCGGTCATCGTGCAGGGCGGCCCCGGGACGGGCAAGACGGCCGTCGGGCTGCACCGCGCCGCCTACCTGCTGTTCGAGCACCGCCGGCTGCTGGCCCGCGAGGGAGTCCTGGTGGTCGGACCGAACCGGGTTTTCCTGGACTACATCGCCAACGTGCTCCCGTCGCTCGGCGAGCGGTCGGTGCAACAGCGGACGGTCGGCGAGCTGGCCATCCCCGGGTCGAAGTGACCGGGGAGGATTCGGTCGCCGCGGCACGGGTGAAGGGTCGGGCGGTCATGATCACGGTCCTCGAGCGGGCCGCCCTCGCCCAGATCAGCCCTCCGGCCGAGACGGTCCGGGACCCGCTGGGCTCGACGAGCGTCGTCGTCGAGCCGCAGCAGGTGGAGGAGTGGATCTCGGCGGCCCTCGCCGGCACCCAGCCGCTCAACCGGCGCCGGGAGTCGCTGCGGGTCGTGGCCGAACAGGCGTTGCGCCGCCGGACCGGCCGGGACGGCGTCTGGAGTGACGTCCCGAACGTCCGGGCCGCGCTCGCCCGGGCCTGGCCGATCGTCCGGCCCCGCGCCCTCGTCGAGCGGCTGCTCTCGCGGCCCGAGGTCCTCGCCTCCGCCGCCGACGGGCTCCTCAGCGCCGAGGACCAGGCCCTGGTCCTCACCCGCACGGGACGGCCGAAGCGGTGGACGCCGGCCGACCAGGTGCTGCTGGACACGGCCAACTCCCTGCTGAACGGACTCCCGGCGACCGTGGGCCACGTCGTGGTGGACGAGGCGCAGGATCTCTCCGCGCTGGCCCTGTCCGCGGTGGCCCGCCGCTGTCCCAGCGGGTCGCTGACGATCCTCGGCGATCTCGCCCAGTCGACCGGTCCCGCCGGCCAGGCGTCCTGGGACGACGTCATCGCGAACCTCGGGGCCGTCGGGTCGGCGCGCGTCGAGCACCTGACGATCGGCTACCGCGTGCCCGCGCCCATCCTGGACGTGGCCAACCGCCTGCTGCCGTCCACCGGTGTGGCGGTGCCCGCCAGTCGCTCCGTCCGCCAGGACGGCCACCCGCCGGCCGTCCGCCGCTCGGCCGATCCCGCCTCGGCCGCGGCCGCCGAGGTGGTGGCCCTGCGCCGCCACCATCGCCTGACCGGCGTGATCGCCGGCTCCCGGTGGCACGCCCGGCTGGCCGAGGCTCTCGCCGCGGTCGAGCTGCGCGCCGTGGGGCACGTCCAGCACCTCGCCGACGACGAGGTCCCGGTCTTCGGCTACGAGGAGGTCAAGGGCCTCGAGCTCGACGGCGTCGTGGTGGTCGAACCGAACGAGGTCCTCGACGGCTCCGAGCGGGGCGCCCGCCTCGTCTACGTCGCGCTGACCCGGGCCGTCCAGGAGTTGACGATCGTGTGCTCCGAGGAGCTGCCGGAGGTCCTCCGGTCGGCGACTCCGGCTACGGTGCCGGCATGAGCGAGCCGCCGGTCGACGGTGTGGACCATCGTGAGCCCGTGATCGTCGCCACCTTCGTCGACATCGGCGAGGCGGAGATCGCGATGGCGAAGCTGCGGGCCTTCGGCATCGAGTCAGCGGTCCTCAACCAGGCCGAAGGCGGCACCATCCCGACCGTCGAGCTGCCGTTGGGCATCGCGGTCGAGGTCAAGTCGGCCGACGCGGACGACGCCTTCCGCATCCTGTCGGACACCTGAACGGCCACCTCGCCGCCTCACGCGGTCCGGTGGAGGCTCCCGACGGCGCGCCTCGGCGCCAGGGGGATACGGTCCAGGCGTGACGCGTCAGCCGCGGTCGCGACGCCTCTGGTTGGGGGTGGGCGTCGGTCTCCTCGCTGTCGCACTCGGTGCGTGGCTGCTGGTCGGCAGGGACGACTCGGCGGAAGCGCCCCCGTCCAGGTCGGAGGTGGCGGAGATCGCCGAGGACGCCGTCGCCGAGGGACTCGAGGAGGCAGCGGCCGAGCCTGCCCGTTCCGCCCAGGTGTACGAGACGATCGTGCCGTCGCTGGTCGTGATCCGCGCCGGACGGTCGGAGGACGAAGCCGAGGACGACGGCGGTGCCCTCGAGGGCCTGGGGTCCGGCGTGATCGTGAACGCGGACGGAGCGATCCTCACCGCCCGCCACGTCGTCGCCGGCGCCAGCCAGATCGAGGTGACGTTCGCCGACGGGACCGAGGCCATGGCCACGGTGGCGTCCGAGGACGCGGAGAACGACATCGCCGTCCTCGAGGCCGATCGTGCGCCGGAGGTGATCGTGCCGGCCGTGCTGGGCGGCAGCGGCCTCCGTGTCGGTGACGAGACGTTCGCCGTCGGGCACCCGCTGGGGCTGGTCGGTTCCCTCACCGCCGGTGTCATCTCCGGCCTCGAGCGGGCCATCCCCATCGGGAACGGACAGACCCTGAGAGGCCTCATCCAGTTCGACGCCGCCGTCAACCGCGGCAACTCGGGTGGCCCGTTGCTCAACCGCGACGGGCAGGTGATCGGCATCGTCACCGCTCTCGCCAACCCGTCCGAGCAGGGCTACTTCATCGGTATCGGCTTCGCTGTCCCGATCGGAGCCGCCACCGGCGGCGCGGCCGGGCCGGCGCTCTAGAGATGGGTGGGTCGAGCGACTTGAGACACTGTGTCAGCCCGCGTGGGACTTTCGGGGTCCCCGCCGGAAGCTCTGCTTCCGGTGGGGTTTTCTAGAGGAGGAGACCGCCACGTCCATGGACCATCCGCTCGCCGACCCGAAGCCGATGGAGCACGTCGTCTACCAGGTGAAGAAGTTCATCGTGGGCCAGGACGAGCTCCTGGAACGGCTCATCGTGGCGCTCCTGGCGCGAGGCCACATCCTCGTCGAGGGCGTCCCCGGCCTGGCCAAGACCATGGCCATCAAGACGCTGGCCCAGACGATCGGCGGCCAGTTCCAGCGCATCCAGTTCACGCCGGACCTGGTCCCCGCAGACCTCGTCGGCACCCGCATCTACAACCAGAAGCTGGGCGAGTTCCAGACCTCGCTGGGCCCCGTGCACACCAACCTGCTCCTGGCCGACGAGATCAACCGGGCGCCGGCCAAGGTGCAGAGCGCGCTCCTGGAGGTCATGCAGGAGCGCCAGGTCACCATCGGCCGCGAGACCCGGGCCGTGCCCGAGCCCTTCCTCGTCCTGGCGACGCAGAACCCCATCGAGACCGAGGGCACCTACCCGCTCCCCGAGGCGCAGCTCGATCGTTTCATGCTCAAGGTCCTCGTCGGCTACCCGACACCGACCGAGGAGTTCGTCATCGTCGAGCGCATGACGGGGGCCCTGGAGCCGACCCAGCGGGTCATCGACACCACCCAGCTCGTGGAGCTCCAGCGCATGGCCGACGCCGTGTACGTCGACCCGGCGCTGATCGAGTACGTGGTGCGGGTGGTGGGCGCCTCGCGTGATCCCGCCTCCGTCGGCCTCGGCGACCTGGCCCGCTACGTCACCTACGGCGCCAGCCCCCGGGCCTCCATCAACATGATCCTGGCCGCCAAGGCCCTGGCCTTCGTGCGGGGCCGCCACTACGCACTGCCCATGGACGTCCGCGACCTGGCGCTCGACGTCCTCCGCCACCGAGTCGTGCTCTCGTACGAGGCACTGGCCGACGACGTCACCGCCGATCAAGTGCTCAGCGCGGTGCTGGGCCAGATCGCCCTCCCCGAGGTACCCCTCCATGAGCGCCGACCCCGGCCCGACCCGCTCGATCGCCCCGTCCTCGACGCCTGAGCGGGTCCTGCGCCGGCTCGAGTGGCGGGTGATCCGCCGGCTCGACGGCCGCCTGCAAGGCGACTACCGCACGCTGTTCCACGGCGTCGGCATCGACTTCGCGGACCTGCGGGAGTACGAGCCGGGCGACGACGTGCGCCACATCGACTGGAACGTCACCGCCCGCATGGACTCGCCGTTCGTCCGCACCTACCTGGAGGACCGGGAGCTGACGGCCTGGTTGCTGCTCGACCGGTCCCCGTCGATGGGGTTCGGGCCGACCGACCGCTCGAAGGAGCAGGTCCTGATCGAGCTGTCGACGGTGCTGGCCCGGTTGATGACCCGGGGCGGGAACCGGGTGGGCGCCATCCTCTACAACAACGAGGTCGAGCGGCTGATCCCGCCCCGCACCGGGCGCAACCAGGTGCTGCACCTCACCCGCGAGCTGCTGCGGCCCGCCGAGCCGACCGGCACGGCCACGGCTCTCGCCGGTCTCGTCGAAGCTGCCGCCCGCACCATCAAGCGCCGCTCGGTCGTCGTGCTGGTCTCCGACTTCATCTCGGACCCGGGCTGGGATCGCCCGCTGGCCCTCCTCGGCGAGCACCACGAGCTCGTGGCGATCCGCCTGTCCGATCCCCGTGAGCTCGATCTCCCCGATGCCGGGCTGATCGTCATCGAGGACGCGGAGACCGGCGAGCTGCTGTCGGTCGACACCAGCGATCCCGAGTTCCGCCGCCGCTTCCACGACGTGGCCCGCCGGCGCCAGAGCGAGCTCGAGGACGCGGCCCGGCGGGCGGGCGTCGACCTGTACGAGGTGTCGACGGAGGACGATCTGGCCCACGCGCTGGTGCGCATCGTCGAATCCCGGCGGAGGCGGCCCCGCTGATGTCGTTCCTCTGGCCAGGGATGCTGGTGCTGCTGCTCGGCGTGCCCTTCCTGGTGCTGGGGTACCTCGCGCTCGTGCGCCGCCGCGACCAGCGGACGGCCGAGCTGGCGGCCCAGGGCTTCGTCCCCACGGCCTCGGCCCAGCGGCGGAGGCGCCGGCGTCACATACCGTTCGCCTTCTTCCTCGCCGCCATCATCCTGGCCATCGTCGCCTTCGCCCGACCGGAGACGAGCGTGAGCATCCCGCGCCGGGAAGGGACCGTCGTGCTGGCCTTCGACGCCTCCAACAGCATGCAGGCCACCGATCTCGAACCGAGCCGGATAGAAGCCGCGAAGGCGGCCGCCCGCACCTTCGTGGAGCAGCAACCGGGCTCGATCAAGATCGGCGTGGTGGCCTTCAGCGACGGCGGCCTGGTCACGTTGCCACCGACCGGGTCCGACGAGGAGGTGCTGGCCGCCATCGACCGCCTCTCGACGCAGGGCGCCACGTCGCTGGGGCAGGGCATCTTCACCGCGCTGAACGCGATCAGCGGCAGGCCGATCAAGGTCGAGCCCGGGGCGCTCGAGGGTGCCATCGACGACATCGACATCGGCTACTTCGGCTCGTCGGCGGTGATCCTGCTCTCCGACGGCGAGAACACGACCGAGCCGGACCCGCTCGACATGGCCGAGCTGGCGGCGGTGGCGGGCGTGAAGATCTACCCGATCGGCCTGGGCAGCGCCGACGGCACGGTCGTGGAGGTCGACGGGTTCAGCGTGGCCACCGCGCTCGACGAGGAGCTGCTCGAGGACATCGCCTCGGTCACGGACGGGCAGTACTTCCAGGCCGAAGATGCCAACGAGCTGGCGCAGGTCTACGACCAGATCGACCTGCAGTTCGTCCGTGAGGCCGAGTACCGGGAGGTCACCGCGATCGTGACCGGCATCAGCCTGCTCCTGCTGGTGGTCGGCGCCACGCTTTCGCTGCTGTGGTTCGGCAGGCTGGTGTAGCCGTGTCCTTCGCCTGGCCCCTCGCCCTGCTCCTCTTGCTGGCCGTGCCGCTGCTCCTCGGCGCGTACCTCTGGCAGCTCCGGCGTCGGCGCGCGCAGGCCGTGCGCTTCTCGCACGTGGCGCTGGTCCGGGAAGCGCTGCCCCGCCGTTCCCGCTGGCGCCGGCACGTGCCCGTGGCGCTGTTCCTCGCCGGCCTGACCGGGCTGGCGTTCGCGACGGCCCGGCCGCAGATGGCCGTCGAGGTGCCACTCGGACGGACCTCGATCATCCTCGCCCTCGACGTCTCGCGCTCGATGTGCGCCACCGACGTGCAGCCCAACCGGCTCGCCGTGGCGCAGGAGGCGGCCCGCACCTTCGTGGAGGAGCAGGTGGAGGGCACGCGCATCGGCATCGTGGCGTTCGCGGGTTTCGCCGAGGTGGTCCTGCCGCCCACGACGGACAAGGACGCGCTCATCGAGGTGATCGACACCCTCACCACCGCCCGCGGCACGGTCATCGGCGCTGCGACGCTGAAGGCTCTCGACGCGATCGCGGCCGTCAACCCCGACGTGGCGCCCGTCGGTGTGGGGCGCATCGACGTCGAGGACCCCGAGCCGCCGGAGCCGGGCGCGGGGTACGTGCCGGACATCGTGGTGCTGCTCACCGACGGGGCCAACACCCGCGGCGTGGACCCGGTCACCGCCGCACAGGAGGCCGCCCTCCGGCGGGTGCGGATCTACACCATCGGGTTCGGCACGACGACGCCGACCGAGATGGTCTGCCTGCCCGATCAGATCGGCGCCGGCGTGTTCAGCGAGGGAGGGTTCCCGGGCGGCGGCCGGACCGGTGGTGGTGGCCTCGGTGCCACGCAGTTCCTCCTCATCGACGAGCCGACGTTGCGGGCCGTCGCCGACCTGACAGGTGGCACCTTCTACCGCGCCGAAGACGCCGATCAGCTGCGAGACGTGTTCGCCAGCCTCCCCCGGGAGATCGAGCTGCAGACCGAGGACCGGGAGGTCAGCGTGGCCTTCGCCATCGTCGGGGCACTGCTCGTGCTCGGGGCCGTCGGCCTCTCACTGCTGTGGAACCGCTCGCCCTGACGGCGGGACAGTGACGGGGAGCGGGCGGTGTCCACACCGCCCGCCCGCTCGTCACATCGTCAAGAGGCGCCGCCGGTGCGGGCCTGCTCTTCCTCGCTGAGCTGCGCCAGCTCGGCGTCCAGGTCGTCCGGCGCCTCGATGTGGATCTTGGGCAGGATGCGACCCAGCCAGGCTGGCATCCACCAGTTCCGGTCGCCCAGCAGCTCCATGGTGGCGGGCACGAGGAGCAGGCGGACGATGGTGGCGTCGATGAGCACCGCCATCGACAGCCCGAGGCCGAACAGCTTGACGACCCGGTCGGACTCGCCGATGAAGCTGCCGAACACCACGACCATGATGGCGGCGGCTGCGGTGATGACCCGAGCCGTCGAGGCCAGACCGTCGGCCACGGAGGTCCTGCTGTCACCGGTGCGGTCCCACTCCTCACGGATGCGGGAGAGGAGGAACACCTCGTAGTCCATCGAGAGGCCGAACACGATGGCGAACAGCATCATGGGAACGAAGGGTTCGATCGGGGCCGGCTCGATGTTGAGCAGCGAGGAGCCCCAGCCCCATTGGAAGACGGCGACGGTGATGCCGTAGGCGGCGCCGATCGACAACAGGTTCATGATGACGGCCTTCAGCGGCACCAGCAGCGACCGGAAGACGACCATCAGCAGGATGAACGACAGGCCGAGCACGGCGGCGAAGAACCAGGGCAGCCGCTCGGAGAGGTATTCGGTGAAGTCGACGTTGATGGCCACGGCACCGGCCACGGCGACGTCGAGGCCGGTGTCACCGGTCGCCGTGGGGAGGACGTCGTCGCGCAGCCGGTTGACGAGGTCCGTCGTCTCGGCGTCCTGAGGCGCATCGGTCGGGATCACCCGCCAGAGCGCGGCGGTCGGGTTCGCCTCGTCGTTGGTGATCGGCGGGCTCACCCGGGCGACGCCGGGGTCGGCCTGGATGGCGTCGGACACGGCCTGCAGGGCGGCCGGGTCCGTGCCCTCGGGGACCTCACTGGCGAGGATCAGCGGCCCGTTGAAGCCCGGCCCGAAGCCCTCGGCCAGCAGGTCGTAGGCCTGGCGGGTGGTGGTGTCGGCGGGGTAGTTGCCCTCGTCGGAGAAGCCGAGGCGCAGACCGAGGATCGGCAGGGCGAGAGTCACGAGGATGGCGACGCCGAGGATGACGGCGGGCCACGGCCGGTGCTGGATGACCCGGCTCCACCGGTAGGAGATGGTCTCCCGCAGCGGCTTCTGCTCCCGTTCGAGCACCGGCTTGCGCAGTGGCTTCACGGCGATGCTGGCCAGCAGCACGATGACAGCCAGGGGCAGCGTCACCATGATCAGGGCCGGGATGCCGAGACCGACACCGATGAGCGCCAGCGCGATGAGGCCGGCCGCGATCAGCCCCCGCCAGCGGGTGAGCTCGATGCGGGAGCCGGCGAAGCCGAGCAGAGCGGGCAGCAGCGTCAGCGAGGCGATCATCGTCATGAGGACGACGACGGCGGCGCCGATGGCCAGGCCTGAGACGAAGCTGAGCTGCATGATCAGCATGCCCATGAGGGAGATGACCACGGTCGTGCCGGCGAAGAGCACCGCGCGACCGGCGGTGTCCATGGCGACGAGCGTGGCGGTCTCGATGGTGTGGCCCTTGTGCAGGTTCTCCCGGAACCGGGTCACGATGAACAGCGCGTAGTCGATGCCGACGCCGAGGCCGATCATCACGCCGATCGTCGAGGAGAACTCCGGCATCGTGATGACCTGCGACAGCAGGCCGGCGATGAGCGTGCCGGAGAAGATGCCCGCCAGGGCCACGCCGATGGGCAGCCCCATGGCGATCACCGAGCCGAAGGCGATGATCAGGATGATGATGGCGAACCCGAGGCCCAGCGCCTCGGACGACGGCACCTCGAACTCGGCGAACGCCGCGCCGCCCAGCTCGACCTGCAGCGCCGTCCAGCTCCGGCATGGCCTCACGGATCTGACGACCGACCTCGCCCGTCTCCTCGAACGACGCGTCGAACGGCGATTCGAGCTCCGCGTAGGCGATGAGCCCCGCGTTCGGCCCCTCACGGGCGATCTGCTGCTCCCCTTCGGGCGTGTAGGGGCTGATCAGCGACTGGACGTTGTCCAGCTCGGCCACCTCGGCCAGGAACGGTTCCATCGCCGCTTGGACGGCAGGGTCGTCGACGCCCTGCTCGGCCCGGAACACGATGTTGCCCACCTGTCCCGCGCCCTGGCCGCCGAACTGATCCTCCAGGATGTCGACGCCCCGCTTGCTCTCGACGTCCGGCAGCGTGAAGCTCGAGCTGTACCCGGTGCCCACCGCGCCGGACGCCACCATCAAGATGATGAGGGCGACGACCCAGCCGATGACGACTCTCAGCCGGTGTCGGAAGCAAGCATGTGCGAGGCGCCTGATCATCACAGGTCCTTTCTGCGGGTGCGGGGGTTCTGCCCGGTTCGGTGCGGGATGCCGATCCTTGCCCAAGTCTCGCCTGGGACGAAGATCCTTTCCTGTGACGTCTGACGCACCGGGAACTCATCGCTCGTGGGGACAGGACTCCTCCGTCGGTCGTTCGTCGGCTGTGTCACACCTGATGACGCTCTCCGGCGTCCAAACGTGACACAGCCGGTCCCGGGGCTACCGTCGCGGTCCGGTCACCGTGATCCCGGCCCGGGTGGCGGAACTGGCAGACGCAGGGGGCTTAAACCCCCCGTCCCCGCACGTGGAGTGTGGGTTCGAACCCCACCCCGGGCACTGCAGCAGATCGGAGCGCGGCCCCCGACGCCGCCCGTGTCCGGACATGGCGACGACTTCACCACCAAGCTGCACTACCACACGTGTGAACGACCGGAGGAGAGACCGCATGGAACGGAACACGGAGCTCGAACGCGTGGCGGAGATCTTCGTCGGTGACTGGTCGCTGGCGATCACCAACCAGTGGTGGCTCGACGACCCGGCGACGGTCACCTACGGAACGGCCACCTGTGACTGGCTGGGAGACTCGTTCGTCAGGCTCCAGGCCGAGATCGACGGCAAGCCGACGTGGGACTTCGTCTTCGGACGCAATGACGCGAGTGACCAGTTCGTCGTGCTCTACCACGACGAGCGAGGCGTTCTCCGGGTCTTCGAGCTGACCGTCGACGGTGCCGACTGGACGATGCTGCGCACCGACCCCGACTTCCATCAACGCTTCGTCGGCCGCGTCGAAGGCGACCGCATCGTCAGCCACACGGATGCCTCTGAGGATCAAGGGACCACCTGGCGCAAGGACTTCGACCTGATCTTCGAACGCACCAGCTGAGCGCGCGAGCATCGGCGGGTGCGACGCGCAGTCATCCTCGTCCTGGCGGCGATGTTGCTGGCGTGTTCGAGCGGCGGCGATGACAGCAGCGACGGCACCGCGACCGTCACCGAGACCCCGACCGTCGCCGAGCCGGAGCTGCGGAGTGAACTCCTCGCCATGATGGAGGAGGACCAGGCCGAGCAGACCGGTGAGCTGGCGACGAACAACTACACCGCACGTACCGAGCGGTTGGCGGAGATCCTCGACGAGCACGGCTGGCCGGGATTCGACCTCGTCGGCGAGGACGGATCGACCGCGGCCTGGGTGATCGCCCAGCACGCCGATCTCGACCCCGACCTGCAACGGCAGGCGCTCGAGCTGTTGCGAGCGGCGGCGGAGGAGGGACAGGCCAGCAAGGGCGACCTGGCGTATCTGGAGGATCGCGTCGCCGTCGCCGCCGGCGAGGACCAGCAGTACGGGACGCAGATGCGCTGCGCCGAAGACGGATCTCCGGCCCCCGCGACGCCGATCGCGGACGAGTCGTCCGTCGACGAGCGCCGCGCGGAGGCCGGTCTCCCGCCCCTCGAGGACTACCTCGCGGAGATGACGACCGTCTGCGCCGGCGCGGTCGAGGAAGCAGGCGAGGGCCAGGGCTGATCCCGGTCGGCGGAGGCGTTCAGCCGGGCGTTCAAGCGCGAGCGGGGAGCGTCGCCGACCCACTGGCGACAGCGGCCGCCACGGCCCTCCCCGGGTTGACGACCCCGGCGGGGTCGAGCGGCGCGGGTGCCGGCTGCTGGCGGCGGCGGATCCACTTGTCCACCTCGACGACGATCGGCACGACGAGCGCCAGGCCGATGCAGGCCAGCCACTGCAGGCCGGTCAGCGGCCTGCGTGAGGAGGCCCTTCTGCATGAACTCCAGCTCGGTCGCCAGCACCAGGAGCGCCGTCGGGATGACCAGGATCTTGACCGCGCTGAGGATCGGGGGCGTCAGGCCGCTCGAGGGCTCGCGCCGCATGACCAGACCGCTGAAGATCGTGCCGAGGCCGATGACCACGAAGCACATCGTCATCGATGCGCTGGGCGCGTCGGTGAACAGCTCGTCCGGTCCCGCCACCAGCGGCACGAGGCCGGCGAGGAACAGGACACCTCCGTAGAGGACCCACCGCATGACGGCCGCCCGGTTGGTGATGGGCACCTTCGGATCGCGGGGAGGCCGGTGCATGACCTCCGGATCGCCCGCGTCCACCATGATCACCATCACCGGGAACACCGAGATGAAGAAGTTGAGGAACAGCACCATGAGCGGCGTCATCGCCACGCCGCTGTTGATGTCGAACGCCGTGGCGGCGAGGAACAGGAGCACGAGCGAGAGCAGCTGCGTCATCTGGTAGCGGACGTAGGAGACGACCTTGGAGTAGATCGTCCGGCCGAGCTGCACGGCGTGGACGAGCGTGCCGAAGTTGTCGTCCGTGAGGATCATGCGGGCCGCCTGCTTGGAGACCTCGCTGCCGCTGCCCATGGCGACGCCGATGTCCGCCTGCTTCAGCGCGGCGGCATCGTTCACGGCGTCGCCGGTCATGGCGACGATGAGGCCCTCCTGCTGCATGAGCCGGGCCAGGCGCAGCTTGTCCTCCGGGGACACCCGACCGAACACGTGGAGGTCGGGCAGCTTCCGGGCCAGCTCCTCGTCCGACATCGCCTGGAGCTCGGCGCCGCTGATGGCGCCCGCGCCCAGCCCGAGCGTCTCGCCGATGGCCTTCGCGGTGACGGCGTGGTCGCCGGTGATCATCCGCACGTCGATGCCGGCGCCGAGCGCGACCTGCACCGCGTCCTTGGCCTCGGACCGCAGCGGGTCGATGATGCCCACCATCGCCACGAACGAGAGGTCCTGGGCGAACGACATCGGATCGTCGGTGACCGCTCCCAGGTCAGCGTCGTCGACGAGCCGGACGGCGAACGCCAGGACGCGCAGGCCCTTCTCGCCCATCTCCTCGTTGGCGGCCTCGATGCCGGCCCGCGCCTCGTCGATCGGCGACCTGGGATCCGCTCAGAGGGCTTCCCTCGCTCGAGCAGCGGGCGAGGACGACGTCCGGTGCGCCCTTGACCAGCTCGATCAGCCGCTCGCCACCGTCGGTCGGGACCCGGTGGAACGTCGCCATGAACTTGTACTCGGAGTCGAACGGCACCTCCGCGAGGCGCGGATAGGCCCGCCGCGTCTCCTCGGCGTCGACGCCGAGCTTGGCGGCGAGCACCACCAGCGCGGCCTCGGTCGGGTCGCCGACGACGGCGCCGTCGTCGGACACGGTCGCGTCGCTGTCGAGCGCCAGGCCGTACGCCAGCCGCGTGAAGTCGGGCGTCGGGACGCCGGCGGCCGAGAGGATGCGACCCGACTTGGCGTAGCCCTCACCCTCCACGGTGAACCACGATCCGCCGGCGTAGAGCACCGACACCATCATCTGGTTCATCGTCAGCGTGCCGGTCTTGTCCGTGTTGATGGCGCTGGTGGCACCGAGCGTCTCGACGTCGGTCAGGTTCTTGACCACCGCCTTGGCCTCGGCCAGCTGCTTGGCGCCGTAGGACAGCATCGCGGACACGAACGTCGGGAGGCCGGTGGGGATGGCGGAGATCGCCATCGCCGTGCCCAGCAGCAGCACCTCGCTGCCGGACAGCCCCCGGATGAGGCCGACGACCACGATGATGGCGACCGCCGTCCAGGCGATGACGCCCAGCACCTTGGTGAGCGAGTCGAGCTCCTTCTGGAGCGGCGACCGGGTCCGCGTCGACCGAGGTGAGCATGGTGGCGATCTGCCCCATCTGGGTGTCCATGCCGGTCGCTGTCACGACCATCGCCGCCGTTCCTCGCGTCACGGACGTGTTCTGGAACAGCATGTTGGAGCGGTCGCCGACGCCGACCTCGCCATCCGTCCAACGTCCCGTGACTGCTTGGCGATCGGCGCGCTCTCACCGGTCAGCGCCGCTTCCTGCGTCTCCAGCGTGGCCGACCGGATGATCCGGCCGTCGGCGGGCACGATGTCGCCGGCCTCGACGTTGACGACGTCCCCGGGAACCACGTCGATGGCCGGCACCTGCAGCACCTGACCGTCCCGGACCACCTTGCTCTGGGGCACCTGCATCTTCGACAGCGCGTCGACGCTGGCGCGCGCCGCCAGCTCCTGGCGGGCGCCGAGCACCACGTTGAGCACGACGAGCACGGCGACGAGCAGGGCGGTGGACACCTCGCCGATCACGAGGCTGACGACCGCGACCGCGACCAGCATGATGTTCATCGGGTCCCGGAGCTGCTGCAGCGCGACCGCCCAGACCGAAGGAGGCTTCTCGCTGGTGATCTGGTTCGGCCCGTAGCGGGACAGGCGCGCCGAGGCCTCGGCGGCGGTCAGCCCGGAGGTCTCGTCGGAGTCGAACGCGGCGACCACGGTGGCGGCGTCCTGGCTGTAGTACGGCGTCGCCGCCGCGGGGGGTTGCGTGAGAACGCCGCCCTCGCTCGTGTCGGTCATGTTCGCCTCCTCGACCTACTGGTCTTATCATCGTCGCGGCGGGAGGAGGTTCGCCGTGATGAGATGGATCGGCCGGCTCGTCGGGCTGGTGCTGGTGGCGCTCGGCGCCATCGGCGTCGTGTTCGTGGTGGGGATGCGTACGAAGTCGCCGCTCGTGCTGGACAACATCCGCCGGTTCAACCGCGGCGTGACGAACCCGCGGGTGTTGAGATCGGCGGGATCGCCGGGTGCTTCTGCGTCGGTCATCCACCACGTCGGCCGCACGAGTGGTCGCAGTCACGCCACCCCCGTCGGCCCGTTCGCGGTCGGCGAGAGCTTCGTGATCGCGCTGCCGTACGGCCCGGGCGCCGACTGGGTCAGGAACGTCCTGGCCAGCGGGACGGCGACGCTCCTCCACGAGGGCGCGACCATCCCGATCGATCAGCCCGAGGTGGTGCCGGTCGGGTTGGTGATCGACGACCTGCCGGCGTCACAGCAGCGGGTGTTGCGCGTGTTCGGCGTCGACGAGTGCCTGCGCGTCTCGCGCACCCGCTGACGACTCAATGCGCTCCAAAGGCGCCAGGGCTCGGGTCGCGGCGTATTAGGTGACCCTGACGAAATGCCGTCCGGCGAAGGCTGGTCGACGTCGGTCAGTCGGCGGCGGCGAGGCGGGGCCGGAAGGCCTCGTTCTCCGTGGCGACCATGGCCGCCTGCGTGCGGTTGGAGACGCCGAGCTTGGCGAACAACCGGCGCAGGTGGGTCTTGACCGTGTTCTCGCTCAGGTAGAGGCGCTCGGCGATCTCCCGGTTCGTGCAGCCCTGCCGGAGGAGTATCAGCAGCTCGCTGTCGCGGGCGCTGAGCTGCCGGTCCCGCCCGGGCCACGAGAGGGTGCGGTCGCGGTGGCGGTGGGGAGCCGGGGTCAGGACCACCCGCCGCCCGTCGGCCACCGACACCATGGCCTCGGCGAGCTGACGGGATCGGACGGTCTTCGAGACGAAGCCGGCCGCCCCGGCCGCGAGCGTGTCACGGACCAGATCGGGATGGGTGCTGAAGCTGAACACCACCACGGCGCCGGCGCACGGGTCATGCGAGAGCTCCTGGACCCTCTGGAGCTGGTCGGCCGACGAGCCGTAGGTGTCGAAGAGCGAGATGTCGACCTTGCGGTCCGGGGGCCGCTCGACGGCGTGGTCGAGCACCTGGATCTGCTCCCGATACGGCCGGAGCATCGCGGCCAGGCCGGCGAGGACCAACTCGTAGTCGTTCACCAAGGCGATCGTCACCGGGAACACGCGCCGGGTCATACCCGTTCTCCCTTCGGAGGAACCGGTGCACCCTATGGAGGCTCGTGCGCGTGAAGGCTCGCCGGGCGCTGATGTTCACCCGATCGGGTGGCAGAAGTCCTGGGAATCCGTTTGCTCACACGTTTCGACACGGCGGGTCCCGGGTATGCCAACGTGTTGCGGCGCCGAGGTAGCCGCGCGAATAGGAGGGGCCCCGAATGCCGAAAGACGATGCGGCCGAGCCGCAGTTGCAGAACGACGCGGCCGAGCCGCAACCGCTGACCGTGGAGGTCCACGACGACGACGGCGTAGCCGTGCTCGTCGTCCGCGGCGAGCTCGACGTCTACTCGGCTCCCGCGCTCGATGCTGCCGTGGACCAGGTCCTGCAGGACGGTGCTCGTTCCCTCGTGCTCGATCTCGGGGAGGTCGGCTTCATCGACTCCTCCGGGCTCCGGTCGATGATCCGGGCCCGCAAGGAGGCGGGCAGCGGACCGGACGCCGTCCGCATCCGCAACCCGCAGGCGGCGACCGTCCGCCTGCTCGACATCACCGGTCTGACCGAGCACTTCCCCACCGCATGACGACCGACGCGATGGTCACACTCACGATCCCGGCCGACGCGGCGTACATCCGCCTCGCCCGTCTGGTCGCCACGGGGTTCGTGACCCAGATGGGCGCCACGGTGGCGGATCTCGACGACGTCCGGACCGTGGTCGACGAGCTCTGTTCGTTGCTACTCGCGCACGCCGGCCCTGACGACCAGATCGCGGTCGCGCTGGGCGGGAACGAAGGGGTGCTCCGGGCGTCGGCGACCGCGCCGGCCCGGCGCCCGTGGGACCCGGACGAGCTGTCGGAGGGCATCGTGCGCGTGCTCGCCGACGAGTACCGCGTCGATCACGTCGACGGCCGGATCGAGCTGCTGGTCGACAAGGTCGTGGAGGTCGCCGCCGGGTGACGGACCGAGAAGCGAGCGAGGACCTCGCGCCGTTCCGCGCCTACCGGGACCACCCGACGCCGGAGGGCCGGAACGCTCTCGTCGGGGACCACCTCGGTCTGGCCCGCAGCCTGGCCCGGCGCTTCATGGGACGCGGCGAGCCGCTGGACGACCTCGAGCAGGTGGCGTTCGAGGGCCTGGTCAAGGCCGTCGAGCGCTTCGATCCCGACCGTGGGTCGAGCTTCGCGGCCTTCGCCGTCCCCACGATCGTCGGCGAGATCAAGCGCCACTTCCGCGACCACACCTGGGCGGCCAAGGTGCCCCGCGCCGCGAAGGAGCTCTCGACGCGGATCACAGCGACGACCGAGGCGCTGAGCAAGCAGCTGCACCGCGCTCCGACGGTGGCCGAGCTGGCCGAGGCGCTCGGCGTCGGTGAGGACGTCGTGATCGAGGCGCTCGATGCCCGCGCCGCCTACCGACCTGCGTCCCTGAGCACTCCCATCGACCGGGACGAGGGCCGCACGCTCGGCGACTCGTTGGCCAACGACGAGCGGGGCTTCGTGCGGGTGGACGCCCGCCTCACGGTGGAGGGGTTGCTGGCGAGCCTCCCCGACCGCGAGCGACGCATCTTGGAGCTGCGCTTCTTCGACGAGCTCAGCCAGGACCAGATCGCGGCGCAGGTCGGCATCTCCCAGATGCACGTCTCCCGGCTCCTGCGCCGGATCACGGACCTCCTGGCCGCGGCATCGACGCCCGACACGACGGGCTGAGCGCTACCCCGTGGTGACTGCGACGGGCGCCGGTTCGGACGCCGCCACCTTGACCGGGTCCTGAGGGATCGAACGCCCCGCCCGAACGGCCTCCAACTGCGCGGCCACCGCACCGCCGTAGAGGACCACGACCGCCGAGAACAGGGCCCAGAGCTGCAGCGCCACGATGCCGGCCAGCGGGCCGTACGTGTCGCCGAACGACGAGCTGAAGTGGAAGAAGGCGCCGAGCGCGAACGTCACCACGAACCACAGCACCACGGCGACGCCGGCTCCGAAGGCCAGCCATGAGCGCGCCGGCTGCCGGCGGCGGGGACAGGCGCGGAACAGGAGGGTCACGGCGACGGTGATGGCCACCACGGCCAGCGGCCAGCTCACGATCCGCCAGATGTCGTTGAGTGTGTTGTCGCCTCCCCTCGAGCCGTCGATCTCGTCGCCGAACGCGACGAGTGCGAAGGCCAGCGCCCCGAGCGCACCCGCGGTGAGAGCGAGGCGGAAGGCGTGCGCGTACTTCTTCACGGTCGGCCGATCCTGCTCGATTCCGTACAGGCGGTTGAGGCCCCGCTCGAGCTGGCCCATCGCGGTCGTCCCGGTGATCAGCGTGCCGACGAGGCCGACCGTGAGGGCCAGGTAGCGGTGGCTCACTCCGGCGGTCTCGGCCTGGGTCACCGCGTCGGTGAGCGTCTGGCCGGCGGGTCCGGGAGCGGCCGCTTCGATGGCCCGCACGATGGCATCGCTGATGCGGCCCTGACCGAGTGCGGTGGCGAGGCCTACGAGTGCGATCAGCCCCTGGACGATGACCAGGGTGGTGACGAACGCCATCGACCGGGCGTGGCTGAACCCGTCCGAGGCGCGCAGACGCATGAAGGCGTCGCTGAGGAGGCGACGACGGCCGACGTGCTGCAGCACGATGCGCGCGTCGTCACCGGTCAGCTCGTGGGTCTCGGGGACGAGCGTGGCGGTGCTCAGCCCACGACCTCCACCAGAGGAACCCGAACGGTGATGGCCGCGGGCTCGATCCGCACCTTCAGCCGCCGGGTCGCGGCCCGGGCCCCGCCGTCGAGCTCGTAGGGGGTCTTGTCCTCGAGCCGCACGTCGACCTTGGTGCCGCCGGTCATGGTGACGAGCGGCGACTTGTCCGACCGGCCCACGGCGGCCCGGCCGAGGACCCGGCCCCACTGCAACGGTCCGGCCGCCGTGATCACGCCGACCTCGAGGCGGCCGTCGTCGGGCTCGGCGTCGTCGAAGGCCTTCACACCACCGGTGATGGTCCCGAGATTGCCGATGAGGACGCAGCTGGCCTGGCCCTCGAACCACTGCCGGTCGTCCACCGTGACGACGACCTTCTGGCGGCCGCCCCGCGTGGCCCGCAGCCCGGTCCACGCGTACGCCACGCGGCCGATGCGGTCCTTCAGGTCCCGGTCGGCGTCCGCGATCATCTTGGCGTCGAAGCCCGCGCCGGCCATGACGGCGAACCGTTCACCGTTGATCCGGCCCACGTCGAGCGGCCGGTCCGCACCGTGCAGCGCGACGTCGAGCGCGCCTTCGAGGTCGGTGGGGATGCCGAGGTTGGAGGCCAGGAGGTTGGCGGTCCCTGCCGGCAGGATCCCGAGCGGAGGCGGCTCCTGGGCAGGGAGGGCGTCGATGCATCGCTGGACCGTGCCGTCGCCGCCCCAGGCCAGGATGAGCGCGGCGCCGTCGTCGATCGCCTGCTTGACCCGCTTCGACGCCTGACGGCTCTTGTCCACCTGGTGCCAGATGACCTCGGCGTCGGTGGCCTCGAGCAGCCGGCGCAACTCCGGCAGACCGCCGCCGAAGGACTTCTTGGAGTGGGCGATGACCGCGATCGGTTTCATCGTGTGACCTCCACTGGTGGTGCGGATAGGGCGGCGGCGGCGTCGGACCCGACGGCGTGGCCGCCGACCCTCGTGCGGGCCCGGTGACGCTCGACGGTGCCGCTGACGACGCGCACCGCCAGCAACGAGACGGCGAGGGCGCCGATGCCGAGCGCCATGCCGGCGACCACGTCCGTCACGTGGTGCATGCCCCGGTAGGCGCGTGCGAACGCCACGCCGACGGCGAGCACCGCCGCCACGATCCATGCCAGGACGGCGACGACACGGTTGCGGACGTTGGCGGTCAGGATGATGGCCAGGCCGACCCACAGGGCGAGGCTGGCCGCGGCGTGGCCGGAGGGGAAGCTGCCGGTGGACGGCGTCGAGTCCAGACGGGGCACGTCGGGACGGCTGCGGTCGGCGAGTGTGTTGGCGGTGAGGAAGACCGTCACCTCCAGGAGGAGGGCCCCGGCGAGGAACACCGCCTCTCGCCAGCGGCGGAGGAGCAGCAGCACGAGGCAGCAGACCGCGACGACCGCGATGACCGGGAAGGTGTTGGCGATGAAGGTGGCGGCGCTGGTCAGCCCGTCGAGCCAGGCCGTGCGCCGCTCGGCCAGCCAGCGGCTGACGGACGCGTCCCACTCCCCGGCCCGGCCGGAGAGCACGATCTCGATCAGCAGCAGCCCGACGACCGTGAAGAAGGCGGACAGCGCCGCCCAACCTGCGATGTACGTCCCGACCACGGGGACAGCGGGAGACGAATCCTCGTACCGGGCCGCGACCCGATCGGGGGCGCTCCCTGGTACGGGCTCGAAGTAGGAGGTGCGGTCTCCCCCTGGAACGGCGCCGCCGGTCGGCCGAAGCATGGACGGCGTTTACCCAAACGTCATCTCGGGGCAAACCCAGCCCGACGCGAGGCCGGAACCGACGAGGGAGGTTGGCGAGGTGGCTGTGATCGGAGTCGTTATCGCCGCCGGAGTGGCGGTAGGTGCCGTGGTGACGCTGCTGGCGAGGAGATGGCCGGTCGTCGAAGCCCCCCGGGTCGCGCCGGCGACCATCGGGGAAGAGGTCCGCCGACATCCCCACGCCGCACAGGTGTTGGAGGAGAAGGCGGAACCCGCGGCCCTCACGGGTCTGGCCCTCACCATCGCCGCCGCGGTCGTGGTGTGCGGTGGCCTGGCCGTCGGCGTCCTGCTCTTCATGGTCCGGCGCAACTTGGGGTTCGCGAAGTGGGATCTGTCGGCGGCGCGCTTCGGCGCCGAGCACGCAACCGAGCTCTCGTCGCGATTCCTGCGCGACGTCTCGATACTGGGAGGCACGGCCGGGCTCCTCGTGATCGTGGGCGTCACGGCCCTCGTCGAATATCGCCGCATCCCGTCGCGCGCCGCTCTCGCCTTCCTGGCTGCCGTGGCCGTCGGTCAGAACCTCCTCGCCAACGGCATCAAGGTCCTCGTGGACCGCGCCCGCCCGGACCTCAGCCAGCTCACCGGCTTCTCCGGCTCGTCGTTCCCGTCCGGGCACAGCACTGCGGCCGCCGCCGTGCTCGCTGCGGTCGGACTCCTGGCGAGCCGGCGCCGTCACCCGACGACACGGGCGCTCATCGCCGGCACGGCCGCCGGTCTGGCGGCCGCAGTGGCGACGACCCGCGTGCTCCTCGGCGTGCACTGGCTCACGGATGTCATGGCTGGTCTGGCTCTCGGGTGGGCCTGGTTCGCCCTCTGCTCGATCGCCTTCGGCGGCCGGATCATGCGCTTCGGCGCCCCGGTCATCGTGGCCGAGAGCATGGCTCCGGATACGGCTCTGCCGCCGACCGATGCCACCGGCTCGAACGGCTCGAACCCGGTTCCGTCTCCCGATTCATCGGTGGACGCGGAACGGGCGGGGCAGGCTTCTCACCTACCCCGCCCGTGAGCTGGGCCGCCGGCGCGGACGCCGCCTGGGGTCACCCGGCGAGCGGCCGGGGGGTGATGGTGCTCTCGACCTCGAACGAGGCGCCGGTGGCCGGCGTAGAGACACCACTCACCGGGCGGGGGCGTGCATCGGTTCCAACCTCGTCTTCGCGGGTCGGGCGGCTCGGCCGGATCTGCTCACGCAGGCGGGTGCGCCGCTCGGTCCCACGCTCGGGATCGAAGAGGAACATGAGGCCGGCGCCGACGGCGACGCCGAACAGCAGACGGGTTCGCTTTGCGAGCTTCTTGACCATGGTTGAAACCTTTCCGTAGCGGTCCCGATCGGCTACCCGCGCCCCTGGTGGCTCAAACGACGTGGCGTGGTCAGGAGGCCGCTGACCAGGAACTGGGGCGCGTGACCGGGGCGTTCGGATCATCCGAATGGGTGAAGCAACCCGCACTCACTCGGCGGGAGGCTGCATACGGCCGTAGATTCGCTCGGTGCTCAGCGATCCGGCGCGCCCGCTCCTGCGGTGGCAGCGGTCGCTGGTGCTCGCGCTCGTGGCGCTGGTGGCCCTCGCCGCAGTGCTCGTCTCCATCTTCGTCATCCGCGCCCAGGCCGATCGCCGGGCCGACAGCCTGGCCCGTCAGGCCACGGACGTCTCGGCCGCGGTGGTCCAGGCCCTCAAGTCGGGGCTGAGCGGCGGAGCCGGTCTGGTCGGTGCCGATGGGCCGGTCGCCACCGACGCCTTCGACGCATACGCGCGTGGAGGTGGTCCACGAGTCGCCGGCGGAGGCCCTGGCGCTCATCACCGTCGTCGATGACGCCGACCGCGCCGAGTTCGAGGAGTCGCTCGGGACCGAGATCCGTGACGAGGTGGACGGAGGGCCCGCCGGACGCCGCGATCAGTACTACGTCGTGACCCGGGTGACCCCCATGACCGAGACGAACAAGGTCCTGGTCGGCGTCGACCTGAGCATGGATCCGGTCCGGTCGGACGCCATCGAACGGGCCCTGGCCAGCGGTGAGACGGTCATCAGTGCGCCCCTGGGCTCGTTGCCGACCGGCCGGCCCGCCGTCTTCGTGGCCAAGCCCCTGTACCGGCCGGGTGCCGACGGCTCGCCCCGGATGGAGGAGCCCGTCGGCCTCGTGACCACGGGGTACCAGGGGCTCCGACTGTTGGAGGAGATCACCGCGCAGCTGCCCTCGGGGACCCGGCTGGAGCTCCGCGACGGCGACGCCGTGCTGGCGGTCACCGATCCGCCCCCCGAGTCGGCCACCGCACGGGATCTGAGCGTGGGGGACCGGGAGTGGACCGTGGCGGTCTCTCCCCGTCACGCGATCGACTACCTCCCTGCGTGGCTGGTGGGACTCACCGGGGCTGTGGTCCTGGGCGCGCTGGCGCTGGTCCTGCTCAGAGGGGCGCGCTACGAGAGCCGGCTGCGGACCGGCACCGAGGCGATGGGCACCCTCGCCGACCTGAGCCAGGAGCTGGCCGTGGCCACCGATGTCGATGACCTGGCGAGGGCCGTGAGCAGGCACGTGCCGGCCATCGTGGGGGCGGAGCTCGCCGGGGTGGCGGTGGTCGAACGGGCGGAGGGTCGCGTGCGCCTGCTCCCGAACTCCAGCCTCCCCGCTGACCTGACGGCGACGTTCGGCGAGATCGACCTCGGCACCGCCTCACCGGTGGCGGCCGCCGCCCGCGACGGGGAGGTCCTGCTGCTCGGCGATCAGGACGCGATCAAGACCGGCATGCTGCCGCAGGAGGCCGGTGCCCTCGCGGCGTCCGGCTTCAGCGCGGTCGGTGTGGCACCGCTGACGGTCGAGGGTTCGGTGGCCGCCATCGTGGGGGTGGCGTGGCGCTCCAAGAAGCCGGTCGACGCCGCACAGGAGACGGGCCTGCGGACGGTGAGTGAGGTCTGCACGCGCACCCTCGAGCGCATCGAGGCGGCGAGGGTGATCGTCGAGCGCGAGACCGGCCTGGCCACGCTCGCCCGGAAGCTGAGCACCGCGGCGACCCACGACGATGTGACGGGCGTGATGTTCGCCGAGGCCCGCCGGGTGGTGGGCGCCTTCCACGCCAACGTGGGCATGCTCGAGCCGGGCGGCGGGGCTCTCCTGACCAAGGGATCGATGCTCCCGGAGGACGTCGCTCAGCGCCAGCGCCGTCTCCCGCTGGACGCCGGCCTCCCGCTGACCGACGCCATCCTGCGCAACGAGACCGTGCTGCTCGAGGACCTCGGCGCGATGCAGGCCCGCTATTCGGACATCGTCGACGACGCGCGGGCAAGCGGGTTCGCGGCGCTCGCCGCACTCCCGTTGCACGACACCGCAGGGACGCCGATGGGCGTGCTGTCGATGGCCTGGAGTGCGCCGCTGCGCGTCGATGCCGCGCTGCGCTCGACGCTGCACACCGTCGCCGACATGGCGGCGCAGACGTACGAGCGCGTCGATCTCGCGGATGAGCGAGTCCGTGAGGGAGACCTCAACCGGCGGCTCGCCGACGTCGGCGAGCGGCTGGCCACCGCGGGATCGACCGAGGAGGTCGTCGCCACGCTGGCGGCTTCCGCGGCGGACGTCGTGGGGGCGCGGTCGGCGGCCGTCGGTGTCCTCGACACCGGCCGCGGCATCCTGCACATGGTCGACGACGAGCGCCAAGAGGGATGGACCACTTCCCTGTCGGACCTGCCCCAGGACCCGGCGGCGCGAGCCGTCGACTCGAGGGCAGGTGTGGTCTCCGAGGGGTCTCCTGATGATGCGGCTGACGGAGGGACCGTCGTCGCCGAGCCCCTCCTCGACCATCGCCGCCAACCGGTCGGTGCGCTCAGGGTGACGTTCGCCCCTGAAGAGGTCGTGGCGCCGAGAGCGCGCCGGGCGGTGAGGCGGCTGGCGGAGATGGCGGCGCAGGCACTCGAGCGAGCATCGATCACCGACGCCGAACACCGGCGCACGTCCCTCCTGGCTGCGTACGCCACCGAGCTCGAGCGCGGCGCGGGGGGTGGACGAGGTCATTGCCGTCGTGGTCACGGCCGGTGGGCTGCCGGTCGACGCCGACGAGGTTCGCGTGGGCTTGGTCGACGACGTGCGTGACGTGCTGGTGATCCACCGGGCGGCCGCGGCCAGCATCGAGGCTCCCGAGGAGCGCCTGCTGCGGCCCGGCCTCGACGCCGCGACGGACGCCGTGCTCCGCCGCGAGCCGGTGTTGATCGGCAACGGCGACGAGTGGCGGCGTCACTTCCCCGAGCGCGGCGCCGAAGCTGCGGAAGCGGGTCTGGAGTCGACCGGCGTCATGCCGCTGCGCTGGGCCGACGGCCGGCCGCTCGGCGTGGTGTCCGTGGCGTGGCGGGGTCCGACCAGGTTCGACGACCAGACGAACGCCACCCTCCACCTCATCGCCCGGCTGGCCGCGCAGGCGCTGCAACGTGCCGCGCTGCGGGACATCGAGCACCAGGTCATCGCCGATCTCCAGGAACGGCTGGTGACCCAGCTGCCCCAGACCCCGGGTCTGTCGGTGGCGGCGCGCTACCGGGCCGCCGGCGCCGGCCTGGACGTCGGCGGCGACTGGTTCGCCGGCTTCCCGCTGGAGGACGGCCGTCTCGGTCTCATCGTCGGCGACATGACAGGCCACGGCATCAGCGCGGTCGCGGACATGGCCCAGGTCAGGGCCATGACCTCCGCGCTGCTCCGCGCCGGCCTGTCGCTCGAGGACGTCGCCGACCAGGCCTCGCAGTTCGTGGCCGAGAGCGCCTCCGCCGTCGCCACGGCGATGATCGCGATCCTCGACCCCGCCGCCGGCAGCCTGAGCTGCATCGTGGCCGGCCAGGTGCCGCCCATGATCGTGCACGCCGACGGCACGACCGAGGTGCTCGACGTGGTGCGGCGCCCGCTGCTCGGCGTCCCGAGGGTGAAGGCCGGACCGCTCGTCGAGCACCGGGCCTTCCCGCCCGGATCGATGTTCGTCGCGTACACCGACGGACTCGTCGAGCGCCGCGGCGAGCTCATCGACGAGGGGATCGCCCGCCTGCGCGGCGTGCTGCGGGAGAAGCGGGCGGCCCCGGAGCTGATGGCCGATCGCGTCCTGGCCCAGATGGTGGGGACCCAACACGAGGACGACGTCGCCCTCGTCATCGTCCAGGCGGAGGCCCGGCCGGCGGCGATGTCGACCGGCCAATCCTCGGCGACCGACTGGTCGGGTCTCGTCGTCTCGCCCAACGGCTGACCGGGGCCAGGCGCGTCCCGGGTACACAAAGTGTGAAAGCGCTTCCCAGCGGGTACGGCGAATATCCGATGGCCGGGCTCGCGACGACACTGCACCGGGCGCGCCGCGCATCGTGCGGGCGTGTCGGGCGGAGAGAGTTCGGTCTGGCGCGCCCGGAACATCGACTTGGCTCTACCCTGGGACAGCCCTTCCGAGGAGGTCGTGGTCCCGTGGGTGCAACCTGGTCCATCGTGAGCGTTCCGGAGGGCGTGTGCCTCCAGGTCCGGGGTGAGATCGATCTCGTCGCCGAAACCCCTCTGGTCGAGCAGGTGGGGGTCCTGGCCGGGTCGGAGGAGATGTCCGCCATCCTCCTCGATCTGAGCGCCGTCGACTTCATCGACTCGAGCGGCGTGCGGGCGCTCATCCGCGTTTGGCGGGAGCACGGCGACCGCGTCCGGCTGGTCGCCGCTTCGCATCCCGTGCGACGCGTCCTGGAGATCGCCGGGCTCACGGACGGCTTGGGTCTCGACGACGACACGCCGGCTCAGGACATCGCCGAGGGAAGGGCGGCCGGATGATGCCGTCGGAGCTCTCGTCGCACGAGGGCCCGATCCGCCACGACGAGGGCGACGCGCACACGATGTGCGTGCTGTCCCGGGACGCCGGGTCGGTGGCCGATGCCCGCTCGTGGCTGGCATCGTTCCTCCGCGAGCAGCGGGTGCCTGTATCCCGCAGCAGCGACGCCGTCCTCGTCATCAGCGAGCTGGTGACCAACGCACTGCGGCACGGCCTGGGCGACATCGTGGCCCGCACGTCGCTCGCAGGGGGAGTCCTCTCCCTGTCGGTCACGGATTCCGGAGCGGAGCTGCCAGAGATGCAGCCCGTCGACCCGTTGCGGGTCGGGGGCGTGGGCCTCCACATCGTCGACCGCCTGTCCTCGCAGTGGGGGATCTCGCCCTTCCCCGGCGGCAAGACGGTGTGGGCCACGATGACCGGTCCCGTGGCCGGCGTCGTCTGAGGGCGCCGCCTGTCCTGGCGTTTGCTCCTGGGTTGCCGGCCGGCCGGTAGTGGGTATGGCGGCGGTTGTGAGCGGCGAGATGCAGCTCGAGGAGCTCCGTGAGGAGGCGGCGCGATGCCGTCGCTGCCCCCTGTGGGAGCCCGCGACCCAGACCGTGTTCGGTGAGGGGCCGGCGAAGGCCGGCATGTTGCTGGTCGGTGAGCAGCCGGGCGATCGGGAGGACCTGGCCGGGCGCGTGTTCGTCGGTCCCGCCGGGGGCCTCCTCGATCGCGCCCTCGACGACGCCGGCATCGACCGCGCCGACGTGTACCTCACCAACGCGGTCAAGCACTTCAAGTTCAACCAGCGCGGGAAGCGTCGCATCCACGCCAAGCCGGGGACGCAGGAGATCGAGGCGTGCCACCCGTGGCTGGACGCCGAGCTGCTGGCGGTCGACCCCGCCGTGGTGGTGCTGATGGGAGCGGTCGCCGTCCGGTCAGTGCTGGGGCCCGGCCACACGCTCAAGGCTCTGCGCGGTCGGCTCCTCGACCTGCTGCCCGGCCGGACCACCGTCGTCACCACGCACCCCTCGGCGGTGCTGCGCACCCCGGACCCCGAGGCGCGGGAGGCCACCTTCTCGGGCCTGGTGGAGGACCTGCGGCTGGCGCGCAAGGCGGTGGCTCCGCCGGGCAAGGTCAAGGGCAGGTGAGCAAGCAGCCGCTCGACGAGTACCGCGCCAAGCGTGACTTCGGGCGCACGGCCGAGCCGTCCGGTGACGGCGGGCCCGATCACGGCGCGGCGACGCCCGACGGGACGGTCGGCCGGTTCGTCGTGCAGCGCCACCGGGCCCGCCGGCTGCACTACGACCTCCGGCTCGAGATGGACGGTGTGCTGGTGAGCTGGGCCGTCCCCCGGGGCCCCACCTTGGATCCTGCCGCCCGCCATCTCGCCGTCCACGTCGAGGACCACCCGCTCGACTACGCCGACTTCGAGGGCGTCATCCCGGCCGGCGAGTACGGCGGCGGCGACGTCATCGTCTGGGACCGTGGCCGATGGGCGCCGACCCGGGACGAGGAGGATCCGCTGGCCGCGGTCGAGGCCGGCGAGCTCCACTTCGACCTCTTCGGCGAGAAGCTGGCCGGTCGATTTGTCCTCGTCCGCACCGACGGGAGGGGCCGGCGCCGTTCCGGTGGAGGGAAGGACGAGTGGCTCCTCCTCCACAAGCGGGACGACTACGCCGTCGACGGCTGGGACCCGGAAGAGCATCCCAGCTCGGTCAAGAGCGGGCGCACCAACGAGGACGTGGCTGCTGCGCCCGAGGCCTTGTGGCGCAGCGACGCGCCCGCCGACGAGGCCGAGATCGCCACCGGATGGCCGCCGCCCCCCGACGTGGTCCCGGTCTCTGACGCCGAACTGGCCGAGCTGGACGAGCTGCCGGGGAGCGGCGAGTGGGTCCTCCAAGGCCGCTCCCTGCGCCTGACCAACTTGAACAAGGTGCTGTTCCCTGCGAGCGACGCAGAGGCGGGTGGTCGATCCGCGGTGACCAAGCGGGACCTCATCCGCTACGTCGTCACCGCTGCACCGGCCATCCTCCCGTACCTGGCCCACCGGCCGGTGAACCTCCGCCGCTATCCGGACGGCGTGACCGGCAAGGGGTTCTGGCAGAAGGCCGTGCTGCCGCACGCGCCGGACTGGTGGCGGCGCTGGCGGAACGAGGCCGCCGATCCCGGTGAGACCGAGTGGTACTCGCTGGTCGAGGAACCGGCCGCGCTGGCCTGGCTGGCCAACGCCGGTGTCGTCGAGCTCCATCCGTGGACCTCGACCACCGAGAACCCCGACGAGCCCTCTTGGGCGATGTTCGACCTCGACCCCGGCGAGGCCACGTCGTTCGACGACCTGCTCGTGCTGGCCCGGTTGCACCGCAGCGCGCTCGAGCACCTCGGTGTCCAGGGCTGCCCGAAGGTGAGCGGTCAGCGCGGCATCCAGATCCTCGTGCCGGTCGGGCGGGGCTACTCCTTCGAGGACACCCGCCATTGGGTGGAGCAGGTCTCGCGGGCTGTCGGCGCGACCGTGCCGGAGCTCGTCAGCTGGGAGTGGCACAAGGACGAGCGCAAGGGTCTGGCTCGCCTCGACTACACGCAGAACGCCATCAACCGGACGTTGGTCTCGGCATTCAGTCCCCGGGCGGCTCCCGGTGCTCCGGTGTCGGTGCCGATCTCGTGGGACGAGCTCGACGATCCCGCGCTCCGGCCGGACGGGTGGTCGACGGCGACGGCGCTCGAGCGCCTCCGGACCCACGGCGATCCGCTCCGTCCGCTCATCGGTCTGCCGCAGCGGCTGCCCGCCCTCGGCTGAGGTTTCGGCGTCGCGGTCGACGGGCAGCGCTCTCGGAAGACCTGATCAGACGATGAAACTCACCACCAAGGAGCACCCCATGTCACCCCCGTTCTTCACCGTGCCCGGCATGAACGCCAAGGACGCCGGCAAGGTGTCCGACCTTCTGCAACGGCGGCTGGTCTCGCTGATCGATCTGCAGCTCACGCTGAAGCACATCCACTGGAACGTCGTCGGTCCGACGTTCATCGGCGTGCACGAGATGCTGGATCCCCAGGTCGATGGGGTGCGGGCGATGGTCGACGACACCGCGGAGCGGATCGCCACCCTCGGGGGCAGCCCGAACGGTCTGCCCGGCAACCTCGTCGAGGCCAGGTCGTGGGACGACTACTCGCTCGGCCGGGCGACCGTGCTGGAGCACCTCGGTGCGCTCGATCAGGCGTACACCGGCGTGGTGGCCGAGCACCGGGCGGCCATCGACACCGTCGAGGATCTGGACAAGGTGACGCAGGACATGCTCATCGGACAGTCCGAGCACCTCGAGCGGTACCACTGGTTCGTGCGGGCCCACCTCGAGAACGCCGGGGGCCATCTGTCGACGGAGGGCAGCACCGGCGAGAAGGCGGCCGCCAAGGCCGCGGCCAAGAAGACCGGCACGAGGCGGCGGGCGTCATGACGGCATGGGGCTACACACTCTCGAGCGAGGAGCACCCTCCGGGCGACCTGGTGAGCCAGGCGCAGCAGGCCGAGGCGGCCGGGTTCGACTTCCTGACCATCTCCGACCACTTCCATCCCTGGATCGACGAGCAGGGTCACAGCCCCTTCGTGTGGACCGTGCTCGGCGCCGTCGCGCAGGCGACCAGCCGCGATCAGGATCGGGACGGGCGTGACCTGTCCGATCCTGCGGGTCCATCCGGCCGTCGTGGCCCATGCCGCCGCCACCACCGCCGTGCTGTTCGAGGGCCGCTTCTTCCTGGGGCTCGGCACCGGCGAGGCGCTCAACGAGCACATCCTCGGGCAGCGGTGGCCCGCGGTGGAGACGCGCCTGCAGATGCTCGAGGAGGCCATCGAGCTCATGCGGGAGCTGTGGACCGGCGAGGTCGTCGACCACCACGGGACCCACTACGAGGTCGAGAACGCCCGCCTCTACGACGTCCCCGACGCCCCCATCCCCGTCATCGTCTCGGCCTTCGGCGCCAAGGCGGGCGAGCTGGCGGGCCGCACCGGTGACGGCATCTGGATGACGTCGCCCGTCAGCGAGGCGCTTGCGGCGTTCCAGGACGCCGGCGGCGACGGACCCCGTATCGGGCAGCTGACGATCTGCTGGGCATCGAGCGAGGACGAGGCCATCGCCACCGCCCATCGGGTGTGGCCCAACTCGGCCATCCCCGGCCAGCTCTCGCAGGACCTTCCCACGCCGACCCACTTCGAGCAGGCGAGCTCGCTCGTCCGATCCGAGGACGTGGCCAAGGAGATCATCTGCGGGCCTGATCCCGGCCCGGTGCTGGAGAAGATCAGGTCCTACGAAGAGGGTGGTCTCGACCAGATCCACCTCCACCAGGTCGGGCCGGACCAGGAGGGCTTCCTGCGGTTCTGGGAGGAGCAGCTCGCTCCGAAGCTGTGACGCCGGTCAGACGCCGGTCAGACCGCGGCAAGGAAGCCGAGGAACCTTCGTTCCTCGGCCGTGAGGTCCCGTGAGCCGCGGGCGGAGAGACCCGCCCACTGCTCGGCCAGCTGTCCCGACAGGTAGCGGTCCACGACGGCCGGATGCACGTAGCTGCGCCGGCACACGGCGGGTGTGTTGTTGAGCTCACCCGCGACCACCTTGAGCATCGCTGTCACCGTGGCCCGTCCCTCCCGGACGGTCTCGGGCTGCGGCTGGGCCGCCAGCGCGGTCGCGGCGAAGACCGAGGCACTCCACGTCCGGAACGTCTTCGCGGTGGCATCGAGCCCGGTCGCCGCGCGGAGGTAGTCGTTGATGTCCGACGATCGCACGGGGTGCTGCACACCGTCGCCGTCCACGAACTGGAACAGGATCTGCCCGGGCAGCTCCTGGCAGCGGCGGACCAGCCGGGACAGCCTCTGGTCGTCGAACGCCACTTCGTGGACCTTGGCGCTCTTGCCGGTGAAGCGCATCCGCAGGTGGCTTCCCTCGATGCGGACGTGGCGGTCGCGGAGGGTCGTGAGCCCGAACGACCCGTTCGAGCGGGCGTACTCCTCGTTGCCGACCCGGACGAGGGTCCGCTCGAGAAGCTCGACGATGATCGCGATGACGCGGGCCTGCGGGAGCCCGGCGCGGCCGAGGTCGTGGCGCACCGTCCGCCGGAGCTGGGGGAGGGCTCGGCCGAACGGTTCGAGCAGCTCGAACTTGGCCTCCTCCTGTTGCTGACGGAAGTCGGCGTGGTACCGGTACTGCTTGCGTCTCCTCGCGTCGCGACCCGTCGCCTGGACGTGGCTACAGGGATCGGCCGAGATCCACACGTCCGTCCAGGCCGGTGGGACGGCGAGCGCGGCGATGCGCGCCAGTGTCTCGGTGTCGTCGAGCTCCTCGCCGGTGACCTCGTCCACGTAGCGGGGACGGCGGTGCCCGTGGCGCCTGATGCCGGGCTCGTCATCGAGTCCGAACCGCAGTCCACGCATCAGGCGCCGCTACCCGAGCCCGCGCCCGGTTCAAACAGGCAGACCCTGGTACCGAACGGGTGATTCCGCGCCGGCCCGCCGGGGCCGCGTTTGGCCCTTCGGGGGGTCGGGTACCTGAGAGCTATCCCCGACCGAAGGAGGACCCCCCAAATGGGTGGCACGGCTGACGAGATGAAGGGTCGCGCGAAGGAAGCCATGGGCGACCTGACCGACGACAAGAGCCTCGAGAACGAGGGCAAGGTCGACAAGACCGTCGGCAAGGTCAAGGAGAAGATCGACGAGGTCGCCGACAAGGTCAAGGACAAGATCTGACGCAAGTAGCTCGATCGACCGGGCGGAGCGGGTGTTCGCACCAGCTCCGCCCGGTCTTTCGCGTCCCGGGACCCTGAGCCCTGCGACGAGCTCGATCAAGTGCCGGGACGGCCGAGCGCCGGCCAGGGAGAGGGGCGGTATCCGCTGGCCGGCGCTCAATGCCTTGGGCACAGGTTCCCTGCCGACCCGCACCGCAAACCTGCACAGGCGTTGCTTTCCGGGCGACTCGTCTTGAGGGGCGTAGGCCCTGCTCGAGCCGCTACCGGTCCTTCTCCGGCCGCTGCCGCCGTCCCTTGGAGCCCTCTCCACCCGGGGCAGGTCACCCGGTGACACATCTGGACCGATTCGATATCGAATCGGTGCAGATGGGCGCGGATGTGGAACACCCGGGGGTGGAGGTCGGGCTAGCGGCGGGGGTGGGCGGCGGTGAGCGATCCGTGTAGCACCCGTCGGGCAGCATCACGGTCAGCACCTCGAGTGTCGCCGTCGGGTGGACCTCCTCAGCCTCGACCTTTCTGGGGAAGAACCCTATGGAGACGCTCCCATCGATCGACCACATCCGCCGACCCACCCTCGATGCACGCAAACGGGCCGAGATCCACCACCACCTGGCCGCACTCACCCACGCCCTCCACCTCCACGACCAACACGCCATCGAATGGAACCAGCAACGCCGCCACCTGTTCCAACGCATCCAACACGCCCACGACCTGCTGTGGGACATCGACTGCCTCCAAGGCCGCCAACCCGCCCGACCCGGCCAACCACCCCTCCCACCGGTGTGCCACAACCCCATCAGCCTGCACGGGCGACGGTTACGCACCACCTGCCTGGCCATCCTCCGCACCCACGGGCCACTGTCGCTCCCCGAGTTGCACAGCCTCATCCACCTCTACGGCTACGCCATACAAAACCACCACCCCGGCAAAGCCCTCGCCGACGCCATGGCCCTCGAAGTACGCCAAGGCCGAGCCCGCCGCCCCCGACGCGGGCACTACGAGATCGACCCCCGCTACCGGCCCCTACGACGACACCGCTCCACCCCACCACCACTACTCAACCCCATCGACCCCCTCCTCCACTGGTACCCCCAACGATGGTGGCCCAACGAACCGGACCCCGACGACGCCCGTCCCGGAAGTTTCAGGGCCATCGGCGGCCGGGTAGCGGTCGGCGATGACCTCGGCATCAACCCCTCCGCCCGATCCCTTCGCGCTGCTCGAGCAGGACCACCGCGACATCGACCAATTGTTGGAGGACTTGGCCGGCGCCGGGAGTGACGACGAGCGCCAAGAGGTGCTGGGTCGCCTGCAGCAGACCTTGAGCGTCCACTTCGACTTCGAGGAGAGCGAGATCTACCCGCTGATCGCCCGGCTCGTCGGAGCCCCGCAAGCCGACGATCGCCACGCCGAGGACAAGGCCGTACGGGAGGCGCTGGCACGCCTGGATCCCCTGCCACAGGACGAGCAGTACGTCGGCGCGGTGGAGGACCTGCGCACCGCCTTGGAACGTCACGCCGAGATCGAGACCGAGCTGTTCCCCCGCCTCCGCGACGAGGTGGGCATCGGCGAGCAGGAGCACCTGAGCGCCTCGCTCCTCGTCCTGCGTGAAGCAACCCTCTGACGTCAGCTCGCCAGCTGCAGCCCGGCGGGCACGTTGACCTCGGTCGCCGCCCCGTCCCGGCAGGTCACGTCCAACCGCGCCTCCCACAGGCGCACGCCGCGCAGCACCAGCCGATCCATCCCGGCCGGGAGCGAGGGCGCGACGCGCACCGAACCCGACGGGACGTCCGGTTCGAGCCCGAGTAGGACGCGCAAGAGCAGCAGTGGGGAAGCGGCCGCCCAGGCCTGCGGTGAACAGGACGTGGGGTAGGAGACGGGGATGCCGACATCCCGGCGGTCGAGCCCCAGGAAGAGCTCCGGGAGCCGCCCGTCGGTGTGATCGGCGGCCGCCAGCAGGCCTTCGAGGATGGTGAGCGCCGCGTCCGTGTAGCCGTACCGGGCGATCCCGGCCACAGCGATGGCGCTGTCGTGCGGCCACACCGAACCGCAGTGGTAGCTCGTCGGATCGAACGCCACCTCGTCGGCGGCCATCGTGCGCAGACCCCAGCCGCTCGACATCTCCGGTCCGCTGAGGCGCTCGACGACGGCGGCGGCCTTGTCGTCGTCGACGATCCCCGACCACAGGCAGTGCCCGATGTTGGAGGCCAGCGCGCCGATCGGGCGCTTGGCCCGGTCGAGACCCATGGCGAACCATCCGAGCTCGTCGATCCAGAACTCGTCGTTGAACGCCCGTCGGAGCACGTCCGCCTTGCGGTGCCAGCGGGCCGCCCGTTCGGGCTCGCCGAGCGCGGCGGCGATGCTGGCCCGCGCCCGGTAGGCGGCGTAGAGGTAGCCCTGGACCTCGCACAGCGCGATCGGCGCCGCAGCGATGCTGCCGTCCCGGTGGCGGATCGCGTCCCAGGAGTCCTTCCAGCCCTGGTTGGAAAGGCCGCGAGGGTTCGCCCGGAGATACTCGACGAACCCGTCGCCGTCCCGATCGCCGAAGTCCTCGACCCAGGCGAGGGCCCGGTCGGCGTGGGGGAGGAGGCGGCGGAGCTCCGGCTCGGGCAGACCCCAACGGGCCAGCTCGCCGAGAAGCACCACGAACAGCGGCGTCGCGTCGACGGAGCCGTAGTAGATCGTCCCGCCCTCGAGGGCCAGGGTGTTGGCGCCCTCGAAGCGGGTCTCGTGCATGATCCGGCCCGGCTCCTCCTCCGTCCGGGGATCGATGTCCTGACCCTGCAGCTCGGCCAGCGCATCGAGGACGCCGAGCGCGAGGGTCGGGTCGGCCGGCAGGGCCATGAGCGACGTCCACAGCGAGTCACGGCCGAAGAGGGTCATGAACCACGGCGCCCCGGCGGCGACCACAGGGCGCCGGTTGCCGGCCGGGTCGAAGAGGCGTAGCGATGCGAGGTCGCTGATGGTGCGCCGATAGGCGCGGGCGAGCGCCGGATGGTCGGTGTCGAGGACGGGCGCCTGCTCTATCCAGGCCGCCTCGCCGGCCCAAGCCGGCCCGTCCGTGTCGCGATCGCCGGCCGGGGCCCCGGTGCTGAGCGGGCCGAGCGACCGGCCCAGCCAGTCGCCGCCGAGGGCGACGTCTACCCCCCAGGTGGCGGTCACCGCGCCGGCCTCGGGCACGTCGACGGTCCAGGCGAACCCGCCCTCGTCGACGGTGACGTCACCGTCGCTCACCTCCAGCCGGACGACCGTGGTCCGCGCCACGGACCCGAGCTGCCAACCGAAGCTGATGGCCGAACCCTCGACGTCGATCGAATGCCGTCCGACGGGGTGTGCGTCGCCTTGCTTCACCGAGAAGAGGTCGGCGAAGTCGGCGCCGAAGCTCAGGCGGACGGTGCACCGGCGGAGGGGCTCACGGCTCCGGAACTCGATGTCTTCGGCCAGGCACGGCACCAGGGTGCGCCGCCGGACCACGAGCAGCCGATGCGCATCGCCGATCGTCCCGGTCCGGCCGACGAAGGTCGCCGCCGACCCCGTCTCCTGCGCCACGCCGAGGGCCTCGAGCGGCCGGCCGTCCACGTGCAGGTCGTGGTGGCTGAGCACGCGGGTATCGCCGACGAACAGACCGTGGGGCAGCTCGGGGTGCAACGCCCCGTCGGCGTCCGACAGGCAGAACGTCTGGCCGGCCAGCAGCATCACGCGGCGGGCGGCGTCACCGAGGGGTGCCGACTCGCTGCCCTGGTTCCACGGCCCTGCCTGCTCCACGCCCCTTGGTTACCGCACTGCGGCCGGCCACGCGGCGCGTGCATCCCGACCGACCACGCCGCCTCACCCGGACGGGTGACAGGAACAGATCGGAGGTGTCGCCGGTGGCGCGCGCGGGTAGCGCTCCCCGTTCACGCCAGAGGAGGTCCTTCGATGCGCATCGGCATGATCGCCCCGCCCTGGCTTCCGGTCCCCCCGCCGGCCTACGGCGGCACGGAAGCGGTCATCCACGGTCTCGTCCGGGGGCTGGTGGGCGCCGGCCATGAGGTCGTGCTCTTCGCCCACGCCGCGAGCACGACTCCGGCGGAGCTTCGCGTCATGCTGCCAGAGTCCGAGATCGGGTTGATCGGCCAGGGCCCGACCGAGCTGGCCCACGTCATCGCCGCCTACGACCACCTCGACGGTGTCGACGTCGTGCACGACCACACGATGGCCGGGCCGCTGCTGGGGCCGTCGCGCACGCGGGTGCCCATCGTCGCCACCCACCACGGCATCTTCGACGCCGCAGCCCGCCGCATCTTCTCCGCTGCCGCGCGCCACGTCGACGTGATCGCCATCTCCCACTGTCAGGCGTCGACAGCGGAGGGCGTGCCGCTGGCCGGCGTCGTCCACCACGGCGTCGACGTGGCCGATGTCCCGCTGGGCGCGGGCGACGGCGGCTACCTCGCCTTCCTCGGGCGCATGGTCCCCGAGAAGGGCGCCCATCGCGCCATCCACATCGCCCGCCGCGCCGGCTGGCCATTGCGTATCGCCGCCAAGATGCGGGAGCCGGCCGAGCAGGCCTTCTTCGAGGCGGAGGTGCGGCCCCTGCTCGGCGGCGACATCGAGTACGTCGGCGAGCTGGGCAGCGGGGAGAAGCAGGACCTCCTTTGCGGCGCGGTGGCGCTGCTCAACCCCATCGACTGGCCCGAGCCCTTCGGCATGGTGATGCTCGAATCGCTGGCCTGCGGCACGCCGGTGGTGACCCGCGCCGTCGGCGCCGCGCCCGAGATCGTCGAGGATGGGGAGGTGGGCTTCCTCGGCCGCACCGACGACGACCTGACCGCCGCGTTGGCCCGCGTCGAGGAGCTGGATCGCCTGTCGTGCCGGACGTGGGCGGCCCAGCGGTTCTCATTGGAACTGATGGCCAAGGCCTACGAGGAGCGCTACCTGCTGGCGATCGAGGGTTGATCGACCGTCCTGCGGGTACACCACGAGGATGGCTGGCACCGCGCCCGGAACGGTCCGGGTGACCGATGGAGCTGAGGGTCTGAACGGCTCCCACCACGAAGCCTTTGCGGGCGCGCTCCGGAGCACGATCGATGTGCTGACCGCTGCCGGCATCGACTTCGCGATCCTTGGCGGCGTCGCCTCCGCGGGCTACGGCCGCTCCCGTTGGACCAAGGACATCGACGTGTTCTGCCGGCCCGAGGACGCGGACGGCGTCCTGGACGCGCTCGAGGCCGCCGGCTTCGGCGTCGAGCGGACCAACCCGGCCTGGATCTACAAGGCCTTCCGCGACGGCGTCCAGGTCGACGTCATCTTCAAGGTGAAGGGCGGCCTCTACTTCGACGAGCGGATGGCGGCGCGGGTGCGCACCGTCACCCTCGTCGGTGTCGAGCTGCCGGCGATCGCTCCCGAGGACCTGGTGGTGATGAAGGCCCTCAGCCACGACGAGGAGTCGCCGCGGCACTGGCACGACGCGCTCGGCGTGCTGGCCACGGTCGATCTGGACTGGGACTACCTCCTGGAGCGGGCCCGCCTGGGACCGAACCGCGTGCTGGCGCTGCTCCACTACGCGCTCTCGGTCGACGTCCCCGTGCCCGCCTCGGCGATCAACCACCTCCACGAGTTGGTCTCGGCCAACTGGGCGGAGCCCACCTCGTGAGCGAGCCCGTCGAGTATCGGCTGGCCCGGCTGCAGGAGGCTCTGACGCACGACCCCCGCGTGCTCGAGCAGTCCCTCGAGGTCCGCGTGGAGGGCGACCGGGTGATCCTCCGAGGGGAGCTCGTCACGCCGGAGCGGTGCCAGGCCGCCATCGCCGTCGCGCAGGAGGTGTTCCCGGAGGCCACCGTCGTCGCCGACCTCACCACCAGCGTGGAGCGCCGCGGCAGCTCCGACCCGGAGCGGCTGTGACCACCGCCCGGGCGACGGTGCGGATCGCGGCCGTCGGTGACATCCACGTCGGCGAGGACTCGCGTGGCCGGCTGGGGCCCTGCCTGGCCGAAGCCGGCACGTGCGCCGATGTCCTGTTGTTGGCCGGCGATCTCACGCGGGCCGGCGAGCCGGAAGAGGCCGCGATCCTGGTGGACGAGTTGGACGGCATCGGCGTGCCGGTGGTATCGGTCCTCGGCAACCACGACCTGCACTCCGACCGCCAAGACGACGTGGTGGAGGTGCTCAGGGGCGGCGGCATCGAGGTGCTGGAGGGAGGCACCGCGGTCGTCCAGGTCGGCGACGCCACCCTGGGCGTGGCCGGCGTGACCGGGTTCGGCGGCGGGTTCGCGGGGCGCTGTGCGAGCGACTTCGGCGAGCCGGAGATGAAGGCCTTCGTGCGCCGGACGATCGACGCCGCCGACCGGCTGGAGTCGGCCCTGGAGACCCTCGACACGGATGTGACGGTGGCGCTGCTCCACTACTCGCCGGTCGCGGACACCCTCGGCCGGGAGCCTCCCGAGATCTACGCCTTCCTGGGCAGCTACCTGCTGGCCGAGGCCGTGGATCGCGCGGGAGCGGATCTCGTTCTGCACGGGCACGCCCACCGCGGCAGCGAGCGGGGGATGACGCCCGGTGGAATCAAGGTGCGCAACGTCGCCCAGCCGGTGTTGGGCGCCCCATTCCGCGTCTTCGAGCTCGACGCCGTCGCCCGGCAGCTCAGGGTGTCGCCCGTCGATGGAGTCGACGCCGTCGACGGCAGCGGCCGAGCGCGGCCTGCTCACCTCGAGCGGGGGCGGCGCCCGATGAATCGCTCGACGGCGACGGCGGGACCCCGACCATCACGGTGTTCGACCCCTTCCCCGTGCTGACGGTCACCATCGAGGACCGCGAAGGCGGGGACGAGGTCCATCTGCACGCCGGCGGGCAGGGCCTCTGGGTCGGGCGCATGGCGGTCTCCCTGGGAGCGAACGTCCGGCTGATCAGTGCCATCGGTGGCGAGGCCGGCGTGGTGCTCGACCGCCTCATCGCCAACGAGGGCATCGTCACGTGCGGCGTGTCGACGGCCGCCGACTCCGCGGTCTACGTGCACGACCGGCGATCCGGCGGGCGCGAGGAGCTGGCCGAGGTCAAGCCGGTGGCGTTGACCCGCCACGAGCTCGACGCGCTCTACGAGGAGGCACTGGTCGAATCGCTCGACGCGGACGCGTTCGTCCTCGCCGGGCCCCGGCCGGGTGTGACCGTCCCCGAGGGGACCTATCAACGCCTGGCCGCCGACGTCGGCCGGGTCCAGGAGCGCATCGTGGCCGACCTCTCGGGCGACACCCTGCTCGAGGCGCTGGCGGCGGGCACGATCCGGGTGGTCAAGGTCAGCGACGAGGAGCTGGTCGGTGCCGGCCTGGCCGAAGGAGATGATCGCGACGAGCTGCTGGCCGGCATCGCCCGACTGCACGAGCTGGGCGGAGCCGACGTCGTGGTGACGAGAGGGGCCAAGCCGACGCTCGCGCTCCTCGACGGCAGCTTGGTCGAGGTCGAGGCGCCCCGGTTCACACCCAACGACAAGCGGGGCGGTGGCGATGCCATCACCGCGGCCCTCGCGGTGGGTCTGGCCCGCGGCGATGAGCTCGGTGACGCGTTGCGGCTCGGCGCGGCCGCCGGAGC
Source organism: uncultured Acidimicrobiales bacterium (assembly GCA_963769115.1). Taxonomy (GTDB): domain Bacteria; phylum Actinomycetota; class Acidimicrobiia; order Acidimicrobiales; family Ilumatobacteraceae; genus DASTFY01. The sequence goes on from CAVYKN010000007.1 coordinate 362,668, forward strand.
CCTGAACGTGACGCGCCGCGGCCTGGCCAGCGTGGAGCCGGATCACGCGGCCCGTCTGTCAGGACGGGTGAGCCTGCGGCGACTGGACCGCGAAGACGGACAGACGAACGAGACAGACGAGCGCGCCGGTCGTCGTAGACGGCGCGGGGAGGTGAGCGCTGTGCGCATCCTGGTGACCAACGACGACGGGATCGACGCCCCCGGCCTGCTGGAGCTGGCGCGAGCGGTCTACTCGGCCGGCCACGACGTGCTCGTGGCTGCGCCCCACAAGGAGGCCAGCGGGTCGAGCTGCTCGCTGTCGTCGGTCCAGGCCGACGGTCGCACGGTGATCGAGCGGCGCTCGTGGTCCGAACTGGGGGACACGGAGGTCATGTCCGTGGTGGCCTCCCCGGCCTTCATCAGCCTGCTCGCCCTGCGCCGGGCGTTCGGCGAGCCGCCGGACATCGTGGTCAGCGGCATCAACGAGGGCCCGAACACGGGCCACGCGGTCATCCACTCCGGCACCGTGGGGGCCGCTTTGACCGCCGCGACGTACGGGGCGCGGGGCCTGGCGGTCTCCATGGAGTTGGGAGAGCCGTGCCACTGGGAGACGGCCCGCCGGCTGGTCACCGCCGTCCTGCCGAGCCTGGAGGCGGCGCCCCGCGGGACGACCTTGAACCTCAACGTGCCGAACCGTCCGCTGTCGGAGGTGCCCGGCCTCCGCTCGGCGCGGCTGGCGCCGTTCGGCACCGTCCAGACCCAGATCGCCGACTCGGGCGACAACTTCGTCAAGATCGCTTACACCGAACCGACCGAGCAGGCTCCTCCCGACAGTGACGCCGCGCTGCTCCTGGAGGGTTACGCCACCATCACCGAGCTCCGGCCCACCGGCGAGGTCGACGAAGCGGTCGTTCTCGGAGCTGGCCATGAGCGGCGCACCGTTTGATCGGGTGACGTAGCGGGCAGTTCGTCGTCCGATGGAGGGGCAACCAGAGACGTCGGGCACCGAGCCCATCGACCTGCCCGAGCGGCCGGTCGTGCGGATGGACCTCGACTGGCGCACGGCGGTCACCGTCGCGCTGGCGCTGATCGGCGCCGTAGCGCTGATGACCGCGGCACGCACCGCCACACACGCGCTCACATGGATCGTCCTCGGGACGCTTTTCGCCCTGGCCCTCGAGCCGGTCGTCGCCCGTCTGCAGCGCGTCGTGCGCCGCCGCTGGGCCGCGGTCGGCATCGTGACGTTGATCGGCGTGGGCCTGACCATCGTCGTCGCGGTCCTGGTCATCCCGATCGCGGCGCGCGAGGCCGGCCGGTTCGCGGAGGACGCACCGCGCCTGGTGGAACGGATCGAAGACATGCCGTTGGTGGGCGAGCGCCTGGTCGAGCTGAAGGCACCGGAGCGCATCGAGGACTGGGTCCGCGAGCTGCCGGGCCAGCTCGGCACCGACGATGCGCCCCTGGTCGGGGTCGTTCCGCTCCGCCCTGGGCGGGCTCACCGCGGCCCTCGCCACGGTAGCCATGATCCTGGCCGTCCTGCTCGACGGTGGCCGTCTGCGCGACGGTCTGCGCCGGTCTGTGCCCGCCCGCCGGCGGGACGGTTTGGACCAGGCGCTGGACATCCTCTACGCCACGGTCGGGCGATACTTCGCCGGCTCCCTCCTCATCGCCGTCCTGGCCGGGTGCGGCATCCTCATCGTCGGGCTCCTGGCCGGTGTGCCGCTGGCGCCGGTCGCCGCGGCCTGGGTGATGGTCACGAACCTGATCCCCCAGGTCGGCGGCTTCCTCGGCGGCGCCCTGTTCGTCCTCCTCGGCGCCACCCAGGGCCCGGGCACGCTCGTCATCTGCCTCGTCTGGTTCCTCGCCTACCAGCAGTTCGAGAACAACGTCCTGCAGCCGATCATCGTCGGCGACGCGGTGGACCTGTCGCCTCCGGTGACGATGATCGCCGCCCTCGTCGGCGCCGCCGCCTTCGGTGTGCCCGGCGCGCTCGTGGCCATCCCGCTGCTCGGCACCGGCAAGGCCATCGCCATCGAGCTGGGTTGGGTGCGGCCCCGCAGTGAAATCGAGAGCGAGACCGCAGGGCACCGGACCGGCCGCGTGCGCCGCCTCCTCCGCCGGGATTCGCGCCCGTGACGGCGCCGACCGACGCCGGCCGCCCTCCCCGCCTGCGCCTACGGGCGCGGTCGATCGCCGTCGGTGCCCTGGCCGCGGTGGCCGTCGTCATCGCCGCATGGGTCCTGCAACGGGCGACGCGGGTGCTGGGCTGGGTCGTGGCCGCCGCGATGCTGGCCGCACTGCTGACCCCGGTGGTCGAGGCGTTGGCCCGCCGCATGCGGCGGGGTCTGGCCGTCGCCGTGGTGGTGCTCGGCTTCGCGGGCCTCGTGGGCGCGCTGGCCTGGGCGGGCGTCGGCGACCTGCGGAGCGGGCTCGACCGGCTGCGCTCGACGGCACCGGAGGCGGCAGGCGATCTCGAGTCCAGCGGCTCGTGGATCGGTGACGCGGCCGAGGAGTTCGACCTGCGCACCCGCGTCGAGGAGCTGCTCGACGACCTGCCGGCGCGCCTGGCCGGCGGGTCGCCGACCGAAGCGGTCCAGGCCGCGGCGTCCAGGGGGATCGCGGTCCTCATCACGTCGGTGCTGACGATCTTCCTGATCGGCCACGGCCCCCGTCTCGTGCGGGGCGCGCTGCGCCAGGTCCCGGAGGACAAGCGGGAGACGTTGAGCGTGCGGCTGCACCACGCCTACCGGCGGGCCTGGCTGTACGTCGCGGTGCAGCTCCTGAAGGCGGTGGGGGTGGCGGTCGTCGTGCTGGGCCTGGCCCGCGCGCTCGAGCTGCCCGCGCCGGCGGTGCTGGGGCTCGTCGCGGGAGCGGCGAGCGTGGTGCCCAAGCTGGGCATCGTGCTCGGCTCCCTGCCCGTCCTGCTCCTGGCCGGTGTCGTCGAGGGTGGTGGAACACTGGTGCTCGCGACCGGCGCGGTGGTCGCGTTGCAGGTGGCCGACGCGCTCCTGGTGGCCCGCTGGCTCGAACCGGCCAGCGTGCCCGTGGGGCCCGCCGTCTCGCTGGCCGCGGTGTTCCTCGGGACCAGCCTCTACGGGATCGGCGGCGGGGCGGTCGCGCTCACGCTGGCCGTCTTCGCCGTGGCCGTCGCCGCCGAGCACCTTCCGGCGGTCCCGGCCGGCGAAGGGAGCGCGGACGGCGCCGAGTTGGCACCCCCGCGCCTCCCCTGACGATCCTCGGAACCCTCAGAAGAGCCGCCGGATCGGACGGACCACGGCCTCGGCCACGCGCTGCGTGCTCGACCGCCGCTCCCAGCGGCCGGGTTCGATGCGGACGCTGCGCTCGAGATCCTCGTCGAACTGCTCTTCCAACTTCGTGGTGAATGCCTCGTCGACGACCACCACGTTGATCTCCTCGTCGAGCGACACCGACCGCATGTTGAGGTTGGCCGAGCCGATGTTGGCCACGCAGCCGTCGACGGTCATCACCTTGGCGTGCAGCATCGAGGGCTGGAAGTTCCAGAGGCGGATCCCGCCCTCGAGGAGCGCGCCGTACTCACGCTCGCCGGCCAGCTGCACGAAGCGCTTGTCGGCGTGGGGCCCGGGGAGGAGGATGTCGATCTCCACCCCGCGGTCGGCGGCGTCCAGCAGCCGCGCGGTGAGGTCGTCGTCCGGCACGAAGTAGGCGGTGGCGATCCTGATGCGCTGGCACGCCAGCTGGAGGAGCGCCTTGAACAAGGTGGCCACGTCGCTCAAGCCGGTCTCCGAGGCCCCTCGCACGCACTGGACGACCGCCCGGCCGGGCTGGGGCTGATCGGGGAAGCGGTCGACGCCCTCGTCGAACATGCCGCTGTCGGTCTCGGCCCAGTTGTCCAGGAACGCGGCCCGCAGGCCGTCGACGGCGGGACCCTCGATGCGGAAGTGGGTGTCGCGCCACTCGGTCTCGTCGCGGGCGTCGCCCCGCCAGCAGTCGGCGATCCCCACCCCTCCCGTGAATCCGACCGCTTCGTCGGTGATGAGGACCTTGCGATGGGTGCGGTGGTTGAACTGGCCCGGGCGCAACCGGTGGAGCGGCCGGAACCAGTGGACGCTGCGCGCCGGCGTCCTCGATCCGTCCCAGCACCCCCTTGTCCATCGTGTGCGCGCCCCATGCGTCCAGCAGGACGCGGACCCGCACACCGTCGGCGGCGCGCGCCGCCAGGCGCCGGCCCAGCTCGTCGCCCACCTCGCCGGTCCAGTACACGAAGGTGAGGAAGTCGATCGTGTGCTCGGCGGCATCGATGGCCTCGAACATCGCCGGGAAGATCTCGTCCCCGTTGCGCAGGACGTCGATCTGGTTGCCCTCGGTGGCGGGGACGCCCAGCACGCCTTCCAGCGTCCGGCGGATGCGGGCCCCGTTGTCGGACCCGGTGTCGGCGCTCGTCATCCCCTCAGTGTGCACGCGCCGAGCGCCCCGGCCGGTTCATGATCCGTCGCGCAGCTCCTCCACCCGCCGAGGCTCCACGACGAGGGTGTCGAACGTGCCGGTCGTGCCGTCCCCGGTCGGGCTCTGGACGAGCAGGCCGACGACCGGGGTGACAGCGAGCGGCGGAGCGCAGTAGCGGACGAGCTGCCAGGTGGATCCGTCGTGGCTGACGTGGAAGGCCACCGACTGCTGATCGACCGACGCCCGCAGCCAGCACGCACCTCCGGCCACGGGAACATGGTTGCAGTCGTCCGACACGGTCGCCGTCCTGACGGTGACGATCATCGCCTCCCCGGCCGGGGAGAGCTCGAGCGCCAGCTTCACCCAATGGTCGTCGTCGTAGTGCACGAGCAGTCCGGCGGCATCGAACGTGGACGCGAGCGCGGTGACCGCGTGGCAGCTCACGGTCATCGGGAGCGCGCCGTCGGCCACGACCGCCACCGGCGCCGCCGTGGTGGCCGTCCCGCTCCGGGGATCGTGGAACCAGTCCGTGCGCGGGCCGGCGGAGAAGCCGATCGTGCCCTTCTCCTCCGACAGGTCGAGCCCAGGCGGGCCGAGCCAGCGCGGGGTCACCGATCAGGTGCCGTCGGCTGCGGCCTGCAGGGCGGCGACGTCGAGCTTCCTCATGCCCAGCATCGCGGTCATCGCCCGGACGGCCCGTTCGCTGTCAGGGTCGTTCAACAGCTCCTCCATCCCGGCCGGCACCACCTGCCACGACAGTCCGTACCGGTCCTTCACCCATCCGCAGGGGCCCTCCTCGCCGCCCTCGGAAAGCTTGGACCAGTAGTAGTCGACCTCCTCCTGGTCCTTGCAGTCGATGAGAAGGGAGATGGCCTCGTCGAAGTGGAACTCCGGGCCGCCGTTGATCGCCGTCACCTTCTGGCCGTCGAGCTCGAAGTCGACGGTCAGGATCATGCCCGCCTCGCGGGGACCGGCCTCGTTGTAGTGGGTGACGTTCTTGACCTCCGAGTTCGGGAAGACGGAGACGTAGAACTCGGCGGCCTCCAGGGCCTCCGTGTCGAACCACAGGTTGGGCGTGATGCGAGGCATGAGTGCTCTCCTTCGAGCTCGGTGTACGAGGGATGAGACGACGGCGGTGGATGAGAATCATCGCGTCAGTCGCCGTCGAGGTCGCCGCCCCGACCGTGCTTCCAGTAGCCGCGCACGACGGCGTGGGACCGGGGCAGGCCGCGCTCTTCGAACAGATCCCGGCGGATCCTCTGCATGGCCGCGGCCTCGCCGGCCGCCCAGACCCGCGTGCCCTCGTCGAGGTCGACGGTGGCGACTGCTGCGACCAGTGCGTCGCCCGGCGGCGCGCCAGGAGGGAGTTCGAGCCAGGTGGTCGCCTCCGCGGCGCGGCCGGACCACGGCAGGCGCGCGGCCGGGTCGGCGATCTCCAACAGCACCGCGACGCGGACCTCGGCGGGCAGGGCGGGGAGCAGCGTCGTGATCGCCGGGAGCGCGGACTCGTCGCCGGCGACGAGGAACGACGTGGCCGCGCCGTCCGGCGCGTAGCCACGGCCCGGCCCCGAGACGGCGACGGTCTCTCCGATCTCGACGGTGCCTGCCCACCCCGACAGCGGCCCGCTCCCGTGACGGACGATCTCCACCGCCACCGCCGGTCCGGAGCGCGCCTCGGTGGCATGGACGGGCAGCGGCGTCAGCGTCCGGATGGGCGGGCGGGTGCCGTCGTCGTAGAGGTACTCGTTGCCCGTCCAGGCCGGGAGCTCGAGCTCGTTCGGGCCGGACCGCGGGAGCAGGAGGCGCAGGCTGGACCCGGGCTGGAGCTCCGGCCACGAGGCCAGGCCGGGTCCGGCCAGCACGACCCGCACCAGGCGGGAGGTGCGGTGCTCGACGACGACCACGTCCACCGGCACGAGGGCCGGCGGTGGCCGCCGGACGCGCCCCGTGGTCACGGGCGGGTCGCCGGCGTCAGGGTCGGCGCCGTCGGCCACGGCCGCACCGTACCGAACACCTCGGCGCTGGTGGCGATCGCTACAGTCCGGCCGTGAGCGGGCCTGACGCGTCGGCCGGAGCGGTCCGCCGGGCCACCGGGGACGACCTGGCGTCGCTGCTCCCGCTGGTGGCCGAGTTCTGCGCCGTCGACGGGCACGACTACGACGAGCAGGTCGTCCTGGCCGGTCTCGTCCCTCTCCTCGAGGCCGAGCACGAGGGCGACATCGCCGGACAGGTGTGGGTGGCCGAGGACGATGGCGCGATCACGGGTTACGGCGTACTGACGTGGGGCTGGTCGCTCGAGTCGGGCGGACGCGACGCGTTGCTCGACGAGCTGTACGTGCGCGGCCGCGGTCGCGGCGCCGGCAGGGCGCTCCTGGAGGCGATCGTCGTCGCCGCCCGAGACGGTGGCGCCAGTCGCGTGTTCCTCGAGACCGAGGATTCCAACCGCGCGGCGCGGCGCTTCTACTCCCGCGCGGGCTTCGAGGTGGAGGATTCGGTGTGGATGCAACGACCGCTCTGATCGAAGGAGCCCGCTGATGGTGACCGAGCGCGATCAATCGACCACCACCGTGGCGGACCTCGTGATCGACGGCCTTCGCCGCACGGGCATCGACACGCTCTTCTGCCTCCCGGGAGTGCAGAACGACGACTTCTTCGACCGCCTGGTCGACGCCCGCGACATCCGGCCCGTGGTCACCCGCCACGAGCAGGGCGCGGCCTACATGGCGGTCGGTGCCGCGCAGGCCACCGGGAGGCCGGCGGTGTGCTGCGTCGTGCCCGGCCCGGGCCTGCTCAACGCGTCTGCCGCGCTCACCAGCGGGTACTGGGGCAACGCCCGCGTCCTGGCGGTGGTCGGCCAGATCCCGGTGAACGCCATGGGCCGCGGGTGGGGCGTGCTCCACGAGCTGCCCGACCAGACGGCGGTCCTCCGGCAGCTCACGAAGCACACCGAGCTCCTCGTCGACCCGGCGTCGGCCGCGCAGCAGGTCCAACGGAGCTTCGACGCGCTGGTCTCGGGTCGCCCTCGCCCTGTCGGCATCGAGGTTCCCGTTGACCGTTGGTCGGCGCCCGCGGAGGCGACGCTCACCGATCCGGTCGTCACCATGCCGGAGATCGACGACGGGGCGGTGGAGCGGGCCGCCGCGTTGCTGGCCGGCGCCGAACGCCCGTTGATCGTCGTCGGCGGTGGCGCGCAGGACGCCGGCACGGAGGTGGAAGCCCTCGCTGTTCGGCTGCAGGCGCCGGTGACGACCCGCCGGATGGGCCACGGCGTGCTCCCGACCGCGCACCCGCTGTACGTCCCTCTCCCGGTCGGGCGGGACCTGTGGGCCTCGGCCGACGTCGTGATCGGCATCGGGACACGCCTCGAATGGCCGCTCGGCCGCTGGGGGATGGATCCCGGCCTCCAGCTGATCAAGATCGACGTGGATCCGGGGGAGCTGGACCGTCACGGCGCGACGACCATCGGGCTGTGCGGCGACGCGGGGCCGGTGTGCCGGCGGCTGGTGGCCGCGCTCGGCGAGGGTCCGATGCCCGCCGATCGCACGGCCGAGCTCCAGACGCGACGCCAGGCCTTCGCCGCCGAGATAGCGCAGCTGCAACCCCAGCTCGACCACCTCGCCGCCATCCGCGACGTGCTGCCCGACGACGGAGTGCTCGTGGAGGACGTCACGCAGGTCGGCTTCGCCGCGCACTTGGCGTTCGACTTCCGGCGCCCGCGCACCTTCCTGTCGAGTGGGCCTGCGGGGACGCTCGGCGCCGGCTTCGCGATGGGCCTGGGCGCGCAAGCGGCCCTTCCCGACCGGCAGGTGCTGGTCGTGGCCGGCGACGGGGGCTTCCTGTTCACGGCCACCGAGCTGGCGACCGCGGTCCAGCACGGCATCCCGCTCGTGACCGTCGTGTTCGACGACGGCGCCTACGGCAACGTCAAGCGCATCCAGACGCAGCGCTTCGGCGCCGATCGCACGATCGCGTCCACGCTCCGCAACCCGGACTTCGTGGCGCTGGCGGAGAGCTTCGGTGCCCTGGGACTGCCGGTCGCACGACCGGAGGACCTGCGGCCGGCCCTGGAGCGGGCCTTCGCGCACGGCGGCCCTGCCGTCGTGGTGGTGGCATCAGGGCCGATGCCCGACCCGTGGCCGTTCTTCCTCCGCAGCCGGGTGAGAGGCGGCTGACCGCATCGCCACCGATTCGATATCGAATCGTTCGGAGGCGAAGTCGGAGGGCGGTGAGCCGTCAACGGCGCGATTTCCTCGGACTTCCGGGTGGGGCGGACCGCGGGCGGCGGCGGTCCGTCAGGGCGGCAGGGAGAGCACGAACCGGGCGCCTCCGCCCTTGGCATTCGACACGCCGACCGAGCCGCCGTGCTCGTGCGCGATGGCGGCCACGATCGAGAGCCCGAGGCCGGAGCCGGACCCGACGCGGGCCTGGTCGGCGCGCCAGAAGCGGTCGAAGACGTGGCGCAGCGCCTCGTCGTCGAGGCCCTGCCCGTGGTCGCGGACGGTGATCGTGGCCAGGCCGTTGTCGCGGGCTGCCGCCACCTCGATCGGCGTCCGCGGCAGGCGTGTGGGCCAGCGCGTTCGACAGCAGGTTGGCGACGGCCTGGCGCAGGTGGCCCTGGTCGCCCTGCACCATCACCGAACGCGGTGCGTCGAGGGTCACCCGCCGCTCCGGATCCACGGCCACCGCGTCCGTGCAGGCGTCGGCGGCCAGCACCGCCAGGTCGACGGGCTGCCGCTCGACCGGTCGCGTTTCGTCCAGCCGGGCCAGCAGGAGGAGATCCTCGACGAGCACCTTCATGCGGGCCGACTCCTCCTCGATGCGGCGCATGATGATCGCCAGGTCGACCGGTGACTTCTCGCCCCCGACCCGGAACAGCTCCGCGAAGCCCTGGATCGACGTGAGCGGCGTGCGCAGCTCGTGGGAGGCATCGGCCAGGAACTGGCGCAGCCGCTGCTCGGTGGCCTCGCGCTCCTGGAACGCGACCTCGATCTCGCCGAGCATCGTGTTGAGCGCCAGGCCGAGCTGCCCGACCTCGCTGTGGTTGTCGGCCGGCTCGACCCGCTGGGACAGGTCGCCGGCGGTGATCGATCGGGCCGACGTGGCCATGTGCTCGAGCGGGCGGAGGCCGCGCCGTAGCATGAGCCACGCCCCGGCGGCGAGGGCGAGGAGCAGGACGACCGCCGGCCGCGCCTCGATGAGCACCAGACGGCGCAGCGAAGCGTCGAGCTCGTCCATCGGGACGGCCACGACGACCGTGTTGCCGTCGCCGTGGTCCGACGGGGTGATCGAGACCCGCCACCGCCCGGAGCCCTCCGTCGAGCCAGTGCTCAGCAGGGTCGGGTCGCCGGACGCCGTCGCGTCGTCGGGCAGGGCAGGACCGCTGGTCGAGTCCCAGGGCTGGATCGTGGCCAGGACCGCGCCGTCCGGGTCGCGCAGCTCGGCGTAGGTACCCGACGGCACGACGGGCCGCCCGCCCGGTGGCCCACCGGAGCCCGGCTCGCCGTAGCCGTTGCCGTCACCACCACTCCCGCTGTCATCACCGTCGGGCGGGACGGTCTGGGCGTACAGCTGGCCGGTGACGAACGGCTGGGAGGCGCGCAGCTGATCGTCGAGGCGCTCGTGCTGCGCGCGCGAGTACGCGGCGTAGGTCGCCACGCCGAACACGGCCAGACCGACGGCCACCAGCGCGACGAGCGCCAGCACGAGACGGAGCCGCAGCGTCATCCTTGGCCATCCTGCCCCACTGCTCCAGCCTGGGACGGCCGGCTCCGCCCATCCTGTGACATCCCTGGGAGTTCGCTCCGCCCGCTCCGGCGGCCTGCAGCATCTCTCGCCCGGCCAGCGGAGCGATGGCGGCCCGGAGGGCGACCACTACCGTGGTCCCGGTGCCCAGGGACCAGGCCAGGAACCAGACTGGGCGCCAGCCGCTGGTCCTGGCCGTCGACGACGAGGAGCACATCACCGAGCTCGTGGCCATGGCGCTCGGCTACAACGGGTTCGAGGTGGAGCGGGCGGCATCCGGTCGGGCCGCGCTGGACGCCGTCGACGGGCGCCGGCCGGACCTGATCGTGCTCGACGTGATGCTGCCCGACCTCGACGGGTTCGAGGTGGCCCGGCGCCTGCGCCAGTCGGAGGGCGCCGGGACCAGGGTCCCCATCATCTTCCTCACCGCCCGCGACACCACCGCCGACAAGGTCGAAGGGCTGCGGCTGGGCACCGACGACTACGTGACGAAGCCGTTCAGCATCGAGGAGCTGGTGGAGCGGGTGAAGGCCGTGCTGCGCCGCTCGACCGGTACGACCCCGGGCGACCACCGCCTGAGCTTCGCCGATCTGGAGCTGGACGAGGAGACCCGCGACGTCTGGCGGGCCGGTCGCCTCATCGAGCTGACGCCGACCGAGTTCAAGCTCCTCCGCTACCTGCTGCTCAACGCCCGCCGTGTGCTCACCCGCGAGCAGATCCTGGAGAACGTCTGGGACTACACGTTCGCCGGCAACGCCAGCGTGCTCGAGACCTACGTCAGCTACCTGCGCCACAAGATCGACACCGTCGACCCGCCGCTCATCCACACCGTCCGCGGCGTCGGCTACAGCCTCCGGCTCCCACCCGACCAGACGGCACCCTGACGGCGGACGGCGCCGACGCGAGCGCTCAGTACCCGGGCGCCGGCTGCCAGAGGTCGAACTCGATGCCCTGGTCGTCGCGGCAGCGGGCGTTGCCGCCCGACGCGTAGTCCGTCACGTCCAGGACCTCGCCGCCCAGGTCCCGCACGCGGGCCACCATCGCCGCCAGATCCTCCACCCGGTAGTAGTGGTGCGGGCTGCGGTCACCGAGGTCGGAGTGGAAGCCGAAGGGGAGCGAGGTGTTGCCGACGTGGCTGTAGGTGTGGCCGCCGGCGCCCGGCCCAGGGGGATCGAACCGCCAGCCGAACAGCGCGCCATAGAAGGTGGCGGCGCGCTCGACGTCCGGCGCGACGAGCGTGAAGTAGCCGAGCTCTCCATCGAGCCCGGGCTCGTCCCGTTCGACCGGGGTCTCCACGGTGTACTCGGGCGCCCGACCGGCCAGCTCCTCGGCCGACAAGGACTCGACCGGCTGGCTCAGCATCCAGCGGTGCCCGGAAGGGTCGCGCAGGGTCGCGTTGCGGTTGCCGTGGAACTGGTCGGCCGGGTCGCGCTCGCCGGTGGCACCGGCAGCGATGGCACGGGCGTAGACGGCGTCCACGTCCTCGACGTGTAGGTACAGGGTCACCGGCGTGCCCCCAAGGGTCTGCGGGCTGAGGATGCCGAGCTCGGGGTGCTCGTCCGAGAGCATCACCGTGTTCCCGCCGATCGTGACCTCGGCGTGCCCGACCCGACCGTCGTCGGCCGTCATGCGCAGCGTCTCCACGGCCCCGAAGGCGGCGCGGTAGAAGTCGATGGCGGCGGCCGCGTCGTGCGCGCACAGGTAGACGGAGACGACCGGTTGGCCGGCTGCCGTGGCGTCGGTGGCCGCCGGCTGGTCGACGCCGGCCTCGCGCAGGCCCAGCGCCTCGACCAGGCGACCACGCAGCTCGACGGCGAACGCCTCGCGGGGAGCGATCGGCACCACCGGCTGGCGGAGGGTGTCGAGCGGGTCAGTCGCCATCCTCACCCTCCTCGTAAGCGCGCCGGAACGCGGCCCGGGCCCGGACGAGCAGCGCCTCGGTCGCGTGCACGGTGCGGCCGAGCTGCTCCGCGACCTCGGGGACCGGGAGCCCGTCCAGATAGCGGAGCACCAACGCTCCTCGGTGGTGGGGTCCGAGCGTGTCGAGCACGGCGCGCGCCCGCGTCGCGTCGAGGTGCGCATCCCACGGGTCCTCCCACGGCACGGCGGTCTCCTCGACGGCCCGCAGCTGGCGTTCCTCGCGGGCCTGGCGCCGCCAGTGGTCGACGAGCTTGTGGCGGGCGACGCCGACCAGCCACGCCACCGTCAGGTCCGGCACGGTCCCCTTCTGCACCGCCGTCACCGCGGCCAAGAAGGTCTCCGCCGTGAGGTCCTCGGCCACGGCCGGCGTCCGAGCGCGGGGGAGCAGGTAGCCGTAGACCTGGGGCAGGGCGCGGTCGTACATCGCCACCAGGGTGGCGCCCTGATCCGACGCCGCAGGAGCCGGCTCGCCGCTCACCACCCCATCATCGTTCGCCGTGCTCCTGCTCCGACACCCCGGTCCGAGCAGGCCATAGGGTCGGCGCCGTGGGCCGCCCCGTGCGCATCGCCAACTGCTCAGGCTTCTACGGCGACCGCGTGGCCGCGGCCGCCGAGATGGTCGACGGCGGGCCCATCGACTTCCTCACCGGTGACTGGCTGGCCGAGCTGACGATGCTGATCCTGGCCCGCACCCGGGCCAAACGTCCGGGCGGTGGCTTCGCCCGCACGTTCGTGACCCAGATGGAGGAAGTGATGGGCCGCTGCGTCGATCGCGGCATCAAGGTCGTGGCCAACGCCGGCGGCCTCGACCCGGCCGGGTGCGCGGAGGCCGTGCGGGAGGTGGCCGACCGCCTCGGCCTGGCGCCGCGGATCGGCGTGGTCACCGGTGACGACCTGATGGACCGGCTCGACGAGCTCGCCGAGGCCGACCACCGGTTGCCCCACCTGGAGACGGGTGAGCCGTTGGGGAGCCGACGGGACGAAGTGGTGACGGCCAACGCCTACCTCGGTTGTTGGGGGATCGTCGAGGCCCTGAAGGGCGGGGCCGACATCGTGATCACCGGGCGGGTGACTGACGCTGCCGTCGTCATGGGCCCGGCCGCCTACGCGCACGGATGGGCGGCCGACGACTGGGACGCGCTGGCCGGGGCATGCGTGGCCGGGCACGTCATCGAGTGCGGGGCGCAGGCCACGGGCGGCAACTACTCGTTCTTCACCGAGGTGCCCGATCTGCGCCACGCCGGCTTCCCCCTAGCGGAGATCGCAGCCGACGGTTCGTCGGTCATCACGAAGCACCCGGGCACGGGCGGTCGGGTCGACATCGGCACGGTCACCTCGCAGCTCCTGTACGAGATCGGGAGCGCGCGCTACGTCAACCCGGACGTCGTGGCCCGCTTCGACACCATCACCCTCCGGGACGACGGCCCCGACCGCGTGGCCATCGGCGTGGTCCGCGGTGAGCCGGCGCCCGAGAACCTGAAGGTCGGCATCAACCACCTCGGCGGCTATCGCAACACCTTCACGTTCTGCCTGACCGGCCTCGACATCGAGGCCAAGGCGGCGCTGCTGGAGGAGCAGATCTGGAGCCACGTGTCCGGCGGCCGCGACGCCTTCGCGTTCGCCCGGACGCAGCTCGTGCGCACCGACCACGACGACCCCGTCACGAACGAGGCGGCGACCGCCCTGCTGCGGGTCACGGTCAAGGACCCCGACGAGCGGCTGGTGGGACGGGCCTTCTCCAACGTGGCCATCGAGCTGGCGCTGGCGTCGATACCCGGCTTCTACGGCCTGGGTGGGCCGGCCACGGCCAGCCCGTACGGCGTGTTCTGGCCGGCCGCCGTGCCCGCCGACCTCTGCCCCCAGACGGTGATCGTCGACGACCGGGTGACGGTGGTTGACGGCCGGCCCGCGGGCGCAGGTGTCGTCGCGCCGGCGATCGAGGTGGCGGTCCCGGAGCCGGAGGCGGCGGCCGTGCCCGGTGGGCCGACCGTCCGGGCGCCGATCGGGAGGGTGGTCGGGGCCCGCTCCGGCGACAAAGGGGGAACAGCCAACCTCGGCGTGTTCGCCCGCTCGGCCGAGGGCTTCGCCTGGCTGTCCGACTTCCTGACCGTGGCGCGACTCCGTGAGCTGATGCCAGCCGAGACCGACGGCCTGGAGGTCTGCCGCCATGACCTCCCAAATCTCCGGGCGTTGAACTTCGTCATCGTCGGCCTGCTGGAGGAGGGCGTGGCCGGCAGCAGCCGGATGGACGGCCAGGCCAAGAGCCTCGGCGAGTACTTGCGGGCCAAGGTGGTGGAGGTGCCGGTGTCGTTGCTCGACGGGCTGCCATGACCGGGAACCTGTTCTCGACGATCAGGGATGCCGCGCCGGACCCTGACCGCGGCGCTGGCCGAGCTGCCCGACGGATCCAGCACCACCTACGGCGACGCGTTCGCGCTGGCGGCGCAGTTCGCCAACGCGCTGGAGGACGTCGGCGTCGAGCCCGGCGACCGCGTGGCCGTTCAGGTCGAGAAGTCGTGGCCGGGCGTCGTGCTCTACCTCGGCTGCCTGCGGGCGGGCGCCGTCTACCTTCCGCTGAACCCCGCGTACACCGCGGCCGAGGTGGAGCACTTCCTGCAGGACGCCGAGCCGCGGGTGCTCGTCTGCGATCCCGGGCGGTTCGACGGCTTGTCGGGGCTGGCGCAGGCCCGCGGGGTGGCGCACCTGGAGACGATGGCATCCGACGGTGGCGGCTCGCTCCTCGACCGCGCGCTCGCGCAGCCGGCCGAGCGGACCGACGCCGTCCGGGCCGGCTCGGACCTGGCGGCCATCCTCTACACGTCGGGGACGACCGGCCGCTCCAAAGGCGCCATGCTCACCCACGACAACCTGCGCTCGAACGCGCAGGCGCTGGTGGAGTGCTGGCGGTTCACGGCCGACGACGTGCTCGTGCACGCCCTGCCCATCTTCCACACGCACGGCCTGTTCGTGGCCACCAACGTGGTGCTGCTGTCCGGTGGGTCGATGATCTTCCAGCCCGGCTTCGACGCTGCGGCCGTGCTCGACGCGCTCGGTCGGGCCACCGCGCTCATGGGCGTGCCGACCTTCTACACCCGTCTCCTCCAGCTCCCGGGGCTGACCCCGGCAGGCCGTGTCCGGGGTGCGCCTGTTCGTGTCGGGGTCGGCGCCCCTGCTGGCCGAGACCCACGCGGCGTGGTCGGAGCGGACCGGTCACGCCATCCTCGAGCGCTACGGCATGACCGAGACCAACATGAACACCTCCAACCCCTACGACGGGGAGCGGCGGCCGGGGACCGTGGGCTTCCCGCTGCCCGGTGTCGAGGTCCGGGTCGTCGACCCCGAGAGCGGTCGGACCCGTCGCCACGGACGAGGTGGGAGTGCTGGAGGTCAAGGGACCCAACGTGTTCTCGGGCTATTGGCGCCAGCCGGAGCGGACGGCCGAGGAGTTCCGCTCCGACGGGTTCTTCATCACCGGCGACCTCGCCGCCATCGACGGCGACGGCTACGTGCGCATCGTGGGGCGGGCCAAGGACCTCGTGATCTCGGGTGGGCTGAACGTGTACCCGAAGGAGGTCGAGGAGGCCATCGACGAGCTGCCGGGAGTGGTCGAGTCCGCGGTCTTCGGCGTGCCCCATCCGGACTTCGGGGAGGCTGTGGTCGCGGCGATCGTGCCCGCTCCGGGGGCGGTCGTCGAGGAGGGGGCGGTGCTCGGCGCCCTCGGAGACCGCCTGGCCCGCTTCAAGCAGCCCAAGCGGGTCTTCGTGGTCGACGAGTTGCCGCGCAACACGATGGCGAAGGTGCAGAAGAACGTGCTCCGCGACCAGTTCGGTTCGACGTTCGCGGGATGAGCCGTCGCCCGTCAGGGAGGCGCCACCGGCCCGGTCGGGTCCTTGATGGTGACGGTCTCGCCGGGCGCCAGCCGCACCACCACCGGCTCGTCCCCGCCAGTCGCGCCGCCCGACGGTTCGCCGTCGGTGCCAGCGGGCCTTCGCGGCTTCCGCTTGGGCCACAGCGCGAGCAGGAGGCCCAGCACGGCGAGGACGACCCCACCGATCAGCAGGCCCTGAGGGATCGTGCTCTCGGCCAGCTGCTTCAACTGCTTCGCGTCCTTGACGGTGCCGACGATGTCGGCGACGGACTCCTCCGTCTGCGCGTACTCGTTGGTGAAGACGCGGATCGGCTCGGCGGCCAGCCTCTCGACGACGGCGACACCCTGGACGGCGGCCTCGACGTTCGGGTAGCGGCCGAGCACGGTCCGCAGCGTGTCGAGCACCGCGGGGTCCGGCGAGGCCCAGAGGGTCTCGACCACGTCGCGCACCTCGACGATGCTGCCGGTGGACGGCTCCACCGAGTCCGAGCCGGAGAACGTGTAGGCGTACTCCAGCGCGATCGGCTGGGCGGCCAGGCCGAGGAGCGTCTCGGTGTCCTCGGGGCTCAGGTTCGGCAGCAGCGCCGGGAGGAGGATGTCGACGTCCAGCCCCACGCTCAGCAGGATCGGCCTGAGCTGGTCCAGGGTCAGCTCGCTGGGCAGCGGGGTGAGCCCGTTCAGCACCTCGAAGTAGGCGGGGCTGATCGGGAGCGGCTCGCTCTGGTCGGCCGTGAACTCGAGGACGGCGAGACCGTCGATCTCACCTTCGCCCGCGGGTGTGGCCTCGTAGGTGGTGGCCACCTCGTTCTTGTAGACGAGAGCCGGCTCGGCCTTCGTGTCGAACGGGAAGGCGAGACGGAAGGCCGGTGCACGGTCGACGCGGTTGTCGGAGGTGAATGCCCAGGCCCGAGGGTCGTCGACGTTCTCGATCGTCTCCCGGTCCATCACGTACTGCGAATCGATCCGGCCCTCGAACTGGCCTTCGGCGACGAGGGAGATCTGCTCGCTGATGACGACCAGGTCGGACGAGCTCTCGTCGCCGAGGGCATCGAGGTGCCGGCTGACCGTCAGCGGCGCCACCGTCGGCGGGTCGAGCGGCGTGTAGCTGGTCGGGTCCAGGTAGATCGACACCGTGCCGGCGTAGGCCGGGGTCTCGTCGAGGTCGGTGGGGAACTTCACCAACCGCGGTTCGGCCACCTCGCGCCAGACGAACGAGCCTGCGATCCCGACCGCTCCCACGGCGGCCAGCACGACACCCACGGTACGGCGGCTCATGAGATCACCCCGCCGGGCATGGTAGGCGGGGCGGTCGGTCGCGCCCGACACCCTCAGGAGGCAGGCGCGCCCGGCAGGTCGGCCCGGAGGGCGGCCGCGGCGTTGACGACGGCCGGTCCGATGCGGCGTTCGTCGATGCGGCCGAGCGCCACGACGCCGACGCTGGCCTCGATCTGGCCGTGGCCCAGGGGTGCGGCCAACCCGACCGCTCCCTCCTGGAGCTCGCCCGTCGTCAGGTACCAGCGCCGCCGCTGTGCCGGGGGTCGACGACCGCCGAGGATGGCCTTCCCGGCCGCGCCCCGGTCGAGCGGATGGCGGGAGCCGGTGCGGTAGGCGACGTGGTACGCGGTCGCCGAGGGCTCCACCACCGCCACGGCCACACCGTCGTCACCGTCGGCCACGGTGAGGTGGGCGGTCGCTCCCACCTCGTCGGCGAGGAGGCGCAGGTGCGGCTCGGCCGCGGCGCGGAGGGCCGGGAGCAGGCGCCCGCCGAGCGGGACCAGGCCGAAGCCGAGGCGGTAGCGGCCGGCGCCGTCGACCGCGGCGAGTCCGTGGTCCTCGAGGGTGGCCAGCAGGCGGTAGACGACCGGCCGGGCGACATCGAGCGCTTCGGCGAGATCGGTCACGGTCTGCCCCTGATCCCGCGCCGCCAGCATCTCGAGCAACCGCAGGCCACGGTCGAGGGTCTGAGAGGTCTCACGGGCCATGGGCGGTCACGGCGGTCAGGGCCACGGCAGCAGGCCGAGCCCTCGGAGATCGGCCACCGGCTCGTCCACGCTGCACGAGCCGTAGCTGGCGAACAGGGCGCGTGCGGCGGTCGCCGTGGCGGGGGAGACGGCGGCGGCCTCGGCGGCCAGCACGTCGGGCCGGAGCTCGGCCAGCGCCTCCTCGACCGCCCCACCGGTGACGGCGCGGGCCGTCGCCACCAGGATGTTGAGCACCCCGTGGTGCCGGAAGCCGGTCGCCGGGTCCGTGTACCGGACCGCGTGGTGCAGGCCGGCCGTGCACTTGAAGGGGACGGCCCGATCCCGGCAGGCGAGGATGAAGGCCGCCAGCTCGGCGTCGCTCGGGAAGAGCTCGGCCGCCAGCCCGCCCGTGCGGAGCTTCGCCCCCCGGCCCGCTCGGGCGAGGACGTCGAGGGCGTCCGCCCAGCCGGCCGTCCTCGGCAGCTCGACGTAGAGGCGGGCATCGGGCGCGGCGCGCTCGACCTGCTCGATGGCACGGGCCGCGCCGGCGGGCAGATCACTCCCGGGCGGGATCGGCGCTTCGACCATGACGGTGCGGAGCCGGGCGTCCGCCTGCGTCGCGCCGAGGGCGTCGGTCACGGTGTCGAGGCCGGTGTCCACGATCAGGCCGATCTCCAGGGAGCGGTCGGCGGGCAGCACGGCGACGAGCTCCGGCACCCGGCTGGCCGGACACAGGAACGGTCCGACGAGACGCCGCGAGCGGACCGGTCCGCAGGGCGAGGTGTGCGGGCACGGCCACCTCCATCGGCGCGTTGCCGGGCGGGAAGAGCGCGGCGTCGTCGATGAGGTGGCGGAACAGGATCGGGGGCTCACCGGCTCGTTCCTGCGCGCATCGGGGTGTAGGGTAGTCCGCGTACGCTCAACGTACAGGTGCGTCCGCTCAGCGGACACGCCTGACGTTTCCGTCCGGAGGTCGTGATGCCGTACTACCGCAGCGTGGGGGACGTGCCCAGGAAGCGGCACACCCAGTTCCGCCAGCCCGACGGCGGGCTCTACGCCGAGGAGCTGATCGGCACCGAGGGCTTCTCCGAGGAGTCGTCGCTCCTGTACCACCGGCACCTGCCGACGGCCATCGTCGCCGCCGAGACCGTGGTCGATCCTCGCCAGCTCGAACCGCTCGTGGCCAACGATCCGCTGCTGCCGCGGCACTTCCGCACGGACGCCCTGCCGGCGGGCGGCGATGCCGTCGCGGCGCGGGCGGTTCTGGTGGGCAACGACGACGTGATCATCTCGACCGTGGCCGCCACCGAGGCCAGCGGGCTCTACCGCAACGCGATCGGTGACGAGCTGGTGTACGTCCGGTCAGGGGCGCGGTCGCCTGGAGTCCGTGTACGGCGTCCTCGAGGTCGAGCCGGGCGATTACGTGGTCGTTTCGATGTCAACGACCCACCGCTGGGTCCCCCTCGGCGACGAGCCGCTGCGCCTGCTGATCGCAGAGGCTTCCGGTCACGTCACCTTCCCGTCGCGGTACCTGTCGTCGCAGGGCCAGTTCCTCGAGCACGCGCCGTTCTGCGAGCGCGATCTCCGGGCGCCCGACGAGCCGATGCAGGTCGACGCCGACGGGCCGATCGACGTGCTCGTCCGCCATCGCAGCGGCCTCACCCGCTACACGTACCGGTACCACCCGTTCGACGTGGTCGGGTGGGCCGGCTGCCTCTACCCGTTCGCGCTGTCGATCCACGACTTCGAGCCGATCACCGGCCGGATCCACCAACCCCCGCCCGTCCATCAGACGTTCGCCGGGCCGCGGTTCGTGATCTGCAGCTTCGTGCCCCGCCTGTTCGACTACCACCCGCTCGCCATCCCCGCTCCGTACAACCACGCCAACGTCGACTCCGACGAGCTGCTGTTCTACGTCGGCGGCGAGTTCATGAGCCGCAAGGGCTCTGGTGTGGAGGCCGGGTCGGTCACCTTGCACCCGGCCGGCTTCGTGCACGGTCCGCAGCCGGGGAGCGTGGAGGCCTCCATCGGCCAGCCCGCCACCGAGGAGCTGGCGGTGATGATCGACACCTTCGCGCCGGTCCGCCTCGGCGCGGGCGCGCTGGCGTCGGAGGACGCGGAGTACGCGTGGTCCTGGCAGCGAGGCCTGGAGGCCGGCCGGGGCTCGACCCGCTAGGAGCTGCGCACGAGGCTCCGGGCCCGGATCAGCTCGGCCACCGACCAGGCCTGGAACGGGCAGCCGGTCGTCTGGTGCGGGGCATGGGCGTCGGCCGTCTCCGACACCGAGCCCAGGCCCCACTCGGCGAGGTGGTCCTCCAGTCCGTCGAGCAGACCGTCCGCGTTGCCGCCCGTGCGCAGCACCGCCTCGACGTAGGGCCCGATCAGCCACGGCCACACCGTCCCCTGGTGGTAGGCCTCGTCCCGTTCCGCCGGCCCGCCGCGGTGGTGGCTGCGGTAGCGGGGATCGGATGGGGCGAGTGAGCGCAGACCGAGCGAGGTCACGAGCGGCCCGCACGCCGCGACGACCGTGGCGTCGGCCAGCGGACCGTGGGGGAGCGAGGCGGCCAGGAGCTGGTTGGGCCGCACGGACCAGTCGTCCCCGGACGGCCCGTCGAGCACGTCGGCCAGCCCGGCGCGCCCCGACGATCGGAACCGCGTCGGGAACGACGCCCGGGCCTGCGCCTCCGCGGCGGCGACGGTCGCGCTGTCCCGGCCCACGCGCGTCAGGAGGCCGGCGATGGCGGCCAGGCCGTTGATCCACAGGGCGTTGACCTCGACCGGTTTGCCGGACCGCGGCGTGATCGGGCGGCCGTCGACCCGGGCGTCCATCCACGTCAGGGCCCACCCGTCGGCACCCTGGGTCAGGAGGCCGTCCTCCGGATCGACGCGGATCCCGAAGCGGGTGCCGGCCAGGTGGTGGTCGACGATGCCGAGCAGGTCGTCGGCCAGCGCCGCCGCCAGGTCGTCGTCGCCAGTGAGCGCAACGTGGCGGTCGACCGCGTGCAGGAACCACAGCGTGCCGTCGACGGTGTTGTACTCCGTGCCGCCGGCGTCGGCCGTGTTCGCCAGCATCCCCTCCGAGAGCGACTCCGCCGCCCGGAGCAGCAGGCGGCGTCCCTCGTCGACGCGGCCGGTGGCCAGCAGCAGACCTTCGTAGGAGGTCATGGTGTCGCGGGACCAGTCGCCGAACCACGGGTAGCCGGCGACGACGGTGGGGCCCTCGACGACCAGTTGGTCCGCGGCCAGGGCGAGCTGCGCCCCGGCCTCGTCCTCGGCTCCCGCGGCGGCGATGACCACCCTCGCCCGGTCCGCGGCCCCGGCGATGATGGCCGTGGCTGTCGGCGGTGACGCCGCGAGGTCGCCGGCCCAGGCCGCGACCTCGGCGGCCTCACCCTGGTCCAGCTCGGCGGCGAAGCGGCCCGCGTACCAGAGGTCCTCCACCGCGTTCAGCCCGCGGGCCGCCTCCTCCCGCGCCCGCACGCCGCGGTACCAGCTCCCGTCGGGCTCGAACCCGGGGCCGCTCACGCGGTAGGCGCCCTCGAAGGTGAAGCCGTCGGCGGTGACCTCGACGGCGGGTGGTCCGTTGCCGAAACGCTCACCGTGGACGTCCCGCCAGGTGCACAGCGCCTCCAGCTCGAGCCGCACCGTCCGGGGCGTCCGCACCACGCGGTGGACGATGCCGACCGCGGGCCGGCCGTGGACCATGGCCAGCTCGCGCTCGATGACCACCTCGCCCAGGTCCCAGCGCCAGCAGGGGATGCCGTTGCGCAGCGTGAAGCTCGACAGCAGCCGGTAGCCGGCGGGTGACAGGGTGCCGTCGGCCCACTCGTGGGTCGCCAGCCTGGTGCGCTCGTCGCCGATCACCACCACCGGGTCGAGCGAGGCCAGCGCCAGGCGCCGGCCGATGGGTGGCTCCGTGGCCACGACGAGCAACCCGTGGTAGCGCCGGGTGCGCAGGCCCGAGACGGTGCCCATCGCGTAGCCGCCCAGCCCGTCGGTCACGAGCCACTCCCGCCGGCTGGCCGCCTCGAGGCTCCCGCAGATCTGGCGGCCGGCAGTGATGACGGGTGTCAGGTCACCGGTGCGCACGACTCGTCATCCTGGCTGGTGACCGCCGGTGACGCCTGCGCCCTCGCCGGACCACCCGGTCGCCGCTGGAGCGCCGCCACCGGGTGCCAGCGCTGAGCGAACAGCGCCACCGCCAGGAGCAGGCCGGCGAGCAGCCCGTCGACCCAGTAGTGGTTGCCGGTGGCGACCACGACCCAGCAGGTGAGGATGGGGTGGGCGAGGATCACCCACCGCCACCGGCTCTCGCTCACCATGACCGCGCCGATGCCGACGAGCAGCGCCCACGCCACGTGGACAGATGGCAGCGCGGAGAGCTGCGCGGCGATGCCGGTGCCGATCGGTCCGTAGACCGACTGGTGGTAGAGCAGCGGGGTGTCGATGACCCCCAGCCCGGGGATGAGCCGCGGTGGTGCGACGGGGATGAGCTGGATGAGCAGACAGGCCGCGGTGGTGAGCGCCAGCGCGTTGCGGAGCTGCGGGTAGCGCGGCCGGTGCCACACGAACAGCCACACCAGGAACAGGATCATCGCCGGCACGTGGGCGACGGCGTAGTAGACGTTGGCGAACTGCACGATCACCGGATGAGGCAGGATCATCTGCTGGACGGTGACCTCGCTGGGCAGGTGCCAGGTCCGCTGCAGGTCCCACAGCCAACGCCCCCGCCACATGGCGCCGTCGAGATCCATGAGCGAGAGCTTGTTGGCGAGGCGCCACACCGCGTAGAGCGTGAACATGATGGCGAGCTCGCGGGCGAAGGCCGAGGCGACCATCGCCCAGCGGGTGGTGAGCGGCCGGAGGGTGACGACGACCGTGACGAGCAGGAACACGGCCATCGCCGCCGGTTCCCACTCCAGCCACATCGCGGGAATCCTATTCGTGCGCCCGGTCGGGCCCCACTGGGTCAGCGGGTCAGGTGGCCGGCGTCGTTCCAGAGCGCGATCACCGGCGCACCGCGGTCGCGACCGAGGATCGACACCGTGCACGGCGACAGCAGCAGGGCGCGGCCCACCGCGTGGCCCAGGCCCAGCCAGCAGGCCGTCAGGACGCGCAGGAGGTGGCCGTGGGCGAACACCGCCACGTCCCCGTCGACCGGGAACCGTTCGATCACCCGCTCGACCCGGGCCGCCACGTCCTGGAAGTGCTCGCCGTGCGGCACCCCTTCGCTGAACAGGTCCCAACCCGGCCGCTCGCGGTGGATGTCCACGGTCCGCCGTCCCTCGTAGTCGCCGTAGTCCCACTCCATCAGGTCGGGCTCGTAGCGGGCGTGGTCGCCGAGACCGGCGTGCCGGCAGGTCTCGCGGGCGCGGGTGAGCGGGCTGCACCAGACCTGGGCGAAGGCGAAGGCCCGCAGCCGCACGCCGACGGCCTCGGCCTGGCGCACGCCCTCGTCCAGCAGGGGCAGGTCGGTCCGGCCGGTGTGCCGCCCCGCCCTCGACCACGCTGTCTCACCGTGCCGCACCAGCACCACCCGCATCGGGTCATCGTGGCCGATCGGGAACGCCGGGAGCGCGATGCTGGCCGCCATGAAGCCGGCTGACGAGGCGCTGGCGGTGCGCCTGCGGGCGATCTGCACCGCCCTCCCCGAGGTGACCGAGCGGTTGAGCCACGGCGCGCCGACGTGGTTCGTGCGGGGCAAGACCACGTTCGCCACGCTCTGGACCCACGGTCACCACCAGGACGACTTCCCTCACCTCGTGTGCGCCGCGCCGCCGGGCGTGCAGGTAGAGCTGGTGGAGGCGGAGCCGGAGCGCTTCTTCCGCCCGCCGTACGTGGGCGGGAGGGGCTGGATCGGTCTGCGGCTGGACGTCGGCCTCGACTGGGCCGAGGTGGCCGAGATCTGCGAGGAGGCGTACCGGGTGGTGGCGCCCAAGCGGCTCGTACGGCAGCTCGACACCGATCGGGCCGGATCGGACGAGGACGGGGCTCAGGCCGGGCCGGAGAACGGTTCGAGCACGGCGAGGATCTCCTCGCCGTAGGCCTCCAGCTTCGTGGGGCCGATGCCCGGGAGCCCGCGCAGCTCGCGCAACGACGCCGGCCGGGCCAGTGCGATGCCCTGCAGGTGACGGTCGGACAGCACGACGTAGGCGGGGACCTTGTCCTTCCGCGAGCGCTCCAACCGCCAGGCTCGCAGCGCAGCCTCAGGAGCTTCGGCCTCCGGCGGGAGCGGGTCGAGGGCGGGCCGGGCACGCGGCTCGGCGGCGGCCGGGCGGGAACGGCCCGGCGGTGGCGCAGGCGTGCGGGGTGCCGCGCCGGTCAGCTCCTCGAGGAAGGGTGACGGGCGGGCGGCGTCGGCGAGGACGACGGCCTCGCGGCGCGCCCGCGTGATGGCGACGTGCAGCACGCGCCGCTCCTCCTCGACGTCGAGGGCGAGCCGGTGGGGGACGAGACCGGCCGTCACCCCGAAGACGGCGACACGGTCCCACTCCTGACCCTTGACGCGGTGGATCGTGGAGAGGGTGACTCCTCCGGGGGTCGTCTCCCTGTGGAACACCGTCCGCAGCCACTGCCCGAAGGTCCGAGGGTCGGGGTGCAGGTCGGCCACCTGGGCCAGGGCCTCCAGGTCGTCGAGGTGGCTCGAACCACCCTCGGCCGCGTTCGAGGAGTCCAGCAGGCCCATGGCGCCGCCCAGGCCGATGCGGTCCCGCACCACGGCCAGCGCCTGGCGGGTCGTGCCCGTCTGCACGGTGTCCGTCACGAGTTGCAGGTCGTCGGCGAGGGCCAGGACCTTGGTCGCCACCTTGGTGTCGTCGAGCCGGTCGGCGATGGCGCGGAGACCGTCGATGTCGATCCGGCCGCGCAGCCACTTGGGGAACCACTGCGGGAAGCCTCGTGACGGCCGGCGGTAGACCTCGACCACGTCGTCGCCGGGGAAGCCCTCGGGATGCGCGCCGATGCGCAGGTAGGCCAGCGCCGCTCTCACCCCGGTGCGGTCGAGGACGTCGGGACGCAGCACGGAGTCGACCGGGATCCCGGCCTCGGCCAGCGCCACGTGGGGCGCGAGCAGCAAGGAGTTGACCCGGGTGAGCACGGCGATGCCGTCGGTGGTGGTCCCGGGCTCCGCCAACCACTTCTGCACGAGGCCGGCGAGCGCCCGGGCGCCGTCCTCGGGCGGGTGCTGCTGCACGCGCAGGGCGTCGGGTTCTCGCGAGGCGTCCGGACCGGGCCGGATCACCTTGGCCACCCGCCGGTCGTTGTACGAGAGCAGGTGGCGGGCGGCATCGACGACGGCGGCGGGGCACCGGTAGTTGACCTCGAGCGGGTGGTCGGCGGCGCCGGGGAACAGGCGGGCGAAGTCCAAGAGGAACCCGGGATCGGCGCCGGCGTGGCCGTAGATGACCTGGTCGTCGTCGCCCACGCCGAACACGTCGAGCCCGGGTGCGGCCAGCAGGCGGAGCAGGAGCACGTGGGCCGGCGTCAGGTCCTGCAGCTCGTCGACGAGCAGGTGGCGGCACCGGGCCTGCGCCTGCCGTCGCCGGTCGCCGTCCCGCAGCAGGAGCTCGACGGCGCCGTACACCTGCTCGTCGAAGTCGACGACTCCCGCGGCCGCCAGTTGCCGGCGGTACGGATCGAAGGCGGCGGCCAGGCCGGGGACGTCGTCCCGCTCGGCCTCCACCTCCTCCGGATCACGCAGCCCGAGGCGGGCCAGCGACAGCGCCTCCAGGTAGGGACCGATGGGGTCGGTGTTGAGCCGGCGGCGCTGGGCGGGCACCAGCTCCGCGACCAGCCTGCGGAGCTCGCGCTCGTCCAGCACGCGCGGCGCCCGGCCGTGCGCCTCGGTGAGGAGGGAGTAGCCGAGCGCGTTGAGCGTCTGAACACGAGGCCGGAAGTCGGCCGTGCGGGCCTCCATCTCCTGCTGGGCCCGCTTGTTGTAGGCCACGGCCAGCACGCACTCCCGCTCGAAGCGCCGGTCGACGACCAGGTGGCGGAGTCGCTCCGTCAGCACCCGCGTCTTCCCCGAGCCCGCCGGCGCGATCACCCGCGCCGGACCGGCCCCGTGGGCGACGGCGGCCAGCTGGTCGGGGGCCAGCTCCGCGGTCGGCGGCGCCGGCGAAGGGACGAGGGTGAGCCGGCCGAGCTCTACGGAGTCGCTGTGGACGACGCCCGCGCCGTCGATGGTCGGGAAGCAGGTGCGCGGCCCGCCGTCCACCCACACCCGCTCACCACCGGGCAGCTCGACATCGCCCGGTCCGCCGGCTCCGCCGTCAAGGGCGCGTGCGCCGAGCCGTTCGGCCTTGCGGCCCCACCACCACACTGGCGGCCCGTCGCGCGCGTCGTAGGTGTTGGCCCAGACGAGGAAGTGGAGCCGGTCCAGCCACGGCTCGAACCACGGACCCAGCCGCCATGGGTCGTCGTCCCAGGATGCTGGCGCGCGGAACGTCGCGGGGTCGATGGCGAGCTCCACGACGACAGGGGTGCGGCCCAGCCAGGCGTCGTGCAACGCGGCGACGGCGGTGGCCGGATCGTCCAGCGTGCCGGCATCGACGCGCACCACCGGCGCGCCGTCCCAGGCGTCGGGCACCGGGTCCCCCGCCAGCACGACGACCCCCCGCCCGAGCGCGAGCGGGCCAGGTGCGGGCATGGCGGGGACCTTACGTGCGGCCTGCGCCACGGATCGGCCCGGTGACGTTCTCGCCGCCGACGGTCTCGCCAGGCGAGACTGGTCGCCGCGAGAACCGCCCGGGGGCCTCCGGCGGCCCACGTTGACCGTCGTCGAGGCGCACCGCTATGGTCAGACCATCAGACCAACTGCCCCTCACTGCGGACCGTGACCCTCTCCACCTCCTTCGGGCCCGTCGAGCGGCGGACCGTCGCGGACGAGATCAGGGAGCGCATCGCCGACTCGATCCGGTCCGGTGAGCTGCAGGCCGGCGAGCGCCTGCCCGCCGAGCGGCAGCTGTGCGAGCAGTTCCAGGTGGCAAGGACCTCGGTGCGCGAGGCCATCCAGGGTCTGGTCTCCGTGGGCTACCTCGAGCGACGCGGCAACCGCCCGTACGTGGCCGAGCGCCTCCCCGAGGTCACCCTCGACGACGACGGCCGCAAGCGCACCGTCCGCGAGCTGTTCGAGACGCGGCGGGTGATCGAGCTGCAGCTCGCCGAGTTCGCCTGCGAGCGGGCGACGCCCGAGCAGCGGGCCCGCATCGTCGACGTGGCGGCCGACTTCCGGCCCGGCATGGCCCTCGACGACTTCCGCCGCCAGGACCGGGCGTTCCACTCCGCCATCGCCGATGCCTGCGGCAACTCGCTGCTGAACGAGCTGTACCGGAAGGTGCTGCACTCGCTCTTCGAGTCCGAGGCGTTCGCGTCGCTGCTCTTCGCCCGTCCGAACCGGGCCGAGGTGTCGGCCCTCGTGACCAGCGCCGGCCGGCAGCACCAGGCCATCGCTGCGGCCATCGAGGCGGGTGATCCGGTGGCGGTCGTGGCGGCCGCGGAGGAGCACCTGTCCGACGTGGAGGAGCGCATGCTCAAGAGGCTGGTCTGAGCCGATGCCCGGGGAGCCCGCCATGTTCGACCCCCGTGCGCAGCACGTGTACTTCCTCGACGACGAGGCCTTCAGCGACACCGACCGCCCCGGCTTCCGGCGCCGGATCGTCACCGGCGAGAGCCTGCAGATGTGCTTCTGGCGGATCAAGGGCGGCGCCACCGGGTCGTTCCTCCACCACCACGTCGACAACGAGCAGCTCGGCATCGTGATGCGGGGCAAGCTCGACTTCCGCATCGGCGGTCCCGACGTCGAGGAGCGCGTGGTGCTCGGTCCCGGCGAGGTGTACCTGGCGCCGCGCGAGGTGTGGCACGGGGACAGCGTCTTCATCGGTGACGACGAGTACGGCGAGTGCTGGATCCTGGACGTGTTCGCTCCGCCGCGCGATGACCTGCGGGGCGAGGGATGAGCGCGTCAGGGCCGAGGCGCGACGGACTGGCGGCTGGCCGTCGACATCGGGGGGACGTTCACCGATGTCGTCCTGCTGGACGCGGCCTCCGGGCGGGTCGTGGTCGGCAAGACGCTCACGACGCCGGCGGCGCCGCTGGACGGCGTGCGGACCGGTGTCGCGGAGGTGCTGGCCGAGGCCGGGGTGCGTCCCGGCGAGATCACCGCGCCGATCGTCCACGCCACCACGCTCATCACCAATGCGCTCATCGAGGGGAAGACGGGGCGGGCGGCGCTCGTCACCACCCTGGGCTTCGGCGACACGCTGCTCATCCGCGACGAGCACCGCTACGACATGTACGACCTCCAGATCGAGTTCCCTGCCCCGCCCGTCCCGCGGGACCGGACGTTCGAGCTGGACGAGCGGACGATGGCCGACGGACGCGTCGTCGTCACGCCGTCGGAGTCCGCCATGGACGAGCTGGCGGCGCAGGTGTCCGCGGCCGGGGCTGAGGCGGTCGCCGTGTGCCTGCTCAACTCGTACGTCAACCCGGCCAACGAGCGCGTGGTGGCCGATCACCTGCAGCGCCGCCTCGGCGTGCCGGTGTGCATCTCGGCCGAGGTGTCGCCGCAGATCCGCGAGTACCCGCGCATGATCACGACGGCCTGCAACGCGGCGACCATGCCCGTGATCGGGCCGTACCTGGACGAGCTCCAGAAGTGGCTGGCCGCCGAGGGCTTCGGCGGCTCGGTGCTGATGATGCTGTCGAACGGCGGGGTGGTCTCGGCGGCCGACGCGGCACGGGTGCCCATCCGCCTCGTCGAGTCCGGGCCCGCGGCTGGTGCGCTGGCCGGCTCGTGGTTCGCCCGCAAGCTCGGTGAGCGGCGCCTGTTGTGCTTCGACATGGGCGGCACGACGGCCAAGTCCTGCCTCATCAAGGACTTCGAGCCGGAGCTCACGACCACCTTCGAGGTGGCCCGCATGTACCGGTTCAAGAAGGGCTCCGGGTTCCCGGTGTCCGTGCCGTCGGTGGACCTCGTGGAGATCGGGGCCGGCGGCGGCAGCCTGGCCCGCATCGACGAGCTCGGCCTGCTCAAGGTGGGCCCAGAGTCCTCCGGCGCCGAGCCCGGGCCGGCCTGCTACGGCCGTGGCGGCACGCAGCCGGCGGTCACCGACGCCGACGTGCTCCTCGGTCTGCTCGACCCTGAGTTCTTCCTCGGCGGCGACATGCCGCTCGACGTCGCCGCCGCGACCGCGGCGCTGGAGCCGGTCGCGGCCGCGCTCGGCCTCGCCGCCGACGACACGGCGGCCGGCGTGCACGACGTCGTCAACCAGAACATGGCCGCGTCGTCGCGCATGCACGCCGTCGAGCAGGGCGTCGACCTGCGCGGTGTGGCGGTGATCGCCTTCGGCGGCGCCGGTCCGGTCCACGCCTGCGGGCTGGCCGAGCTGCTGGACTCCGACCGCGTCATCTTCCCCGTGAACGCCAGCGTGCTCTCCGCGTTCGGGACGCTGGTGACCCCGGTGCGCATCGACCTGGCCCGCTCGCTGGTGCGCCGGCTGGCGGGCATCGACGAGGCCGAACGGGACGCCGTGCTGGACGAGCTGCGGATCGAGGGCCGGCGCGTCCTGGCCGCGGCCGGGGTCCCCGGCGACGCGGTGCGGTTCCGCTACGGGCTGGACGCCCGGTACGTCGGCCAGGGCAACGAGATCACGGTGTGGGTCGGCGAGGGCGAACGCTGGCCCGCCACTGCGGACCAGGTGGCGCGGCGGTTCGACGAGGAGTACGAGCGCATCTACGGCCTCACCATCCCCGACGTGGGCGTCGAGGCGGTGACGTGGCGCCTGTCCGCCTTCGCCACCAACGCTCCCGTCGAGCCGGTCCCCCAGCTCGGCGTGGGCACCGACGCGACGCCCCACGGCCACCGGCCGGCGCGCTTCGGCCGTGGCGCGCACGCCGACCGCGTCCCGGTCTACCGCCGCGAGACCCTGGGCCCGGGCACCCGCTTCGACGGACCGGCGATCGTCGAGGAGCGCGAGACGACCGCGGTGATCCGTCCGGGATGGTCCGTCGTGGTCGGTGACGACGGCTCGCTCGTGGCGACCCGCGGGGCGGGCGCGGGAGCGGTCGAGTCGTGAGCACGGCGTTCGATCCCATCGAGCTCGAGGTGCTGTGGCAGAGCCTCATCGCCACCGTCAACGAGCAGGCCAAAGCGCTCCAGCGGGCCGCCTTCAGCCCGATCGTCCGCGAGGCGGGCGACCTGGCCAACGCGGTGTTCGACCGCCGGGCCCGCATGGTGGCCCAGGCCGTGACGGGGACGCCCGGCCACATCAACTCGCTGGCCATCGGCGCGGCCTCGATCCTCGAGGAGTACCCGCCCGACTCGCTGGTCCCCGGCGACGTGCTCATCACCAACGACCCGTACAAGACGGCCGGCCAGCTCCTCGACGTGACCGTCCTCGTACCCGTGTTCAAGGGTGAGCGGGTCATCGCCTTCTTCGGCTCCACCATCCACCACACGGACGTCGGCGGTTACGGCATCGGCGCCGGTGGCCGGGACGTGTTCGAGGAAGGACTCTGGATCCCCATCTGCAAGCTGCACGTGGCCGGGGAGCGCAACCCGGACGTGTGGAAGTTCATCCTCTCCAACGTCCGCCAGCCCGACCACATGGCCGGCGACCTGCACGCCCAGGTGGCGTCCGGCGAGGTGGGGGCGCAGCGCCTGCTGGCCCTCTGCGAGCAGCACGGCCTGGATGACATCGAGGATCTGGCCGACGAGATCATCAGCCGTTCGGAGGCGGCCACCCGGGCCTCGATCCGCCAGCTTCCCGCCGGCACGTACCGCTCCCATGCCCTCCTGGACCTGGCCGACGGCTCCCGCATCGACATCAACGTGGCGCTCACCATCGACGCCGACGCCGGCGAGGTGCACGTTGACTACGCCGGATCGTCCGGGGCCAGCCCGTACGGGATCAACGTGGTGAAGAACTACACCCACGCGTACACGACGTTCGCGGTGCGCAGCGTGCTGAACCCGGAGATCCCGAACAACCACGGCAGCCTGGCGCCCATCACGGTCGACGCGCCGGAGGGAAGCATCGTGAACGCCGTGTCACCGCAGCCCGGCACCGCTCGTCACGTCGTCGGCATGTTCCTCCCCAACGCGCTGCTGAAGGCGCTGGCCCAGGTCAAGCCCGAGCAAGCCATGGCCGAGGGCTCCGGCGCCGTCTGGACGATGCAGGTCAACGGCAACCACGACGACGGCCGCCCGTTCATCACGGCCATGTTCACGTACGCCGGAGGCGTGGGCGCCCGGGCGGCCAAGCCCGGCCTGTCCGCCTGCTCCTACCCGACCGGTGTGGCGGCCGTGCCCGTGGAGGTGGTCGAGGCCAGCGCGCCGATCCGCTTCCACCGCAAGGAGCTGCGGCCGGACTCCGGCGGGCAGGGAGCGCAGCCCGGCGGGCTCGGCCAGACCATCGAGTTCTCGGTCGACACGACGCGCCCGTGGCAGCTCAACGCCGTCACCAGCCGCCTGGCCGAGGCACCCGAGGGCATCTTCGGCGGCGGGCCTGGTGCGGCGGGTCGTTTCAGTGTCAACGACGAGCCCGTCACGACACAGGCCCGGGTCACCCTGCAGCCCGACGACGTCGTCCGCCTGGAGCTCCCCGGTGGTGGTGGCTACGGCGAGCCGGCGGAGCAGACGACAGGAGGTGTGCGGTGAGTTTGCTCGACGCGGAGCTGCTGGCGTCGTTCGACGACTCGATGCAGCCGGTGGAGGACGCGCTGACCCTGCCGCCGGTCGTCTACACGTCCGAGGAGTTCCTGGACTTCGAGCGACGCGCGCTGTTCGACCGCGAGTGGTTGTGCGTCGGTCGGGCCAGCAGGATCCCCGAGCCCGGTGACTTCTTCACCGTGCGGCCGAACAGCGAGGGCGTGATCGTCGCCCGCGGCAAGGACGGCGCCATCTCCGCCTTCTCGTCCGTGTGCCGGCACCGGGGCATGGAGGTGGCGGAGGGCGACGGTCACTGCACCACGTTCACCTGCCCCTACCACCACTGGATCTACGGGCTGGACGGGCGGCTGCTGGGTGCACCCGCCATGGAGCGCACGCACGACTTCGACAAGAAGGACTGGGGCCTGCCCCGGCTCGCGGTCGAGGTCTGGCAGGGGTTCGTCTTCGTCAACCTGGACCCGGACGCCGCCGCCCTACGGCCCACCCTGGCGCGCTACGAGCCGTTCCTCGAGCACTACCACCTCGAGGACTGCGTGTGTCCGGGCACGTTCACCCTCACCGACCTTCCCTGGAACTGGAAGGTCATGTTCGAGAACTTCAACGACGGTTACCACGCCAACCGCCTGCACCAGGTCATCCAGGATTTCTGCCCGAGCGGGCTGGCCGCCTTCCCCGTGCCGTGGGACGACGCGTCGAACGTGGTCTTCCGCACGAACGGCTACACGCACATCGACGGCGGGTTCAACGCCACGACGAAGGCCCTGCTGCCGATCTTCCCCGAGCTCACGGAAGAGGAGCGCTGGCGGTCGACGTTCGCGCTCATCCCGCCGACGCTGTGCCTCGGGACCGCGCCCGACCAGGCCTTCTTCTTCATCGTGACGCCGAAGACCGCGAGCACGATCGACGTCGAGATCGGCTACCTCGTCCATCCCACCGCGCTCGAGCACCCGATGTTCGACCACCTGCTGCAGATGTCCGACGCCGGCGTGCAAGTGTTCGTCCGCCAGGACCAGGACGCCACGACCAAGGTCCAGCGGGGGATGTCGAGCCGGTTCGCCGTGCGCGGCCGGTACTCGTGGCAGGAGGAGAGCCACGTGCAGTTCAACCGGTGGCTCATCCAGCGCTACCGGCGGCACTACCCCGCCAGCGCCCCGAACCCGATCCACCAACAGCCACCGTCCAACGGAGGGGGAGAACAATGAGAAGGAAGGCCCCAACAATGATGGTCAGGGCCATCGCCGTCCTGGCCGCGCTGACCCTCGCGGCAGCGTGCGGGAGCGACGACGGCGACGCGAACGACGCCAGCGACACCGCGGCACCCGCGACCGAGGCCCCAGCCAGCGAGGCGCCGGCCACGGAGGCACCGAGCAGCGAAGCACCGGCCTCCGAGGCTCCCGCGACCAGTGGGGACGCCGCCGCCACGCTCGACAAGAACGGCGACGGCGAGGTCGTGTTCGGCATCGCCACGCCCGGACCGCGCGACGACGGCGCCTACTACCAGGCGCTCGTCGACGGCGTCACCACGTTCTCGGAGGACAACGGCTTCGCGGAGCCCGTGGTGGTCGACAACATCCCGCCCGCGGAGGCGGCGACGCAGCTCGAGAACCTGGCCCGCCAGAACGTCGACGTCCTGATGGTCGGCGCGGGCGAGATCGCGGATCCGCTCAACCAGCTCATCCCGAAGTACCCGGATCTGCTCTGGTACTGCAACTGCGGCGCCGGTTACCAGGACGAGACCGGTCAGCTCATCCAGTCCAACGACGACAACTCGGAGATCAGCTACACCGCCGGCTACGCCACCGGCCTGTTGATGCAGGACGCCGGGCAGACCAAGGCGGCGTTCATCGGCAACAACAACTTCGACTTCGAGCAGGAGGCATTCCGGGCCTTCGAGATGGGTCTCCACGCGGTCGATCCCAACTTCGAGTGGACCTACGTGGCTACGGGGAGCTTCAACGACGTCGCCGCGGCGACCGAGGCGTTCAACAACGTCTATGCCGAGGGTGCTCGGGCCGTGTACCCCTACCTGGGCGGCGCCCACGAGGCGATCGTCGGGCTGGCCAACGAGAAGGGCGATGTGATCGTCATGAGCGCCGGATCTTCGAAGGCCTGTGACCGGGACGACCTGGACTACGACATCGCCGTGCGCTTCGACGCCGGCGACTACGTGGGGACGATCCTGGAGGAGCTGCTGGCCGGCGAACTGCAGCCCGGTGACGTGCGGACGTTCCGGGTCGGGGTCGACCCGCAGCCCGGCGCCGTCATCTGCGAGCCGACGCCGGAGCAGCAGACCGCGATGGACGACGTCTTCGCATCCATCGCCGCCGGCGACTTCACCGACCAGTTCTTCGCTCTCAAGAAGGAGATCTACAAGTTCTGAGCGGCAGCCACCCTGACGGCCCGCCCCCGGCTGAGGGGGCGGTGCCCGTCGTCGAGCTGCAGCGCATCACCAAGCGCTTCGGAACGGTCCTGGCCTGCGACGCGGTGGACCTCACCCTGCGAAGGGGGGAGGTCCACGGCGTGCTGGGCGAGAACGGGGCCGGCAAGTCGACGCTCATGAAGATCATGATCGGCCTGGTGCTCCCGGACGGCGGCACGATCAGCGTGCGGGGGCAGCAGGCCCACATCACGGATCCCCTCGTGGCCGCCGACCTCGGCATCGCCATGGTCCACCAGCACTACTCGCTGGTCGACGCGCTCACGGTGTGGGAGAACGTCGTCCTCGGCGAGTCGACCCGGCTCGACCCGGCCGCGGCCCGGGGCCGGGTGGCCGAGATCGGTGAGCGCTACGGCCTCGGGGTCGATCCGGACGCCCGGGTGGGCATGCTGACCGCGGGGCAGCGGCAGAGGGTCGAGATCGTGAAGTGCCTGCGGCGGGATCCCTCGATCGTCGTGTTCGACGAGCCCACGTCGGTGCTGACCCCGGCCGAGAGCGAGCAGCTCTTCACGGTGTTGCGGCGGGTGGTGGCGGAGGAGGGCCGCACGGTGGCCCTGGTGAGCCACAAGCTCGACGAGGTCCTGAGGGCCGCCGACGTCATCACGATCATGCGGCAGGGCCAGGTGGTCGAGCATCTGCCGGCGGCCGACGCGGATGCCCGCTCGCTGGCCCGGGCCATGGTCGGGCGGGAGGTCTCGTTGCGGGCGGAGGCGGCGGCGTTCGGGCTGGCAGGGGCCGTCGAGGGTGTCGGGGCCGTCGAGGGTGTCGGGGCCGTCGTGGGTGTGGCGGCGAGGAGCCCGAGGCCGACGCCGACGTCGTCCTGCGCGTGAGCGGAGCGTCCGTGAGGGGCCGGGACGGCTCGCTCCGCCTCGACGGGCTGGACCTCACCGTCGGCCGGGGCGAGATCGTCGGCGTGGCGGGCGTGGAGGGGAACGGCCAGCGGGAGCTCGGCGACGTGCTGTCGTCGCTGCTGAAGCTGGACGCCGGGCGGGTCGAGATCGACGGCGTCGCAGGTGCAGACCGGCCGGGCCGGCGCGATGGCGGCTGCCGGCGTGGGCACCATCCCGGAGGACCGGCACGACTCGGGCTGCGTGCTCGGCATGACCGTGGCGGAGAACCTGGCCCTCGCCGATCCGTGGGCCGTCGCCCGTCGCGGCATGGTGGACCGGCGGGCCATGAACGACCGCGCCGCTCGCCTCATGCGTGAGTTCGAGATCACCGCCCCCGGCCCCGACACCCCGATGCGGCTGCTGTCCGGCGGCAACCAGCAACGAGTGGTGCTGGCCCGGGAGCTGTCCGCCTCGCCGAAGGTGCTGGTGGCGGCCCAGCCCACCCGCGGGCTCGACGTCGGCGCCATCGAGTACATGGGCGGCCGCCTGCAGGCCGCGGCCGGCGCGGGCGTGGGCGTGCTGCTCATCTCCAGCGAGCTCGAGGAGATCCTGGCCCTGGCCCACCGGATCGTGGTGCTCCACCGGGGCCGGGTGGTGGGGGAGATGTCACGGGCCGAGGCCGACCTCGAACGGCTCGGCCTGCTCATGGGCGGCGCCGCGGCATGAGCGGCCAATGAGTCGCACGGACGACCTGCCGCTGGCTCTGGTCGACGCCGAGCCCGTCGTCATCGGTCTGCCCTCCCGCCGCCGGCACGACCTCCTCGTCATGGTCGGCCTCTACGTGGCCTCGGTGACCGTCGCCCTTGCCCTCTGCGCCCTCCTCGTGTGGGCCACCGGCGGATCGCCGCGCAGCGTGTTCTCGGCGCTCCTGGACGGCAGCGTGCGCTCTCCAGGCGCCTGGGGGCTCACGTTGACGACGGCCGCCCCGCTGCTGATCGTTGCAGTCGGAACGATCATCGCCACCAAGGCCGGGCTGGTGAACATCGGCCAGGAGGGCCAGCTCCTCATCGGGGCGTCGCTGTGCGCGTACACCGCGGTGCGGGTGCCGGGGCCCGGCTGGATGGCGCTCGGCCTGGCGCTGCTGGCCGGTGCCGTCGGGGGTGCCATCTGGGCCGGGCTGGCCGCCGGGATGCGGTACTGGCGCCAGGTGCCCGAGGTCATCTCCACCCTGCTGCTGGTCTTCATCGCCTTCCAGCTCGTCGCCTACGGGCTGACCCAGACGTGGCTGCTCCTGGACCGCAACGCCCGCATCAACCACAACAACACCGGCGAGCCGCTCCCCGCCGATACTCGGCTGGGCCAGGTGGAGCTGTTCGGCAACACCGTCAGCCTGTCGGTGGTGCTGGCCGTCGTCCTCGCCCTGCTGGTGGCGGCCTGGCTCTCGCGCTCGGTCGGTGGTTTCCGCCTGCGCATGCTGGGTCTCAACCCGCGGGCGGCGCAGCGGGCCGGCGTGTCAGCGGCGAAGGTGGGTGGCAGCGCCCTCGTGGTGAGCGGGGCCTTCGCCGGCCTGGCCGGTGGCGCACTGCTGGCCGGTGAGACATCGGGCGACCGCATGACCACCGGCTTCTCCGGCAACTTCGGGTGGCAGGGCCTCCTCGTGGCCCTCCTGGCGCGCGATCGCCCGCTGGTGGCCATCCCGATGGCCGTGGTGTTCGCCGCGCTGCGCACGGGCAGCGGCTTCCTCGCGGCCACGGGGGTCGAGCGCCGCATCGCCGACGTCGTGCAGGCGATGCTCGTGCTCGCCCTCCTGATCCCGCCCGCCGTCCACGCCATGCTGGTGCGCCGGCAGGCCCTCGCCGCGGCGCGGGCAGGCGCGCGGCACGCTGTTCCCGGGAGCGCCCCGTGATCTTCGAAGTCGTGTCCTCGTCGATCCTCTACGAGAGCGCGTTCCGACTCACGGTCCTGTTCGTGCTGGCGGCCACGGGGGAGTGGATCGCCGAGCGGGCCGGCACGCTGAACATCTCGCTGGAAGGCATGATCATCGCCGGCGCCTTCGGGGGCGCCGTGGGGGCATCGACCACCGGCACGATCTGGCTGGGGCTCGTCTACGCGGCGGCGTCCGGGCTGATCCTGGCCGCGGTGCAGGCCAACATGAGCCATCGGCTGACGGCCAACCAGTTCGTCGTCGGGCTGACACTCAACGTGCTGATCGTGGGCCTCACCGCGTTCCTCGACGCCGAGCTCCAGCCGGTGGCCGAGCGGGCCGGCGTGGTCGAGATCCCGCTGCTGTCCGACATCCCCCTCGTGGGCCAGGCGTTCTTCGGCCAGGCCTGGCCGGCGTACATGGTGTACGTCGCCGTGCCGCTGGCCTGGTTCCTGATGTTCCGGACGCGCTGGGGGCTCGAGCTGAGGGCCTGCGGCGAGAACCCGCAGTCAGCCGACGTGTCGGGCATCCACGTGAACCACCGGCGCCGGCAGGCCATCTACGTCTGCGGGATCTTCGCCGGGCTCGGCGGCGGCTTCCTGACCCTCGGGCAGGTCGGCACGTTCGAGCCGGAGGGCGTGGCCGGGCGCGGGTTCATCGCCATCGCCGCGGTGATCTTCGGCGGCTGGACGCTCAAGGGAACGGTGGCCGGCTGCATCGTGTTCGGCACCGCGCAGGCGATGGGCTCTGTGCTCCAGGCGCTCGGCTACACGGCCAACGCGCAGCTCCTCACCGCGCTCCCGTACCTCCTGGCCCTGGCCACGATGCTCTTCTTCGCCCACCGCACCCGCCAGCCCGCGGCGCTGGCCCAACCGTTCGTCCGCGGCCTCACCTGAGTGAGACCGGGCCAGACCGAGGTCTGAGGAGTTCGCGCCGTCAGCAGCGCGAAATCCTCAGAGTCCGCGATTGGAGCCCTGCGTCGCGAGGCCGCTCGGGTCAGAACGGTCAGGCCTGGCCGGTCTGGCGGAGGAACTCGGTGCCGTCCCAGTAGTCGGCGCGGTGGACCACCTCGCCGCCCTCCACCCGGAGGCGGAACACGCCCCGGACGGCGAGCTCGTGCTCGCCCCGCCAGCGGGCCCGCATCGTGTAGGCGACGACCACCCGATCGCCCTCGGTCACCACGTCCTCGACGTCGTAGCGCACCCCCTCGAACTCGGTCAGGAAGCCCGGCAGGCGCCGCCGGTACTCGTCACGACCGCGGCAGCTCGACCCGAGCGCCGAGGTGTGCTCGTTCCAGAAGTCCTCGCTCACCAGCCC
Organism: uncultured Acidimicrobiales bacterium; assembly: GCA_963769115.1. GTDB lineage: Bacteria > Actinomycetota > Acidimicrobiia > Acidimicrobiales > Ilumatobacteraceae > DASTFY01. The sequence continues at coordinate 400,740 of CAVYKN010000007.1, forward strand.
GGCGATGCGGTCCGGGTCCCCGCTCGAGAACGAGGCCACGTAGGCCAGTGCGACGTCCCGCGGGCTCGGCCCGCTCAGCCCCACACCTCGCGGGCCTTGGCGTACACGCCCTGGTCGTAGGAGATCTCGATCACGTTGCCGTCGGGGTCCGTGACGGCGCAGATGTAGCCGATGGGCGGCGGCATCTGCGTGGAGGGCCAGTGCAGGCAGCCCTCGGACTCCGCCAGCGCGGCGATGCGGTCGACCTCTTCCTTCGTCGGCACCTCGATCCCGATGTGGGCGAACGGGGCCATGGTGGGCTGCGGCCCCTTCTCCTGGTCGCGGAAGAAGCTCACCAGCACGAGGACGAACGGACGGTCGATCTGGTCGTCGTGGGCCAGCCAGGCGCCGTAGCCGTCGGCGTCCTCCCGGCGGTCGAGCAGCTTCAGCGGCGTGTAGCGCTCGTACCACGCGATGGTCTTGTCGATGTCCTGGCAGGGGAGCGCGATGTGGGTCCACCGGGGGCTCGCCGGCCGCAGCTCGTAGGTGGCGTCACTCACGGGTGAAACCGTCGGGGATCTGCGGCTCGGAGCCGCCCTTGGTCCACAGGATCAACGTGTTGCCCCAGGGATCACGGAAGGCGCTGTTGAAGCCGTTGAACTCGGCCCAGTAGTGGTCACGCCACAGGACCGTTGCGCCCAAGCCCTCCGCCGTCGAGAGGATGCGCTCCTGGGAGTCGTCCTCGCTGACCAGGATCCAGATGCGGACGGTGCGACCGTCGGTCGACAGGGCGCGGGGCTCGACGCCGTCGGGCTCGGGGTGCGGCCGCGCGTTGGCCGCGTTGTAGATGCCCATGTGCAGGTTGCCCACGGGGGACGGCGTGCCGTCGTCGAGCTGGAAGTGCTGGCCGGGGACGATGCGGTGGAAGACGCCCTCCGGGCGGGGTTCGACCTCCCAGCCGAAGACCTCGGCGTAGAAGGCCGCCGACGCCGAGGGATCGGACGACGGGAAGTCCACGAAGATCAGGGTGTTCGGGTACGCCATCGGCCGCCGACGTTAGCAGTGGTCTGATGGTCTGACCAAAGGCCACTTCGGTTCCGGGCGGAGCCCGGCGCGCTCGAGCAGCCGGCGGCCGGCGCCCTCCGCCTCGGCGGCCAGGGCGTCCACGTCGACGGTCACGCAGCGGCCGTCCCGGACCACGACCCGGCCGTCGATCACGACGTCCCGCACGGACCGGCCGTCGCTCCCCCAGACGAGCTGCAGCACGGGGTCGCGCCCGGCGGGCACCCAGTTGGGGCCGCCGCCGTGCACCACCAGATCGGCCCGCTGCCCGGTCTCGATCGTGCCCGCGATGCCACCGAGACCGACCGCTTCCGCGCCCCGCACGGTCAGCAGGTCGAGCGCGTCGTGCGCGCCGAACCAGGTGGGGTCGGCGCGGCGTGTCCTTGGCCAGTCCGGCGAACAGGGCGGCGGCGCGCAGCGGATCCACGAGGTCGCCGGCGTTCTCGCTGTCGCACCCGAGCGCGACGCGCCCGCCCCGCATCGCCAGCTCCGCGTGCCGGCCCGCCGCCGTGACGCCCTGGCCGAGGCGCAGGTACGCCCACGGGCAGGCGGCGACGGCGGTGCCGCTGCGCAGCAGGACCTCGAACTCGTCGTCGTCGACGTGCACGGCGTGCGCGACCAGCACGTGGGGGCCCAGCGCGCCGAGCTGCTCGAGGTGGACGAGCGGGCGTCGCCCCGTGCGGGCCAGGTAGGCGGCGGGATCGGAGGCCGAGGGCGAGAGGTGGAACGTGAGGTGGGTCCCGCGATCCCGGGCCAGCGCGCTGGCCGCCGTCACGAGCTCGTCCGACATCAGGTCGTGACCGACGAGCGTCACCCAGCCCGACACGAGGCCGCCGGGCGGGAAGCGGTCCAGCAGGGCGGCCTGCCGGTCGATCACCTCGGCCGCCGGCGCCGCGTACGGACCCTCCTCCACGTCCCAGCCCCAGGTCCCGACGCTGCCCCGCATGCCGACCGCGGCCATGGCCGCGGCCACCCGGTCGGGATGGGCCACCGTGCCCGCCTCGACGGTCGTCGTCACGCCGTGGGTGACGGCTTCGACGCAGGCCAGGGTGGCGGACAGCTCGTCGTCGTCGGGCGAGTGGTGGGCGTGCACGGGCACGGCCCACGAGAAGATCGACTCGCCGGCAGGCAGGTCATCGGGGATGGAGCAGCGGACCAGCCGGTCACCGGTCAGGTGCTGGTGGGCGTTGACGAAGCCCGGGGTCACGACGTGGCCCGGCCCACCGAGCACCTCCACGTCCGGGAAGCGAGCCCGCGCCATCGCGCCGTCGACGACGCCGCGGATCGTTCCGCCGGCGACGAGCACTGCGGCGTCGACCAGGATCGTGCGCGCCGGGTCCATGGTGAGCACGTGATCGCCGGCGACGATCAAGTCGGGGCTGAGCTCGGGGATCAGCTCGGGCGGCGGGCCGGCTGAGCGGTCGGCGCTGGTCATGTCCGCTGCAGTCTGGCCGCCTTCGGGGGCACCGGTACGCTGGCCCTGTGCCCGCGGCCGCCACGTCGTTCTGCGACAACCCCGCGCTCCAGCACGTCTGGTACGCGGTGGCGCGCAGCCCTGACCTGGCTCGGCAGGTCAGCTCGCGTCCGGCTGCTCGGTCGGGACTACGTCGTGTGGCGGGACGGCGCCGGCGCGGTCGTCGCTGCACCCGACCGGTGCCCGCACCGGGAGGCGCCGCTGTCCATCGGGCGGCTGGACGACGGCGAGCTCGAGTGCGCCTACCACGGCTGGCGGTTCGGGGAGGCGGGCCGCTGCGTGCTGGTGCCCTCCGCCAACGAGGGTGTGCCCGTGCCGCCGAAGGCCCACCTGTCGACCATCCACGCCGCCGAGCGCTACGGCCTCGTGTGGCTGTGCCCCGGCGAGCCCGCCTCGGGCATCCCCGAGGTGCCCTACGACACCGACCCGGCCTACCGCCGGCTCAACGTGGACGTGGAGCGCTGGAGCGCGTCGGCGACGCGGATGACCGACAACTTCCTCGACATCTCCCACTTCCCGTTCGTGCACACCGGCACCTTCGGCCGCGCCCAGGACACCCACGTGCCCAAGATCGAGCTGGCTCCGCTCGACGACGGCTTCTACGGCTACGCCTACGAGGTCGCCGTGAACAACGACGCCCTCGGTGCCGTCGCCAGCGGGCTGGCCACCAAGGTGCTGACCCGCCGGATGACGACCGGCTTCCACCTGCCCTTCACCGTGCGCAGCACCATCCACTACGAGACCGGGCTCGACCACATCCTGCTGTTGCTCAGCACGCCGGTGGACGACGTGACCTCGCTGTTCACGTTCGTCGTGTGGCGCAACGACGACTTCACCGTGCCCGCCGACGAGGTGCTGCGGTTCGACAAGGCCATCGGTGCCGAGGACCGCCGCATGCTTCAGCAGGTTCCCGGCGTGCTGCCCCTCGACGCCACCGCGCTGGTGAGCGTCCAGGCCGACAAGGCCTCGGTGGAGTGGCGACGGCGCTTCGTCGCCCTGCTCGACGGCGCCGCCTGACCGCCGGGCCGTGACCGCATGCGCTTCGGTCTGACCGTCCCCAACCTGCACGAGTACGCCGACGCGTCGCTGCTGGCCGACCTCGCCGCGGAAGCAGAAGCGGCCGGGTGGGACGCCTTCTTCCTGTGGGACCACATCCTCTACCGGCGCGATCCGGTGTTCGAGGCCGTCGATCCGTGGGTGGCCCTGACGGCCGTGGCCCTGCGCACCTCCCGGGTGCTGCTGGGGCCGATGGTGACGCCGTTGGCCCGCCGCCGCCCGTCCGACCTGGCCCGCCAGACCACCACGCTCGACCACCTCTCCGGCGGCCGGTTGGTGTTCGGGGCCGGGCTGGGGAACCCGCCCGACGCCGAGTTCGAGGCCTTCGGCGAGGACGGCGATGCCGCGGCGCCGCGGTGATCGCCTGGACGAGGCCCTCGAGGTGCTGTGCGGGCTCTGGTCGGGCGAGCGGTTCAGCTTCGCCGGCGAGCACCACCAGGTCACCGACGTGACCTTCCGGCCGGTGCCCCTCCAACGGCCGCGGCCGCCGGTCTGGATCGCCGGCCTGCTGCCGAACCGCCGGCCGTTCCGCCGCGCCGCCCGCTACGACGGCATCTTCGACGTCGTCGCCGGTCGCAACGGCCCGGCCGGGGTGGCGGAGGTGGCCGAGGTCATGGTCGCCGAACGCGGCGGGCTCGACGGGTTCGACATCGTCATCGAGGGTCGCTCGCCCGGCCCCTACCGCCCGGCCGAGCTGGCGGCGGCCGGCGCCACGTGGTGGCTCGAGGACATCAGCTGGAGGCGGGCGCCCCTGCCCGAGCTGCGGGCCCGCATCGCCGACGGCCCGCCTTCGCTCTAGGACGATCGGCGGCCGCTCGGCCGCAGGACTGTTACCAGTGTCTTCGCTTTGGTAGTAACGTCGGCGTGTGACCGTCGACCGACCGACCGACCACCGTGGGCGTTACGTCCCCGACGGGAGCTGGCCACCGGGCCGGGAGGCGCCGGGCGCCCTGGAGCAGGTGCGGCGGTTCCTCAACACCGCCAACCGGGAGTCCGGCGCCGACCACTTCGAGAACCCGGCGACGCTGCAGGCCTGGCTGGAGCGGGAGGGCTACGACGTCGGGCCGCTGTCGCGCGACGACCATCGACGGTTGCTCGAGCTGCGGGATGCGCTGCGCGAGCTGTGCCTGGCCAACCACGATCGTGCCGGTGCCGCCGATGGAGTGGACGCCGTTACGGGTGAGGCGGAGGCGCAGGCCATCGCCGCGCTCGACCGGCTCGGGGCGCGGGCGCCCGTGACCATCCGGCTGTCCGCACAGCCCGACCAGGCCGCCCTGGTGCCCGCTTCGACCGGCTCGACAGCCGTCGTCGCCGCACTGCTGGCGGCCACGCACGACGCCATGGTCGCCGGGACCTGGGATCGGCTGAAGGCCTGCCGAAACCATCACTGCCGCTGGGCCTTCTACGACCACTCGCGCAACGCCTCCGGCGCGTGGTGCTCGCTCGAGGCCTGCGGCAGCCGGATGAAGGTCCGGGCGTACAGGGCCCGCCAGCGCTCCGGGACGGCGGCGCGCCCCGGGCTGCTGGCGCTGGCGTCGCTGGTCGCGGTGGTCTCGGCGTCGCTGCTGGCCGCCTGCGGCAGCTCGGGCGGCGGCACCTCAGGCGACGATGCCGGTCCCGCCGCCCCGGAGGGATCGTTCTGCGACGTGGTGTCGGCCTGGTCCGATGGCGTGACCGGGACGGTGAACCACTTCAGCCTCGAGAGCCCGGATGTCGATGACGTGCCCGCCCGTCGGCGGCTCTACCTGGAGGCGTGGGACGGCCTGGGTCACCTGGCGTCCTGGGTCGATGAAGCCGCCGAGCGGGCACCGCAGGGCACCGAGGACGAGCTCCGCGACGCCGCCGGCCGGGTCCGGGAGGAGGTGGCGCTCGGCCGTGAGGCATCGGCGGCCCTGCCGGACGACAACTACGAGGCGGCGGCGGTGCGCGACGGCACGCTCTTCAAGGTCAGCGAGAAGAGCCGCAGCCTCGTGTTCCGGACGCTCGACCTGCTTCGTGTCGAGCTCGGAGAAGGGACGGTGCCGCGCCGGTGCGGGCGCGAGCCCAAGGTGGTCAGCCTGCCGGTGATGACCCCACCCTGATGGCGGGCCCAGAGAACGTCTCGGCGAGCGTCAGGGCTCGAGCGCGGCCAGCCGGGCCTCCTTCGCCTTGGTCGTCCGCATGGCGGTGCGGCGCTTCCACATCTTGAGCTTCCAGTGGCGACGCCGGCGTCGTCCCTGCTTGACCTTGGACGGATCCTTGTGGTGGATCGGCCGGTAGCCGACAGCGGGATCGGGGGCATCGTCAGGCTCCACTCCACCGGAAACCTGCTCTGCCACCTCGGCCAGCTCCGTGGCGATCCGGTGCCTCTCGGAGCGGGCCGCAGCCCGCCGTTCCGCCCGAGGGGGTAGGACCTGATCACCGTCACGGTGCCGCTTGCTCATCGTTCCTCCCATCGCTGGGTCTGATCAACAAGCCTCCCCTTGGGCGCGAGGGTACCAACCGGCCGGGCCCGGCGGTAGGGCGAGGGGCCCGCGAAGATGGGGCCTGTGATCCCTGTCGCCTGGACGCCGGTCCACCGCCGCCATGCGCCCACCCTGGAGATCGAGTTCGGACGGCCGGTGGCGCAGTACGAGCTGCCGGCCCGGGCCGACGAGATCCACCGGGCCCTGGTGGAGGCGCCGGAGTCCTTCCGCCTCGTCGAGCCCGTCAGCCACGGCACCGGGCCGATCGAGGCCGTGCACGATCCGGGGCTCGTGAGCTTCCTCGGCACGGCGTGGGAGCAGGTGTACGGCGAGGAGGGCCTGGCCGAGGCCGTCCCCGACACCGTCGTCCACCCCGCTCTCCGGGCGGGCATGGGCCCGGCGCCGGCCCCGGCGGGCGCGGCGGCGCGCCTCGGCTACTGGTGCTTCGAGACCATGACGCCGCTGGTCGAGGGCACGTACGACGCCGCCCGGGCCGCGGTCGACGTCGCTCTGACCGCCGCCGACCTGGTCCTGGCCGGCGAGCCGGTGGCCTACGGGTTGTGCCGGCCGCCCGGGCACCACGCCCCGACCGCCGCGTACGGCGGTTATTGCTATTTCAACAATTCCGCCATCGCCGCCCACGCGATGGCATCGTCCACGGGCACCAAGGTGACCGTGCTCGACGTCGACTACCACCACGGCAACGGCACCCAGCAGATCTTCTACGAGCGCGGCGACGTCCAGTACGTGTCGCTGCACGGCGACCCCAACCGGGCCTACCCCTACTTCGCCGGCTACGCCGAGGAGACCGGAGCGGGACCGGGCTCGGGCGCCAACCTCAACTTGCCCCTGCCCGCCGGCACCGACGACGACCGCTACCTGGCCACCCTCGGCCAGGCGATCGACGCCATCGAGGCCTTCGATCCCGCCTTCGTGGTGGTGTCACTGGGGGTCGACACCTTCCACCTGGACCCCATCGCCGACTTCGCGCTCTCGACGGAGGCGTTCACCCGCAGCGCAGCCGCGGTGGCCGGGCTGTCTCGTCCGGTCGTGGTGCTCCAGGAAGGCGGCTACCACCTGCCGAGCATCGGCGCCAACGTCCGCGCCTGGCTCGAGGGCCTCACGGCCGCGAGCTGACCGACTCCCGCTGCCCTTCCTTCTGGAGGGGCAGGAGCACCTCGGCGGCCTGCGCCAGGTGGTCCTCCCAGGCGGCGGCGTCCGCCGGCTCGACCACCGGCACGACCACGAACTTGCTGGTGCCGGCGGCCACGAAGCGCTCGACGGTGCGTACCAGCGCGTCCCAGCCGCTCGGGATGAGGACGCCTGGATCCTCGAGGTCGGGACGGCGGGCCGCCAGCGCGGCCAGGGTCGCGTCGGGGACCCCGTCGAGCGTGTACGGGACGAGGGCGCCGAAGTGCTCGTCCTCGATCTCCCGGTCGTGCTCGCTCGCCACCTGCTCGATGACGGCGCGACCTGCGGCGGCGTCCTCCGGGGTGATGAAGCTCGGCAGCCACCCATCGGCCAGGCGGCCCACCCGGCGCAGCTCGGAGGGGGCGATCCCGCCCAACCACACGTCCGGTGGGCTCTGGTGGGGCTTGGGCTCGACCCGCAGGCCGTCGTAGTGGAACCGGGTGCCGTCGTGGGTGACGCGGTCCTCGGTCCAGCAGGCGCGGATGACGGCCAGCGCCTCGTCGAACCAGCCCGCCCGCTCACCCCGCTCGACACCGAAGGCCTGCTGCTCGTGCGGGTCGGCGACGCCGAGGCCGAACGCGGGGAGGAGGCGCCCGGCGGAAAGGCGGTCCAGCGTGGCCAGCTCCTTCGCCACCACGACGGGGTTGCGGCCGGGGAGGACCATGACGCTCATCCCCAGCTTGAGGCGGGTGGTGCGGCCGGCGGCGAAGGCCATCCCGACGACAGGGTCAGGTGCGCTGCCGCCGATGCGCTCGGAGAGCCAGAGGCTGTCGAAGCGCAGCGCCTCCAGGGTGTCGACGACACGGGCGAACCCCTCGTCGTTGAGCGTGGTGCGCACGCCCAGGCCGTAGCCGATGCGGACCTTCACGGTCTGCATGATGGCACCGGGCTCGGCCCCGGCCGGTGCCCGGCCCCGTCAGCCCGGTCAGGAGGCGTCGTCGAGGAGCTGCTCGAGCTCGGCGTCGAGCGGATCGGGCACCTGCAGGAACGCAGGAGCGGCGGCGGGAAGCCGCAGTCCGACCAGGAGCGCCACCGCCAGGGAGACCATCAGCAGCGGCGCGGCGCCGATGCCGGCGAAGCGCTGCAGGGCGAGGGCCAGCACGGCGCACAGCACGGCGGCCACCCCCGCCACCCGCACGGCCAGCGCCCAGGCCACGCCCTGGTCCGCCGGCTCGCAGAAGGTGGCGTGCGCGCTCATGCCCATATTGAGTCAGCCGGGACCGTTCCAGATGCAAAGGAATTCGGCCTTGTTACGCAACTGGAACGGTCCGGACGCGGAGCGGTCACAAGGCGGTCACCGACGGTGCAGACGGGTGAACGGAGAGCGCGCCGGCCGTACGCTCTGCCGCCATGTCAGCGCCGCCGGTCCCCGCTTCCCCTCTCGATGCGTTCCGGCTCGACGGCAAGGTGGCCGTGGTGACCGGGGCGTCGAGCGGGCTGGGGGACCGCTTCGCCCGCACCCTGCACGGGTCGGGCGCGACGGTGGTCGTGGCGGCCCGCCGGCGGGAGCGCCTGGAGGCGCTGGTGGCCGACCTGCCGGGCGCGGTCGCCATCACCGCCGACCTGGGCGATGCGGCCGAGCGCGAGCGGTTGATGGCGGAGGTCCTGAACCGCTGCGGGACGATCGACGTCCTCGTGAACAACGCCGGCGTGGGGCACACGGTGGCCGTCGAGGACGAGGACGTCGACACCTTCCGCCACACGATGGAGCTCAACGTCACCGCGGTGTGGCACCTGAGCAAGCTGGCCGGGGTCACGATGGTGGCCAACCGGTCGGGCAGCATCGTCAACGTGGCGTCGATGCTCGGCTTGGTCGGCTCCACCCCCGTCAAGCAGGCCCATTACGTGGCCAGCAAGGGCGCGGTCGTCACCCTGACCAAGGAGCTGGCGCTGCAGTGGGCCCGGAAGGGGGTCAGGGTCAACGCGCTGTGCCCCGGCTGGTTCCCGAGCGAGATGACCGCCGGGATGGAGAGCGACGAGGGCAGCCAGCGCTTCATCAACCTGAACTCACCGATGCCCCGCATGGGTGAGGTGCACGAGCTCGACGGGCCGTTGCTGCTCCTGGCCAGTGACGCCGGCTCGTTCATGACCGGCCACGCCCTGGTGGTCGACGGAGGTTGGCTCGCCCGGTGACGGACGGGTCAGGGCAGGCTGTCGATGGTGACGGTGAGGTTGCCCTTGATCTCCTTGTCGCTGTTGGCCTGACGAAAACCTGACAGCCAGGCCGCGGCGTCGAAGATCCTGCGGGTCGAGGGGTCGTCGCCCTTGTTGACCGAGTCCTTGAAGGTGTTGCCCTGCGACCACATCGACAGGACCTGGGGGTACTCGACGGGACCGTTGGCGCACTGGCCGGTGGCCCCGCAGGCCGCGGCGAAGCCGGCGTCGACGAAGGGCTGGGCGTGCGACAGCCCGAAGCAGGCGGTGGAGTACAGCACCCGCAGCTTCCCGGCGGCCGGGGCCAGGTCGGCTCCGAGCTGCGTGACCGGGACGACGTCCCCCTTGCCCGAGCCGTTGTCGAAGACCAGGCGGCCAGGATGTCCGTGCAGGACCACGATGACGTCGATGGCCTTGATCTCGGGGCGGGCGGCGGCCTGGTTGACGGCCCGGACGAAGCTGGTGCGCAGCGCCCGCCGCTCGGTCAGCATCCGCACCCGGCCGTAGTGGGGCCGGAGCATGAGGTCGGCGAGCTCCACGCTGATCGCGCCCAGTCCGCGGTAGAGGCCGCGGAGCTTGGCCCGTCCCGCGGGCGTCAGGCTGGAGACGACGACGAGTGCCCGTTCGGACGGTTCCACGCGATCGACCGCCCTACTGGAAGACCTGGTAGATGACGGCGGGGATCACGAACCACGCCAGCACGAACAGGACGATGGCATAGATGGCGAACGTAGTCGTCTGGTCCTTCGGTGGATCGCCGCAGGCCCCGATGGTCTCGTAGAGCGCGCGGATCGGCTCGTCCAGGGCGAGGTGGATGCGGCGGCGGGCGACCGCCGCGCCGTACACCGTCGACCACGCCGCGCCGAGGAACACGAGCACGACGATCAAGCCGAACACGATGGTGAGGATCTTGTTCTCCAGGGCGCTCCGCACTGCGGACTGGATGGCGGAGAACAGGGCGGACAGGGCGGCGCCGCCGACGAGGAAGGCGGGGATGCCGAGGGCCTTGCCCTTGAAGCCGGGCTCGACCCGGCTGGCGTCCGTCCGGGCCCGGCGAAGCATGGCCCGCTCAGGGGTCCCGTCCGCGCAGTTGACCTCCCGCCGCTCGTAGAGCTTGCGGATGCGGTCGATCACCGTGTTCTGGTGGTTCTTGACCAGGAAGCGGATGACCTGCTGCGACGACCACTTCGCCACCGGCTTCAACGGACCGAGGCGGGGCACGGTCGGCGCCCGGACCCCGTTGCGATCGAGCACCTCCAGGGAGCGCATGGCCATGCGGTGCGCCTCGAGGAACCGGTCGGGTCGCCAGAGCGGTTTGCGATCCGACATCTGGTTGACGATGTCCTCCTCGGCCTTGCCGCGGACACCGATCTCCTCGAGCAGCTTCCCCCGCGCCGCGGGATCGTCCTCCCGCAGCACCCGCAGCGTCGCCAGCCGTTCGGACAGCTCGTCGAGGACGAGGTTGCCCTCCTCGTCCTCCGCGGGCCGCCGGGCAGCCCCGTCCGAGCGTGAGGTCCGGACCTCGCTCATGGCGCCGGACGTTAGCGATGCGGCGAAGGGGCCCTCGGCGGTCGGACCGTGCCAGTGGGCCGAGTGGTGCGAGCATGGAGGCATGACGTCCTCGTCCGTGTTGACCACCGCCTGCCCGTTGGACTGCCCCGACACCTGCTCGCTCTCCGTCACGGTGGAGGACGGCCGGCTCGTCGGCGTCAGTGCTGCTCCCGGCAATCCCGTCACGGCGGGCTGGATCTGCCACAAGGTCAAGCACCACGCCCGCCGCGTGTACGCGCCCGAGCGGGTGGCGACACCGCTCGTGCGGACCGGACGCAAGGGCGAGGGCACGTTCCGGCCCGCCTCATGGGACGAGGCCCTCGACCTCGTGGCCGGGCGGATCCGCGACGCCATCGCCGCGCACGGCACGGCCGCCGTGTTGCCGTACGTCTACAACTCGTCGGCCGGGGCCCTGACCTCCGCGGGGCTGACCGCGCTGCTCTTCGCGCGGCTCGGGGTTCCCGAGGTGGCCCACACCATCTGCGCGGCCACGGCCGGGCAGGCGTGGGACGACACCTTCGGCGACATGCTCTCGGCCGATCCGCTGGATGTGCCCCACGCCGATCTCGTCGTCGTCTGGGGCGCCAACCCGACGGTGTCCAACACCCACCTGCTGCCGCTCATCACCGAGGCGACCCGCAACGGCGCCACGCTCGTGGTGGTGGACCCGCGCCGGACGGGCGTGGCCCAGCGGGCCGACCTGCACCTGGCCGTCCGCCCGGGGACGGACGTCGTGCTGGCCTACGCGCTCGCCCGGCTCCTCCACCAGCAGGGAGCGGTTGACGAGGCGTTCTGCGCGCAGCACGCCTCCGGGGTGGAGCAGTTCCTCGACGCGGCCGCGGAGTGGACCGTCGATCGGGCAGCCGAGGTCTGCGGCCTCCAAGCGGAGGACATCACGACACTGGCCTCGCTCATCGCCACCAGACGTCCGGCGATGCTGCGCATCGGTTGGGGGCCGGAGCGCAACCGCAACGGCGGCTCGTCGTGCCGCGCCATCCTCGGGCTGTGGGTGCTGGCGGGCCACTTCGGTCAGCGGGGGGCGGGTGTCATCGCCAGCCTGGCCGGGGCTTCACCGCTGTCGAGCCGGCGCGTGGCACTGGGGGAGCGGCCGGCACGCGCCGGGACGGTCAACATGAACCGCGTCGGGGCCATCCTCTGCGGCGAGGAGCCGGGTGCCGCTCTGGCGTCGGTGCTCTTCGTGCAGGGTGCCAACCCCGCCGCCACGGCGCCGGACCAGCGCACGATGCTGCGGGGTCTGGCCCGCGAGGACGTGTTCACCGTCGTCCACGACCAGGTGATGACGGACACCGCCCGCTTCGCCGACGTGGTGCTCCCCGCCACCACCCACTTCGAGGCCGACGACGTGGCCGTCTCGTACGGCACGTACGTCCTGCAGACGGTGCCGGCCGTCATCGGCCGCGTCGGCGAGAGCCGCACCAACAACGAGCTGGCGGCGGCGCTGGCCGCCCGGCTCGGTCTCGACCCGGTCGAGTTCGATCCGGACCCGGCCGTGCTCCTGGCCCGCATGGCCGGTGGCACGCCGGTGGAGCCGGTGCAGGAGCTGCGGCAGCGCGGCGGCACCGTGCAGTTCGTGGACAGCTTCCCGAGCTTCGCCGGCGGCCGCGCCCGCTTGCTGGTCGACGGTGGGGAGCTCCCGCTCCCGCGCTACCGCCCGCTCGACGGTTCGGACGCCCTGACGCTGATCAGCCCGGCGACGGCCAAGACCATCAACAGCATCTTCGCGGAGTTCGACCCGCCGCCCGCCGTCCTCTCGATCAACCCCGCCGACGCGGCCGGGCGCGGGGTAGTTGCAGACTCAATGGTTCGCGTGTGGAACGACCAGGCTGAGCTGGAGCTTCCGTGCCGGATCGACGCTGCGTTGCGCCCCGGTGTGTGCTCCATCCCGAAGGGACTGTGGCTCAGCGCGTTGCCTGGTGGACTCACCGCGAACAGCCTTGCCCCTGCCACGATCTCCGACCTCGCGGGAGGCGCGTGCTTCAATGATGCGCGGGTGCAGGTCGCCGCGATCCGCGAAAGCGAGGCAGCTCGATGAAGAAGGTCTGGGCCGAGTTCAAGGACTTCATGAACCGGGGTGACTTCGTCACCATCGCTGTCGGCTTGATCATCGCCCTCCAGACGGTGGCCGTTGTGAACGCGATCATCGAAGGGATCATCAATCCGATCATCGCTGCCATCGTCGGCAAGAACAACCTGAGCGAGTTCGGGTTCGACATCGGCGAGGCCCGGATCAGCATCGGTCTCGTGCTCTCGGCCCTGATCACGTTCGCCGCCGTGCTCGTCATCCTCTTCTTCGCCCTGAAGGCGTGGAACGCGCTGAAGCGGCGCTCGCCGGAGGACGACATCGAGACCGAGCTGAGCGTGCTGAGGGAGATCCGGGACAGCCTCAACCGGCCCAACTGACGGACGCGGTCAGGCCAGGGCGGCGCGCGCCTCTCCCACGGCGTGCCCGCCGCCCAGGACCCGGCTGGAGCGCAGGGCCTCCGCGCCCGAGGTGTCGACGCCCAGCTGATCGAGGGCGGCCAGGAGCACGGCCGCGAACCCGCGCCATGACCCGTCGGCCAGCTTGAGGGCGACGGCGCGCCCGTCCGGGAGCGCGGCCGCCAGCACCCCCTCGGCGCCGTCCTTGGCCATGAGGCCGGGGACCGTCGCCATCAGCGCGGTGACATCGCGCCCGGTGCCACCGACCATGTCGGGGTGCGCGGTCATCGCGGCCCGTACCTTGCCGGGCGCGGTCCCGGAGGGCGCGCCGGCCACTGCGGCAAAGCCGCGGGCCAGGGCGGTGAGGGACACGGCGTGCGCGGGCGCACCGCAGCCGTCGACCCCGATGTGCCCGGCCGCCTCGCCGGTCAGGGACGCGATCACGCCGGTGATGGTCTCCTGCAGCGGGTGGTCGGGCTCTTCGTAGCCGTCGACCGGCCAGCCGTTGATGACGCAGGTGGCGACCATGCCCGCGTGCTTGCCCGAGCAGTTCTGCAGGATCCGCTCCTTGCGGCCGCCCGCGCGCAGGACATCGGCGGCCGCCGGCTCGTACAGCGGCAGTGACGGCGTGTTGCGCAGCGCCGACTCGTCGAGCCCGGCCCCGGCCAGGATGCGACGGACGGCCTCGATGTGCGCAGGCTCGCCGTTGTGGCTGGCGCAGACCAGGGCCAGCAGCTCCGGCGGGACGTCGAGCCCGAGCTCCACCATGGCCGCGGCCTGCAGCGGCTTGTTGGCCGAGCGGCCGTAGACGGGAGAGTCGACGTCGCCGAGCGCCAGCGCGACCGAACCGTCGGCGGCGAGCGCCACGACGCTCCCGCGGTGACGGCTCTCGACCATCCCCGACCGCGTGACCTCGACGAGCACCGGCTCCACCGGGCGATCATCCACCTCTGCGACGGTAGGCGATGACTGAGATACCGTCCGCGGCATGAAGGTTGCGCTCACGGTCAACGACTTCCTGCGCCGCGCCGAACTGGTCTACGCCGATCGGATCGGAGTGATCGACGAGCCGGACCAACCGGCCGCCTCCTGGGGCGAGCTCACGTGGCGTCAGGTCGGCGAGCGGGCGCGGGCGCAGGCCGCAGGGCTCGACGCGCTCGGGATCGGCCAGGGCGAGCGGGTGGCGGTGGTGAGCCAGAACTCGGCCCGGTTGCTCACCAGCTTCTTCGGGGTGAGCGGCAGCGGGCGCATCCTCGTGCCGGTCAACTTCCGCCTGGCCCCACTCGAGGTCGAGTACATCGTGGAGCACTCCGGGGCGCGGGTGCTGCTCGTCGATCCGGAGCTCGACGAGGCCCTGTCCGGTGTGAGCGCGGAGCACCGCTTCGTGATCGGCGCCGAGAGCGACGAGGTGCTGTACCCGTCCGGCGTGGAGCCCGCACCCTGGACCCCGGACGAGGACGCCACCGCCAGCATCAACTACACGAGCGGCACGACGGCGCGGCCCAAGGGTGTGCAGCTGACCCACCGCAACATCTGGATCAACGCCACGACGTTCGGCTGGCACATGGGTGTCAACGACCGCGACGTGTACCTGCACACGCTGCCGCAGTTCCACTGCAACGGCTGGGGGATGCCCTACGCCGTGACCGGGATGGGTGGCCGCCACGTCGTGCTGCGCAAGGTGGACGGGGCGGAGATCCTGCGCCGCGTCGAGCGGCACGGCGTCACCCTCCTGTGCGGCGCTCCGGCGGTGCTGGGCATGATCCTCGACGCTGCCGCGTCGTGGGACGGCCCGGTCCCCGGGAAGGGCACGGTGCGGATGGTGGTGGCCGGTGCGCCGCCGCCGTCCCGCACGATCGAGCGGACGGAGGTCGAGCTGGGCTGGGAGTTCGTCCAGATCTACGGCCTCACGGAGACGGCGCCGTTCCTGACCATGAACCGCGCCAGGGCGGAGTACGACGACCTCAACCCGGGCGACCGGGCCCGCCGGCTGGTGCGCACGGGGGCGCCGGCCATCGGCGTCCAGCTCGACGTGGACGGCGAGGGCGAGGTCCTGGCCCGCAGCAACGTGGTGATGGAGGGCTACTGGAACCAGCCCGAGGAGACGGCCAGGGCGATCGTCGACGGGTGGTTCCACACCGGCGACGGCGGGGACGTGGACGACGAGAGCTACCTGATGATCTCGGACCGCAAGAAGGACGTGATCATCTCCGGCGGCGAGAACGTCTCGTCCATCGAGGTCGAGGACGCCCTGTTCCAGCACCCAGCGGTGGCCGAGGTGGCGGTCATCGGCATCCCGGACGACAAGTGGGGCGAGCTGGTCACGGCGCTCGTGGTGCGGGCGCCCGGCGCCGAGGTCACGTCCGACGAGCTGGTGGCGTTCTGCCGCGAGCGCCTGGCGGGCTACAAGCTGCCCAAGCGCATCGAGTTCCGGGACGAGCTGGCCCGCACGGCCACGGGCAAGCTCCAGAAGTTCAAGCTTCGCGAGCCCTTCTGGGCCGGCCAGGACCGCAAGGTCAACTGACCGGCCCGCCGGCGCGGGTCAGAGCTGGGCCCAGCCGCGCAGCACGATGGACAGGCCGCCGCCGACGAGGAGGAGGGCGGTGATCGACGGGAGGTACCGCAGCACGAGCGCGGCGCGGGGCCGTTGGTACCAGTGCTGCTCGAGCCAGCGCTGGAGGCGTACCAGCAGGAGGCCGGCGCCCATCAGCGCCGCCGCCATCCCCAGCCCGTAGAGCCCGACGAGCACGACCCCGAACCAGGTGCGGTGGAGCGCCACGGCCCCGAGCAGGACGACCAGTGCCGAGGGCGTCGGCACCAGCCCGCCGGCCACGCCCATCAGCACCAGCCACGCCTTGCGCAGCGGCGGCGGCTCGTCGTCGTGGTGATGGTGGTGGTCGTCGTGCCCGTGGTCGTGGTCGTGTGCCGTGGTCGTGCCCGTGGTCATGGTCGTGGTCGTGCCCGTGGCTGTGGTCGTGCCCGTGCTCGTGGCTGTGGTCGTGGTCGTGCCCGTGGGCGGGCAGGCCGGGGAGGCGCAGGTGGCTGTGGCCGGTGCGTCCGAGGACCACCCGCCGGTACAGCAGCGCCAGGCCGCAGGCGGCGAGCAGCCCGCCGCTGGCCACGGTGAGCCACGGCAGCACGCGGTCCGGGGCGACGGCCTGCGACACCCAGATCACACTCCCGAGGGCCAGGACACCGCCCGTGTGCGTGGCGGCCACGGTGAGGCCGATCATCACCACCTGCCGGGTGGTGCCCCGGCGGCCGACCACGTACGCCGCCATCAGCGTCTTGCCGTGCCCGGGGGCGATGGCGTGCAGGCCGCCGAGCACGAGGGCCACGAGGAGGACGAGCGCCGCCAGGCCGACGGTGAGCTGGCGATCGCCCACCGTGCGCTGGAACCACGAGGTCAGAGGATCCGCGCCCCGGGCCTGCGGCGCCAGCGCTCCGTCCGGCGCATCCGACGCCGCCCCCGCTACGAGGGCCGGCCCGCCCGGTTCGACCTTCGCGTCGACCCCGACCTGCCGCAGCGGGGAGCGACCGTCGGTCGGATAGGCGAGCAGCCGGTCGGACACGGACGATGCGGGCACGTCGGTGCCGGTGACGGTCGTGCGGTCGCCGGCCACCGTGATCTCCCGCCAGCCGATGCGATCGGAGAAGTTGCCGTCGGTGAAGGCGAGGTCGGCACCGTCCCCGAGCGCGGCGCGCCCGCGCAGCGGGCACTCCAGGCGGAGCGTCTCCAGTCCGCCCTGGCCGGGGAGCAGCCGGACCGAGCCGGCACCCGAGGTCAGCGGGACCGGTCGCCCGCCGAGCGACACCTCCAGTCCGTCGAGCAGGGATGCGCACTCCGACGCCCCGGTACCGGGCGGCTTCGGCCGGGCCGAGCTCGCCGTCGCCGTCGAGGTCGATCCGCTGCATCGCCTGCACGGTCGGAAGCTCGGCCAGGTCCAACACGTAGTCGACGGTGATCTCGTCGTCACGGACGACGATGCCGGCGTAGGTGTTGACGGTGAGGTTGCCCAACGGGTGCGCGCCCGCGGGGCGGGCGGGTGCCACGAGCGCCGTGGCGACGACGGCCGCGCCGGCGGCGACGAGCAACGTCCGGCGCCTCATGGCTGCCAGTCCTCGGGGACAGGTACGCCCAGGTGGTCGGCCAGCGCAGCCGCCTCCGGCCGCAGGGCGGGGACCAGCCAGGCCGACGATTCGAAGGCCGTTCGCAGGGCGGTGGCGGCCTGTGCGGGATCACCGGTGGCGGCGAGGGCGACGGCCGCATGGACGTGCAGTGCGGGTGCGCGCGTGCCCGAGGCGGCGCGCCTCGTCGACGTACGGCAGCGCCTCCGCAGGGCGACCGGCCTTCGTCAGCGCCCAGCCCAGCGCGTCGGCGGTGAACACGGTGCGGCGCGTGCGGTAGGCCGCCTCGGCCAACGTCACGGCCTCGGTCGCATCCCCGTGGTCGGCGGCGAAGAGGGCCGCCTCCAGGTCGACGGTGGAGCCGGCCCCGGAGAGGAGCTCGGTGCCGGCGCGGGCGAGGGCGAAGCTGTCAGCGGCCTCGTCGTCGTGCCCGGCTGCCTGCTGGAGCTCGCCCAGGACAGCGGCCGGGGCGGGCGCGGGGGAGCGCTCGACGAGCGCGGTCAAGGTGGCGACGGCCTCGTCGAGACGGCCCTGGGCCGCGGCCACACGGGCGCGGCCGATCTCGGTGGCGGCCAGTCCGGGTGCCGCCGTGCGGGCCCGTTCGTACGCCGCTGCGGCGCCGGTCAGGTCTCGGGAGGCCAGGAGCTGGTCGCCGATGAGCGTGGCGATCGTGGCGCGGTCCTCGGGCGCGCTGGTGGCCTGCTCGGCCTGCAGCATGGCCAGACGGGCGCCGTCGAGGTCGCCGTGCAGCTCGCGCAGGTACGACAGGCGGGAGAGTGCGGCGCTGCCGGGTCGGAGGGCGAGCAGGTCGGAGAGGTGGTCCTCGGCTTCGTCGTAGCGGCCGAGCTCGACGCTGGCGTCGATGAGGATGGCCAGCGGGTCGGGGTCGTCGGGCACCTGCTCGTGCGCGCTGCGGCCGTGCTCGCGAGCCTGCGCGAAGTCGTGGAGGGAGAGGGCGAGCACGCCCTCGGTCACCGTCGTGGCCGGGTCACCGGGGGCCAGCGCGCCGGCACGGTCGAGCGCGCTCCGGGTGAGGTCGTAGAAGGCCGGGTCGCCGGTGGCGACGGCCTCCCGCAGGTAGCGGCGGGACAGCTCCTGCCAGGCCGGCAGGTCCTCCGGATCGTCGGCCGTCCGCCGCTCGAGCTCGACGATGGCGCTCGTCGACGCCACCCCGCTCACCCCGCCGATGTCGTCCCGATCGGCGGCAACCGCCGAATTGGACGACTTGGACGATGAGGATGAAATGGTCCCGATCGTGACGACCGCGGCGGCGATCACGCCCGCCGCGGCGAGGAGCCCGACGGCCAGCCGCCGGCCCGACGGGCCCGAAGGAGGGCCCGCCGGAGCGGGGGACCCGGAGGCCCCCCGCTCGGACGTGGTGCTCAGCAGCATGAGCCCAGCACCGTCAGTTGCCGTACCCGCTGGCCGGGGCGGCCAGGTAGGGGAACGAGGCCTTGAACGGCCGGTCGTTGGCGTTGACGCCATCGCCCAGGTCCTTGTTGGGCGAGATGTTGAAGTCCGGCGTGAACGCCGTGGCGCCGGCCAGCGCCCGGATCTCCGTGTCCGTCACGTCGTCGGTCAGGAGCCGCCCGTTGGGGAAGGCCGAGGCCGTGGACGTGTTGAGGCGCAGCATCTCCGAGGGCACGACGCCCGCGGGCTGGTTCACGCCCGGGATGCCCGTGAGGAAGATGGTGGCGATGTCCTCCCGGCCACCGAGTCCGAGGCCGAGATCGACCTCGGTCGGCACCTTGACGCCCGGGTAGAGCACCGGGATCAGGTTGGCCAGCTCGGGCTTCAGGACGCTGGCCGCGAACTGGCCGTCGTTCATCGGCTGGGAGCCGTTGAACTTGTCCTTCTGCCCGACGGGGATGACGACCTCGTTGACCAGCGGCATGCCCAGCCGGGCCACCTGCACCCAGTTGCCCTTGTGGTTCAGGACGCCGGGCTTGCTTCCGCTGAGGATCCGCTGCGACCGGCGGTACGTGGTCGCCCACACGCCGACGGTCTTCTCGTTGCCCTTGAGCAGCTCGGCCTTCGGCACCTGGAGGGCGATGCTGTGGACGTTGAAACCGGCCACGTAGTCCTTGCCCGGCGCGGCCGGGAGCGGGATCAGGTGGGCGGCGTTGAACGGCCGCAGTCCGCCAAGGTCGAAGATGCTGCCCAGGTCGACGAAGAACGGGTCGTCGCGCGGACCGGCGAAGACCCGCCGGCCGTTGCCGAGGTTCTTGACGCCCTTCGAGCCGAGGTTGGCCTCGTAGTCCGGGGTGGACCGCGGGCCGACGTTGGCCGGAGGCACCGGGAGGTTCTTGCCCAGCGTCTCGGACTTGCCGTTCGCCTTGTTGACCTTGGTG
The DNA here is from genome assembly GCA_963769115.1 of uncultured Acidimicrobiales bacterium. Taxonomy (GTDB): domain Bacteria; phylum Actinomycetota; class Acidimicrobiia; order Acidimicrobiales; family Ilumatobacteraceae; genus DASTFY01. The sequence goes on from CAVYKN010000007.1 coordinate 420,569, forward strand.
ACCGAGTAGGTCTGGCGCAGGTTCAGGTCGGCGTCGTCGAGCGTCGTGACCTGGCCGGTGTTGTAGAGGAACGTGTTGGGGTTGGCGTAGGTGGTCGTGAAGCGGAACTGGTACTCGATCTCCGCCTCGGGATCACCGTCGTTGGACACGTTCAACTGGTAGAGCACGTCGTCGCCGAACTTGTAGAAGTTCGGCCCTCCGGCCGGCGACTCGAACGGGATGACGTTGGCGATCAACGTCACCTTGCTCGCGTCGTCCGGGCTCACGAACGCGTACACGTCCGTGAGGTCGGCCACAGGGTCCTCGGTGATGAGTGGCGCCTCCCGATGGGAGGAGGCCTCCACGCCGGCGGTCGTGCCGGCGAGCAAGGCGCCAATCACCCCGAGCGCCGGCAGGCCTCGCCGGAGCAGCTTTCGGGATGTGGTCATGCGTATCCTCTCGTTGCCAGCCGGTCGTGCCGGCCTCCTGGTTGGTAGGTGCTCCCTTGCTGGTCACACCGCCCGGGGGGCCGGCACCCCTTGCCCCCCTGGCGCTGTGGCCGGCTGTCGCCCGACCTCAGCGCTGGATCACGCCGATGACCTCCCAGTCCTCGCCCAGCGGGGCCAGCGCCACCTGGAGCGGGAGCGGGCCGTCGACCGGGACGACCCGCACGAACGTGGATGCATCTGCACCGAACGCGTTCAGCACGAGCGTCGGGTCGCGGAAGCCGTCCAGCCCTTGGGCCGGTCCGGCCCTGAACGTGCCGGCGGTGCCGCACAACGTGTCGGCCAGCGTGGGCTGCCCCAGCAGGTTGCCGCCGTAGATCGGGCCCTGCCGGCATCCCTGCTGCTCGGTGACCCAGCGCTCCGCGACCTGCGTCGCCGCGGCGTCGGCGGGCAGCACCGGCTCGGAGGTCGAGTCGGCGTAGGCGACGCGATGGCCTCCGTCCTCCTCGACCGTCGTCCACGTGGCCTGGGCCAGGGCGGGCACGAAGCCCACCACCTCGTCGAGGCGGGGCTCGAAGACGACGTCGGTGGTCACCGAGTCGGATCCGACGCGCGGTGACCTGGTAGTCGACCACGCGGGGGAGGCTGAGCAGCCGGTCCCTCCACGTGGCGTACGGACCCGAGGCGGCGCGGTCCTCGGCGGAGAGCAACGAGAAGCTGCGGTCCGCGTCGCCCGCGACGAGGGCGTCGAGCAGACCGGTGACCGCTTCCTGCGGGGTCGGCGGCCGCGGCCGACAGCGCCGGTGCCTCCGGCTCGAGCTCCGCGCCCGCCAGCGCGTTGGGCCGGGCGCTGTCGATGCCGTCGAGGACGCGGGACGCCTCGGGGCTGTTGCGGAACGGTTCGTCGTCGCGGATCACGAAGTAGGCCCCGGCGGTCGCCAGCCCGGCGGCGGCGACGGCGGCGACGGTGAGCAGAGCGGCGGGTCGGGATCTCACGGCCGGTGCTTCGTGCGGTCCGTCGGGCCGGATTGTCCCTGGTCGTACATGCGATCAGGTCGCAACGAGGGCTGACTTGCCGCGAGGGGTCCGCCAGGGTGGACTGACGTCCGTGTTCGAGCGGATCCGGCCATTGCCCGCGGCCGTCGCGGCGTTGGCCCTCTGCGCGCTCGGCCTGGCCGCCTGCTCATCGGGTTCGTCCGAAGGCGTGCCGCTCGACGCGCTCGCCGAGGGCACGAGCGCGCCCAACACCGCGCCGCCGAGCACCGGGCCCACCGCCAGCGGTCCGAGGACACGGGCGCCACCGACGTCCCGGCACCGGTCCTGGAGACGGTCGAGGAGGTGCTCGGCGGCCAGGCGTCGATCTCCCGGCCGGTCGGGGACGACGGCAGCCGCCCGCAGGTCGAGGACGACCGGGTCTTCGTCCTCGGCGACTCGATCACCGAGTCGGCGGGGCCGGAGATCTACGACACCATCGACGGTCAGCTCGAGGCGCTCGGCTGGCGGCCGACCATCGACGCCCGCGCCGGCCGGACCACACCGCAGGGGCTCGACGTGCTCGAGGACCGGCGCGACGACGTCCACGACGTGGTGATCGTGCTCCTGGGCCACAACGACGCCGTCGACCCCGAGACCTACCGCGACCGGCTGGAGACGATGGTCGCCGAGCTGGCCGACGTCCCGCTGGTCCTGCTCCTGACCAACTACGAGTTCGAGCGCGGCCGGGACCGCATGAACGACGAGCTGCGGCTCGTCGACGCCCTGCACGACAACGTGCAACTCGCCGACTGGGACGCGGTGGCCCGGGCCACGGACGGGGCGATCGGTCCCGACGGTCTCCACCTGACCCGGACCGGCGCGCAGGCGCTCGCCGCCACCATGGCGGTGTCCCTCGGCCCCGCCCCGTCGTAGAGGGGCCGGCCCGTAGCATGGCGGGGTGAGCACGCCGTCTGCGCCATCCGGGCCGGTCCCGCCGCGCGATCGCCTACCTCGACCACGCGGCCACCACACCGATGCGGCCGGAGGCGGTGGACGCGATGCTGCCGTTCCTCACCGAGCGCTTCGCCAACCCGAGCGGCTCGCACGGCGCGTCCCGGGACGCGCGGCGCGCGCTCGACGAGGCCCGTGACGACGTCGCCGAGGCGCTCGGCTGCGCGCCGGGCGAGGTGGTGTTCACCGGGTGCGGCACCGAGGCCGACAACCTCGCCGTCCTGGGCTCCGTCCGGCGTCACGGTGGCGTCGCGGTGTGCCCGGCGGCCGAGCACCATGCCGTCCTGCACTCGGTCGAGCACCTGCAGGGCCGGGTGGTCGGCGTCGACGCCGCCGGCGCGGTCGACCTGGACCGCCTGGCCGGCGCGCTCGATCCGTCCGTGCGGGTCGTGTCGGTCATGACGGTGAACAACGAGGTCGGTACCATCTCGCCGCTGGCCGACGTGGTCGCGCTGGTGCGGGAGCGGGCGCCTCAGGCCGTGGTCCACACCGACGCCGTCCAGGGCTTCCAGTGGCTGGACCTGCCGGCCGTCGTCGCCGGCTGCGACCTGGTGGCGGTGTCGGCCCACAAGTTCGGCGGACCCAAGGGCGTCGGTGCCCTCGTCGTCCGCGGCGGCGTCGCCGTCGAGCCGCTGCTCATGGGTGGCGGGCAGGAGCGCGATCGGCGCAGCGGGACGCACAACGTGGCCGGGATCGTGGCCATGGCCGCGGCGATGAAGGCCACGGCGGCCAGCCGTGAGGCGACGGTGGCGCGGGTGACGGCGCTGCGCGACCGGCTGCTCGACGGCCTGCTGTCCGAGGTGGACGGCCTGCGCGAGACCGTCCCGCGGGCCCGGAAGGTGGCCGGCTCGGCCCACGTCTGCATCGAGGGCGTCGAGAACGAGGCGCTGCTCTTCCTGCTCGACCGCAGGGCGTGTGCGCGTCCGCGGCCTCGGCCTGCAGCAGCGGGGCCATGGACCCGTCCCACGTCCTGGCGGCGATGGGCCTGCCCCGCGAGGCTCGCGGCGGGATCGCTGCGGCTGTCGCTCGGCTGGTCGTCCACGGACGCCGACATCGACCGTGTGCTCGAGGTGCTGCCCGAGGCCGTCGCCCGGCTGCGCCGTCGCGCGCCGGTCGGCTGAGGTCCGGCCGGTCATGAACGTGCTCGTGGCCATGAGCGGCGGGGTGGACTCCTCGGTCGCCGCCGCGCTCCTGCGCGACGCGGGCCACGAGGTCGTCGGGGTCACGATGAAGCTGTGGGGCGGCGAGAGCGACACCGGGCTGCTGCTCGGTGGCCGACGTCGACGACGCCCGGCGGGCCGCCCAGCAGCTCGGCATCGACCACCTGGTGTTCAACTTCGGGGACGACTTCGGCGGCCCACGTCGTCGGCCCCTACGTCGATGCCCACGCGGCCGGCCGCACGCCGAACCCCTGCATCGAGTGCAACCGGCACCTCAAGTTCGCCGCGGCTGGCCGAGCGCGCCGAGCTCCTCGGCTTCGACGCGGTGGCGACCGGGCACCACGCCCGTGTCGGTCGCGCCGCACCGAGCGGGGGGCCGTGGCGGCTCGGCTCGCGGGGCCGACCGGGCGAAGGACCAGAGCTACGTGCTCCACATGCTCGGGCAGGCGCAGCTTGGCCCGCACGCTGCTGCCGGTCGGTGACCTGACCAAGGACGAGGTGCGGGCCGGGCCGCCGCGCTCGGCCTGCGGACGGCCGGCAAGCCCGACAGCCAGGACGTGTGCTTCATCACGTCGCGCGGGCGGCCGGCACGGCTTCGTGGGCGACGCGGATGCCGCTGCACGCGGGGACCGTGGTCGACACGTCCGGCCACCGGCTGGGCGTCGGTGCCGGCCGTCGAGCTGGTGACCGTCGGCCAGCGCAAGGGCGTCGGGCTGCCGGGCGGCGGGCCGGCCCGCTACGTCGTGGACGTCGACGTGGCCGAGGCCGTCGTGACCGTCGGCTCGGCGCGACGAGCTCCTGGTCGACGCCGAGCAGGTCGGGGCCTGCACCTGGGTCGACGGGCCCGCCGCCGGGGACGTGCTCGTGCAGACCAGCGCCCATGGCGTGCCCCGCCGGCGACGGTCGAGCCGGTGCCCGAGGCCGACGGCACGGTCGTCGTGCGCTGGCACCAGCCGCAGCGCCGGGTGGCGCCCGGCCAGAGCGTCGTGCTGTACGACACCACGGACACGTTCGTGCTCGGCGGCGGCAGTCGCCCGGCTCTGCGGCGCTAGGAGCAGAGGCCGCGGCCCGCTCGGCCGTGACGGTGACGGCGCTCGGCCTCGGCCACGGCGCCGTCCAGGAGGGTCGGGCGGCAGAGGAAGGCGCCCGTGCGGACCGCGGTCGAGTCGCCCGGGCGGCGCCCCTTGCGCACGACGGACTCGGGCTCGCGCAGGGTCACCTCGACCGCGGCGCCGAGTGAGCCGCCGGTCAGGTCGAGCGCGTCGGTGGTCGGCCAGGGCGCGGCGTGAACGACCGCACGGCGCGCCAGCGGAACATCGCCGTCTCGGCGAGCGACCAGGTGGTCGTGCAAGGCCAGGCCGGCGGGGACGAAGACCAGGAAGCGTCTCGACAGCACGTGGAAGCGGCGGGGGAGGACGGCGAGCAGGCCCACGGCGACGGCGGACACCACGGCCCCGACCGCCCACTGCCGGGCGGCGAGGAGGAGCGGGCCCGCGGCCACCGAGGCGGCGAGCGCGAGCCACAGGACGGGGAGCGGGCCGAGCACGAGCTGGCCCGGCGGACGCAGCGGGAAGCGGGCCTCGTCGCCGTACGCCGAGCCCTGCACGAACACGCGACCCACCTGCGGGTGGAACGCCACCACGGCGACGGCCGCGCCCGCGACGACCGCCATCAGCGCCGCCGGGCCCGGATCGTCGACGAGCGTGATGACACCGACGGCCACGGGCGCGGGGGCCAGGAGGCGCAGCGACGGTGAGGCCACGGTGGTCGGGACCAGGCAGCGACGAGGCCCCCGGCCCACAGCCCCCACAGGCCGATCGCCGCGACCAGGCCCACCGGCGTGCTGGTGCCGTCGAGCAGATCGCCCACCGCAACGCCGACGGTGAGCGGCAGGAGCAGCCACAGCACGCGCAGCACCCACAGCGACGTTCGACCCACCGACGCAGACTTGCCGACGGCGGGATCGACCCGCCAACGTAGGGCACGAGAGCGCTACGGTGCCGAGTGCGCAGAGAGGGGGCAGCGCGATGAAGTCCGGGTGCCGGCGGGCGTCGTCACGGGCGTGGGGAGCCTTCCCCACACCGACGCGCGCGCCGCCGCGGACTTCGTGCTGGAGCTACTGCCCGAGCTCCCGGCCATCCCGTCGCTCCCGCAACGATCGCCGGCCGAGCGCATCCTCGCCCACGGGCTCGTCGGCGTCAGAGGGGTGATGATCGACGACGCCGGCGAGGTCCGGCGTGGACATCGACCGCCTCGATCCGCTGGCCGCCATCCGGCTCGACCCCGAGCACGACGCCTTCGGTGGCCTGCGCGCGTTCCTCGACGCCGCGGTCGGCCGCCGCGGGCCGGTGAAGTGGCAGGTGGTCGGGCCCGTCACCCTCGGCCTGGCGCTGATGCGGCGGGGCGCGCCAGCGCGCTGGCCTTCGAGGTCGCGGTGCGGGCCGTGCGCGAGCACCTGCGCACCGTCGGCAGTGGGTGGCCGACGCGCTGCCCGACGTGCCCGCAGGTGGTCGTGATCGACGAGCCGGGCTTCAGCGGGTGCTCGAGCCCGGGTTCCCGATCCCGCCCGACACCGCCATCGACCTGGCGTCCGGCGCGCTGGCCGCCATCGAGCAGCTGGCGATGATGGGCGTGCACTGCTGCGCCGACGGCGACCTGGCGGCCATCGCCGCGACCGGCCCGTCGATCCTGTCCGTGCCCGTGAGCGGCGCGCTGGTCGAGGTCGCCGGGCACCTCTGCAGCTTCCTGGACGCCGGGGGATGGATCGCGTGGGGTGCCGTGCCGACGGACGGGCCGGTCGGGCACGAGCCCGGACCGCTACTGGCGTGAGCTCTCGGCGCTGTGGTGCGCACTCGTCCAGCAGGGCTGCGACCCCGCCGGTTGCGCACCCGGGCCATCATCACGCCGGCCTGCGGGCTGGCCCTGCACGACGAGGACCAGGCGGCGACGGTCCTGCGCCTGACCGACGAGGTCGCCCGCAAGGTCCAGGAACAGGATCTCGCCGAGCCGCCTCACCGTCGGTTCCTGACGGCCCGCCCGCTCCGGCGAGCGGCGCCGGCACCGGCGGGTCGGCCGGATCGCGGCCCGCGTCCTTCTCGCTGACGCCGGCGGCGTCGAAGGTGGCCATCTCCGCGCAGGATCCGGGCGGCCGCCTCCACGACCGGCAGGGCCAGGCAGGCGCCGGTGCCCTCGCCCAGGCGCAGGCCGAGGTCGAGCAGCGGCTCGAGGCCGAGGTCCTCGAGCACCGCGGCCGCGCCCGGCTCGGTCGAGCGGTGGCCGGCGACGCAGCAGGCGACCACGTCGGGCGCGAGGCGCGGCGGCGACGAGCAGGGCGGCGTCGGCGATGACGCCGTCGACCACGACGGGCACCCGGGCGGCCGCGCCGCCGACGACGAAGCCGGCCAGCGCGGCGATCTCCAGCCCGCCGAGCGCGGCCAGCGCGGCGAGCGGCCCGTCGGCGACCGCGTCCGCGTGCCGGCGAGCGCCCGCTCGACGACCGCCACCTTGCGGGCCAGCGTGGCGTCGTCGATGCCGGTGCCCCGGCCGGTGACCGGCGGCGGGCGCGCCGGCCGGTGAGCGCGGCGATCAGCGCGGCCGACGGCGTGGTGTTGCCGATGCCCATGTCGCCGGTGACCAGGCAGCGGGCGCCGTCGGCCACGAGCTCGGCGGCCACCTCGGCGCCGACGTCGAGCGCGGCGCCGCGCCTCGTCGACGGTCATGGCCGGGCCCACGGCCAGGTCGGCGGTGCCCGGCCGCACCTTGCGCAGCAGCAGCCCCGGCGGCGTCGTCGAGGTCGGCGGCCACGCCGACGTCGACGACCACCACGCGGGCGCCGACCTGGCGGGCCAGCACGTTGATGGCGGCGCCGCCGGCGCAGAAGTTGGCCACCATCTGGGCGGTGACCTCCTGGGGCCAGGGCGTGACGCCCTGGGCGACGACGCCGTGGTCGCCGGCGAAGACGGCCACGGCGCCGGGCGCGGGCACCGGCGGCGGGCAGCGGCCGGCGATGCCGGCGAGCTGGCCGCCGAGCGCCTCCAGCCGGCCGAGCGCGCCCGGCGGCTTGGTGAGGCGGCGGTCGAGCGCCTCCGCCTCCGCCATGGCCGCCGGTCGAGCGGCGCCAGGCCGCGCACCGCCGACGAGAACGAACCTCTCCCGGACGGGCGACGGTACCCGGCGCGGTTCGGACGGTCCCGGTCGACGCCGTCCGGGAGTCCGTCCATGAGCTTTCCGTCAGACCTGGAGATCGCCCAGGCCGCGACGCTCAAGCCGCTCGGCGAGATCGGCGGCGAGATGGGCATCGGTCCGCACCTGCTCGAGCCCTACGGGGACACGGTCGCCAAGATCAAGCTGGAGGCGATCGAGGAGCTGGCCGATCGGCCCCGGGCTCGCTACGTCGTGGTCTCCGCGGTCACGCCGACACCGCTCGGTGAGGGCAAGACCACCACCACGGTTGGCCTCGGCCAAGCGATGCGACACATCGGGAAGGCGACCATCGCGATCCGCCAGCCGTCGATGGGGCCGACGTTCGGCATCAAGGGCGGCGCCGCCGGTGGCGGCTACAGCCAGGTGGTGCCGATGGAGATCCTCAACCTGCATCTCACCGGCGACTTCCACGCCGTCACCGCCGCGCACAACCTGCTGTCCGCGCTCGTCGACAACCACCTGCATCAGGGCAACGCAGCTGGCCTCGACCTGCACAACATCACGTGGCGGCGAGTCCTCGACGTCAACGACCGTGCGCTGCGCAACATCGTGATCGGCCTTGGGTCACAGCAGGACGGCGTCCCCCGCCAAAGTGGCTTCGACATCACCGCGGCATCGGAAGTGATGGCGATCCTTGCGCTGTCGGGGTCGCTGGCCGAACTGCGGCGCGGCTCGGGCGAATAGTCGTCGGCTACACGACTGGGGGCGAGCCGGTCACCGCAGATGACATCGACGGCGGTGGAGCGATGGCCGTGATCCTCCGCGACGCCCTCAAGCCCAACCTCATGCAGACCCTGGAGAACACGCCGGTCCTCGTCCACGCCGGCCCGTTCGGCAACATCGCCCACGGCAACTCCTCCGTCGTGGCCGACCTCATCGGCATCCACACCGGCGACTTCCTCATCACCGAGGCTGGCTTCGGCGCCGACATGGGCGCCGAGCGTTTCTTCAACATCAAGTGCCGCACGTCCGGCCTCAGCCCGACGCCGGCGTCGTGGTCGCGACCGTGCGCGCGCTCAAGGCCCACTCCGGCCGCCACAATATCGTTGCCGGCAGGCCGCTGCCCGAGCTGATGCTGGCCGAGAACCCCGACGAGGTTCACATCGGCGGCGCGAACCTGCGCAAGCAGATCGAGAACATCCGGATCCACGGCGTAACGCCAGTCGTCGCCATCAACGCGTTCCCCGGGGACCACGAGTCGGAGCACCAGGCGATCCAGGAGATCGCCGCGCGATGGGCGTGCGGGTCGCCGTGTGCCCGCACTTCGCCGAAGGTGGGAGGGGCGCCGCCGAGCTGGCCGAAGCGGTGGCAGAAGCGGCCGAGGAGCCGATCGCAGTTCCAGCTGCTCTACCCGGACGAAGCGTCGCTGCGCGAGAAGATCGAAACGGTGGCGACCGGGTCTACGGCGCCGATGGGGTGACGTACAGCCCGGCCGCGACCGACAGCTCGACACCTACGAGCGCAACGGCTTCGGCCACCTGCCCGTCTGCATCGCCAAGACACACCTGTCCATCTCGTCCGATCCCACACTGAAGGGCGCGCCGACCGGCTGGACGTTGCCGGTGCGCGAGGTGCGGGCGTCGGTCGGCGCCGGCTTCGTCTACCCGATCTGCGGCGAGATGCGGACCATGCCCGGGCTCGGCCGGCGCCAGCCGCCATCGCATCGACCTCGAGCGACGATGGGACGATCGTCGGCCTGTCGTGACGGCCGAGCCCGGCATCCTCTCACCCCACCACTTCGGCGGTAAAGCTCGACGTCCCCGACGTGATCTGCACGACGATGATCCTCATGTTCCGAACGCCGCCGAGTCGTGAGCCGACGCCACGGATCACCTCGGCCGCGATGGCTTCCTCGATGCACAAGATCTCTTCGCCGCCGGTCTCAGCATGGCGGACGTCCGTCGCTCGGCGACGAAGGGAAATCGTCGGACAGTACCTAATCCGTCCCCTCCTCGCGGCGGTCATGGCGTCCGAGACGCCCCAAGCGCGTGCGGCGAACCGCTGCCGTCCCACGCCTGCGACGTGTCCGCATCGTCGCCGTCGCTCCGCCTCCTGACCTCGTCCACGGGTCGCGCTTGTCGGTGCTTCTCGGTCCGGTGCGTCGCGGGTGACGTCGTGCGAGAGAGGGGACTTACGATGAGCGACATGGCTGACGCACGCGTTCCGCATGGGCAGACTCGACCACGTCCACATCCGCGTGCCCGACCGAGCCGAGGCGGCCGCGTGGTACGCGAAGCACCTCGGGTTCGAACCGGTCGAGCAGTACGACTTCTGGGCGACTGGCTTCGAGGGCGGCCCGCTCCAGATCTCCGCCGACGGCGGCAAGACGATGCTGGCGCTGTTCGAAGCCGGCGAAGGACACCCCATGGTCGCTCAGACGACGGGCGTTGCGTTCAGTGTCGATGCCGAGACCTTCATCTCGTTCACGCGTTCGCTGCCTGGCGAGATCCACGGGCCGTCCGGTCGACCGCTCGTGCCGAACGACATGATCGACTTCGACATGTGTTGGGCGTTCGACCTCGCGGATCCGTGGGGCAATCAGTACGAGCTCAACTGCTACGACTACGACCGGATCAAGGCCGATCTCGTCGAGCCCGACGCGATCACCCCGGTCCGCTACTGGCCCCGGGAGCTGTACGATGGGTATCTCAGTCGGGTGAGTCGCCGACCTGACACCGTCGTGTGATCTCCTCTCAGACACCTCAGAACTGAGAGTACTGATCGCCCAGTACCTCATCGTCCAGCAGTTCGTCCTCGAGGTGCAGAGGCGGCGCGGCGGACTTCCAGGCGACGCTGGTCTACTTCGTGGCGTGGAAGCCGGTCGGCGTGATCGTCGTTCTTCTCCGATCGCGCTCGACCGCGCTTGGCGTCTCCATCTCGAAGCCGATCCTCCGCTGAAGGTCGACACGGCGGACGCGAACTTCTTGCCTTCGGGAGCATCGGAGCGACTCCCGTCGACACACAGAAGCCGATCGTCGGCGCCATCGTCGCCGAGCGGGTTGATCGAGTTCCCCGGCCCCGTCCTGATCGTCTGGAAGACTACGCCTCGCTGGCCCCGGCGCGGTCGGCGGGCTCGAGCAGCACGAGCGGGATCTCGCGGTCGGTCTTCGTCTGGTAGTCGCCGTACTCCTTGTACGCCGCGGTCACCTGGGGCCAGAGCCCGCTCGCTCCTTCGGGGTGGCGACCCGGCCCGCATCGCCGCTTCGGCTTCCCGGCGAACGCGACCTCCACGTCGGGCTTGTCGCGCAGGTTGAGGAACCAGGCGGGGTGATGGTCGTCGCCGCCGCGGGACGCGACGATCACGATCGTGTCGCCCTGCTGCACCGGCGACGTCAGCATCACCGAGCGGGGCTGGCCGCTCTTGCGGCCCGTCGTCGTCAGCTCGAGCACCGGCATCCCGCTGGCTCGCCATCCCAGCCGGCCGAAGCTGATCGTGAGCAGGCCCCGATGGATGGCGTTCATCGCCTTCAGCTGCAGATCGCTCGGCATGGCCCGGACACTAGGTCTCCCCCGATGAGTTCGAGAGCCGGCCATCGTCTCCATCGACGAGCGAACTGCGCCCGCGCCGTGCGAGAGGAGCCGATGATGTCGACACAGACCGCACACAACGACGCTGAACAGCCTGCCGCCGTTCCGCCGGTCGTCGACCAGGACACCTGGGAGGCGGCCCTGGCCGAGCTGCGCGTACGGGAGAAGGCCGCGACGCGTGAGCTCGACGCCATCGCCGCGGCCCGCCGGCGCCTCCCGATGGTGGAACTGCCCGACTACACGCTCGATGGCGCCGACGGCCCGGTTCGGCTCGTGGACGTGTTCGAGGGCAAGTCCCAGCTGATCGTCTACAACCACATGTGGTTCCCCGGTGAGGAATGGCAGTGCCCGGGCTGCACCGGGTTCACCAGCCAGTTCACCCGGCTCGAGTTCCTCGACAACTACGACGCCCGCTTCGTCATCGTCACCCAGGGCCCGATCGACGAGGCGCTCGCCTACAAGGCGAGGGTGGGCAACAAGATGACCTGGTACTCCACGGCGAACAGCTCCTTTCGGAGCCGACATGGGTGCCCCGCCGGGCGGTGGCTTCCAGGTGAACGTCTTCTTCCGTGTCGGCGACACCGTGTACCGGACGTACAACACCCAGGGCCGTGGCACCGAGCAGCTCAGCCACAGCTTCGCCCTGATCGACCTGCTGCCGTACGGACGCCAGGAGGAGTGGCAGGACTCACCGGAAGGCTGGCCGCAGTCGCCCACGTACAGCCGCTGGGCTCCGTCGGAGGCGTTCGCCCGCTACGCCGAGCAGGCCTGACCCGGGCCGTTCCGTCTCTTGCACGGACGGCAGGAGGACGGGACACTCCCGAGGTGGGAGATCTGCTGCTACGGAACGTTCGACCGTGGCCACGCGAGCCCGGCCTGGACACGATCGACGTGGTGATCAGCGACGGCCGGATCGCCAGCGGTCCCGCGCCCGCTGGGGTGCCCGTCGCCGACGGCGGGGTGGCGTGCTGCTCCCGGCCTTCGCCGACGTCCACGCCCATCTCGATTCGACGCGGCTCGGTCTGCCCTTCCGTCCCCACACCGCCGAACCGGGACTGGTCGGGCTGATCGAGAACGATCGCCGGAACTGGCGCACGGCCGGAGGTTCTGTCGAGGAGCGCGCGACCCGCACGCTCGGTGCGACGATCGCGTCCGGTGGACGGCGGTTCGCAGTCACGCCCAGGTCGACAGCGACTGTGGTCTCGAGCGGTTGGAGGGGGTGCTGGCGGCACGGGAGGCGCACGCGGAGCGGGCCGACGTGCAGGTGGTCGCGTTCCCACAATCGGGGATCCTGCGCGATCCGGGCACGGCCGACCTGCTCGACGCCGCCGTGCGGGCCGGCGCCGACCTCGTCGGTGGTCTCGATCCGTGCGCCTTCGACCGTGACCCGGTCGGCCACCTCGACGTCGTGTTCGGCATCGCGGATCGGCATGGGGTCGGCGTCGACATCCACCTGCACGAGACGGGCGGGCTCGGGGCGTTCACGATCGAGCTGATCGCCGAGCGCCGGTGGCCCTCGGCATGCAAGGTTCGGTGACCATCAGCCACGCGTTCGCGGTCGGCAGTGTCGACGCCAGCCGTCAGGCAGCGTTGATCGAGCTGCTCGCCACTGCCGACATCGCGCTGACGACGGTCGCGCCCGGCAACCGTGAACCGCTGCCGCTGGAGGCGCTGCGGGCCGGCGGAGTGCGTGTCGGGCTCGGCCAGGACGGGATCCGGGACTACTGGTCGCCCTACGGCAACGGTGACATCCTGGAGCGGACGTGGCAGCTGGCTTTCCGCAACGGCTTCCGCGGCGACGACCTCGTCGAGATGTGCGTCGACGTGGCGTCACGCGGCGGGCGGGCGATCATCGGCGCGGCCGGCTGGTCAGGGGAGGCGATGATGGACGACACCGTGAGCGGGCTGGCACCGGGCGCTCCCGCCGACCTCGTGGTGGTCGCCGCCGACACCGTCACCGCGGCCGTCATGGACCACCCGCCGAGGACCCTGGTCATCCGTGGCGGCGACGTGATCGCCCGTGACGGCGGGCTCTGTTGAACCGGAAGAGATCGCAGCTCGGGTTCACCATCACGCCGTTCACGAAGGTGGCTGGCGACTGCAGCTGGGTCGGAACCGCGAGCTGCGGATCATGCTGCCCGACGGGCAGGTGATGGCGACCCGGCCCACCGACGAGGGCAGCCGCATGAGGCGGCCCGCAACCCTGCGCCACCCCCTGGCTAACGTCCATCACATGGCCCGCGCCGTGCGACCTCCCGTGGACCTGGCCCAGGATGCGGTGGCGCGGGTGGAGGAGCTGCGGGCCCTCATCGCCTACCACAACCAGCGGTACTACGAGTTCGACGAACCCGAGGTGTCGGACGCCGAGTACGACGCCCTGCTGCTGGAGCTGCGGGCGCTGGAGGAGGCGCACCCGGACCTGGTCGTGCCGGACTCGCCGACGCAGCGGGTCCAGGGCTGGGCGTCGGTCACCTTCTCGCCGGTCGTCCACCGGGTGCCGATGATGAGCCTCGACAACGCCTTCGACGCCGGCGAGCTGGACGCCTGGGGCGCACGGGTCGCACGGGGCCTGGCTGGCGCGGCGGCGCAGTACGTCTGCGAGCTCAAGATCGACGGCCTGGCCATGAGCATCCGCTACGAGCGGGGCCGGCTCGTCCAGGCGGCCACCCGCGGCGACGGCCAGGTGGGGGAGGACGTCACCGCCAACGTGGCCACCATCGCCGTGGTGCCGAGGCGCCTGGCCGCCGGCGCGCCGGAGGTGCTGGAGGTCCGAGGCGAGGTGTACATGCCGGTGGCGGCGTTCGAGGAGCTGAACCGTCGGCAGGAGGAAGCCGGCCAGCGCCTGTTCGTCAACCCCCGCAACTCGGCCGCCGGATCGCTACGCCAGAAGGACGCCTCCATCACCGCCAGCCGCGAGCTGGCGTTCTGGGCGTACCAGCTCGGGGAGGTCGTCGGCGGCCCCGAGCTCACCAGCCACCACCAGACCCTGGAGCTCCTGGCGGAGCTCGGCCTGCCGGTCAACCCGGAGATCGCGACGCTGGACTCGCTCGAGCGACGTGGCGGCGTACTGCGCCCGCTGGCAGGAGCACCGCCACGACCTCGGCTACGAGATCGACGGCGTCGTCATCAAGGTCGACGACCTGGCCCAGCGGGAGCTCCTGGGCTTCACGTCGAAGGCGCCGCAGGTGGGCCATCGCCTACAAGTTCCCGCCCGAGGAACGCACGACCGTCCTCAACGACATCATGGTGTCGATCGGCCGCACGGGCAGGGCGACACCCGTTCGCCGTGCTGCAACCGGTGTTCGTCGGCGGATCCACCGTCGGGCTCGCCACGCTCCACAACGAGGACCAGGTGCGGGCCAAGGACGTCCGCCCCGGGGACACGGTCATCGTGCGCAAGGCGGGTGACGTCATCCCCGAGGTCGTCGGCCCGGTGGTGTCGCTGCGGCCGGAAGGCGCCGAACCCTGGGTGTTCCCCACCGTCTGCCCCTGCCCGTTGCGCTCCACGCTGGTCCGGGCCGAGGGGGAGGCCGACACCCGCTGCGTCGAGCCGGCCTGCCCGTTCCAGCGGGATCAGCGCATCATCCACTTCGGGTCGCGCGGCGCCATGGACATCGAGGGGTTGGGCGAGCGGACGGTCATGCTCCTGTCCGAGCTGGGCCTGGTGAAGGACGCGGCCGACATCTACACCCTTCGGACCGAGGACCTGCTGGGCCGGGAGGGTTGGGGCGAGGTCAGCGTCGGCAACCTGCTGGCGGCCATCGAGGGCTCGAAGTCGCGGCCGCTGCCCCGGCTGCTGACGGCGCTCGGCATCAAGCACCTCGGGCCGGCGGCGTCCGAGGCGCTGGCCCGGGGGTTCGGCACGCTGGACGCCATCATGGGGGCCAGCGAGGCGGACCTGGCCACCACCGAGGGGGTGGGACCGGTCATCGCGGCGTCCATCACGCAGTGGTTCGCGGAGGACGGCAACCGGGACATGGTCGAGCGCCTGCGCAGGGCCGGGGTCGACTTCGGGCAGGTGGTCGTGAGCCGGCAACCGCAGGTGCTGGCCGGCAAGGCGGTCGTGGTCACCGGGACGCTGGAGGGCTTCAGCCGGGAGGAGGCGGAGGCGGCAATCAAGGACCGGGGCGGCAAGAGCCCGGGCAGCGTCAGTGCCAAGACCTTCGCCGTGGTCGTCGGGAGGGAGCCCGGAGCCAGCAAGCTGACGAAAGCGGAGAGCCTGGGCGTGCCGATCCTCGACGACGCCGGCTTCGCCGCGCTGCTGGAGACCGGCGAGCTCCCGGCCTGACGGCCCGCGCCTGGCCTGGCCGGGTGCCGGTGCCGGGCCCTCGGCGCTCGTGGCGGGCTCAGGCGACCTTGAACGTCCAGGTGTACTGGCGGGCCGTGTCCTCGCCCTCCTCCAGCTTCCAGAAGCGGGCGGTGATGGTGTGCTCACCGGGATCGAACTCGGGGATGGGAGCCCCGGGCAGATCGAGGGGTTGGTACAGCAACGTGTTCAGGGCCGGATCGAAGCGGACGTCCACGATGCGCTCGACGACGCCGGGGTTGGCGCCGTCCGGGGCCACCACCTCACGGGTCACGAGGGTCTCGCCGTCGATGATGAGCTCGCCGGTGTAGCCGGTGGCCAGGTCGATGCCGACCTCGGACTGCCGCAGGACCAGATCGTCCTGGCTGGGGATCAGCCGCTCGATGGCCGGGTTCTTCACGCCCTGCGCATCGCTGCCGACGCGGGCCGAGGTGAAGGCGTAGATCACCAGCACCAGCCCGATGGCGAAGCCCAGGCTGATGAGGAAGGTGCGCAGGTCGAAGCGCCGCCGGCGGGCCACGGCGACAGCATGGCTGATGCCCGCTCCCGCCACCCATCGCGGGCCGGAACGGCCGATCGGCCGGACCGGGCTGCCACCCGGTGCGACGGGCCGAGCGGTAGGTTCGAGAGGCGATGTCCGGGTACGGAGAGGAGCAGATCGGACGGGTCCTGGGCGGGCGCTACCGGTTGGTGGCGGCGGTCGGCACCGGCGCGTCGGCCACCGTGTACCAGGCCGACGACGTCCAGCTCCGCCGGCGGGTGGCCGTCAAGGTGCTCCATCCCTCCCTGGCCGAGGACGCCGCCTTCCTGCGCCGCTTCCAGAGCGAGGCCCAGGCCGCCGCTGCTCTCAGCCACCCGAACATCATGGCGATCTTCGACTGGGGCACCGACGGACCGGTGCCCTATCTGGTCCTCGAGTACCTGGGCGGGGGCAGCCTGCGGTCGATGCTCGACCGGGGCCGGCTCCTCAGCCCCTCGCAGGCGCTGCTCGTCGGGCTCGAGGCCAGCCGGGGCCTGGACTACGCGCACCGCCGGGGCTTCGTGCATCGGGACATCAAGCCCGCCAACCTCCTCTTCGGCGAGGACCGCCGCCTGCGCATCGCCGACTTCGGGCTGGCCCGGGCCATCGCCGATGCGGCCTGGACCGAGCCGTCGGGGGTGATCCTCGGTACCGCCCGCTACGCGTCGCCGGAGCAGGCCAGGGCCGAGCCCGTGGACGGCAAGAGCGACGTCTACTCGTTGGCCCTGACGCTGGTGGAGTCCGTGACCGGAGAGGTGCCCTTCGCCGGGGAGACCACGGTGGCGACGCTCATGAACCGGCTGGACCGGCTCATGCCGGTCTCGGCCGACCTCGGCCCGCTGGCCTCCGTCATCGAACGGGCGGGACGACCGGATCCCGCCGAGCGGTCGAGCGCCGCCGAGCTCGGGCAGGGCCTCATCGCCGCGGCCGAGAAGCTGCCCCGGCCGGCGCCGCTGGCCCTCGTGGCGACGTCGGCCCGGACGTCGATCGACACCACGACCATCGGTGCAGCCGCGACCGTCACTGGCACGTCGGCCGGTGCCGCCGCGGCCCGGCCGCCGGGCGGAATCCGGGCGGACCATGGTCGCCGACGAGCCTCCGCCCCCGGCCCCGCCACCCGTACCGCCCGTGCCGGGCGGGCCGGCGGCGCGATACCGGAGATGTTCGACCAGGACGCCTCCCGCCCCCGGCGGACCCGCAACGGGTTCCTCATCGTCCTGGCCGTGCTGGCCGTGGCCGCCGCCATCGGCGTCGCCGCGCTCGTCGTGCGTCGATCGACCGAGTCGAGCTATCCGGTCGAGGGGCTCGTCGGGCTGGAGGTGGGCGAGGCCCGCAATCGCATCGCCACCTACGGATGGGACGTGAGCGAGGTACGGGAGAAGAACGACACCGAGCCCCTCGATGTCGTCATCAGGACCGACCCGGCCTCGGGAGACCTGGACGAGGGGGAGTCCTTCACGCTCTACGTGTCGGACGGACCGGCCCCGTCGGAGCTGCCGCCGCTCGGCGGGCAGCGCATCGAGGTGGCCATGCGAGCCTTGGCCGACGCCGATCTCAAGCTCTCGGTGGCCGGCCAGGAGCCCAGCGAGACGATCCCCGCCGGCACCATCCTGTCCTTCACGGTCGCCGGCCAGCAGGTGCCCGAGCGGTCCATGGTGGACAAGGGCAGCACGATCAACGCCGTCGTCTCCAGCGGTCCCGCGCCCCGCACGATCCCGGCGCTGGCGGGCATGACGCCGGCCCAGGCCGACGCGGCGCTCAAGGCCCTCGCGCTCGTCCCTGCCCGCGGCGAGGACGTCTTCGCCGACGGCGTGGCCACGGGTCAGGTCGCGGGCAGCACGCCGCCCGCCGGCACCGCCGTGCCCCGCGACTCGACCGTGACCTATCAGGTCTCGAAGGGCCCGAACCTCGTGAAGGTCCCGGTCCTCAACATGATGAACCTCCAGCAGGCCACTGCGGCCCTGACCGCGGCCGGCCTGAAGGTAGGCACCGTCACCGGAGACCCCAACCGGGCCGTCGTCATCGCGACTCCGCCCGCGGGATCGTCCGTTCCCCGCGGCACCGCCGTCGCCCTCACGTTCTTCTGACGCCTGCTGAAGTCTCTGGCCCAGTCTTGGCCGGCGGCACGGCCACCGTTAGCCTGCGGCACCTCACGAGCAGAGGGGGAAGGCGCATGGGCGCTCTGGAAGGACGGGTGGCGATCATCACCGGCGCCGGGCGTGGCATCGGGCGTGAGCACGCGCTGCTGTTCGCCGCCGAGGGCGCCAAGGTCGTCATCAACGACCTCGGAGGAGCGGCCGACGGCAGCGGCGGTGACGTCTCGGCGGCCCAGCACGTGGCGAACGAGATCAAGGCCATGGGAGGCGAGGCCGTGGCCAACGGCGACAGCGTGTCGTCGTGGGAGGGCAGCCAGCGCCTGATCAACGCCGCCATCGAGGAGTTCGGAGACCTCGACATCCTGGTCAACAACGCCGGCATCCTGCCGCGACCGTGTCGTCGTCAACATGACCGAGGAGGAGTGGGACGCCGTCGTCGACGTGCACCTCAAGGGGCACTTCGCCCCCACCCGGTGGGCCGCCGCGTACTGGCGGGAGCAGCACAAGGCGGGCGCCGCCAGGACCCGCAACCTCGTGCACACCTCGTCCACGTCGGGCCTGTTCTCCAACCCCGGGCAGGCCAACTACGGCGCGGCCAAGTCCGGCATCGCCACCTTCAGCCAGATCTGCGCCAAGGAGCTGGTCCGCTACGGCGTGAAGAGCAACTGCATCGCGCCGGCGGCACGCACCCGGCTGACGCTGGCCACGCCCGGCCTCGGCGAGATGATCCAGGCGCCGCCCGAGGCGGGCGCGTTCGACGTGTGGGACCCGGCGAACATCAGCCCGCTCGTCGCCTACCTGGCCTCCGCCGACTGCGCGTTCAACGGCGAGACCTTCTTCGTGCAGGGAGGCGC
Source organism: uncultured Acidimicrobiales bacterium (assembly GCA_963769115.1). Lineage (GTDB taxonomy): Bacteria > Actinomycetota > Acidimicrobiia > Acidimicrobiales > Ilumatobacteraceae > DASTFY01. Next base: position 439,647 of record CAVYKN010000007.1, read on the forward strand.
CGTGCGGATCGTGAAGTCGTGGGAGTTCGGCGAAGGGGTCGAACGCAACGAACGCTGGACGGTCGACGCGCTGGGCGCGGCGCTAGGCCCCCTCGCTCCCGTGCCGGAGTAGACCCTCCGGGTTCAGCGCAGGGGCAGGGTGGCGCAGACCGACGACAGCTCGCCCGACCTCGTCTTCGGATCGACGAAACCGCTCTCGACGCGGATGCGGGCGGAGTCCAGCCGCTGGATGGTCTGCGCCTCGACGTCGACCTGCCAGTGCGAGCACATGAGCACCGTCTGCGGACCGGTCGGTTGGTTCTCGTGGGCGACGATGCCGAAGCGCACGTCGTACTCACCACCGTTGACCGGGGTGACCGCGGCAGGGATCACCGTCGCCGACTCGATCGGGCCGTAGGCCTGCTGGAGGAAGGCGTCGGTCTCGTTGCGACCGGGGTTGAGGGTCCGGGCGTCGTTCCAGCGGCCGTCGGCGAACGCGTTCAGCAGGGCCTGGGCCGTTGCCACAGCCTGGGTCGCGGGATCGCTCGCGGCGGTGGTGCTCGTTGCCGCCGTCGTCGCCGTCGTCGCGGTGGCCACGGTCGTCGCCGTCGTCGGTGCACCCGATCCCGGGACCGTCGACGGGGGTTGGGTCGCCGCCGCCGCGGTGGTCACCGGTGCCGTCGAATCTCCGGCTGTCGAATCTGCGGGCATCGAGCTGGCCGGCGCGCCGGGTGAGTCGTCGGGTCCGTCGTCGCGCAGGACGACCAGCCCGAGCCCGATGGCGAACACGACCATGGCGATGCCACCGACGATGACGAGGATGCGCCGCAACCGGTCGTCGCCCGCGGGATCACCGCCGATCGGCGGCTCCGGTGCGTACAGGTTGCGCTGCGAGGGGTCTGGCGGAGGGAGGTCGGACATGCTGACGCTCGCTTCTCCCCGCCCGCTCCGCCGGACACTGTAGTGCGCAGCGCGTCTCCCTACCATCACCCAGTTTCAGGCTGATCCTCGCCCAGGAGCGTGGCTCGTACCCTCAGTGCGCTCTCGGGCAGGTGCCGGTCACGCCTTGATCAGGCGATTGATCAGGCTGTGATCTCCTTGACCTCGGCGGCCACCGCCTTGGCCACGTCGTCCGGCGGGACGGCGTTCATCATCATGAGCTTGGTCATGTCGCCCTGCACCTTGATCTTGCCGGACATGAACGCTTGCATCCCTGCCGCCTGATCCTGGTCCACGAAGATCTTCCGGGCCGTCTCCCAGTCGGTGCTGATGGTGACCTCGGGTTCGTCCAGCGCGCCCTTCTCCATCTGCATGGTCCCGTCGGTCGTGTCCATGTAGATGAGGATGTCGGCCCCGTCGCCGAACGGCGCGCCGCTGATCACCTGGTTCATGCGGATCTTGTAGGGGACCGGCGCCGCCTGATCGGCGTACTTGTCACGGATGGCCTTGACGGCCTCCATCCAGTCGTCGGACAGGAACTCATGGGCCACGGCGGATCCTCCTGGAGCTGCGTGATTCAGTCGGGACGTCGCATCTCGAGGATGACGACGTGAGATGAGCGGCAGGGTAGCGGAGCAGGCAGACTGCCCGTCATGGTCGAGGTCGGCCCCCTCCGGGGCCGGTGAGCAGCGTCCGTGCCGATCTCCTGGTGGTCACCGTGCTGGTGGCCGGCGCGTCCTGCATCCAAGGGGCGGCGGGCTTCGGGATGGGCCTGGTCGTGGCCCCGCTGCTCACGCTCATCGACCGGTCGTTCGCACCGGCTCCTGTCATCCTCGCCGTGCTGCCGTTGACGCTCCTCGTGGCCTTCCGGGACGGCGCCCATCTCGACCGCCGCGGCCTCGGCTGGGCCATCGGTGGCCGCTTGCCCGGCGCGGTGCTCGGCGCGGCGGCTGTCGCCGCGCTCTCGCAGCACGCCCTCGCCCTCTTCCTGGGTCTCGCCGTCCTGGCCGCCGTCGCCGTGTCGCTGGTGAAGCCCCACGTGCGCCCCACCCGGGGAGCGCTCGTGTCGGCCGGGTTCGCCTCGGGCTTCATGGGCACCACCACCTCGATCGGCGGACCCCCGATCGCGCTCGTCTACCAGGGCAGCAACGGGCCCACGTTCCGCTCCACCCTCGCCACCTACTTCGCGTTCGGGGCCGCCATCTCGCTGATCACCCTGGCCGTGGCCGGGCAGCTCGGCGCCCACGAGCTCCGGCTCGGTGCCCTGCTGTGGCCGGGCGTGGCCATCGGCTTCCTGCTGTCCCGGCCGCTCACCCGCGTGCTGGACGACGGTTGGACGCGGCCCATGGTGCTGTCGATCTCGGCCCTGTCGGCGCTCGTCCTCATCGGTCAGGAGCTGCTGTGACGCGGAGAGCGAGGCGGGCCTGGCGGATCCCCGTGCTCGCCACGGCGTTCCTCGTCCTCCTGGCCGGCCCGGCCGCGGCCGATCCCGCCGAGCCCGGCGACGTCCGATCCGAGGTCACCGCCGTCAGCCCGGCGACCGACGGGCTCACCGCCGAGGTGGTCGGCGGCGACAGCTTCCTGCGCCTCTGGGTGGAGCCCGGCCGGGAGGTCGTGGTGCTCGGCTACGCCGACGAGCCCTATCTGCGCATCGGCGCCGACGGCACCGTCGAGGTCAACGACCGTTCTCCTGCCCGCTGGCTCAACGAGGATCGTCAGGCCGCCGTGGAGCTCCCGGCCGGCGTCGATCCCGAGGCCCCGCCGGCATGGCGGGTGATCGGGCGCGACGGCGAGGCGTCCTGGCACGACCACCGGATCCACCGCATGGGCCCCGGCCGACCGGACCCGGCGGTACAGGACTGGGAGGTGAGGTTGACCGTCGATGGCCGGCCCGTCACCATCGAGGGCCGCTACCGCTACGTGTCGCCCGCGCCGGCCTGGCCGTGGTGGGCGCTCGCCGCCGTCCTCGCCACGGTCGGCATCGCCTGGCCGCGATCGCGCATCGCTTCCGCTGGAGTACCCGTGGCCGGTGTGCTCGTCATCGTCGTCGGCTCCCGCCTCGCCGCCCTGCCCGCGGGCGGCGCCCAGGGGACGACGGCCATCGCGCTCGGTGCCATCGCGGTCGCCCTCGGCGTCGCCGGCATCCTGCTGCGACGGCGGGCGTCCGTCCAGAGCGCGTTCGTGGCCGCCGCAGGGGCCGCGCTCCTGGCCTCGGCCGTCCCCCGGCTCGGCGTCCTCTCGCACAGCGTGCTCGTCACCGACGTGCCGCCCTGGCTCGATCGTCTCAGCGTGTCGACGGCCCTCGGTGTGGGGATCGCCGCGGTCGTCCTGGGCGTGCGTGGGGTGCTGGCCACCGGTCCTCGGCCGGCCGACCAGCTGGCACCGGCTCAGCTCGGCGGGTACCAACCTCCGGGCACGAGCGCGTCCGCCTCCGGTGGCCCCCACGACCCGCGCTCGTAGGGGAAGACGGGACCGGGGTCGTCCAGCATCGGCTGGACGATGCGCCACGTCCGCTCCACGACGTCCTGGCGGGCGAAGCGGCGCGGGTTACCGGCCAGCGCGTCGCCCAGGAGCCGCTCGTAGGCGTCCCGCCGCTCGCCCAGGGCGGCCGCGAAGTCGACCGTGAGGTTCACGTCCTCGCTGTCCATGTGCTGGCCCGGGGACTTGGCCTGCAACGTGAAGGTCACGCCGTCGTCCTTGCCGAGCCGGAAGCGCACCAGGTTCCGGTGCGGCGTGGGCCCTCCGGCCTCGTCGAACAGCAGGCGGGGAGGGTCGTTGAACTCGACGACGGCCTCGGTGGCGGACCGGGCGAGCGCCTTGCCGGCCCGGACGTAGAACGGCACGCCGGCCCACCGCCACGAGTCGATCTCCAGCCGGGCGGCGACGAACGTCTCCGTGGTCGACCCCGGCGCCACACCTTCCTCGTCGAGGTACCCGACGTACTGGCCGCGGACGACGTCCGAGCAGCAGATGCTCTCGGTGGCGGCGAAGACCTTGGCCTTCTCGTCCTGGAGGAAGTCGGCCTCGGGGCCCACGGGCGGTTCCATGGCGAGGAGCGCCACCACCTGCAGCAGGTGGTTCTGCACCACATCGCGCAGCGCACCGACCGAGTCGTAGAAGCTGCCTCTGCCCTCCACCCCGATGGTCTCGGCCATCGTCACCTGCACGCTGCGCACGTAGTTGCGCTTCCAGACCGGTTCCAGCAGGACGTTGGAGAACCTGAACACCATCAGGTCCTCGACGCTCTCCTTGCCGAGGTAGTGGTCGATGCGGAAGATGCGCTCCTCCGGGAACGACTTGTGGAGGGTGGCGTTGAGGTCCCGGGCGGACGCCAGGTCGCGGCCGAAGGGCTTCTCCACGACGACCCGCCCCCGCTTGGTCAGGCCTACCGCCTCGAGGGACTCGATGACGAGCGGGAACGCCGATGGCGGGATGGCGAAGTAGAAGACCGCGTTGGTGGAGTGGTGGCGGTCCAACGTCTCGGCCAGGGTCTGGAAGGTGGCGATGTCGGCGTAGTCGCCGGCCACGAGGTCGAGCCGGGCGCACAGGGAGTCGATGACGGCGGCCATGGCGTCGGGCCGCGTGGCGAGGATGGAGTCGTGCGCGTGCTGCCGGAAGCCCGCGTCCGACCAGCTGCTGCGGGCCACGCCGATGACCGGGACGTGGAGCCGGCCGTCGCGCTCCAGGTTGTAGAGCGACGGGAACAGCTTGCGCTTCGAGAGATCACCGGTGGCGCCGAACAGCACCAGGACGTCGGCCTCAGGCTGCACGCCGTGACCCTACGGTACGGTCGCCCGCCGTGGACACAGCGGAGCCGGACCCGCGGGAGCTCGACGCCGTCGTGGCCGGATGTGCGTCGGCGCACCAACGTCTGCTGGAGACGCTCGACGCGCTGGACGACGCGACCGTGACCCGGCCGTCGCTCCTGCCGGGGTGGACGGTCGGGCACGTCACCACCCACCTGGCCCGTCAGGCCGACAGCGTGATCCGCGTGCTGGAGGCCGCGGCCCGCGGCGAGCCGGCCGAGCGCTACCCCGGCGGTCGGGAGCAGCGCGCGGCCGAGATCGACGCCGGCGCGCCCCGCCCCGCGGCGGAGCAGGCCGAGGATGTACGCCGCACCATCTGGCGCCTCGAGTCGGCGTGGGCCCGGGTGCCGGCCGAGGGATGGGCGTTGACGGGCACGCTCCTGGATCAGCCGGAGGCCGTGTCCGACCTGCCGTTCCGCCGCTGGCGGGAGGTCGAGGTCCACCACGCCGACCTGGGGTTGCCGGACTTCACCTGGGACGACTGGTCGGACGGGTACGTCCGGCGGGAGCTGAGCCGGATGGAGATGACCTGGGCGGCGCGGCGGCCCATGGGCCTCACCGCGCTACCTCCGGCCGCGCTGGCCCTGGCGCCGTCTCGCCGATTGGCCTGGCTGCTCGGCCGGCTCGAGGTCGAGGGCCTGGAGGCCGCCCAACCGTGGGGATGGTGACGGGGATGGTGACGCCCGGGTTCGACGACCTGGACCTGGCCTGGCTCGAGGCCAAGCCGGGCGCCAAGTGGCATCGCCACGGCCCGGGGCGTCTCGCGGCCTGGGTGGCCGACATGGACTTCCCCGCGCCGCCCCCGGTCGCCGCCGCCCTCCACGCCTTCGTCGACGCCGGCGACCTCGGCTATCCGGACTGGCCCGAGGAGACGCCCTTGCGCGCGCTCTTCGCGCAGCGCATGGCGGACCGCTTCGCCTGGACGGCCTCGGCGGATCACGTCCGTGAGCTGTGCGACGTCGTCCAGGGTGTGCAGATCGCGCTCCACCTGGCCACCCCGCCGGGCTCGTCCATCGCCCTCCACACGCCGGCGTACCCGCCCTTCTTCCGCACCTCGGCGACGATGGACCGGCCCATCCTCCCCATCCCCGCCGCCCGCACGGACGACGGCTGGGCCTACGACCATGACCGGTTCGCCCGCGACCTCGCGGCGGCCGACGGCGGGTGCCGCACGCTGTTGCTGTGCAACCCGCAGAACCCGACCGGCCACGTGTTCACCCGTGACGAGCTGGCCACGCTTGCCGGTCTGGCGGAGGAGCACGATCTGCTGATCATCAGTGACGAGATCCACGCCGATCTCGTGTACCAGCCCGCCCGCCACGTCCCGATGGCGTCGCTGGGTCCGGCGGTGGCCGCCCGCACGCTGACCCTGACCTCGGCGACGAAGGCGTTCAACCTCGCCGGCATCCGCTGCGCCGTCGCCCACGTCGGCCCACCGGACCTCCGCGAGGCCTGGGACGCGCAGCCGGAGCACCTTTTCGGCGTCGTCAGCCGGGTGGGGGTCGAGGCCACGCGGGCGGCCTGGCAGGACGGCGACGAGTGGCTGGCCACGGCCCTCGGCGTGCTCGATCGCAACCGGCGGCTGCTGCGTGACCTTCTGGCCGAGCGCGTGCCCGCCGTCGACTACGCGCTCCCGCAGGCGACCTATCTGGCCTGGCTGGACTTCCGCGCCCTCGGCCTCGCCGAGCGTCCCGAGACCCTGCTGCGCGACGGGGGCGTCGTCCTCTATCCCGGCCCGGAGTTCGGCCCGGGCGGCGAGGGCTTCGCGCGGTGCAACTTCGCCACGAGCGCCGCCGTGCTCGAGGCCGTCGTCGACCGGATGGCGGGCGCGCTCGTCCCGGGGTGACTGAGCGGGTGACCTGGGCGCGGGCGCGTCGGGCGGCGGCTGGGGCCAGAATGACCCCGATGCGCCGGGCCTTCCTCCTGCTGGTCGCCCTCGTGGCCGGTGTCGCGCTGGCCCTCGGACCTGCCGGTCCTGCGCATGCGCACGCGTCGCTGGAGTCGTCCTCGCCGTCCGCTTCCGCCGTCCTCGACGAGCCACCGACCGACATCACCCTCGACTTCGACGAGCCAGTCACCGCGCAGGACGGCGGGATCCGGCTGCTCGACTCCTCGTCAACGCCGATCGAGCTCGGCCCGGCCGAGCAGGGGAGCGACCCCACGGTCGTGGTGGCGGCCGTGCCCGAGATCCCGGACGGCGCCTATGTCGTGGCCTGGCAGGTCGTGTCCCAGGACGGTCACCCGCTGTCGGGCGCGTTCGCGTTCCAGGTCGGCCGCGACGCCGCCATCGACACGCGTGACCTGCTGGCCTCGGTCCTGAGCGGGCAGCAGGGCGACGGCACGGTCGAGCAGCTGGCCACGTTCGCCCGCCTGCTCACCTACGGCGGATTGGCGCTGGGCATCGGCGGCGCGGCGTTCGCCACTGCCATCTGGCCGTCGGCCGCGAGCCGCTGGTCGGCTCGTCGCCTGGTGTGGTTCGGGTGGGGCGCCATGCTCCTCGGGACGGTGGGCACGATCCTCATCAGCGGCCCGTACCTGACCGGACGCTCGATCGGCGACGTCGGGGACCTGGATCTCCTGCGCAGCGTGGCCGACACGCGTTCCGTCCAGATGGCTGCGATCCGCCTGGCGCTCCTGGTGCTGGTCCTGCCCCTCCTCGTCCGTTTGGCCCGCGGGTGGGGTGGCAACGCACAGCTGGCGGGGGTGCTGCTCGGTGAGCTGATCATCGGGACGGTGGCCCTGGCCGGCCACTCGGGCAGCGGCCGCTACGCCGCGCTCGGCGTGCTGCTCGACGCCGTCCACCTGGCCGCCATGGCCGTCTGGCTGGGTGGTCTGGTCCTGCTGGTCGTCCTCCTGCCCTCGTCGGGGCCGCCGGGGCCGCCCGGGCCGCTGGAACCCGGCGAACCCGAGTCGATGGCCGTTGGGGACGCAGACGCGGACGACGGCGAGCCGGCCCTGACGGCGGGCAGCGTCGGGGCCGCGCTGGCGCCGGTCGACGAGGCGTCGGAGGGTGTGGCCCGCTTCTCGTCGGTGGCGTTCGCCTGCGTCGTCGCCCTCGTCGTGACCGGTGTGGTCCAGACGTGGCGGGTCCTCCCGGGCGGCCTCGGCGACCTGACGTCCACCGACTACGGCCGGACCCTGCTGGTGAAGCTGGTCTTCGTGGCCGGGCTGGTGGCCCTCGGCTGGGGCAGCCGTCGGATGGTGGCCCGCCGCCTCCTCGGCCCGCCGCTCTGGCGCTCGGTGGCGACCGAGGTCGTCATCGCGGTGGCCGTCCTCGTCGTCACCGCCATCCTCACCGGCAGCCCGCCCGCCGAGGCGGAGACCACGTCGCGCACCGTCTCGGCGACCATGGTGCAGGGCGACCTGCTGGCCGATGTCAGCCTCATCCCGGCCCGGGTCGGTGCCAACGACCTGCACCTCACGTTCAGCCCTGCGGGGGGCACGCTCGACGCGGTCAAGGACGCCACCGCCCGCCTCGTGCTCCCGGACCGGGACGATCTCGGGCCGTTGGCCCTCGACCTCGTCCCCGCCGGTCCGAACCACTACATCGCCAACGGTCTGCAGATCCCGTACGAGGGCGAGTGGACGCTCGAGGTCGTGGCGACCACCGCCCAGGACGAGACCGTCCGCCTCACCACCACGCTCGACGTCGACTCCTGACGGCTGGGCCGGCCGGCCGGCATGTCACGCCACCCAGGCGCGACCCTCGGTCATGGTGTCGCCGACGACGGCCTGCAGGTGTTCGATCCGGTCCTTGACCGGTCCGGGGGCGTCCTGTGACCGCGCGCCGGCGGCCAACTGCCGGTACGCCCCGGCGTTGGCGTTGTCGCCCGACCGGGTGGCGGCGGCGGTGGCGGCGGCGTCCCGATCCACCGCGGTGCCCGGCGGGCGGGGACCGGTGGGCCCTGTCCCCGCCTGCGCGGCGACCATCGTCGCCACCGCGGTCTTGAGGCTCGCCGTCGCGAGGCTCTGGCCGGCTTCGGTCCTGGCCCGGACATCGCCGGCCGGCTCGGGCCGCAGGAACGACAGCGCCAGCTCGCCCAGGCTGCCGGCGCCCATCAGCGCGCCGGCGTCCGAGATCGGGCCCCACGCCCCTGCCGCGATCCTGGGGATGCGGCTCATGCCGACGCTGGCCATGTCGATGGCGAGGTCGAGCCCCGCCACCTGGGCCTGGAAGCGCTGGTGGTCGATGCGGCTGCGGTCCCACTCCTGGTCGCCCAGGATGCCGTCGAGGGCCCCGACGCCGAACGTCTCCCGCCGGACGGCGTCGTGGGCACCGGGCGCCAGCAGGTCGGTCCCGCCGACCCGCGAGAACCACCCGGCCAGCGCCGCCTCCCGGAGCTCGTCGGCCGTGCGCCGGTCGACCACGAGCCGTTCCAGCAGGCGGGCGACCTGCCGCTCCTCCCAGCCCGACCATGTCGTCGAGGGCAGCGCGGGTCCGAGCGGCGTGCACGCAACCCGCGCGCCATCGCAGCGGTCGACGAGGTGCACGAGCTGACGACCGGTGTAGAGGCCGAGGGAGGTGGGCAGCGTCGAGCCCGGGCGGCCGGTCAACCGCCCCTCGCCGTCGACGGCGGGAGCCTGGGCCAGGCGTTCGGCCAGCAGGTGGTCGACGACGGTGAGCACGGCGTGGACCGACCGCTCCACCTCGCCGCGGTCGGCAGCGGTGCGGACGGTCGACGGGTCGGTCGAGGCCAGCAGCAGCGCGCCGCTGACCATCGGCGAGGAGAAGCTGTTGGCGACCAGCGAGGCGAGGTCGGCGAGTTCCTCGCCCGTCGACAGCTCGAGGAGGAAGCCGCGCGCCGCCCGTCCGTCGGTGACGAGCGCGCCCAGGATCTGGTCGCCGACCAGCTCCGGCCGAGGCAGCTCGGACGGCCGCCAGTCCGACGAGAGCCGGCGCCACTGTGCCGTGCCCCACCGCACCAGCTCCCCTGACGTGAGCGCTCCGGCGGCCGCCGCCGATGCCGAGCAACCGGCTGGCCGCGAAGAGCGGACCGCCCAGCGCCGCGGCGTCCCACGCCTCCGTGCGCTGGCCTCCGCCCGCCCGACCTGCCGCCCACAGGGCACCGAGCGCGTCGACGGCGTCGCGGGTCCGCCCGGCGGCGGGCTGGTCGGCCGCGCCGGGCAGGTGGGTCGACGTGAAGCGCGCCGACGCCGTGGCGAGCATCGCCCCGAAGCCCTTGGGCCCGAGGGCGACGAGGAAGGCCGACCTGGCGGCAGGATCGTCGGCCAGGTGCTCGAGATAGCGCAGCACCGGGTCGACGGCGTCCCCGTCGCCGTCCAGGAGGTCGCGCCAGCGTTCGGGCGTCAGCCAGCCGGCGACCAACCGCGCGTTGAGCACCGCGCCCTGCCGATCCCAGCCGGCGATGGATGGGCTCGGATCGCGCGCAGCGCGCCACTGACCGCCGCGATGAAGAGCCCACAGGTCGAGGTCGTGGGGATCGAGCCGGACGGGGCGATACGCGCCCAGGGGATCGGCCCGGAGCACGAGGCCCACGACCTGAGCCAGCTCGCCCAGTACGGCCAGCTGCCGCCCGTGCGCGGTGACCGCGCGGTCAGCCGCCTGCCGTGCCGTTCTCGTCACGGGCGATCGGGAGGGCAGCCGCTCGTCGAGGGCGCGGTCCAGAGCGCCCAGGAGGACACCCAGCGCGCACGGGTCGTAGCCGAGGTAGCTGCTCATCGCTACGGCACCGGGGCGAGTTGGGTCCGGGCGGCGGCGCGCTCCAGATCGGTGGCCTCGTGGTCGAGCAGGGACGCCTCCCTGCGGAGGTCGGCGGCGGCCCCGTCCAACTCGTGGCGGGCAGTGCGCACCGCCTGCTCGAGGCGGGCCGCGGTCGGTCCCACCCAGGTCCGGTCGCCCGCCAGCGCGGTGAGGTCGTGGATGACGGAACGCTCCAGGCCGGCGGCCAGGGCGCGGAGCGCGTCGGCGTCGTGCCGGGCCCGCCGCGCCGCGGCCCGGAGCTCATCCGCGGTGGTCACGGTCGAGAGAGTGTGCGCGGCGCGGTCTGGATCGGAAGCGCGTCAGCGGCGGTGGAGCTCGTCGACGGTGACGACGCGGTCGGCGACGAGAGTGGCTTCGTCGCGATCGTGGGTCACGTGGAGACCGGCGGTCCCGAGCTCCTGCAGCAGGTGCCGGAGGTCGACGGCCAAGCGGTCGTGGAGCTCCCGGTCGAGGGCGCCGAGTGGCTCGTCGAGCAGCAGCAGCCGCGGGCGGGGGGCGAGGGCCCGGGCCAGCGCCACCCGCTGGGCTTCGCCGCCCGAGAGCGCCGTGACGCTCCGGTGCTCGAAGCCGTCGAGACCGACGAGCTGCAGCAGCTCCGAGACCCGCTGGCGCACTTCGGCCTTCGGCCGCCCGGCGACCGATGGCCCGAAGCCCACGTTGCCGGCCACGTCACGGTGGGGGAACAGCTGGTGGTCCTGGAAGACCAGACCGAACTGCCGCCGATGCGCCGGCACCTCGGTGATGTCCTCTCCGTCCCACAGCACGCGGCCGCCGTCGGGCGGGTGGAGCCCGGCGATGACCCGCAGCAGCGTGCTCTTGCCCGAGCCGCTGGGCCCGAGGAGGGCGACGATCTCGCCCGCCCCGACCGTGAGGTTGGCGCCGTCGAGCACCCATCGGTCCCCGAAGCGGACCCGGACGTCCTCGACGGTCAACATGGTCAGAACGTCGCCGCCTCGCCGCGGAGGCGATCGACGGCGAGGATGGCCGCGAGGGTCAGGACCATCAGGACGGTGGCGAGGGCGTAGGCCTGGGCGAGGTTCAGGGCGCTCGGCCGCCCCAACAGCCGGGCGATGGCGATGGGCATGGTCTGGTCGCCGACCCGGGTGAGGAAGCTGGTGGCCCCGAACTCGCCCAGCGAGATGGCGAAGGCGAAGCCGGCGCCGGCCACGAGCGCCCGGCGCAGGAAGGGCAGGTCGATCTCCCGCCAGACCCGGGACGGGGAGGCGCCCAGCGTCGACGCGGCGTCGCGAAGACGGGGATCGATGGACCGCAACGTCGGCAGCACGGCGCGCACGACGAAGGGCACGGCCACGACGGCGTGCGCGATCGGGATGAGCACCCACGAGCCGCGTAGATCCAGCGGCGGCCGGTCCATGGTGATGAGCAGCCCGAACCCGACGGTGACGGCCGATGTGCCGAGGGGGAGCATCAACCCGGCGTCGAGCAGGTGCCCGCCTCGTCGGGAGGCCGCGATGGCGACGGCGGCCGCGCCCCCCACCAGCACCGCCACCACCGTCGCGATCACCGCGAACCGCAACGACGTGAGCACGGCATCCCACGGGTCGGCGACCGTCCGTCCCGCCGGGCCCGGTCCGGGCTCGTCGCCGAGCGCCCGCCAGGCCGACAGGCTCAGCCCGCCGCCGGCGCCGCGGAACGACCCCAGCACCAGCCTGGTCAGGGGAACGAGCACCACGGCCACGAGACCGATCACGGTCGCGGAGACCAGGACCCGTTGGCCCACCGTCCTGGGTCTGGCGGCGACCCCTCGGGGGCGGAGCCGGAGTCGCACGGCCTGCCCGGCCTGGAACCGGCTCCACCACACCATGAGGACCGTCACGCCGACGAGCTGCACGAGGGCGAGGGCGGCCGCGGCCTCGAGGTCGAACGCCTGGGTGGTCAGGCGCCAGATCTCGACCTCGATCGTCGGATGCCGGGGCCCGCCGAGGATGCGGACGACGCCGAACGAGGTGAACGTGAAGAGGAACGTGATGGCCGCCGCGGCCAGGAGCGCCGGCCGGAGCTGCGGCAGGGTGACGCGCCACAGGACCTGGCGGGGGGACGCCCCGAGCGTGCGCGCCGCGTCTTCCGTGCGGGGGTCGAGCTGGCCCCACAGCGTCCCCACCGTGCGCACGACCACCGCCAGGTTGAAGTACACGTGGGCGATGACGATGGCCGCCGCGGTCTGGTCCCACGACGCTGGCAGAAGGGCGAGGAACGCGGTGCCGACCACGACGGTCGGCAGCACGAACGGGACCGTCACCACCGCCAGGACCAGTGCCCTCCCCGGGAACCGGTAGCGGGCGAGCACGAACGCCGGGAGCAGGCCGAGCAGCAGCGTGAGGACGGTGCTCAGCGCGGCCTGCCACAGCGTGAACCACGCCACCGACCGCAGCCCGGGATCGGTCAGGACGTCGCGCACACCGTCGACCGACAGCCCGCGCCTGATGATGGCCGCCACCGGCCAGGCGAAGAAGACGGCGACGAACAGCGCCGGCCCGGCGACGAGCGCGGCGCGGGCCGGGGCCGGCAACGTGTTCATCGCGCCGGCCGTGCTGATCGTGCCGGTCGTGCCCGAGCCGTCACCGCAGCACGGTCTGCGTCCACGCCTCGATCCAGTCGTCGCGATTGGCGGCGATGTCCTCCGGGGCGAGGGTCAGCGGGTCGGCCGCCGGCGGGGCGAAGTCCACGAACAGCTGCGGCAACGCCACGTCCCGCCGCACCGGGTAGACGAAGTTGGTGAGCGGGAGCTCGGACTGCAGCTCCTCGCCGATCAGGAAGTCGATGAGCCGTCGCGCCTCGTCCTCGTGCTCGGTCCCGCGGAGCACGCCGGCGAACTCGACCTGGCGGAAGCAGGTCGCCTCGACGGAGGCGGTGGTGGGCTCGGTGGGCTTCGGCTCTTCGGCGAAGTAGATCGTGGCCGGCGGGCTCGACGCGTAGCTGACCACGACCGGGCGGGTGCCGCCCGAACCGCCGGCGGTGAACGACGAGTAGTACGCGGTGTCCCAGTCCTCGACGACCTCGACGCCGTTGGCCCGAAGCTGCTCCCAGAACCCGAGGTAGCCGTCCTCACCGAAGTGCGCGACCGTGGCGAGGAGGAAGGCCAGGCCGGGTGACGACGAGGCCGGGTTCTGGACCACGAGGGTGTCCCGGTAGGCCGGATCGACGAGGTCCTCGAACGACGCCGGCGGCTCCAGACCCCTCTCGGCGAACCAGCCGGTGTCGACGTTCAGGCAGACGTCCCCCGTGTCGACCGGGGTGACCTCGTGGCCGGGCACGAGGTCGACCACGGAAGGCTCCAGCGCCTCGAGCTCGGGCGACTCGTAGGGCACGAACACGTCCTCGCCGAGCGCGCGCGACAGCAACGTGTTGTCGAGGCCCCAGAGCACATCCCCTTCCGGCCGGCCGGCGGTGAGGATGGCCTTGTTCACGAGGGTGCCCGCGTCGCCGCCCTTGGCCACCGTCACCGCGATGCCCGTCTCCTCCGTGAACCGGGCGAGGGCCTCCGGCTCCGTGAACGCGTCGTAGGTCAGCAGCGTGATCCCTGCCGGCGCGCCGGAACCGCCATCGTCGTCGCTGCCACAGGCCGACATGACCGCAACAGCGGCGAGGAGGAGCGCGCCCGTTCGCAGGGCAGGACTTCTGAACGAGGTCATGGGAGGTCTCCAGTCGCTCGGGGGTGGATGACGAGCAGGGTGCCGAGCTCGAGCCGGACGGAGGCCGGTGCGTCCTCGACGACGTTGCTCAGGCCGCGGCTGCTCCCCGGTGGGAGCTCCTCGGCCTGCAGCGGGTATCGCAGACCGGTGGTGACGATCCCGGAGGCCGGGCCGTGGAGGGGCAGGAGCGAGACGATGTCGCCCGGCCGGCCCCGCAGCGCCGCGCTCGCCGGGCCGTGCAGGACCTCGAGGTGGGTCGAGCCCCACCACAGCTCGACGCGGTCGGCGGCCAGGTCCGGCCTGGTGAAGGCCAGCAGGCCGCCCAGCTCGTGGTCGAGGCGGGGGTCGTCGGCGCGCGGTCCGCCCGACACGCCGATGAGGTGATCACAGCCGTCGCGGAGCGCGGCGACGATGGCGAGCTCGGTGTCGGTGGCGTCCTTGGCGGGCGGATGGCGCTCGACCGCGGTGCCGGCGGCCTCGGCGGTGGCCAGCCCGGTGGCGGAGACCGAGTCGAGGTCGCCGACGAGCAGATCGACCGACAGGCCGAGGACCCGAGCGGCGTCCAGGCCGGAGTCGGCGGCGATGACACGGCGCTCGGCCGGGAGCTCAGCGCACACGCGCTCGTCCGGTGTGCCTCCCCCGATGACGATGACGGCTGTACGACCCACCGTGTCCCTCCGCTGGCATTACCCAGATCAGGTTCGTGGGTCGGTGGCGGCGGCCACCCTCTCAGCCCGACGGTCCTCCGAGCTCCCCGGTGTCGAGCACCAATGGTACCGCCCGCCGGCTCGACATCGTGAACGCGGCCAGCGCGGCGATGACCACCGCCATGCCCACGGCCTGGATCGCGGTCACCGTCTCGTCGAGCACGAGGTACGCCCACACCGTGGCCAGGGCGGGGTTCGCCACCTGCAGGATGGCGATGGTCGACACCGGCACGCGGGTCTGGGCCCAGGCCAGCAACCCGTGGCAGATGGTGCCCGTGAGCACGGCCAGCAGCACGAGGTACTTCCAGCCCCCGGCGGGGACTTCCCACAGCTTCCCGGCGACCGCGGCGACCGGAAGGAGCAGGCAGCTCGACAGCACGGCCACGGTCGTCATGAACTCCGTCGTGCCCAGCACGGCGCGGGCGCCGCGGGCGGCCAGCAGGTAGCCGGCCCACATGCACATGGCGCCGAAGGCGAGCGCGTTGCCGGCTGGCGTGCTGGTCCCGCTGCTCGGCGCGGTGAAGAGGATCAGGGCCACGCCGCCGAGCGCCAGGACTCCCCACGCCAACGACGTGACGCGAAGGCGCTCGTGGAAGAGCAGCGCTGCGAACGGCACGACCATCACCGGCACCAGGCTCCCGATGAACTCCGCGTTCGCGACGCTCGTCCTCGTCACGGCCACGAAGAACAGCGCGATGTCGGTGGCGAAGAAGAACGCGCTCGGGCCCGCCAGCCGAACGGCCCGGGTCGAGAGCCGACCACCGCGCGCGTGGAGGACGATCATCCAGATGCAGGCCCCGAAGACGAGCCGCCAGGTCGCGGTCGTGAGGCCGGGTGCGCCGATCCACTTCACGAACGTCGAGCCGAGGGAGAGCCCCAGCAGCGCGAGGACAACGGCCAGCAGGCCGACGGTGGTCCCGTGAGTGGTCGCAGGGGCCGGCGGCGCGACCGTCACCCGCCGTCACCTGCCAATGGTGTCGTCGTGTCGCGGTGGATGTCCGGTTCGAGGTAGATCAGGCGGGCCGCGGGCACGGCACGGCGGACCCCGGCCTCGGCCTGGTCGATGGCCTTGGCCAGATCGTCCACGCTCAGGTCACGGTCGAACTCGACCTTGGCCGCCACCAGCAGCTCGTCCGGCCCCAGGTGCTGCGTCTTGATGTGGATGAGCCGGGTGACGTTCTCGTCGCCAGTGAGCGCGTCCACGATCTGCTGCTCCATCTCCGGCGCCGCTGACTCGCCGATGAGCAACCCCTTCATCTCGATGGCCAGGAAGATGGCGATGACGCACAGCAGCACCCCGATGGACAGCGATCCCAGCGCGTCCCAGCGACCGTTGTCGGTGATCTTGGACATGATCACGCCGAAGAGCGCGAGGAAGAGGCCGATGAGCGCCCCGGAGTCCTCCAGGAGAACCACCGGCAGCTCGGGCGACTTCGAGCGGCGGATGAAGTTGAAGTAGGACGACTTGCCCTTCACCCGCCTGGACTCGTGCACGGCGGTACGGAACGAGAAGGCTTCGAAGACGATCGCCCCGACGAGGATGCCGACCGCCCACCACAGCGACTCCGGCTCGTGCGGGTGGCGCAACTTCTCGATGCCCTCGTAGATGGCGAAGGCGCCGCCGAGCAGGAACAGCACCTGGGCGACGATGAAGCTCCAGAAGTACCGCTCGCGCCCGTAGCCGAAGGAATGCGTCGGCGTCGCCTTGCGCGTCGCCCGGTGGCCGCCGAACAGCAGGAGCGCCTGGTTGCCGGTGTCGGCCATGGAGTGCACGCACTCGGCCAGGAGGCTGGCTGACTGGGTCACGATCCACCCGACGAACTTGAGGATGGCGATCCCGAAGTTGGCCAGCAGGGCGGCGATGATGGCTCGCTTGCTGCCTTCGTGCACCGCCGTAGGTTGGCACAGGCACCCGGACGCGGTCATCGTGGCGGCATGGGACAGCTGGATGGACGGGTGGCGTTGGTGACCGGCGGCGGCCGGGGGATCGGGCGAGGCATCTCGGAGCTGCTGGCGGCCGAAGGAGCAGTCGTGGCGGTCAACTACCGCCGCGACGAGGAGTCGGCGCGGGCCACCGTCGAGGCGATCACCGCCGCCGGGGGCACGGCCGCCGCCTACCAGGCGAGCGTCGACGACGCGGAGCAGGATGCCCGCATGGTCGACGCGGTGCTGGGCGACTTCGGCTACGTCGACCTGCTGGTCAACAACGGCGGTATCGCCAGCCGCGGCAACGCGGTGGCCGACACCGACCCCGCCGAGCTGGCCCGCGTCATCGCCACCCACGCACTGGGACCGCACCACCTCTGCCGGCTCGTGCTGCCGTCGATGCGGGCCCGGCCGCGGGGGGACATCGTGATGGTCTCGTCCGTCGCCACCTCGCACCACGCCGCCCACGGCGCGCCCTACAACATGGGCAAGGCCGCGCTCGAGTCGCTGGCCTTCACCCTGGCCAAGGAGGAGCGCCGGCACGGGATCCACGTCAACGTCGTGGCCCCCGGCCTGGTCGACACCGACATGGGCGAGCGGCTGGTCAAGGCGATGGCCGGCGTGACCGACATCCGCACGCTCGACGCGACGTCGCCGTTCGGGCGAGTGTGCCAGCCGGCCGATGTCGCCAAGGTGGTCCTGTGGCTCTGCAGCGACGGAGCGGGCTACGTGACCGGCCAGCGCATCGAGTGCGACGGTGGCGGCACGCTGACCAGCTACTGAGCCCGATCCTCCAGAGGTCCGCGAGGGGCCTCGATCGACACGTCGATCACCAGAGGGCGTCCGTCGCCAGCGCGGCGCCGTCCACCAGCGTCTTCAGCTTGGCCCACGCCACCTGCGGATGGCAGCGGAGGCCGAGCCCGCAGTCCGTGGAGGCGATGACGTTCTCGCGTCCGACGAGCCCGGCGAAGCGCTGGATGCGGTCGGCCACGAGTTGCGGATGCTCGATCAGGGGCGTCGAGTGGGTCACGACACCCGGTGCCAGCATCTTGCCGTCGGGGAGCTTGGTCTGCTCCCACAGCGCGGCCTCGTGCTCGTGGCGCACGTTGGCCGCCTCGATGGAGTAGGTCTGCGCCTTGATCGACAGCATGATGTCGACGACGTCGGGCAGCGGAAGATCCCGCGAATGCGGACCGTGCCAGCTCCCCCAGCACAGGTGGTACCGGATCTGCTCCTCGGGGATGTTGCGCAGCGCGTGGTTCAGGGCTTCGCAGCGCATCTGGCAGTACTTCCGGTACTCGTCGAGGCCCATGTCGAGCCCGATGCGGTCCCAGAGGGCGCCGAGCCAGGCATCGTCGACCTGCACCTGGAAACCAGCGGCCGCGATCGCCTCGTACTCGACCCGCATCGCCTCCGCAATGGCGAAGACGTGCTCCTCGTCCGATCCGTAGATGCCCTTGGAGCGGCCGGGCTCCACGCTGAGCGGGGCTGTCGTCGTCAGGAACGCATCCGACGGCGGCCGGTCGCCCAGCGCAACGGTCAGCATGGCGATCTCGCGCTCGAGCAGCCGCTCGCCACTGAACGTGATCGGTCCGGTGCAGACCCAATCCTCGACGAAGGCGATGCTGTCCTCCGCCCCTTCGGGCACGTGAGGGGCCGATCCCGACTGTTCGAACAGCGTGCCGTTCTGGAGCACCGCGAGGTAGAACTCGTCGAACTCGACCCAGTCGGCGCTCGACATCAGCAGCTTGCCGAGGCCACCGCGCTCCGGCGCAGGCTCGTATCCGCCGAGGCGGGCGGCGAGGTACTGCGTCCAGTGACCGCCCTTCGTGAGCTCGCCCTCGTTGATGAAGTCGATGCCGATGCTCTTCTGCATGTTGCACACGTCGGTCACCGCCTCGCCGAGACGTTCATCGCTGACCTCGAGCTGCGCCCACACGTCGTCGGGGGCGGGCAGTGCGCCGACGTGGGTCGTGAGGATCCTGTCCGTACTACGCCGCATGGCCTGACCTCCGAAGCATGGGTTTGTCCGTACGCGCCGCGAGGGCCGGCAGGCGTGCCTCGCGATGGCCGAGCGTACGTTGCCTTCGGCGGCGGAGTTGACGAGCGAGAGCGTCCTCGGCTCACCGCACGGCGGCCGTCGCGGACTCGGTACAGTCGCAAGCTTCACCAGCGAAAGGAGCGGCGTTCGATGCCTGCGCCCTCGGTTCCGTCGACTCACACCGATCTGCTGGATGCTTCCGTGGCCACGATCGCGACCGTCGGCCCGGACGGCCGGCCGCAGGTGTCCGCCGTCTGGTTCCTCGCCGACGAGGGCGCGGTGAAGGTGTCGCTCAACGTCGCCCGCCAGAAGACCAAGAACCTCGCTGCCAACCCGGCCGTCACCGTGTTCATCCTCGACCTGGCGAACCCGGCGCGCTACCTCGAGATCCGTGGCGACGCCACGGTCGACGCTGATGACGACTACGCGTTCGCCGAACGCCTCGGCGCGAAGTACGGGGGCGCCGACCTGCGGGCCATGGACGGCCCGGACGGGCGTCGTGTCGTCATCACCGTCGACCCCGTGCGGATCAACGCCGTCGACCTCAGCGCCTGATCACTGTCCCTTCGCCGTCGTCTCCTGTTCACCGAGGTAGCTCGACAGGATGAGCTGGTGGTCGGCGCGCAAGGTATCGACCGGCTCGTGGACGACCAGCTCGCCATGAGAGAGGACGTACCCCCGATCGGCGACGGCGAGCGCGATGTGGATGTGCTGCTCCACCAGCAGCACCGCGCAGTCGCTCTCCTTCGCGTACGAGGTGACCACGGGGAGGAGCCGCTCGACGATGACCGGGGCCAGCCCGAGCGAGAGCTC
Source organism: uncultured Acidimicrobiales bacterium (assembly GCA_963769115.1). Classification (GTDB taxonomy): domain Bacteria; phylum Actinomycetota; class Acidimicrobiia; order Acidimicrobiales; family Ilumatobacteraceae; genus DASTFY01. The sequence goes on from CAVYKN010000007.1 coordinate 459,233, forward strand.
GTCGAGCAGCAGGAGGCGCGGCCGGCGGGCCAGGGCCCGACCGAGCGTGAGCATCTGTTGCTCGCCGCCCGAGAGCAGCCCGGCGCGACGGTCGGCGAGACCGGCCAGCGCGGGGAAGTACCCGTAGGCGATGTCGGCGTCGAGTCGTTCCCCGCGGTAACCGAGGCGGAAGTGCTCGGCGACCGTCAACCCGAAGAACACCCCTCGACCCTCGGGCACATGAGCGATGCCGAGCTGCGCGCGGGCGGCCGGTGACTTCCGGGCGATGTCGGCTCCGTCGATGCGGATCACGCCTGCCATCGGGCGGATGAGACCGGAGATGGCCCGCAGGGTCGTCGTCTTGCCCGCGCCGTTGGGACCGAGGAGGGCGACGACCTCGCCGGCCTCGATGTGCAGGTCGAGGTGCCGCACGACGGCCGCTGCGTCGTATCCCGCCGAGAGGCCGTCGAGCTCGAGGACGGGGACAGCAGCCATCAACCGGCCGACTCCAGCTCGGAGGCGGCGGCACCGAGGTACGCGCTGATGACGCTCGGGTCGGCCCGCACCTCGGTCGGCGTTCCTCGGGCGATGACCTTGCCGAACTCGATCACCACCACGTAGTCGCAGATCCCGAGCACCAACCCCATGTCGTGGTCGATGAGGAGCGCCGGCGTGCCCCGGTCGACGATCTCGCGCAGGTGACGACCGAACGTGACGGACTCCTGTGCGTCGAGCCCGGCTGCCGGCTCGTCGAGGCAGAGGAGCTTGGGACGGGCGGCCAGCGCCCGGGCGACGGCGACGAGCTTGCGCTGCCCCTGGGTCAGCTCGCTGGGCGTCACGTCGGCGAGGGCGCCGAGCGCGAACACGTCGAGCGCCTCGTCCATCGCCTTGGAACGATCAACCGTCCGGCCGAACAGCTCGGACACCACCGCGCCCACGGACGGATGGTCAGCGGCGACGGTGAGGTTCTCCCGCACGGTCAGGTCGTCGAACAGCTCGATGGCCTGCCACGTCCGGGCCAGGCCCTGCCGGGCGCGGGCGTGCGGGGACAGCCCGGTGATGTCGGTGCCGACCAGCTCGACGGTCCCCCGATGAGGCACGAAGCCGGTGATGGCGTCGACGAAGGTCGTCTTCCCGGCGCCGTTCGGGCCGATCAGGCCGACCAGCTGGCCGGGCTCGACGTCGAGGTCGACGTCGATGACGGCGTGCACGCCGCCGAACGACACCGAGATGCCGCGGGCCGTGAGCACGCTCACGATTCGCTCACCGCCGCCGCCCGCCCACCGGGGCCTGCCTGCGGACCTGCGTCCCGTTCGCGGTCGGCTTCGGCCTCGCGGACCGCCTGCGCTTCAGCGGCGGCCACCTCCTTCGCCCGCTTGGCCGCCCGCCTCTTGCGGTACGTCGTCCCGGCGATGCCTTCGGGGTTCTGGATCAGGGTGACGATGAGGATCAGCCCGCCGACCAGCAGCGTCCAGTTGCCGGAGATGCCGAGGAGCTCCTCGAAGAAGTACGGCACGAGCCCCTCGGTCGCCACGAGGCCGCCGATCACGGCACCTGAGACCATCGTGATCCCGCCGATGTAGGCGAAGGCGACGAAGCCGAGCGCGATGAGGAACCCGAAGCGGGCGGCGCTCACCGAGCCGAAGTTGTACGCGTACATCCACCCTGCGGTGCCGGCGATGAACGAGGAGATGGCGTACGCCGTGACCTTGACCCGGGCGACGTTGATGCCGGCCGCGGCGGCGGCGCGCTCGTTCGCCCGCACGGCGAGCATCTGCTGGCCGAGCACGCTCCGGCGCAGCTGAGCGACGAGCAGGCAGAGCGCGATCACGACGGCGAGGTACACGAAGCCGAGCACCGGACTCGGAACCTTGTCGTCGAGCCCCCGGAACCCCGCGCTCGTTCCGAGATCGACCCCGAACAGGCTGGGCTGCGCGACGGGCGAGCCCGATGGGCCGGCGCCCCACCGCGAGTTGGCGAAGCCGAACTGCTCGATGGCGACGACGCCGGCGAGGGTCACGACGGCGAGGCTGACGCCGCGGACCCGCAGCGCGGATGCACCGACGATCAGGCCGACCACCACACCGGCGATGGAGCCAGCCAGTGGTCCCCACGGGAACCCGATGCCGGCGTCGACGACCATGTGCGAGACGACGAACCCCGACACGCCGGCGAGGGTGACCTGGACGAGCGAGACCTGGCCGACGAACCCGGTGATCACGACCAACGAGAGGCACACCGCGATGCCGATGAGCGACACCATCAGCGCCTGCCGGTAGCCGAACGGCAGCACCACGAGCGCTGCGGTACCGACGATCGCCATCATTGCGGCCGGGCGAGCCAGGTGGCGCGGTCGCGGCGCGGCGGGAAGGCGCTTCTCGACCAGCTCGCCGCGGGTCGGCAGGCTGGCCCCGCGCAGCGAGAGGGCGAGGACGAGGAGCAGGAACGTGAGCAGCGCCTGGGTTCCGGGCAGCGGGTTGCCGCGGTCCGTCGGGAACCACGACAGCGTCGTGGCGTACGACATGAGGGCCTGGCCGATCCCGATGCCGAACCCCGCGAGGAGGGCGATCCAGAGCGACGTGAACCCGGCGAAGAGAGCCGCTGCGAGCGCGGGCACGATGAAGAGCACCAGGGTGGTCGAGTTGGCCTGTGCGAGGGGCGCCGCGACGATGCCCATCGCACCGGCGAGTGCCGACGCGAGCACCGTGTTGGCCATCGACAGCTGGTTCGGTGAGAGGCCGGCCAGCATGGCGAAGACCTCGTTCTCGGACGCCGCTCGTGTCGCCAGGCCGAACCGGGTCCAGCGGAAGAGGGCGGCGAGCGCGAGCGCGAGCACGACCACGACTCCTGCGATCCAGAACCGGTTCACCGGGATCGACGCGTCGAGCACCCGGATGATGTCCGTGGGGAAGATGCTCGGGATCTGCTTCGACGCCGAGCCGAACCACAGCAGCACCGTCGCCTGGAGGATGAGCAGGATCCCGAGTGAGGCGACGAGCTTGGCGAGCGGCGACGACGTTCGCAGTGGTCGGAACACGAGCAGCTCGCTCAGGACGCCGACCAGGATCGCCACCAGCAACGTCACGACGATCGCCGGGCTGGTCGCCAACGTGAAGCCGAACTCGTCCGTCCGGAATGCCCAGAACGAGTAGGCAGCCACCATCGACACGGCGCCCGTGGCGAGGTTGATGATCCCCGACCCGCGAAAGGTGATCACCACGGCCATCGCGATGCCCGCGATCACTGCGCCCGCCCCGAGGCCGAGCAGGGCGAAGAGCAGGACGTCCTTCATCGTGTGCTCAGCCTCGCGGCGGCGTGTGTGGCGATCGGGGGGTGTGGAAGATGCCTATCCGGTCCACCCTTCGGGCGGGCCCACGAAGTCACCGGCCTGCTCCCACTCCTGCGCGCCGTTGTACTTGTAGAACTGCGTGTAGTCGTTGCACACGCCTGGCGCCTCCGGGTACTTGCCGCACTCGAGCACCGGAGAGCCGAGGATCAGCGGGCCCTCGAACTCCTTCATCTCCGACACGATCGCGTCGGGAGTGAGGTCGTCGCCGACGGCGTTCATGAACCTCGCCAGCGTCATCGCCTGTCCGAAGCCGACCAACACCCAGGGATCCCCGATGTGCTGGTCCTGGCCCTGCGCGGTGAGGATGTCGGTGTAGGGCGGCACGGAGGGATCGGTCGGGTCGATGCTCAACGACGAGGCGACGGCATAGAGCCAGAGCGGGAGGTCCCCGAGTGCGGCGCCGACCTCTGCATTGATGCAGATCGGGCTGGCGAGCACCTTCTCGTCGGGTATGCCGAGCTGCTGGATCGCCTGCTCGAACTTGACGCAGTCGTTCGGGTTGATCACGGGCATCACGAGGTCGACGTCCTGCGCACCCGCGGCGATCAGCGGGGCCGTGAGATCCGGCGTGTCGGCCGGGTACGACACCACCTCGATGGGGATCCCGGCGGCCTCGAACGCGGACGCCTGGCCGGCCGCGGCCTCGTCCTGGCCGGCGCCCTCCGGATACACGAGCGCCGCCGACTCCACGCCCAGCGTGTCGCGGGCAAAGGTCGCGTACGGCGCCAGGATGTACTTCGCGCCTCCGTAGAGGACGGCCGCGGTGTCCTGGACGGTGTCCGCCGCGCTGACGGACACGCCGTGCACAACCGGCTTGGAGCCACCCAGCGCGGCGTAGAAGGACTCGGTGCCGATGAACGTCGGCCCGGAGAGGACGGCGACGATCGAGTCATCGTTCGCGAACTGCTGCCCGCACTGCTGGCCTTCCTCCTCGGCGTTGGCGACGTAGCACGTCACCACCTCGACCGGGCGACCGCCGATGCCCCCGGCTTCCTCGTTGATGTACTTGGCCGCGATCTCCACTCCGGTGACGTTCGTGTTGGAGACCTCGACCTGCCCGCCCTGCTGGTTGAAGTAGCCGATCTTCACCGGTTCCAGGCTGGTGTCGGCGGCACCCGAGCCGCCCACGTAGCCGGCGAAGTCGGTCACCTTTCCTTCGTCGCCCGCCGGTGCGGTCGTGTCCCCGGTGGTGGTCGCCGTGTCTCCGGCGGTGGTCGCCGTGTCCTCGGCCGCGGTCGTCGCGGTGTCCTCGGCTGGTGCCGCGGTCGTCCCGGCTGACTCGCCCCCCGAATCGTCGTCGCTCCCGCAGCCGGCAGCGACGAGCGCGGCGACCAGCAGCAGAGCGCCCAGCTTCTTCTGTGGCCGACTGGCGCCAGAAACGCGGTTGTTCACCATTGCTTCCCCCATCTCGCAATGCGGAGCGCCCTGTCCGGATGCTCCCGTGCGGCGTACGTTACACGGACACAAGCCCGCTAGATGGACGCGAGTTCTCGCAGGGACGAACGTCCACGGGTACGCATCATTCGAAGGCCCGGGCCTCGTTCACGGCTTGCCAGTGGATCGACTCCTCGAGCCCGACGTCGGGGCCGTCGCGCCCGTCGTGGTCGACGTTCTCGGCCGGACGATCGACGAGGGCGCCCTGCTTCACGAGCTGCGTCTGCAACGCGTCGATGTCGACGTCGCGCAACTCGGCGCCGCTGTCCACTGCGAGCACGGCCGCGACGCCGGCTGCTTCACCCATCGCCCAGCACTCCGGGATCTCGCGCAGCGCGGCGTGCGACTTGGTGTCCGCGGAGAGGTTCCGTCCGGCGGCGAGGAGGCCGTTCGTGTCTGCTGGGACCAGGCTGCGGTACGGGATCTGCAGCGTGGGGAAGCTCGGGGTCATGCCGGGGCAGAGGCCGATGCTGTCGAGGCACGAACCGTCGTTGCGCCAGTGATCGATCGTGATCCGCTCCTCACCGACGAGACGCCTGGCGTGGCGGGTGCCCACCTGCGATGCGGTGTCGAGGATCCACGCGCGCTCGAAGCCGGGCACGTTCTCGCGGAAGAAGGTCAAGCCCTTGCGCGCCATGTCCCGCGAGACGAACTCCACCTCGGTCAGATCGGCGACGTTGAGCGCGGAGTACCCCGCCATCTTGGGCGTGAGGAAGAGCGCGACCGAGTCGTAGGGCGTCGGGTGGGCCAGCAGCGTGATCCCCGCCTGGCTGGCGCGGCCCATGGTCTCGCTGAACTCGGACTGACGGAGCATCCGGAAGTCCAGGTAGCGGCGCATGTCGACGTTGCCGAAGCGGAAGCTCGTCGTGAGGCGGGCGTGCGCGCTCTCGCCGTCGAAGTCGTCGTCGAACGCCGCGCCGGCCAGCGCGAACACGTCCCCGTCGCCCGTGCAGTCGATGACGACAGGCGCCGTGAGCGCGAACCGGCCTTGCTTGCTCTCGAAGATGACTCCCGCGACGGTGTTGTCGCGCACGATGGTCGCCACCACCCAGCAGTGCATGAGCGTGTGCACGTTCGACTCGCGGACGATGTCGTGGGTGGCGAGCTTCAGGACCTCGGGGTCCAGGGTGGGTGCCCAGTGGACGGTGTCACGCAGGGCCGAGGTGCGGACGCGCCAGTACGCCGCCTCGACGGCGTTCGTCGAACCCCAGATCTCGGGGCTCGGTCCGAGGCAGGCGTCCGGGCCGCAGCGGTCGATGAGCTCGGCGCCGATCCCGGCCACGAGGAGGTTCCCCTCCCAGTCCGTCATCCGGTCGATCCAGGACACGAGACCCCCGGTCGACAGGCCGCCCAAGTGGTTGTAGCGCTCGAGCAGGACGGTGTCGGCGCCGAGACGGCCGGCCGCGACCGCGGCGGCGGTGCCGGCGGGCCCGCCTCCGACGACCAGCACGTCGCAGCTCTTGTAGACGGGGGTCGACCGGGCAGGTTCCTCGACCGAGCCATGTGGTTGAGGATTCACGAGCCGCTCCTCGACGGTGTGGTCACCGGCCACGAGTCTGCCCCATCGGGTTCGGCCGCGCGGGCGGCGGCACGGCGTCCCCTGTCACTCCTTCGCCAACTCGGCAACGTGGTCGATGGTTCGCAGGATGTCGTCGATCGGGACGGGGTGGTAGCGGCGTTCCGTCGGCACGTCGAGGCCCGGGAGCACGACCAACCGGTCGACGCCGAGGTCGGCGTAGCCCTCGACCAGCGCGCGGTCGAGCCGGCTCTCGGGTGAGATGACGGTGAAGTCGAAGGGCCCGAGCGAATCCGGCCGTTCGTACTCCTGCAGGTCCCGGTCGAGGGCGCGGCGCGCCTCGCGGGTTGCGTCGAGATCGAAGTCGGCGGGGATCCAACCGCGAGCACTCGTGATCGCTCGACGACGGGCGAGCGCGCTGTTGCCGCCGATCATGATCGGTGGGCCGCCGGGGAGGACCGGGCGGGGATGCGCATCCACCCCGGCGATGTCCACATGCCGGCCGTGGAACTCCGGTGCCGTCATCGTCCACAGCGCCTGCATCGCATGGAGGTGCTCGTCGGTACGGGTGGCGCGCTCGTCCAGCGGAACACCCAATGCGGCGAACTCTGCCGCGAGGTAGCCCACGCCGATGCCGACCACCAACCGCCCGCGTGCGATCTGATCGACGCTCGCCAACTGCTTGGCGAGCAGGACGGGCTGGTGCAGCGGCAGCTCGAGGATGGCCGTGCCGACGATGATCGACGTGGTGTTGGCGGCCGCCAGGGCGAGCGCCACGACCGCGTCGAGGAACGGGATCTCGGGAGCAATCGCGTAGTCGGGCGGCTGGGGACTGGGGAGCACGATGTGCTCGCCGGCCCAGAGCGAATCGAGCCCACCGGCCTCGGCATGCCGTGCGACCCGCACCAGCGACTCCGGGTCGGCGCAGGTCCCGTAGTTGATCGCGTAGAGCCCGAACTTCATGTGCCGCACCGTATTGCCGGACCACGGCACGCGAGGCAACGGACTAACGGGCGCCTCCGACGACCGTGCGCACGATCTGCACCAGCAGCTCGTCGGTCACCGGTTCGCCCGTGATGAACCGGCGGAACTGGATGGGCGCCACCACGAGCTCGACGACGAGGCGGTGGTCGGTCCCCTCGGGGAGCTCACCGCGTGCGATCGCCCGGCGGACGATCTCGCCCGCCCCCTCCCAGCGCTGGGCCCAGAAGGCCGCGCTCACCGCGCCCAGCTCCGTCCGATCGCCTCCCTCGGCGACGACGGCCCGGGTGAGCGCGCCCGCGATCGGGTCGGCTGTCGCCCGGCTCACGACGCTCGCGAAGGCCAGCAGGTCGCCGCTCAGGCTCCCGGTGTCGGGGACGGGGACCCGCTCGCGGGCAAGAGTCGTCATCAGGTGCGCCACCAGTTCGGCCCGCGTCGGGAAGCGGCGGTGGACCGTGCTGCGGTGCACGCCGGCGCGCTCGGCGACCTCTTCCGCGCTCAACCTGGCGTAGCCCTTCTCCACCAGCAGCTCGCCCGTGGCGCCCACGATGCGGGCCAGGTTGTCGGCCGAGCGGCCCCCCGGTCGCTTCGTCCCCATGCGCATGCAACGGATTATAACGCGACAACTGTTGCATTTGTGGATGGGATGGCGCACACTCTGGTCATGGCTTCGGATCTCACGACCAGCATCGACATCGACGCCCCGCCCGCGGTGGTGTGGGCCGTGCTCACTGACACGGCCGCCTACCCGGACTGGAACCCGTTCGTCCGGGAGCTCAGCGGCGAGCTGGTCGAGGGTGGCCGCCTCCGGGTGCGGATCGGTCCGCCCGGGCGCCGGGCGATCACCTTGCGGCCGCGCGTCGTGCACCTCGAGCCGGAGCGGCAGCTCTCGTGGCTGGGCCGGGTCCTGATCCCCCGGTTGTTCGACGGGCAGCACTCGTTCGCGCTCGAACCCCGCCCCGACGGCGGGACCCGCTTCACCCAGTCGGAGCACTTCCGGGGTGTCCTCGTGCCGTTCATGGGGCGCCTCCTGGCGTCCACCGCCACCGGGTTCGACGCCATGAACGAGGCTCTCCGGGTCCGTAGCGAGGCACGCGCCCGCGAGCGCAGTCGGGCGCCGCTGTCTGAGGTTCGGTCTGAGGTCGGGACGAGGACGGCAGGTAGCCTTGACGCCATGACGGCCACCGGGATCGACGCCTCCGCCGGCGCCACCACCGATCGGGTCCTGACCATCACGCCCGCCGCGTTGGACACCATCAACGAGCTGCGCGCCGCCGAGCCCGACGGCGAGCACCTGGGCCTGAAGGTCGAGATCGTCGATCGCACAGGACCGGAGTTCCGCTACGACCTGTTCTTCGAGACGGTCACCAAGGCCGGCATCACCGACGTCATCCGCAACCACGACGGCCTCAAGGTCATCGTGCCCGCGGCCGACGTCGACGACCTCGAGGGCGCGGTCCTCGATCACGAGCTCGGCCAGCTCGTCATGCGCAACCCCAAGCGGCCGGCACCGCTCCAGCTGGGCACGCTCAACACCACCGACGACATCGCCACGGCGGTCCGGGCGCTTGTCGACGAGCAGGTCAACCCCGCCCTCGCGGCCCACGGTGGCTTCGTCACGTTCATGGGGCACGACGGTGAAGGCAAGGTGTTCCTCACCATGGGCGGCGGCTGTCACGGGTGCTCGATGAGCCGCATGACGATGTTGGAAGGCGTGCAGACGATGATCGTCGAGGCCATCCCCACCATCACCAAGGTGGTCGACGCCACCGACCACTCGACCGGCGAGAACCCGTACTACAGCTGAGGCGGGCGGGACCCGACGGAGCAGCGACTCGTAGACTGTTCGGCGTCGCCAACCAACTGGCCGACCATCTGGGGCCGTAAGGGGAAGCCATGCCGGGGATCGTGAGCTACGGCGCGTACCTGCCGTACTGGCGCCTGTCGCGCTCGGCCATCCCCGAGACGTTGGGCAGTGGCGGCGGGCGGGGCACCCGCAGCGTCGCCAGCTTCGACGAGGACACCACCTCGCTCGGCGTGGAGGCGGCGCGGGTGGCGCTGCGCCGGGCGCCCGAGGCCTGGAACGTGCCCTACCTCGTCTTCTCCACGACATCCCCCGCGTACCTCGACAAGACCAACGCCACCGCCATCCACGCCGCGCTGGCCCTGCCGTCGTCGGCCGGCGCCTACGACGCGGTGGGATCGCTGCGGTCGAACGTCGCCGCCTGCACGCTGGCCGGCGCCGGAGGTGGCATGGCGGTCCTCAGCGACATCCGCACCGGCTTGCCCGGTGGGTCGGACGAGGCGGCGGGCGGCGACGGAGCGGCCGCCATCGTGCTCGGCGAGGGGCCCGACGTCATCGCCGACACCATCGGCGGCGGGACGGCCACGGGCGAGTTCCTCGACCGCTGGCGCACCCCCGGCGATGCCTATTCGCGCCAGTGGGAGGAGCGCTTCGGCGAGCACGCCTACGTGCCCCTGGCCGAGGAGGCGGTGGCGGCGACGCTCAAGTCGGCGGGCCTGGCCATCGAGGACCTCGACCACGTGATCGTGACGGGGCTGGCGTCACGGGCCGTGGCCTCGGTGCGCCGCAGCCTGGGTGCGAGGCCCGAGGCGCTGGTGGACGACCTCACCTCGACCATCGGCCATACCGGTTCCGCCCACGCCTGCCTGCTGCTGTGCGACGTGCTCGACCGCGCCGAACCCGGTCAGACCATCGCGATGATCCAGCTTGCCGACGGCTGCGACGTGTGGCTGCTGCGGACCACCGACGCGCTCGCATCGGCTGTCCGCACGCCGACGGTCCGCGACCAGATCGCGTCCAGCCGTGACGACCTGCGCTACGCCTCGTTCCTCACGTGGCGGGGGTTCCTGCCCCGCGAGCCCCCTCGCCGTCCGGAGCCCGACCGTCCGGCGGCGCCGCCCAGCCTCCGGGCCACCGCCTGGAAGTTCGGGCTGTTCGGGAGCCGCGACGAGGGCGGCTTCATCCACTTGCCGCCGAGCCGGGTCAGCATGGAGAGCGGCGCCATCGACCACATGACCATGGTCCGCATGGCCGACGTGCCCGCCACCATCGCCACGTACACCGTCGACCGCCTGGCCTACTCGCTCAGCCCGCCGGTGGTGGCGGCCGTCATCGACTTCGACGGCGGCGGGCGCTTCCAGTGCGAGCTCACCGACGTCGATCCGGCCACCGTGGCCATCGGCAACCGGGTCGAGATGACCTTCCGCCGCCTGTACACGCAGGACGGAATCCACAACTACTTCTGGAAAGCCCGCCCGCTCCGTGCGGGCGGCCCCGACAAGGGAGCGTGACATGGCATCGCACGGCATCAAGGACAAGGTGGCCATCGTCGGCATGGGGTGCACGCCCTTCGGCGAGCACTGGGACCGCAGCACGGACGACCTGCTGCTCCAGGCCTCGTCCGAGTCGCTCACCTCGGCCGGGGTGACCCTGTCCGACGTCGACGCGTTCTGGCTGGGCACGATGGGATCGGGCCTGTCGGGCCTGACCCTCAGCCGGCCTCTCAAGATCCAGCACAAGCCGGTCACCCACGTCGAGAACTACTGCGCCACGGGCTCGGAGGCGTTCCGCAACGCGTGCTACGCCGTGGCGTCGGGTGCCTACGACGTCGTGATGGCCATCGGCGTGGAGAAGCTGAAGGACTCCGGCTACTCCGGCCTCGTGGGCTCGGCTCCCGCGCACGACGGCACCGCGGTCACGGTCACCGCGCCGGCCTCGTTCTCCTTCCTCGCGCCCGCCTACGCCCGGAAGTACGGCGTCGACGAGCCGGAGATGAAGGACGTCCTCACCCGCATCGCGTGGAAGAACCACCGCAACGGCGCGCTCAACCCCCGTGCGCAGTTCCGCAAGGAGGTCCCGAAGGACACGATCGCCTGCTCGCCGCTGGTGGCCGGACCGCTCGGGATCTTCGACTGCTCCGGCGTGAGCGACGGCTCGGCCGCCGCCATCATCGTCAGGGCGGAGGACGCGCACCGCTACACCGACCACCCGATCTACGTGAAGGCCCTCTCGTTCGTGGCCGGGCCGGCGGCGGGACCGATCGACCCCGGCTACGACTACACGACCTTCGACGAGGTGGTCCGCAGCGCCGAGGACGCCTACCAGCAGGCCGGCATCACCAACCCGCGGACCGAGCTGGCCATGGCCGAGGTGCACGACTGCTTCACACCGACCGAGCTGGTGCTGATGGAGGACCTCGGCTTCGCCGAGCGGGGCATGGGGTGGAAGGAGGTCCTGGCCGGCACGTTCGACCTGGACGGCGAGCTCCCGGTCAACCCCGACGGCGGCCTCAAGAGCTTCGGACACCCGATCGGCGCCAGCGGGCTGCGCATGCTCTTCGAGTGCTGGCTGCAGCTGCGGGGCGAGGCGGGCGACCGCCAGATCGGCAGCATCGCGGCGGGCAAGTCCCGGGCGCTCACGCACAACCTCGGCGGGGCGCCGGGTGCGTGCGTCAGCTTCGTGTCCGTCGTCGGCTCCGAGCCCGGCTGACCGGCCCGCCATGGGCGAGGTGGGCGACCACTACCGCACGACCCGCGAGCGGGTGACCGAGCTGCTCGATGTCCTCGAGCCGGGTGACGAGACGCGCGCGGTGCCGGCCTGCCCGGGGTGGACCGTGCACGACCTCTTGGCGCACATGACCGGCGTTCCCGACGACGCGCTCAACGGCCGCCTGGACGGCATCGCCACCGACCCATGGACGGCCGCGCAGGTGGAGCGGGGCCGGGCGTTGTCGGTCACCGATCTCGCCACCCGCTGGGGCGAGCAGGGGCCGGTGTTCGAGGGCTTCCCGCTCCCACCCGAGGCCGTGGTCGATCTCACCACGCACGAGCAGGACCTGCGTGGCGCGCTCGACCGTCCCGGGGCCCGCGACAGCGACGAGCTGCTGTGGGCGTTCGCGCTCGTGGCCGACCGGACGGCGACGGCGGTGCCGGGTCTGCGGATCGAGGCCGGCGGCGCGGCCTACGGGCCGGCCGACGCGAGCTCGGTGTTGCGGGGCGAGCCCTTCGAGCTCTACCGCGCCTTGCTCGGCCGTCGCTCCGAGGCCCAGCTCCGGGCCCTGGACTGGGACGGCGGGCCGCCCGAGGACCTGGGCGGCCTGACCCGCTTCGGTCCTGCGGCGGCCCCCGTCATCGAGTGACCGTCATCGAGTAGCGCCAACCCGCCCGGTCAGCCCGGGCAGGCCCGGAGGACCACGTCGTTGCTGCCGTTGCTCGTCAGCACATAGAGGCAGCCATCGGGTCCCTGCTGCGCGGTGCGGAGCCGGCCGTGGGTGTCGTTGAACTGGCTCGGGATCTGCTCGCTGGCCAGCGCGCGGCCCGCATAGAACTGGATGCGCAGACGGGAGTCCTTGAGCGTGGTCAGCGCCAGCGCCCCCTGCCACGAGCCCCACTGGGCGCCGGCCAGGAACGTCATGCCGCCGGTGGCCACCGTCGGCGCACCCGACCGCCAGCTCGGCCCGACGGCGGCGGGGAACTTCGCGAAGTTCGTCATCGGGACGGTCTCGTTGTAGCCCGGTATCGGGTCCCAGCCGTAGTTGCCGCCCGCGTTGAGGACGTTGACCTCGTCGTCGCGGTCGGATCCGTGCTCCGCGGTCCAGACCGTGCCGTCGCTGCGGAACGCGATCCCCTGCACGTTGCGGTGCCCGTACGTGTACACGAGCGAGCCGGGCCCGAACACCTGGAACGGGTTGCCGGGCCAAGCCGTGTTGGTCTGGTCGGGGTTGACCCGCAGCACCTTCCCGCCCAACGACGACAGGTTCTGGGGGTTGGTGCCGTAGGCGGCGTCACCGGTGGTCACCCACAGCGCCCGGTTGGATTGGAACTCCAACCGACAGCCTCCGTGGCGGCCGGACGTGGCGTCGATGCCGGTGACCACGTCGAACTGCTTCGTGGCCGCGGTGGCCGTGGGGTTCAGCTGCCACGCCACCACCTTGACGCTGTTGCCGTGCCCGCCGATCGGTGAGTCGTCGGTGCTGCCCTGGCAGGTGTAGACCCGCCGGTTCGATGCGTACTGCGGGTCGACGGCGAGGCCCATCATGCCGGTCTCGCCGCTGGCCCAGAAGTCGGCACCGCCGTTGGTCAGCAGCGACGCCACGCCGTTGCGGAGCACGTAGAGGCCACCCCCGCGCTGGGTGAGGATGGGCGTGCGGTCGGGCAGCCAGGCGATGTCCCACGGGATGCTGAGCCCGTTGGCGACGGCGGCGACGGTCAACCGCGGGGGCGACGGCGGTGGCGGCGGAGGGGGCGGTGGGGGACCGCAGGCCGCGACCGTGACCGCCGCGACCGCGGCGGCCAGGGCGACACCAGCCGTGCGGCTGGTCGTGCGGCCGGTCGCGCGGCCGATGGAGGGGCGGCGGAACGGAAGGGGGCGGCGCAGGCGGGGCATGGCGACTCCAGGATTCGTCGATTCGTCGATGGCCCATCGATCACCGTTGGTCCACCGGTCGGTCTCGTCGATGCCCGCGCCCTCGACTGTAGGGCGCTCGGCGGCGGAACGTCACGGCACGGGCATCATCCTCTCTTCAGCCGACCACGCAGCGCAGCGAAGGCCAGCGGCATGCTGACGGCACCCATCACCGCGATGGCGACGACCGACTGTCCGATGGCCGTCCAGTCCCAGCCCACGAGGATGAGCGAGCGGAGCGCGGCGAGCATGTACGTGACCGGGTTGACGGTGGCGATGGCCGCGAGCCACCCGGTGAGGGCCTCTTTGGGCAGGAAGGCGGTGGTGAGGAAGACGAAGGGGAAGAACAGGAGGAAGCTGGAGTTGACGGCGGCCGGGTTGCCGGTCTTGAGGGCGATGGCGTACGGGAAGCCGGTGAACACCAGGCCCCAGAAGCCCGAGAGCAGGATGAACACCAGGACGCCGAGCGGCCCGGTCTCGAAGCGCACGCCGAGGATGAACCCGAGGATGAGGACCGGGATGGTGAGCACGACGACGAGCACGAAGTCGGCCACCATCAGCCCGAGCAGGAGCGAGACGCGCCTGATGGGGGTGAGCAGCAGCCGGTCGAAGTAGCCGCCCTGGATGTCCGTCACCAGCGAACTGGCCCGCGACACCCCGGTCACCGCGGTGATGATGGCCAAGGGCAGCTGGAAGGCCTTGTAGCTGAAGCCGGGCGGCGCGGACGCCTCGACGAACTGCTGCAGCGCACCGACGTTCACCACGAAGAAGAAGAGCGGGATGATGAGCGCCGGTAGCACCGCTTCGGGCTCCCGGGTCGTGAGGCGCAGGGCCCGCAGCGCGACGGACCAGAGGTCGGTGAGGAGCCCTCCCGGCCGGGCCAGGTTGGTGCGAGCGGGTGCGGTGGGCGCGGCGGCCGCGGTCATCGGTCCTCTCCTTGCAGGTGGCCGCCGGTGAGCTCGAGGAACACGTCGTCGAGCGTGGGGGTCCGCAGGCTGAGGTTGGTCACCGTCACCCCGCACCCGTCGATCGCCACCGCCACCGGGCTGACGGCCTTCGCCCCGTCGGTCACCGAGATGACGACGGTGTCGCCCCGGACATCGACCCGCTCGACATCGGGCAGGTCGCGCAGCGCGTCCGGCACCGCCCCCGGGTCACCCGCCACCTTGACCAGCACGACGTCGGACCCGATCGACCGTTTCAGCTCGTCCGGTGGGCCTTCGGCGACGAGACGGCCGTCGGCAATGATCCCCACGCGGTCGGCCAGCTCGTCGGCCTCCTCCAGGTACTGGGTGGTGAGGAAGATGGTGACGCCCTGGTCGTTCAGGCGGCGGACCTCCTCCCACACCATCTGCCGGGACAGGGGATCGAGCCCGGTCGTCGGTTCGTCGAGGAAGAGCACCGAGGGTTCGTGGATGAGCGCGGCGGCGAGGTCGAGCCGGCGCTTCATCCCGCCCGAGTACGTGGCGATCCGATCGTCCAGCGCGTCGCCGATGTCGACCAGCTCCGCCAGCTGCCCCAGGCGCGACCGGCGGACGCTCTCCGCCATGCCGTACAGCCGCCCCTGGAGGTCGAGCAGCTCCCGGCCGGTCTGCTTCGGATCGAGCGCGGCGTCCTGCAGCGCGACCCCGATGCGCAGGCGCACCTGGCCCGGCTGGGTCACCACGTCGTAGCCGGCCACCTCGGCCCGGCCGTCGGACGGCGCGATGAGGGTCACCAGCATGCGCACGGTGGTCGACTTCCCGGCGCCGTTGGGGCCGAGGAAGCCGTAGATCTCACCGGGGGCGACCTGAAGGTCGACGCCGGCGACAGCCTCGTTGTCCCCGAAGCGTCGCACCAGGCCTTCGGCCTTGATCGCAAGGTCGGTCGCGGACGAGATCTCGGTCATGCGGGCGACGCTACGCGAGGGGTGTCGCGCTGCTCCGACTCAACCGGCGAAGGCGCGCAGGACCTCCTCGTGCAGCAGCCGGTTGGTGGAGCAGGCGCTCCCGGCGTCGGCCCGGGCCACGCCGTCGAGTGAGGTGAACCTCCCTCCGGCCTCTTCCACGATGACCTGGACCGCAGCCAGGTCCCACAGGCTGACGACGGGTTCGACGGCGGCATCGAAGCCGCCCTCGGCCACGAGCACGTGCATCCAGAAGTCGCCCAGCCCTCGCGCCCGCCAGACGCGGCGGGAGAGCGCGACCAGCTCGTCCCCTCCGCCGTGCTCGTAGAAGGACCCGACGTCGCTGTACGCGAGGTGGGCATCGGCCAGCTCGGTCACGGCCGAGACCCTGATCCGCTCTCCGTCGGCGAAGGCGCCGAGGCCTTTGGCCGCCCACCAGCGGCGGCCCAGCGCCGGCGCCGAGGCCACGCCCACCACCAGGTCGCCGTCGATCTCGAGGGCGATGAGCGTCGCCCAGATGGGGATGCCTCGCACGTAGTTGGACGTGCCGTCGATGGGGTCGATGATCCAGCGGGCGGTCGCGCCCGGGGGTCCGATGAGCCCCTCCTCCTCTCCGAGCACGGCGTGATCGGGCCGCTCCGCCGTCAGCCGGGCGCGGATGGCCGCCTCGCCGCTGCGGTCGGCGACGGTGACCTCGGTGTCGTCGGCCTTGTGCTCCACCCGCAACGAGGAGGAGCGGAAGTGGGGGAGCGTGATGGCGTCCGCGATGTCGGCCAGGTCCAGCGCCAGCGCCAGCTCGGCGGCCAGGTCGCCAGTCAGGCGGGGGCCCGCCACCTCAGTCGAGCAGGCGGCGCACGGCGGCGGCGATCCCGTCACCGTCGAGGCCGAGGCCGGCGAGGATGCGGTCCGGCTTGGCGGTCGGGATGAACCGGGTCGGCACGCCGAGGATCTCGACGTGGGGCAGTGGATCCGTGCCACAGGCGTGGTGCACGGCATCGGCCATCGTCATCCCAACGCCTCCGTCACGGATGCCGTCCTCGCAGGTGACGACGACCCCGTGCCGCGCCGCGTCGGCGATCATCTCCGGGTCGAGAGGGCTGCAGCAGCGCACGTCCCAGACGGTCAGCTCGACGCCGTCGGCGAGCAGGGCCTGTGCGGCCTTCTCGGCGTTGGCCACCAGCTTGCCCACGGCCAGCACGCACGACCTGGCCGTCGCCCCGGCGCACGCAACGGGCGGACAGCCCCGAGCCCACCTCGGCGTCGGGCACCTGGCGGGCCTGCCCCTTCGGGTAGCGGATGGCCACCGGCCCCTGGTCGAGCAGGCCCACCCCGTCGTGCAGCATCTGCTGGAGCTCCTGCGCGGACGACGGCGCCAGCACGGTCATGCCGGGAACGCGGGTCAGCAGGGCCATGTCGTAGACGCCGTGGTGGCTGGCACCGTCGTCCCCGGTGATGCCGGCCCGGTCCAGCGCGAACAGCACAGGCAGGCGGTGGAGGGCGACGTCGTACACCACCTGGTCCCAGGCGCGGTTGAGGAACGTCGAGTAGAGGGCCACCACCGGGCGCAGGCCGCCCATGGCCATGCCCGCCGCCGCCGTCACCGCGTGCTGCTCGGCGATGCCGACGTCGAAGCAACGGTCGGGGAAGTGGGCCTGGAACGGCAGCAGGCCGGTCGGGCCGGGCATCGCCGCGGTGATGGCGACGAGGCGCGGCTCCTGCTCCGCCTCCTTGATGACCGCCTCGGCGAAGGCCTGGGTGTAGCCGGTGGGCACCGCCTTGGGCGGCCCCACCGCGAGGTCGAACACAGGGGCGTCGTGCAGGTGCTTCTCGTCGTCGTCCTCCGCGGGCGGATAGCCGCGGCCCTTCTGGGTGAGCGCGTGGATGACGATGGGGCCGTCGAACTCGGTGGCGTTGCGCATCGCCACCTCCAGCGCGGCGATGTCGTGCCCGTCCACCGGACCCACGTAGCGGACGCCGAGCGTCTCGAAGAACGCCGGTGGCTGGAAGTACTCCCGGACGGCGGCCTTGAACGCCTCCATGCCCTTCTCGGCCTGGGTGCCGACCAAGGGCAGGTCGCGAAGGAAGGTCTCCATGCGGCGCTGCCGGCGCATGTAGACCGGGTTCAGGCGGATCGTGGTGAGGCTGTTGGAGAGCTTCGAGACCGTCGGCGCGTAGGAACGACCGTTGTCGTTGAGGACGATGATGACGTTGCGGTTGCCGTGACCGAGGTTGTTGAGCGCCTCGTAGGCCATGCCCCCGGTCAGCGAGCCGTCGCCGATGACGGCGACGATGTGGCGACGGTTCGCGTCCGCCCCGCTGTCGCGCGCCACCGCGAGGCCGTAGGCGTAGGAGAGGATCGTCGACGCGTGGCTGTTCTCGACGAAGTCGTGCTCCGACTCCTCGCGCGAGGGATAGCCGGACAGCCCGCCGGCCTGGCGGAGCTGCGTGAAGCCGGCCGAGCGACCGGTGACGATCTTGTGCACGTAGGCCTGGTGCCCGGTGTCCCACAGGATGGCGTCGCGAGGTGACTCGAAGACCCGGTGCAGGGCCAGCGTGAGCTCGACGGCGCCGAGGTTCGACCCCAGGTGCCCGCTGTTCTCGGCCACGGCGGCGACGATGAAGTCGCGGATCTCGCCGGCCAGCTCCTCCAGCTCGTCTGGTCCCAGGGCCCGGAGGTCCTGCGGCTGGTGAATGGTGTCGAGCAACATGGCTGATCGGACGTTACCGCTGCGGTGTGGCGGCTACTGCGTCGGCGCCGCATCGAGCCCGGACGGCACCGGCGTGCGCCCGTGACGGCGCTCGTTCCACTCGTAGATCCCACGGCCGATGAGGTAGCCCACGCCGAGGATCGCCAGCCCGCCGACGGCATCGAGGAAGAAGTGGTTGGCGGTCACCACGATGCCGAACAGGGTCAGGAGCGGGTAGGCGGCGATGAGGGCCCGCGCCCATCGGCGGCGGGTGAGCTGCCACATCACGAGGGCGCTCCACACGGACCAGGCGATGTGGAGGCTGGGCATGGCCGCGTACTGGTTCGACACCTTCTGCATGGCGCCGGAGTCGAAGGACCACGGCCCGCCGTTGGCCTCGAGCGTGTCGACGAAGCCGAAGGGCTCGATGCCCTGCTCGGCCTCTAGGCGGGCGCCGCCGTAGAGGCCGCCGGCGTCGAGCAGGCGGGGCGGCATGAGCGGGAACAACGAGAAGCCGATGATGGCGAGTGCGGTGGTGGCGCCGAGCACGTTGCGCCAGAGCGGGAACAGGCGGGGCCGGGCCCGGTACAGCCAGATGAAGGCACCGGCCGTCACCACGAAGTGGGCCGTCCCGTAGAACGTGTTCCAGAACTGCAGGAAGATCGAGAAGTCCAGGAACCAGGCCTGGATCTGCTGCTCGTGGAAGATGCCGACGGCCTTCTCCCAGTCGATGATCCGCAGCGCGTTGTTGAACGCGTGCAGCGGCTCCTCGCCGATCTCGACCCGATGGGAGCCGAAGCGGTTCCGGGCGAACGAGTAGACCAGGTAGAAGACGATGACCAGGGCCGCTTCCTTCCACCAGTAGAGCCTGGTCGGTCGCTCGACGGTCTGCACGGCCACGGCGCCCCAGGCTAGGGGAACGAGGTCCGGACTTCGGTGAGGCGTGCGACACGCCGGTCGACGGCTGTGCGCTGTTCGACGCTCCCCGCCCTCGCCTGCAAGGCTTCGCCCGTGCGCACGATCAGCGGTCATGCCGGCGAGCAGACCCTGGCCGCCCTCGCCCCCTACGGCGTGGACACGATGTTCACCCTCAACGGCGGGCACGTCTGGCCGTTCTACGAGGCCGCCCTGCACAGCGACGTCCGGATCGTCGACACCCGGCACGAGCAGACGGCCACCTTCGCCGCCGAGGGGTACGCCAAGCTCACCCGGACCCCTGGTCTGGCCGTGCTCACCGCCGGCCCCGGGATCACGAACGGCGTCTCCGCCATCACGACGGCCTGGTTCAACGGCTCGCCACTCGTCGTGCTCGGCGGTCGGGCGCCGCAGGGCCGGTGGGGCTCGGGATCGTTGCAGGAGCTCGATCACGTGCCGATCGTCTCGTCGATCACGAAGCGGGCGGTCACCGTCGCCGACGCCTCCAAGGCGGGGTTGATGGTGCACGAGGCGGCGACCGTCGCGCTCACGCCGCACCGTGGGCCCGTGTTCCTCGACTTCCCGCTCGACGTCTTCGCTCCCGCCGAGGCCGAGCTGCCCGATCCGGTGACGGTCGTCGGGGCCGAACCCGACCCCGCGTCGGTGGCTGCGGTCGGCGCGCTGATCGCCGCGGCCGAGCGGCCGGCGTTCATCGTCGGCAGCGACGTCTACTGGGACGGTGCGTGGGCGGCGCTGGCGCAATCGGTCGAGGTGCTGCGCGTTCCTTGCTTCTTCAACGGTCTCGGCCGGGGGTGCCTGCCGGCCGACCACGAGCTGGCCTTCCTGCGCACCCGCGGGTTGTTGAAGAAGGAAGCAGACCTCGTCGTGGTGATCGGCACACCGCTCGACTTCCGCCTGGGATTCGGACGGTTCGGCTCGGCCCGCGTAGCCCACGTCGTCGACTCGGCCGGTCAGCAGGCCGGGCACGTCGACGTGCCGACGGTGGCCGGCGACATGAGCACCGTGCTCAGCGCGCTGGCGGAGCACGGTCGTGACCATCGGGACCGCGAGGACTGGATCGCCCGTCTGCGTGATGCGGAGTCCGCGGCCGCGGAGACCGACGACGCCTCGCTCTCGTCCACGGACGATCCCATCCGGCCGTCGAGGATCTACGGCGAGCTCCGCCGGCGGCTCGAGCGCGACGCCGTGGTCATCTGCGACGGCGGCGACTTCGCGAGCTACGCCGGGAAGTTCATCGAGGTGTTCCAGCCCGGTTGCTGGCTCGACACCGGTCCGTACGGGTGCCTCGGCAACGGGCCCGGGTACGCCATCGCGGCGCGGGTGGCCCGGCCGTCCAGCCAGATCGTGCTGCTCCTCGGCGACGGCGCGGCTGGCTTCAGCCTCATGGATGCCGACACGCTCGTGCGGCACGATCTCCCGGTCGTGATGATCGTGGGCAACAACGGCATGTGGGGCCTGGAGAAGCACCCGATGCGGGCGATCTACGGCTGGGACGTCGCCTGCGACCTGCAGCCCGGCTGCCGCTACGACGAGGTCGTGCGGGCGTTGGGCGGGGCGGGCGAGACGGTGGTCGATCCCGAGGAGATCGGCCCCGCCCTGGACCGTGCCTTCTCTGCCGGCGTGCCGTACCTCGTCAACGTCGTGACGGATCCGGCCGACGTCTACCCCCGCTCCTCGAACCTGGGATAGCGCGCCGCCGCTGCCGCGCCTCAGGCGTCGAGAGGCTGGCTGAAGGTGATGAAGTAGCCGTTGGGGTCCTGCAGGGTCAGCTCGCGAGCACCCCAGTCCCGTTCCTCCACGCCCCACTCGCAGGTGACACGATCCTTCACCTGGTCGTAGACCTCGTCCACGCTCGCCGGGTGGACGTAGAGGCAACCGGTGAGCGCGGGCGGTCCGTCCCACGGCGTGTCGCCGGCGAGGAACTGCACGACCAGGTCGTCACGGCCGAGCTCGCACCACGTCGGGTGCTCCTCGGGGAAGGTGCCGCGCTGCTCGAAGCCGACACGGCCGTACCAGTCGATGGTGGCCGGCAGGTCCCCGGCCTTCAGGATGATCGCTGCCCGTTCCATGCGGGAACACTACGCCTGGCCCATCGGGGCGCGACCGGGCGGTCGGGCACCACTCTCCGCGTCGACCGGTGTCGAGAACCCGGGCTCGCCGTTTGACCGACGGCCGAGATGCGCCAACGGTCGACGGTGTGAAGGCTCCGCATCGCCGCCGTCGTAGCCGTGGCCGGCATGCTGCTGTCGTGCGGTCCGCCTCCTCCGACGTCGAGGATCCTCCGCCCGGCCCTCCCCGCACGGTGCCCCCGAGCGGCGGCTCGTTCACGACCGACCTGGCAGCAGCTCGGCACGGGGAGCACGGGAGGGATCAGCGGGTTGGCGCCCGGGGCCGACCGGATGGCTGATCGCGCGCGACAACAAGAGCGAGGGCCAGAACCGGATCTCGAAGCTGAGCACGTCGGGCCAGGTCGAGCCGCTGGCGTGGCCCGGGCGGCACCTCCGGCCGATCTGGAGTCGCTGGCGGTCGGTGCCCGGCGTGGCGGGCCGGTGGGCGACGCTCACGAGCACCGGGGCCGGGACGATCTTCTCGATCAGCGGTTCCAGCGTGGTCGTCGAGCGGACGTTCACCGTTCCGAAGGGCACCAACGGCGTCGAGGGGCTGGCGTTGACCCGTTCCGGGTCGACGACCATCGCCGTCTGGGCGACGCGCGGTTCATCAACGGCGCCGGGCACCGTGTACGCGGCGACGTTCGTCCCTTCAACTGGGACGTTCGGCCAGGTGGCATCGGCCAAGGTCACCGTGCCGTACCCGACCGCGAACGCCCGCCAGATCAGCGACCTCACGCTGGTCGGGACGCGGCTGGTCGCCTCGTCGGCTTCGGATCCAGGCGCCAACGGACCGTTCGACTCCGCCATGTACCGCATCGGGACCGTGGGCTTCGACGGTGTGCGGGCCGGTCCTCACGATGCAGACCCCGCAGTCCCTCGGCACCTTCCCCGGTCACAAGATGGAAGGCATCGCCTGCTCCGGCACGACCGGCCTCGTCGGTTCCGACGACGAGAACCAGGGCGGCTGGGTGCGGACCGCTTCGCTTCTGCAGTCCCTGATCACACCCGCGCCGGCAGCGCGGCCCGCGGTCATGCCGGTGGGTCGCGCACCTCGATCGTGACCTGTCCGGCTCCGGTCCGGCGGACTCCTCGAGCCCACAGGTTGGCGACCCGCAGGGCCAGTCCTTTCGTGGGCCACCAGTCCATCATGAAGAGGCGCTTCGACCGGCCCTCTATCCACCAACCGAAGTGGCGGCCGCGCCGGATCACGAGATGCTGGTCCCCCATGTGACCTCCATCGGTCGACCGCCGACGGTAGCGGCCGCGATCGCAGCACAGCTGCACGAGCCTGGCAGCCCGTCTTCGCCGCGCTACCCTGTCGGCGGGCGAAACAGGTCCACGCTGTCCCGGGCGGGGCGGGCGGGACGAGTGGTGACCAAGTGCGGGCGAATCGAAGCGGCCGGCGCTGGACGGGGTGCGCGTCCAGTCGGTCCACGTTCAATCCAGCGGGCTGATTAGGAGAAATGATGAAGATCCGACTCGCAGCGGCAACGGCGGCTGCATCCACGCTGCTGGCACTGCTCGGCTGCGCACCGCCGCAGCAGCCGCCGCCCGTCAGGACCGCCATCCCAGACCTGCACCAACGGGGAAACCATTGGCGAGGGCGCTGGCCGGTCGTTCTTCGAGAGCAACGGCGAGGAGTACTTCGTCCACAACAACAACTGGAACGACAACGCCGGTGGCAACTCGGTCATCAAGGCCTGCGACTACGACAACTGGTACGCGGACTCGAACACGCCCAATCACTCGGACCTGTCGGTGCAGACCTACCTGAACGTCCATCGCGACTACAACAACCGGGCGCTGTCCACCATCTCGTCGGCCCGGTTCGCGGGCAGCGGGCCACGCTGCGCCGGCTGCATCTGGAACATCGCCTTCGACATCTGGATCGGTAACGACTTCAGCCACGAGTTGATGATCTGGACCGAGAACTGGAACCAGCGCCCCGCCGGCGACATGATCGGTACGACCACCATCGGTGGCAAGCAGTACCAGGTCTGGCGCTCGGGTTCTGGTGACGGCGGGATCCTCACCTACGTCTCGGTGACGCCGCAACTGTCCGGCACCATGCCGCTGGCCGCGTTCTTCGCCGATGTCCGTGCCCGGGGCTGGACCCCGACCACGACGTGGCAGGTGGATTACGGGGTAGAGGTCGTGGACACCAACGGCACATCGCAGCGGTTCACCTTCACCGACTTCCACATCAACGACTAGACGCCTTGCCTGGATGGCCTCGCTGGGAGAGCGGGGCCATCCAGGTCAGAGCTCGTCGGGTCGTTGAGATCGGTTGAGATCGCGGCGGCGCTCGAGCACAGCTGGACTGTTCCCGACGCGTCCACGACGCGTGAGCAGGTCAGTCGATCGGCACGGCCGTGACGACGACGTTGCTCCTGTAGTGGCGGGTTCGGCCGTCGAACGTGCCACCACAGGTGATCAAGCGCAGCGTCGGGAGACCGGTGCGCTCGAAGACGTCGGAGACCGGCAGCGACGGCTTCGGGATCAGGATGTTGTCGACGACTTGGAAGCGTTGCGACGAGCCGTCGGCGTACTGGATCGTCACGATGGAGCCCAGGGAGACCCGCCCGAGGCGCTGGAACGCGCCCGGTCGGCGATGCCAGTCGAGATGTCCGGCGAGCACCGCGGATCCGGGCTGGCCCGGGCTCGGGCCGTACTGGTACCAGCCCACGACTGTCGGGTCGTCCGGGATCGCGAGCTCGCCGGTCGTGGCGTCGACCGCGGTGGGCACCACGAGCCCGCGGACCTCCGCGCCGGCGATCTCGACGCCCACCGGCGGCGGCACTCGCGCCGGTGCGAGCTGTTCGACGCTCGCCGAGTGCGTGACGATCGTGGTGGTCGGTGTGCCGGCGGCTCCCGGTACGAACGCGGCGGCCGCGGTGGACCGCGCCGCTGCAGCGGTGCCCCGCGGCGTGCTCGGCCGCGGCTGGTCTGACGTCTGCGGTCCTTCGATCGGCGGCCAGGACGGAGCTCGGGAGGCGACGAGTCGTGAGCGCGGTCGAGGTCGACTCGCGAGCCGGCGTCACGCCAGCGGTTGGCGTCGCGGCCATGACCGTGACGGTCGCGCCGGCACCGCTCGCCCAGCCGACGACCGTGGGCAAAACGGCGGCGGCCGTGACCGCCGTGGCGAACGTCACCGCCACCGCGGCAAGCACACCGACGGCCCGCGAGACGTTCACGTCACGCGTGGCCGGCTTCGCAGCCTGAGGGCCGCCCACGCGCCCGTTAGAGCGAGCGCGATGATGCAGAGGACCAGCGCCAGCACGGAGATCGGTCGCCAGCCGGTCTGCGAGCCGAGCGCGACGCTTCCATCGCCGGTCTGCACCCGCGTCGGAGAAGTCTGGAGACCGGGCACGTTGACGACCGCCCAGCCGAGCGTGTTGTCCGCCTGCGCGCCGATCAGGTACATGAAGTTGGCCGAGCCCTCGGCGAAGTCCAACGCGTCCGGCGGGGCCAGCGCGGCCTTGGTCGACGGATCAACCACCGACACCTGGTGCGAGGCCGCGGCGATGGCTTGCTTGGCCTCGTTTCCATTCTCGAGTCCGCTGGCGACGGTCTGCGTGTCGACGAGAACGTCGATCGGTCCCACGGCCGCAGCGTGCCGCACGACGATGCGACTGCTGCCGGCCGGCACCGCGCTGACGTCGTCCGTGTACAGCGACGCGGTGGGGTTGCCCGCCGCGTCGAGATGGACGACCGCGGACTGCTGGGCGCCGGACGTCAGAGTGAGGGTGGTGTGCAGCAGCGGTGTCGCCGTCGCCGCCGCGCCGGAGGTACGCACGTCGACCACGTGCGGGCCCGGCGCCAGCGCGATCGGGTCGGTGCTGCGAAGTGGCTGGAAGGCAGGCAGCGCGAGCTCCCCGTCGACGTACACGTCCGCCACGAGGCCGCGCACCCCATGCACCAACGTGACAGAGGCCGGCGCCTGCTGCGCCTGCGCTCCGGCCGGCGCGGCCCACGAGCCGCCCAGGCCCACAGCCACGATGGAAACCGACATCCCGAGGATCACTCGAGAGGTCACCCGTCTGGGTGAGGACGCCAAGAGCATTTCCCGCCTCCTGCCTTTCGCCGTTGGGCTCAACGTAACCCGGCGTTGACAGGCCAGCAACCATGGGGTAGCCCTAGGCAGTGGCGGATGGCGCGGTAGTCGCGCGGCGGTTGTGCACGGGCATGCTCGGAGCACTGGTCGGCATCGCGGTCGAGTTCGGCGCGCCCGGCACCGCAGGCGCACAGACCCCCGGTGACCTCCAGATCGTCGCCGTCGACGCCAGCCGCTCACCGCTCGTCGCCATCGATGTGGCGGTTCCGGAGCGGGAAGCCAGCGTGCCGCTGCCTCCCAGCGCGTTCCGGGTGCAGGGCGGTCAGGTCCTCGAAGCCACGCCTCTGGATCCAGCAGACCTCGCCGTCGGCCTCGTCTTCGACGACGGTGCCGGCGTGACGCGCCAAGCGATCGTGGCCGCCCAGGGCGCCACGCTGGAGCTGGCCCGCGACATCGACGCCGGCACGCGGACCGCAGTCGCGTCGACCAGCGGCGTCGCCGGTCCAGCGAGCGCAGACCGCGCCGCTGTCATCGGCAACATCGCGAAGGTGGGGGCCAAGCCCGCCGGCGGGCCCCCGGAGCTGGTCCTGGCGCTCGGGCGGATGGCCGCCGAGCTGCCGACGGTGGGGTCGCGGCGGCACGTCATCGCGCTCGTCTCCGACCAGTCGCTGGCCGGCGCCGACCTCGCGCAGCTGCAGGCCGCCCTCGGGCGCGCCGGCGTGCGACTCCACGTCGTGTCGACAGGCACCCGTGTCGATCCTGCTGTCGCCTCGCTCGCCGCTGCCACTGGAGGGAGCGCTGTCGCCCCTGGGCCGGGTGGTTTCCTCGCCGCGGTCGACGCGCTGACAACGAGCCTGACGGGGCAGTACCGGCTCGAGGTCCGGCTACCAGAGCCAGGCCGCCACACCGTCGAGCTGACGGTCGGACCGCGGACGTACCAGACGGCGGTCGATGTGGCCGCGGCACGGGCCCAGGTGCCGTCCACCGCGACGGGCACGACCACCGGCGCGACGCCGACGACGATCGTGACCAACCCGTCGGGGTCGTCCGCTTCGAGGTCGGGTGCGAACCAGGGCGGTGGCACGTCGTCCGGACAGCGGAAGTCGCAGCTTGCTGTGGGCTGTCGTCGCAGTGGCCGCGCTCGGCGTCCTCGCTGTGCTGCTCGCGGTCAACGTCCGCCGTCGTCGGCGTCCGCGTGGAGCTGAAGCGCCGCCGGCGACGCCCGTCGTGGTGCAGGCGGTGGTGACCCCCGCAGTCGACGACGTGCGTGGCGAGGCCTGGAGCGACGACGAGGGCTGGGAAGACGGGACTTGGGCGGAGGACAGCTGGGAAGAGGACAGCTGGGAAGAGGACAGCTGGGACGAGGACAGTTGGCCGGACGAGGAGGACGATCAGTCCGAGGCGATCGCGTCGAAGCTGACCCTCGAGGACTGGTTCGAGTTGTGGTGGCCGACGGTGACGAACCTCGGACCGGCCGCGGCCGCGTGCGACGAGCGGTACGCCCACGCCTACATCCTGCCGACCCTCGGCGAGGTCAGCCTGGACCGACTCGACCAACCGATGCTGATCGACTGGGTCACCGACCTCGACGACCCCGAGACCGTCGACCTCGAGGCACCGACGATCCACCGCGTCGCCCGGACCCTCAGCCGCTGCCTCGCCGCGGCGGTGGACGAGGGCCTGATCACCAACAACCCGGCGGCGGACCTGCCGCTCCCCGACATCGAAGAGAACGAGATGAACCTCCTCACTGACGAAGAGATCTGGCGCCTCGCGCACGCGATGCATCCCCGATACCGCCCGAGCGTGCTGCTGGCCGGCTTCTGCGGCCTACGGCTCGGCGAGCTGCTCGGGCTGCGGTGGAAGCACGTCGACCTGGCCGGACGCCGGCTGCACATCGTCGAGACGATGACCGAGCTCGACGGGCGGCTCCTGATCGGACCGCCGAAGGCCAAGGCGAGAGTGCGGTCCGTTCCGCTCCCAGAGTTCGTGGTCTCGTCGCTGGCTCGGTTACAGGATGAGAACGACGCGACAGCCGGCGACGCCCTCGTGTTCGGCGCTCCGGACGACCGCCCGCTGTCACCCGGTCTCCTTCACCGAAAGTACTGGACTCCCGCGGTCGACGAAGCCGGCCTCGGTCCACTGTGGGTGCGCGACCTTCGCCACAGTGCGGTCGCGATCTGGATTCGAGAGCGGGTCCATCCCGAACAGATCGTTGCCTTGGGAGGATTCCCCTCGATCCCTGCGCTCTTCCGAACCTACGGCCACCTTTACAGGGACGCGGGCACGTTGATGTCGCTGCTGGACGAGCGCGCCGAGGCGAATGGCGATGCGGACCATCCGTCGGCGGCTGTGGCGGCCGAAGTTGGCAAGGCTCAGCCGGCATCCACCGGGATCCAGAACGGCTGAAGCAGACGATCTTCAGATAACGACTGGACATCGCTCGGTCGGATCGACGAGATCGGCTTGTCACCGAACACCGCGAGCGGACGGCGCAGGCTCCGCGTCGCGACGTGCCGCGTTGCCGGCCGCCCTGGCTGCCGCTTGATGTGCTCGTCGATGTAGTCGCGCAACAGGACTTCACCGGCCTTCGGGCTCACGTAGTTGCCGCGCCCCCGACCCGCCACCCCTCCGACCCCCCGTCGGGGCACCGCGCCTCAGTCTGCGATAAGGACCAGCGCCACGATGTCGATCACTCCGAGTGGCACGAGCAGGATCGGGAATGCGAGGACGACCAACCAGCCGAGCGACCCGCCGCGAACCATCCTTCGGTCGGCAATCCACTGAAGCTGGCGCGAGCTGAACTCCCACCGCGGCATGTAGCGCTCCCCGCGGACCTGCCCGTACATTCGACGCACAACATCGAACCGGGCCAAGTCGTTCAGAACGAGAACGGCGCCGAGCACGGCTGCGATCAGACCCAGAATCGGGAAGATCACTGCCCAGACCCCAAGCTGGTCTCGCAGATCACTGTTCAGCCACGGCACATACATGACGAGCACCGCGATCGTGGCCCACCGGTACGCGGTGCTCCAAAATACGCCGTGCCGATAGACCGACTCGGCATACAAGAGATTGGCCGCAGCCTCACGGCTCAGGGGTGCCTCGTCGTCCTCGTCCTCTTCATCGCCTGTCCCCATTCCCGCGAGAAGCTAGCTGAGCATGTGTCGAGACGCCTGGCCCGCTACTGCCAGCAAGCGACCCTCGGTGACGACTCACCAGGGTCGCCACCACGCTGACACGCCGACGTGCGCCTATCCACCCGACACTGCTTCAAGCTCGTTGAGCAGCGACCGCACCCCATCCCACGCGGTCCCCGGCCGCCGCAGCAGACCCTCGACCTCCGCCCAGTCTTGGGAGAGTTCGCCGTGGAGCCTGGGGGCCGCTGCTGGCCGCTCCAATCGCAGAGGGCCCCCGGCCGAAGCCGGGGGCCCTCTATGGTTCGACTGAGGAGCGGTTCTCAGTCGCCGCCGTTGTTGACTCCGCCCGAGTTGCCGGGATCGCAGTCGTTGGCTGGGGTCGTCTCGGAGCCGTTGCCACGGCCAGCGTTGCAGCCCGCACCGCCGCCGCCGTGGTGGTCGTCGCCACCCGCGAACGCGGCCGAGGCCGGTGCGAGGGTCAGACCAGCAGTGATCAGCACCGCTGCCACGACCCGCTTCCGTCGGATCACCATGAGCTTCCTCCTTCGTCATGAGCAGACAGACACACGAGATGACGTGCGCCCTAGTGACTCCCGCTGTTCCCATCGCCCGCGCGGCCGGTTGCTTGCACGGGCCAAAGGCCGTGGTAACACGGGTCATGAGGCGGTACAAGGGGCCCGACACAACTCGGTCCCACGACTGCGACATTCGCGGAATCGAGCGGGAGTGGGCCCCGTTGAGTGGTGCGTTGATCACCCGGTGTGGGTCGACGCCCGACGTGCGCAGAGTCACGACTAGCCCAGTGACGGTGTGTTACCGTCCCGCTCCACTCCGGCGGCGGATCCACTGGGGGGGATTGGGGTAAGAGGATGCGAAAGATCATCGTGGCGGTCGCGTTCGCCGGGATACTCGCGGGCATCGGTGCAGGCACCGCCTCGGCGGATGGCGGCACGTCTGCCCAGACGGTCGGGAGCAGTCCAGCTGACTGTCGTCAGGATGGATGGCAGTTCCTTCGCCGGGCCGAGGACGGAACGCGGTTCGCAAGCCTCGCCGAATGCATCCGCCACGCCTCCCGCGGCGGCGGGCTCGCCCGACCGACCGTCAACCTGTCGTACGTCCGCACCGACTTCACGTTCATGGGACTGCGCCTGTGCCGAGCCCGAGTGGACGTGAGTGGCTTCGCGCCCGACACCCAATACGCCGTTGTGGTCGCTCCCGCCGACGGCAGCGCGCCTCCTGATCCCGTGGAGTTCAGTGTGACGACGGACGCTTCAGGAGCGGCGGTCGGTGAAAGCCAAGACCTGTCGCTGGGCCAGGTCGAACTCACCCGGGCGATCGTCGACGGCGTCATCTCCGGCTCGGTGCCGGTGTTCTGCTGACACTCCCGGCATCGCTCGACGCGATGCCGTCGTCTGAGCGCTAGCAGGCAGCCTTCGGGCTGAAGTCCAACCACATGCATCTCGGCAGACATCGCTCGCCGCATCGAGCGGTGAGCGTGTTCAGGACGGGGGATCGACGAGGGCGACGACGTAGGTCATCGGAAGCACGAGCGATCCGTCGTCGGCTTCGTTCCATCGAGCGACGAGATCGGCGAGGTCTTGCGTGAAGCCGTTGAAAGCGTCGTGACCGATGCGCTCGGCCAGCCGCACGAACGGCGAGTAGGACGGCAACAACGCATCGAGGTATCGATCGACGGTCGCGAATCGGTATCGGAAGGTACGCGAGTGGATGGTGATGGACGGCGATGCCCCGAACAGCTCTCGAAGGCCGTCCTCCGCTCCCCACTTCATCGGTGAGGGTGCGCCGGGCGGCGGTGGTGCGAACCTTGCTTGGATGGCAGGCAGCTCGGACCAGAAGTCAAGCGGCGACCAGTTCGCGAGCGCGATGCGTCCGTGTGGCCGACACACGCGCAGTAGCTCCGCTGCGACGGCCTGCTGGTCGACTGCGAAGGGAACACCGAAGCTGGACAGCACAACGTCGAAGCTGTTGTCCTCGAAATCAAGTGCTTCCGCGTTTCCCACTTCGAAGCTGATTTCGAGTCCTTCGAGACGAGCGCGTTCCTGCGCTCGGGCTACGAGCTCCGGCACGATGTCGATGGCGGTCACGTGCAAGTCGCGCCGAGCGGCCGCCAACGCAGTGTTTCCGTCGCCGCTTGCGACATCCAGGGCGCTCTGTCCACCGCGTACGTCAGCCGTCTCGCACAAGTCCTCGGCCGCGATCATCAGCCGGGTGCTTACGACTGAGTAGTCGCCTGCGTTCCAGAGCTCGCGGGTCGCCGCCCCGCTCGTCGGCTCGGGTTTCAACACGGCCATGGAGATACCTCCCGCGCATCGCGAATAACACCAAGGGGTCGCAGAGAGATACTGCCCGACCCGGCCGCACCGGTTGGCAGACGGGGACGTTCGGCAGGCTCGGCGTCGGTCGAAGTCAGAGCGCTCCGGGGCGAGCTCGACGTCGTGTGGTCACGATCACAAGGCCGCCCACACCGACCAGGATCACCGCCACAGCACCCACGGGGCCGACACCGGTTCCTCCCGTACCCGGAATGGAGGCAGTGCTGCCCGCCTCGACCTCCTGGAGGACCCAGGGCAGCTCATCGAAATGGCCGCGTCACCGACCCTGGCTCGGTCGCCGGTGGCGTGACGGGGCTTGTCGTCGCCGCGGTGGCAGAAGGCGGCGTTGTCGACCCGGGTGTTGTTGTCGTTGGCCCGAACGACACATCGATCAGCCGTACACAGATGCGACTGTCCTCGCGAGGTTCGAAGTCGACCTCGAGGCATCCGGCTATGGATCCGAGCGGTCTGGTCGTTGTTGGGGTCAGCGGAGTTGGAGTTCCCAGCGCCAGACGTCGTCGTCGACGCCGTGGTCGGGGTCGGCGATGGTGGCGGTGCGGGTGAACCCGCAGTGAACGAGCACAGCGGTGGAGGCGTTCGGGGTGGCGAGCGTGTGGGCGACGACACGGGTGGCTCCGCGGTCACGGGCCCAGTCGATCAGCGTTCGTGTCGCCGTGGTGGCCAGGCCTCGGCCTTGACGGCGGGGGCGATGGCGTACCCGATCTCGACCTCTCCCCCGATGGGCGGCCCCTTGAACCCCCCGAAGCCGACGAGGGCGCCGTCGTCGTCGAAGAAGAGATGGGATCCCCACGGGTCGGCGTTGTGGGGGCGGGCGGCGTCGAGGGCGTGTGGGAGAGCTTCGGGGAATCCGGCCCATCCCTCGATCACGGCGATGCCGAATCGTTCGGTGAACGCAGCGTCGCCGTCGATCAGTGCCTCGATCCACTCGAGCCGCAGCGACTCCACCCGCATCACCCAACACCTCGCGGAAATTGGAGCCGGTCGGTGCGGGAGGAAGTCACCCGCCCAGATTGCCCGTTCTAGCTCGGCGCGAGGGCCGCGGCTGCAGCCCTCCGAGCCCAGCACGCCGTTGAGCTCGTTCAGGAGCGACCGGAGCTCAGCCCACGCCGGCCCCAGCCGCTGCAAGAGACCCTCGACCTCCGCCCAGTCGTGCGAGAGCTCGCCGTGGGCACGGGGCGGCTATCGGGTTAGCCGGACACAGAATGGACACACCGTGACGGAAGGCGACCTTCCGTCATGAGATGCCATGAGATGCG
Source organism: uncultured Acidimicrobiales bacterium (assembly GCA_963769115.1). GTDB lineage: Bacteria > Actinomycetota > Acidimicrobiia > Acidimicrobiales > Ilumatobacteraceae > DASTFY01. Next base: position 491,342 of record CAVYKN010000007.1, read on the forward strand.
TGAGACCAGGTAGATGACCAGGTCGAACCAAAATGGCTGGTAGACGAAACGCCGCTACAGCTTGTCGAGGAAGCGCTCGCCGTCGACCATCACGCGGGTGACCTTGCCGCAGGCCACGAGCCCGCGGTGGTCGCGCACGGCGACGGTGAAGTGGAGCCGGCGGCCCTCCACCTTGTCCAGGATGGCTTCGGCGGCCACGGTCGAGCCGACGCCGTTGGGCTGCAGGTGGTCGAGCTGGATGCGCATCCCGACCGTCGTCTGGCCCGCGGGCAGGTGTCCGTCGACAGCGGCCACCGACGCCTCCTCGCACAGCGCCACGACCCTGGGCGTAGCGAGGACGGGGACGTCACCGGAGCCGAACGCGACGGCGGTGTCGTCATCGCCCACGGTCAACTTGACCTCTGCTCGCGCGCCCGGCTCGACCGCCACGGCACCCAGGATAGAAGCCCGGGACCGCGGATCCGCGGTCTGTGGAGCAGACTCGTGGCACATGCACGTCGGCTACTCGGTCACCTTCCAGAACCCGCAGGGCGCCCGGACCGACGCGGAGGTGTACCACCGAGAGCTCGGCTTCGCGCTGCAGGCCGAGATGTGGGGGTTCGACTCGGTGTGGACGGTCGAGCACCACTTCACCGAGTACACGATGTGCCCGGACCCGCTGCAGCTGCTGACCTACCTGGCCGGCCAGACCCGGCGCATCCAGCTCGGCACCGGGGTGATCGTGCTTCCCTGGCACGATCCCGTCCGCCTCGCCGAGCAGATCACGCTGCTCGACAACCTGTCCGGTGGGCGGGTGCTGCTCGGCATCGGCCGGGGCATCGCCAAGGTCGAGTACGACGGTTTCCGGGTGCCGATGGACACCTCACGGGAGCGGTTCATCGAGTACGCGGGGGTGCTCCTGCGGGGCCTGGAGGACGGTCACGTCGAGCACGAGGGTGAGTTCGTCTCCCAGCCCCGCCGTGAGCTCCGGCCCCGGCCGCAGCACTCGTTCCGGGGACGCACCTACGCCGCCGCGGTCTCGCCGGACTCCATGCCGATCATGGCCGAGCTGGGTGTGGGGCTGCTCGTCATCGTCCAGAAGCCGTGGGCGATGGTCCGCGAGGACTTCGCGGTGTACCGGAAGGCGTGGGCCGACGTGAACGACGGTGAGCCGCCGCCGCCCGTCTGCAGTGGCTTCCTCTTCGTCGACGAGGACGCCGACCGGGCCGAGGAGCTGGCCCACGAGTACATCGGCGAGTACTACCGCTCGGTCCTGCGCCACTACGCGTTCGACCAGGCGCCCCACGAGGGCGTGGCGGGCTACGAGTTCTACGCGTCCATCGCTCACTACATCGACCGCCACGGCACCGACGGGGCGGTCAACGACTTCGTGGCGCTCATGCCTTGGGGCACGCCCGAGCAGGTGCTGGCGAAGCTGGACGTGATCCGCGAGACGATCGACATGGCCGCCTTCACGCCCAACTTCTGCTACGGCGGCATGCCGTACGAGGAGGCCGAGCGCAACATCGCCTGCTTCGTGGACCAGGTGCTGCCGACGTTGAAGGAATGGGAGGCGCCGCCCATCGGGCTCGCGCAGTGACCCGTCCGGGTGACCGGGCCGTTTCCGGGAACCAGGAGGCCCCGACGGGCGTTGATCCCCTGGTGACGTGGGGTGTTCCCCGTACCAGGAGAGCATCATGCGCATCCTCGTGGTCGAGGACGAGGAGGATCTGGCGGGCGCGGTGGCGGCCGGCCTGCGTCGGGAGGGCTACGCCGTGGACGTGGCGGGCGACGGGCGCTCGGCGCTCGACCGCCTCGGCGTGCACGACTACGACATGGTCTGCCTGGACCTCAACCTGCCCGACGCCGACGGCCTCGACATCTGCCGCCACGTCGTCGAGACGCCCCGGGACGGGCATCCGCAGGCCCCGGACACGCCCCGCATCCTCGTGCTGTCGGCCCGGGACCGGGTCGAGGACCGCATCGCCGGGCTCGACCACGGCGCCGATGACTACCTGGTCAAGCCATTCGCCCTCGGCGAGCTGACGGCCCGGGTGCGGGCGCTGCTCCGCCGGGACGTCCCCGGGACCGGCGCCGTCCTGTGCTGGGACGACCTGGAGCTGGACGCCGCGCGCCATCAGGCCCGCATCAGCGGCACCGAGCTCGACCTCACCCCCAAGGAGTTCGCGCTCCTGCGGTTCTTCCTCCTGCACGCCGACGAGGTCCACAGCGCCGAGCGCCTGCTCGAGCACGTCTGGGACGAGTACGCCGATCCCTTCACCAACACCGTGCGGGTGACGATCAGCAACCTGCGCCGGAAGCTGGCCGAGGCGGGCGACCGCCAACCCATCGAGACCGTGACCGGACGGGGCTACCGACTGGTGCCGCGGGCGTGACGCGAGCCGGGCGCCGACGGGTCGCGCTGGCCGCCGGCCTGACGGTCGGGCTGTCCGCCGTCGCCGTGGTGGCCGTCCTCGTGGGCTCCTGGCTGTCGGACGCGCCGCGCCCGAACCTCCGGCCGTGGTCACCAAGGTCGACCAGGTCGGCGATCAGGTCGCGATCATCCAGGTCGACGGCGCCGGCGCGCAGGTCGCGGCCGAGGCCTCGCGCCAGTCGGCGCTTCGCTGGACGCTCGCCGCTCTCGCTGCCGCGATGGTCCCGTTGGCCGCGCTGTCATGGGTGGCCAGCGGCCGCTGGAGCCGAAGCGGCGACGACGTGGACGGCGATCAGCCGGACGAGCCGAACGCCGCGAGGCACGAGGCGCAGCACGACCTGCATGCCCTCCAGGAGCAGCGTGAGCACGACCGCCGGCACCTGCAGGAGGTCGTGCACGAGTTGCGTACCCCGCTGGCCGTGGCGGCCACCAACCTGGACCTGGCGACGACCACCCCTGGCCTCGACGACGAGCTCGGGCAGCAGCTGGCCGCGGCAAGGCGAGGCCTGGAGCGCCTGGCCCGCACCGTCGATGATCTGGCCGTGCACGGCCGGCTGGCCGTGGAGGGTGACGGGTGCGTCGACCTGGCCCACGAGGTCCGTGCCCTGGCCGCCGAGCACGGGGCCATGGCCGTCGCCCACCGCCTGACCCTCGACGTCGACGCCCCGGAGCGCCTCGTCGTCGTCGCTGATCGGGCCGCGGTGCGCACCGCCGCCGGGAACCTGCTGACCAACGCCCTGCGCCTGGCTCCGGTGGGCTCGATCGTGCGCCTGGCCGCCGGGCAGCACGCCGACTGGGCCTGGATCGCCGTGCGGGACGAGGGACCTGGCCTGCCCGAGGCCGACCACGAGCGGGCGTTCCACCGCTATTGGCGGGGCCGGTACGACCTCGACCGGGAGGGTGAGGGCGGCCCTGCGACGGGCGCGGCCCGCGGCCTCGGCCTCACCATCGCCCGCCAGCTCACGGAGGCCCAGGGCGGCCACGTCACAGTGCGGTCGGCGGTCGGCATCGGCTCGACCTTCGTCGTCTGGCTGCCGGCCTCACCCGACGCGCGCAGCCAGGAGGTCGTGGCCGGCGACGGCGTGCACCACCGTGTCGACCCGCTGCCTATTCGCGGCAGTGGCCGATCCCGCCTCGGCCACGCCCATGTCGTGCGGATCGGCGCCAG